>JAIDHX010000001.1 GCA_029053015.1 Lachnospiraceae bacterium
GGGCTTAACCAGGAGGCAGGAAGGGTTTTCCTGTAAGGGAGGGTGTGTTCCAGTGTTCGGTTTTGAAGGTACAATGTGAAAGGTATCAGGAATCAACTTTTACGAATGTATCGTTCAATAATCCTCGATAGCTCAATGGTAGAGCACACGGCTGTTAACCGTGGGGTTGTAGGTTCGAGCCCTACTCGGGGAGTGAAGTGCCGCAAAGGGCACTTAGGCTATTATGGAGCTGGATTAAATATAAAGCATAAAAGCAATTTGGCTCCGTGGTCAAGCGGTTAAGACATCGCCCTTTCACGGCGGTAACACGGGTTCGATTCCCGTCGGAGTCATTTCGATGATGACTTGCCGATGTGGCTCAATTGGCAGAGCAGCTGATTTGTAATCAGCAGGTTATCGGTTCGAGTCCGATCATCGGCTTAAACTCTGTAAGGGTTTATGGACCTTTAGCTCAGTTGGTTAGAGCAACCGGCTCATAACCGGTCGGTCCTGGGTTCGAGTCCCCGAAGGTCCACTTTTTCAATTTCATTATTTTGGCCCAGTGGCTCAGTTGGTTAGAGCGCCGCCCTGTCACGGCGGAGGTCGTCGGTTCGAGTCCGATCTGGGTCGTATGGGGTCTTAGCTCAGCTGGGAGAGCATCTGCCTTACAAGCAGAGGGTCATAGGTTCGAGCCCTATAGGCCCCATGATTTATCCATTGCCTATGCTGGTGTGGCGGAATAGGCAGACGCAAGGGACTTAAAATCCCTCGGTGGCAACATCGTGCCGGTTCAAGTCCGGCCACCAGCAGTAAAAAGTGAAAAAAGGGATAAACGCAAATTTAGCGTTTATCCCTTTTTATCTTACATACAATTATTTTACCATTTTTTGTTTAAGCAGAGCATCGCGCTTTGCCGGATTCCTTTTTATAATCCTTAAAGGCAAGCCTGCGCTTGGGATAGCGTCTGAGTCCGGCTGCTTTATTATACACCCAAAAAGAATACACCAGAATATTGTTTAAGGAACCGATGCGCTCTCTGGTGGTTCCGTGGTAGTAGGTGCCGCCGCAGCTTACAGGCTTCTTTTTACGGATGTAGCGGATAAGGTCAGATTCTGTCAGGATATCGTCGGGAAACTCCGTATAGGCAGAGCCGACACAGTCATGCTTGTGAGAATCGCTGCCTCCAAAGCCCGGCAGATGGTGGCGCTGCGCCAGCTCCGCAGCCGATTCGTTTGCGGAGGGCGGTTCACAGGCATTAAATACTTCCATGAAATCAAATTCTTTCAGAATATGGGGGTTCTTGCGGTAGCGTCTTGTGTTGCAGAGACTTAAGTATTTTTCTCCGCAGGGGTGTGCCGGTCCTAAAATACCACCAAAAAAATGAACAATTTCAATTAAGATGGATACAGGAAGACCGCGAAGCTCTAAAATAGGCAGTTTAACATATTCCGGCATGATAACCAAAACATGTCCGGCGTCTATGGTGTCGTATTCAATTCCTTTTAAAATAGTAAAATCTTTAAAAGCAGGCTCTTCCTTGTGCTTCTTGTAATATCGGTATGCCTGATAGGAGTTGTGGTCGGTAATGAGCATGCCCTGATAGCCTTTTTCTTTTAACAGGGTGACATAATCGGCTAAATGAATCTTGCCGTCCAAAGACCCTTCCTTGGTGTGACAATGCATATCAAAACGCATAGTTATCCTTTCCATGCATATCCTGGTTTCATTGGATTATGCACTGATAGTTTGTGAGAAGCATGTTCCTATATGTTTACTATATTTCCAATCTTGTTTTTTATACATGTAGTTTTGCATGAAACGAAAAACGCAGGAGTCCCTATCTAAGGCTTCCTGCATCTTTAAATTAACGTGCGAAAACGCACAAGGAGCATGCGCAAACGCACAAAGAGCGTGCGTTAGAGGATTCGAACCCCCGACCTTTTGGTCCGTAGCCAAACGCTCTATCCAGCTGAGCTAAACGCACATACTGCTACATGTATGAACATACCTGCAACAGTAAATATTTTACATGGACACAGAAAAAAAGTCAAGGGCTTTTTTCGATTTTTTCGTGAAAAGATAGCGGAACCGCAGAAAAAAACAGAAGAATAAAGATGTGCATTGACCTTTCTATGTGAAAAAGCTAAAATAGTTTAAAAATAGCGCAGTAACATAAGAGAGGTATTACGGATGAAGAAATTTTTAAGTGTGTTTTTTAAAATTGTATTTAGCCGGACGATGATCATTTTTCTGTCCATTTTGGTACAGGCAGCAATTTTGTTTTCCAGTTTTATGTGGCTGGGTAAATATACTACTTTTATTTTCAGCGCTATGACGGTAGGCGGTGCTGCGGTACTGATATATTTGATAAACAAGGAAGATTTGCCGGAGTTTAAGATTGCATGGGTCATTCCTATCTGTCTCTTCCCTGTGTTTGGAACTATTATATTTCTTTTTGTGGACACAAATATGGGGAGCAGGGGTCTGAAAAAAGAGATGAATAAGGTGATAGAGAATTCAGGACAGTATATGAAGCAGGAGGAAAGTGTTCTGCAGGAAATCACGGATTGTGACAGTCAGGCAGGGGGACTGGCGGCATATTTGTCAAAAGCAGGTTATCCGGCATACAGAAGCAATGAAAATATGTATTTTCCGCTGGGTGAAGACAAATGGAAGGATATGCTTGCGGAGATGGAAAAAGCGGAAAAATTTATTTTTCTGGAGTATTTTATCGTAGAGCGCGGCATCATGTGGGACTCCATTCTGGAAATTTTGGAAAAGAAGGCGAAAGAGGGCGTAGAGGTGCGCTTTATGTATGACGGTATGTGCTCACTCTTGCTGCTCCCGTACAATTATCCTGCCAAAATGGAAAAGCTGGGAATCAGAACCAAGGCGTTTTCGCCGATTGCTCCTATGCTGTCCACGCATCAGAATAACCGTGACCACAGAAAGATACTGGTGATTGACGGAAAGGTCGCTTATACCGGCGGTGTGAATCTGGCGGATGAATATATCAACAAAAGACAGCGTTTTGGACACTGGAAGGATGTGGCAGTAAAAATTACCGGCGATGCGGTGGACAGCTTTACCATGATGTTTCTCAGGACATGGGATATTTTGGAAAGCCCAAGCAATTATGAAGAGTATCTGCATCGCTGTGTGCATAAGGATGCAGCAGGGTATGTGATTCCTTACGGCGATGGACCCAACAGGAAGGAGAATGTAGCGGAAAAGGTCTACATGGATATTTTAAATACGGCGCGGGATTATGTGCATATTATGACGCCGTATTTTATTGTGGACAGCAGCTTTTTGATGATGTTAAAGTTTGCCGCGCAGCGGGGCGTGGATGTCAAGCTGATACTGCCGCATATTCCCGATAAAAAATATGCCTTTGCTATTGCGAGAAGCTATTATCCGTCCCTGCTTGCGGCAGGCGTACAGGTCTATGAGTATACGCCCGGTTTTGTGCATGCAAAGGTGTTTACCTCCGATGCCTGTAAGGCGGTGGTAGGTACGATTAATCTGGATTACAGAAGCCTCTATCACCATTTTGAATGTGGGGCTTATTTCTATAAGAGTACGGTTGTGGAAGATGTAGAGGCTGATTTTCAGGCTACGCTTCAGAAATGTATGCGGGTAGAAGACGGGTACTATAAGTCTCTGCCTGCAGGAGGGCGGCTGCTTGGAAGGATATGTAATTTGATTGCGCCCCTTATGTAAAGACTTCATACGTGAAACGGCAGGATATTGGGATATCCTGCCGTTTTGACGTAATTGTAAGAGGAATTATACTAAAGGGATTGAAATTATCCCATAGTAACGGTAACGTTGTAGACGGTTTTGCCTTTCTCGTAAGGGATTACGCAGCCGTCTACCGGTTTGCCGTCCACAACCATGGAGGCAATACCTTTTTCCACGTTGGAAGGATTCTTTACTTCAATGTGATAAGTTCCTTCGCGGAAGACTCTGGTGAGTTTGAAATCACCGAAATCCTTCGGCACGCAGGGATTGATGGACAATCCTGTGTGGGTAGGATATACACCCAGAATATACTGGGAGATATTAACGAAGGTCCATGCCGCAGTACCGGTCAGCCAGCTGTTCTTTGCCTCGCCATGGAATTTGGCGTCCCTGCCGGCTACCATCTGGGAGTATACGTAAGGCTCGGTGCGGTGAATCTCGCTGATGTCCTCCACGTAAGCGGGACAGGTCTTCTTGTAAATTTCAAAGGCACGCTCGCCGCGTCCGATAACGGTCTCAGCGATGGATACCCAGGGATTGTTGTGGCAGAAGATACCGGCATTCTCCTTGTATCCGGGTGGATAGGAGGAGATTTCACCGAGCTCAAGGTGGTATCTGGTGTAGGCGGGCTGTAAAATCATAACGCCGTAATCAGTGTCCAGTCTTTCCTTTACGGAGTTCAGCGCTTTTTCTGCAAGTCCTTCTTCAACGCCGATGCCGGCCAGTACACAGAAGCCCTGCGGCTCAATATAAATCTGTCCTTCTTCACATTCTTTGGAACCAACCTTGTTGCTGTATGCGTCGTAAGCGCGGACAAACCATTCGCCGTCCCAGCCATCCTTTAAGATCGCATCGTACATAACGGCAGCTTCATCGCGTGCCCTCTTAGCCTCAGCGGCATCACCCATCAGCTCTGCGAGCTGTGCATATTCTTCAGCATATTTGACAAACATACCGCCAATGAATACGGATTCGGCAACCGGCCCTTCGCTGGGACCAAAGGTCTGGAAGGATTCACCGGGATGCTCGGAGAAACAGTTTAAGTTGAGGCAGTCGTTCCAGTCTGCACGTCCGATTAAAGGAAGATTGTGCGGTCCCTTGTGGTTGATGATGTAATCCAGAGAGCGCTTTAAATGACCCATCAGAGGGGTTGCTTTGGACATATCGTTATCGTAAGGAACGTTTTCTGTCAAAATGGAAGTATCGCCGGTTTCTCTTACATAAGCGGAGGTGCCTGCGATGAGCCACAGAGGATCGTCATTGAAGCCACTGCCGATGTCGGAATTGCCCTTCTTGGTGAGGGGCTGATACTGATGGTAGGCGCTGCCGTCCTCAAACTGGGTAGAAGCGATATCGATGATACGCTCCCTTGCACGGTCGGGAATCAAATGAACGAAGCCCAAAAGGTCCTGACAGGAATCACGGAAGCCCATGCCGCGTCCGATTCCGGACTCGTAATAGGAAGCAGAACGTGACATATTGAAAGTAACCATACACTGATACTGATTCCATGTATTGACCATGCGGTTTACTTTGTCATTGCCGGATTCTACCGTATATTTGGAGAGGAGCTGCTTCCAGTATGCCTTTAATTCGGCAAAAGCAGCGTCCACATCTGCATCGGTTTTGTAGCGGTCAAGCATTGCAAAAGCAGGCTTTTTGTTGATAACGCCCTTGGACTCCCATTTTTCTTCCTCGGGATTCTCCACATAACCCAGTACGAACACGAAACTCTTGCTTTCACCGGGTGCTAAGGATACGTTAATCTGGTGTGCGGCAATCGGCGACCAGCCGCTTGCCATGGAATTGGTGCATGCGCCGTTTTCCACAGCCTCAGGAAGCGCGGAAGAGCGGTATGCGCCTAAAAAAGCATCCCTGCTGGTGTCAAATGCATCTACTTTAGCATTGACGGAGTAAACAGCATAATGATTGCGGCGCTCACGGTACTCGGTTTTGTGGAAGATGGTGGAATCTACGACTTCTACCTCACCGGTGCTCAGATTACGTTGGAAATTTTTCATATCGTCGTCCGCATTCCACAGACACCATTCTACATAAGAGAAGAGCTTTAATTCTTTTGCGGATGCAGATTTGTTGGACAGAGTAAGGCGGCTTATTTCACAGGAGTCCTTCATGGGAACAAAGGTAAGTACGGAAGCTTCCACTTCATTTTTGGAGCCTGTAAACTTACTGTAGCCGATGCCGTGGCGGCACTCATAGGAATCAAGTTCCGTTTTGGAAGGCTGCCAGCCGGGATTCCAAACGGTATCGCCGTCTTTTATGTAGAAGTACTTGCCGTTGGTATCCGCCGGAATGTCATTGTAGCGGTAACGTGTCAGGCGAAGCAGCTTCGCATCCTTATAAAAAGTATAACCGCCGCAAGTGTTGGAAATCAGGCTGAAAAAATCGTTACAGCCTAAATAGTTAATCCATGGAAGCGGCGTTTTTGGGGTGGTGATCACATATTCCTGATTCGCATCATCGAAAAAACCGAATTTCATGATAAGCTCTCCTTTTTTAGAATTTGGCTTTGGCTGAAGATAGCTGTAAGTTAAACGATTAAGTAAAATCAGACAAGCCTTTATAAACCGAATTATACACAAGATATATACGCATTGCAACAGAAATATTGGAAAACGGGGCATTTTTTTGGCAGATTGCCGAAAGGAAAAGGCATTTGCCAAAAGCTGCCTCATAATATGAAAAAATGTCCTGTTTCACCATGGAATGGTATTATTAGAAAAAAAAGCGACAAAAAGCTGTGCAAAACGATAAAAAAGGAGCTTCTCAAACTGTATAAGTTTGCCAAAAGTGTAAAAGTTGCATAAAAAAAATTCGAAAAGTATTGCAAAATTATCAAAGGTGAGTTACACTAATAATGCGAAAACGATTAAGTCATTTGCCGCACTGAACAGGGCAGCACAAATGAGTAGTGGCAGGCGGCCCCGTGCAATCGACGCAGCCAGAAGTCTTTAAGTATAGAAAGTACTTAGGGATTACAACTTAGAAGGGGATGATAGTATGGCTTCTATGAAGGACATATCCCGTGTGTGCGGTGTCAGCGTTGCGACGGTCAGCAAAGCGCTTAACAATCATAAGGATATTAGTCAGGAGACAAAATCACATATACGTCAGGTCGCAAAGGAACTGGGGTACTATCCCAACTCTCTGGCAAGAGCCTTGAAGACGAACCGTACCTATAATATCGGGGTACTGTTTACGGACGAGGCAGGGAACGGATTGACGCATGACTATTTCGCCGGAGTGTTGGACAGCTTTAAGCGGACGGTGGAGGCGAGGGGCTATGATGTGACTTTTCTCAACGCCAGTAAGAACCGGAAAAATCGTATGACCTACTTGGAGCACTGCCGTTACAGAGGATTTGATGGTGTGATGATTGCCAATGTAGATTTTTATGATCCGGAAGTGGAAGAACTGGTAAAAAGCGATATCCGGCTTGTGACGATTGACCATTTGTTTCATGACAGGGCAGTTATCGTTTCCGACAATGTAAGAGGTATGCGGGAGTTATTTACCTATATTTATGAACAGGGGCACCGGCAGATAGCATATATACACGGCGCCAATTCAACGGTCACAAAGAGCCGTATCTCTTCTTTTTTGAAGACGGCAGAGGAATTGGGGGTAACAGTTCCGGAAGCGTATCTTCAAGAGTCGGCGTACCGTGATACGAAAGGGGCAGGAGAAGCGACAAAGAAATTATTGGATTTGCCCAATCCTCCAACCTGTATCATTTATCCCGATGATTTTTCCTGCTTTGGCGGTATGAACGTCATTCGGGAAAGAGGGCTTCGGATTCCGGAGGATATCTCCGTGGCGGGATATGACGGTATTCGGGCCGGCAGGCATATCGAGCCGCAGCTTACGACACTGAGACAGGACACAGTGCAAATCGGAGCGCAGGCGGGAGAAAAGTTGATAAGCCTGATTGAAAAGCCGAGAACTACCATTATAGAGCCCGTGATAATCCGCGGTGAGGTCTATAAGGGAAAGACGGTTAGAAGCATTTGACAGATATTAATCCTGCGAAAGCAGTTTTAATATAATAACAAAACACCTATTTATCAAAGGGAGGAAAAAAATGAAGAAAAAAGTTTTAAGCATTTTCCTTACCGTTGCTATGGCAGCTACTTTGCTCACCGGATGTGGTGACAAAGATACAGGCAACAACGGCGGTAACGAAAGCACACCTGCACCTGCCACAGAGTCTACACCTGCACCGGAAAACAACGGTGGCAATGATGACAACAATGGTGGCGCAAGCGACGGTTTGGCTTACACTGGTACACTGGAGCTTATGCACTTCTCTACTTCTGAGGAATCTCAGGGTAACGGCGGTTCTGACGGCTTCCGTACTATGGTTGCTAACTGGAAGACAGCTAATCCTGGCATCACTTTGGAAGAGAACATTCTTTCAAACGATGACTACAAGACACAGATTGCTACTTTGGCAGCAGCAAACGATCTGCCGGATGTATTCCTGCTTCAGGGTATGAATACCATGGCATGGGCAGATCAGGGTCTGATTCTTGATATGACTGATTATATCAAGGCTTCACCTTACTATTCCGATTACAATCAGGCTTACTTTACACCGTTTACCACTGCAGACGGCAAGATTTATGGTCTTCCTGTTCTGACAGGTGGTACCTGTACAGTTGTTATGTATGACAAAACTGTATGGGGTGACACATTCCCTTCAACTTGGGAAGAAGTAGAAGCTAAGGCTGCTGAAATCCTTGCAGAGGGCAAGACTCCTATCGCTTTCGGTAACAGCGGAAAGTGGCAGGCAAACTCCTGCTTCCTTTCTACTTTGGCTGACAGATATACCGGTGGAGACTGGTATCTGTCCATGATCAACAAAGAAGGCGCTAAGTTCACAGACCCTGAGTTCGTAGCAGCACTTGCTGAGACCCAGAGACTGTTCAATGAGACAGAAATCTTCAACAAGGACTTCAACGCAGTATCTAACGAGGATGCTCGTGAGTACTACATCTCCGGCGACGCTACGGCTTTCATCGGCGGTAACTGGGACGTATCTTACGTACAGGCTTCTCTGGAAGGAACCGACCTGTATAACAATACCGGTTTCGCAGTTCTTCCTCAGTCTGCAGATGCAACGCATCAGAGAAACAGCCAGAACATCGGTCTTGGTTATGCAGTAGCAATCAATCCTGCAATCGCAAGCGATCCGGACAAACTGGCAGCAGCTATTGACCTTGCTTACTATCTGACAGGTCCTGATTTCTCCGGTTTCGTAGCAGCGAACTATGCACTTGGCGGACTGACCGCAGCTCCTGATGTTGACTGGAGCAAGTTTGACCAGTGGACCATCGATTTCTACAACTGGTCTTATATAGATACAGATGCATGTGAAATTTATGACTCTTATCTTGATGGTGCTATCTGGGATGTTCTGAACTCCGATATGCAGTCTATGATGAACGGCAGCATGTCTCCTGAAGACGTAGCAGCTAATGCTCAGGCAGCATACGAAGCTAACTATTAAGATTGATACCGGTTTAGAGATTAACAGGTAAATATGTGGTACCAGTTGGGCTCTGCCCGACTGGTACTTTCATTCATAAGGATGGGTATTAAGATTGTATTAGCAGGACTATATGACGTAATATAAAGGAGGAAATGGGATGCCCAATGCGATTAAACCTAAAAAAAGCGTGTTATTTGCATATTTGATTATCCCTGTGGTAATATTTGTATTTTCAGTGTTTGTTCCGCTGGTTACCGCTTTGGTGTACAGCTTCTTTCAATGGAAGGGCGGTCCGGCAAAGACTTTTAATGGTCTTACAAACTACATAACATTATTGAAAGACAGCACCTTTTGGCTGTCCTTCAGGCACAATATCTTTTTGGTGGTAGTATGTATCGTTGGACAGATTGGTATTGCATTTATTTTTGTTTTGATGATTAATTCAAAGCTTGTAAAACTGAAAGGTATCCATAGAACCTTTGGTTTCTTCCCCAGCACGGTTGCGGCAGTATCCATCGGTTTTATATGGAAAATGATTTACGATTATAATCGCGGTCTTATAAACTGGTTTTTAGATAAAATAGGTCGTGCGGATTTACAGCAGGTATGGCTGAATAATGAAAGTCTTGTCATGCTTCTAGTGGCGATTCCGTTGGTTTGGCAGTGGATTGGATACTATATGGTAATTCTGCTTTCTGCAATATCCTCTATTGATCAGGAAATCTTTGAGGTGGCGGAGTTGGACGGCGCCAATGCGATACAGAGAGCGATTTATATTGTATTCCCGCTGGTGAAAAATACAATTCTTGTCTGTATCACGCTGTGTATCGCCGGTAACATGAAGGCATTTGATAATATCTACGTCATGACGAGTGGTGGACCGGGCACTGCGTCCATGGTTATGGCGATGTACGGTTATCAGGTTTCCTTCTCGCAGCAGAACATGGGCTATGGTAGTGCGATTTCCGTAGGCATCTTTGTACTCAGCCTGCTGGTAATCGGCGGTTCCCAGTGGCTGATTGGTCTGATGACCAAGAAGAGTGATGTGTAGGAAGGAGGGAATAGAAAATGGCGAAAAAATTTGAAATGACAAAGGTAGAAGACCACAGCACCGGTACAAAAGTGAAGAAAGGAATTCTTGGTACTTTCTTAAACTTGATGCTGATTTTGTTCTCTCTGACCTGTATCTTCCCTCTGATATGGATGTTTTATTCGTCCTTAAAGGAGAAGAGAGCTTTTAATGCAGACATTATTGGACTTCCGAAAGAACCTACACTCCTTAATTACAAGCGTATCCTTGAAAATACGGACTATCATCTGGGAAGTTCCATGTTCAACAGCTTCCGTACCACGCTGCTTTCTGTGGCTTTGATAGTGTTTTTGGGCTTTATTGTAGGATACATACTGGCGCGTATTAAGTTCAAAATGAACAGAGTCCTCTATATCATGTTCCTGATGGGTATGCTGATTCCTGTTCACTCCCTGTTGGTGCCGATTTATGTGGTATTCAACAATTGTGGGTTGTCAAATAAGTGGTTTACTTTGGTTATCCCTTATGTGGCGTTTGGACTTCCTGTGGCGATATTCCTTGTGGAAGGTTTTGTAAAGGGAATTCCCGTAGCGTTGGAGGAAGCGGCGGCTATCGACGGCAGTTCTTTTACAAGGACACTGTTCCAGATTATCATGCCAATCTGCCGTCCGATTATGACGACGATTGCCATTATACAGGTATTCTCCTGCTGGAATGAATTCTCTTTTGCATTGATTCTGATTAAGGGTCCCAAGCTGCAGACAGTGCCGCTTGCTATGACGCAGTTTACAGGGCAGTTTGCTTCAGACTATCCGAAGATTATGGCGGCTATGCTCCTTACCATGTCCCCGATTGTGGTGCTGTACTTCTGTTTCAGCAAGCAGATCATCAAGGGTATGGTTGCAGGTGCGGTAAAGGGTTAATGTTTTTATAAAAAGTTAATAATACCTTTTCAGACCTTTTATTTACGGTAGGAAGCGGGCATGTTATAATGTGATAAACACTATAGCGTGCCCTCTTTATTTGATTCATCTGACAGTTTTAGAGGGCAGACGATTTTGGAGGAAAATTCAGGGGTTATGACGAAACAGGAATTTCTGGACAGTCTGCGTGCTGCGCTTTCCAGCAGAGTCGGCACAAGAGCAGTGGCTGAAAATATCAGTTTTTATGAGGACTATATCAATACGCAGGTACGCATGGGAAAGAGCGAGGCGCAGGTGATAGAGGAGCTTGGAGACCCACGGCTTTTGGCAAGGAGCATTGCAGAAGCAGAAAAGCGTGCAGGTATGGGAAGTGAACCGGAAACAGAATACAGGAGAGCAGACAGTGGTTATAGAGCGGGACAGCGCGGCGGTTATGAGACAGGGCGTCAGAGCGCATATGGCCGCGGGTATGAAACCGGACAGCGCGGCGCTTATGGTTACAGTTATGATGCAGGACAGCGGAGCAGCAAAGGCTATCGGGTTCCTCTGTGGCTGGTAATTGTTATCATACTGCTTGTCGTTGTTTTGGTTTTATCACTTGTATTTTCTGTGATTTCCTTTTTGCTGCCTATTTTGATTCCTGTTATGCTGGTGGTTTTTACGGTACGTCTGTTCAGACGTCTGCTATAGAGTGCAAATGGTAGAATGCAGTTTTATAAAAAGAAAAGGTAATGAGCCGTCAGGGGGACTGGCGGCTCATTGAGGGGAGTATAAATAATTAATATATAAGGGTTTGCAAAAGGGGATTGATGAAGGGTCAATTCCCTTTGCTGATTTTATTATATAATACTTTAGTACCAAATGCAAGAAAAAATAGTACAAAAGTCCCATAAATTTTCGGAATATTTTTTGTGCAGTTCAGCCATACTACTGTTGTAACTAAAAATCAACAGGAGGAGTTTCATATGTCTAATAACAATCAGAACAATGAAAACCAGAACAAGTACAACAATTGTTCAAACAGCACACAGAACAGCCAGAACAGTCAGAACAGCACACAGCAGAGCAACAAGCAGAACAACCAGAAGCAGAATAAGCAGCAGAATAACTACTAATTTCAGTTCTGCAGCGGACAGGGGCGCGTTTAGCGCCCCTTTTTCGTGTTCATTTTTCCCGCAACGAAAAAATAGGTTGGAAGAAACGAAAAAAAATGTTATACTAATAAACGTGAGTATAAGCTTATGAACTGTGATGAGTACCGGAAAGACAAAAGGAATTGTATTGCATGAGGAAATTTGAATTGATAGCGCCCTGCCATTTTGGAATGGAAGCTGTCTTAAAAAGAGAAATTATAGATTTGGGATATGATGTAACAGAGGTCACGGATGGCCGGGTTACGTTTTTTGGCGATGAAGAGGCGTTATGCCGTGCCAATATTTTTTTGCGCACAGCGGAAAGGGTTTTGATTAAAATCGGCAGTTTCCATGCGGAGACCTTTGAGGAACTGTTTCAAGGGACAAAGGAACTGCCGTGGGAGGAATATATTCCGGCTGACGGCAGGTTCTGGGTTGCCAAGGCAGGCAGCGTCAAGAGTAAGCTTTTCAGTCCCTCGGATATCCAGTCCATCATGAAAAAAGCGATGGTTGACAGGCTGAAAAGCATTTATCATGTGAACTGGTTTGAGGAGAGCGGCATAAGCTATCCTGTACGGGTATTTTTGCTGAAAGATGAAGTGACGGTTGGTCTTGACAGTACGGGAGAGTCCCTGCATAAGCGCGGCTACAGAAAGCTGGTGGCGAAGGCGCCTATCGCGGAAAATCTGGCGGCAGCGATGATAATGCTTACACCGTGGAAGCGGGACAGGATTTTGGTGGATCCTTTTTGCGGCAGCGGCACCATACCGATAGAAGCGGCTATGATGGCGGCGAATATAGCGCCCGGCATGAAGCGCTCTTTTACGGCGATGCAGTGGGAGAACGTAGTGCAAAAGGAAATCTGGGACGATGCTTTTTCAGAAGCAGAGGATCTTGTGGATTTGCAGGTGGAGACAGATATACAGGGATATGACATAGATGATAAGATGGTGGCGATTGCCAGAGAAAATGCGCAGCTTGCGGGCGTAAGCAGTCTGATTCATTTTCAGCGGCGCAGTGTACAGGAGTTGAGCCACGCCAAAAAATACGGTTTTATTATCACCAATCCGCCCTATGGAGAGCGTCTGGAGGATAAGGAGGCTTTGCCGGATTTGTATCAGGCGATAGGCGAGCGTTTTGCCGGACTGGATGCATGGAGCCTGTACGTGATTTCAGCATACGAGCAGGCGGAGCGGTATATCGGACGAAAAGCGGATAAGAACCGAAAAATATATAATGGTATGATGAAGACGTATTATTATCAGTTTATGGGACCGAAGCCGGGAAATGGCAGACGCGGATAACGGATTTGCCGTTATAAGAGGCAGAAGGTGAAGCGAAAGGAATTATGTGTACAAGATTGAGGATATGGACATTCATCTTTGCATTTCTTTTTTGTGCAGGGTCGATGTGGGGAATGTTATTTTACGCAGAGCATAAGGCGATTGTTATCGGTGACGCCTCTCTGGAGGAGACAGGAAAGGAAGCCTTTCAGGCAGGGGAAGGGCAGGAGCAGCCGCTGCGTTTCAGGCAGAATGGTGAGGAAGCTTCGGCGTTGTGCATTCCTTTGGAGGCGGGCATCAAGGCGGAAAATATTACAATTGAAAACCATTATATGGAAAGACAGTTTTGGATATATATAGAGGGAACTTCTCCTGATTATTATGCAAAAGAGGCGATATCGGGAAACATTACAGGAATAGAGGAAGGCAACTATGCGTACGCGGGAGACACTGTTTTGTTAAAATTCGGGCTTGACAGTGTCTATGAGTGTAAAAGCGTTTTGGAGGAAAGCAAGCTGTACATAGAATTTGTACCGCCGCGCGAGGTTTATGATAAAATTATTGTGGTTGATGCAGACGCACCGGAATCGAAAGAGGATTCTTTTGTGCCGGCGACGGAGGAACCGGCAGAAAAGCCTGACGGGAAGGAGATTACGGACGACATTGTAAAGCGGCTGCGGCAGCTTTTGAATGGAAGCGGAATTAAGGTATATTATACGGGAAGCGGCACTGATGAGGTGTCTGCGGCGGACAGGGCAGCTTTTGCCAACACAGTCGGCGCGGATATGTTTATCAGCATACGATTGAACGAAGGAGAGGATAAGGCGTTATACGGGATAGAAGCGCTGTACAATGCGGAATACTTTATTCCTGATTTTGGAAATGTGGAGCTGGCTGACAGTCTGGTGCGCCATGTGGCGACGTCGGTGAGCGGCAGAGGAAACGGGTTGTTCTTAGCAGAAGAGACAGATATTTTACTGAAAGAGGCAAAGGTGCCGGCTGCTGCGGTGCTGGTTGGGTATATCAGCAATCAGCAGGAAAGTATTTTGCTGCAGCGGGAGGATTACAGGGACAGGATTGCCAATGGATTGTATCAGGCGATTCTGGCGGCATATGAAGAGTAGCAGATACATGGAAAGGAAATACAAAAGTGATGAAACAGAAGATAATTTTTGCTACCGGCAATAAAGGAAAAATGAAAGAAGTGAGCCGGATTTTAGAGGATTTGGGACTTGCGGTGATTTCCATGCGTGATGCGGGTATCAGCATGGAGATAGAAGAGAACGGCTCCAGCTATGAAGAAAACGCTTTGCTGAAGGCGAGGGCAGTTGCGGGCTGCGCGAAAGGAAACTGTATTGTTCTTGCTGATGATTCCGGACTGGAAATCGACTATCTGAATCGGGAGCCCGGGATTTATTCGGCGAGATATCTCGGGGAAGACACTTCTTACAGGGAGAAGAACAATAACCTGATTGAGCGGCTTGCGGGCGTGCCTGATGAAAAGAGGACAGCGAGATTTGTCTGCGCCATTGCCGCAGTGCTGCCGGATGGAAGGGAGCTGACAACCCTGGGAGTGATAGAGGGCAGAATCGGTTATGAAGAGAAGGGGAGCGGCGGTTTCGGCTATGATCCGATATTTTTTGTGCCGGAGTACGGCAAGACAACAGCGGAGCTTACGGAAGAGGAAAAGAACGCAGTCAGTCACAGGGGCAGGGCGCTTGAAGCGATGAAGATCGAATTGCGAAAAAATATGATGGTGGACTGAAAATGAAGGTACTGATTGTAAGCGACACGCATAAAAGGAACGACAATTTTTTTCGTGTGCTGGAGAAAACTTCTCCGGTAGATATGGTTATCCATTGCGGGGATATCGAGGGAAGCGAATATGCGATTGCAGAGAGCGCGGGCTGTCCGGTTGAGATGGTGGCGGGAAACAATGATTTTTTTACCACGCTGCCTATGGAGCGGGAGTTTGAACTCGGAAAATACCACGTGTGGGTGACGCACGGGCACAACTATTATGTGTCCATGGGGAATGAGCACTTGAAGCAGGAGGCAAGGATACGCGGGGTGGATATTGTGTTTTATGGGCATACACACAGACCGCTGCTGGATTTGGGTGATGACGTAATCGCAATCAATCCGGGGAGTCTCTCCTATCCGCGTCAGGATGGACGCAAGCCCTCTTATGTGCTGATGGATATAGATAGGTTTGGGGAAGCGCATTTTACTTTAAGATTTGTGTAGGAGGAAAGGAAATGAGAACGATGGAAGGTAAAAGGAGACTGACGGACATGGCGCGAATCAACAAGGCGGCGATTCTGTGCCACGGTGTGATAGACAGCGTAATTACGCTTGCTTATCTGTTGGAGGTTATCAAGGGAAGCCGCTCAATATGGTATTTTCTGCTGATTGCATCACTTGCCATGGTGCCGGTCATTGTGGAAGCCGTGCTGTACAGGGCAAACAAGGAGGGCAGGGCAATTAGGCACGTGATGGCATGTGGATATCTTGCGCTGTATGCGGTCGCTATTTTTACGACGAACAGTATGCTGCCATTTATCTACATTATTCCGATGCTGGTGGTAATCACGCTGTACTCAGATCAGAAATATTGTCTGAGTATTGGGATAGCGGCGCTGCTTCTTAACATCGGCGATGTGGCTCGTTATGCGCTGACAGTGGGATATACGAAGGAAGAGCTTCCTGATGTAGAAATCAGGATTCTGGCATTGACTATAATCGTTATTTATGTAGCCATTACGACCCGTGTTATCCAGATTATCAACGAAAATAAGCGTCAGGAACTGGAAGGTGAAAAGGGAAAAATTGAAAAGATGCTGCAGGAAATCATGCGGCTTTCAGGTGAATTGTCGGTGGGAATTGAACAGGTAGACCAATACATGGGCAGACTGGACAGGTCCACGGAGGAAATGGGAAGTGCAATGGAGGAGGTCAACAGCGGCACGGCAGAAACGGCTGACTCGGTACAGAACCAGCTTGTCCGGACAGAGGAAATTCAAAAGCTGATTGAAAGCGTGCGTGAAGTCGGCGAACATATCACAAGCGGCATGGAAAAGGCTACCGTGGAGGTTACGGCGGGCATCGCCAATATGCAGGAGCTGATGCAGCAGTCGGAGAAATCAAAGGAGGCAAATGCCAAGGTGGTTGGTCTGATGGATGAACTGCAGGAGCAGGCAGCCAAGATGAATGACATTATTTCTATGATTACCAATGTTGCCAACAGTACCGGTATGCTTGCTTTAAACGCGAGCATAGAGGCGGCACGCGCAGGTGATGCGGGACGGGGCTTTGCGGTAGTGGCGACGCAGGTTACGGAGTTGTCCGAGCAGACGAAGCAGGCAGCGGTGAATATTACGGCATTGATTCGGACTGTCACAGGTGAATTGCAGCAGGTTACGGAGGCAGTTGATATATTGGAAGAAAATACGAAAGCACAGGACGAGAAATCCGTACAGCTTAGCAAGAGCCTGCAGGCGATCACAGAGATGACCGAGGATATAGCAGAAAAGACGAAGAGCATGGAACAGATGATTGTTGACCTTTCTGTGGCAAACGGAGATATTGTGCAGAACATCCAGACGATTTCGGCAATCACGGAGGAGGTTACGGCACATTCCAGTGAGACGATGAACGCCTGTCATGATAACAGGCAGATTGTGAGCGAAGTCGGCAAGGTGGCGGCTAAGCTGAACGAGAATGCACAGGAATTGAAGCAGGCACAGGAGCATGCATAAATTCATAAGGATGATTGACATAAAAGAAATGGTATTATATAATAAGTCTTGCGTTATATGATATCTGTCGGGGTGTGGCTCAGCTTGGCTAGAGCGCCTGGTTTGGGACCAGGAGGTCGCAGGTTCGAATCCTGTCACCCCGACTTTTTTGTGTAAACTTTGGAAGTTTTTGATACAATAAAGTATATTAAGTACACATATTGTGTCGTATGAATGGTGGTTTAAAAAAATATATGGTGACAAATAAATATTTTAGGGAGGTTTTCAATGGAGGCTATTCGCAGATATATTGACGCAAGCAGTTTGATGTCTATTATGGCATTGCCAGAAACATTTAAAAATCGAAAATTAGAGGTTCTTGTTTTTCCTACGGAGGAGCAGGAATCAAAAAAGGAAAAGATAGATATTGAGTCAGTGGTACAGTCATTGATTGGCGTAATTCCTGATGTGGATATGACATTGGAGGAACTGCAAGAGGAAAGGCGGCATAAATATGAAACTGTTGATTGACACCAATATTGTGTTGGATGTCCTTTTGAAACGCGAGCCATTTTACCAAGATGCAGTAAAAGTGATGAACTTGGCACAATATGATGACGTTCAGGAATATGTATCTGCTTCTGCAGTAACAGATATATACTATATTGCATATAGACAGATAAAAGACAGAAAACAGGTTTTAGAACTTATTAAAAGACTTCTTATGGTAGTGGCTGTTGCTGCAGTTTCCGAACAGGAAATCAGAAATGCTTTGAAAACAGAATGGAAAGATTTTGAGGATGCTGTTCAGTATTCTGTTGCGTTACTGAATGAAATGGAAGGACTTATTACGAGAAATTTCAGGGACTATGAGCAAACGGATATAAATATCTGGTCACCAGAGCAGGTGTTAAAAGAGTATGAAAATAAGAAGTTGAAATAGATAATCCTTCGGTTCAACATGAAAACACCCCGATTTTTTATTGTTACGAGTCGGGCTGGTCTGATGACGCGAAAGGCTGTGGTGAGCTTGCTCACCAACAGCCTTTCCTGTCAATGAATATATTAAAAGACAGAGAGGAAACAAATGTGATGAAAGCTATCATATTAGACATGTATGGTGTAATAGTAAAGCAGACGGGAGATGATTTTGTTCCATATGTTCAGCAGACTTTTCCGAATCTCAATCCGGAAGAAATATACAAACCGTGGAATAAAGCCGACATGGGAGAAGTGACTTCCTTGGAGGTATGGGCGGCGATAGGTTTTCAGGGGGATTTGGAAAAAATCGAAAAGGATTATTTGGATACGATAGAATTAAGTGATGGCCTTCTGGACTTTATAAAAGCTGTTAGAAAGAAATATAAGTTAGCCATCATATCAAATGATTCCAGCAGATGGAGTAAGTATCTGCGTGAGAAATTTAATCTAAATCAATATTTTGATGTAATCAGCGTCAGCGGAGACTTGAAAATTCGAAAACCGGATGAGCGCATTTTTCAACTTACCGTGGAGAAACTGGCAGTGAAAGCCTCAGAATGTTTGTATATAGATGACAGGAGGGGATATTTGGAAGCAGCCGGCAAGGTGGGAATGCATGCCATTTTATTTAATAGCAGAAATGTACCATATGAAGGAGACATGGTAAATAGTTTTGAGGAACTTATGAGCAGGGTACTATGATTTTGCAGGATGTTTGTATTCAATCAAATATTTCCTTTCCTTTTCTTTTATTATTTTATATAATGGGCAACAGAGCATAGTTTTAATTGGAGGATAGTCATGAAAAAGAAATTATTAGTAATAATGGTATGTTTGTCATTTTGGCTGAATGCGTGTGGAAATAAGGATACTGTGCAAGGGACAAATAATGATCCTGAAAATGAAGTAGAAGTAATAAATGGTGATGAAATGGACGAGGAAGTAACTCTGATTGAGCATACTCCCGAAGAGTTAAAAGAAGAGTTAGGTGATGCTTCTGTATTACCAGTAGAGCCTATAAACATTTCTGATGTTAATGTTGGCGATATTATTGAATTCGGTAATTATGAACAGGATAATAATAAAAGCAATGGCTCAGAAGCGATAGAATGGTATGTTATTGATATAGAAAATGATCATGCAATTTTGATGAGTGTTTATGCTTTGGATTGCAAAAGTTATAATGACACAGATGAAAGTGTTACTTGGGAGACATGTTCATTAAGGACTTGGTTGAATGATGATTTTTATAACGAAGCATTTAATGCAGACGAAAAATGTATTGTGAGATTAACAGCTTTGGATAATAATAGTAATCCGGATTCGGGAATAAGTGGGGGGAATAGTACACAGGATCGGGTATTTATCCTCAGTTATGATGAGGCTGTTTACTATTTTAATGCAGATATAAATGCCAGTAAATCGAATCCATATGACTATCATATAGCTTGTGCACCAACAGCTTATGCAGAACAACAAGGTGCTAAAAAGTATGAAAATGGACGTTTTTTTGTTGCAAGTAATAATACAACGTGCATGTATTGGTTTAGAACTGTGGGCGGTTCTCAGAACAGAGCAGTTGACATGTATATAGGATTTATTAGCGTAGTGGGAAGTGAAGTCAATTATGGCAATCATGGTATACGTCCCTGTGTTACAGTCAATTTAAATGGAGTCATTTCTTCAGATGTAGAAACAGAAAAAGTACTAACTGTAGGAGAAATAAATGCATTAAATCTTGCTCATGCTTATTTGGAAGCTATGCCATTTTCTTTAAATGGATTAATTGAGCAGCTAGAATATGAGGGCTTTTCTTATGATGAGGCTAAGTATGCGGCAGATAATTGTGGAGCAGATTGGAAAGAGCAAGCGGTTCTTATGGGGAGAAAATATTTGGAGCTATATGGTTTTTCAAGATCAGATTTGTATGAACAGTTAAAATATGAAGGATTTAGTAGTAATGAGGCAGGGTATGCATTAAGAGAATTGGGGTTATAATATGTGGCAAAAGCGCTGGCTGTTATGGCTGGCGCTTTTGCTTTATGAATACTCACGAGGTGTCATCAATCTGTTTACAATTCCCGTGTGTTTTGTGTTATACTATGTTATGTGATTTTCTTTCCCTTAAAAATCATCAAATCATAATCGAAATTTTAAGGAGGAACTCTATGAAGCTATTGATCATAAGACATGGTGAAAGTGAAGCGGATATTCTTGATGTTCATGAAGGACGGGCTGATTTTGCGCTGACGGAACGTGGACATTGCCAGGCGGACGCAATGAGCGAATATGTATGTCAAAACTATCAGATTGCAAAGATATACCACAGTACTCTCAAAAGGGCAAAACAAACCGCCGAGCATTTGGCTTTGAAAACAGGGGCGCCTTTGATTCCGGACGAAAATTTAATGGAATGGAATAATGGATTAATTGCGGGATTGAAGCACAGTGTCGCTGATGAAAAATATCCCAAGATGGATGTGCCGGTACATTCGTCGGTTTATGAGCAGGAGAGTATGCTCACATTCAGATACAGGGCAGAGTATATGCTGTCAAAGCTGATATCAGAAAACGATGCCGAAGATACGATAGCGGTTGTCACGCATGGCGGCATGATAAATCAGTTATATCGTGCATTTTTTAAAATGCCTGTCGAGTCAGAATTCGTATTCTGTACGGGTGATGCAGGGATTCATGAATGGTTCGTGAAAGAAAATTCCCGCATATTAATAAGAGCAAATTTTGTCCCACACAATATATAGCAGCTGGAAGTTAGTGAGGAGGGTATATGTTTCTGGATACCGGATTTTTAAAGAATGATGAGATACAATTGGTATTGGAGAAAACAGTGGATGGGGATGAAGAAAGAAATTGGGTTCCTGCATATCATTTTTCCATCAGCAGTCTCAATGGAACCAAGATGGGTGTGTGTGATTTAAGAATCGGCTATAATGACAACCTCTATTATGGCGGACACATTGGATATAGGGTTTTTCCGGAGTATAGGGGAAACCATTATGCAGGTAAGGCCTGCCTGCTATTATTTCAACTTGCCAGAAAGCATAATATGAAATACTTATACATAACTTGTAATCCGGACAATTATGCTTCGAAAAAAACTTGTGAATACGCCGGTGGTAAATTGCTGGAAATAGTCGAGCTTCCGGAAGGGAATGATATGCGTGAGGAAGGCGAGTTTGAAAAATGCATATATGAATTTACTTTGTAGAGGTGTTGGATTATCTGCACTTAATGTAATTCCTTGTGTAAAATTGGTAAAAATAAGGTTGAGGTTAATGAGCCGGGGTTATCGGCTCATTTATTGTATTGGAAGGATTGACTCTGTCGTTAGGGAAGCGTTTATAATATATGATAAATCATGAAAAGGAGTTTTAGGTATGGCAGAGTTGCTTAAAATAAGAGAGGTTTCTTCAAAATATGATATATCCGCCCGTGCATTGCGTTATTATGAGGATATGGGGTTGATAAGCAGTACGCGAAGCAAAGATTATGCATATAGACTGTATGATAAGCAGGCGATTAAACGATTGGAGCAAATTTTAATTCTGCGAAAACTGAATATCAGTATTAAAGATATTCAACTAATATTTCATACAACCAGTTCGGAAGCTGTTTTAGATGTTCTTGGAAAAAAATTAGAGGATATTGATGGTGAAGTTGCGCTGCTTCAGGATTTAAGGGATATTATATTGGAATTTGTCGAGCGGATTAAGCAGGCGGACTTCAGCAGAGATACCGATGTGAAAAGGCTGTATGAGAGAGCTGCAAAAGTAGAAAGGACGGATAGGCTGAAAAAAGCTCCGGAAGTAAGGATTGTTCAAATCAATCCGTTCAAAGCCTTTTCATCCGGTGCAGATACGGTTGAAAATGTTATGGGCACTTTTCAATCATGGCAGGAAGCGCATAATCATCTTGTCAGGAAGATGATATATGGAGCACCTGATTTTCTCTGGTTTGAAGAAGATATGAAAGCGGTCTGGATTTGGGCAGTTGAAGATTGGGTTACAGAAGAAGACACGGTTCCCTATAATCTGATTGAGTTTGAGGGGGGATTATATGCCGCTGCCATGTCAGTAGATGGGGAAGATGATATTGGAGGCAGGGTTTATTCGGGAATTCTAAAATGGTTAGAAAACAGTGGGTTTGAACTTGATGAGCGTCCGGGGCACAGAACCATGTGTCATATGGTGAATCCCACGGACGAGATTAAGAATGCGTTAGGGTACGATCAACTGGATATCTATGTGCCCGTAAAAATCCGTAGCAAGGAATTATAAGCCGGAGATTACGCTGCAGAGAGGAAGGTGTGGTATTGTGAGAGAAACTTATTTGGTCAGTGAATGGGCCTTGATACGCCGCAATGAGTTAGTGGATATTCCGGAACAATTAGAGATACATCCTGACTTTTTACAGGCACTTTCCCATGAGGAATTTGAAAGTGCATTTAAGGAAATCGGGGCGATGTTTTACCGGATGTATTCTGATATCGCAGATTCACCCCAAAGATTCGGGCTGCCATTATACAAAATGGATGAATACGATTATTTTTCAAATCAGGCAAGAGAGGCAAGAGTGGCACCGCGAAATCTGTTCTATTTCATGCTTTGGTTATTTGCCTACGGCGATTTTAGGGGAAATGCATTTATTACGGACACTGTGGAAGTCAGAAAAATAAATAAGGTCCCAAAGACCAATCTATTATTAGAAGCGTTGTGTGATTATGGATTTGTGTTTGGCGGAATCAAAAAATACAGCCTGTCATCAGGGGATTATCTGGAAATTGATTACCCGGATAATCCGAATATCGTAAAAGTTCTTTCTGCTGTTGCGAAAAAAGTGAAAAATACGCAGTTAAAGGATGTGAAAAATGTTTATTCAGGCAGCATGGCTTTCAGCAATGCATTTATCGGATGGAATTATAAAGTATTAAAGGAAGATATGCATACATGCAGCCTGGCAGAAGGCTGCGATTATGTGGCCGATAAGATGCATGACGAGACAGATAGAGAAGTGATATTTATTTTGGATAAAGTGCTGATAGAGCGTGGATATACAAGGAAGAAGGGAGATTCAAATGAAGGACCTTCTGTTCGATATTATTGTAAGCAGTCAGCGACATACGATTATGCACTGACCTCGGATAAAGGAAAGCTGTATTTGGAATTAAGAATTCGAAATGCAGAGAAATGTTTAGAGTATTTACATGAGTGTCCTGAAAGAATTGTGGAATTATTCCGCTATAGTGACAGCGGATGCAAAAATCGCATAAATGGAAGCTGCAGGTCTGGAGTAAAATACGAGTTTGAAAAGGAAGAAAAATGGCATTGCGGATGTTGTGGAGCACCATTCAAAATTCATCCCATAAAGGAGGATATTCCTCATTATTTGAAATTGCTGGAATTGGGAGGCAAAAAAGGATGAGTTTTTCTTTACAGGATTGATGCAGAAGTTTAATAGGAATCCTATGGTAAATGCAGGAAACTTTTGATACAATAGAATATGAGGTGAATGATATGGGCATGACAAAAGTGTTCTACATTGTGAAGAAAAACCAGTTTACTTCGGAGAAAATTCGTGAGAAGTTGTCGAAAGTCTCTGCATTAGATGATTTGTACTATACTGTATTTTATCAGGAGACGAAAGACTGGTTTCAAGTTTTTGACGAATACTGTTGTGAGGGACGATATAATGCAGATGAAGCGTTTATGGTATCACTGGAAAAATCATTTGGTTCAACGGTGATTGCATTGTCAACATTTGACAGTGATGCGGCGTTTTTCTCCATCTGTGAAAACGGAGAGCTGCACCGTTATGTATGGGCAGATAAACTTATGCTGGAGGAGTTTGGTTTTGAGGAATATGAGCCTGCAATGCCGACAGAATTAGAAAACTATGTTGATGGGAAAGCACTTCAAAAAATATGGGTTGCACATTATGTTCTTGCGGAAGATTTTTTGCGGGATACAGCACAACTATTAAATGCCTTTCTGATATTTGATGAAAATGACGTGGAGGAAGAGACAGAAATCATCGATTGCGAATAGAATAAAGGATTTTATAGGAGAATCTGATGAAAAGGTGGAGTTCTATAAGGCACAAGCTGGAGGAGGATTATCTTGCAGAGGCCTTGCGGGGGCGGATTCAATATTTTGCGACAAGCTACAGTTATTCGCCGGATCATGAGGGCAGAGCGGCTATCCGGCTGGATGGAAAAGAAATTTTAAGCGGTAACTATTGGAATCAGTGGTATAAAACACATTTGTATCCGCACGACGAGAAATATGAGGACAGAATGAAATATGACATGCCTTTTATGGATGATGTTGCCATGGATCTGGGTCTGTTTGACCAACGCTGTTTTTATGAGGCATTTGAAAAATTTGATAACCAGAGCATTGAAAAAAGCCTTGCCGATGAAAATCTGCTGATTAAGATATTTGCCTTGCTGGACAGGCGTGTTGGAAAAAGAAGACTGGAGAAAATGAAGGCAGAAATGGAGACCGAGCCTTCGGTCATTCAGATGTTTTATACGATTCGCGTGGAGGCGGAAGGAATCGGTTGACGCGAATAAAGATAACGCAGGAGGCTTAAAAATGAAATATTTAAGCACGGATTTTTATGAAAGCTTTCAGTGTATTGGAGGGGAATGTCCATTTACTTGCTGTGCCGGTAATTGGACGATTCCCATAGACAAAGAAACAAAGAGAGAATATGATTGCGTAGATGGAGAGTTTGGGCAGATATTAAGAGAAAATATTCTCTCTGATGATGATTCCTCATTTCGATTCCGGCTTACAGAAGATGGGCGCTGCTCGTTTCTGACGGCTGAAAATCTTTGTAAAATATATCAGGAGCTGGGTCCGGAAAAATTATGTTATACCTGTCAGATCTATCCGCGCATCGTTTTTCAGTGCGGTGATATTTTATTCCGTACACTCACGCTTTCCTGTCCGGAAGTATCGCGTATGTTACTTGATAAGACGGAGCCCATCTCCTTTTGTTTTGCAGAAACTCCTTCAAACGAAGATGATAAACTTTCTATCGATTGGGATTGGTTTAATACGCTGGTTTCCTGTTTTGTTTTCAGCGTGAAGTTGATTCAAAACAGAAATTATACGCTATCCGCCAGATTACGCGCATTGCTTATTTTCACTTTTACAATGCAGACTCTTTTGGAGGAAAACAAGGATATTGCCCCTCTTTTGGAAGCATTTTCGAATCAGGATTATCTGGATGAGCAGCTGTCATCTTTAGAACACCTATCGTCCAATGTTCCTGCTATGTTTTCGGCTTTTTTGTATTTTTATCAGAAAACCGGTGCTCCCATACATCATTTTATCCTTCCCTCTTCTGAAAATTTGATGGAAGAATTTATCAATTCAAATGATAAAGAAGAACTTTTAACAGGTATCGTCGAGTCGTTTCATTTACTCCTGAGTACTACATATGATACCCAATATGAGCATTTTTGTGTTTCTTTCCTGTTTCGCAATTATTTTGAAGCGTACACAAATAAAAAATCGTTTGAAGAGGTTTCAAAATTAGTTTATGCATTGCTGATAGCCCGCGGCTATGCCGTATCACTTTGTTCTAAGGGAAAAGGAATTTCAACAGAAAACCAAATTTCGCTTTTTTCTCGCATTTCCAGAATTTTAGAGCATGGTCACAAGAATTTAGCAATCATACAAACTTACTTTGAAAAGAATGGGCAGACGGATATTAGTTTTTTGCTGGCTTTGGTTTAAGTATTTTGTGAGTGTATAGCTAAAACATTGAAGAGAAGCAGGTGATGTTTTGAATATTATAGTTAGCTTTAGTGGAAGAAAAGACGGAAATTGCGATACGATTGCAAAATATATCTCTACAAAAGATGACCTGATATTGTTTATGAGAGAGATTTCCACGCAGCCTTGTGCGGGCTGTGATTATGAATGCATGTCCGGCAGGTGTAAATGGCGAGGGGATGGAATATACTCCTTTTTTGAGAAGATGTCTCAGGCAGACAGGATATTTTTTATTGTCCCGATGTATTGCGGGAATCCTTCCGCGCTGTATTTTATTATGAGCGAGCGCTGTCAGGATTATTTTATGCAGAACGAAAACCAATATGAAAAAATAATAGAAAAGTTACATATTATCGGAGTTTACGGGAATGCCAAAGAGTATCCGGACTTTTTAAATTTTTTTGCAAGGCAGTATCAGTTTGAAAATGCCGAAAGACATATATTGGGCTTGGAACGTCATAAGTACAATCAAAAAATGAAAGATTTGCTTTTGGATGAAGAGGATGTAAAAGCAAAATTGAACGGGTTTATAAATAGATGAATCTACTTTTTTTATGCAGTCAAAACAAAAGGCGCAGTCTGACCGCCGAGAAGATTTTTGACGGGTACATGGGACATAAAGCACGTTCGGCGGGCACAGAGCAGAACGCCAGAATTAAGGTTACGCCGGGGCTTCTCGGATGGGCGGACATTATTTTTTGCATGGAGAAAAAGCATGTGCAAAGAATCAAGGAAAAATATTTTGATATCATTGCGGATAAGAAACTGGTCTGCCTTTATATCCATGATGATTATGCGTATATGGACAGGGAGCTGCAGGAGCTGCTTAGAAGCTGTGTTGACGAATATCTTCAGGAAGAATGAAAGGCATAAGCGATTTATATTAGCCGAAGCAAGCAAAAAAAATCATGAAAACGCTTATTGAATATAATATACTTCTAATCGACAGGAGGTGAATGGATGAATACGATAAACTGCATTCAAAGAGCTGTTGATTTTATTGAGGACAACATTTGCGATGAACTAAGCCCGGAAGTGATATCAAGTCAGGCATATATGTCCAGTTTTCATTTTCAACGCGTTTTTTCAATTTTGTGCGGAGTTTCCCTTGGCGAATATATCCGCAATCGTCGGCTGACACTCGCAGGAATTGAAATAGAACGTTCAGACACAAAAATCATTGATATTGCATTTAAGTATGGTTATGAGTCACCGGAAAGTTTTTCTCGCGCGTTTACTCGTTTTCATGGCATATCTCCTATGATGGCGCGCAGTCAGAAAGAGAAGCTGCATTCATTCGCTAAAATATCTGTCCAATCAATTTTAGGAGGTAATCAAATGGTACAAGGATTGAAAGAAAGAGGCTATGTAGTGAAAGAAAACGCACCTGTATATTACACCACGAATATGGACAAAACCGCAAAATGGTTTGAAGATGTTTTGGGGTGGTATGCAGGAATTGACCAAAGAAATGAGAACGGTGACGGAATATATGGGTGTGTATTGCCCTTACCTAACGAAATACACAATATGACACTGATTCCGTTTAATGGGTTTCATATGTTTTTTGGTGAACCTGTAGAGCGAACTGTCGCTTTTATGCGCGTGGACAATATTAACAGCCTATATTCTTTTGTTAAGAAAAATGGCTGGACGCAAATTAGTGAAATTACAACACAGCCTTGGGGCGGGAAAGAGTGTGATGTTACAACAATTGACGGAGGTACGATGAGGTTCTTTCAGTTAGATTAATTCCGTCAATGAACAAATTTATTCCCGATTTGTAGTAAAATCCCTTTTTCGACAAAAATAGTGGTAAAATTTGGATAAAAGAACCACTATGGCGAAGGAAAGGGTGAAATGGCAGTGGATAAGAAGAAATACTTGCGCAGAATGAGGGAGCTTCGCGAGGACAACGACTACGTGCAGAAGCAGGTGGCGGCATGCCTGAAGATTGACCAAAGAGTGTATTCAAGATATGAAACGGGAGTCAATGCCCTTCCTGTTGCGCTGGTTTATGATTTGTGTGAACTTTACGGGGTGTCGTCGGATTATCTTTTGGGAATCAGTGACAGGAAATAGAGGAGAGGATATGGTTATCTGGATAAGCGGCGCTTACGGGGTGGGAAAGTCCACCCTTGCAGAAAAACTGGAAAATAGAATGGAAAATGCCATGATTTTTGATGCGGAAGCGGTTGGCAATGCGGTGCGGGATAATTATCCAAATAAGCCTTACGGATTGATTTTTGAGGATTATCCGCTGTGGTGCGATTTTTGCTACAGGCTGATAAAGGATATCAGCCACACTTGCGGAAAGGATATTCTGATTCCCATGACTCTGGTGCGGCAGTCCTCCTATGTGGATATTCTGGAACGGCTGCGTGCGGACGGCATTGTTGTGAAATTTATCATTCTGGAAGCAGCGTACCGGACGGTTCATGACAGAATTTTAGCCCGCGGCGAAGAGGAGGACTGCTGGTGTATAAAAAACATTGAGATGGCGCGTGCATGCACAAGAGCTGTGACAGGCGGGTTTCACATTACAACGGACAACAGGTCTGTATCTGAGCTTGCCGACGCTGTCTTAGAATATTTATCTTCGTGAAATAATAGAATCAATCAACCCATATGCCAGCGCCTCGTCTGCGTTCATAAAGTTATCCCTGTCGGTGGCTGCCTCGATTTCTTCTATTGTGTGTCCGGTGTTTTCCGCCAAAATCCGGTTTAGCCTTTGCTTGCTTTTCTGCATATAATCGGACATGATTTTGATATCGCTTGCCGGTCCTTTTATGCCGCCGCTCATAGCCGGCTGGTGTATCATGATTTCGGCATTTGGCAGGGCAAACCGTTTTCCCCGCGTGCCGCCTGCCAGTAAAAATGCACCAAAGCTGGCGGCGAGTCCGAGGCATATGGTAGAAACGTCACAGGTTATATACTGCATGGTGTCGTAGATAGCAAGCCCGGCGGTCACGGAACCGCCGGGACTGTTGATATAGAACGAAATGTCCTTGTCGGGATCCTGTGATTCTAAAAAGAGCATTTGCGCAATGATGACGCCGGCGGAAGATTCGCTTACTTCTTCTCCCAAAAAGATAATCCGGTCGGATAAAAGGCGCGAAAAAATATCATAGCTCCGTTCACCCCTGCCGGTCTGTTCAATTACATAGGGAATTGTACTCATGCTGCCATCTCCATTCTGTTTTGCTTCGGGGCAAAAATGCCCATATTCCTATAAAGTTTCGGCGGATATAAATATATTTTTTTGAAGGCAAGCGAAAACGCCTGCTGTGAATGATAACCGGCTTCATAGGCAATCTGTGCAACCGGAATATCTGTCTTTGCCAGTTTTTCCGCAGCAATCGTGAGCCTGCGCAACTGCAGGTATTTGTGTATGGTGGTTCCGGTTTCTTCCGTAAAAATCCGGTTCAGATGAAATTTAGAGTAACCGGCATGTCTTGCAATATTGTCTAATTCCATTTCCTCATCCAAGTGTTTTTCGATGTAATCAATCACTTTTTTAATGGCTTCCTGATTGGGATTCAAAATATCACCTCCGTTATGTGGCATTATAGCACAGTCAGACAGTGCTGTCTTAATAAAAAAAGCGATTGTAGAAGCTACAGAAAAAAGAACAAACATTCGGTGAAATATTGAAAATGAAAGAGTAAAATGATATACTAAAAAGTAACCATATGTGTGGAAGAATGAATAGGAAAGATATCAGTTATGAGATTATTTGTAAAATATAGGAAACATGTTGAGTAGAACATTTCGCAGGGTATAAAAAGACTTCCGGTAATCTTAAATAGAGATTTATTTACAAGGAGAAACGTTATGATAATTTCAACCAAAGAATATCCTAAATGCCGTCAGTGGGGAGAAAAGGTATCTTCAATGCCTAACATTCCTGGAGGTATAGAAAGACACTTGTACGTTCTTCGTGACATTTTGGAAAAAGTAAAAGAAAATATTAATCCTGAGGAAATTTTAACTTATGAAGGAAGTGATAGTAAAATTACGCTTAATGAGGCTTGTGTTCGGTTACATCCTATGAGGTTAGTTGCAAAAACCGTTAATGGGTGGGAAGTGACAGAGGAATCCGAAATTTGGCTTAAATCTAGCGATGACTTATATTTAGCAGCCTTTTTGTGTGCCAATATTCGTTTCCTTGCAGAAATATTATATTATTTAGATACACCTAGAAAGGCTAATGAATTAAAGGATATTGCGATACGAGAATATGGGCTTATTTGGAGAACAAATTCAAGTATCAATAGCCGTCTTGTTTGGTTACGTCAGTTTGGATTGATTGACTTTCAAGAATTTTCCCTATTATATTCTATAACTGAAGCAGGTAGAGAATTTTTAAAAAATGTTAATGTGGTTGAACCAAGTCAAATATCCAAAGAGGATGATACGCTAAAAGAGGATAATCTTGTGATTGAAAAGTGGGCAGTAGATTATTGCACTATGGAACAGAATGAATTATCTTTGCGTCGGCAATCAATTGGTTATATTATGGGAAATACTGAAGATTTCCAAAATACGATTGTGGAGTATTTAAATTTGATACAAAGTGGCGCTGATTATGACACAATAAAGCAATATGCTATAAAGCACTATGGTGTTACAGCATCTTCTACAAAAACCTTTATGAATACACTGGTTAATATGGATTTAATAAAACGTCAAACAGATGCAGTATTTTCTTTGACAGATATAGCAGAAATGTGGTTAGAGACATGTGGAATAGTAGAATTTATATGTTGTGTTCAGAAAAACTTTTTATTTGTTTTTGAAATGTTAAATGAATTAAGCAGTCAAGCATTAGGATTTAAAGAACTAGCGACAATTGGAAAAGTGTCATATGGTTTGGACAAAGTAAATGTTGATGAGATAAGAAAGCGTATTACTATCTTAAAAAAAGCGAAACTAGTTCGTAATGCTTCGATTGATAAATTTGTAATTACAAAACGTGGTCAGATGCTAGTGGGGCAGTTTAATATACAGGAGCGTAGACTGCAGAATGTGGGGAGTGAAGAAACTAAAAACATTCATTTAACAAAAAGAGATTCTCTTTTTACCGAGTTAAGGATTTCTGCTAAAGATTCTATGAATCCAGATAGATTTGAGTGGGCAATAAAGTCAGCATTTGAAGCACTAGGATTTAAAGCAATAAGACTTGGTGGCGCGGGAAAAACAGATGTGTTGATACATACGCCAGGTTCGCCGAAGATATCCTTTTCTGTAGCAATTGACGCAAAATCAACTTCAGGGAGTAGTGTACCAGATACACAGATTGATTTTGATACGTTAGAAGAACATAGAAAAAAACATGGTGCGGATTATAGTATGGTAGTTGGTTGTGCTTTTCAAAATGAAAGACTAATCAAACGCGCCAAAGAACATGGAGTAGTCTTAATGAGTGTGGATGCTCTTGAGACATTGATTAAACGTCATCTCGAAGTTCCGATTAAATTATCTTTGTATAGAAATATTTTTAAGCAATCAGGAATTGCAGATATTTCTTTGGTGGATGATGATAGACAGAAAATTGTTTATTATGGCAAGTTAATGAGGGCAGTTATGAGTTGTCTTATTGCAGAGAGTGAAGATCCTGAAACAGAGGGATTTTTGTTTGAACGGGATATTTATCGTTCTTTGCGAGATAATAAAGAAATTAGTGAACCTATTACAATGGAGAGTATATCCAATATGTTGCAATTTCTATCATCTCCTCTAGTTGGTTGTGTAGAGAAAACTAAAGAAGGTTATTATGCTACTGGTTCATTGGCGGATGTGGCAAGAAAATTTTCATTTTATTCAAAAAATTGTTTTGAAGATATATGACAAACATAAAATGGGATGTTTTTTCGCACCGCAAAAATTCGGAAGAGTCACATTGTTGATATTGATAGTCCTAAATCTTGCATTTTTGTGAGAAGGATAAAAATATATAGAGAGTGGAAATAGTAAAGAGTATGCCCGTTTAAATCGCTGTGAATAATCAACAAATAGCTATAAAAGGTAAAGTTGCAAAGGAGAACACAAATGTCACGGACAGAAAGGGTAGAGTTGACAGTCCTGTGCCTTGTGCGCAGGGGAGACGAATATTTATTGCAGGACAGGGTGAAAAAGGAGTGGCAGGGATTTACGCTGCCAGGGGGACATGTGGAGCAGGGCGAGTCGATTGTGGATGCGGTTGTTCGGGAGATGAAGGAGGAGACAGGACTGACGGTACTGAATCCGAAGCTGTGCGGCGTAAAGCAATTTCCGATAGAGCAGGGCAGATATATCGTGTTTTTGTTCTGCGCGGACCGTTTTGAGGGGGAACTCACATCCTCGGAAGAGGGAGAAATGCGTTGGATAAAAGCGACAGAGTTGTCAAAAATAGATACCGTCGATGATTTTACGGAATTGCTGCAGGTTATGCTGGACGATAATTTCAATGAATTTCAGTATGTGGTGGAAGGCGGCGAGTGGAAGATTGTACTGAAATAGCCGTTTGAAATTATGGTAAAATATGGTATCATTGCCTTGATAAAATTTTTGTTTTCCTACATAATATAAAAGAAAAATGCAAACGATTTTTGTAACATGTTTTAAATGGTTTCAGTGTAAAAAAAGCAAATATAGAAAAGGAGAAAAAACATGAATATATTATTTTTCGGAACAAAGAGCTATGATAAAGAGTTTTTTGAGACGCTTTTAAAGAGCGGCAGATATCATGATTTGGAGATTACCTTTATAGAGCCGAAGCTGGAGCCGGAAACCGCAAGACTGGCGGACGGCTATGAGGCGGTATGCGCGTTTGTCAATATGGACCTTTCGGAAAAAACGATACGCATCCTGGCCAAATGCGGCGTGAAGCTGGTACTGATGCGCTGCGCGGGCTTCAACAATGTGGATTTGGATGCGGCGAAGGAATGCGGCATAACCGTGATGCGTGTCCCGGGATATTCGCCTGAGGCCGTGGCGGAACATGCTATGGCATTGGTGTTGACGGCGGACAGGCATATGCACAAAGCATATATCAAATGCCGTGAAAACAATTTTAACCTTGCGGGTCTTATGGGTGTCAATCTCTACGGCAAGACGGCGGGCATCGTGGGAACCGGAAAAATCGGCGCGGCGATGGCAAAAATCTGCCACGGATTTGGCATGAGGGTTATCGGCTATGACCTGTACCCCAATAAGAGCCTAGATTTTGTAGAATATGTGGATTTTGAACATTTGCTTGCAGAGTCGGATTTGATTTCCCTGCATTGTCCGCTGACGGAAGAGAACTACCATATGATTAACGAGGATACCATAGGCAAAATGAAGGATGGCGTTATGCTGGTAAACACTTCAAGAGGCGCGCTGATAAAGACGGAAGATTTGATTCAGGGTATCAGGGACGGCAAGTTTTTTGCAGTGGGACTGGATGTGTATGAAGAGGAAAACGGAACGGTGTACGAGGATATGTCGGATACGATACTGGAACATTCCACGATGGCGAGGCTGCTTTCCTTCCCCAATGTTATGGTGACTTCCCATCAGGGCTTTTTCACACAGGAAGCGCTGGAAGCAATCAGCCAGACAACGCTGGACAATGCGCTTGCTTTTGTGGAGGGCAAAAAGAACGGCAATGAACTGTAAGGCGTAACGGGCAGAAGGAAGAAGCCTGCCAAACGCTGAAATATGAGATAGGAAAAACGAGGATAAGTTATGAAAAATGCAGAGGATTTACGGGCGCTTTTGGACAGGATAGACAGGAGGGGCTATCCGGCATACAAGGATACCAAGGGCACGTATGCTTTTGGAAAATATGTGCTGGGAATCGACCATGTGCAGGGGGATCCTTTTGCGGCGCCTTCTAAGGTGAGTATCCATGTATCGGGAAAGACTGCCGGCTTTCCTGCTGCGCTTTACAATGAAAGGCACAGACGAATTGCTCTGCAGGATTACCTGCTCAGGCAGTTTGGAAGGTGGATAGACGATTATTCTTTTAAGGCGAGGGGCTCGGGAAAAAGCGGTCTGATGGGCGTCAGCCGCCCGGAACAGGAGATTCTGGAGCGAAGCGCCTGCAGGATTGAAGAGAAGACGGGCGATATCTGCGTGCGCATGGAAATCGGTTTTCCGGCAAATGGAAGAACTGTAAATGCCGGCGAGCTGAAAAAGATTTTGTTTGGCTTTTTGCCGGAGTGTGTGGAGAAATCCCTGCTTTACGCGTCGCTTCCTGCGGGTAAGTTGAGAGAAAATGCGGATTTGGCAGATGACCAGCAGTATATCAGGGAAAAACTGGCGGAGCAGGATTTGGTGGTATTTGTGGCAAACGGCGCCGTGCTGCCGAGAGAGTCGGGCGTGTCGGACAGACCGATGAAGGGAGCGGTGGTATTTTCTTCCCCCAAAACACTGGAAGTTACGCTGAAACTGCCCCACAAGGGAGAGCTTAAGGGCATGGGCATACGGAAGGGCATCACCATGATAGCCGGAGGCGGTTATCACGGCAAGTCAACCTTGCTGGAAGCCATAGAGAGAGGCGTCTACAATCATATTGCCGGAGATGGCAGGGAGTATGTCATCACACAGGATACCGCGATGAAAATCCGTGCGGAGGATGGCAGAAGCGTGAAGAATGTGGATATTTCCATGTTTATCAGGGATTTGCCGAATGGTAAGGACACGAAATCGTTTTACTCTGAGGATGCCAGCGGAAGCACCTCGCAGGCAGCAGGCGTGGTCGAGGCAATGGAGGCGGGTGCAGGGCTTCTTCTGATTGACGAGGATACCAGTGCGACCAACTTTATGATACGGGACGAACTGATGCAGCGGGTCGTAAACCGCAGCAAGGAGCCGATTATTCCTTTCATCGACAGGGTAAAGGAGCTTTATGAAAAAGAAGGCGTGTCCACCGTGCTTGTGGCGGGCAGTTCGGGCTCTTATTTTTTCAAGGCAGACTGCATCATACAGATGGACAATTACCGCCCTGTGGATATTACGGAATTTGCTAAAAAGGAAGCGGAAGCATTTCGGGTGGAAGCAGGCGAAGCGCCCTCTTATGAGCGTCCCGCTTTTGCAAGATGTCCGATGAGCGACAAGGCTGTGTGGGACAATGACCGGCTGAAAATTAAGACGATGGGTCTGGACGGTATTCTTATCAATAAGGAAACCATTGATATGCGCTATGTGGAACAGCTTGTGGATGCGGAGCAGCTTGGCGCCCTGGGGTATCTGCTAAAATATGCGGAACTGCACCTGTTTGACGGCAGAAGAACCATCAGGGAGGCGGTTGCCATGCTTTCCAAATTGATTGCAGAAAAGGGGATTGAGGCTGTCTGTGGCGGTACATATCTGCCGATTCATCTGGCAGTGCCGAGAGCGCAGGAAATTTATGCATGCTTTAACCGGTATCGTGGTTTGCGGTTGTAGAAAAAGCGAAAAACAGAACGCGAAAATCTTGATTTTCTGTATTTTTAGAGGAAAATAGTGTTGACAATCCTACCGTGATACGTTACAATATCATTCGTCGGTGCAGTTTTGCATCGTATGTGTTCGTAGCTCAGCTGGATAGAGCAACGGCCTTCTAAGCCGTGGGTCGGGGGTTCGAATCCCTTCGAGCACATTCGGAGTCCGGGATTCCGTATATGGTGGGTATAGCGCAGTTGGTTAGCGCGCCAGATTGTGGCTCTGGAGGCCAAGGGTTCGAATCCCTTTATCCACCTTTGTTATTTTCGGATGCGGGAAACCTGAGGTTGGCGTCATATGATGGGCTATCGCCAAGCGGTAAGGCACAGGACTTTGACTCCTGCATTCGCTGGTTCGAATCCAGCTAGCCCAGTTAAATTGCGGAGCACTAGCTCAGTCGGTAGAGCACCTGACTTTTAATCAGGTTGTCGGGGGTTCGAATCCCCCGTGCTTCACTGAAGCAGGGTCGTTGATACAAATCGCCGTGCTTCATTGAGAAGCGCAGTCGTTGATATAAATCGCCGTGCTTCATCAGACCGAAAGGTCTTTTTTTGTGCGGAAATTTGATGTGTTTGCAATATGTTTATGGTGAAAAGCAGATAGGGCTGCATGACTGGGGAGTCGTGTGGAAAATGGAGGATTGTGATGGAAACAAAAGGAGCCGTTGCAGAAGTAAAGGAAAATAAGATGGGAATTATGCCTGTCAACAAACTGTTAATCAGTATGTCCCTGCCGATGATGATTTCCATGTTGGTGCAGGCGCTTTATAATATTGTGGACAGTGTTTTTGTGGCGCAGGTGGACGAGTATGCGGTGCGTGCGGTATCTCTTTCCTTCCCCGTGCAGAGCTTGATGATAGCGGTTGCCGTAGGTACTTCCGTGGGCGTTAATGCGCTGTTGTCGAAGTCGCTCGGCGAGAAGAATTTTGAAAAAGTAAATCGTGTGGCCGGAAACGGCGTGTTTTGCGCCATCGTCTGTTATCTGCTGTTTCTGTTAATCGGACTGATTCTGGTAAGGCCCTTTATGGCGAGCCAGACGGACGTGGAGCAGGTGAGAAGCTATGGCGTGTCCTATCTGTCGATTTGTTGTATCTGTTCCGCGGGCATATTTATACAGACTATTTTTGAAAAGATGCTGCAGTCAACAGGAAAAACGATTTATACGATGTTTACGCAGGGAATCGGTGCAATTACCAACATTATTCTGGATCCGATTCTGATTTTCGGTATACCCGGCGTGATTCCCCGAATGGAGGCAGCGGGGGCGGCGGTTGCGACCGTGACGGGACAGATCATAGCGGCGTCGGCAGCCGTGTTCTGTCATTTCCGTTTTAATCATGAGGTAAAAATGAAGATAAAGGGTTTCAGACCGGAACTTTCGACGATTAAGCAGATATATGCAGTTGGGGCGCCCTCGATTGTAGTACAGGCAATCGGCTCGGTTATGACCTATGGCATGAATCTGATTCTGGCGGCTTACGGTGTGGCGCAGACCGTATTCGGGCTGTATTTTAAACTGCAAAGCTTTGTCTTTATGCCCGTGTTCGGACTGAACAACGGTATGGTGCCGATTGTTGCATACAATTACGGCGCAGGCAGGCGGGACAGGGTGATTAAAACCATGAGGCTCAGTATTACCTATGCGGTGTCGATTATGCTGGCAGGACTTTTGGTTATGCAGTTATTTCCTGCGCAGCTTCTCATGCTGTTTAATGCGACGGATGAGCTTTTGGTAGTAGGCGTTCCTGCGCTTCGCACAATTTGCTTAAGCTTTATGTTTGCCGGTTTCTGTATTGTGGTCGGAAGTGTATTTCAGGCATTGGGCAATGGCGTCTACAGCATGATTGTGTCTGTGGCAAGACAGCTTTTTGTACTGCTTCCGGTGGCATACCTTCTGTCCCTTACAGGGAAGGTTTCCAATATATGGTGGGCGTTTCCTATTGCAGAGCTGATGTCCGTGGCAATGAGTATCTATTTCCTGACGCGGATATACAAAAAGATTATCCGGCACATCGGAGAGGAATCGTTATCGTGAACCGGTCTCAGATAGTCAGAAGGGAATTTATGTGCTATACTAAATAAGAAAATAATACATGCGATAAAAAGGAGAAATCTGTTATGGAAGGAACATCCGCGAAGAAAGGTTTTTTTGAGAGAAATGATGAGGAAGTATGTAAAACCATTTGCAAAATTATGTTGTGGGCGACGCTTACATTTCCGGCACTTTTTCTTTTTTCCGCAATCAATGTGTTTCGTGTGACATTTCCGGAATTGTATCCGATTACTGCAATAGGAATTGTCTGCACACTGTCTCCGACCATTCTTCTGAAATGTAAAGCGCCGATCACTTTTATCAAAAACTACAGTATTGTGGCGCTTGCTGTTTTTATTGCACTGATGGCGAGCAATGCACATCTTGGCATCTATATGACTTATGTGCTTGCGCTTGCGTTGAGCTGCATGTATTTTGACAAAAAATTCACCATTCGGACTGCTGTAATAGGATATCTGTGTCTTGTTGCCGGTGTATACTTTCGTTCCGGAAGCGCGACTCTGGTAGAAGGAGAGACGCGGATGAAGTGGTTTATAGCATACTGTATGGGCTACACGATTGAGTATATTGCAATGTCTGCAGTATTTATTGCGCTGGCAAAACGTGCAAGGAGGCTGTTGGAAAATCTGCACAGTACGGAAAAGATAGAGGAACTTCTGGAAAACTGCGGAACGGCCTCCGGAAAGTTGTCTGACCTGCTGGTAAATCTGAAGCAGGCAATCCATGAAACAGTGGATAATAATGAAAAGATAGGATATGAGGCGGATAGGACAAGAGAGGGCTGTGAGAGTAATCTGAATCAGGTACAGGAAACCAGAGACAGTATCCTGAACATGGATGAGAATATGCAGGTGATTTACAGCCAGACGGAGGAAATGTCCCAAATTTCGGCAGATTCCTATGAAAAGACGATGAATTATATCGGCATTATGAATCAGGCGGTAGATTCTATGCGTCGCATTGAGTCTTCCAGCGATGAAATCAGGGAGAAGATTTCACAAGTCGGAAACTGCTCCACGGAAATCGCTTCTTTTGCAGATACCATAGTGGGGATTGCAAATCAGACTAACATTTTGGCAATCAATGCGTCTATCGAGGCGGCGCGTGCAGGTGAGCAGGGGAAAGGCTTTGCTGTCGTGGCTTCCCAGGTAGGGCTGCTGGCGGAGCGTTGTAAGGAAGCAACACAGAGCATCACCGCACAGATACGGAAGATGAATGAAAATGTGGGGGCGGCATATGATTCCGTGGATGAAAACGGGGAAATCGTGCTGAGCGGCATTAAGGAAATTACAGCTGCAAAAGAAGAAGCGGAAAAACTGCTTGAAGTACAGAAAACTACCGGGCAGAAAGTGAAGGAAGTAGAAGAGAATCTGGCAGAAAGCATCCGGTATCAGAAGCGGGTGGCAGAGATGGCAGAAGAAATGAGCGATACGACAAACCGTTCCAGAGAACAGGTCGAAAATATAGGAAAAGCGATGGAACAGCAGACAGAACTGGCGAAGGGCATGGAGAAGGCGTTTGAGGAAGTGCAGAACATATCCGATACGCTGCTCCAAATCAGTCTGCAGCAGAATTCTTGACAAATGCTTTGCGGAAAGGTTATACTGTATGCGTGTGCTTTTGCGGCATGCAAATGCGGTTGTGATGGAATTGGCAGACATGTAAGATTTAGGTTCTTATGCCGAGAGGCGTGTGGGTTCGAGTCCCACCAACCGCATCCGATGGCGTGAAACGGAACAAATATGTTCAGGTTTCGCGCCGTTTTTGTCATAGGAGAAAGTAGCGCGTATGAAAGCTTTTGCAAAAAAACTGAAAAATATTTATCTGCTTTCATTCTGTATTCCGTTTTTTGGGATTTTAGGGATTTTTATCTTTAGGGGAATTTACCCGTTTGGCACGCAAAGCTTTATGTTTTCGGATATGTACCATCAGTATGTCCCTTTCCTGACGGAGTTTGCGCGCAAGCTGCGGGAAGGGGAGAGTCTTGCTTATTCCTGGTATGTGGGGCTTGGTTCGGACTTTACTTCCATATATGCCTACTATCTGGCAAGCCCTGTTTACTGGTTGACCGCTCTTTGTCCGCAGTCGCTTCTGATTGAGTATATGACGTTTTTCTGTGTGGTTAAAATTGGGCTTTGCGGTGCGGCGTTTGCCTTTTACTTAAGCAGGCGTTTCCAGACAAAGGATTTGCGCATTGTGTGGTTTTCCGTGTTTTATGCCATGTCAGGCTTTATTGCCGCATATAATTGGAATCACATGTGGCTGGATTGTCTGTGGCTGGCGCCCTTTGTCATTCTGGGGCTTGAGGAACTGGTAAAAAACGGAAGATACAAGCTGTACTGTATTTCTCTCTGTGCTTCGATTTTTACAAATTATTATCTGTCGATTATGCTTTGCATCTTTTTGGTGCTGTATTTTCTGCTCCAGCTTTTTACAAATGGGCTGACTTTCAGAAAAAAGCTGCAGGCGGTGCTGCGCTTTGGCGTCTTTTCCCTGCTGGCAGGGGGAATGGCAGGTGTGCTGCTGTTTCCGGTTATGAGCGCCATGCATGTGACGGAGTTTCACGACATCAGTTTTCCGAAGAAGCTGAAGGTATATTTTAATTTGCTGGAAGTGCTTGCGCGGCATGTGGCAATGCTTCCCACGGAGCGAGGGCTTGACCACTGGCCGAACATTTACTGCGGCGTGCTGGCATTTGTGCTGGTTCCGATATATTTTTTTCACAAAAAGATTCCGCTGAAGCAAAGGATAGGGCGTTTTCTTCTTTTGGCGATTATGCTCTTTGGGTTTTCGGTCAATATGGCGGATTTTGTCTGGCATGGATTGAACTATCCTGATTCGCTTCCAGCAAGACAATCCTTTCTTTATATATTTGTAATTTTGTCCATGTGTTTTGAGGCGGTATACCGCAATGCGGAAAACAGCGGCGGGCGCAGGATTGTCGGGGCTTTCTGTGGTTTCTTGCTGCTTGCTGCCTGCGGGCTCTTTGTGACGACGGACGGATTGACTGTTGGAGTCATGACCTGTACTTGGATTTTCCTTGCGGGGTATTTTGCGCTGCACATGGTTTTCAGCCGGCATTTTCGAAAGCGTTTTCGGGGAAAGGAAGCGTTAAGAAAGCTGACGGTTTACGGAAAGTGGGCGATTCTGGTTTTGGTGGCGGCGGAAGCGATACTGAATATGGAGGACACAAGTATCCGGACGGTGCAGAGATCGTACTATGTGAACCGCGCGGCGGAATACAGAGAGCTTGCAGAGAGTATTGCGGAGCAGGATGCCGGAATATACCGGTTTGAAAGTGCGGACCAGATGACAAAGAATGATGGGACGCTTGCCCATTACCCTTCCGCTTCTGTATTTTCGTCTACCGTAAATGGCAGTGTGAAGGCTTATTATAATGCGGTCGGTATGGGAGGGAACAAGGTTTCGTATTATTATAGGGGAGCCACGCCTTTCGTCGGTGCACTTTTGGGAGTCAAATATACTTTTGCCGAAGAGGAGTTGACCGACACAGCCTTATACGAGTTTGTTGACAGGAGTGGTGACACGTATGTCTACCGTAATCGCTACGCTCTGACGCTTGGGTTTGTCCTGACGAGGGAACTGACAGAGGACTTGGAAGCAGCCTTTGAGCATGCGGGAAATGCAATGGTATTACAAAATAATATGGCAAAGCAATTATGCGGAAAAGCTTTGTTTTCCGTTATCAGCGGGCGGGAAACAGAGACGGACGGAAGCGGTATCAAGGTCAGCGTGGAAGAAGACGGGCATTTGTATGGCATTGTATTACAAAAGCCGGATGGTGATTTTATGCTGACAAAGGGGGATGAAACCACAGAGCTGAAAGGCGGTGGTGAATATCTTTTGGATTTGGGCTATTTTACCGCAGGGGAGCAGTTTTCGCTTGCTGCCGGAGAAGAGGAGAGCATCAGTGTCAGGATTTACAGACTGCATACAGAAGCACTTGCAGAGGCGCTTGCAGTGCTGGGGGAGCAGCCCTTTTTGGCTGACACACGTATCGAGAACGAGTTGACCGGTGCAGTCGATGTAAAAGAGGATGGCATACTGATTTTATCCGTGCCTGCAGAACCGGGCTGGAGTGTGTATGTGGATGGTGCAGAGTCAGAATATGACAAATTTTTGGATTGTCTGATAGCAGTACCGGTGACACAGGGACAACACACGGTAAGGCTTCAGTATACGGTGCGCGGTTTATGGCAGGGAATTATGTGCAGTCTGATTTGCCTGCTGGTATTTGTTGGAATTGTTGCAAGAGATAGAAAGTGGAAATAAAGGAGAGGAAGAGAAGAATATGAGAAAGAGTGGTATTTTGCTGCCGGTGTCGAGCCTGCCTTCCCGATACGGTATCGGTACATTTTCAAAGGAGGCATATGAATTTGTGGATTTTCTGCGGGATGCAGGGCAGAAACTCTGGCAGATTCTGCCTTTGGGGGCGACCGGCTATGGGGATTCGCCCTATCAGTCCTTTTCCACCTTTGCGGGCAACCCTTACTACATAGATTTGGAAAAGTTTATTGAACAGGGCTGGCTGACAGAGGCGGAATGTGATGCCTGTGATTTCGGGGGCAGCGAGGAATATGTGGATTATGAAAAAATGTATTTTTCCCGTTTCGTGCTGCTGCGCAAGGCGTTTGAGAAAGCTTTTGCAGAAGGCTTTGGAGAAAACCCCGATTATCTTCGGTTTGTGGAGGAAAATAAGGACTGGCTGGAGGATTATGCGCTGTTCATGACAGTAAAAAGCAGTTTTGACGGCGTAGCTTTCAGCGAGTGGGACGAGGATATCAGGCTGCGGAAGCCGGAGGCTTTGCAGGCGTACAGGGAAAAATATGCGACAGACTTGGCATATTACCGCTTTGAACAGTATCAATTTTTTACACAGTGGAAAGCGTTAAAGGCATATGCCAATCAAAACGGAATCGAGATTGTGGGGGATATTCCCATTTATGTTGCGTTCGACAGCGCGGACACGTGGGCAAATCCGGAGCTGTTCCAGTTAGCTGACAATGGTATGCCGTCTGCGGTTGCGGGCTGTCCGCCGGATGCGTTTTCGGCGACCGGTCAGTTGTGGGGCAATCCGCTGTACGACTGGACATACCATGAGAGCACGGGCTTTGCGTGGTGGATGAAGCGGATAGCCTGCTGCTATGAACTTTACGATATTGTAAGAATCGACCATTTCAGGGGGTTTGACGAATATTGGGCAGTTCCTTATGGGGATGCGACGGCAGAACGGGGCAAGTGGTGTAAGGGTCCCGGCTATGCCCTGTTTGAGACGATGAAGCGGCAGCTTGGCGAAAAGCGGGTGATTGCAGAGGACTTGGGATTTCTGACACAGAGTGTGCTGGATTTGGTGGAGAAAACGGGTTATCCCGGCATGAAAGTGTTACAGTTTGCATTTGAGTCGGGGCCGCATAATGACTATCTGCCCCACAATTACACGAAAAACTGCGTGGTTTACACCGGTACGCACGACAACGATACGACACTTGGCTGGTATGAATCTCTTCCCGACTGGGCGAAGGATTTTGCCTGTGAATATCTGAACATAAAAAAAGAGGAAACAGAGACCGGATGGATGTTTATCCGGGCAGCGATTTCCTCTGTAGCAGATACAGCCATTATTCCCCTGCAGGATTATCTGTGTCTCGGCAAGGCGGCGCGCCTCAACACGCCGTCCACTTTAGGTGATAACTGGAAGTGGCGGATGCGGAAGGGCGTATGTACCGGTGCGCTTGCCGAACGAATCGGCAGGCTGTGCAGACTGTACGGCAGATAGATGGGTGGTACAGAGTGCAGCCAAGTCAGACAGCCGCAGGACTACATGACGAATCATTATAGCTTGCGCATACTTAAATACGAATTGTGATAGGAGGCGTTGTAGGTAACGTCCTCCTTGAACCAGTCGGGCGGCAGGAAAGTTTCTGCCGCATTTTTACTGCCGAATTCGACTTCGGCAAGAATCAGAGGCGCAAAGGGAGGTTCAAAAACATCCAGCTCAATGGTGAGGGAGTAATCCTCGGGCGGTTTTGGTCCGCCTGCTGCAAACTGTGGGTGAAGCAGGGGAATCAAATACCTTTTCTTGGTGATGATATTGCCGTCTGCCTTGGTGAGAAGGTGGTAATAGGATTCCTTGTTGAGCGGAAGATTGTACTCTTCCCGGGTCATCATGCCCTGTCCTTTGTAGGTCATATAAAACTCGTCATCTTCCCTGCGGATACGGATGACAGGATCGGTATTCAGATAAGCCTGCTCAATGGTGTGAACAGGATAGAGGTCAAGATTGTCAGGAAGCTGCTTTATTGTAAATTTGCGTTCGATTTCCATGGTGTTTCTCCTTTGCCTGTGTTTCTAATGTTATTATACAGCTTTTTTGTGTGAAAACAAGAGAACGCCTGAAAAATTCATTTGATTTTAAGAGAAGCAGATGGACAAAAACGCCGGAGGGCGGTAAAATAGAAGCATTAAAATTCAGTATGGAGGTAGGACGGGATATGAGCAGAATAGCAGTATTTATGGCGACAGGGTTTGAGGAAATCGAAGGGCTTACAGTGGTGGATTTATGCCGGAGAGCGGGAATTGAAGTGGACACTGTGGCTGTTACAAAAGAGGACGGTGAAGGCGCCTGTGATGTGACCGGTTCCCACGGCATTACGGTGCGGGCCGATATGTCTTTGGATGAAGTGGACTTTGACGGGCTGGATATGATAGTACTGCCCGGTGGTATGCCGGGAACCCGTAATCTGGAGGCGTGTACACCGCTTATGCAGAAGCTGGATACCTTTTATAAGGCAGGTAAATGTGTCAGTGCCATCTGTGCCGCTCCCAGTATATTCGGACACAGGGGATATCTGGAGGGCAGGAATGCCTGCGCTTATCCCGGCTTTGAAAAAGAGCTTGCCGGCGCAAAGGTAAGCGCGGGTCCGGTGGAAGTTTCCGACCACGTCACCACCTCAAGAGGACTGGGCACGGCAATTCCCTTTGCCCTTGCCATTGCGGAACGATTCTGCGGCAGCGAAAAGGCGGAGGAACTGGCAAAGAGCGTGGTTTATAAGTAGGGCGGAAACAACCACGGTTAAAAGTTCTGCCCAAAATTTTGTAAAAGAAAAGCCGGTTCCCGATACACTTTCACTGAAAGTTTTTCGGGAACCGGCTGCCTTATATACCTTGCATCACAATTAATTTTTCGCATCAACATACTTAAAACAGACTTGACTGATTTTGTGGTTCTGTCTGTATTTAACATTATAAAGCAAGCTTCATCTCGATTTCACCGTTATTGACGATTTCTCCGGTGGGCAGGAAGCCCAGCTTCTCATAGACATGCTTTGCAATTTCGTTCCCCGGTACGTAGTCAAGGATGATAAAATCGTATTTTCCGGAATCTTTTGCCAGTTGGATTATCTGTTGAATGGCCCGTGTACCGTATCCTTTTCCCTGATGCTCCTCTGGAAACATGATCCGCCATATCACCAGACACCGTTCTTCGGTGTCCTCATCCAACATCATAAAACCAACCGGCGTCTCATCGTTATAAATTGCAAAAGGATAGACATCGCCAGCCTCCCTGTAAAGCCACGCCTGCGCCAGAGAATAGGCATTTGATGCCACAAATTTTTCTCCGTCCGGGCGTTTCATCTGTATGATTGCCGTGAAGTTGTCTTCTGTAATTTTTCTGAAACTGATCATAGGTGTATCCTCCATTGTCCGAAATCTTTGAATTCTTAAATCTTCTTTCTCATTCCACGCTCTGCCAATGTATGCCGGAGCGGTTTATAACTGATGTGCATATAGTTCCCTGCCTTTCCTCCTTGCCGGGGATATTACACTCATTATACTATTTTTCTTGCCATTCCACAAATGTTTCTTGATTTAATGACATTGCTTTCCGATTGAGGGCGCGTCTGCACGGGGATAGGGCTTCACTTCAATAATACAATTGACAACCTTCTTCGATTACAATAAAATAGCATCATCTAAATCAATCTAAACTTCAAAGCACTTCGGCTGTATCAGCCTAATTTCAGTATTGCAGTGATAATCAAAAAAAATTATAATGGAGGTAGTGAATGGAAAACAAAAGAGGAAAAGTAAACAGGGCGTACAAAGACCGCTTATTCAAGCTGATTTTTAAGGAAAAGAAAGACCTGATGCAGCTTTATAACGCAATTAACAATACAGATTATGACAATCCTGATGAGATTGAAGTGAATACCATGGAAGATGTCGTATATATGGGAATGAAGAATGACGTTTCGTTTTTGATTAAAGATGTGTTGAATCTTTATGAACATCAGAGCACATACAGTCCGAATTTACCGTTAAGAGGATTATTTTATTTTGCTGATTTATATCGAAAAATGACGGAAGGTGACCGTGATATTTACAGCAGCAGGCAGATACAGCTTCCTTTTCCGCAGTTTGTCGTATTTTATAATGGTATGAAAGAAGAGCCGGAGCGGCAGATATTATATCTGCATGAGGCATTTTCAAAAAAGAACGATTGGGGCAAGGCAGCTTTAGACTGCCGTGCCATTATTTTAAATATTAATCTCGGACACAATAAGAAAATCATGCAGAAGTGCCGCAAACTGGAAGAATACGCTATATTTATCGGAAAAATCAGAGAATACACAAATCAGAAGCTGTCAATTGAAACAGCGGTAGACAGGGCTGTGGACGAGTGTATTGAGGCCGGTATCTTAGAAGATATACTGCGAAAAAACCGTGAGGAGGTATGTTCTATGTTGTTGACAGAATATAACGAGCAGCACCATATTGAGAGCGAAAGAGAGATAGCGAAAGAAGAGGGAATAAAAGAGGGGCTGAGAGAGGGGCAGGAGCAGGAGCAGCGCCGCCTGCGCACTTTGATTGCCAAAATGACGGAGGCTGGGGAGACGGACAAATTAATTCATCTTGCAGACATGGATTTTTTACAGGATATGTTTAAAAAATATCATATATGATTTTTGTGGCGGATGGGGCTTTTTTACGATGAGCACAGTTTCTTTTGATTACAGGCGTATAGCGGAAGGTTATGCGAAGGACAGACCGTTTCTGCATGGACAGGTGATGGAGCGGCTGACAGATAAGATGCAAAAGCGTTATCAAAACGGCCTGGACGTGGGGTGCGGTGCCGGCTTGTCTACAAAGGCGCTGCGGCAGGTTTGTGACAGGGTGACGGGCGCGGATATATCGGCGGAGATGGTGCGGGCGGCGTCCGCACTGTATACGGAACCGGAATATTCTTTTGTGCAGGCAGGCGCAGAAGAAATTGCGGCACCGCCCGATACTTACGATATTGTGACGGCGGCGGGCGTTATCAACTGGATTGATGAAAAAAGATTTCTTCCCCAAATGGCGGGCGTCATGAAAGAGGGTGGCATCCTGCTGATATATGATTTTTGGATATCGGGCAGGATGGAGGGGAAGCCTGCTTTTACAGAGTGGTATGAAAAAGAATATTTAAGAGAATTTCCCAAGCCGCCCCGAAAAGAGAGAGTATGGACGAAGGAAGACGCAGAGGCCTTTCAGTTTGAACTACTCTGTCAGGAAACGTATTCCATGGACTGTGAAATGTCGATGGAGCAGTTTGTCCGTTTTATGCTGCTGCAGTCCAATGTGATTGCGCAGGTGGAGGAGAAGGGAAAGAACATTGAGACGGTGCGGCAGTATTTAGAAGAAAGCGCGCAGCCGTATTTTACGTCCGATATGAAAGAAAAGCTGATATTTGACGGCTATAGCTGGTATCTGAGATTAAAAGCCCGGGAGAAAAGCCACTGAGACGAGCATGGGTATGACAAAAACTAAAATAGGGATGGCAAAGGAGAAAGCTTTTCATGTACTGGATAGCGCTATGTGATGATGAGGAAGCAGAACTGGACAAAGTAGAAGGTCTGCTGGTGGAATATGAAAGAAAAAAAGCAAACCAGAAGTACAGAATAGACAGGTTTAAAAGCGCGGAAGCGCTGCTTGCGGCAATCGGGGAGTCGCAGGAAAAGCCGGATATTCTGCTTCTGGATATTTTTATGTCAGGTCAAACGGGCTTGAAGGCGGCGGAAGAACTGAGAAGACGCGGTGTGAAATCGCCGTTCGTTTTCATGACGACGTCATCGGAATATGCGCTGGAAGCTTATGAGGTGGACGCTCTGCAGTATATTGTAAAGCCCGTGGAAAAGGAGAAATTTTTCCATGCCATGGATATTGCTTTTCAATCCCTTCAGAAAATGCGGGAGGATTTTATGATTGTCAGGGTGGCCGGAGGCAGTCGTCAGATAAACCCGAATTCGATTGTATACTGCGAGACGCAGAAAAACTATCAGGTGCTGCATTTGAAGAATGGAGATTTAAAGGTCCGGATGACGGGCGGCGAACTGTATGGTATTCTGGAAAAGTTTCCGCAGTTCTGCAGATGCGGCAGTTCCTTTATTTTGAATCTGCAGCATATCGTTGCGGTGGACGGGGAAGAAATCAGTATGGACAACGGAAGCAGAATTTATATGCCGAGAAACAGGGCAGCAGAATTTCGAAAAATATATTTTTCCTACTACTTTGAGACGGAATGAAGAAGAGTGTCTGCAGAATATCCCTCAAAAACCACAAATTTTCCCATACCGAAAAATTTCTGTCGAATAGTGCTAAGATGGAAGTGTAAATAAAAAAGGCGAGGTGTAAAATATGTTAGGCGGTTCTTTTCTGGTTTCGGTTCTGCGCAATGGTATCGGTGCGGGGATTATGATGACAGTGTTTCTGCTGCTGGATCATCCCAAGCTTCCCATGAAAAAAGCAATCTGGTGTTATACGGCGTACTGGGCGGTTGTTTCAACCGCCTTTGGCGTCTGGTATGTGGTAAACAGCGAGAGTTATATTCGTTTTTCCGGAATTACGGCAATATTTACCTGCGGCATTTTTTGTACACTGATGAGCGATGAAACTATATATCTTTCTTTATACAGGGTGGCGCTGGGGTTTTATCTGCTTTCCGTGACGGTATTCTGCGGCGTTGATACGGCGCGCATGTGGTTTACCGGGAATATGTGGGTGGATATCGGGATGCGGCTGCTGCTTACCGCGGTGAGTATACTATTTATTGCAAAAAAAATCCGAAAACGTTTTTGGGAGGGAATCGATTTTCTGCGGGAGGAAATGGATTTATTCAGCGCGGCGGCTCTGCTTGTGTCGGTTTTGTGTGCTTCCCTTATGGTTTATCTGCCGGATAAGCATCCCTTTTCTGTGACTAATGCCGTGCGGATTATGATTCTTTTGTTTATGGCCGGACTGATACAATACATGATATTCCAGATATACCTGCAGCGTGGGAAGGCACATCGCTACCAGGTAGAAAAGGAACTGTTGGAAATGAATGAACAGCTTCTGCACCGCCAGATAGAGTTGGTGCGGGAATCAGAAGTGGAGGCGGCGAGGATTCGCCACGACATCCGGCATAACTGTCTTTTGATGGAAGAGTACATTAAGAATGCGGATATAGATAAGCTTCTTGCCTATGTAAAGCAATACGGGGAGGAGATGGAAAACAGGAAAACGGAGCGTATCTGCCGCAATGATACCATAAACGGTATTTTGTCCGCGTACGCGAGAAAGGCAGGGGAACTGGAGATTCCGGTAGATCTGCATGTAAAGATAGAAGACAATATTGCCATTCGGGACATCGATTTGGTGGCGATTCTGGCAAATGTTTTTGAAAACGCCATAAACGGCTGTATGAGGTCAGGAGAGCAGGACAGGTTGATTCAACTATCCATTACGCAGAGAGAAAATAAAATTGCAGTGCAATGCAAAAATACCTGTGCGCCGGATGTAAAATTTCATAAGGGGATGCCGAAATCAAACACCGGAGGCGGGATGGGAGCGCGCAGTATTGTGAAGGTGGCGTCCTATTACAACGGAGAGGCAGACTTTGCCGCAGAGGGCAATCTTTTTATTACGAGAATCCTTTTAAATCTTCCATCCCACTAAAAATAGATGTATTTTTCCGGTTGACAAGTGCGGTATTAGTGTATATACTGAGTATGTACAGTAGAGAAAGCAAAAGGAGTACGGAATGAGAATTCAAATTTCCATGCAAAGTGAAATTCCTACCTACGAGCAAATCAAAAGGCAGATTAAGGCGCAGATTCTTTCGGGAGAATTATCTGCTGACGAGCCGCTTACCTCGATACGCCAGCTGGCACGTGATTTGCAGGTAAGCATCATTACGACGACCCGCGCATATGGGGATCTGGAAGCGGAAGGTTTGATTTACATGGTGCAGGGCCGGGGATGTTTTGTCAAAGGCGATGCGGAGATAGTACGCCGGCAGTATCTGCATGCTGTTGACGAAGCGCTGCAGATTGCAGCGGACAAGGGGAGGGCAGCAGGCCTGACTCTCGGTGAATTACAAAATAAACTGGAGGAAAAGTTTCATGGGTAATGCAATTGAAATTCATAACTTATGCAAAGAGTATCGGGGATTTACACTGAAAAATATCAGCTTTAGTGTTCCGGAAGGCTTGTGCTGCGGCTTCGTAGGTCCGAACGGTGCAGGAAAGACCACGGTGTTGAAGGCAATGGTGGGCATGATATTGAGAAGCAGCGGTGAAATTTCTCTGCTCGGCAAATCGAACGATGACGTGAATGTGAAAGAAGATATCGGTATCATGTTTGACCAGCCGTATTTTCAGGAAAACTGGACTCCGCTTGATATTGAGAGAGGCATTAAACCCTTCTATCATAATTGGGATGGCAGTGAATACAGAAAATATTTATCACGATTTGAACTTGACCCCAGGAAAAAATTTAAGGATTTTTCCAGAGGCATGAAGATGAAACTGGCAATGGCAGTCCATCTTTCCCATAATGCCAGGCTTCTTTTGCTCGATGAGCCGACAGGTGGACTTGATCCCGCATCCCGTGATGAATTCATTGATATTATGCGGGAATATCTGGTTCAAGAAGGAAGAACCATCCTGTTTTCCACCCATATTGTCAGCGATTTGGAGCATATAGCGGACTTGATTGCCTACATCAGTCAGGGAAGTTTATTGTTTTGCGGTGAAAAAGAGGAACTGACTGCATCGTACTGCATGGTGCGGGGAGGAAAATTGCCGGAAGAAAAAAGAAAATTTGCCATTGGACTGCGTGAGTATGATAGTGGTTATGAATGTCTTATGGAACTTGCGCATATTGGCGGACTGCCTTTAGACACCGTCACGGAACGGGCTACCATTGATGATGTGATCGTGCACATGGAAAGGAAGAAAAAATATGCTTAATATGATAAAAATGGATTGGTTTGCAATAAAATATTATCAAAAGAGGGTTTTGGTAATATGTATTCCTCTGTTTGCCATAGGGTATATTTCCCCTGTATTACTGATGCCTACCGCAGCGTTTTTGTTTTTTCTTTTCTCCCTCGATCCCTTTGCGGTGGAGGAAAAAGGCGATTTGAACAGGCTCTATTTGTCCCTGCCTGTAAAAAGAAATGATATTGTTGCCGGCAGATATGTGTTATCGTTTATTATGGTGTTGTGCGGCATTTTGTTCGGGCTTGTATGCATGCCCTTTGCAAATCGTATTTCACTTTCAAAATGGTATCCCGATTTAAAATGGATTTTGGCGCTCGCTGCGTTTGGCCTGCTTTTATATGCGCTGATGAATCTCTTTATGTATCCGCTGCTTTTTAAGCTCGGTTATCAGAAAGGTAAGTTTTGGGGGATGTATGTGCCGCTTGGCGTATGTACCATGGCTTATGCCGTATTTTTGACCTATACGCTGCTGCCGGGCAATGAAAAACTTGTTTTACATATGCTTGTATATGCTTCGGAACATATGCTCTTAGTCAGCGGGGGAATGCTAGTTTTGGCGGCGGCACTTTTGACGGTTTCCTATCTGCTGTCTTTAAGGATATACTTAAAACGTGAATTTTAAAAAGCCAAAATGCAAGAGAGGCACCTTTTACAAAGTGCCTCCCGATGCTTTTATTGATTATAGGATTTTCTATCCTTCCGATTCAGGAATCCTTATTTCATGGATTCTTCCTGCTTCTTAATCATTCTACGAACCATCTCGCCACCGATAGAACCGGCTTCCTTAGAGGTCAGGTCACCATTGTAACCCTCCTTTAAGTTTACACCAAGCTCAGAAGCAACCTCGGTCTTAAAACGGTCAAGAGCTGCCTTAGCTTCAGGAACTTCTACTCTATTAGTTTTGTTGCTTGCCATTCTTTTTCACCTCCAAACACTTTTGATTTTTCACAAGAATTTTGCTTGCAATCTATCTTCAAGACAAGTGGATAATAACCACTTATCCCGGAGATTACTGCACAGCATTTTTCTTAAAAAAGATACTGTTTTCCGCATTAAGTGTGTTGTTATCACTTATCTTGATGTTAGTATTGGCATAGAAATAAAAAATATTATGGTAAGTTTTTCAAGAATTTTTTGGGGAGGCGGCGTGAAGGGGTGGCAGCGAGTGAGGCGAGTGACGCCGGAAGAGGAGCGGTATGTCTGTGCAGACGCGCTTTCGCTCGAATAAAAACGCAGCGGTACGTAAGGCGCCAAAAGACGGCGCCTAAGTACCGGCGTTTTTAAAAGGTCTGCACAGACATACCGCTCCTCTTCCGGCTGCAAGTCGCGCGAAACGCACACCTGCAGGCGGCAAAGGTACGCTTCATGCCCGCAAGGATTTGACCGTAAGCTACAAAGACCCGCGCTTCCTCTGTGCGGCGAGTTTACAACGCCGCCACGCCTGCGCTTTCAGCGGCGGTAATCAGCCCGTACAGCCATCTGTTCCCGAAGGAGCCCTTTAAGAAACGTCGGTACTTGGCGAGGTTTTTTCGAGCCTAGTACCGCTACGTTTCTTTCTGAGCGAGAGCGCGGCTCCTTGGGAACAGATGGCTGCACGGGCGTGACTCGCCACACAATATGCCTTGCGTACAGATGTAACTCGCCGCCTCCCCAATACATTGATTTCTGAATGTCTCCGTGCTAAAATAGTATCCGCCACCACGTATCTGCGTGGTGACAGAAGGGTTCGGATAGACAATGGAAGATACGCAGAAAATACAATTATTTGAAAAAATACCTGTTCCGCAGGCTGTCATGAAGCTGGCGGTGCCGACGATTATCAGTTCGCTTGTTATGGTGATTTATAATCTTGCGGATACTTATTTTGTGGGAATTTTAAACAACCCTGTACAAAATGCGGCGGTCACGTTGGCGGCTCCGGTGCTGCTGGCGTTTAATGCGGTAAACAATCTGTTTGGCATTGGTTCTTCCAGTATGATGAGCCGTGCGCTGGGAAGGAAGGATTATGATACGGTGCGCCGCAGCTCGGCGTTTGGATTTTACTGCGCCCTTGTCAGCGGCATTTTGTTCTCGCTTTTTTTCACGCTGTTTCAGGTGCCGCTTCTTAAGATGCTGGGGGCGGACAGCGGGACGGTGGCTGCTACGGGACAATATCTGAAATGGACAGTCAGCTTTGGCGCGGCGCCGGCAATTTTAAATGTAGTGATGGCGTATATGGTGCGTGCGGAAGGCGCGTCGCTCCATGCCAGCCTCGGCACCATGAGCGGGTGCCTCTTAAATATTGTGCTTGACCCCATCTTTATTCTGCCGTGGGGACTGAATATGGGCGCAGCGGGAGCGGGGCTTGCCACCTTTTTGTCTAACTGTGTGGCATGCGTTTACTTTTTTGTACTGCTGTTTGTAAAGAAGGGACGCACCTATGTCTGCATAAATCCTTCTAAATTTTCTTTTCAAAAAGCAATTTTGCTTGGCGTCTGCGGCGTGGGGATTCCGGCGGCAATTCAGAATCTGCTGAATGTGACCGGTATGACCGTGCTGAATAATTTTACGGCGTCCTACAGTGCAGATGCAGTGGCAGCAATGGGGATTGTACAAAAAGTAAATATGGTGCCCATGAACATTGCCCTGGGATTTTCACAGGGTATTATGCCGTTGGTCAGCTATAACTATGCAAGCGGCAACAGCAGGCGCATGAAACAGACGATTTTCTTTGCCTTAAAGCTGATTATCGGATTTTTGACAGTTATGACGCTTACGTTTTATCTGGGAGCCGGCGGGCTCACCAGAATGTTTATGAAAAATGAAGTGATTGTGGCTTACGGCACAAAATTTTTGCGGGGATTGTGTCTGGCACTGCCGTTTTTGGCAATGGATTTCCTTGCCGTCGGCGTATTTCAGGCGTGCGGTATGGGAAAGAAGGCGCTTATTTTTGCCGTGCTCAGAAAAATTGTTCTGGAAATTCCGGCGATTTATCTGTTGAATTACCTTTTCCCGCTGTATGGACTTGCCTATGCGCAGTTCTGTGCGGAGGTGGTGCTGGCGGCAGCAGCAGTTTTGGCGCTTTTGCGGCTGTTTCAGAAAATAAATGCCGCGGCATCAGAGAAGGAAAATTGCGGCATGTAAGAGGAGATTGCGGGAGGCTCGGGTTATGCAGGAAGAAAAAAAGGGAGGAGCGCTGCGGGAGCTGGCGCCCTTTTGCAGAAAGGCAGCGGCAGACGGCGCTGTGTTATTAAAAAATGAAGGCGGTATGCTGCCGATTACCAAAGAGGACAAGGTGGCCGTTTTCGGCAGGTGCCAGATAAATTACTATAAGAGCGGAACAGGTTCCGGCGGTCTGGTAAACGTGGAATATACCACCAATTTAATTGACGGTCTCCGGCAGTATCAATGGGTACAGTTGAACGAGAAACTGGCTGAAATTTATGAATCGTGGACAGCGGCGCATCCTGCCGATACGGGAAGCGGCGAATGGGCGTCGGAGCCTTGGAATCAGAACGAGATGCCGCTTGACGATGCGCTGGTAAAAGAAGCGGCAGCCGTTTCTGACAAGGCAGTTATCGTACTGGGAAGGACGGCAGGGGAGGACAGGGACAATGCGGACGTTGCCGGCAGTTACAGGCTGACAGAGGACGAAATTGCCATGATTTCTCTTGTGACAGAATATTTTTCGGATGTGGCGCTAGTCTTTAATGTGTCCAATATTATCGACATGTCATGGACAACGGCGGATTGGTGCCACGGGTCTGTCAAAGCGCTGCTCTATACGTGGCACGGCGGCATGGAGGGCGGCAATGCGGCGGCGGATGTGCTTGTGGGGGCGGTATCGCCGTCGGGACATCTGACGGACACGATTGCCCGCTCCATAGAGGATTATCCGGCCCATGCCAATTACGGCAGCGACATACGCAATTTTTATGAAGAAGATATCTACGTGGGCTACCGTTATTTTGAAACTTTTTGTCCGGAAAAGGTGCTCTATCCCTTTGGATTCGGTTTATCCTACACAACCTTTTCGTGGGAGCCGACGGAAGCTGTCGTGACGGGAAACGCAGAGGAAAGCTGTGTGGAGTTTCAGGTAAAGGTAGAAAATACGGGCGCATATGCGGGCAGGGAAGTGCTTCAGGTATACGTGGAAGCGCCGCAGGGCCTGTTGGGAAAAGCAAGCAGGGTGCTGGCGGCGTTTGCCAAGACGAAGCTGCTTGCCACAGGAGAGTCGCAGGTGTTGGATTTTCACATTCCGGTAAAAAGGTTTGCGTCCTATGATGACGGCGGCATGACAGGCAATAAGTCCTGCTTCGTGCTGGAGGCGGGGGCTTACCGCTTTTTTGTGGGCGTTGACTGCCGCAGGACAAAAGAGGTCTTTGGAAAAGACGGCAAGGCGCCTTTCGCACCAAAGAAGCTTCTCATTACGGAGCGTCTGCATGAGGCGGCAGCGCCGGTGAGAAGTTTTCGCAGGATAAAGCCTGCTCTGCGGGAGGACGGGACCTATGAAGCAGCATATGAGGATGTTCCCCTGCGCACCATCGATTTGGAAAGAAGAATACTGGAAAATCTGCCGGACGAACTGTCGGCTGCAGGAGAAAAAGAGATTCTGTTTGGCGATGTCCTTGCGGGCAGGGCTTCCCTGGAGGCGTTTACGGCACAGCTTTCCCTGGAGGAACTTGCGGTTATCGTGCGGGGCGAGGGTATGTGCAATGCCAGAGTGACGTCCGGGACCGCGGCAGCCTTCGGCGGGGTGAGTGACGAGTTGGCGGCAAGGGGAGTTCCGGCAGGCTGTGCGGCAGACGGACCTTCCGGCATCCGCATGGATACGGGAGAAAAGGCGACGCAGATCCCGGGTGGTACGCTGCTCGCATGCAGCTTTGACGAGGCGCTGGTAGAAGAATTGTTTTATCTGGAAGGACAGGAGCTTTGTCTGAACGAGGTGGATACGCTGCTGGGACCCGGGATGAATATTCACAGGCATCCTTTAAACGGCAGGAATTTTGAATATTTTTCAGAAGACCCCTATGTGACGGGTGCGATTGCGGCGGCATGTGAGCGCGGCATGGGAAGAGCCGGTGTGACGGGAACCATGAAGCATTTTGCCTGCAACAATCAGGAACAGGCGCGCCACAGAGTAGACGCCGCGGTATCGGAAAGGGCGCTACGTGAGATTTATTTAAAAGGTTTTGAGATGGCGGTAAAGGAGGGCGGCGGCAGAGCGGTGATGACCACCTACAATCCCATGAACGGCTACCAGAATGCTACAAATTATGATTTGAATACCGTTATTTTAAGGGAAGAATGGGGCTATACAGGGTTGGTGATGACGGACTGGTGGGCCGGTTTAAACGACGTGGTAAACGGCGGCGAGGCAAACTTGCTGGATATGCGTTCCATGGTGCGTGCCCAGAATGATGTCTATATGGTAGTAAACAATAATGGCGCAGTCATTAATGCAAGAGGCGACAACATACTGCGCGCAGTGGAGGAAGGGAACCTGACAAAGGGAGAACTGCAGCGTTGTGTCATGAATATTTTACGGTTTCTGCTTGCTTCTCCGGCGGCAAAACGGGAAGTCAGAGTAGAGCAGCCTGTAGTGTTACAACCGCTTGGAACAGCGGAAGCGGCAGAAAAGGCATCTGTGAGGAAGGTGGAGGCGGCGTCCGGACTGATAGACCTTACCGGAGAGCGGGCGGAAAAAGAAAAAGTATTGATAAATGTGGAACATGACGGTTTGTACGGCATCAACGTGACGCTTAAGTCGGGAAAAAGCAGCAGGGCGCAAATGCTCTGCAAACTTAGCCTAAACGGCGAAAAAGCGGGCATGATACAGACCAACGGCACCAGAGGAAACCACTATATACAACGGATATGCAAAGCCGTGCTATCTAAAGGCTTGTATGAACTGTCCGTGGAACACATTAAGCCCGGTATTGACCTGCTGTCCGTGCAGTTCGTGGAGTTATGAGATGTGTGCGCGCTTCAGTGTGATTTGTCATGGCTTTCCGATTTTTTTGAACAGCACCCAGAGGCAGAGGACATTCGGCAGAACCATAACGGCGTTGATAAGATCGGTAAAGCTCCATACAAGCTGCATGGGGATGATAGCGCCTATGTAAATCATGACGATATAAACGAGTTGATACGAGCGGATGCCTGATTCTCCAAACAGGTAGACCGCTCCTTTTTCGCCCAAATAGCACCAGCCAACCAGAGTGGCAAGGGCAAAGGCGATTAGGGAGAGCGTTAAAAAGGTATTTCCGCCAAAGGGCAGAAAGGCGAAGGCTGCGCTTGTAAGTCCTGCGTCGGTATAGCCCTTTGTGCTGCCCGGGTGTGCCAGTATGCTGCTGATGATGGTGAAGCCGGTCAGCGTGCACATCACAATGGTATCCCAGAATACGGCGGTCATGGAGACAAGCGCCTGTTTGACAGGATTTTGAACATTGGAGGAGCCGGCTGCAATGGCGGCAGTTCCGATACCCGCTTCGTTGGTGAACAGTCCCCTTGCGATGCCGAAACGCGCGGCCACCAAAAAGGTACTTCCCACAAAACCGCCGGCGGCAGCACGTCCGGTGAAGGCGGCGGAAAGGACAAGGGCGAGGGAGGGCGCAAGGAAAGCGCGGTTCTGCCACAAAAGATAGAGGCAGGCGCCCATGTAGAGAAAGCTTAAGGGCGGCACCATACGGGTACAGAAGCTGCCGATGCTGCCAACGCCGCCGAGTATGACCATTCCGGTCAATACAGCCGCAGCCATGCCGATGATATGAGGGGAAAGATGCCAGGTAGAGTAGGCGGCATCTGCGATGGCGGAGGACTGGGTGGTGCAGCCTGCGCCGATGGCGGCACACACGATGCAGAAGGCGTAAAATTTTCCGAGCAGCCTGCTTTTCAGTCCCTGCTCCAGCACATACATGGGACCGCCCGCTGCGGTTCCGTCAGATTGTCTTTTCCGGTAGACGCAGCTTAAATAACATTCCGCATAGGCGGTTGCCATGCCGAAAAGCCCGGTCAAAAAGCACCAGAAGAGGGCGCCGGGACCGCCCAAAGCGATGGCGGTGGAGATGCCGACGATATTGCCGGTGCCGAGCGTTGCCGCCAGCGTGGTTGCCAGTGTGGCAAAGCCGCTCATGCCTTTTTCTCCGGTTTTCTTTCCGGAAGAAACAGAGGCGCGTATGGCGCGGAAGGTCAGCCGCTGCGGAAACAGCCGGACGGTAAAAAAGAGATGGGTTGCCGCAAGAAGCAGAATGATGGGACCATTCCACAGAAAAGCGTTTATTTTTTCTAAAAATGCAAAAAGGGAAGCAGCCATGCATAACCTCGGTTTTTTGCGGATTACTATAATATATAGAGGAAAGTTTTAGAAAATGTTTATAATTTTCTTATTGCATTTAGTGTTCTCTGTGTTATAGTATCAATAGAACAAGGAAAGGAGGCTATTACAATGAATATTTCAAAATTCACGCAGAAGTCCATGGAAGCCGTGGAGGGCTGCCAGAAGCTGGCTTATGAATATGGGAATCAGGAAATAGAACAGGAGCATTTGCTCTATAGCCTTTTAACCATAGAAGACAGTCTGATTTTAAAACTGATCGAAAAAATGGAGATTCATAAGGAGCACTTTCTCGGACGTGTCGAGGAAGCGCTGCAAAAGAGGGTCAAGGTGCGGGGCGGCGAGCTGCATGTGGGTGCTGATTTAAACAAGGCGCTTTTGTCCGCTGAGGATGAGGCGAAGCGGCTGGGGGACGAGTATGTCTCTGTGGAGCATCTCTTCCTTTCCATGCTGCAGAATCCGAATAAAGCCATCAAGGAAATTTTCCGGGAGTACGGCATCACCAGAGAGCGTTTTCTGCAGGCGCTTTCCACCGTGAGGGGCAATCAGAGAGTCACCAGCGACAATCCGGAGGCGACCTACGACACGCTGGCAAAATACGGACAGGAGCTTGTGGAAAAGGCAAGGGAGCAGAAGCTTGACCCCGTGATTGGGCGCGACGGCGAAATCCGCAACATTATCCGTATCCTCTCCCGAAAGACCAAAAACAATCCGGTGCTTATCGGGGAACCGGGCGTCGGCAAAACGGCGGTGGTAGAGGGACTGGCACAGCGTATCGTGCGGGGCGACGTGCCGCAGGGACTGAAGGACAAAAAGATTTTTGCGCTGGATATGGGAGCACTGGTTGCAGGCGCCAAGTACCGGGGCGAATTTGAAGAACGTTTAAAGGCGGTGCTGGAGGAGGTCAAAAAGAGCGACGGACAGATTATCCTCTTTATAGACGAGCTGCATACCATTGTGGGCGCGGGCAAGACGGACGGCGCGCTGGATGCCGGCAATATGTTAAAGCCCATGCTGGCAAGGGGTGAGCTGCACTGCATCGGCGCGACAACTCTTGACGAGTACCGGCAGTATATTGAAAAGGATGCGGCATTGGAGCGGCGTTTTCAGCCGGTTATGGTGGATGAGCCTACCGTGGAGGACACGGTCTCTATTCTGCGCGGTTTAAAGGAGCGGTATGAGGTATATCACGGCGTGAAAATCATGGACAATGCCCTTGTGAGTGCGGCCATTTTATCCAACCGCTATATCACGGACCGTTTTCTGCCGGACAAAGCGATTGATTTGGTGGACGAGGCCTGCGCGTTGATTAAGACGGAGCTTGACTCCATGCCCACCGAGCTGGACGAACTGCAGAGGAAAATTATGCAGCTTGAGATAGAAGAAGCCGCGCTGAAAAAGGAAGATGACCGTCTCAGTCAAGACCGCTTGGGCAGCCTGCAGAAGGAGCTTGCGGAGCTGAAGGAAGAGTTTGCAGGCAAAAAGGCACAGTGGGACAATGAAAAGGCTTCCGTAGACAGGCTTTCCAAGCTGCGCGAGGAGATAGAAGAAATAAACGGGCAGATTCAGATTGCACAGCGGGAGGGCAATCTGGAAAAGGCGGCAGAGCTTTCCTACGGGAAGATGCCGGCGCTGAAAAAGCAGTTGGAGATGGAAGAGGAGCAGATAAGAAGCACGGAGCTTTCTCTTGTACATGAGAGTGTATCGGAGGAGGAAATTGCCCGCATTGTATCCCGCTGGACAGGGATTCCCGTGACAAAGCTGACGGAGAGCGAGCGGAACAAGACGCTGCACCTGGACGCAGAGCTGCACAGAAGCGTCGTGGGACAGGACGAGGGCGTGACAAAGGTGTCAGAAGCGATTATACGCTCCAAGGCGGGGATTAAAGACCCGTCAAAACCGATTGGCTCCTTCCTGTTTTTGGGACCTACCGGCGTGGGCAAGACAGAGCTTGCCAAGTCCCTTGCCAGAGCGCTCTTTGATGATGAAAACAATATGGTGCGTATCGATATGAGCGAATATATGGAGAAATATGCGGTATCCCGCCTGATTGGAGCGCCTCCCGGATATGTGGGCTATGAGGAGGGTGGACAGTTGACTGAAGCAGTCAGAAGAAAGCCTTACTCGGTTGTGCTCTTTGATGAGATTGAAAAGGCGCATCCCGATGTGTTTAACGTGCTTTTACAGGTGTTGGACGACGGACGTATCACGGACTCGCAGGGGCGCACTGTGGATTTCAAGAATACAATCCTCATTATGACTTCCAATATCGGTGCACAGTATCTGCTTGACGGTATCAGCGGGGACGGCAGTATTCTGCCGCAGGCAGAGGAGCGGGTGATGGAGGACTTGCGCAGATCCTTCCGCCCTGAATTTTTAAACCGTCTCGATGAGACCATACTCTTTAAGCCGCTGACGAAGGACAATATCGGCAGCATCGTAAATCTGATTATGGCGGATTTAAACAGGCGGCTGTCCGACAGAGAACTGCATGTGGTTTTAAGCGACGATGCAAAGCAGTTTATTGTGGACAATGCTTATGAACCGGTTTATGGTGCAAGACCGTTGAAGCGCTATATCCAGAAATATGTAGAGACGCTCTCTGCCAAGCTGATACTTGCCGGTGAGGTAGGCGAAGGCGATACGATACGGATAGAGCTTGAGAACGGCGCTCTCACTGCGCGAGCAGAATAGAAACGCCGATTCCGCAAGCGCCTACGCCGACATGGCAGGCGATGCTGCAGGAAAGAGGAGAATAATAGACGGAGGCATGGGGAAATTCAGACTGAACCAGGCTGCGCCATGCCTCTGCTTCCTCTTCTGTTTCAAAGGTGCCGGCGGTTGCAAACCGAAATCTGTCGGCAGGTACATCTGCAAAGCGTGTTGCGATATCCTGCTTTAGCGCTTCTATCATTTTTCGCTCACTCTGTTTCATTCCTCTTACTTTCGCAAACAAATCCAGCTTGTCGCCCTGAATTGTCAATACAGGCTTAATATTTAAGATGCCTGCGATGGCGGCTGCTGAGGCGGTGATACGTCCGCTCTTCTTTAGATATTCCAGAGAATTGACTGTAATATAGATACTTGCGTCGTAGGCGGAAGCTTCCAGCCGCGCCTTGATTTCTTTGGCAGGGGTGCCGTTGTCTGCAAGTCTTTTGGCGTCATATACAGATTCCATCAAGGTGACGGAAATTCGGTGATTGTCCACGACAAACACTTTTCCTTTATAGTCTGTGGCAAGCTGCATGGCGTTCTCACAGGAGCCGCTCAGGCTGCTTGACATGGGAATATAGACAATTTCATCATAACCGTCCTGAAAAACAGTGTCCCACAGACTGATAATGCTGCCGGGGGAGGGCTGGGAGGAGGAAACCTCCCTGTGGTTATTCATTGCTTCATATAATCCGGCGTTGGCGATATCCTCACCTTCCAGATAACAATTATCTTCTACAATGACGGGCATCGGGAGCACATAAATTCCCTTTCTTTTGCCTTCCTCTACCGTGATTCCACTGTTGGTATCTGTTACAACTGCTGTTCTCATAATGTATTGGTTCCTTTCAGGTGTCGATTACTTAGACAATTGAGAAATTCAAAAAGCATACGGTCGTCATTGCGTACATTGTATATTCCAACGCAAACGCGCTTTCGCTCCAAGCCAGCCGTAGCGGTACGTAAGCTGCCAAAATATGGCGCAAGTCATGCGGGCATGACTTTGGTACCGACGGCCGGCAAGGGTCTGCTTATGGAATATACAATGTGCGCAATTCGGAACCGACAAACGGGAATTTCGCAAATGCCTGATCATTACTTGGTAAAAAACAACGTGAAACAACTGTATCACATCGGAAGAAAACTGGCAAGGGGCGCACATGATACAAAAAACCTTGTTTTGTATCATATTTAATAGGATTGCATTTTTACTCTGCACAGATAGTAACATGAATATTGTCAGGATTGACAAAGCTTTTAAAGCATGTTAAAACAATGTGAAACAACTGTATCATATATGGACGCAGGAGTTGATTTATAAGTATTTCACAACGTAAACATTGCGGAAAGGAAAAGCAGATATGGATAAGCGGAAGGAAGAGAATATTCGGGTCAAAAAAAGTATCACGGAGGCTTTGTTTAAGTTGATGCATGAGAAAAGCTTTTCGGATATTTCCATTACGGAAATTATCCGTTCTGCAAAGGTGGCAAGAGCTTCTTTCTATCGAAACTATGACTCCAAAGAGAATGTGCTTTTGACGCTGATTGAAAATATACTGGAGCAGTTCCGTTCTGGCATTGACTGCAATGAGGACAATTATTATACCTATCAAAATGTCTACAACAGCTTTGCCTACTTTAAAAAGTACGGGGATTTTCTGGTGGATTTGTATTTGTTTGGTTACGGCTCCATCCTGTTGGAAAAGCTGAACCAGTTCCATGAAGAGGTCGCCGGCACTATGCCGAACAGTTCGATTGAGCGGTACAAGCTTTATATGTACATGGGCGCCCTGTTTAACACAGCGATTATATGGGTTCAGAACGGCGCGAAGGAGAGTATTGAGGATATCACGGATATCTTCTGCAGGACATGCGGCATCCCTGCCGTCAATACTCCTCACGCAGCAAAAAATCCGCCAAATGCATGATTTTGATGCCGTTGATGTTGCCTGCGGCAAGTTCATCAAGCGTTACAATATACTTGGGGTAGTGGTCCTTGATTGCAAGCAGATTGGCGGCTTCACGGTCGGATTCCTCCGGCAGATTGCGGCACACCTGCACATAAATACGCTCGTCACGCCGCACAGCCACAAAATCAATTTCTTTCGTTTCGTTTTTTCCGATATAAACTTCATAGCCTTTTCTGCGAAGCTCAAAGTAGACAATGTTTTCGAGCATGGCGGCGACAGACTTCGGATTAAAGCCCATTATGCAGTATTTGAGGGAAGCGTCTGCAAGATAAAACTTCTCCTGCGTTTTCAGCACGGATTTGCCCTGTAAATCGTATCGCTGGCAGCGGTAGATTACAAAGGCTTTTTCCAGCCATTCCAGATAGTTATAGACGGCTTCCACCGAGAGAGAACGCCCCTCGCTTTTCAGAAACTTTGCAATGGCGTTAGCGGAAAAGGTCTTGCCCACATTTTCTACTATATATTTTACCACACGGTTGAACAGGTCAAAGTTTGTGATATTGTGTCGCTTTGCAATATCGCTCGTAATAACAGAATGATAGATACCCTCAACAATCTGATACGCTGCATCCTCATCAAAACTGCCAAGCGCAACAATAGGGAATCCGCCCAGTCGAATATATTCATTCAAAAGCTCCTTGGGCGTGCGGTCGTCCGTTTTTTTGAAATCCATATACTCGGCAAAGGACAGCGTAAACACAAGAATAGATATATAGCGTCCAGTCAGATAGGTGGATATTTCACTTGACATCAGCTTGGAATTGGAGCCGGTCACATAAATATCCGTATTGGCGTTTTCAAGCAGACTGTTGATGGCTTTTTCCCAGCCGGAGATTTCCTGTACTTCGTCAAGCAAGAGATAATAACGCCCGCCGCCAGTCATTTTTTCTTTGATGCCGTTGTACATGTCCTTATCGGTCATGCCATCGTCAAAATCTTCCGAGGTATAGCGCATATAGATAATATGGTCTTCGGAAACGCCGCTCTTTACCAAATCATTGCGCAGCATTTCTAAAATCGTGGATTTACCGCAGCGGCGGATACCTGCCAGTATTTTTACTAACGGCACATCGCGATAGGTTTTCAATATATTCATATAGTGAGGTCTGATAATCATATTATGGCTCCTTTTACTATTAGTATATCCAAAAACTTGATAATAGTAAATAGTTTTTGCTTTAAAAACGTAAAAACTATTTACTTTCTGATTGTTTTTCAGAATAAGGACGTAATTTAAACAATGATTTCATAGAACCGGCAAAGAGGGAAAACGGCTGAAAAAGCCTTGAATCCATCACACCTTAAGTCTATAATAATGATACAGTTCCGCCTAAGGAACGGATGGAAAGGAAAAAACATTATGGTGCCAAAGGACCCGGTGATGCTGCTCAGCTTTGTGAATATGAAGCTGCGGGATTTTTATCAGGATGTGGACGAGCTGTGCAGCCAGCTCGATACTGACAGAAAAGAGCTGGAAGAAAAACTGGCGGGGATAGATTATCATTATGACGGAGAAACCAACCAATTTGTTTAAAACAGGCAGCCGGTGCCGGATTTGTACAGGCTGCGGCAAATGCTTTGGAAAAAAGAAGATGGATGCAGTCAGCGCTTTTCGCGGCGGATTGGCAGAGGAGACAGAGGACGCAAAAAACGATACCATGGGTGTGTGTGCGTCGGTTCAAGAGTCCGGTGACTCTTCAAAAGCATGGAAAAATGAAGGTTATCTGGCGGCGGTGGATATCGGGACGACGACCGTGGCGATGCAGCTTAGAAGTCTGCAGGACGGGAGCATTCTCGATACCTTTACCTGTCTGAATCCGCAGGGAAAATACGGCGCAGACGTGCTCTCCCGTATTGAGGCGGCGGGAAATCCGCGGATAAAGGAGGCCATGTGCAGAGAAATCAGGGAAGTGCTGCAGATGGGAATCACCCGGTTCGGGGAAACGCTTGCAAGAACATCGTCCAATCTTGATTTGAGGGACAAAAATGCTGAGATTTCAGGCATCGTCATCGCGGCGAATACCACGATGGTGCATCTTTTGATGGATTTGGATGTGAGTCTGCTCGGGCAATATCCCTTTCAGCCGGAGACGCTCTCGGAGCTTCGCACAAATCTGTTTGGGATTCCTGCGGTGATTCTGCCGGGGATATCTGCTTTTGTCGGTGCGGATATTTTTGCCGGAATCTATGCGTTGTCCATGCATAAGCGGCAGGAAATTACATTGCTCTTGGATTTGGGAACCAATGGGGAGATGGTTTTGGGAAACAGGGTGCGGCTGCTGGCAACGGCGACTGCGGCAGGACCGGCGTTTGAAGGCAACGCCGACTGCTACGGAACGGATTTGATGGCGCTTGCCGCGAGGCTTCTGGATGAGGGGCTGCTGGACGAAACCGGGCTTCTGGCAGATCCTTATTTTGAAGAGGGCATTGATATCGGCGGCGTGCGGCTGACACAAAACTATGTCAGGCAGCTTCAGATGGCAAAAGCCGCCATCTGTACAGGCATCCGCATTTTATGTGAAAAATATGGTTTGCAGACACTTTCTCAGATAGATAAGGTCTTTCTGGCAGGGGGAATGGGCTATTATCTCAATCCCGGGGCGGCGGCACGTATCGGATTGCTTCCGGCCGAGCTTGCCGGAAAAACGGTGGCGGTGGGAAACGCTGCGCTGGAAGGTGCCTTTTTGTATGGAAAGAGGATTTCGTGGTCTGAGGTGGGGGGCGCGGGAGGTCTGCTGCCGCCTCAAAGTGAGACGGGTTCTGTCTCCGCCGTGGGTAAACTGCCGATTCAAGTGGAGGTATTTAACCTGGCTGAAGAACCGCAGTTTTCGGAGCGTTATATTCAGGAGATGAATTTTCCGGCGGAGGGGTAGAGGATGAAAAAGATTACTTTAGCGCTTGCTGCTATGTTGTTTCTTTTGGCGGCTTGCGGCAGTTCTTCCACGGAAAACGAGGCGGGAGAATGGCAGACAAAGCAGCAGTCATCGGAAAGCGTTGCTGTGAGCGAAGTTGTGCAAGACTTTGATTTTTCTGTACAGGAATACCCCATTGATACAGCATTGTATACGGCTGAGGTGGACAGAGAATTCAAAAGCGCTTTTTATGCAGCCATTTTCAATCAGACTCCCATGGTATACAGGAGTGATGGGGCGGTGTATTTCAGGGGTCTTTTGGGTGACATGTGGGAAAGGGATGAAGAATTTTTTGAGGAATTGCGGGAGGCAGAGTATTGTTTTGCAGATATGGACGGGGACGGACTGCCGGAGCTTGCCGTGCAATGGGAACAAGAACTTTGCATACTCTCCTATGACACGCATGAAGAAAAGGTGCATTTGATTGTTCATAAAAAGGTAAGCTGTAATCCTGCGTGGGAAGGTTTTATATCTTTTGCGGAAGCTTTTGGAGACGTGCCGGATGAACAGCCCGCATCGGCCGCGGATGTGGAGGAAGCGCAGAAAGTATATGAGGAATTTCTTGCAGGCGGGAGAATTGCCGTAAATGTAACAATTACAGACATTGTGGAGCCGGCAGATGGCAGCGCCAAGTACCTTGTCTATGACGTGAGCGGGGACGGTGTGCCGGAGCTCCATATACAGACCGGCAAAAGGTATTACATTCTTACTTACCGGCATGAAAGGCTGTTTGTATGGCTGATGGAAGTGGATTGGACTGACGTAGGAGGGCGTTGGGATGTGCTGGAGAGCGGCGAGGTAGTGCGGTGGACCATTCTGGACGACAGGGAGTTTTACTCCTACTGGGAAATACAGCCTTCGGCAAAAATTATAAGCAATCTCAGCATTGAGTGGGAAGATGTGAATGGGGACAGCGCACATGACGAGGCGGATATCTATAAATTTGACGAGTGGGCAAGTCTGGAATGGGACGGAAGGCCGGAGGATACACCGGCTGTTACCATGGAGGAATGGCAGGAACTGACAGCGGACTATCTGGAGACAGATGAAAGCGGCAGGAGGCAGCCGCAGGGAATGCTTGCATGGTCGGTTTATGAAGGAAACGAAAGTGAGAGCAGTGCGGCAGTTTTGGCGTACCGTGCATTTCTGGCAGGCGAAAGAAGCGTGGGCAGCGAGGATATTTACGACCTGATAACGCCGACGGGAGAGCCCGATAAGAGATATGCTGCGAGTTACTGCATATGGGATGTGGACGGAGATGGAGTTCCTGAACTGCATATTTTGTCGGGACGCGAATATACGATTTATTCCTATAAAGATGGGGAAATGGTCCGGTTTCAGGCGTTTTTTTCAAGACCCTGGGAGTATGTCCTTTTGGAAAGCGGTGCGTTTCTCAATTTGGATTACCGGGGATATGAAGACGGCGAAATCTGCTATTACTATTATTTCGAACTGGATGAAAATGGAGAGGAAGTAAATGCGCTTCGGTTTGAGTGGAAAGACGTAAACGGAAACAACGTCTGTGACGAAGAAGATGTATTTCGGTTTGCGGATTCTGCCTGCACATCGGAAGACTGGCTGGCAAAAACGGATGAGTACCTCTATGTAACGGAAGAAGGCGGGGTGGAAGTCAGAAATCCGGTGGCGTGGACAGCTTATGTTGAACAGGAATGGAGATAGACTGCATAGAGGAAAAATATTCCGGCAGCAGGCATGAGAAAGGCCGCTGCGCCATATGATTTATCAAGAAACATAGGCGTGGCTTGTGACAATGCTTTGCCTGCCATGCCGAAAGAGAGACGTCATGCGTATAAAGCATAAAAAAAGATGGTTGGGAGGAGTCAGCATTTGTCTGCTTCTCCTTTTTTTCTGGGAAAGCGGACAGGTATTTTGGCAGCAAAGAGCGGTTTCTTCGGCGGAAGCGGAAGCAGAGGTGGAGGTAAAAAAGATCGCATTGACCTTTGATGACGGCCCCCACCCAGCCTACAC
>JAIDHX010000010.1 GCA_029053015.1 Lachnospiraceae bacterium
CCGTTGGGACGGTGGATTTCCGTGATGCGGTTGATGGCGTCGTATACATAGGTGGTGATGTTACCTTCCCTGTCTTCTACCTTTACAAGGTTATCGTTTAAATCATACGCATAGCGCACCGTGCTGCCGTCAGGATAAGTAATGGCGGATAAGTTGCCCGCTTCGTCATAGGCGTAGGACACCACATCCCCCGCGCCTTCTGCGTGTGAGAAGCCTGTGCCGCTTTCCGGCATATCCGAGCCGCCCGCGCCCGCGCCATTTTCCGGCGTGCGGTAGGTGGTCACCGAGGTAATCCGCCCGAGGCTGTCGTATTCATAAACCGTGTCCCCTGTCTCATCGTACATGGACACGCGCTCTCCGAGGGCGTCATAGGCATACGCCACAGGCGCTCCGTTTTCCGCTCCCGTTGCATCCGCATAGGTCTTTTCCACAAGGCTGTTTAGCTTGTCATAGTCATAGGTGATGGTATTTCCGCTGTTATAGGTATGGGAAAGAAGCCTTCCCGCCGCGTCGTAGGCAAAGGTTTCCCTGCGCCCCGCCGCATCCGTGATGGATGTCAGGTTTCCTTCCAAATCATAGGTGTACTTTGTGCCCCTGCCCATGTAGTCCGTCACGCCTGTCAGGTTTCCCATCACGTCATAGGCATAGTACGCCGTGCTTCCCATGGAGTCCGTCACGCTCGTCAGACGGTCTTTTCTGTCATAGGAATAGCTTGTGACACGTCCGTCAGTTGCAGTGTAGGCGGACAGGTTTCCATGGGCATCGTAGGTATAGCGTTCCGTCAGCCCCAGCCTGTCCGTGTAGGAAACAAGGCGGTCTGCCGCATCATAAACATACTGCTTTGTCTCTCCAAGCGGATTGACTGCGCCGGAAAGTCTGTTGTCCCCGTCGTAAGAATAGTTGTATACATATCCCTTCGGATCCGTCACGGACACAAGGTTATAATTTCCGTCATAGCCATAGCGTGTGGTGCGGCTGCCCGGCAGGGTGATGCCCGTTAAGCTGCCTGCTCCGTCATAGGCTGCGGTTGCCGCCCGCACCTCAGGGTCTGTCACAGTTATCAGCCTGTCCGCCCTGTCATACGCAAAGGTAAATGTATTGCCCAGCGCATTGGTCATGGCAGTGCGGTTGCCCCTTCCATCGTAGCTGTAGGAGATAACGCCGCCCTCTGCATCCGTCACCTGCACAAGATTGTGCAGCACGTCATATTCATAGAGTGTTGTCCTGCCAAGGCTGTCTGCCTGCTTTATAATGTCATCCCCCGCGCTGTAGGAAAAGGTGGTTTCATAACCAAGAGGCGTGGTGATTCCCGTCACCCTGCCTGCTTCGTCATAAACATAGGCATAGACGCCGCCGTTGGGCAGTATCTGTTTTTCCACCTGACCCTTCGCATTTACTTCATAAGAGGTCAAAGCACCCAACGCATCGGTCACGCCGGTTATCACGTCATGGCTGTCATAGGTATAGCTTTCTACCGCGCCCAGAGGCGAGGTCTGTTTTACCAGACGGTACAATGCATCGTATTCATACTGCCAAGTTTCCCCCGTGCCGTCCGTTACCGTAAGAAGATTTCCCACGGCGTCGTAGCCCTGCAGCCTTGTGATGCCCTCCGGCGTCGTAATGGAAATCAGGTTGTTTCTGATATCATAGGCATAAAGGGTCTGCCCGCCATTGCCGTCCGTGTACGCCACAGGGCGGTTAAACGCGTCATAGGCAAGGGCTGTCTGTATGCCGTTCCCGTCCACGGACGCCGTCAGGTTGCCGTCCCCGTCATAGCCATAGGAAACGGTATCGCCCTCCGGATTTGTCTCTCCGCTTAGGCGGTTCAATGCATCATATTCGTATGTATAGGCTGCCTCGCCCGGTTTTGTCATTTTTATCAGACTGCCCGCCGCATTATATTCATAAACGGTTTCATTTCCTGCCGCATCCGTCATGCGCACAAGCCTGTCAAGTGCGTCGTAATCATAAAGCGTCACCGCTCCGTCCACATCCGTCACGGCGGTGATGCGCCCGAAAGCATCGTAAGTATAAAGGATGCTCCTGCCCAGCACGTCCGTCTGCCGCACCCGGTTTCCGGCGGCATCATACGCATAGGACATCCGATTGCCCGCAGTGTCGCGGCTTTCCGTCACGCGCCCCATTGCATCATAGGTAAAGGTTGTTTTTACCCCGTAGCGGTCCGTATAGGTTTCCACTTCTCCTGTTGCAAGGTACGAGAAGGTTTCCTTTTCCCCATTGGGGTAAGTGTCACAGATGAGCCTTCCCTCTGCGTCATATTCATAAATATGGGCATTGCCCAGCGCATCCGCCGCGCCGGTAATATTGCCGCCTGCATCGTAGGCATAGGAAATAAACACGCCTGCGCCGTCTGCGGCTGCAGTCATGCGGCTTATACTGTCATAAGTATAGGTGGTAATCCTTTCCTCCCCGCCGCCGTTTTCTCCCGTCTGCCTTTCCGTCATTTTCACAAGCTGGCCGATGGCGTCATAACCATAGGCTGCCTGTCTTCCCTCCGGCGTGGTAACAGTGACGGGGCGGCTTTCCCTATCGTAAGCATAGGCGGTGATGCCGCCCAGGGCATCCTGCACTTCTGCCAGACGGTTTAACCCGTCATAGGCATAATGCGTGCTGTTCCCCAGTTCGTCCGTGGCGGATATCCGATTTCCTGCGCCGTCATAAGCATAGACTGTGGTACCGCCAAGCGGGTTGATGGTTTTTACCGGCCTGCCGCATGCATCATACTCATAAAGCCAAATCCTGTTTTCCCCTTCTGTCAGAGAAACCGGATTGCCGCATTTGTCATAGGAAAGAGTTGCCGTGGTGCCAAGCTTATCCGTGACGGCGGTAATCCGCCCCAGCCTGTCGTAACCATAGCTTACCCTGCTTCCGTCGGCAAATAAAATCCCTGTAACCCTGCCGCACGCGTCAAGCTCATAAATGGTTCTGTTTCCTCTCTCGTCTGTCTGAGAGGAAAGCGCTCCCGTGACAGGGTCATACGCATACAGGCGGGTGTGTCCAAGCCTGTCTGTCACACCGGCAATCCTATCCGCCCTGTCGTAGGTGTATGTCGTTACCCTGCCTTCCGCATCCGTCTCCGTCTTTATGCGGTTCATGGCGTCATAGGCATAGGAAACCATATTTCCTTCCGCGTCCGTTTCCGTCAGCCTGTTGCCGTTTGCATCGTAGGAATAAGAAAGAATATTGCCCAGCGCATCCTTGCCGGAAAGCATGCGGTTCATTTTATCATAGACAAAAGTGCTCGTCTGCCCTTCCCTGTCGGTGATGGCAGTTACATTGCCCGCTGCATCGTAGGTATAATAAGCGGTGTTTCCTGCCGCGTCCGTCTCTGCCACGCGCCTGCCCTTTGCATCATAGGCATAGGCAGAAGTATTCCCCAACGGGTCCGTTTCCGTCAGGCGGCGGTTCATGGCGTCGTAGGTATAGCGCCAGATATTGCCCTCCGCGTCAGTCATGGCTGTCACACACGCCCCGTTATAGGAGAAGACCGTCCGATTACCTTCGGCATCGGTCACGGAAACCAGTCTGTTTTCCCCGTCATAGGCATAGGCAGTCACGCCGCCCTCCGCGTCAGTCACAGAAATCAGCCTGTTCTTTTCATCATAGGCATAAACCGTCATGCCGCCGTCATAGTCCGTGACGCTTTGTAAAAGCCCTGCCGCCGTGTAGGCATAGCGCCGCTGCGCCCCGTCCTGCCGCGTCTCTGTCAGCACGCGCCCTGCTTCGTCATAGGTGTAGGCTGTGGTGACGCCCTGCCTGTCCGTCTTGGAGGACAAATATCCCTGCCCGCTGTAGGAACGGCTTTCCGTGCTGCCGTCCGGATACTCAATTTTTACGGTGCGGAAGCTGCCGTCATAATAATAGACGGTCTTGTTCCCGTTTGCATCCACGGTCTCAGTTCTGCCGTTTCCATAGGAGAGCGCCACAACGCCCCCCTCCGCGTCCGTCTGCCGGATCACGCGCCCTTTTTCATCATAGGTGTTCGCCACCACGCAGTTTCCGTTTTCGTCATGCCATGCCGTCATCCGGTGCGCCCCGTCGTAGGTAAAGCGCAGCACATCGCCTGCCTCGTCCGTCACAGACACAAGATTGCCCGCGCCGTCATACCCGTAACGGATGCTGTTTCCGTCCGGCAGCCCGATGGCTGCGATACGGTTTTCCCCGTCAAGCGATACCGTGTACATTTTCCCCGAGGGGGAAGTAATGGCGGAAAGCTTGCCGTCCATTCCATAGGAAAGCGTCGTCCTTCTTCCGCAGGCATCCTCGATTGCCGTGAGCTGCCCGTAGGCGTTAAATAAGTGTTTTTCAAGACTTGTCAAATCCGTAATGGCAAAGCCGCCGTTTTCTTCCGCCAGGGCATACGCCTGTCCTGCTGGCGCATGGTAGCCGTTCCCTTCTTTTGCAAAAGCCACGATACTGCCCGTCCCCGAAAGCCAGAGCACAGTGCCGTCCGAAAGCTCTCCCAGCCTCTCGTCAAAGGGCGTGCTCCAGCCAAAGCCGAGGCTTCCCGCGTAGCCTGCGCCCATGGAATTATACTGCCTTGTAAATGCAAAATCCCCGCCGATGTCCGCTATCGCGGCATCCGTCTGCTCCATGTAGAAATTTCCGGTGTTTAAATTCACCGGCTCAAAGCCAAATTCGCAGTATTGCGCGCGCCCCAAAAGAAGCCCATCAATAACCGATTTCCAGTAGTCCGACAGCTCCCCTGCCACATACGGCGCGGTGTTCTGCGGGTCCCTGATAAAAATCAGATTTCCCTGCCTTGTCAGGGCATCCTGCATCTGCATGTCCGCCATAATGGTATCGATTTCCACTCCATAATGCGCTGCAATCCGCGGAATCAGGTCAAAAACGCCCTCCTCGTAAATAAGAAAGCTGTCGCTGCGAACGGTCTTCCCAACGCTGACTGTCTGACTGCCTGCGGCTCCCGTCTCCGCGCCGCTTTCTGCTCCGTCTGCCGTTTCGCTGTCTTCTGTTCCTTCCGCATGTGCCGTGATGTAGTACACCTGCCCCGGCACAAGATTGGTAAATACCTCGCTCTGCCAGTTGGACAGTCGCCTGTTGTAGCCAAGCGCCGTGGGGAAAGCAGCCGCGTACAGGGCAGAATCCGGATACACAAGGCTCGTCTCTGCTTCCACTTCTCCCGTTGTCCCGTTTATCAGACTGTAGACCACCGTGCTGCCGGGCTTTGCCAGCCCGTGCGCCACAACGCCTAATGTATTTGTGGATTTGTCACCGTTTCGTTCCACCACCGGATAGATTTCGATGGTGGTGTCATCCAAAGTAAGGCTCGACAGTTCTGTGGGTTCCCCCGTCCATGACAGGACAAGCTTTGGCCCGTAGGCCGCCGACGCGCTGCCGTAAAACACCTCGCACTGCATTTTTGTGCCCGCGGCTGCTGCCTCTGCGTCCGGCGCTTCCACCATCGCCTTTATCACAAGTCCGTGGTTGTCCGCCACCCCGTTCACCCATGCGCTGACTGCCTCCGTCACATCAAAGGAAAGCGCTTCGCCACGCGCCGTGGACGCCATCTGAGAGTCAAGGAAGGAATGGGTAAAGGAAAGCTGGCTGTTCCAGCTTAAGTTCGCCGGCGCCCATTCCGTCTCCACGCCAAAGACGCCGAACTCCGTGGTTCCCCTGCTCCACCTTGTCTTCTGTGTCAAAAGAAGGGTGGCCGACGTAATTTCCGCCTCAGCCGCCAGTGATGAAAAATCATAGTCTATGGAAAAATAGGTGCGGCAGTTTAAATGCCTGCTCCTAAAACCTGCATAATTGCCCGATGTGATGCCGTCGTCATAGCCCGCATAGGGGTACTGGTTGTCCCCGATGACCTTATTCGGGCTTCCCTCCTCCGCGCAGGCAAGGCGTATGGCGCTGCCGGACACCTGTATGGCGGTTGGGTCTATGCGCACGGGATAGACGCGCTCCGGCGCATCCAGCCATTCCCTGTCCGCCGTGACGGTCACAAGGTACAGTCCGTCTGCCTCTGAAAGCGTCATCTTCACGCCGAAACTGATTTCCCCTGCGGCGTCCTCCATCTCAGGCGCTTCCAGCACAAATACCGCCTCCCGCTCAGGGTCAGCCCCCGCTTCATGCAGATACAGGGTATTGCCGGTTAAGGTCGCGGAAAGTCCGCATGAGTCCACGTAATAGGAAAAGCTGTTTTTCTCCCCTTTTTCCAGAAGGACAATGTCCTCCTTCACGCTGTTTCCAAACACCGTGTACTGATAATCCACGCCCGGAAACACATCGCTGTAGCGGATGGCATTCCCACGCGCGATACCGCCTGCAAAGCTGCCCTCCGCAGGGTAAATCATCATCTGGAAATCCCCGCAAAGAATAACAATGCCGCTGCCGCCATAAGCCGCCATGTTCTCGGGGAACAGCACGGTATAGGCGTTTGCCCTGTTCATGTAGGATGTGCCCGCGTCGCCAAACATGCCGAACAGCGACACGGGATTTTCCACAAGAGCATTGTCCACACGGCGCAGGACGCCGTCCTCATCTATGTAAGTCGTGCCGTCATTCCCGATGACCGTCACATACTGGTTTCCGCCTGCATGGTAGGTGCGGCTGTAAGCGTCGTAGGACACCAGCTCCCCGTAGTTTTCCGGCTCCGGCTCTTTATAGAAACTTTCCGGCTCCCTAGCTTCCCTGATATCCGCATCGCCTGCTGAGACGGACAGGCCATCCCCACCGGAGACACTGCTGCCGTCAAAGCTGCCGTCGCCTGCGGAAACACTGCCACCTGCGAAATCGTCGTCTCCTGCAGAACCACTTTCACCCGCGGAGACATTGTCGCCGGCGAACCCCTCTTCATCTTCCGATACACTGCCGCCGGCGGAACCTCCGTCACCTTCAGTTTCTCCGTCACCTTCATGAACAGAAGAAGCGTCTTCTGAAGGAATATCGCCCGTGGATACACCTTCCCCGTCATGACTTCCGGCTTCCCATAAAATGCCGTCTCCTGCGGATATGTCCGTCCCTGCCGCATAAGCGGGCAGACTGTCGGATAAAAGCAGTATTGCCGACAGGCATATGCACAGGATGCCGGAAAGCCGGCGCCTCCAATGCTTTCCCTTCATACCTTTGTTTTTCTTTTGTAAACCGTTCATGGCTCATTCCTCCAATGTCCTTCTTTTCTTTCATACAGCAATAATTTGGGAAATTATTTTACTCAGAACAGAAAAAAAGTCCATAGCAAATCGGGCAACACGTTTAAAAAATCAAAACATCTATACATATGATTGGGATTATGCTATGGTGTATGAAGAGGTAAAAAAACGGAGGTATTCTCATGACACCAGATTCTACAGATATTCAAAATATTATTCGACTGTTGGACGGATTCTGCGAAAAGGAAGAAAGCCGCCTGAAGCTTCGGGTCAGTGAAGAAAACGCACCCGAAAGCGTAAGCCGGCAGTATCATCACGGGTGCTGCGACGTGGGCAGCCCGTGGGCGAAGGGAACCGCCTTTGATGTGTTAGAATAATTTACTTGACAAAACTTCTGTATGCCTTTAAAATATGGATTATAAAGAAATGAGTTTTTCGACCGTACAGCTATTGCTCAAGCGGCTTGCTCGTTTCTTTTTTTGTTCTTAAAATATCATACAGATACAGTTTCCCATCCTTTGCATGGCGCACCAATATTCTTGACTTAAAAACATTGTACCTAACCAGCTCGCCTGTATCATCATAAACAGGTATCGCAAAACGTGTGTCATACCTATACCAGCCGAATTTTGCATCTGTGCTATGTTTTTGCGCATAATTCTCTGCAAAAGTTTTATTCGTAGCAATTTCAATCATCTCCTTGATAATGCTTGAAGAATTTGCCTTTGCATACATATTTGCACCTCTTAGCTCCTTTGTATCTTTGGAATGCGCAAACTCGTCCGGAAAATCCGCACCTATGTATACCACATCAGATGTTTCCGTAATCTCAGCACACTCCCCGATATATTCTTTCAGACAGTCCTCAACAATGTTCCAGTCCACACTCCGCCTTCCCTTAAAGCGCAGATCATTGATGACTATAATGCTTTTGCCATCAGCTACATTGTATCATGCCAGACTATATAATTGTACTAAAAAACCATTAAAAATTTTACGATTAAAAATCCATGCTTTCTGCTTCACATCCGGCGGTATTATTCGACTGTTGGACGGATTCTGTGAAAAGGAAGAAAGCCGCCTGAAGCTTCGGGTCAGTGAAGAAAACGCACCCGAAAGCGTGAGCAGGCAGTATCATCACGGGTGCTGCGACGTGGGCAGTCCGTGGGCGAAGGGAACCGCTTTTGATGTGTTAGAATAATGGCTAAAAGTCATTTGCCTTCAAATTGGAAAGGGGCCGCACATCGCCGCCCCTTTCCAACACATAATCAGTTATACGGGCAACAGCCCAGATCTGTCTTTTTTATATCATACTCTGTATATACTTTTTCACCATCATTACACGTTCTATAATACTTTGTTTCAAGAAAATGCGTCCGGTTTCCTGTGTGACATACCGGTGTAGAGCATGTATAATCCGCAGTCAAGACTCTCCACTCACCACAGCGAGGCTCTACCCCTGCATTTACATTCATCGGAAACAGCCATACCATAGCAACAGCCATCAGTGCCATTACCGCCAAACAACTTTTTTGTTTTTTTGTGTTTTTCATTTTTTCTCCTTTTCTCATGTGTATTTTTATTCTTTTAACGTCTGCACAACATTTCGCCTTCTGAAACCCACGAAGAACACAATGCTGTCAATCAGAACGACAAGAACCGTTACACTAATACCAACCTGCAGTACTGTCCTAAATAGCAGGCGGCTTCCGGTACCCATTATCATCTTTGATATACCGGGATACAAAAGCAGTGTTATGCAGAAAGCAGACAAAACAAGCAGCAGATTGCGGATAACAGATTCCAGCCAGAGCATTGTACGGCTTCCTCCCAGCGCTATACGAACCGCCATATCTTTCTTCTCCCTGAGAATGATACCTGCAAAAAGCAGTAATAGGCTGATACCTGCCAGAACAACTACAATTGCCGCACGCAGAATACGGTATCTGTTTACTTTCCATATGGAATCATAATAAATCTCTTCCAGCTCTGCACCGGTCCGTGCCTCAATCAGCCCTTCGTTTCCATCATCAAGTCGGAACAGACTTCGGGCAAGGCTCCTGGGGTTGGGCTGTTCCTCTCCATATGTGATTATTTGGTATTGAAAATGTGTACCTAGAACAGAAAACAAATCAGCGGTATCCGCATAAGGAACCAACACGCTGCCATAGCTCCTTGGCGCTCGCACAATCCCTTTTACCCTGTAATTCTCTCCTGCAATTTCAATAACATCCCCAACCCTGACACCATCCTCTACCAACGCCCCCCTGGTTCCCAACAGACATACCTTTTCCTCATCCGCCGCATAATCATCCGGTGAAAGAAATTCTCCGCTGATAAGCTCACAACCGGCCAAATGCAGGTAACGCTCACTGATACTGCATATACCGCAGGTGTAAGACTCATCGTCCGCGTAGACAATTTCATTCTGTGAAAAAGCATAACCCGCTGTTTCAAATAATTCCTTTTCCTGACAGCGGCTGATTGCTTCCTCAATTTCTGCCTCGCTCTTATATTCCATCATATACTCGATAACTACCACACGCGAAGCATCTTCATACCTTGACACCTCTCCATCCCTTATCACGTCATTGATGTCATTGACTGCAAGCAATGGAAAAAGCCCTCCCCATACTATTGCAATTAGCAGAATGATGCTGTTGTATTTATGATATGTAATATACTTCCAAGCATTTTCAAATAAAAAAATACAAACTCCCCCTTCCATATCCGAGTATTCCATAAACACTATCCGGCCTCTTTCAACGTTTCCATCACATTTTTTACCTTGATTTCCCACACACTTGCTAAAACAGATATCACACTGAATAAAAAAGCCGCGGCAAACACAATTCCGATTCCTGCTATATTTAGTCTGAGTTCCCCCTGATAGATAACAAATCTTTTTAACAGTGGAGAAGTCAGGATTCCCAACACGCCTCCACAGAACAGCACCGTACAATTTTCCACTATGCTCTCCATTATCATTCGCCGCATTGTAGCTCCACAGGCAACCGACACAGCAATCAAATGGCGCCTCTTATTTAACAGCAGAAACATGGAGCCCATGCTTCCCAAGCCGGAAAGCACCAGAACACTGACTGCTGCCAACAGCCACCTGTCCATATCATAATCGAAATCGCGCATTTTCTGCTTTAATTCCATATAGGCATCATTTACCCTAAAATAAATTGTGCTGCTTGCCGCATTTATTTCCCGCAGCTGGCGTGCAACCAAATCCTCCCGACAATTTTCATTGCGGTATTTATAAAACAAAATGCTTCTCAAAGCAAATTTCACTCCATCATATGACGATACCGGAAGATAAACGTCCTCCACAGGGAAAATAACAGCCGTTGACATATCATACCCTGTCATTTCGTTTCCGGGCATAATCGTACTTTCAGTCAATGGCATTATGACCTCATATAAATACTTCTTTCCTCCCATAACAAGGAAATCGCCTTCGACATATATTTCCTTTTCCGCAAACATGACATTTCTTTCTGCATTGACGGATTCCCCCACGGCAATCAATCCCTGATAAGCAGCATTCCCCAAATACACAATGTCTTCCTCGCGAGAAAATCCATAAAGATAATCAAACAGATTTTCATTCATAAAAATAATCCAAAGAGAAACTATCTGATCCTGTTCTAAATCAAAAATGACATTATCAAATTCCATAGCAAACAGCATCTCCAAATCCTCAGTATATGTTTTATCCGTGCTCAGCCGCAAATAAACATCATAAGAGATGCCATAATCTTCCGGTATGTAACGACTCTGCTGTAGAACCGAAACCAATCCCTCCCTGCTCTTCTGTCTGCTCTCTTCCAAAAGTTCTCTGCTCGTCATCCTATAGTTCATACAGACTATAAAAAGTCCGGCTCCTAATGCAAAATGGACAGCTAACATTGCATACAGCAGACTGCTATGGCACAGGTTATACAAAATTCGTCTTATGGAATATTTCATAGCGATATCTCCCCGTTTTTTGTTACTGCTTTTCAGCAAAATATAAGCAGCCATTTTCACAGTCCGAAATATAAATATTACCTGCCGTATCGATGCTCATATGCATGTCTAAAGAATGGGCGCCTTCGGGAACAGCAAAAAGTGTTGCAAAATTATCACTTTCATAAGAAAAGCAATTGACTTCACCGGTTGCGGCAGATACCATGTAAATACTGCCATTCCAACAAACAAGTGCTGTCGGAGCATATTTATTATCTATCCGCGCAATCAGAGAAAGCCCTTTTTTATCAATCTCATACAGCATATTTTCCCCGGAACGTACTTCTGTGACTTTTTCTGCGATTTCCATTTCAAGCGTATTTACAAAATACATGCTTTCTTCTCCGGCGCATAAATAACCAACTACCTTGTCCCCTATTTTTTTCCATGTATCCCCTTTATAAGCAAATATATATGCGTCCATCGGATCAGGCGAAATCATGGATACATATACGATTCCTTCCGCATCAACAGCAATACTTACATACTTACCCGTCATTTGTGCATATGGCGGATGAAGATAATACATTTCCAGATATTCAAAATCAGACGTAAATTTCTGCACACGGTTGTTTCCCTCGTCCAGCACGTAAAAGCAGCCGTCCGCAAAGGTAATATCCCGCGGTTCCGAAAAATTCCCTTCCTCCATTCCCAGCGTGCCAAAAGAATCCTCCCTGGCAAAGTCCATTCCCAGTTTTACAATACAGTTGTTTGATAAATCACATATATAGATACTGTCATCGTAAATACAGATGCCGCCCGGGTTTCCAATGCCCAGTTCCGCTAAATCCAACTCCTGCAAATCATACCCACCCTGCATATCCGCATCGGGCTTTAAAAAAAGCGTTTTCTTCTCTTTGCCACAGGCGTCCAGCAATAAAACCGATACCATGCATAGCAACATTACTCTCATTATCTTTTTCATATCCGTTTTTTCTCCGCTTACCGGTTTTCCTCTTTCATGGCGAGCCAAAAATAAGGCTGCCCTGACTGTCAAGCAGGTACGCCGTCGGTTACATCTAAGGTTATCCTTATTTCTTTTGTTCTTTTAGCTGATTTCTCTGTAGAATGATAATGAAAATTTCCAATATGACAAGAAACAGTAATAAAACTGTCAGAATATACGATGTTCTGTTTTCCCCATTTGCAAATCTTCATTCCTGTTAATTCCTAACTGTTCCACACCCTATACAAGCAAACCATACACTATTATCTTACCTATATGGCTTAAATTATACCATTGACAGAATACCTGTCAAGTTTTTATACGTTCCCGCTTGACAAGCGCCCTGCCGCCCCAAACAGCCGCGGCAGGACTTTCTTTTATTAAAGTACACCTCATTTCCCACTTTATTTAGGGCAAATTTCACCCATAACAAATATCCCTGACAATTCGGTACAAAATTTTCTATACTTCACTTCGTAATATAAATCACCCACTCAAGGAGGTATACTAATGAAAAAAGCAATTCTTATCGCACTTGGCATTATCACACTGACTGGTCAGATTTCGTTTTTTGCTCCTCTTCAGGCTTGCGGAGATTATGATGGCCCTCCGGTTGGCGTAATTGATGTTCCGATGTGCATCGCATGTATGTAAGCACACTCTGATATTCTTTTTGAATTTGTTTCGCAAGTTCATTTTGATCTCTTATCTTAAGCAGGCAGATTGCATGTTCGTAACTTTCCTTGGCTCCTTTCCTTCTGCCAAGTCTTACACATGCAGCTGCCTTAAAATAATATAATTCTGCCAATGGCACCATTCTCCCACATTCCTTGCAAAAGTTAATTCCTTTTTGGCAATTAAAAAACACCTGTTCAAAATCTCCTAGTTTAACTTCCAGCTTTGCCAGATTAACCAGTAACATGGGATATCTTTTTAATAGCATATCTCTGCTGAGTTTACTTTTCTCTAAATATTCTGTCAAAAAGAATATGTACTTCATCGCCAGTCCTGTACTTCCCATCTCGCACAGGATGACTGCCATATTATTTAAAATATTGATTTCTGTCAGTGTCATCAGGCGGATACCATACAGATTCTTTGCTTTGAAATTGGGCATGGTCAAAAGAAACGCTTTCTTCAGCATCGCATAAGCCTGCCCCGGCGTCTGCTTCTTCGTATGAAATTCCTGCATTGCCTTCACCATCAGATAATACTGCTGTTCCAGATTGGTTTCCGCACCCCGCACCTGTATCAGATTTTCGTATTCTTCCAGTTCCTTTTGCAAATCAAATTCATGGTTCATAAGACGGAATCCCATATCCACCTCAAGAAAATGTTTTTTCACTTCATCTTCATTTGCAAAAAACACCAGATTTTCCGTGCTGCAGCCCAGCCTCTCCAAAAGCGCCTCCTGCACCTTCAGACTCGGTCTCTGCACTCCGTTTTCCAGACGCGACAGCGTCGATACAGCGCAGATACCGTAACTCAACTCCTCCTGTGAAAATTTCTGCCTGACTCTTTCTTCCCTAATTCTTTGTCCTATGCCGTAAATTTCCATATTAACCCCCTATCCCATACATTTGCTATAAGTACCGCATGTAAAAAGTTTATTATGTTTCTCTTACGTAAACAACTAAATTCCTCTACACTTACTATAATGTTATTTACCCCTCTATTGCAACCCTTAATTACATCATTTATAATAAAAATTAAAAATAAATGTATTACGGGAGGTTTTTTATGGCTTTACTACATGTTGACTTTTTTTCAGACGTACTTGGCATGTGCATGAACATGGACGTTATTCTGCCGCAGCAGACTTATTCGCAGATTGGCATGGAGGGCAAAAGAAGGGCCGGCAAGTATCCCACCCTCTATCTTCTCCACGGTATGAGCGACGACCACACTATTTGGCAGCGCCGCACTTCGATTGAGCGGTATGTGAGCGACCTTGGCATCGCTGTCGTCATGCCCACCACCCATCTGGGCTTTTACACGGACACAACATACGGCATGAACTATTTTACCTTTGTCTCAGAGGAGCTGCCTGCAATCTGCCGCGACTTCTTTCCGAATATGTCGGACAAACGTGAAGATACCCTCGCCGCAGGTCTTTCCATGGGCGGCTACGGCGCATGGAAGCTGGCTCTCGCCGCCTCCGATACCTTTGGCGCAGGCGCGTCCCTTTCCGGCGCACTCCATATGGCAGAAAATGAGCGGATGATGCAGGATCTGGAAACCGAACGCCGCGTCTTTTGGGAGAGCATCTTCGGCGACCCGACGCATATCGCCGGCACAAAAAATGACTTGCTCCATCTCGCAAAAGAATTAAAAGCCTCCGGCAAACCGCTGCCGAAGCTCTACGCATGGTGCGGAACCGAAGACTTTTTATATGAAGAAAATAAAACCGCATGGAGCGAAGTGCAAAAGCTGGGCTACGATTTGACCTGTCACGAATCCACCGGCGACCACCAGTGGATATACTGGGACGAGCATATCAAGAACGTGCTGAAGTGGTGGAATCCGGCATAGTCGCTTTTAACTATGCCCTTTCCTTTTATTTTCCGATTTACAAAATATATTTGACATATTTTACGCAATTTCATATAATACTATCAGAGACGGAGCAATCCGCCATCGAAAATATTGTTCGCACACCGTTTGCGACTAATAAATGTACGGTTCGAAAATATTGTTCGCTTACCGGAAGCGTCTAATAAATGTCCGGCTTGAAAATTCTAGCCTTATCGCTTAGGTGATAAGGCTGTTTTTACGGAGAGAATATTATGAATTATCAAGAAGGATATGTTTATCATATCAAAGACGAATATTTTGCAAAAGCAAATGACCCAAACCTCATGCAAAATAAGGAAAACGGCAATTACCGCCCAACCTTTTATTGTATGCGTGATGAAAAAACTTCTTTGCTCTGGCTGGTTCCTCTCAGCAGTCGTGTTGAAAAATTCCAAACAATTTATGATAAGCAAATAAAAAAATACGGAAACTGCTTGAGCATTGTTATGGGAGAGTATGACGGAAAGCAAGCAGCATTTCTTTTACAAAACATGTTTCCAATTACAGAAAAATATCTTGACCATATACATACCCGCAACAATAATCCCGTTCCTGTTAAATACTCCATAAGAGTTGAAATAAGTACAAAGATGAAACGAATACTGCAACTTCACGCACGCGGGAAAAAGATCGTCTTTCCTGACATTTCAAAACTTGAAAACCTAATGTTAAAAGAAGTCTCATCTGCTGAATAAACACAGACACAACATACGGCATGAACTATTTTACCTTTGTCTCAGAGGAGCTGCCTGCAATCTGCCGCGACTTCTTTCCGAATATGTCGGACAAACGTGAAGATACCCTCGCCGCAGGTCTTTCCATGGGCGGCTACGGCGCATGGAGCGAAGTGCAAAAGCCGGGCTACGATTTGACCTGTCACGAATCTACCGGCGACCACCAGTGGATATACTGGGACGAGCATATCAAGAACGTGCTGAAATGGTGGAATCCGGCATAGTCTCCTAAAGAAACGGGTTTTTGCCAAGTAAAATCTTAGGATTTGAAAGGGTTGCTCGTTTCTTTTTTTATGTCCAAAACTACTCTGCCGCCACAATTATATATTCCCACGCCTCTTCCCCCGAAGCCTTTAAAGTGAACAGGTATGTCTCGCCTGTCTGAAGCTCTGTCCCTGTCTCTTCGCCAAACACGGCAGATACTGTCCGACCATCTTCCGTGCGCAGGTAATAAACGGTGCGCCCGTCCTTCTGCTCCGCATCCGTCACTTCCATTTTGCCGGAAAGCGGTGCCTCTGCTTTTTCCGGCTCCACGCCGCCGTTTGTTGGCGGTTCCGTTGCACTTACAGGGTCTTCCGGCGTACCGGATACGCCGTCTTTGTCTTCTTCAGCAGGGGCGACACCGCCGCTGGCCGTATCGCTTCCACTCTGCTCCTTATCTGCCGTATCACTACTTGCATCCTGCACAATACTGGCGGAAGCCTCGCTTCGTTCTCCCGTCTCCTGCTCGTACTGTCCGACAGAATCGGCAGCTTCTTCGTTCCTCTGCCCGCCGTCCTGCGTACTGCAGTCCGCTTCACTCAAAAATTCACTGTTATCCGCGGCCGCCCCGTTCATAGCGCCTCCCGCGGCATCGGGCATCATATTATTCTCCGGTGCTGTATCCGCAGCATAATTCCTGCCATGCAGCCCTATAAAATAAAGGCTCGGAAGCAGTATGACGAGCAATACCGCCGCCGCACAGACAGAAGCGTACTTGAAGGTGCGTATGTTTTTTTTCGGTTTTGCCTTTTTATCTGTCAGACCCGCTTCGATACGATTCCACAAATCCGGCGTTTCTTCCTGATTGAATCGCTTGTATTCATCTTCCAGATTCTTCATATCCACACCTCCTTAATTTTTTGACTGCCTCCCTGTAACGCCACGCCACAGTCCCCAGAGGCTCTTCTAAAATATCCGCTATTTCCTGAAAGGTCATATCGGCGATAATCTTCATATGTACCACCCGCCGCTCCGACTCCTTTAGCTGCGACAAGGCTTCCTCCATGCTGATATCCGCAATTACCTGTTCTTCAACACTTTTTTCTATTTTGCTCTCCCCGCGCATGGCGCTGCGCGCCGAAAAATTCTGTCCTCCTTCTTCGGTCTCACGCTCCGCCGAAAAATCTACCACTTCTTCGCGCTTTCTCTTGCGGATATAATCTATGGCAAGATTGCGGGCTATCGTTGCCATCCAGCCCTTGTGCCCGCTGCCCCCTCTGTAGGATTCTGATTTTTCCCACAGGCGGATAAAAAACTCGCTGGTAATATCCTCCGCCTCCTCACGGGTTGACAGAAGCTGCCGTACAATGCCATAAATGTAGGAAACATATTCCTCATACACTTCCTTCAGCGCGTTCCTGTCGCCCCGATTCATATTGCGGATGCATTTTTCAAATCTGCCTTCTGTCACGTGGTTTCCTTTCCGAATTCCTTATTTACAGGCAGCTTTGGCTACAACTCTTTCTACTAAAAGATACGTCTGCAGGAATTCTTTTTTATGGTGAAATTTTTAAAAAGACGCCGGAACCTGCACAGCTCCGCTGACAAGCTACCGACGTCCTTATCAAAAGCATTTTCTTCTATATTATGATATCATAGGCTGCTTCAAAGGTCTGACCGGCGGAAAGCACATTGCCCCACTCACGCTCGCTTAAGCTGCCGTCAAAATCCTCCCTGTCGCATCTGCCGTACCACGGTTCTATGCAGATAAAAGGTGCGTTTTTGCCGGGCGGCGTCCAGACGCCAAACAGAGGCGCGTCAAATTTCACGGTAAGGTATGGTTTTTTGTCCTCATCCAAGAGCTGAACCTGTCCGGTCTGGCTGTTCTCAATCACAAGCGCATCGCCTGCAAAAACCTCCTCCGTAACCGGCAGAATCCCGCCTTCTTCCAGTGCAAGTTCTGTCAGCTCCTTCACCGCCAGACCGCCTTTGAGAGCGCGCACCGTAAGCTTTTCCAAACCGTCAAATAACAGATAGCAGGTTATCCTGTCCTTTTCCCTGACAGGCGCGGCAAAAGCCGGATGGCCGCCTATGGAAAAATACATTTCTTCCTCCGCCGGATTGGAAACACGCCACAACACCTTGACACTTCTACCGGAGAGCCTGTAACCAATCTCCAGCGAAAAGGCAAAGGGATAGTTCTCCCATGTGTTTTCCTTGTCCGACAGGCAGAACCAGATTTCATCTTTCCCCTGCTCCGTCAGCATAAATTCCATGTCCCGCGCAAAGCCGTGCTGCGACATCTGCAAGGTCCTGCCATTGTAGCTGCACTGCCCGTTCCGATAACTCCCGACTAACGGAAACAGCACCGGTGATACTCTGCCCCAGTATTTGGCATCCCCGCACCACATGTATTCCCTGCCGCTTTTGCAGTCGGTAAGGGAACGCAGCTCCGCACCGTGGGAATCCACCTTTATTTTAATCTCACCATTGTCCAATACATATTCTGCCATTTTGATACCCCTTTTAAAGTGTTGATAAAATCAGCTCCATATCGCCTGCAAACACTGCCTCCCCATAGCCTGAGGGCAGAATGAAATGCGCGCCTTTTTTCACTGCTGTGCCGTTTACACTTCCTTCTCCCTCCAGCACGCTTGCCAAAAGGAAGGGATACTTCTGTTCCACCGTCACTTCCGTTTTTACATGCAGCTTCCAAACCTTGTAAAATTCACATGCAATCAGCATGTTCATCGTATCGTCCGGCAGCCCGTCCGTATGGCTGACCGCCTCATCCCCCGCCTTGTCCGGCACATTGATAACGTCAATGCTCTGCTTTACGTGAAGCGGTCTTTCTTTTCCGTCCACAAGCCTGCCATAATCATATACGCGGTAGGTAATATCACTGCTCTGCTGCGTCTCCAAAATGGTAAATCCGCCCTTTATGGCATGTACCGTACCGGGCGTAATCTGGATAAAATCTCCCTTCTTAATGGGAATCTGCCGAATCAGCTCCTCATACCGGCCCTCATGGATCATATCGGCAAGTTCCTGCCTTGTCTTTGCATGATGTCCGATAACCAGCTTTGCATCTTCAGGGCAGTCCATCACATACCAGCACTCTGTCTTTCCATAGGGACAGCTTTCATGCTCTTTCACATAGGCATCATCGGGATGTACCTGAATACTCAAGTCCTGCTTTGCGTCAATAATCTTGACCAACAGAGGGAATTCCTCTGCCGTAATATCCCCGAAAAGCTCCCTGTGCTCCTGATACAGCGCAGCCAGGGTTTTGCCCTCGTAAGCGCCGTTTGCAATCTCGCAGTCTCCGTTCGGATGCGCGCTGATGCCCCAGCACTCGCCGGTAGAATCGCCCGCCGCATAGCCGAACTCGTCCCGTAACTTATTGCCGCCCCACACTACATCCTTGAGCTGCGGCTTTAAAAAAAGAATCTCTCTGTTTTCTGCCATATTTTTCTATACCTTTCCCTTCGGTCTCAGCCGTTATTTCTGTTGTTATTATACCTTGTTTTATATACAAAAGAAAGAGAAATTTCAATTACAATCAGAAGAAAACCATATCCAACGTGCCATATTTGTTGAATTGATTGATAGAATTATTTTTGATTTACTTTGACACCCGATACTGTAAGACACAGTATCGGGCGCAGATTCATTTTAGATTTACAGATGATATTCCTTTAACATTTCCTGATAAAAAACTTCTTCCTTAAGTTGGGGAATCAAATCCGTCTTTCCATCGGCTATCATGCGGGAAACCAGTTCCAGCATCTGCCGCGTGCCTTGCTCATGCCCTTCGTCATGTTCTCGTTTGAGCAACTCTTCAAACTGCATGTACCTTCCCTCCAGTTCTCGGCTCTGCTTCAGCTTTTTTATCCTTTCATGGATTTTCCCAAGCTTCCATTCTTTTGCCCGCTCTACATAAGCATCCGTGGAATCTGTAACATACCGTAAAAAGCTGACAAGCTCTTTCGGTACATCACTTTCATTCGTACCTTTTGTGTTTAGAAAAATACGCCTCGTGCCATCTTCCAAAGGAAAGTCCGCCTCTAAGCATCTTGGCTCAAAGGTGTAGCGGTACAGACCCTTTCCAAAAGGGTCAAAGCTGCAGATAAACACAATCACACTGGGCTTTAACTCTTTGAAGTCCTGCCCTGGCTTTAGGGACGACAGATCCATTTCCGCCTGATGATAGCGGCTTCTCTGCGGAAGGTTCTTTTCGTCTGTGTTCTGCATTTCCAGATTATAATCCACATTCCACTCATCGCTGGCGAAAACATCCAGCCGCACAAGGCGGAAATCAGAACGGAACAAAATACTCCGTTCCGCTTTTACCTTTACCTTTCCCACCGGCGTTCCCAAAACGCATTCCAGCACCAGCCGGCAGGTTTCTTCGTCCTCCAGCGCTGCTGCGAACAAAAACGCGTTGCTTAAATCCAAATCTTTAAATTGTTTCTTTTGTGCCATAGTCTCCTTTCATGGCACAAACAGGATATGGTTTTCCTCTTACCGATATTATAAACGGGAAAATGTATTTTTGCAATCATTATTTTCATATTTTTCGCAATTATGCTTCTACAATATGAATCAGTTTTCCTTTGAAATCACCCCATATATTTTCCATCAAAATTCCCGCCTGCATCAATGTGCTTCCGTAGTAGGTCCGCTCCTCTCCCTCGATGCGGTAGAGTTTATCGGCTGCAAGGCCTTTTAACAGAATCCGCCTAGAATGGGAATTGGGCCTGCCGAGCACCTGTATATAAGTAACAAGCGCCTCCGATTTATCCTTGGCTGCCACCATATAGCAGTCGTACATGCGGTTCTGCTGATAGGAAGCCAGACGGTAATAGTCGCCTGTCCGCACCAAATCGTTGTACTTGTGGTACATCTCTACCTGTGCCGGTATCTGCTCCCTGTCCTCTGCCGGAATTTTCGTCACGTCAAGCTCATAGCCGAAGGTTCCGGCAAGCGCCACATACCCGCGTGTCTCAAAAGGCGTGGTGCGTCCTACCGCATGGTTAGGACAGTCGCTCACATGCGCGCCCATGGCGGAGAGCGGATAAATCAACGCTGTGCCCTCCTGAATGGTAAGTCTTTCCACAGCGTCCGTATCGTCGGAGCACCAAATCTGCGGGCTGTAGTACAGCATACCCGCGTCGAACCGTGCGCCGCCGCCGGAGCAGTTTTCCAAAAGCAGCTTGGGAAACTCCGTTATCAGCCTCTCCTGCAACCAGTAAACGCCCAGCACATAGCGGTGGAACAGCTCGCCCTGACATTCCGCTGAAAGCGCCGCGCTGCCGATATCGGAAAGCGGCCTGTTCATATCCCATTTTACATATTCGATATTGGCGCTGTGCAGTACCGCCGCCATCTTGTCAAAAATATAATCCTGAATTTCCGTCCTCGACATATCCAGCACATACTGGTTTCTTGCAAGTCCTGCCGTCCTGCCCGGTATCTGAATCGCCCAGTCGGGATGCGCGCGGTACAAATCAGAATCCGGACTTATCATTTCCGGCTCAAACCAAATGCCGAATTTCATGCCCAGTTTATTGACCTCATCCACCAGATATTTCAGACCGCCCTTTAACTTTTCCTCGTTGACCTCCCAGTCGCCCAATGCGCGGTTGTCGTCAAAGCGGTTTCCAAACCAGCCGTCGTCCATAACCAGCATCTCAATGCCGAGCGCCGAAGCCTCCTTCGCAATGGCAAGAAGCTTTTCCTCGTTGAAATCAAAATAGGTTGCCTCCCAGTTGTTAATCAGGATGGGGCGCTTTTTATCCCTGTATTCTCCGCGTATCAAATGGTTTCTGTATAAATCGTGGAACGCACGGCTCATGCCGCCAAGTCCCTCTGCCGAGTAAACCAGCACTGCCTCGGGCGCCTGAAACGCCTCCCCCGGATTTAACTTCCATGAAAAGCCCTCGGGATTGATACCCGTCATCAGGCGGACATTGTCAAACTGTCCCCTGTCCGCAAGCGTCATGCAGTTGCCGGAGTAAATCAGATTGATGCCGTAGACTTCGCCTGCATCCTGCGTTGCGCTCTTTTCCAAAAGCGCCATAAAGGGCTGCTGCTGGTGGCCGCTCTCCCCGCGCAGGGAAGAAGTGCTCTGCACGCCATAGCTTACAGGCGTCCTGTCGATGTGGCGCTCACGCGCCCAGGAACCATGCAGTATAATTTTGTCGTATTCGCGGTTGTCCATATCGATGGATGCCGACATAACCCGCTCTATCGTCACAGGCGCCTCGCCATCGTTTACCAGCCTGACGCTCCTCGCCACAGCGTCAATGCCCTCAAAGACGCTGTAGGACAGAATCGCTTTGATCCCCAGCACCTTATCAACCAGCGTAAGCTCCAGTGTTTCCGTGTCCTCTTCACTGCCCCATGTGGCCGGCAGTCCTGCAAGAGGATCTTTCCCTTTATAAATTCGATAATCCGAGAGTGTCAGCGCAAGCGCTCTGTGTCCGCCGTTATCGCGCACCATAACCGCACTTTCCCTGAAGTCTCCGACGCCGCCCGTAGGATATTCCTGTGGAAAACAGTCCAGGAAAGAAAGCCTGTCTCGGCTGTTCTTCTCCGGCGTAAAAGGCGCTTCTCCCGTTTTCAAAAGATAATTGACGTCGTCGTCCAAAAGCCTCGGTCCGTAATATGCATGACCGACAAATTTTTCCTCATCCACAATGCCGATAACATAGGAAGTTCCCTTTGTATCCAGCTTGAAACTTCCGTTTTTTTCATTATACATAATTGCCATAAAATTTCCCGCCTTTCCTGTCCCTATTCATTGTGTACATAGCCAATATTGTAACTGCTTATCCCATATTTTTCTATACTTTTTCTTTACGCTTTTTCAATATGCAGTTGTTATTTTTAACATTTCATGCTACTCTGTAAAAAAGGGAGAACACGCCATGTTAATCGAGAAAATACCGAACCTTCCGCTCTGCGTCGATATGGCGTATATGAACGGAAACTGGAAATATTACACGATGGACACCCACAGCCACGGCCTGTTGGAATGTAACTATATCGAGGAGGGTAGCTGTGTCTACGAAATAGACGGCACAGAATACCAGCTAACCCAGAAAAACCTGATTCTGCTGGACTCCTCCATCCCCCACAAAATCCGGTTTACGCACGAGCACCCCTGCACTGTGCTGGGTTTTTCTTTATCCGCCGATACGGAGCAAAAAACCGCAGCCTTTCCGGGGCTGCTTGACATGCTCAACCAATCTCTGGATCTCTGCCGCATGTTCGTGTCCCTGAACCATGCGCTTGTGTTTCCTGACGCCCGCAGCCTGCGCGGAGATATGCTGCGCCTCTACCATGAGTTTGAGGGGCGAAAGGACTCCTTCTACATGACAAGCCTTTGTTACCATCTGCTCTGTGAGCTTACAAGGCTTTCCCTGACTCCAAAGTCCTCCTCGCAGTATTACGTGGAAAAGGCAAAAACTTATATCAAAGAGTCTTTTTACCTCATCAAAAACAACGAGCAGGTCGCCGCCCATATCGGGCTTAACGCCACCTATCTGGAGCGAATCTACAAAAAAGCGACAGGCGTAACGCTCTGGGAGACCGTCACCGCCTGCCGTCTTTCGGCTGCCGAGGAGCTGCTCGCACAGCCCCAGATTCCTATTCATGAAATCGACAATATGATCGGCTTTTCCAACCGGCAGGCATTTTACCTGCAGTTTAAAAAGCGTTACGGCATGTCGCCGTCAGAATTTCGCAAAAGAATGACAGCTACTCCATCTCCGCAAGGTAAAGCTTCACCCGGTTTTCTATTACTGCGCTGATTTCCTCTATTGTTTTATCGCCCGTAAAATAAAGCTCCGCTTCCTCCTTGATGATGGCAAGAACCTGCTCCGTCCGATAAGATGTCAGCCTCGCATTGGCAATGCCCTCCCAAAACTTTTCCTCTATCCCCTCGGGGAGATCAGGCTTAATGGCAGTTCGCCCGTCGTTTGTATATATGCTGTTATTGTAATAATCATACAGGTATTCCTCCACGCTCGCTTCCAGCGCCCCCTCATGTACCGGCATGGCATACCCCTGGGTTACCAACGCCTGACTTTCCTCGTCCAGCAGGAATCGCATAAACTGCCACGCCCCTTCCTTATTCGCGGAATTGGCATTGATGGCGACGGACTCCATCTGCATCCAGTTTACCATGCCCTCCTCTGAAGGGTAGCCTGCCAGTACCATGCCCTGCAAGCCGATTCCCCGTTCCTGAGACACTATGTCTGAAAAGCTGTCTATGTAGCCAGGGTAGGCGATCTCCTCCCATTCTCCATTTCTGTCCGTCAGACCATACTGATTGGAAACCCACAGTATCTGTTCCCAAAGTTCCCCACTAAAGTCGCAGGTTCTTCCTTCCCAGTCCACCATGCCGTAAAAATCCTCCGACATCCGAAAAAAATAGTTGCACATGAGGTTAACGGGAGTATAGGCCAATGCTTTGTTAAAAATCGCCTGCCCTTTATACCCCTCCAGATTGTCCAAAAGGGTTTTTATGTCTGTCTGCCCGCTGCTGTCCAGAAACTCCTCTCGAATGTACAGACTCCTGACGCGTATTTCATACCCGGCACTGTATATGCCGTTTTCCATGCCTTGACTTTGGAAGGTTTCCTGATGGTAGTCCTCCCTGTCCATCCCCGCCTGTGCCAAATAGGGCTCCAGATTCTCAAGCCCGCCTTTTTCCGCAAGCACACGCATGTCTGTCACGGCATCCGCTGCAATCAGGTCCGGCCCCTTCCCCGTCGCAATCTCCAAATCGGTGCGTGCCTGAAGGTCCCAGCCGTATTCCTCGCCCTCATCCTCCAGAAACACATGGTACTCCTCATTTTCCCGGTTAAACTTCGCCACAATCTTCTTCAATCCCACATCAGCAAGCAGCACCCTGAACACAATGGGTATTTTTCCCGCTTCCTCCGGATGCGTTTCCCGCAGATACGACAGGTAATAATTTCCCTCAGAATCGCGCTCTATCCGCTCCAGACTGCCGTCCTCCCCTATCTTGGCTGCAAGGAGAGACTTTTCATATGTGGGGATGTAGGAGGTGCCGTTCCACTTCATGTGCCAGCCTTTCTCCCCGCTCTCCATGTCAAGGTCATATGCCCCTATCCTGTCTATCACAAGGACTCCCCGCTCCACCCCCGTTCCTAAGCCGACAAGGCTTGACAGTCTGCTGCCGCCCGACAACGTTCCGCTTTCTGCATCAAGCGTCTTCAGTATGTATTTCCCCTGCTCTAAGATGGCAAAGACTATGCTGCCCTCCCTCGACACGCAGAAGTCGCTGATCCATCCCTCCGGATTCAGCGCGTATTTTTCCTTCCCTCCTGCATCCAGCACCGCCAGCTCATCCGATCGCCAGGCATAATAATTTTCCCCATCCGTATACAGGGTGCACCCCGTGAAGCTTGCCGGCACACGCTCTAAGAGCAGTTCCCTCTCTCCTTTCTCCTCATGGTAACACAAGAACTGCTCTGCTTCATTTTTCAGAAACCACACGCGCTCCCCTTCCAGATACTGTGCCCAGAGTATGGTTTCCCCTTCCTGCAGGGGCAGTGAAGCCATTTCCTCTGTCACTTCATAATCATAGCGCACGCCCTCGGACACGCCGCTTCCGGTGTTTTTATCCGCCTCGCTGCTCCTTTTGCCGCTGCATCCCGCAAGCAGCAGGGCAGCGGACAGGAGCAGGCATAACCATTTCTTTCTTTTCATAGCCATCTCTCCCATGGTTTTTAATGTACAGATTTCCTCTGAAGGGGCGGCTCAAAGCCGCCCTGTTTTTCAGTGCATGGAATGAAGCTCGTATACTTTTTCTTTATCGCTCGCTATTATTTTCCCACACATATTGCATACACGATTGTAATGATGCCATTTAATTTCCACAAGGCACAGCGCCAAAATGGGCTTTCCACTCGTTGAGGTTCCTACCTTTATGTAATGTGTATACGTTTCAAAGGTATCCTTAACATCTTCTTTCCAATGACTCGAATGCTCACATGCCGTAGTTGCCGCCGCTGCCGTCATCTCCACACTTCCTGCCAAAACTATCACTGCTGCCAATAATGCTATTACTTTCTTCATTTCTGTTTCCTCTTACTTTCCCAATGGAATCGCCCCTAATACACATCAAACAGGCTACTCCAGCTCCGCAAGGTAAAGCTTCACCCTGTTTTCTATTACGGCGCTGATTTCCTCTATTGTTTTATCGCCCGTAAAATAAAACTCCGCTTCCTCCTCGATGATGGCAAGAACCTGCTCCGTCCTGTAGGACGTGGGTTTTGTATTGGCTAGGCATTCCCAGAACTTTTCCTCTATCCCCTCCGGAAGCTCCGGCCTGATAATATAGCTTCCGTCACTTGTCATCGTATTATTATAATAATCATACAGGTATTCCTCCACGCTCCCTTCCAGCGCCCCCACATGCACCGGCATGGATGACCCCTGCGTCAGCAGCTTCTGGTTTTCCTCCTCCAAAAGAAACCGGATAAACTGCCATGCACCTTCCTTGTTCCCGGAATCAGTGTTTATGGCGACAGAATCCAGCCACAGCCCGTTTACCATGCCCTCTTCCGCTGGGTAGCCTGCCAGCACCATGCCCTGCTTCTCTGCTTCCCGTTCGTTATATACCATGGAAGAAAAGCCATATACATACCCAAATCCGGCAATCTCCTCCCATCCCATGTTTCTTTCCGTCAGGCCATACTGCCCGCAGACCCGCAGTATCTGTTCCCAGAGTTCCCCGCTGAAATCGCAGGTTTTCCCTTCCCAGTCCACCATGCCGTAAAAATTATCTGACATTCCGAAAAAATACTCCAACAGATAGACCGGGGTATAATTTATCATTTTGTTGAAAACAGCCTGTCTGTCATAGCTTTCCATGTTGTCTAAAAGAACTTCTATACCGGTCTGCCCGTTACCGTCCAAAAAAGACTCCCTGATGTACATGCTCCTGACCCGCATCGCATATCCGGCGCTGTATATGCCCTCCGCCATGCCCTGGCTCTGAAAGGTTTCCGGATGGTAATCCTCCCTGTTCATTCCCGCCTGTGCCAGATAAGGTTCCAGGTTTTCCAGCGCTCCTTTTTCTGCAAGCACCTGCATGTCTGACACGGCATCCGCTGCAATCAAATCCGGCCCCTTCCCCGTCGCAATCTCCATATTATTGCGCGCCTGAAAATCCCAGCCGTATTCTTCTCCCCTGTCCTCTAAAAAGACATGGTATTCCTTGTTTTCCCTGTTAAACTCTGCCACAAGCTGCTTTAAGCCGACATCTGCAGATAATACCCTGAAAACCAGCGGGATTTTCCCCATTTCTTCAGGGTCTATTTTCTTTAAACCCACCACATAATAAATACCATCGCCGCTTTCTATCTGCTCCAGGATGCCGTCCTTCCCCATACCGGCCGCCAGCCAGAACCGGCCGCCCCTCGGGCTGTAGGAAGTGCCGTTCCATTTCATGTGCCAGCTTTTCTCCCCGCTTTCCATGTCAATGTCATAAGCCCCGGTCCAGTCTACCACAAGGATTTCCCGCTCTGTTCCCGTCCCTATGCCGACGCAGTACGGTATCGTGCAGGCGCCCGACAGCGTGCCGCCCTCCACGTCCAGTGTTTTCAATACTGCACCGCCGCCGCTTTCCATGGCAAGGACAATGCTGCCTTCCCGCGACGCACAGAGGCTTATGATTCTCCCCTCCGGATACAGCGTATTCACTTCGTTTCCGTCCGCATCCAGCACTGTCAGCTTATCAATCTGATAGGCATAGAAGTTTTCCCCGTCCATGTACAGATTCCGTCCGGTAAAAGCTGCCGGCACATGCTCAAGGAGCAGTTCCCGCTCCCCCTTATCCTCGTGGTAACACAATAACTGCCCTGCGCCGTTTTTCAGGAACCATATCCGTTCCCCTTCAAGGTACTGCGCACCGAGTATGGACTCTCCTGACTGTAAGGAAAAGACAGGTGTTTCTTCTGTTATTTCAAAATCATACCGTCCCTCGGACGCTATGTTTCCCGCATGATTTCCGCCCTGTCCATTGCTTTCCGTATTTTTTCCCGTTTCCTCACTGCCTTTACCGCCGCAGCCTGTGAGCAGCAGGACAACGGACAGGAACAGGCAGAACCATTTTCTTCTTTTCATAACCAGTCCTCTGCTTTGTCAGTGATGCATCGTATGAGACTCCGAAATCTTTTCGGAACCTGTACCTACTTCCGTACCACAAGCGCATATATATTTATAATGCTGCCATGTAATACTTATGGTACATGTCGCCAAAATAGGTTCTCCATTTGGCTTATTGGCTACCCACACAGGATGTGTAGAAGTAGTAGAGTATTGATAATCTGCTTTTGGCGTAACATAGTTGTGCTCACATATAATAGGAGGTAATACGGCCGATGCCGTCATCTCCACACTTCCTGCCAAAACTATCACTGCTGCCAATAATGCTATTACTCTCTTCATTTCTGTTTCCTCTTACTTTCCCAATGAAATCACCCCCCTAATAGTCAAACCGCTCCAGCGTAACCGAAGTCAGCACATAACCCGAATCCGTGATATCATAGAGAAATACAAAACACCAGCCCAGTCCATACTCGCTGTAACCGGAAGCTATCTGCGCCTCATAGCGCAGGGTAACCGTTCCATTTTCCTCTACATACCTCACCGCCTGACTTTGCAGTGCATCGACTGCCCATGCCGTGCGCCCATATTCCGTGACCTTTCCCGCCTCGTCATAAATCCCCAGTTCCCCGACCAATTCTTGAAAGGAAGTATGCATTTCCTCCGTCCTGTCAATGCCATACTGCGGCATCTCGATATGTATCCGATAATCGTCCTCGTAAGTCACGGAAAAAGGAATTTCCTGCAGGGATTCCCAGCCGCGCCACGTCACATCCCCAAGCTCCCGATACCCTCCTTTTCCATCGGAAAGATACACGTCCTGCCGGATTTCCGTGCGGTAAGCCTCGCCGCGCAGCAGCACATCAAGGATGCCGTCTCCGTTTACATCTATCAGACAAATTTCAGGCGGCTCTGTTCCCTGCGGACTGTAGCCCGCAAAGGAAAAATCATACGCCTCTCCCTGTATCTGCACTTTTGCCGGTTCGTATCTGCTGTCCGCAAAGAGGGAAATCTGCACACCGTCCGATGTATAAGAAAAGCAAACAGTCTCCCCAACCTCCTCTGTTCCATCTATATTTTCCGTATATTCCATCACTTCCATAGAAAGTTCACCAGCCAATGGCATATGCCGCCTTTCCTCATAAGAGGCACCTTCTTTCTTTGCCGCACAGCCGGATATCGTGACAGCAAAAATAGTGATAGCAAAAATGAATGCGCTGCAGCGCCGCAATGTGTACATATAACAAATCCTCTTCTTATGGCAATATTGAGACTATTATCCCTTATACAGTATCCCATCCCCCCAAACATGTCACCATAGCGTTTTGCGCAAACCCTTATAACATGCAAAAATCTCTCTGAAAACAATGTTTTCAGAGAGATTTCTCATGCATCTGTACCTACCGGAATTTCACCTTTTTTCTTCTACTCGCTCATCGCAAACTGGCTGTTATACAGTTCCGCATAGAAGCCGTTCTGTGCAAGCAGTTCTCTGTGATTTCCCTGCTCGATGATATGCCCGTCCTTCATCACCAAAATGATATCCGCATCCACAATCGTGGAGAGGCGGTGCGCGATGACAAAGCTGGTGCGCCCCTCCATCATTTTGGCAAAGGCCTTTTGAATCCGTATTTCCGTTCTCGTATCGATGGAAGAGGTTGCCTCGTCCAAAATCAGCATGGGCGGCAGACAGAGCATAACACGGGTGATGCACAAAAGCTGCCTCTGTCCCTGGGAAAGTCCCTCCCCGTCCTCGGAGAGAACTGTGTCGTAACCTTCAGGCAATCGCTTGATAAAACTGTGGGAGTGCGCCGCCTTTGCCGCGGCAATCACCTCTTCGTCCGTGGCATCGGGTTTTCCCATCACAATATTTTCCCGCACGGTTCCCGCCTTCAGCCATGTTTCCTGCAAAACCATGCCGTAATTTTCCCGCAGGCTCTTTCTCGTAATTTCCCTGATATCGGTGCCGTCCACCGAGATACTGCCGTCGTCCACGTCGTAGAAACGCATAAGCAGATTGATAATCGTAGTCTTGCCGCAGCCGGTAGGTCCCACAATGGCAACGCGCCTGCCGCTCTCCACATGCAGATTCAAGTCCTCTATCAGCTTTCTGTCCGGCACATAAGAAAATGCCACATGGGAAAGCTCCACCCTTCCCTCCGCATTTTGCAGCACACGGGCGTCTTCCGGCTCCTCCACCTGGGGCTCCTCTTCAATCAGCGCAAAAATACGCGCCGCACATGCCAGTGCATTCTGAAATTCTGTAAAAACGCCGGAAATTTCATTAAACGGCTTGGTGTACTGGTTGGCATAACTTAAGAAGCAGGTGAGCGTCCCCACGGAAATGCCGCCGACTCCCGTAACCATCCCTCTGATAACGGAAAAGGCTCCCGCCACACAGACGCCCGTGTAAACAAGGCTGTTGACAAATCTTGTTGACGGATTGGTCAGGGAGGAAAAAAAGGTTGCCTGCAAGGAGTAGCGCCCAAGCCTTTCGTTGATTTCATCGAAACGGGACAGCGCCTTTTCCTCATAGGAAAAAGCCTGTACCACCTTCTGGTTTCCTATCATTTCATCTATCAGCGCCGTCTGTTCCCCCCTTGTCTCCGACTGCAGCTTAAACATTTTATAGGTTCTTCTCGCAATAAACGCAGCCACAAAAAGACTTACCGGCGTGATGCAGACCACCACCAGCGTGATTCCCACATTCTCTCTGAACATAAACAGAAGCGTCCCTAAAATCGTGATGACGCCTGTGAAAAGCTGTGTAAATCCCATAATCAGACCGTCCGAAAACTGGTCTACATCCGCAATGACGCGGCTCACAATCTCACCGTAAGGGTGTGCATCCAGATATTTTAAGGGCAGTATCTGAATCCGCTCGAACGCGTCCCGCCTGATGTCGCGTACTACATGATACGCAATTTTATTGTTGCACACACTCATGACCCACTGGGACACCGCCGTACACGCAATGACGATTCCCATCTTTTTTAAAATCCCCAAAACAACTGCAAAGTCCACCTGCCCGGGCTCTATGATATAGTCGATGGCGTCGCCCGTCAGTATCGGAATATACAGGGTCAGCGTTACCGTCACTGCCGCGCACACAATGGAGCAAATCAGGAAAAACCAATATTTTCCGATATAATGGAACACTTTTTTCAGGGTCGCAAGCTGTCCTTTTTGTTTTGTACTTTCTGCTTTATCCGTTTTTTTGCCCATTATGCCGTCACCTCCCCTCTTTTATCGGGATATTGGGAGTAATAAATCTCCTGATAAACCTCGCAGTTACGAAGCAGCTCCGCATGAGTTCCCATGCCTGCCACCTCGCCGTCGTCCAGCACGATGATTTTATCTGCATACAGAATGGACGAAGCGCGCTGGGACACAATAAAGACCACCGGTGCTTTTTTCATACCGTGAATCGCCCGCCTCAGTTTCAAATCCGTCGCATAGTCCAGCGCCGATGCGCTGTCGTCCAGAATCAGTATCTCCGGCTGCTTTACCAGCGCCCTCGCAATAGTAAGACGCTGTTTTTGTCCGCCCGAGAGGTTCTTGCCGCCCTGACTGATCTGCGTTTCCAGTCCCTCCGGCTTACTGTCCACAAATTCAGCGGACTGTGAAATTTCCAGAGCCTCACGCAGCAAGGCGTCTTCTGCCTCCCGCACCTTCTGAATATTTTCTTCGCCCTCCAAAGAATCTGTCAAAACTTCCCTGCCCATCAGCAGATTTTCCCTGATGGTTCCTTTAAAAAGCACCGCCTTCTGCGGCACCACGCCGATTTTTGCCCGAAGCGCTTTTAAGGAATATTCCGCAACCGGAACACCGTCAATTTTTACACTTCCCTCTGTCGCCTCATAAAAACGGGGAATCAAATTCACCAGCGAGGACTTTCCGGAGCCCGTGCCGCCGATGATACCGATAGTCTCACCCTTCTTTGCCGCAAAATGAATATCCGTCAGGCTTTCTGCGCCCGCGCCGGGGTAAGTCAGGGAGACATGGTCAAATTCCACGACGGGAACCTGCTGCCCGCCGTCAATCCCTTCCCTGCCGTCCCGCAAGGCTTCCTCCACGTTTTCTGCACTTTCACCGGACAAATCCGCCTTGCTGCCGACGGCGCCCTCTGTCAGACCTGCCTCTATTTCCAGCACGCTGCCGATTCGGTTGCCGCAGGCAATCGCTTTGTTGACCGTAATAATCAAATTTGCCAGCTTCACCAGCTCCACCAGTATCTGCGACATATAGTTGACCAGCGCCATAACCGCGCCCTGCGTCAGGATACCGCTGTCCACCTTGACTGCGCCAATCCACAAAAGCGCTATCGTTGCGCCGTTGACGATAATATATGTGACAGGGTTCATAATGGCGGAAATTCTTCCCACAAACATCTGCATGACCGTAAGCTTTTCATTGCCTGCGTCAAACTCTGCTTTTTCTTCCTCCTCCTTGTGAAAAGCACGGAGTACGCGAACGCCCGTCAGATTGCCTCTTGTAATGCCAAGTACCTTGTCGAGCCCTGCCTGCACTTTTTTATAGAGAGGAATGGTTATCAGCATAATGCCGAACACCACCACAGAGAGCAGCGGAATCACAATCACAAATACCAGCGCAGCACCCACATCGATGGTAAATGCCATCACCATCGCGCCGAACACGATAAAGGGGGAGCGCAGGAACAGACGCAGCACCATATTGACGCCGTTCTGCACCTGATTGACGTCGCTCGTCATACGGTAATCATGGACGCGGTTCCCATCTTGTCCATCTGGGAAAAAGACATCTTCTGCATATGGGAAAAAAGAATATGCCGCAGCTTTGTGGCAAACCCCACCGCCGCCTTCGCGGAAAAATACTGCGCCGTGATGGAACATACCAGCCCGATTACGCCGAGCAGTATCATCACAAAGCACATGCGCCCCACATAGCCTGTATCCCGATTGGCAATACCGACATCCACAATCAGCTTTACCACAATGGGAATCAGCAGCTCAAAGGAAGCCTCCAGCATCTTAAAAAGCGGCGCAAGCACAGTTTCCTTTTTATAATCCTTCAAGTAAACAAGCAGTTTTTTCATGTTAATCCTCATTTCGGAGCGTTTTACGCGAGCATCCTCATTTTTCCTTGTCATTTTCTTTCCGCAATGCTATAATTCGGGTATGGGGATATAGCTCAGCTGGGAGAGCGGTGCGTTCGCAACGCACAGGTCACGGGTTCGAGTCCCGCTATCTCCACTTTTTATTTGATGTAATACACGTAATTTTCTTTTCTCACGGCAGGCGCTTTCGCCGGTTCTGCGGCATAGCCCAGCGCACAGTGTCCGATTCCCTCGTAATCGCCGCTAATCCCAAGCTGCTCTAAGAGTTCCTTTCCGAATTCCGACTCAAACTCTTCTTTTGCCCTGTGAATCCAGATGCCCGCCACGCCAAGGCTCTCCGCAGCGTTTAACAGATTGCCCATCACAAGACTGCCATCGTACTGATATGTGCCGATTTCCTTATTGGCAAGCACAATCAGGATAACGGGCGCGCCGTAAAACGGATCGAAGCCCTCCGGCCAGCCGCCGATTTTCCGGTTCTCCTCTGCAATCTTATCCCGAACCTCCTTGTTCGTCACGGCAATGATAAGCGGTGACTGCTTTCCCATGCCGGTCGGGGCATAGGTGCCCGCCTTGATAATCGCTTCCAGCGTCTCCTCCGCAATCCCGTCCGATTTAAAATTCCTGCAGCTTCTTCTTGATTCTAAAACCTTTAATGTCTCGTTCATATCTGTTCTTCCTCCTTCTTTTTACTTTGCATACTTATATTTTCCGAATTACGCGAAAAGCTCCTTTGCCTTGTTCATTTTTTCCACAATGTCCACTCCGAACGGACAGCGGGTCTCGCAGCCGCCGCAGGCAATACAGTGGGAAGCGTTTTTTTGAAGCGCCTGATAGTGCGCCCTGACGGAAGCCGGAACCTCCTCCTGCATAACTGCCAAATCATAGAGCTTGTTTACCATGGCAATGTCGATATCCACGGGGCATGGCTTACAGTGGTTGCAATACATGCACTTTTTGCTGTATGCATGATGCGGCGCCGCTGCCAGCACACTGGCGTAATCCTTCTCCTCTTCTTTTGCGGTCTCATAACTTACCGCATCGAGTACATGCTGCGGCTCGGAATAGCCCGCCATAATGCTTGCCACCGCCGGTCTTGTCAGCGCATAGTGGATACACTGGATGGGAGTGAGCGCCACGCCGAAGGGCGACGTCTTTTCCGCAAACAGTCTGCCGCCCGCATATCCCTTCATGACCGTGATTCCCACGTCATGCTGCTCGCACAGCCTGTAAAGCTCCGCTCTTTCCGGATCCATGCCCATAAGGGCTGCATCGTACTCCTCCGCAAAATAATCGTCAAGATTTTCCGTGGGCGGCATCAAATCGAATGCCGGATTAATCGAAAACAGCAGCATCTCAATTTCGCCGGAAAGCACCGCTTTTTTTGCCACCGCCGGATTGTGGGAACTAAGCCCTATATGGCGGATTGTGCCATTCTCCTTTAATGCGTGCACATACTCCAAAAAGGGACCGCTTACAATCTCGTCCCACTCCTTTTCTGAATCTACATAATGAATCATACCCAAATCAATGTAATCTGTCTGCAATCTGGCAAGCAAGTCCTCAAAGGCTTCCTTTACCTTTGCCATTTCGCGGGTCCGCACATACTGTCCGCCCTGCCAGGTGGAGCCGATATGTCCCTGAATATACCATCTTTCCCGGGTATCCTTGATACATTCCCCGATTGCGCTTCTCACATTCGGCTCGGACATCCAGCAGTCCAGAATATTAATCCCCTGCTCCTCGCAGAGCTTGATAATTGCCCTGCATCCTTCCAAATCCTTCCGCTCAAGCCACTCCGCGCCAAGACCAATCTCACTTACCATTAACCCTGTTTTTCCCAATCTTCTATACTGCATAAGCCACTCCTTTTTATGTAAAATTTTCCGCTTTCATTATTATACCAACTTCCCGTCAAAAAACCTATTACTATTTCCAAAAATAATCAAAAACAAAAAAATCGCGGTACAGCCGACGGCTATACCGCGATTTCTCCTTCAAATACAAACTCTGCCGGACCGGTCATAAACATCTGGTTTTGCGCTCTGTCCCAGAAAATTTCCAGGTCTCCGCCTAAAAGCTTTACCGTGACCTGCTCGCCCGTCAGACCGTTTACCATACATGCTGCAGCCGCAGCGCACGCGCCGGTGCCGCACGCTAAGGTTTCCCCGGTTCCTCTCTCCCACACACGCATTTCTATGGTACTTCTGTCAATTACCCTTACAAATTCCGCGTTGGTTCGGTTTGGAAACCGGTCGTGGTTTTCCAGCGCATATCCCAGCTTTTCTACCGCAATTCCTTCCAAATCCTCTAAAAAAAGAACCGCATGTGGATTGCCCATGGATACGCAGGTCATGCGGTACTCCTCTCCAAGCAGGGTGATTGGCTCATTTATGACACGCTCATGCGCAGACCGCACCGCTATCTTCTCTGCCAGAAATTCGGGTGCTCCCATATTGACCTTCACGAAAATTACTTTTTTGTCCTGTATGGCAAGCTTCAGTTCCTTTACCTTTCCCGCGCTGACAATGCTGATTTTCTTTTTCTCCGTAAGTCCTTTGTCGTACACGTATTTTGCCACACAGCGGATTCCATTGCCGCACATTTCCGCACGGCTTCCGTCCGCGTTGTACATTTCCATCTCAAAATCCGCTTCTTCGGACGGATTGATAAAGATAACGCCGTCACCGCCAACGCCGAAATGCCTGTCACTGAGCTTTTTTGCCAGCCGCGACTTATCCTCCTGTTCTATTTTTTCAAGGCTTCCGTCCACATAAATATAATCATTGCCGCATCCATGCATTTTTGTAAATTTCATACATGCATAGTTCCTTCGCCGCTCTTACCATTACTATATGAGCAATTTCTCATATCTCAAATGGCTTTCATGGGAATTTACTATGCAAAAAATGCTTTTATAATTTCATCATCTCGAGCACCATGGCGGCGGTTTCCGTCATATCGGTTGCACTGTCCATACTGCATTTCTGCAGATAGCGGTGCGCCTCTTCCTCCGTCATGTTGTTTCTCTCCATCAGAAGCGCTTTGGCTTCCTTTATCACTGCTTTTTCCTCTTGATTCCGCTGCTTCGGCACAGTCTTCTGCCTGCGTCTGCGCCGTTCCAAGTTTTCTGCCATCATGCCCACCGTACTGACAAGTTCATGTACCTTGAGCGGCATGGACAGGCAGACAATGTCGTTTCCGAGACATTCGTTCAGGTGTTGTCCGGATGCCAGCAGCAGCATCTCAAAGCCCGGCAGCAGAAGTTCATGCAGCTGCGAGTAAAGCATATCCGCCATTTTATAGCCGCATACCACAATACCGCCATTCAGCCCGTCCATCTGGCTGACCGCCTGCGTACCCGTCACGCAGACTCCCACAACATGAAAACCGTTCTTCACAAGGATATTCCGAATACTTCTGGCATTCTCCTGCTGTGGGAAAACGACTATAATGTTTACCACACGACCACCTCCTTTGTATTTCGAAAGATGGTGCTAGAATTTATATAAATATTCGTTGATTTCCCATTCCGTTACCTGTGAACGGTATTTGTTCCACTCTTCCTTCTTTGCCGCAATATATTTTTCAGATATATGCTGTCCCAAAACCTCCTGCACAAAAGCATCCTTTTCCATCTCCCCGATCGCCTCTATGAGCGTCCCGGGTAACGCCTCCACGCCAAGCTTTTTCCTTTCCTCCTTGCTCATGTCCGCAACATTGGTATCTATGCTCTCGGGCGGCTCAATTTGGTTTTTGATGCCGTCAAGTCCTGCCATCAGACAAAGCGCCAGCGTTAAGTACGGATTGGCGGAAGGGTCGGGGCTGCGAAGTTCAATCCTCGTATCCTCTCCGAAAGATGCAGGAATCCGGATCAGCGGACGTCGGTTTCTCGCGCTCCACGCCACATAGACGGGCGCTTCATAGCCCGGAACCAGCCTTTTGTAAGAATTGACAAGGGGATTGGTGACTGCCGCCATTCCCTTTACATGACGCATCAGACCGCCGATGAACCAATAGGCTTCCCTGCTCAGTCCCTTCTCATCGCTCTCATCCTTGAATATATTTTTGCCGTCACGGAACAGAGACATATTGATGTGCATGCCCGATCCGCAAACACCATGCTTCGGCTTCGGCATAAAGGTTGCGTGAAGTCCATGCCTTTTTGCGATTGTTTTTACCGCAAGCTTAAAGGTCATGATATTGTCCGCCGTAATCAGCGCTTCATCATATTTAAAATCAATCTCATGCTGTGCCGGCGCACACTCATGGTGGGAGGCTTCTATTTCAAACCCCATCGCTTCCAATGTCATAATCATGTCCCTGCGGGCATTTTCACCGAAATCGAGCGGCCCCATATCAAAATATCCCGCCTGCTCATAGGTGATGGTGGTTGGCAGGGCGTTTTCGTCCGTGTGAAACAGGAAAAATTCACATTCCGGCCCTACGTTAAAGGTATAACCCATTTTCTCCGCTTCCTTTACCGCACGCTTCAGCACATACCTCGGGTCTCCTTCAAAAGGGGTTCCGTCCGGTCTGCGGATATCGCATATCATACGCGCCACCTTCCCCTGCTGGGGACGCCAGGGGAAAATCTCAAACGTGGAAAAATCGGGATACAGGCACATATCCGATTCCTCCTCCCCTGCAAAGCCTTCTATGGAAGAGCCGTCAAACATACATTTATTGTCAAGAGCCTTTTTCAACTGGCTTGCCGTAACCGCTATGTTTTTCAGGTTCCCGAATATATCGGCAAACTGCAGGCGGATAAACTCCACGTCCTCCTCTTCAGCAAGCCTGAGAATATCTTCCTTTGTGTAATCTTTCATCGTGATACCTCCCTAAAGTGCGTCTTTTGCACGTTTTTCTTCGTTTCTAATCTCTTCGTCTTAAAATTTCTTCCTTTGCGTTACAAAAAGGGCGCTCTTATCCCTTAAGAACGCCCTTGTCCTGTTACATCATAACAATTTATTGCTTCTCTTGTCAATAGAATTCTGTGCTAACTCATTCCGTTTACGCATATGGTATATAAAAGAAAAATGCAGGGATATTCTATGAGTTCTAAAACAAAAATCGTGGTACTCCATCTGAAGGAATTAATATACACAGGAATTTTCGCTGTATTGGGTATTCTGTTCATCGTCCTGCTTATTATCATGTTCCTTCCCCATAACAAGAAATCCGAAAAACCGGTTTCTCCGCGCGGGACTGGAACTGTTACCGGAAATGAATCGGAGACAAACGGCAGAAACGAGACACAATCCATAGAAACCTCCTACATACCCGGCGTATACACTACCTCTCTGGTTTTAAGCGACCATACCGTAGACGTAGAAGTCATCGTCGATCGTGACTGCGTAACCTCCATCCGTCTGGTGAATCTGGATGAAGCTGTCACCACCATGTATCCGCTGCTTGAGCCTGCCATTGAATCCATCGCCGGACAAATTTACGAGAAGCAGTCTCTGGACGGCATTACCTATGCAGATGAAAACAAATATACCTCGCTCGTCCTGCTGCAGGCAATACAGGCGGCTCTAGAAAAAGCAGCCGCAGCAGCCGACACCGGCGAATAACTTTTCAGTTTCTACAGCTCCTCTGCCTGCCTGAGCCAGAGCGCCGCACTGGCGTCAGACGGCATGCGCAAATCTCCTCTGGGAGAAACTGCAACGCTGCCCACCTTCGGACCATCCGGCAGGCAGGAGCGCTTAAACTGCTGACTGAAAAACCTGCGGTAAAACATTTTCAGCCATTTCAGGATAACCTCGTCCTCATACTGTCCTTTAAAGGAAAGCCTTGCAACACGGTATACCTTGGCAGGTTCAAATCCGCAGCGCAGCATATAGTAGAGGAAAAAGTCATGCAGCTCGTAGGGTCCCACCAGTTCTTCCGTCCGCTGGGCAATCACGCCGTCCACGGGGGGAAGCAGCTCCGGACTGACGGGCGTATCCAGCACGTCCAAAAGAATATCCTTAAGTTCTCTGTCGTCACAGGTATCCGCGTAAAAGCGAACCAGATGGCGAACCAGTGTCTTAGGCACGCCCGCGTTCACCCCGTACATGGACATGTGGTCCCCGTTGTAGGTCGCAAAGCCGAGCGCCAGTTCAGACATATCGCCCGTTCCAATCACAAGCCCGTTTTCCTTGTTTGCAATATCCATCAGCACCTGCGTGCGTTCTCTCGCCTGTCCGTTTTCGTAGGTCACATCATGTGTGTCCAAATCCTGTCCAATATCCTCAAAATGTACCGTTACCGCCCGTTTAATATTGATTTCCCGCAAGTCTGCTCCCAGCGCACGGGCCATGCTGCACGCGTTTTCATAGGTCCGGTCCGTCGTGCCGAAGCAGGGCATCGTAACCGCAATAATATTTTCTCTGGACAACTTCAGCATATCAAAAGCGCGTACCGTCACCAAAAGCGCAAGGGTGGAATCCAGACCTCCCGACACGCCGACAACCGCCCTTTTCACGCCCGTATGTTCCAGCCGCTTTTTTAAACCATAGGACTGAATGGAAAGAATTTCCTCACATCTCTTTTCGCGCTCCGTCTTATCGGAAGGCACGAAGGGCATACAGTTAAAGGTTCTTTCCAGCGCAGTCTCTTCCTGCTCCAGCGAAAATGCAACTACCGCATATTCCCTGTCTACCTTTTGACCGAAGGTTGACATGCGCCTGCGTTCCGCCCGCAGTCTGTGTATATCTATATCCGCATAGACACTCTCGCAGGAAAAGCGTTTTGCCTGAGACAGCACAACGCCGTTTTCCGCAATGATATTGTGTCCGCCAAAGACCAAATCCTGCGTGGACTCACCCTCGCCAGCGCTGGCATAAACATATGCGGCAATAAGCCTTGCGCTGGAAGATTTCACAAGCATCTCTCGGTAAACATCCTTACCCACCGTTTCATTGGAGGCCGACAGATTGACAATAACCGTCGCGCCCGCAAGCGCATGCGCCGTTGCAGGCGGATTGGGTACCCAGAAATCTTCACAGATTTCGCATGCCACCGAAAGCCCTTTTACCGCGTCTGTTTCAAATAAAATATTACATCCGAAAGGAATCTCCTCATCCTCTATCAGCACGGTGGTCACATCTTCTTCGCCTGCCGCAAAGTATCTGCCCTCATAAAATTCCGCATAAACCGGAATGTGCCTCTTAGGCACCATGCCCAAAATCATACCGTCCTGTAGTGCAGCCGCCACATTATAAAGCTTTCCGTCCTTTTCAAAGGGAAGACCGACAAATACAAGCGCGTCATGTCCCCTTGTAAATCCGGCAAGCCCGATAAGCTGCTGCAGCGCCTCCTCCAGCAAAAGCTCCTGCAGGAAGAGATCGCAGCAGGTATAGCCGGTCAGACAAAGTTCCGGAAACACAATCACTTTCGCTCCCTTGTCATAGGCCTCTGTAAGCCTTTCTTTTATCTGCTCCGCGTTATACTGCGGATCTGCTACCTTAATCTTCGGCGTAACCGCCGCAACCTTTACAAATCCCTGTTTCATGGCACCCTCATTTCTGCATATTTTTCAGCTCTTCTATGGAAAATTTATATTTTTTACTGCAAAAATCACATTTTACTTCTATCTCTTCACCATCGTCAATCAACTCCTGAAGCTGCGCGCGCCCAAGACTGATTATTGCCTTTTCCACTCTTTCCTTGCTGCAGTTACACTGAAAGCGCACCGGCATGGTATCCGTAAATTCCACATTGAGTCCCGCTAACAGTATCTCCAGTATCTGCTGCGGCGTGTTTCCCTGCTCCAAAAGCGCCGTCACAGACTGTATGCTTTTTAAATTTTCCTCCAGCCTGTCAATCACGGCATCCTCTGCAAAAGGCATAAGCTGCACAATGAAGCCGCCCGCCTGCTTTACCGTGTTATCCCTCTCCATCAGCACGCCAAGTCCCACGGAAGACGGCACCTGCTCGGAAGCCGCAAAATAATAGGTTAAATCCTCCGCAATTTCGCCTGTCTGCAGGCTGGTCTGCCCCACATATGGCTCTTTGAGCCCCATATCCTTAATCACATTCAGGATTCCGGATCCTACCGCGCCCGCCACATCCAGCTTGCCGGAAATATTTGCCGGAAGTATCACCGCAGGATTCCCCGCATAGCCCTTGACATTGCCCGCCGCATCCGCAGTCACCGTCATCCCTTTCATTGGCCCGTCCGCGGCAACCTGCAGAGTCAGTAAATCTTTCTCCCCCTTCAGCATACTGCCCATCATACAGCCGGCTGACAAAAGCCGTCCCAGCGCTGCTGTCACGACCGGGCTGGTATCATGTGCGCATCTTGCCGTCTCCACCGTCTGCCTTGTCGTGCAGGCAAAGGCCCGCACCTGCGCCTGTGCCGCTGTCGCTCTTACCAGATAGTCTTCCATATTACTCCTCCTTATCAGAGCAGTTCCCTGTTCTTATCTTTCACACATCTTGCCACTATATAAATCCGCTCGCTTGTCCCTGACGCAGCCTTGAGCGTGTCCGCATCCAGTACAAGCTCTGTCTGCATGCCTGCCGACGCAAGCAGCCGACGCATCTGTTCCTCCGTATATCCCCTCTGGTAATGGGTTTCGGAAAATTTCCTGTAGAGCTCTTCCTGCCCGTCCCTTACAAACACCGTCACCTCGTACTCGTTCAGCGCCTCCTCGGGATAATAGGTATTTTCCCAGATAAAGCTACACGCCTCCCGATTCTCGGCTATCGTCACATCCCCGATAACTTCCGCATACTTGTAAACCGTATTAAAGTCAAAGATAAAGATGCCTTCGGGAAACAAATAGTTTTCCACCAGCTTAAAAACCTGAAGAAGCTCCTCCTCCGACAAAATATAGTTGAGGGAGTCGCAGACACTCACCACCGTTCCCACAGTGCCGTAAAGCTCCAATTCCCGCATGTCCTGCAGCAGATAAAGGGTTTCATGCCCCATACTGTCCCGCTTTTCCATCGCCAGCTCCAGCATATCGGCAGAACTGTCCACCCCTATCATGTCATAACCTTTTTCGGCAAGCAGCTCCGTGAGCGTTCCGGTTCCGCACCCCAAATCCAGTATCAGATTCCTCTCTTCTTTCAGAGTATCCGCTTCTAATGGCCTTGGTTCCCGCAGGCTCTCTAACCGCTTTACAGGCTTGGAAATCCCGTATTTTTCGATTGTTTCTACAATAAAATCCCGCCATTTATCATATGGTGTCTCGTCCATGAAGGTATCATAGACATAGGCAAAATCCGTGTATGCTTCCACTCTTGCACCCCCGCATATCGCAAAGCCGCCTGCGACATGGTATACTCCAATTTATCGCCGCTTATTCGCCCAGTTTCATGGACACAAAGAATCCGACAGCCAGCGTAATTACGCTTATCAGTATGGTGAGCACGTTGACACCGGAAAAGCTCTCCAGATTCATTAGGATAACTGCTATCGGAGACGCTACAATCAATCCGATAATCGCCCAGAATGCATGCAGCGGAAACTTCTGAAACACAATTTCAATCAGCTTTGCTATGGCAAAAATACCGACTATAATACCGATCCCTGCCGGCACCAAAATACCCATTCCGCGCAGTATGCCGCTTACGTCAAACTTAAGAAGCGCACGAATGAAAGAACTGACAGTTTCAATGATGGGATGGTAATAACCGATGAGCAGCAGTATCATGGAACCACTGACGCCGGGGATTACCATGGTAGCGGAAGCAATCATCCCCACGCCGAACAGCTTTATCACATTCAAAACATTAAAGCTTAAATCGGCAGCGGCGCCTTCCTTTTCCCCAATCAGCGCAAGTCCCGTCACCAGCACAAAAAATACGATAAAGGCAATCACATGGCCAACTTTTACCTTACTGCCCTTCACCTTTTTGCACATAGCGGGCAGACCGCCCAGTATCAGACCGATAAACAGAAGATTGGTGGGCACGGGGTAATTACCGAATAAGTATTCCAGCCCAAAGGCGCTTGCCGCAAGCGCAATTGCCGCTCCTAAAATAATCGGAATCAAAAATAAAATACTCTTCTTAAACTCCTTAAACAGATGCGTAATACAATGAATCAGCCTGTCGTAAATTCCCATGGACACCGCCATGGTGCCGCCGCTGACGCCCGGTATAATATTGGCAATACCGATTACCGCTCCCTTACACATATCCTTTAAAAACTGCATAACTTCCTCTTTTCCGTGCTGTTCTTATGTTTATACAATGTACTGATACAACACTTTTTTATTCTTCCGCATTTATTCTGTCACAATTTCCGCAAGCGCTTCTAACAGCCGCTCCATCTCCTCTTTGGTGCCGATGGTAATCCTGAGATAGTTCCCAATGCGCGGCTTGTCCCAATGCCTGACATAAATGCCTCTCTCCCGCAATGCCTCAAATATCGCTCCACCGCTCATGTGCCTGTGGGCTGCAAAAATAAAATTTGCTTTGGAATCGGGGAAATCAAAACCCAGCTTCTTAAGCTCTTCTTTGACCCACTCCCGTGTCTTTATAATTTTTCCGCAAGTTTCCGCAAAGTAAGCCTTATCCCGCACAGCCTGTGCACCGAGAATCTGTGCCGGCAGATTCATGGTATAGGAATTAAAGGAAAACTTCACATCATTCAGATACTGTATCAGCTTTTCATTTCCCATTGCAAAGCCTATGCGCATCCCCGCCATAGAACGGGATTTGGAAAAGGTCTGCACCACCAGAAGGTTTTCGTATCGGGACAGCAGGGGCAGACAGCTTTCGCCGCCAAAATCAATGTACGCCTCGTCCACAATCACTACCACCTCGGGGTTCGCCCGCAGAATTTCCTCCACCATGTCCACCGATTCCAAAACGCCTGTCGGCGCATTGGGGTTCGGGAAAATAATGCCGCCATTTTCCTGTTTGTAATCATCGGGGTTTATCCTAAAACTGTCGTCAAGAGGACACAGTTTGTAGGGAATCCGGTATAAGTCTGCCCATACATCGTAAAAAGAATAAGTAATGTCGGGAAAAAGAACCGGCTTTTCCGTATTAAAAAAGGTCAGAAAGGCCATGGAAAGCACGTCGTCAGAGCCAACGCCCACAAATATCTGCGAAGGCTTCAATCCATAAAAAGCCGCCAGTTCTTTTGTCAGCTCCCCCGCGTCTGTATCAGGATACAGGCGCAGGGCGCTGTAATCAATCTCTCCAAGCAGCCTCTCCACTTCAGGCGCAGGCGGATATGGATTCTCGTTTGTATTTAATTTGATAATTCCCTTTTGCTTCGGCTGTTCTCCCGGTACATAGGGAACCACTCGCCTGACCTTATCTTCCCAGCTCATACTTTCTCCTGTCCGTATATTCTTTTTTCATGATATCGGACTATATTTTACCATGTCTAAAGCACAAAGTCTACACATTCTTCCAACGGACGGCGCTGGCAGTGGTCATCACTGTGCACCACCAAATCCATTTTGCCGAAGCGCTTTACCAGTCTGTCTTTTACCACAAGGCGGTAACGCGGCACTCCCGTCTTTGTCAGCATATAGTCCGGCAGGTACAGATCCAATTCTTTCTTCCGCTTCCTGATGTACAGTAATCCCAGTCTGCGGTATTCGTTTCCGCCATCATAGCAATACAACTCCACACTGTAGAGCCATAACAGACGGCAGCCCCAGAGTATCCCAAAGCAGAACAAAGTGATGCCTGCTATCAGTCCCGCTTTTTCTTTGAGCCGGCTTAAAATCCGCTGCACCAAACCTGCGCCTGCCCGGTCCTCCTGCAAAGAGAGCCCGCCTGTAAGAGCATATCTTGCCCCTGCACCGGCCGCTTCCTTTCCGTCCTGTGTGTCGCTCTGCGCCGCCCACGTACCGGTCACTGCCTGCATATAAGCTGCCATCGCCGCTGTTCCCTCGTCCGGCGTACTTATATTTGCCGTGCCTGCTGCCTGTGCCTTGTCCATCCGCACCACGCGGAAGCCCTTTCCCGCATTACTCCCCTGCACCTCTTCTTTCAAGATTAAGAGCTGCGGCTTCTTTCCGCTTCCACCTGTATTTGCCGTCGTTTTCGCATTTTCGCTTCCCGTCTTTTTGCTTTCAAGTTTTCCGCTTCCTTCTTTTCCGCCTTCGCCTTTTCCATTTCCACTTGTTTTTACATTTGGAGAAGCACCGGACAGACTTCCGTTTTCAGACAGCCTTCCATCATTTCTGCCGTCACCTCTGCTTTCACCACCGTCTTCCGGAGTCCGTATATCCGTATTCTTATCACCGTTTTTTATATCAGACGACTGCGGCGTGGATGTGATTTGCGGAGCGGGTGCAGGTGTTGCCGTTGGTGGTGTCGGCGTTGGCGGCGGGTACGGAAAATCGCCTCTTTTTACGATCTTTTCACTTGTATTTCCGGCCTTGTCACGGACGCGCAGAGAGACTATCCGTCCCTCCTCCACCCAGAAGGAAGAACCCGCTGTCCATGTCGCACCGCCGTCAACGGAATAGGGCGCATCTGCCAGTCCGCTCTCACCATCTTCTGCCGTAACAGAAACGGAAATACCGCTTGCCGTCATCCCCTGCGTATTTCCCGATACTGACAAAATAACAGGCGCGTTCTTGTCAATACAGCTTATTTCAATGGAGGCGGTAATTGAAGCGCCCGCATCGTTGACAGCATTTACCGTATATGTGCCGTTTTCCGTCACAAAAAGGCTTTCTCCTCCCCAACTGAAAGTTACATTGTCCGACCAATCATCTTTCAACACAGTCTGCCTTGCCACAAGGGTTACGCCTTTGTTTGTCCATGCACCATCTGCGATAATCTTCACGCTTGATGTCTGCTCCCCCTGCGAAAGTCCGCAGGTAATCGTCTCCCTATATAAAGAATGAGTACCGGGGTCTGTCCCCCAGGTAGAATGTATCGCGCCGCATATCGTGCACTTTGTATAACAGTTTTGCTGCCATGTGACGTCTTTTCCAAAATTGTCACAGCGATACACATTGATCTCAATTTTATGTGTCGTTTGTGCATTACAGCTGTTGCAATGATAGGTTCCCTCCTCACTGGTGTGATAATATAAAACATGAATACCGGCACAGTTGGCGCTTTCCGACTTTTTGCAGCCCGCCACATGCGAATGGGTAAAATATACCTCTTCACCGGATATTTCCTCTGCATAAGAATACCGGTACATTAGTACAAACAAAGCGGCGGCAGTTATCGCAGCCACGATGCCGCGCCATAAAATATGTTCCATTTTTTGCATAAAAAAACCTCCTGAATCAAATGATGACTAAGACAGAATTTTCATTCTGTCCTTCCTCGTTTCATTCAACTCAACAGGTAGTGTATTGCTATCTTAACACGCTTTTTCTTTTTTGGCTAGTGTATACCTTGCACAAGATTTACCCCCTGTTTTTTCTACACTTTTACCAATCGCTCCCACGTCACTTGATTTCTGCCCGATAGCTTTCCGCCACCTCGGGCATTCCCAGCTTTTCGTAGCATACCGCCAGTTTTTCAAGGGTTTCCGCGCCTTTGCTCTTCAGCGACAACAGCGCTTCCGTCTCATAGCAGGCATTATAATACCATATTGCGGCTTCCTCATAATCCTGATTTTCCGCATAAAAATCTCCCAGTTCGCAACAGATTTCCGAACAGCCCTCGTCCGCAATCACTTTGAGCGCATATTTGAAAAACCGGTATGTATCTTTGCCTCTTCTTGCCGCAGCGGCCGCTATCAGGCACGCCTCCTTCACTTCTTCGCCGTCTCTTTCCGTATCCTGCGCCGATTCCGTAAAAAAATCGCCCGCCCGCACAAAATCCTCGTCCTTTCCTGCAATAAAAAGCTCCTTTGCATACATATTGTGAAGTCGCTTGGAAAGCCTCTCTCCCTTCTGCACAAGCCTTTCAAATGCAGCAAAATCCCTTCCGGCATGAGAATTTTCAGGCATATGGGTAATTACAATATCACTGTCATAGATAACCGGAGTCGTACAGATGGTTTCATGTATCGCACCTTCCCACACAAACGAACGCTGTCTTTTAAACAGCTTCGGCCTGTACTCCTCATCATAGTTGTAAACCGTTCCAAACTGTAATTGATTGCCGTATTTCATCTGGACAATTTCTACCTCGGGAAGCAGCGTTTCCTTCAATATGCGAAAGCGCTCCCTGTTTGTTTCGTCCAAAACCTCGTCCGCATCCGCGGAATATATGTACTCCTGTGTCGCCTTGGAAAAAGCAAAATTTCTTGCCGCCGCAAAATCGCCAATCCATGGAAATTCATACAGCTTTACATTTGGATAAGCGGCCGCAATCTGCATGGTTTTGTCCGTCGAGCCTGTGTCCACAATAATCAGTTCTTCTACAAGGTCCGCTACGGTGTCAAGGCAGCGGGTGAGGATGGCTTCTTCATTTTTTACTATCATACAAAGGCTAATGGTTATCACGGCTTTTCTCCTGTACTTTTGTTTAAAATCCATTTCCGCCCGTTCACAAGCACAACTCTTATGCCGACTCGCTTTCGCTCCGAGGAAAACGCAGCGGTACTAAGGCTGCAAAGAACGCAGCCTAAGAACCGGCGTTTTCCAAGGGTCCGCATAAGAGTTATGCTTGCAAACGGGCTGCTTTTACACATTTATACAAGGTATATCGGCGGAGAAAGAGCCGCTCTTTAGGGAAAAAGGGCGGCTCTCTGTTATTCCATTTTGTTATCGAGGACTTCGCCGGCTTCGGTGCGGGTTATGCCGAATACGATGGCCAGTTCGCCGCAGAGGTTGTCTTCGGCCATTTTGTAGTAGCGGCTGTCTACTGCGGTTACTTTATGGCCTTTCTCTAATCGGTTCTTTTTTCGTGTTTTCAATGTTTTCAGCAGTTTTACCAGTTCATCGCAGCGATTAGACTGCATGCATTCCCGGTATTGTGCTTCTACTGCTTTTTCGTCTTTTATCGTGATTGCCTGCACCTGCGGAATGGAGTCAATCAGCAGGTTCGCTTCTTCCTTTGAAAGAATCCGCCGCATAGAAGAATGCAGGGCATCCACAGGCACATATACGGTAGAGTTCTCGGAATAGACCGGTTTTAAAATATAATATTTCCGGTTTTTATCCACACCGCTCATGCTGAGCGTCGTAATCTCTTTAATCTGACAGACGCCATTATTTCCGCAAACTACATATTCACCTATTTCAAACATACTGACAACGCCTCCTTATGTATTAATAATAACAAATCCAGCGTGCAAATGTCAGTCTTTTTTTGAATATAATTGAAATTTTGTAAAATTTGCATATGTTATATGCGATGGAAATTGTGCACTTTTTAATAGTCCGTCACTCGCGATATCTGCCTGCCTTCTTGATTTATATAATAGTTTTCCCGATAAATCAATTCTGAAACCGGAACAAGAGAAAAATTTTTTTCTTTTAGTTCCGTAATCAGCATATCCAATGCATCTGCCGTATATCTGGTTCCACAGTGCAAAAGCAGGATGCTTCCGTTTCCCAGATGGGAATCCTCCATCACTGTAGTGACAATGGCTTCCGCGCCGTAATCCTTCCAATCCTTACTGTCCACATCCCACTGTATCACATAATAGCCGCAACTCTCTGCTATCTCCATCGTCTCGTTGTCATATTCACCGTGTGGCGCCCTGAACAGACGCATTTCATAGCCTGTCAGTTCTTTCACCTTGTCGTGTGTAAGCATAATTTCATCTTCTTTTTCAGTCTCCGTCAGCCTGCTCATGTACAGGTGGTTTTCCCCGTGGTTTCCCAAATCATGTCCCGCCGCAAGAATTGCTTTTGTCTCCTCAGGGTAAGCCTCCACCCACTCTCCTGTCACAAAAAAAGTGACATGAACCTCCTGTTCCCGCAGGACTTTTAAAATTTCCCCTATATCGCTGTTTCCCCATGCTGTCTCAAGCGTCAGTGCAACCTTTGGCTCTCCGGTCTCCACACTGTAAATAGGCAGTTTTCTGTCTCCTACATTTGCATTCGTCAAAATTTTCACCGGATACCGGTAGAGAAGCCCTCCCCATAACAATAGTATGCCCAACAAAAAAATTCCAAGTCCAATAGCTTTTCCATTTATCGGACCTGGAATTCTCTTTTTCTCTGTTTCGATTTTATGTAGCAATATCAAATGGTCTAATGCCTTATCAAGCTGCTGTCTCATGTGTGACACCTGCCGCTTTTTTATCACCATATGCCCGCAAATGTCCAAATATACCGCTATTTACACATCCAAAAGCTCTTCAAATTCCTCTACCGGCATGGGTCTGTAGTAGTAGAAGCCCTGTGCATTTTTACAGCCGCATTCGATTAGGAAATCCTGTTGTTCCTGATCTTCCACTCCCTCCACAATCACGTCCATGTCCAGTTCCTTTAACATGTTAATGGTATTTTTGACTACAATCCTGCTCTTGTCATTCTGTATATCATCCATAAAACCTTTATCAATTTTTATTTCATCTACCGGCTGGTTTTTTAACATGGTCATAGTGGAGTAGCCGGTGCCGAAATCGTCCATGGACAAAGTAAATCCCTGTGTCTTCAGATATCTCAGATTATCGTACATAATATCTGCTGCTTCCAGAAAACCACTTTCTGTCAACTCCAACGGTACCAATTTGGGCGGCACCTGATACTCGTCCTTCATTCTGACAAGATTTTCTTTGAAGGAACTGTCATACACATGCAGGCGGGAAATGTTGATGGAAATAGGAACCACCTTTTTACCATGCTTCAGCCGCTTTCCCACAAATTTGAAGACTTCGTTCCATACATGAATATCCACATTAATAATAAATCCGTTTTTTTCCAGAACCGGAATAAACTGACCGGGTCCTATAATGCCATTGACAGGATGATGCCATCTGACAAGCGCCTCGCCGCCAATGATCTCTCCATTTTCCATATTAACCTTGGGCTGAATAAAAAGCCTGAACTGCCCTGTCTCCAACGCCTTCACCATGTCGTTTTCTATCTGCTTTTCCAACAACATGGTCTGGCGCATATCTTCGTTAAAAAAGGCATAATCAGCATAGAACTTGCCTTTGATGGTCTTCATCGCCATGGTCGCGTAATCCCGCATCAGGCTTACAGGCATTTTGCTGTCCGTTGCTACACAGATACCGAAAGACGGAAGCACCTTGCAGGGAATTTTGAACTCGTTAATTCGCTGCTTGATTTGTTTGATTTTATCCAGCAAATCGCTGTCTGCCTGGAAAGGCGTCAGCATACCGAAGATATCCGCCCTAAAATGCGAGAGCACCACATGCTCGCCGTTAAGCTCCCTGAAAGCCTCTGCAACGCACTTTAAAAGCTCGTCCCCCACAGCCCATCCGCAAAATTCATTGACAGACTTAAAGTTGGCGATATCCATCACAATCAAAGCGAAACGCAATTCCGGATTCTCCCGCATCTCCTCTGCTGCCTTGTACTGAAAAGCACGTAGATTATAGAGCCCTGTCATAAAGGCACGGTTGCTATCCATATTGTTTTCCGCCATTTTCCGCAAAGAATAGAGATACAGAAATGACTTCTCCTCCTCTGTAACCTGCGGATAAATTTCATAATTTTGCAAATAATCTTTTTCTTCCATAATCAATCACCACGCAATACATTTTACAAACCCTGCTCCCCGATTATCAGAAACGTCCCCTCGTTTTTCCCCTTTGCCGTCCAATTTCATTTTCTATTCCTATTATAACTCTTCTTGCTTATTCTTTCCACTATTTACTTCAAATTTTTGTAATTTTTATCTTATATTTTTCAATTATCTGTTGTAGTTTTTGTGCAAAGGGGCTATAATCATGTTAGATGAAAACATTTTGGAAGGAGAATTGCCATGGAGTTTTTATTGTTAGGCGGCGGCTTGCTGATTATTATTTTTGCTGTTGTTGTTTCTGTTGTAGCCACTATTGTTTCCGCGGTTGCGGCAAACGAGGACATAGAGGACTAAAGAAAAGCCGATACCGGAAGGTAACGGCTCTTTTTATGGAAATATTTAATCCAACGCAGCATAGGCTGCCATGCGCAGCTTACGAATCTCAGGTGTTGTGCCCGCATCACATTTTTGGATAAAATAGAGCAAGGTCATTTCTTCGGATGGATCCATGGTAATATAATTGCCCGTCCAGCCATCCCAGCCAAATTCTCCTATGCTGGCGTTGCTGCCCGCCTCCCCCGGATTCTGCATAATTCTTGTCAGGCATCCATAGCCATGCCCCCAAAGACTGTCCCAGTTGAAATCTACCGCCTGTGCTGCATTCAGATGGTTCGTCGTCATCAACTCTATTGTCTTTCTCCCTAAAAGTTTTTCATTGTTATACTTACCGCCATTTAAAAGCATCTGTGCAAAATGGCTGTAATCATCGATGGTAGACACCAGCCCTGCTCCACCGGATTCATAGGTAACATCTTCCCTGTACCCTTCCAGCCCCAAATGATTCTGCCGGAATGGTTCCAGTCTTGCACTTTCCTCACTCCATCTATAGTTTGCCGCAAAGCGATGCCATTTCTCCTTCGGTACAAAAAATCCGGTATCCTGCATATCCAGCGGCGCAAAAAGTTCTTCCTGCAAATACTGTCCGAATTTCTTTCCGCTTACCACTTCCACTATGCCTCCCAGTATATCTGCGGAAAGTCCATAGCGCCACTTTTCTCCCGGGTGAAAGCAAATGGGCACACCGGCAATTTTACGACAGTATCCCATTGTATCAGTCGGATGTCCCGCTTCGAGCTCCTCCTTGATTTCCTGAAACAATGCGTCCATTCTCCGTCCCGGCTCACATCCCATATCCGGATAGGTAATGCCCGACGTCATAGTCAGCAAATCCCATATATTAATTTCCCTCTTCGCTTCCGCCAGGCTGCCGTCCTCCTGCATAACTTTCACATGGGCAAACTCCGGTATGTACATGGATACCCTGTCCCACAAGTCCAATTTTCCCCGTTCTGCAAGCATCAATACCGCTACTGCCGTAATGGGCTTTGTCATAGAAAACATTCTGAAAATGGTGTCTCTGCTCATGGGAACCCCCGCTTCTCTGTCGGCATACCCCTGACTGGAAAAATGAAGTTCTCTGCCATGCTGCATAAAAAGCAGATTCGCTCCCACAATATTTCCCTTCTCAATTCCTTCCCTTATAATACCATCCATAATCTCACGATAGTCAAACATCGCTTTTTCTCCTTTTTATATCACAAAAAGTCCGGCGCCAATCGACGCCGGACAAATGTTAAAATACTATTTTAATAACTAAACTCCTGTGCGAAATACAGCTTTCCATCAACTTCATATACAGCAATACTACAACTTGTAAAACTGCCATTTAAGATGTTCGCTGCATGTGTGGGTGATGCCATCCACCCATCCACAAGACTTGCAGCAGTTTTGTAGCCTTTTGCCAAATTTTCTCCCCACATGATATCAATGTTTACCGTGTACCAGTCACTTCCATTCGGTCTTGTGTGAGAAAAGCTGGTAACACTCTCAATTGCTCTGATTTGTGCACAATTCTCCAACTCATCGCTCCAGCTAAGCGCTGAAAGCCCTGCAGCCGCTCTCTGTGCATTTACCAAATCCAAAGCTTCTATAGCCATCGCACGAAGCTCTGCTGCTCTTGCTATCTCTGCCTCCGTCATCTCAGCACTCTGTACAGAACCGGCAAGCGCTACAGCCTCATCAGCAATATAGACAATAGCATCGTCTCTCACGCCGCGAGTCGTTGCGGTCATATCAGCCTTGCTGCCACAACCTATCAAAGATAAGCTGCATATTGTAGCTAATAATAATGCTGTGAATTTCTTTTTCATCTCAAACCTCCTTTATGACTTATTATTATGTCGAGGTGTATTTACTTCTTTTTCCCCTGCAAAATCCATGCTGCCAAACCTGATATAGACGCTAAGAATGCAATTGTCCAAACATCACTGGCATCTCCTGTCTGCGGACGTCTGTCTGCTCCAAGTACGGATGCATCTGAAAGCGGTGTATCTTCGTCCTCAATTACCACAAAACGTCTTACACCTTGTACCTCAGGCGGATCTTCCGGCGGAGGTGTCGGCACTGACGGTGTCGGTGTAGGTGTCTCATCTACAGGCGGCGTAGGCGTCGGTGTCTCCTCTACAGGCGGTGTAGGGGTAGGTGTTGTCGTCACTGGCGGCGTCGGTGTAGGCGGCACCACTGGCGGAGTAGGGGTAGGTGTTGACACTGGCGGCGTCGGCGTAGGTGCCGGCGTTGTCTCCGGTGTAGGAGTAGGCGTCACTACCGGTGTCGGGGTAGGTGTTGCTTCCGGCGTAGGGGTAGGTGTCACCTCCGGTGTCGGTGTAGGTGTTGCTTCCGGTGTAGGAGTAGGCGTTACAACCGGTGTCGGTGTAGGAGTAGACTCCGGGTGAGCAGAAGGGGTGACGACCGGGGTAGGTGGAGG
>JAIDHX010000011.1 GCA_029053015.1 Lachnospiraceae bacterium
AGCTGTCCGCCCGACACCTCGTTGATATCGTTGCCGCACACATCGTCAATGCCGAGCCTGTGCATGAGCGCTCTGCCGCGCTCCTCGGTCTGCCTGCGGCTCTCCCTATTCTTTTTCGACTTTATAGCAGGAAAAATGATATTGTCAAGCACCGAAAGATTTTTCATCATGTACATCTGCTGAAAAATAAAGCCCATTTCATCAAGTCTGAGCCTTGCAAGCTCCTTATCACCGAGCTTTGCCGTTTCCCTGCCGTTAAAGAACACCTTGCCTGCGGTCGCGCTGTCCATTCCCGAAACGCAGTAGAGCAGCGTGCTTTTGCCCGAGCCGGAGGGTCCCATGACCGCCACCATTTCACCCTCGCTGATCGTCAGATCGATGTTTTTCAACACATTGTTCTGATGTTTGTTCACGATATATGTCTTGCAAAGTCCTTTTGCCTGTAAAACCGTATGATTCATTATGTTGTCCTCCTTATTCTATGCTTGCCGTATCGGAAGCCTTGATTGTTTTTGTGTAAAGCGCTGTCAGGAATGAGCCGATGACGGTCACGCCGATGAGAATTGCCGGGCAGAACACAAATATTTCCAGCGGGTCAAAATCGCATTTCAGACCTGATACATCGCCGACCATATTACCTACCCAATTCATCATTACGTCGCTGATCGGCATAAGCACCGCCGAAGAAACGATGCAGGCAATGACCGATACGATTACAAATCTGAGCGAATGCTGCAGGATGATACTGCCGCCCCTGATGCCCACTGCCTTCATTAGTGCAATCTCGCTTTTTTCCTTAGAGATGAACGAACGCTCCATGAGTATGACGATCAATGCCGTTACGATCACAGTAATGAGCATCATCATCTGTTTGACTGCATTCAGCGTATCGGACATTCCTGTAAAATTATCGATGTAATCTGAGGTTGAATACACCTTGTCAGTGTCGAGCAGACTTTTAAGTTTTTCAATGTTTTTGTTTATCTGCGCCTTGTCGGGGCTGCCGTCAAAGTGTATCTGAACTCCCACCGTATTGTTTGCCGGCAGATTTCCAAGGTCAAAATCTTTATATAGAAAAGCATCGGTGATGAACGAGGAGTATGTTCCCGTGATAATAAACTCGTACTCTTTCTCATTTATGACTGCCGTTACCCTGTCGCCGATCTCTGCGTCTAAGTCCCCTAAGGTACTTACTGTTACGGCAATCTCATCCGTCTTCTGTGGAGCGCTGCCCTCATCTATATAGAGCGTGTCATTTGTCTCGCCTTTCATGACAACGAAAGTAAGCTTTGCTGTTTTGTCTTCGTGTGATGTTTCAAACTGTGTGGCCATTGTCATTGTACATTTGCCGGGCATTCCGTTATCGGCAAGGAGCTTTTCGGTATCTGCGATGATCTGCTTATACATACTCTGATCTGCAAAGACCTCTCCGAATATTTCGCTATCCATGATATGCGCTTCACTTGAGGGCACATCGAAGAAGCGCAGTATCTTTTCACTTTTGAATGTCAATGCAAAATTTGACATCATCGTCATCAACAGGATACAGAGCGTGAACACAACTATCACGATAGAAAACTGCTTCGGCGAACTGATCACATCATTGACCGAGAGAAATGCAGATGACGGCAGCTTAGAGCGGCCTAAGTGCAAAAGGCTTTTTCTTCGGAAGCGCTCGCCCGTCTGACCGTTTCTTACTGCGTCAATCGGCGAGAGTTTATTGACTCTGCGTGTGCAGCTGTAGCAGAACAGCAGGATAATGATAACTACTGCCGCAGAGCTTAAAATCCCCATAAAAGTACCGCTCCCGCTGCCGAGAACCATGTTTTCCGATACAGTTTTCATCATCATATCCCCGAGAGGGACAGAGCAGAAATATCCTATCAGTGTACCGACCACGGCAATGGCAAGATACTTGACGATATACAGGCTTCTTATACTGCCGCCCCTGATACCCACCGCCTTCATTACACCAATCTCACGAAATTCCTCGCTGACCGTAAAGCCTATTGTGAAACGCAGCACCACAAAGGCTGTGAACATCAGCACGATGCTAATCATCATTAAAACATACGCAGAAAGCATATCATAAAGATAAATATCCTTGCTTTCTTCCCGTGTGTAGACATATACACCGCTATAGTTCTTTGCAAGTTCCCTTATTTCATCAATATCTGATGTATTTATACAAAGCTGCCTGCCATTCATGAGATGAGTGGCTTCGTCCTTGTCAAGATAGTCATAGTCAGCAGAGTTCATGATAAGATACGGGGGATTCGAGTTTTCCGAACCAAACAGCGCACCTTTGAACCGCCCCATAAACTTAAGTGTGAGATGACTGTCACCGACAGTAAGCTCCACCTCGTCGCCCTCTTTTATATCAATGCCTTGTAAAAAAGGAGCGTTGGCATAAAAGCAGCCCTTATCCACGCTTTCGATGATATGATTGTTCTCATCGAAATAGTTGACAGCCATTTCACTATCAGAAAGCAACCAGGCAGCATTCGTGAAATTATCAAGTTTCTTTCCGTTATGCCTGAAATACTTTGAGCTGGCTACACACAGCCAATGCTCGGTCCTTATCTCCTTAACGGAATCAAGCTCCCCAATCTTTTCCTCAAAATCATTTTCCCCGCTGGTCAGCATATGCACTTTGACATCGGGGACATCTGCCACATCGAAATAATGCTCAATACCGCCGGTCACAGCTATGATATTGTTCACTGCCGCCGCTGCAAACATCGAGCATAAAATGACAAACAGCAGCAGAATGATGTTCATGGTCTTTTTGCGTTTCAGGTCTTTTTTCAAAATCCTCCAGAACATAGTATATACCTCTTTTCCCTCGTTTTATTTTATCCATGTTCTGAATCATATCATAGAAATTCTTAACAAGTCTTTAACTTTTGGCGGAGCATAAAAGCGAAACTTGCTCTTGCATGTGGCGGGAATAACGGGTATAATTTTCACGAAAGAAAACAACTTATATAAAAGCAGAACAGCATAAACGAAACGGAGGAAAATAAATGAGCAAGAAAACCACGGTACTGATGATACTGGACGGCTACGGGCTGAATGACAAAATAGAAGGAAACGCGGTGGCGGAAGCAAAAACACCTGTTATGGATTCCTTGATGAAGGAATATCCTTTTGTGAGAGGCAACGCAAGCGGCATGGCGGTAGGGCTTCCGGAGGGGCAGATGGGCAACTCCGAGGTGGGACACCTCAATATGGGTGCAGGGCGCATCGTGTATCAGGAGCTGACCCGTATCACCAAAGAGATAGAGGACGGCACCTTCTTTGAAAATCCGGCATTGAAGAAGGCAATGGAAAACTGCAAGGCAAATGACAGCGCACTGCACTGCATGGGGCTTTTGTCTGATGGCGGCGTGCACAGCCACAACACCCATCTGTACGGGCTTTTGGAGATGGCAAAGAGAAATGGACTGGAAAAGGTTTATGTGCACTGCTTTTTAGACGGCAGGGATACACCGCCTGCAAGCGGAAAGAGCTATGCAGAGGCTTTGACGGAGGAAATGGAGAAAATCGGCGTGGGTAGGATTGCCTCTGTCATGGGCAGATATTATGCGATGGACAGGGACAACAATTACGACAGGGTAAAGACTGCCTATGACGCCATGACAAAGGGAGAAGGCGAGACAGCGGCATGTGGCGTCTGCGGGATTCAGAATTCCTACGACAACGGTGTGACGGATGAATTTGTAAAGCCCACCGTGGTAGTGGAGGACGGAAAACCTGTCGGCGTCGTGCAGGACGGGGACTCCGTGGTGTTCTTTAATTTCCGTCCCGACAGGGCAAGGGAAATCACCCGCAGCTTCTGCGATGAAGATTTTACCCGCTTTGAGAGGGGAGCAAGAAAGGACATTGTTTTCGTATGCTTCTCCGACTATGACCCTACGATTGAAAATAAAGAGGTTGCTTTCCACAAAATTGCCGTGACCAATACCTTCGGCGAGTGGCTTGCGGCGCAGGGCATGACGCAGGCGCGTATCGCGGAGACGGAAAAGTATGCGCATGTAACATTTTTCTTTAACGGCGGCGTGGAGGAGCCGAACGAGGGCGAGGACAGGATTCTGGTAAATTCCCCCAAGGTGGCTACCTACGATCTGAAACCGGAAATGAGCGCATATGAAGTGTGCGATAAGCTGACGGAAGCAATCAGAAGCGGTAATTATGATGTGATTATCATTAATTTTGCAAATCCCGACATGGTAGGGCATACAGGCGTGGAAGCAGCGGCAGTCAAGGCGGTTGAGGCTGTGGACGAGTGTGTCGGCAAGGCGGTTGAGGCTGTAAAGGAGAACGGCGGCGCGCTCTTTATCTGTGCGGACCACGGCAATGCGGAGCAGCTTGTGGACTATGAGACCGGCGAGCCGTTTACGGCGCATACCACCAATCAGGTGCCTTTTATTTTAGTCAACTACGATGAAGCGTACACCTTGCGCGAGGGCGGCTGTCTGGCGGACATCGTGCCCACCCTGATTCAGATTATGGGCAAGGAGCAGCCGGCGGAGATGACGGGCAAATCGCTGCTTATCAAAAAGTAAAAATATTGGATTCCATGACATAGATTTGGAGAAGAAAGATATGTGTATTGTATCAATCAATGTTCCTGAAGAAATTTTGCTGGATTTGCACGAAAATAAAAATGATTTTGCAGAGTATATGAAACGTATGCTTGCAGTCGATTTGTATGAAAATAAAAAGGTGTCTTTAGGATATTGTGCAAGCGTGGCAGAAATGACGAAAGAGGACTTTATAAAATATCTTGGAAAGAGGGATATATCCATATTCTCTTTTGACAGCAGGGAAGAATTTCTGGAGGAACTGGCGAATGCGTAAAGTAATAGTAAATACGACGCCCTTAATTGCATTGAGCCATGTTGGACAACTTACCTTACTGCAGAAGCTGTATGGTGAAATTATGATTCCCCGGGCTGTGTATCAGGAGTTGTCAGCCAAGGAAGACTCAATATGTAAAAAACAGGTGGATAGTTCTTTGGACTGGATTCGTGTGGAAAATATAGAGAACCAAATGGCAAAAGCAATGTATAAAACACAACTGCACGAAGGCGAAGTGGAAGTCATGATTTTAGCAAAGGAAAAGAGCGCAGATGTTGTGATTATAGATGACGCCAATGCGAAGAAGCATGCGAAATATCTGGGACTTCCTGTAACAGGTACGCTTGGGGTGCTGATAAAAGCAAAGAAACAGGGGTATATCAAAGAATTAAAGCCTATTATACAGGAAATGGTTGATAAGAGCATTTATATTTCTGAGGGTCTGATAAAACTGTGTCTGGAGCAGGCAGGCGAAACAATGTAACAAGTAGAAAAAAATTTTTACATTACAAATATTTTAAAAATATCGTGGCATACTGACTGTAAATGCCTGCGTTTTTGCAGGCAAAAAGGAGGTATGCCATGAGTGCGTATATGAAAATTGTAAAGGTACATGGGCGGGAGATACTGGATTCCAGAGGCAATCCCACCATTGAGGCGGAGGTTACGGTACAGGACAGCGTGACGGGGCAGGTCTTTACGGGAAGCGCGGCAGTACCGTCGGGCGCAAGCACGGGACGGTTCGAGGCGGTGGAACTCAGGGACGCGGAGCCGCGTTATTTCGGGCTTGGCGTCAGAAAAGCGGCGGAAAATATCAACGGCAAAATCGAGCCGCTCCTGCTGGGACAGAATGTGCTGGAACAGATGGAAATAGACAGGATTTTAATTGAGGCGGACGGCACGGACAACAAGGCAAATCTCGGTGCAAACGCCACACTGGGCGTGTCTTTGGCGTGTGCGCGGGCGGCTGCGGCAGCGCTTCAGATGCCATTGTACCGTTATCTGGGCGGTATCCACCCGCATCTGATGCCAATTCCCATGATGAATATTTTAAACGGCGGAAAGCATGCGGCGAACACAGTGGATTTTCAGGAATTTATGATTATGCCGGTCAAGGCGGATTCCTTCAGGGAGGCGCTTCGAATCTGTGCGGAGGTCTATCACAATTTAAAGAAAATACTGCAGGAAAAGGGGCTGTCCACGGGCGTGGGAGACGAGGGTGGATTTGCGCCGGACCTGCCGGACGCGGATGCGGTGCTTTCCCTGATTGTGCAGGCGGTGGAAGCGGCAGGCTATGCGCCCGGCGAGGATATCCGCATAGCCCTCGATGTGGCGAGCAGCGAACTGTACAGCGAAAAGACGGGCATGTATCATTTCCCCGGAGAGAGCAGGCTTAAAGGCCAGGAGGTTGTCAGAGATACGGCGGAGATGATTTCCTACTACGAGGAGCTCTGTGCCAAATACCCCATCGTATCCATAGAGGACGGTCTGGCGGAGGACGACTGGGAGGGCTTTAAACAGCTCACGGAAAGGCTGGGGGACAGAATCCAGCTTGTGGGCGACGACCTTTTTGTGACCAATGTAAAAAGGCTGGATGCGGGTATCAAGCTGCAGGTGGCAAACGCCATACTGGTAAAGGTCAACCAGATTGGCACGCTGACGGAGGCGTTTGCCGCGGTGGAGCTGGCGCGGACAAACGGCTACAAGGCAGTGATTTCCCATCGCTCAGGGGAGACGGAGGACGCCTTTATCGCAGATATCGCGGTAGCACTCAACGCCGGACAGATTAAGACGGGCGCTCCCTGCCGTTCCGACCGTGTGGCAAAATATAACAGGCTTCTCAAGATAGAAGAGGAACTCGGCGGCATCAGTGAGTACAGGGATGTGTTTGCAGAGGGAAAATAGTGAAAAAGTCCCACAACCCGCTCCGGGAGCGGCCTGCGGGACTTTTTTTGGTTTTATGGATGCGCGTTACGCTGCCTGTTTTTGGTCTGTGAACAGATATTTTTCATCTTACTGACAGGGATGATCCGTTTGGAAGTGCAGAAGCTGCTGGCAAATTGTCAAAAAATCTTGACATTTTATAAAGTGTAATTTATACTATATGATGTTAATTTACTCAGCTGCATATAGGCCTGATTGTATACATGTATTCAAGAGGGGACGAATAGATACTTTATTCCGTTCTTTTTTCTTAATCGTGTTAGTTTAAAGCAATAAAGTGCAAAAGTATGCGGCTAATTTTCAGAGAGGAGAAAAATTATGAAAAAGAAAGTTATCAGTCTGCTGCTTGCTTCCGTTATGGTTCTTTCCATGGCATCCTGTGGCAAGAAGGACGGGAACACGGATAATACAGATCCGGGTTCAACCGAGCCGAGCAGCGAGAACACCGGAAATGTCGATCCTTCCGAGCCCGATACGGGTCTGGGAAATGACCCGTTCTCCGGTCATCCGCTGGGTCACTTTGAGGATGATGGAAAGACCTATACTTACCATAGCTGGACTACTGTGCTTCCGGCTGCTTGGAACGTTCAGACCTATGAGAACAATGAGGCTACTACAATCCTCAACTACACCAGTGACTCCCTTTACACTTACGAGTTCACAGAGGATTACTCCACCTTTGTTATTGTTCCTTCCATGGCTTCCGACTACGCCACTGATGTTACCAGTGACTATGTAGGTCAGTACGGGATTGAGGCGGGCGATGTCAACAAGGCATGGAGCATCCCCCTTAAGCAGAACCTGAAGTTCGATAACGGAGATCCCATCACGGCCAACACCTTTGTGGAGTCTATTAAGCTCCTGTTAAATCCTGCAGCGCAGAACGGCCGTGCCGACGATTTCTATATGGACACCTTCAAACCTTATAACGCTGAGAATTACTTAAAGCAGGGCGCTTATGGCGTCAGCGAGTTTGTCTCCGCCAGCATGGGCGAAGATGAGTATGTAGACCCTGCCCTGTTTACTGCTGACGAGGAGGGTTACCTCCAGCATGAGGGCAAGGATATCATTTTTGATGTTAACACCTCCGGTAACTGGTACGGTCCTTCCTGGGCTGATTTAGGCTTCGATGAGTCTATTCCTCAGTATGCCGAACTGGTGGCTGCAGCCGATGAGAATGGCAGGGTAAAGCTTACAGCAGATCTCTTAAAGGATTTTCAGGATCTCATCGCCATGCTTCATGGCTACGATGATGTTGACAGCTATGCTGCTGAAGAAGCCGGCGACTATGCTTATATTGAATTTGAAGAGGCAGCTTTCTTCGGTATGTTCTATCCTGAGATGGACTTTTCTGAGGTCGGCGTTTTCGCTCCCAGCGATTATGAGCTCGTGATTGTCATCCGGGATCCCATGGAGGACAATTATTACCTTCGTTCCGCTCTGGCTTCCAGCTTCTTCCTGGTACATCCGGACCTTTACACACAGTGCATCGACGAGAGCACCGGTATTTATACCAACACCTACGGAACCTCTTTGGACACTTATGTTGGCTTCGGTCCTTACAAGCTCACTGAGTTCGTGGAAGGCTCCTACGTTAAGTTCGAGCGTAACCTGGACTGGCACGGCTATGCGGACGGCGAATATCTGGCAGATACATACATGGCTGACGGCGTAAGAATTCAGCTCTTAGAGGGTGAAGCTTCCACCGCTACCGCTCATGAGATGTTCTTAAAGGGCGAGCTCGACAGCTTCGGACTTTCTACACCTGAGTACATCAACGAGTACTTAAGCTCTGAGTATACTGTGTTTACCGACTCTGAGTCTACCTGGCTTTTGGTTATGAATCCCGGTATGGAAAACTTTGAGCGTACGCAGGCTGTTGCCGAGCCCATGATTAACAACGCCAACACTGTTAACAAGACGATTATGACACTGCCTGATTTCCGTAAGGCGCTTTCTTACGCTCTTGACCGTCAGGAGTTCATTCTTGCTACCGTACCTAGCATGAAGCCCGCCGCTTATGTAATATCCAAGGTTTGTGTGGCTGATCCCGAGACTATGCAGACTTATCGCAGCTACGATGCAGCTAAGGACGCTGTCTTGAACTTCTGGGGTCTGGCTGATGACTGGGGCGACGGCAAGGAATACGCTGATCGCGACGAGGCTATTGATTCCATTACCGGTTACGATCCCGAGGGCGCTAAGGTTCTCTTTGACGCCGCTTACGACCAGGCCGTAGAGCAGGGACTTCTTTCCGAAGAAGATATCGCCAGCGGCAATTGGGAGGTACAGATTATTGTAGGTCTTCCTTCTGAGGCTAAGGCTTATGTAAACGGAGGCGAGTTCCTTCAGACAGCTTGGACCAACGCGGTTCAGGGTACGAAGTTTGAGAATCATCTTTCCGTCAAACTCAGCGATCCTCTCGGAAGCACCTGGTCTGCGGAACTGAAGAACAATGGCAGCATTGACGTCCTGTTCCTGGTAGGATGGGGCGGAGATCCCATGGATCCTTACGGACTCTTCGGCTGTACCGTTGATCCTAACCTGCAGTATGATACTTTTACCGACAAGACCAACATCACCTATGATGTGGAGATCAATGGTCAGGTTCTTCGCGCCAGCTACTATGCGTGGATTTATGAGGCTCTGAAAGGGCAGGCCATTACGGCTCAGGTCATCGGCGCAGACGGCAATCCCACAGGAGAAACCGTTTCTATTTCCGCCGGCTCCAGCGATCCTGCAGAGATTCGTGTAGCTATCACCGCTGCAGGCGAGGAGGCTATCATGAATCTGGCGAATCTGTTCCCGCTCTGCTCCGACGCTGCTGCATCTCTTCGCGGCATGAGAATGGAGTATGTGACTTACGAATATAACCTCATGATGCTCTTCGGCGGCATTGAATGGAACAAGTTCCTGATGGATGACGACGAGTTTACTCAGTATGTCGCTTCCCAGGGTGGAACGCTCAACTATAAATAAGATAAGACAAAGGACGCTAAAAAGCGTTAAAGCTTGGAATGACGATAGGCAGACGAGCGGCAGCTTTTCTGCCTATCTGTCAGTTTCATAAAAAGGAATCCATCGGAGGTGGAAGGATGTATCTATTCAAATATGTGCTCAAACGTATAGGGCTCATGCTGATGACACTCTTTATCATTGTGGGGATGTGTTTTTTTCTGGTGAAGCTTTTGCCATCGACAGATCTTCCGCAACACGGGCAGGACATGGAAATTGTGCTGCGACGCCGTGAGCTTTTGGGCTATAACAAGCCGATCCTGGAGCAGTTTTACCGGTTCCTGAAGTATGCTTTTCAGGGTAACTTCGGTGTGGGAGAGACCTATAAGATGGGTACAGAGGTCTGGACGGTTTTTACCAACAGGCTTCCCTATACTATAACACTCAACCTCATAACGATCATTTTCTCCATACCGGTGGGTCTGCTGCTTGGTATTTATGCAGCATTGAAAAAGAATAAATGGCAGGATCACCTGATTTCCACCGCCGTCATGGTGGTGGTTTCGGTGCCGTCCTTTATTTATGCCTTTCTGATACAGTATCTTTTGTACTTCAAGCTTGGCATTGCTTCCGCTGTTGCTGACACTTCTCAAGGGGCGTTTAGCTGGACCTTTATCAAGTCAGTCTATCCCGCCATCCTTGCCATGTCCTTTGGAACCGTTGCGGGCTTCGCCAGATATACCCGTGCGGAGCTTACTGAGGTTCTGACCAGCGAGTTCATGCTGCTTGCCCGTACAAAGGGATTGACCCGGGCTCAGGCCACGGTTCGCCATGCCATGCGAAATTCCATGGTGCCTATATTTCCCATGATACTTGGAGAGTTCGTCTCCATCATGAGCGGCTCTCTGATTATCGAGCAGCTCTTCACCATACCGGGCGTCGGCCAGCTTTACATTGGCGCAATCAACGCACAGCCTACGCCGGACTACAACTACTTCATGCTGTTGACTGTTTTCTATACATTCATAGGGCTTGCTGCCGGTATTGTCATTGACATAAGCTACGGCATTATTGACCCGAGGATCAGAATGGGGGCGAGATGATGAAAAAAGAGCTTGATTACATGAACATTCCCGAGGAAAAGTTCCGGCTTGCCAATGCGGACGAGTATATTCGTGATGAAAAGCTGGACACCAAGCCCATCGGATATTTACACGATGCCTTTAACCGCTTCTCCAAGAACAAGGCTTCTGTCGCGGCGGGCATCATCATTGGCATACTGGTGCTTTATGCCATTGTCGGTCCCTTCATGGTGAAACAGAGCTATGTGAACTCCTACGAGACGGACACCTCCATCATCAATTACAAAGAACTGCGCCCCAAGCTGGCCTGCTTTGAGGGAACCGGTTTCTGGGATGGCTCGAAGATCGTGGAGGTTTCGGAGACCACGTACAATATGTATCTTGCCAAGGAGCAGGAGAGCGGTCACAACGTGGTGGAGGAGGTTTTGGATACGATTACCATAAAAGACGACTTTGGCAGGCAGTCCACCGTCTATAGGCTGCGTATCGATACTTATTACGGCATTAAGACCATGATGCAGACCTTGACAACCGCTCAGTATAAGGAGCTTCAGGACTGGCAGGACGAGCATGGCATTCAGGTCATTCTCCCACAGGTAGCGGGGGATGTCGTAACTTCGCTCCCTGACGTCTGGTACGAGAGCGATGCCAAAGGTAAGCCCATCTTTGATGCGGATGGCGCTTTCCAGTACAATTACCTGACCAGCGGAAGCGATGATTATTACAGCGTAATGCGGCTTGAGGCCGATCCCTATAATCAGGGAGATGAAGCGGGCTGCTGGCGCTACGCCAAACGTACCGGCAAGGCCGAAACCGGCTACAATTATGTGGTCAGGGTCGATCCCTATAACTATTTCATTTACAGGCACGGTTTTGAACCATGCTTTGCCTTCGGTACGGACTCCCGCGGGTTTGACATTTTCTCACGTCTGGCCAGCGGCGCACGCTTAAGCTTTTTGTTGGCCATCTTCGTCTCAGCCATCAATCTGACCATCGGAGCGTTCTATGGCGCTATCGAGGGCTATTACGGCGGGGCTACGGATATGGTTATGGAACGTATCTCCGATATTCTCTCCGGAGTACCCTTCATGGTGGTGACGGTTTTGTTCAAGTTGCACTTAGCCTCGAAGGTGGGAGTGATGGGTTCGCTGCTGTTTGCCTTCGTGCTGACAGGGTGGATCGGTATGGCCTCCAGTGTTCGTATGCAGTTCTACCGTTTCAAGAATCAGGAATATGTTCTCTCTGCCAGAACGTTGGGAGCCAAAGATTTCCGCATTATGTTCAAGCATATCTTCCCGAATAGTCTGGGAACGCTTATCACCGGCTGTGTGCTGGTCATCCCGGGTGTTATTTTTTCCGAGACGTCCCTATCGTATTTAGGGATTATCAACCTTAGCAGCCGCACTACGTCGTCTATCGGCTCCATGCTGGCACAAGGTCAGGCCGTTATGACTACATCGCCCCACGTAGTGCTGTTCCCGGCAATCTTCATAGGTCTTTTGGAGATCAGCTTCAACTTGTTCGGCAATGGTCTGCGCGACGCATTTAACCCGTCTCTGCGCGGCTCGGAGGATTAAAGATGGAAAACCTTGAAAAGAAACTTATTGTAAGAAACCTCAAAATTTCCTTCCGCACTCAGGGCGGTAAAGTACAGGCCATCCGCGACATAAGCTTTGACCTGAACAAAGGCGAGACGCTGGCGTTAGTGGGTGAGTCGGGAAGCGGCAAGTCGGTTACCAACCGCGCTATTATCGGAATTCTTGCAGGCAACGCTATCGTTGAGAGCGGAGAGATTATCTATGACGGCCAGGATCTCCTCAAGGTAGAGGAGGAAGAGTTCCACAAGATCAGGGGCGACAGGATTGCCATGATTTTTCAGGATCCCATGTCCAGTCTCAACCCCATTATGCGTGTGGGCAAGCAGCTTACCGAGGCCATGCTTTTAAAGGGCAAGGCCAGCCAGAAGAATGCCCGCCGCGATTTCAACCGCAGACTCGCCGGCCTGAATAAATACATGGATCTGGCGTTGGGAGAGGCCTCAAAGGAGAAGAACGCCCGGCTCTGCCGTACCTTTGACAACTTCTGTATTTCCTCTACTAAAATGGAGTCGGCTTATAACACCGCGCATGAGAAGATAGAGGAGATATTGTCCGACGTCGATGAACTGCTGTTTCTCATTGAAAAGAACCAGCAGATTGACATCAAGGCACGTATCAAGAGTATTGAGAACGATTCCAAGGGCGTTTATGCGGACTTTCTCGTAAAAAAGGACTCGGAGCTTCCGAACCTCATTACATCCCTGACGCAGGCGGTTTCCGCCATGAAGGGTAAGAAGGTTGCCGTACCGGCCGATAGCAGCATTGAGAGAGATCTTCGCAAGGTCAAGGAGCTGCTGGAGGAGACTCTCCAAGGCGAGACGCCGAATTTCTTCTGTCTGGGTTATTATGTCATGAAAAATCCGGGTGCGGATGTGACCTCCATGCCGGTGCATGATCTCAACAAGATGGTTCACGATTATCTTGCGACGGACTTTATGGACGAGTTCATAGAGACGGCGGCAAAAGGCGTTGCGAAGAGCTATGAGATCGCCATCCAGGGCCGCAGGGAGGCACTGGAAGAGATTGAGGAGGCCCTCAGGTATTTCCGCGGCGACGCGCTGAATCGTGCCGAGGCTGCGAAGCTTGAAGGAAAACTCCGTGCAGCGGTTGCAAAATCCATAGATGAGATTGCGATGCGCAAGGACAGCTCGGCATATACATTTGATACAAGCTTTCGTTACGCCTTGGATATCTACTTTAACGGTGAACGGAAAAATCCCAAGGAGCAGGCAAGGTTCGATCGGCAGAACGCCAAGCACAAGGCTCTGATCGAGCGCGGAAAGACGCCCGACTGGAAGGTTGTGCCTGCGGCTATTGTGGATCTTGACGATGCGAAGGATAACATCTGTCATATTCTGGAAAATCTGCGGGATGAGTTCAAGGCATCCATTGATCGTGTGGGCAGCCGCGACAATCTGGCCATCGCCAATGAACAGGTTGACTGGCTCAAGGAACGGGCTTCGGCGGTGGTATTCAAGATGACCAAGAGGCTTGCCAAGATCCGTGCGATTAAGCTGCTCGAGGAGGTGGGCATACCCGAGCCGGCCATCCGGTACCGGCAGTATCCCTTCGAGTTTTCCGGCGGTATGCGTCAGAGAATCGTTATCGCGATAGCCCTGGCTGCGGATCCGGATATTCTCATATGCGACGAGCCTACCACGGCGCTGGACGTGACGATTCAGTCCCAGATATTGGAACTTATCAACAAGATAAAGGAAAAGCGAAAACTGTCGGTTATCTTCATCACCCACGATCTGGGCGTTGTTGCAAACATGGCGGACAGGATTGCGGTTATGTATGCAGGCAAGATTGTAGAGTATGGTACGGCGGATGATGTGTTTTACGATCCGCGCCATCCGTATACATGGGCGCTGCTTTCTTCCATGCCGGACCTTGATACAAAGGAAAAGCTGGAAGCCATTCCCGGTACGCCGCCGAACATGATTTATCCGCCCAAGGGAGACGCTTTTGCAGCTAGAAACAGGTATGCTCTGGAGATAGACTTTGAGGAGGCTCCTCCTATGTTCAAGGTAAGCGACTCCCATTATGCGTCCACCTGGCTGCTGCATCCCAAGGCGCCGAAGGTCAATCCTCCGAAGATAGTTACCGAAAGAATCGAAAGAATGAAGAGAAGGGAGGTAGGAAAGAATGACGGAGAACAATAATGACAGAGAGGTTCTCCTTTCCGTCCAACATCTTCAACAGTATTTCAAGATGGGCCATCAGACGCTGAAGGCAGTGGATGATATCAATTTTGATATTTACCGCGGCGAGGTCTTTGGTCTTGTCGGTGAGTCCGGATGCGGAAAAACTACCACCGGGCGCAGTATCATCCGTCTCTACAATATCACGGGAGGGTCCGTCTATTTTAAGGGACAGCGTATTTGCGCAGGCGTCAATACCTACAAGGAAGCCATTGAGGAAGCAAAAAAGGATTGCAGCCGAAGAATCGCAGAGTTGGGCGACAAGGCAGATCCTGCCCGGGTGGCTGAGCTTAAGGCGGAGTATGACGCCATTATCAAGGCTCAGAAAGCCGAAATAAAGTCTGCAAAAAACGACCAGAAAAACTGCAACAAAATCTATGCCCGGCGCGAGGTCGAAAGGCTTAAGAGTGAATACGAGGCTGCGGTTTCCAAAAAAGGCGCGGACACCGCTTCTCTGGCAAAAAAATATAAAGAAGACATAAGACTGGCAAAGAAGGATCGTGTGATGAACAAGATGCAGATGATCTTTCAGGATCCGATAGCCTCCCTTGACCCACGTATGACGGTGCGGGAGATTGTGTCGGAAGGTCTTGTCATCCGCGGTATTCGTGATAAAAAGTATATTGATGAGCAAGTCTACAAGGTACTGGATATGGTGGGACTTGTGCCTGAACATGCAGGACGTTATCCCCACGAGTTCTCCGGCGGTCAGCGTCAGAGGATCGGTATTGCCCGGGCAATCGTTCTCAATCCCGAGATGATCATCGCCGACGAGCCGATATCCGCACTGGACGTGTCCATCCAGGCGCAGGTAATTAACCTGCTGAACGACTTGCGTAACAGGCTGGGGCTGACCATACTGTTCATCGCCCATGACCTTTCTGTTGTCAAATATTTTTCGGACAGAATAGCAGTCATGTATTTTGGAAATTTTGTGGAGCTGGCGTCAAGCGATGAGTTGTTTGCCCACCCGCTTCATCCCTATACGAAGTCCCTGCTCTCCGCCATCCCTCTTCCGGATCCCAAGAGCGAGAGGATGCGCCAGCGTTTGATTTACAATCCTTTGGCAGAGCACGATTATTCTGTGGATCAGCCGTCGATGAGAGAGGTCGCACCCAACCACTTCGTCCGCTGCAACGACGCGGAATTCGAGAAATATCGGAAGATACTGGCAGATGGAGGAGAATAAGCGCAGAGAAAGGGATGCCGGGACAGACGGTTCCGGTACAGGGCGCAGGACTTATGTAATAACATTTCTGTGCGCCGCTGCAATATCGGCAGTGTATGCGGCTGCGGCAGGTGTATTTAAGATGCGCGACATGGGTGTTATACTTGGGTATCTGTCCAATGCCTTTACCGTGCCGGGGGTGCTCTTTATGGGACTGGCGGGGTTGGCCTTTGTCAAACGTCAGGGCGGATTTGACGCCGTGTCATACAGCGCAAGGTATATGAGCTGCTGGCTGCTGCCGCAGTTCTGGCTAAACAAGGAGGAGCGCTCCGGAAAACTTAAGAGTTATCGGGATTATTGCGAAGACCGGCGCAGAAAAGAGAAAGAACGGCATGGTTTGTCCCTGTGTTTTTTGCTTGTCGGCGCAGTGTTCACCGCATTGGGCGTGTTGTGTCTTGTTGCCATGAATGTGATGTTCCCCGGAACAATTCTTGGATAGGGCGGTAGTATCAACTTTGATGTGTAAAAGGAGGGTATGCAGCTTTTGGCTGCGCCCTCCTTTTAAAAAAACAAGTTGACAGATACCGAAAATGTGTTTATAGTAGTCTGTGTAACCCGAAAACAAATTGCCGCAGGCGGCAATGCATAAAAAGAAAGGAGGCAATAAAATGACGAAGTTTAGAAATAATGATAAGCAAATGAATAACAGAAGAAAATGTATTGTCTCCCGGTGCATAGATACATAAGCCTTTCACAGGTCTGCTGCCAAAGTCGGCAGCAGAAGCATAGCAGGTCAATGAGCGGCATGGCATACATTTTGTATGACATGCTTTTTTCGCGCGAATGAGCAGAGTCAGAAGAATGAGAGGAAGTTATGAATTTACCAGATAGTTTTATAAAAGTAATTGAAAAGTATGGTATTGACAAAAAAGACATTGTATTTGCGGCGGCAGCCGATCTGGATGAGGAATTTCGATTTGCTGATTCCATCATAGCTATCACAAATAAAAAGCTTGTGATTGCCAGGTATCCTTACAGAGAAAAATGCGAGTACCGCATGGGAGGATATGGCAGCTGGACCATGGAGAAGAAGACGGAGGAGCCCGCGGCAGTCTTTTACGAGCTGGAGGATGTGGAAAAGCTGGAGGTGATCCGCCAGGTCAGCACAGGAGTGCTGATGGGGAAAATCAAGGGGACGGAGCTGTATCTGTGCCAGTTTTCCAACACCAAGATGGAAGCCTTTATGCGCATGAGCCGTCTGTTGGAGAAAACAAAGAAAGGCGAGGAGATCACTTCGGAGGACCTGGATGTAAAGAAAGGGAAGGAGTGCTGCCCCAAATGCGGCATGATCTATCCGGATCAGGAGAGAAAGGTCTGCCCCAAATGTATGGATAAAAAATCCATTCTGCTGCGTGTGATGGGCTATTTTAAGCCCTATAAGGGAAAGCTGGCTGTCATGATCTTCTGCTATCTGATGACTGCAGGGCTGAACCTGGCATGGCCGTATCTGAGCGGAACGATTCTATATGATAAGGTGCTGGCGCAGGATGAGAGCTTTCTCGCGATTCTGAACCTGCCTGCGGGGAGATTCTTTGTAGCGCTGACCATTCTTGTGATCGTCATGATCCTGACAAAGGTGTTGATTCAGACACTGGGCATTATACAGGGGGTATGTACGGCGCAGATCGCCACTGAGGTGATGGCAAAGCTGAAGAGCCAGGTGTTTGACTCTATGGGCAGACTGTCCATCAGTTTCTTTACCAAAAGACAGACGGGCGGATTGATGACGCGTGTGTCCGACGACGCGGATGAAATATCCAGCTTTTTTATAGACGGCATTCCGTATTTCTTTATTAATGTGGGAACGATCATTGCCACTTGCGTGATCATGCTTATATTGAGTCCGCTTCTGGCAGTTGCCTCCATCGTTTTGATGCCGGTGCTGTTTTATATCAGTTATCATTTGATGCCGCGACTGTGGCACTATTACGGAAAAAGACATCGCGCCAACCGCCGTTTAAACAGCCAGATGAACGAAAACTTTACCGGTGCGCGGGTGGTGAAGGCTTTTGGGCAGGAGGAGCAGGAAATAGACCGCTTTAAGAAAAACAACGGGCGTGTCAGGGAAGCGGAACTGGATCTGGCCAGGTTCGACTGTCAATTTTCCGCCCTGTATTATCTTGTGGAAGACTTTTTGTCCTTCCTGGTTTGGGCGGTGGGCTCCGCATTGATTATCAGCGGTTCTAATATGGAACTGGGGCTTTTGATCACCTTTTCCGGGTATGTGGGACAGCTTAAGGGACCGTTGGAGTTCATGTCCAGAATATTCCGGTGGTACACCAATGCGATGAACTCCGCGCAGCGTATGTTTGAAATCATCGACGCGGTGCCGGAGGTGAAGGAGGCGCCTGAACCGGTACGCCCTGAAACCCTGCGGGGAGAGATTGAACTGAAAAATGTAACCTTCGGATATGAACCCAACAAGCCTATCCTGAAGGATGTGAGCTTTCATGTAGAAGCCGGAGAGGTGCTTGGAATTGTGGGACGTTCCGGCGCCGGCAAATCTACGCTGGTAAATCTGATTTCACGTCTGTATGACGCGGGAGAAGGAGAGGTGCTGGTAGACGGCATCAACGTAAAGCGTTATGGTTTTAAAGAGCTGCGTAAAAATGTGGCTATGGTGTCCCAGGAGACTTATATTTTTGTGGGAACCGTGGCGGAAAATATTGCCTATGCCAGACCGGACGCCAGCAGGGAGGAGATCATCAGGGCGGCAGTGCAGGCCAGCGCCCATGACTTTATCTGTAAGATGCCCCAGGGCTACGACACGATCCTGGGACCGGCTAACCGTGCGCTGTCCGGCGGCGAGAAGCAGCGTATTTCCATAGCCAGAGCGATTCTGGCGGATCCGAAAATACTGATTCTGGACGAGGCCACCTCGGCTGTGGACACGGAGACGGAGCTTGCGATCCAGAAATCTCTGGAGCAACTGGAAAAGGGAAGGACAGTACTTTCCATTGCCCACAGGCTGTCAACGCTGCGTAACGCCACGCATCTGATCGTGATCGACGACGGGCGTGTGACAGAGTCAGGAACCCATGCGGAACTTATGGCAAAGAAGGGAACCTTCTACAAACTGAGCGAGCTGCAGACCAAGGCGCTGGCCATGCGCGGCGTGGAGATGTAAGAAGATTTGCTGTTGGGAATAGAGAAAGAGAATGAGAAAGGGATGAAATAATGGAAGAAAATAGAGAAAATAACATGCCGGATCTGCTGGATCTGCAGGAGTTTGACGAGGAGGCGCTGAAAAAGGAGTCGGAGGAAGTACTGCAGATGCGGTTCCTGACTTCGGAAAATGCGGTGTTTACCAGAACAGGGGGCGGATTTCTGGCATTGAAGACGGGAGATAAGGAGTATGAGAGGGTAGGGGTATATTTGACGTTTCCCCTGACAAACCCGGATGAGTTCATCTCTATCCGTGAGGCGGACGAGAAGGCGAAAGAGATCGGCATCATCCAGTCCATCAATGATTTGGGAAAGGATGAGCAGGAGATGATCAGAGAGCAGGTAAGGCTCCGTTATTTCATGCCGGTCATACGCAAAGTCATGGAGGTGAAGGATGAGTACGGGTATGCCTACTGGCATGTGATGACGGATTATGGCTCCTGCCGTTTTACGACGCATATGGGCGGAGATGCCGTGGTGAATCTGGGAGGGGCGAGATACCAGATAACAGATATCGACGGCAACCGCTACGAGATTCCGGATCTGTATGGCCTGACGGTCATGGAGCGGAAGAAACTGGATCTGTTTATATAATTTTATGCCTGTGGATGAGAGGAAACAGGCTATGAGAAAGGCTTGGCAAATATTATGAAATTATTATATACGTTGGATGAGCCACGTCAGAGAGCGCTGGCGCTGCGGGACGGGGAATCCATCTGGTACTGTGTGCCCGTGGATCTGGAATTTGACAACGGAAAGAAGATGGCGGAGAGTGCATACACAAAAGCCACGTGGCTTGTGGTGACGGAAGAACGCTTCGTGGTGCTGAAGGGAGAACACAAAGCAGCGGAATACGAGCTGAAAGAATGTGATAAGATCAAGTGTGAGCATCAGGTTTACAGCGGTATTGTAACTGTGTTCCATAAGGATGGCAGTCAGTCCTGTGCGGCGCGGTTTTCCATGCGGCATATTATCAGGGCGGCCTATGCCGTCAGGGGAGCCCAGACGATTATCAATGCGCGGGCAGCGGGAAGAGAGCTGACGGAAGAGGACAGGGTGGAGAGCCAGGAATACGAAAAGTACTGCGAGAAATGCGGCCGCGCCCTGCCGGGAACCAGTAAATGTCCCTATTGCGACGGAAAGGCCGATGTCCTGAAAAAACTCATGGCGCTCTGCGGGGAATTTGTGGGAAAGCTGTTGCTGATCTCGCTGCTGATGGTGTTTGTGGCGGTGATTAATCTGCTTTCTCCCATGGTGCAGCGAAGGTTTATCGACCGGTCGCTGACCAGCGGTCAGGGAACGATGACGGATCTGTGGCGTTTTATCGGTATTTCTTTTGTTTTGGTAGTGTCGAACGTGGGACTGAGTATCTTCCGGTACTGGAACTGTGTGAAACTTGGAGCTTCCATCAGTATGAGCCTGCGGAGAAAGCTTTATTATAAGATACAGATTTTATCCCTGTCCTTTATCAATAACAGGAGACCGGGGGAACTGATGAACCGGGTGTCCAAGGATACCAGGCATATCCGTGAGTTTATGGAGGAGGTCTTCGGAGACATGTTTTCCACGCTGCTCACGATGATTGTCTCCCTTGCGATGATGTTCATCATCAACTGGAAGATGACGCTTTTGTCCCTGGTGTTTATTGTGATAGTGTTTGTGATCACCAAGATATTCTGGCATCATATTCATACTATTTTCCACAGGCAATGGATGAAATTCGATGATATGCACAGCAATCTGCAGGATATCATTTCCGGCATGCGTATCGTGAAATCCTTTGGGCAGGAGGAGCGGGAGAGCGCGAGGTTTACGGAGAAGACCATGGAATTTGCGGCCATACAGAGGAAAAACGAAACTTTCTGGGCTGTTTTCTTCCCGATTCTGACCTTTCTGATGGGTGTTGGCACCTACATTGCCATATATTTTGGCGGTATTCATGTGCTGAATGGGGAGCTGACGGTGGGTCAGCTGGTACAGTTTGTGACCTACAGCGGTTATCTGTTCGGTCCATTAGGCTGGATGACCCATCTGCCCCGCGCAATCATGCAGATGATAACCAGTCTGAACAGAATTTATGATGTGCTGGATGAGGAGCCGATGTTGGCTGATAAGGAGGACTGTAAGTCGTTTCCCATCAACGGGGCATTTCGCTTTGAAGAGGTATCCTTTGGCTATCAGACCTATGAGCCCGTGCTGGAAAATATCAGTTTTTCCGTGGAGCCGGGCGAGATGATCGGTTTGGTGGGAGCGTCGGGAACCGGCAAATCTACGCTGATTAATTTGATCATGCGTCTCTATGATGTGGATCAGGGACGGATCACGCTGGACGGCTGTGATCTGAGGGATATTGAGATGGAGAGTCTGCATTCCCAGGTGGGTGTGGTGCTGCAGGAAACATTCCTGTTTTCAGGAAGCATTCTGGCCAATATTCGATTTGCGAAGCAGGATGCGACGCTGGAGGAAGTGATACGGGCGGCCAGGGCGGCTAATGCACATGACTTTATCTGTAAGACGCCGGATGGTTACAATACCTATGTGGGTGAGCACGGTTACAACCTGTCCGGCGGCGAGAGGCAGAGGATCGCCATCGCCAGGGCAATTTTGAACAATCCCAGAATCCTGATACTGGATGAGGCCACATCTGCGCTGGATACGGAGAGCGAATTCCTGATCCAGCAGGCGCTGGACCGCCTTGTGAAGGGCAGGACGACCTTTGCCATTGCGCACAGACTGTCTACGCTGCGCAATGCGGACCGTCTGGTGGTCATCGACAAACATAGCATAGCGGAGATCGGTACACATAATGAGCTTTTGGAGCAGAAGGGCATCTATTATGGTTTGGTAAATGCCCAGTTGAAGATGAGCGAGTCCGCCGCACAATAAAGTAAAGCATATAACTGCTTAGGAACAATGGAATTATGGTTAATAAAGTCGATGGAAACAACTATTATGTTTACACAAATCAGAAGAAAATAGACCTCCCGGATACAGGTGAAAAATTTGGTCTGGGCTATCAAAATAATGAATCGCCGACGGAAGCAAAGGATAATAAAGAGGTATTCGATCAGGAAAAGCAGCGGGCGGAGCGTGGCGGCGTCATGCTGGAGCTTTCCGGCAGAGGACGGGATGCAGGAGCAGACCGGCAGAAGCAAATGGAGACAGCAAAGGCTCAGGGTGAGAGTGAATCCAAACAGGTGCCTTTGCTTGAAACGATACGGACTTATGTTATGGCGGCCATAACGGCAGTCCGGGAGTTCTTCTATAAGATATGGAATGAACAGCCGCAGGAGGACGTCTCGCAGGAGCCCGTGGAAATCATTGACGTTTCGGATGAGGTATCTGGCCTAGCCGCGGATGAGGAACGCTGGAACCGTGAGATTCAGCAGTCTCTGCGTGACGGAGATATGGATCAGGTCATCAAGCTTCTGACAGAAAACGGGAAAAGAACGGTTGCAAAAAACTCCACACTTTTGACCAGCTATGACAAGAATGGCAGAGTGGTGGAGCCCAATGCCTCGGACAGGGAAAGAGCCCTGCACGGGGATAGAAACACATGGAAATTATGATAAGCAGCGGGGCCAATTAGACGAGGAGACAGAATATGAAAAGACTTATCGGTATAATACTGCTTTTTGTGAGTTTCTTTACCATGACATCTTGTGGAGACAGTCAGAGCGTGCAAAGCCCTGACAGGCAGAACGAACCCGAATCAACTCACTTTGAGGCGGAACCGGATGGAGAAAATGGAACAATTCAATCCCGGAACCATGAAGAGGAAAGCGAAGAGGAGGAGAATCAGGAAATGAAAATGAAAGTACAGGTTGGCGACAGCACATTTACAGCTATTTTGGAAAACAACGCTGCGGTAGATGCGTTAGTGGAGATGATGGAAGAGGAGCCGGTGGTTATCCAAATGAGCGATTATGCCGGTTTCGAAAAAGTGGGTCCATTGGGAGAAAGCCTTCCTGCCAACAACAGCCAGACTACGACAGAAGCCGGAGACATCGTTCTGTATCAGGGGAATCAGATTGTTATATTTTACGGCTCCAATTCATGGAGTTATACGAGACTTGGGCGAATTGAAGACCTGACCGGCTGGAAAGAAGCCTTGGGCAGCGGGGATGTGACAGTGACCTTTTCTCTGGAGGATTAAGATTTCCGGCAGATGACGACTTGCTGCACGCTCTATCTGTTTAGACGCATATGGAACGGATTCGACTGGAAAAAGGTACGATCTGGAAGTCCGAAGACAGGATAAAGGAGCGACTTATGGCAGACTGAACACGGTATCTGAAAGAAAACCCGAAAGATATGCATTAGAAGAAATTGCGAATATTTCTGGGCTTTCTCTTGATGAAGTGAAAAACTTAAAATAGACCGAACAATATAGGAAAAAGCATGCCGGGAATCTAAGAACAGGTTCCCGGTTTTGTCATCTCTAATAGTCTCCGGGCGAAACCGGAAAGCGATTGGCAGGAACACCCGAAACCACTGGTTGATAAAAAGGAATGTTTATCCTTTGACGCTGGAGACGGCATAGGATAAACTATATACATGAAATACACATGCAGAGGCGCTCAGGAGCAAGGTACTTGCCGCGTCGGAAAGGGGTTCTTATGGATTCGATAAAGTATCAACAAGTTGCATTAGGGAAGAGGATATATTCCCTGCGCGTGGCGAAAGGGATGACTCAGGAGCAGTTGGCTCAAGTGCTGAACATCAGTCCCGCGGCGATCTCCAAATGGGAGAGGGATTTGGCCACTCCCAGCATCGAGCTACTGTGGGCACTGGCCGATTTTTTCGGTTGCAGCATCGATGAACTGGTGGGAAGAACGTTCGCACAGATAGAAGCCGTCGGAGTATATGACGCGGAAAAGCTCCGTCTTGCTGAGATAGGGGAGGATTTGCTCAAATGTTGCGAAATCAGCAGACAGAAAGGCTTGCGTGCTTTGGAAGCTGCGGTTCAAGGGCTGAAAGGGAAGAGTGCTTTTCTGGTATTTTCGGTTCCGTATATCATGTATCTTTTCATGAAACAGGTGGATATGGATCAGGCTTTTGGCTTTTTGGAAAATTATGTGGGGACGCTTCCCGAGACGGAGCAAAGAGAAGGACATATGATAGCGGCAGCGCTGAAAATGATTTTTGCGGGAGCAAATCCGGTAGTTCTGGAGGAATTGATTGCTTCGTACATTGGAATGGAGTATTGGCAGAAAAAAGGACATCCGGCACAGATTTTGAAATGCACCAGACAGGAGATTATCGACGGGCAAAAAGATAAGAAAATATACTCGGAAGCCACCAGCCTGATAGAGGCAGCAGCGGACCTGGGAGATTTTGAGATACAGACAATGTTGCGGAATATGGACGAGACCACCCTGACAGCCGCGCTGGTAGGGGCATCCGGCAAGGTGGTGGTGCGCTTTTTTTCGAACCTGGCGGACAGGATCCTGTACCTTATCCATGAGGATATGGAACATTGGAACGGGACTGAGCAGGAGATTCTGGAGGCCCAGCGGAAAGTGCTGGAGATTGGGAGCTTCTGCCTGGGTGATGCATGCTGCCAGACAGAAATACCAATTTAATTTTCCCTTTTCGGAAAAGTGTTCCCATTTCAAAAACGCTTTTATAAACACTTAAAATGTATATTTATAGGTTCGTTTTTAACAGGTACACAATTCTGAAAAGGGAATAAAATTTTAGACAAATTTTGATAAGAAAATTTAAGTAATTTGTCTTATTGCAGAGGTGTGGAAATTGTGATAAAATAATCACATTAAAACATAAGGAGGTCTTTCGTGGAAGCAATTATGAGTTATTCCCAAGAAGAAATCGCAAGAATGGAAATTCATGCTTTTGTCAATGAAGGCTTGCAGGATGTGTATCAGAACAAGCTTTTAGATTTTGACACTACATTTGATGAACTGGAAGAAAGGTATAGTGCCAATGGATGATTACCGTGTAGTTCTTGCCAAGCGGGCTAAGGACGATATCATGGACATTGGCGACTATATCACTTTCACATTATTAGAACCTGACATTTCAAAAAAATTTATAAAAGGTCTAAGAAATTCTATTTCGCAATTAAAAATTTTTCCTTATAAATTTCCCCTTGTTCAAAATAATATTTTACCAAATCAAAATATTCGCTGTATGTCCCATAACAATTATTATATTTTCTATGAAGTTGTCGAAATTATGCGAGTCGTTATTGTGCTAAGAGTTGGCGCTAACAGAAGAAACTGGAAAGACCTTCTTGTCCGATAAACATTTCTTTAGCATATCTTAACTTGATTATTAAAACCAATACAAGTATAATGGAATATAGCTTGCATATAATGCATGCCAGAAGGCAGATTAAAAAAGAGATAACAGGGAGGCAGTCATGAAAATCGTGATTGTAGGCTGTGGGAACGTGGGAACAGCGCTTGTGGAACAGCTTAGCCGGGAAGGGCATAATATTACGGTCGTAGACGAAAAGGAAGAGCTTGTACAGAGCATTGCCAATACCTATGACGTTATGGGGATTGCGGGAAATGGAGCCGTGTACAGTGTGCAGCTTGAGGCCGGCGTGGGAGAGGCGGATTTGTTAATCGCCGTGACAGGGAAGGATGAGTTGAATCTGCTCTGCTGTCTGATTGCGAGAAAGGCGGGCGGCTGTCACACCATTGCCAGAGTGAGCAATCCCGTTTACTATAAAGAGATTGCATTCATCAAGGAAGAACTGGGGTTATCTCTGGTCATCAATCCGCAGCATGCCGTTGCGATGGAAATGGCAAGGCTGTTGAAGTTTCCCTCTGCATTGGAAATTGACACCTTCACGAAGGGAAGGGTAGAACTGGTAAAGTACAAAATACCGGACAACTCGGTTTTGTGCGATATGCAGCTTAAGGATGTGGGCAGCCGCTTTAAAAGCGCTGTGCTTATCTGTGTGGCAGAACGTGGGGAGGAAGTACATATTCCCGATGGTAATTTTGCCCTGAAGGCAGGCGATAACATTACGATTGTTGGGACATCGTCAAAAATTGCGGCATTTTTCAAAAAACTTGGTGTTCCGACCATGCGTGCAAAGGATGCCATGCTGATAGGCGGAGGCGGTACTTCTTATTATCTTGCTACTATTTTGCTGGACATGGGTGTAAAAGTAAAAATAGTGGACAAGTCCCGCGCGCGGTGCGAGGAGCTCTGTGAGCTGGTGCCGGACGCCATGATTATCTGCGGGGACGGAACGGAGCGGGAGCTGCTTTTGGAAGAAGGGCTTGCAAAGGCGGAATCCGTCGTTTCCATGATGGATTTTGATGAAGAGAATATTATGCTTTCCCTGTATGCAAAAAGCATTTCCAAGGCAAAGATTATCACAAGGGTGCATAGGATTGCCTATGACGAGATTATCGAAAATCTAAATCTCGGCAGTATTGTGTATCCCAAAAATATTACGGCGGAAAATATCATTAAGTTTGTGCGCGCCATGCAAAATTCCATGGGCAGCAATATAGAATCCTTGTATAAGCTGAATGACAACCGCGTTGAGGCGCTGGAGTTTATTATCAGGGAGGACTGTCCCTTAGTCGGGATTCCTCTGCAGGAGTTGAAGCTAAAGAAAAACATACTGGTATGCAGTATCAACCACAAGGGCAGTATTTCAACCCCGGGTGGACAGAGTGTTATTTGTGTGGGAGATACGGTGGTTATTGTAACGACAAGAACCGGTTTCCATGATATCAGGGACATTTTGGAGTAGAACAAAAGCTATGAATCATTCAATTATTCGTTATATTTTGTGCAGGGTGTTGGAGTTTGCGGGTTTGTTTATGCTGCTTCCGTATTTTGTGGGTCTTATTTGTCAGGAGCCGCAGCGTTTTGCATATTTGTGTGTGGCGGTAGTAAGCCTGCTTGCAGGCTTTGCCGGAAAGCTTGTTAAGCCAAAGAGCAAGGTGTTTTATGCGCGGGAGGGCTTTGTCACGGTTTCTTTGGCGTGGCTGCTCTTAAGCTTTGTAGGCGCAGTGCCGTTTGTGCTCACAGGTGAGATACCGTTTTATGTGGATGCCGTTTTTGAGACGGTTTCCGGTCTGACGACGACGGGTGGTACGATTCTCACCAATGTGGAAAACCTTGCGCAATGTACACAGTTCTGGAGGCTGTTTACCCACTGGATAGGCGGTATGGGCGTGCTGGTGCTGATTTTAGCCGTGCTTCCTTTGTCCGGAAGCTACAATATGCATCTGATGCGTGCGGAAAGTCCCGGTCCCACCGTGGGAAAACTGGTGCCCAAGGTAAAGAATACCGCTAGGATATTGTATCAGATATACATTGCGATCACTGTGATTGAAATCATACTGCTGATGATAACAGGGCTGCCGCTCTATGATTCGGCCACGCTGACTTTTTCCACTGTAGGAACGGGAGGCTTCGGTCTGCTCAACAGCAGCGCGGCATCCTACAGCAGAGCGGCGCAGGCTGTCATTCTGATATTTATGCTGCTTTGCGGCGTCAGCTTCAATATTTACTATCTGTTTTTAATTAAAAAGCCGAAGGAAGCGCTGCGCAGCGAGGAACTGCGCGCCTATCTGGGGATTGCTGCCGTATCGACTCTGCTGATTGGAATTAACATCAAGGACAACTTTGCAAGTATGGGAGAATCTCTTTTCCAAGCGGGATTTCAGGTAGTGTCGGTGATGACTACCACAGGCTTTACTACCAGTGATTTCAACTTGTGGCCTTCTTTTTCCAAAACAATGCTGTTCCTTTTGATGATAGTCGGCGCCTGTGCCGGCAGTACGGGCGGCGGTCTGAAGGTATCGCGTCTCGTGGTGCTGATAAAGAGCATTAAAAATGAGATATTGGCTGCGGTGCACCCGAGAAGCGTGAAAAAAATGCATATGGATGGCAGAGTGGTTTCTGAAAATGTAGTACATTCCATCAGGGTGTATCTGGCGATTTATATCGTGATATATTTTCTGTCCGTGCTGCTTATCAGCGTTGACAATTTCAGCTTTGAGACCAATGCTTCTGCGGTTATGGCGATGTTTAACAACATTGGACCGGGATTTGACATGGTGGGGCCGGCAGGAAGCTTTGCGGCGTTTTCACCTTTCTCCAAATGTGTTTTGATGTTTGACATGCTTGCAGGAAGACTGGAGTTGCTGCCCCTGTTGGTGCTGTTTTCCGTAAAAACGTGGAAAAACCGATAAAAACAGGTTGAAAATATTTCAATGTTATGCTACAATATGCCTTGTGTGGTTTAGTGTAATATCTAATATATGAAAATTGACGCGGCAAAATGTTGCGATGGATTGTGCTGTAGCCGGAAAGGAAAGTTATGGGAGCACTTAAGATTATTTTAACGATACTTTTTATTATTGTATGTATAGCGCTTGTAGTGCTGGTATTGATGCAGGAAGGAAAGTCAGCAGGACTCGGAGCCATTAGTGGTGCGGCTGAGACCTACTGGGGCAAGAATAAGGGACGTTCCATGGAGGGACAGCTGGTGAAGCTTACCAAGATATTGGCAGTATCCTTTATCCTGCTTGCGGTCATACTAAATCTTAACGTATTTTAATGAGTTTAAGATAAAGCACTCTTTCTAAAAAAGAGTGCTTTTTTTAACGCAGTATCACGGGAAGATTGATTACAGTGCATAGATGGGTATAAGAATGATAAAGAAAGCAGATGAGAAACGAAAAAAGGTAATATGCAGCCTGATGGAGGACGAGATGTACGTCCCGATGAAGGAGAAGGAGCTTGCCATGCTCCTGCAGGTGCAGGAGAGCGACAGACCTGAACTGAAAAGGCTTTTGGAAGAATTGGTTTCGGAGGGCAGGCTGGACAGAACGGCAAGGGGAAAGTATGTCAAGGGAAACGGCAGAAAAAAAGCGCCGCTTACCGGTACTTTTATCAGCAATGCCAAAGGCTTTGGCTTTGTGGAGATAGAGGGCTGGGAAGAGGATTTGTTCATTCCCAAAGAGATGGTGAATGGCGCCTTTCACAAGGACACGGTCGAAGTGGAATTGCTTTCGGAGAGCGGCGGCAGACGCAGGGAAGCGCGGATAGTCCGCATTGTAGAGCATGGCATGAACCGGATCGTGGGCACCTATGAGAAGGTGTCAAAGTTTGGATTTGTCAGACCGGACAACGCAAAGCTGGCGGACGATATATTTGTGCCGGACGAGCGTTCCAAGGGCGCTGTCACAGGGCATAAGGTAGTGGTGGAAATCACGGAATACGGAAAGGGAAACAAAAGCCCCGAGGGCAAGGTGGTAGAGATTCTCGGTCATGCCAATGACCCGGGCGTCGATATTATGTCCATCGTCAAGGGCTATGAGCTCCCCTGTGAATTTTCCGAGAAGCTGCTGCAACAGGCGGAGCGCGTGGCAAAACCGGTCAGCGAGGCGGATATGGCGGGCAGGAAGGATTTGCGGGAAATGCTCTGTGTAACCATAGACGGGGAGGACGCCAAGGATTTGGACGATGCGGTGAGCATTGCCTACGACGAGGCTTTGGAGCAGTATCGCCTGGGGGTGCATATTGCAGATGTGAGCAACTATGTGCAGGAAAATTCGGCGCTTGACAGGGAGGCAAAGGAGCGGGGAACCAGTGTGTATCTGACGGACAGGGTGATTCCCATGCTGCCCCACACGCTTTCCAACGGTATATGCTCCCTGAATGCAGGGGAGGACAGGCTTGCGTTAAGCTGTCTTATGCAGATAGATAAAACCGGTAAGATTGTAAGTTATGAATTGGCGGAGACCGTGATAAGGGTCAGCAGGCGCATGTCCTATACCGAGGTACAGAAGATATTGGAGGATAAAGACGAGTCGGCGGCTTATGCCGGCGCCCGTGTGGTGACCATATTCGAACTGATGGCGGAGCTTTCCGGTCTGCTGCGCGCCAGAAGGATGAAAAGAGGCGCGATTGATTTTGATTTTCCGGAGAGTAAAATTATTTTGGACGCACAGGGACATCCGACGGAAATAAAGCCCTATGAAAGAACCACGGCGCATATGATTATCGAGGATTTTATGCTTGCGGCAAATGAAACCGTGGCGCAGCATTTTTATTGGCTGGAGGCGCCCTTTGTCTACCGCGTGCACGATAAGCCGGATGCGGAGAAAATCCAAAAGCTGAATGTTTTTATCAACAATCTGGGTTATTATATGAAAGCGGTAGGAAGAAAAGGGAAAAAGGTTTCCGATGAGGAAGTTCACCCGGGTGAAATCCAGAAGCTTCTGCACAAGATTGCCGGTACGCCGGAAGAGGCACTGGTGAGCAGACTGACGCTGCGCAGCATGAAGCAGGCGCATTACAGCACGGAAAGCACGGGGCATTTTGGCCTTGCAAGCCGGTTTTACTGTCACTTCACTTCGCCCATCCGCCGCTATCCGGATTTGCAGATACATCGCATTATCAAGGAACAGCTCAGAGGAAGGCTGACGGCAGAGCGGATGGCGCATTACAGGGAGATACTGGACGGTGTGGCAAAGCAGTCCTCCGATACGGAACGTCGTGCACAGGAGGCGGAGCGGGAGACTGACAAGCTCAAGAAAGCGGAGTATATGCAGGAGCGAATCGGGCAGGAGTTTGATGGCGTGATTTCGGGAATCACCGCATGGGGCATGTATGTGGAACTGCCCAATACCGTGGAGGGCATGATTCACGTATCCAAAATGCCGGGCGACTATTTTCATTACAACGAGAGCACCTATGAAATGGTGGGCGAGCGGACAGGACGTGTCTACAAGCTGGGCGAGCCGGTGCGGGTCAGAGTTGTGGAAGTGGAGATGCAGGTAAGGACCATTGATTTCGAGTTGGTGGAGGAATTAGAGGATGAGCAGGGAAGCGCTGAAACTGGTGGCGAACAATAAGAAAGCGTATCATGACTATTTTATAGAGGAAAAATACGAGGCGGGACTGGTGCTGCACGGCACGGAGGTCAAATCCATGCGCCTGGGCAAATGCAGCATCAAGGAGTCATTTGTCAGGATTGAAAACAACGAGGTATGGGTGTACGGGATGCATATCAGCCCCTATGAAAAGGGCAATATTTTTAACAGGGATCCGCTGCGTCCCAAAAAGCTTTTGATGCATAAGGCGCAGATTCGCAAGCTGGTAGGGCAGCTTGCAGAGAAAGGCTTCACCCTTGTGCCGCTGCAGGTTTATTTCAAGGACGGCAGGGCAAAGGTGGAGATTGGGCTTGCACGGGGCAAAAAGCTCTATGACAAGCGGCAGGACATTGCCAAAAAGGATCAGCGCAGGGAAGCGGAAAAAGAGTTTAAAATCAGAAATCTCTGATTGACGAATACGCTCCTTTTGGATACAATAATAGTGTAATGAAGGGTGAAAGCCTGTCATAATAAATAATAAGGGCTAGTCAAGGTTTCGACAGGGGTCTTGCAGCTGGAGAAGCTATCCGCAGGCGATGCGTCAAATCGCAAATTAAATATAAACGCTGAAGATAATTTAGCTCTCGCAGCCTAAGCTGCGGGTAATGCCGTTTTTTAGCGGCTGTCCGCTCCGGAGCACCCCCACTCCGGAGTACGGGCATCGACTATGGGGGAAACGGCATACGGTAAGCTTTGCCCGTATGGACGTATCATGAAGCTACTGAACATGGCAGGGTGTCAGTTACCGGCCATGGGAGGGAACGCGCCAAAGTAAGTTTGGCAAAAAACAACTGACTATGATAGTAGAAGGACAGGGAATGGGCTTTTGGACACGGGTTCGACTCCCGTCTAGTCCACTGGCAAGGATTCGATGGCGAGTCGAACCCGTTGGGTTCAGACTCCCGTCCAGTCCATCATATGCAAAAACCTGTCGAAAAAGCTTTAATTGCTTTTTCGACAGGTTTTTGACATTTGTAGTAAATTCCGGATAAAAACAATTCTTAAGGAGCAATTATAATGAATGAATTTCTTGAATGGCTAAAAGAGAACAAAATCAGTATGAACGGTAAATATAAAGGAAAACGGTGGGGTTCGGTCAACAAATCGGAAGACGGTGATTGGCATATTCGTATCTGCGTTCAATATGACGAATATTTAGAACCCGTTTTATCAAAGGAAACTGCTGCAATGCAGGAGTTTGTCAAAATGCGTACAGGGCATGAAGGCTGCGGGAGATGTATAGACGGTAAATGTGCTTTTACCGGTTTTGATTTAGTAAATCCGACTGAAGAGCAAATCGAGTTGGCGAAAAGGTTAATAAAATTCAGAATCAATGCGATTAAAGACGGACGGATACCGAAATGCAGTTATATAAAAATATCGAAACAAGGTGAAGCAATCGAACCGTGTGCTGTATGTAAGGTATGTGATCCTAAATGCAAAGCCATGAAAAAATGTTAATATTGAAATTATGCTGGATTTATCATAAAGGTAGCGTAATATAAAAGAAAATAAGCTGTGCTTTATAAGAGCATTTGGAAAATAAAAATCCAGATGCTTTTATTATGCAAGATTAAAAATAATCCATTAGCTGTAAATTCACGTGTTAATTTTCTTGCTATTTATCTGCGGATTGCATATAATAAATGCAGAGGAGATGATGACTATGCCAAATATTAAACCAATATCAGACTTGAGAAATTATACAGAAGTATTAAAAGAAGTAAGAACAAACCAACCAGTGTATCTGACTCGGAATGGTCGGGGAGCATACGCTATTGTGGATGTTGATGAGTTAGATCGATTAAAAGCGACCATTCAGCTTTTGACAAAACTGGAAGAAGGAGAGCAGTCTGCCAGAGAAAAGGGTTGGTTAACAGCGGATGAGGTAGAGGCTGCATTGGGACTGTGATATGCCGAAGCTGATTTATACACCAAAAGCGTTGGATGATCTACAGGGGATAAAAGCTTATGTTGCCAAGCAGTTTGGCGAAAGCAAGGCAAAAGCCTGTGCCAAGGAGATTACATCAACTGTCAAACAGTTAGAGCGGTTTCCGGAAGAAGGTCCCCGATTAGAGGAGCTGATAGAATATCCAACGGATTACCATTATCTGGTTGTAAAGCCTAATTATGTTTTTTACAGGGTTGAGGGTGATAGCGTAAAGGTTATCCGTATTTTGAATGAAAAGCAGGATTTTTTGCAGATATTATTCGGAATTAGCAGTATATCTGAAGAAGGAGAAGATTACTGGGAAGATTAGGGGAGCATGGTGATGAAGGAAGAAAAAGGTAAGTCGTTGTGTTTTCTGTAAATATTGCCTATAATAAAAGCAAAAGCGGAGGTATAAAACGAGGCATTGAGAAAAGAAGATGTTTATACAATTGATGATATCTATGCCTTGCCGGACGGGGAACGGGCTGAGTTAATTGATGGAAAAATTTATTATATGGCTCCGCCAAGTTGGACACATCAGAGAATAAGCTGTAAATTACATCAGGCAATAGCGAATTATATTGACAGTAAAAATGGAAAATGTCAAGTTTTAGCAGCTCCGTTTGCTGTATTTTTGAACGAGGATGATATAAATTATGTCGAACCGGATATCTCTGTGATATGTGACCAGTCTAAATTAGACGAAAAAGGATGTCATGGTGCACCTGACTGGATAATTGAGATTGTTTCTCAGAGTAGTAAATCAAGAGATTATATGGCAAAACTTTTCAAATACCGCACTGCAGGAGTACGGGAATACTGGATAGTTGATCCGGAAAAACAGATGGTAATGGTATATGGCTTTGAGAAAGATACCGTAGAGCAGTATAAGTTTGGAGAGCCTGTTCCAGCAGCAATTTATGACGGATTTACCATAAAGGTAGAGTAATATAAAAGAAAATAAGCTGTGCTTTATAAGAGCATTTGGAAAATAAAAATCCGGATGCTTTTATTATGCAAACAAATCATTGTATGGTAAAAATTATATGGTATAATTGATGGGAGAGGAGTATACATATGGGGAAGTCAGATAAATTAAGCGTGTTTATCAGTCTTGTTTTAAGACACAAACCGGAAGCAGCAGGAATCAGATTAGATGAACATGGCTGGGCGAATGTTGAGGAGCTGCTGGAAGGTATCAATAACACAGGAAGACAGATTAATATGGATATCTTAGAAGAGATTGTCAGAACCGATAGTAAGCAAAGATATTCGTTTAATAGTAATAAAACTTGGATTCGTGCGAATCAGGGACATTCCATTCCGGTAGATGTTGAATTAGAAGAACGGCAGCCGCCGCAGTATTTGTATCATGGCACAGCAGAACGGTTTTTGGATGCTATTATGGCAGAGGGGTTAAAACCAATGAGCCGGTTATATGTACATTTGTCAAAAGACGAAGAAACGGCTGTGAAGGTTGGAAAAAGACATGGCAGTCCGGTTGTATTGAAGGTTAGAACGGAAGAAATGTATCATGACGGAAACAAATTTTATCTGTCTCAGAATGGCGTGTGGCTGACAAAATATGTTGACAGGAAATATATTGAAGGGAGACCTATATGAAAAAAGCGTTACTTGTAATTGACATGCAAAATGATTTTATTACCGGCGTTCTCGGAAATAACGAATGCAGGGCGGTGGTGCCGCAGGTGGTAAAAAGAGTACAGGAGGCCATAGAGGAGGGAACGGATCTTATATTTTCCCAGGATACGCATCAGGAAGATTATCTTTCTACGCAGGAAGGCCGAAAATTGCCGATTCCGCACTGTATACAGAATACCGACGGATGGGAAATTATCCCTGAACTTGCAGAAACAGCGGCTCAGAAAGGAATTGTTTTCACAAAAGAGACTTTCGGCAGCACAACCATTGCGGAATATGTCAAAGCGCATAACTATGATGAAGTAGAATTGATTGGTGTATGTACGGATATCTGTGTCATCAGCAATGCCATGATAATAAAGGCGTTTGTTCCGGAACTGGAAATTTCCGTCAAGGAATCCTGCTGCGCAGGGGTGACGCCTCAAAGCCATCAAACGGCCATTGAAGCAATGAAAGCATGCCAGATAAACATTCTGTAATTTAGATTAAAAAGCGTGCAGGCAGAGAAACTCTTGACAAGGAAAAGCGGAGCAATTATACTTTCTGTAACTCTTATCCTGTGCGGATAAGGGCTTTTTCACATAAAAGGAGCAGGGAGAATGAGTAAAATTATTTTAACAGGGGACCGTCCCACAGGCAGACTCCACGTGGGGCATTATGTAGGGTCTTTACGAGGCAGGGTAGAACTGCAGAACTCTGGGGAGTACGATAAGATTTTTATTATGATAGCCGATGCGCAGGCGCTTACGGACAATGCGGACAATCCGGAAAAGGTCAGGCAGAACATCATAGAGGTGGCGCTGGATTACCTTTCCTGCGGGTTAGACCCCGCGCGTTCCACCCTTTTTATCCAATCGCAGATACAGGAGCTTGCGGAGCTGTCCTTCTATTATATGAATCTGGTGACAGTGTCAAGGCTGCAGAGGAATCCTACGGTGAAGGCGGAAATCCAAATGCGGAATTTTGAGACCAGTATTCCGGTCGGCTTTTTCACGTATCCCATCAGTCAGGCGGCAGACATCACGGCGTTTCAGGCGACCACCGTTCCGGTGGGGGATGATCAGCTTCCCATGATAGAGCAGTGCAGGGAAATTGTCCGAAAATTCAATGCTGTATACGGCGAAACTTTGACGGAGCCGGAAGCGCTGGTTCCGAAAAATGAGGTCTGCAGCAGGCTGCCGGGCACGGACGGCAAGGCAAAGATGAGTAAGTCTCTGGGCAACTGTATCTATCTGTCAGACACTGCTGATGAAGTACGCACTAAGATCATGAGTATGTTTACCGACCCCAACCATCTAAAGATTACCGACCCGGGCTCTCTGGAGGGCAATACGGTGTTTACCTATTTGGATGCGTTTTGTAAGGAAGAGCATTTCGGAAGATACCTGCCGGAATACGCAAATCTGGACGAACTGAAGGGACATTACCAGAGGGGCGGTCTGGGAGACGTGAAGGTGAAGAAGTTCTTGAACAACGTTATGCAGGAGGTATTGGAGCCGATTCGGGTTCGCAGGAGCGAATTGGAAAAACAGATTCCGGATATCTATGAGATTCTGAAAAAGGGCAGCGAGACGGCACGCGAGACAGCGGCACAGACCATGGCGGCGGTAAAGGCGGCTATGAAAATCAATTATTTTGACGATGCGGCGCTGATTGCGGAGCAGGCTTCCCGTTACGGCGAAAAATAGTTGTTTACAACCTATGGGATTTGTGTTACATTAATAGGTGTGATTTTAGCCGATGCTCAGGTTTTGGACACTCCGACCGGACCTTGGTATCAGGCGTTTAACAAGAAGGAGGATTTAACATGATTTCCAAAGAAAAGAAAACAGCAATTATTAACGAGTACGCAACAAAGCCCGGCGACACCGGTTCACCGGAGGTTCAGATTGCAGTACTGACCGAGAGAATTCGCGAGCTGACCGAGCATATGCAGAAGAACCCTAAGGACCATCATTCCAACAGAGGTCTGCTGAAGCTGGTTGGACAGAGACGTGGTCTGCTTCAGTATTTAAAGGATAAGGATATTGAGAGATATCGTTCTCTTATCAGCAGATTAGGACTCAGAAAGTAATTGTAAAAAGCCGAAGCGGAGCGGGTCCGAAATTCTGACCTCTCCGCTTTTACTTGCTTTAGTAAGGAAAAGTGTTTTTGCAACTGTTCATTCTTCAGGCAGTTTTTTATCCGAGACCGCTGAAAAAGGCATATGTTTTGCATGTGCCCTTCTCAGTAGTTTCGGAAGGCTTCCTGAAGCACCGTCCGCGTCAGCGGACTGATCAAGAAGGAGACTTATATGTACAAAACTTTTACAATGGAGCTGGGAGGGCGTACCTTAAGCGTGGATATTGGCAGAGTGGGAAAGCAGGCGAACGGCTGTGCTTTTATGCACTATGGCGATACCACGGTGCTGTCCTGTGCAACCGCTTCGGACAAGCCCAGGGACGGCATCGATTTCTTCCCCTTAAGTGTGGAATATGAAGAAAAAATGTATGCTGTCGGCAAGATTCCCGGGGGCTTCAACAAGAGAGAAGGAAAGGCAAGCGAAAACGCAGTGCTGACCAGCCGTGTTATCGACAGACCTATGCGTCCGCTTTTCCCGAAGGACTACCGCAATGACGTAACACTTAACAATATGGTTATGAGCGTGGATCCTGCGTGTCGTCCCGAACTGGTAGCTATGCTGGGCGCCGCGATTGCAACCTGTATTTCCGACATACCGTTTGACGGTCCCTGCGCCATGACGCAGATGGGACTCATTGACGGCGAGCTGATTGTCAACCCGTCACAGGAGCAGTGGAAGGTGGGAGATTTGAATCTGACCGTTGCCTCCACCAAGGAAAAGGTTATTATGATCGAAGCGGGCGCCAACGAGGTTCCCGAGGACAAAATGCTGGAAGCCATCTATAAGGCGCATGAAATTAATCAGACAATCATAGCATTTATAGAAAACATCGTTGCCGAGGTTGGAAAGCCGAAGCATACTTATGAGAGCTGTGCAATTCCCGAGGAGCTGTTTGCTGCGATTAAGGAAATCGTGCCTCCCGCAGAGATGGAGGTTGCCGTATTTACGGATGACAAAGAGACAAGGGAAAACAACATCAAAGAAATCACCGAGAAGCTGGAAGCAGCATTTGCAGAAAACGAGGAGTGGCTTGCACTCTTAGGCGAGGCGATTTACCAGTACGAGAAAAAGACCGTGCGCAAGATGATTTTAAAGGATCACAAGCGTCCCGACGGTCGTGAGATTACGCAGATACGTCCTCTGGCAGCAGAGGTTGACATTATTCCCCGTGTACATGGTTCCGCTATGTTTACGAGAGGGCAGACACAGATTTGCAATGTATGTACCCTGGCGCCGCTCTCAGAAGCACAGCGTGTAGATGGTCTTGATGATAACGAGACTTCCAAGCGGTATATGCACCATTACAATTTCCCTTCTTATTCCGTGGGTGAGACGAAGGTTTCCAGAGGTCCCGGCAGAAGAGAAATCGGACATGGCGCATTGGCGGAAAGGGCTTTGATTCCGGTACTGCCTACTGAGGAAGAATTCCCCTATGCAATCCGTACCGTATCCGAGACCTTTGAGTCCAACGGTTCTACTTCCATGGCGTCCACCTGTGCATCCTGTATGTCCCTGATGGCAGCAGGCGTTCCCATTAAGAAGATGGTTGCAGGTATTTCCTGTGGACTGGTAACAGGCGATACAGACGACGATTTTGTACTGCTCACTGATATTCAGGGACTTGAGGATTTCTTTGGTGATATGGATTTCAAGGTAACCGGTACCACTGAGGGTATTACCGCAATCCAGATGGATATCAAGATTCATGGTCTGACAAGACCGATTGTAGAAGGCGCCATTGCAAGGTGCAGGGAAGCAAGGCTGTTCATTATGGACACCTGCATGAAGCCCGCCATAGCGGCTCCCAGACCGGAGGTTGGTCCTTATGCGCCCAAGATTATCTCTATTCAGATTGACCCTGAAAAGATCGGGGATGTTGTGGGACAGAGAGGTAAGACGATCAACGAGATTATTGCCCGTACAGGCGTTAAAATTGATATTACGGATGACGGCAACGTATCCGTATGCGGCACAGACAAGGAAATGATGGATAAGGCTGTCGAAATGATAAAGATGATTGTGACCGATTTTGCCGAAGGCCAGATTTTCAGGGGAAAAGTTGTAAGCATCAAAGAATTTGGTGCGTTCATTGAGTTTGCGCCGGGCAAGGAAGGAATGGTGCATATTTCCAAGATTTCAAGGGAAAGAATTGCACATGTAGAGGATGTCCTGACTTTGGGAGATATGGTTACGGTAGTATGCCTCGGCAAGGATAAGATGGGCAGAATCAGCTTTTCCATGAAAGACGTTGCACAGCAGTAATCTAACAAAATTTTCATTTTCATTACGTAGGAGGAGAAAGTAAATGAAAAAAGCAGTTGCAGTTTTATTAACTTGTGTTACAATGCTGGGACTGACAGCTTGTGGCAGTGCTTCAAAAGAGGTTTGGAAGGACGCTGACTTAGATTTTAAGGCAGGTTCTCAAACCGTAACAGTAAAAAAAGACCATGCATTCATTACCTATGGCGGTGTGGCGTACTATACGGATTACTCGGACGGTTCCTATGAAGAGTACGAAAGCGAATTTGCCAGCAACAGAGGTCTGGAAATCGGTATGACCTTAAAGGACTATCAGAAACTCTACTCTGTAAAGCCCGGTTATGCAGTATTTGAACTGTATTCCGGCAGCAACAATGAGTACACCAGCTTTAAAGAGTTTACCAATCAGGATCCTTCCGAAATGTACAACGGTACCTATGGCAATGTATGGCTGGATATCGGTTACTGCAAAGAAAACGGCAAATGGAGATTGTTAAAGGACTATGAAGTACAGAATGTATGGTTCTGTGACGCAAAATTTAGCGAGTTTGATGAAGTAGTGGTATTTGCTGTCAACTTCGATAAGTGGGGCGAGATTCAGGGACTTTCCATCGAGCACTTCACCTATGATCAAGATTGGGCTGACTGGCAGGGCTGGGCTGACTAATCAAAAGCAGTCTTATACAATGACAATAAAAAGGAGAATGGCGGATTGCCATTCTCTTTTTTAGTGTTTTCACTATTATGAAGTTTTAGAAGTTCTTAGGTGGCGTTCTTTGACACCCTAGAACTTCTTCTCACACTTCACACTATACTGCTTCGTGGAAGGTTCTGCTGATAACGTCAGCCTGCTGTTCGGGAGTCAGTTTAATGAAGTTTACTGCATAACCGGAAACACGGATGGTGAGCTGAGGATATTTCTCAGGATGCTGCTGTGCATCCAAAAGCGTATCTCTGTTCAGTACATTTACATTTAAATGATGTCCGCCCTTTGATGCATATCCGTCTAAAAGAGCTACCAGATTGTCTACCTGTGCTGTATTTGTTGCTGCCATAATAAAGACCTCCTATATTTAATAATAATAATGATTACTGTTTATCTTAAGCAAATCATATCACTTCTATGCGGGACTGTCTACTTGTTTTTTGGAGTTTTCTGTTCTTTTTTTAATACAAAATTACAAGCTACGCCGTCAGCAGTCTATATGTCTGTTCAGACGCGCTCTCGCTCAGATAAAAACGCAGCGGCACGTAAGGCGCCAAAGGACGGCGCCTAAATGCCGGCGTTTTTATATGGTCTGAACAGACATATAGAACGCTGGCGGCTGAAAGTCGCAAAGGGATATGATATGTTGCAGAATTTTTACTAATGCAAAATGTACTTGCAAAATTACAAATAAACGATTATGATAAAGATAAAATAAATATAAAAGAATATAAACAAGAAAAAACATGCAAAAACAGGTGACTAATATGTTTATGGAAGAAAGGCAGAAGGATATTGTAAAAAGGGTAAATGAAACGGGACGAATTTTAGTATCCGAAATTCAGGAGTTATATCAGATTTCCGCAGACTGTGCAAGGCGGGATTTAAGGGTGCTGGAAAGCAAGGGATTGCTGCAGAGAACGCACGGGGGAGCTATTGCAGTTCATCCAAAAGAAGTTTATCCCGCTCCGACATATAATCCCATAGATATCAAGGAGGTACGGACTGATTATCTGGCAGTTGCCAAAAAGGCAGTCGAATATATTGAAAAAGGGGATGTTATTTATATTACCACATCTTTGGTTGGATATTATATGGCTGAAAATCTGCCGGAAGAGGTACCGATGACTGTATTGATAAATTCTATTACCATTGCAGAGGTATTGCGGAAAAAAATGAATGTATCCGTTATTTTATTGGGAGGAGAAATGTCACATCGTGGACACTGCCATGATTTTTATACCCTGCAAATGGTAAAAAATATCCGGATAGATAAAGCGTTTTTATCACATGCTGCGTTATCTTTGGATTTTGGCGCATCCATTCATGATACCGCCGGCGTGGAATTTGGCAAAGCCGTTATGGAGAACAGTTCTATGAATATAGGGCTGTACCCGTCTAAGAAGATAGGGAAAAAATCGATTCACTCTGTATGCCGGATATGCGATTATGATTTTGTAATTACAGATACTAACGTATCTGAAGATTTTTTGCTACAGGCGAAGGAACTTGGAGCGATTATAGAGATAGTTGATGTGAAAGGAGCATGAGAGGATGTACTGTATATTGGTGGCAGGAATGCCGGCGTCAGGGAAAAGCACTATGGCAAAAGCGCTTGCGGAAAAGTGGAAGCTGCCCGTTGTTTCCAAAGATTCCATCAAGGAGCTGCTATATGATAATATCGGCTTTCAGTCGAGAGCAGAAAAAGTAAACCTCGGAATTGCCGGCATGGAAATTATGTACTATGTCGCAGGTCAACTTATGAAGGCAGGACAGCCATTTATCTTAGAAAATAATTTTGAATATTCATCAGAACGTGGAATCAAAACTCTTTTGGAAAAATATCAATATTCGGCACTGACAATTACCTTAACAGGTGATATAAGAGTGCTCTATCAGCGTTTTCTGGAACGGGAAATCAGTCCGGACAGGCACAGAGGGCATGTTGTAAATGACTGTTATCCGGAAAAGGAAGAACGCAGTCCGGAGGAAATAAAAGCAGCCTCTATTTCCTACGAAGATTATGCCCATAGTGTAGAGAAAAGAGGTTTTGATGCATTTTTTGCCGGGAGCAGGCAGATTAAAGTGGACACAACAGAGTTTTCCAAGATTGATATGGAAGAATTATTTTCACAGATCGCAGCATGGAAGGAGGAAGCTTCTATTGCATTTTTTGAAACAACCGCTCTTTAAATGCTTTGATTCTCTGACCATAGAGACTTGTCATGATGCTTCCGCAAATCACCATTCCGCAAGCTGCTCCATTGGAAAACTCAGAAATTGCACTTATCATATTATTTTCGACAAGGCTTGTATGGCTTATGATTTGAGAAACAAACCAAAGTACGGCCCCTGTTAAAAAGAGCCAATGCATCCTTTTGGTAAATTGTTCTGTTTCACTGTTAGTGTAAGCTGCGGCTTTTAATACAGTTTCTTCTAATTCCTTATTCATTTTCTTGCTTTTCCTTTCTCCATCCAATAACTCCCGTAGGTCAATTTCATAATAATCAGAAATTTGAATTAAAATATCCAGATCGGGCATATTGTTTCCGTTTTCCCAACGAGATACCGTTCTGTTTGAAACATTTACCATTTCCGCAAATTGCTCCTGCGTAAGCCCTTTTTCATTCCGAAGTTCCTTTAGTAACGCACCTATTTTTTTCTGGTTCAATCCGCGTCCTTCCTTTCAAGAAAAATTTTATCAATACAAGGCCAAAAACACCACGACACAAAGCGAGAATTGCTTCACTTTATCCGGCAGACATACCCTGTCTACCCCGATTTTCGTCCACATTCCGCAAAACACAAATCTGCGCCTTGCCAATCCAATCTAGCAATCTGTCCAATTCCATCATCTTACCACACCCCCACCCACAATTCCATAAAATTTTCCGTAAAACGCCTGTTGTCATAGTCTTTTTCTGATGAACTGCATAGTTCCTTTTCCATATTCTAGCCGCTAACTTTCGCGGTAGCCGCAATATTTAGCGGCGCGTTTACGCCGCCGCAAGCACTTCCATCGACGGCGACAGCCCGCATGGCAGGTATGCCGGGGAGCCCATTAAGAAACGTCGGCGCTTAGCGAGGTTCTTTCGAGCTTAGCGTCCGCTACGTTTCTTTTCGAGCGAAAGCGTGGCTCCCCGGCATACCTGCCATACGGGCGTCCCTCGCTGCAAGTCCCTTTTCTACGGTCTAAACCCCGCCGCTAAAGAAAATAAATTCTTTTGGTAATATCATGGACAACACAACATATATTAGTTTTAGGAATGAGCAAACCTATAACTTGTATCCGGACACTTATCTGCAGGACAGAGGAAGGCATAACATGATGAAAAAAGCAGACAGCATTTTATACATATTTCCACAATATCTGCGGGAGCTTTGGGGACAGGCCGCCGCTTATCATGAAAGGTTGGAAGAAATAAGGCTTCGAGTGGGAAAGCCGGTTCTTGTCAGGCTGCATGACGGCGAGTATTTTCTGGACGGGCAGGGGCGGTTTACTAAGTACAGGGAGTCAGCGCGGCACATAGAGAGTGCGGAGCTTGCGGACATTCTGAACCAAATCTGCCATGATTCCATGTATGCCTATGAGGACGAAATGAAACAGGGCTTTCTGACGGTTCCGGGGGGACACAGGATAGGAATCGCGGGACAAGCCGTGGTGGAGGAGGACGGGCGAATCCGCACTGTCAAGCATATTGCCGCCATGAATATCCGGATTGCCCATGAGATAAAGGGAGCGGCGGACAAGGTTCTTCCTATATTATATGAGGCCGGAAGGCTTTGCAATACGCTGATTATTTCGCCTCCGGGATGTGGAAAAACAACGCTTTTGCGGGATATTATCCGGCAGGTGTCAGATGGAAATGACTGCGGGAGCGGGAAAACGGTGGGTGTGGTGGATGAAAGGTCGGAAATAGCAGGCAGTTATATGGGGGTGCCGCAGAATGATGTCGGCATTCGTACCGATGTACTGGATTCCTGCCCCAAGATTTACGGCATGATGATGCTGATTCGTTCTATGGCGCCGGAAGTAGTGGCGATTGATGAGTTGGGAAGCGCTGCGGATGTGGAGGCGATGTATCGAGTGTCAGCATGTGGGTGCGGGCTGCTTGCGACAGTGCATGGCTCCACGCTAGAGGAACTGAAAAAGAAGGAATACATGGATGGAATGCTGAAGGAAGCGCTTTTTGACAGGTATATTGTAATGGACAAAGCAAACGGGCGTCCCCGTGTCAGGGCGATTTATAAAAAGGAGCTGGACTTATGTTACGGATAATAGGTGCTGCCTGCATTATGTTAGGAAGTACCGGAATCGGTTTCTGGTACAGGCAGAGGCTTTATGCGGCAATATGGCATTTGCGTTCCATGAAGCAGATACTGGAATTTTTCATGAGTGAAATCAGGTATGGAAAGGCAACGCTGCCGGAGTGCTGTAAAAAAGTGGGAGAGAGAATGGAGGAGCCGTACCGCGGCGCGCTTCTTGAAATTTATGAGAAAACAGAGGCGTATGATGGGAGCAGTTTCTCCGAAAAATGGATTTCCTGCATGACGGTGGCGCTTACCGATGTTCCGATTACACAGAAGGAAAAAGAGATATTTTTAGGCTTCTCCTCGGGCAGCCGGATTTCGGACAATCATATGCAGCTACAGGCAGCAGCCGGTTACAGGGATATGATTGAGAACAGCATAAAAAGCAGGGAAGAAGAGGTTCAGAAACAGGGAAGAATGGCAGCGGGACTGGGAATTATGGGGGGACTTTTACTGACAGTAATCTTGATATAAAGTCTTCTAAGGAGGCAGCATGGGAGTTAGTCTGATATTTAAAATAGCGGCAGTGGGAATTTTGGTAACTATCTTAAGCCAAGTGCTGAAGCACAGCGGACGCGAGGAACAGGCTTTTTTAGTCAGCCTTGCGGGGCTGATACTGGTGCTTACGTGGATAGTGCCATACATATATGACCTTTTTACAACCATCCAGGCACTGTTTTCTTTATAATAGGTTTTTGAAAAACTTTTGCTTGTCGATTCCGAATTGTGTATGCTGCATATTCCATAAGCAGACCCTTGCTTACCGTCGGCACTTAGCTGCCGTATTTTGGCAGCTTATGTACCGCTACGGTAAGCTCGGAGCGAAAGCGAGTCTGCGTTGGAATATGCAGCATACACAATGACAACGGCATAGTCACCAAATTTTGCAATCACTAATTCCTTATAAAGCAGAGAGGAGCGTGTCGGTCATGATTGAAATTATAAAAATAGGCCTTTTGGGGATTATCGGCGTACTGTTTGCGGGCTGGTTTAAGGGAAGCAAGCCGGAGTACACCCTGTATATCGGAGTCGGCGCGGCTTTGCTTATTTTCTCTTATGTGGTACGGTTCTTTTATTCCCTGATTGCGAGGCTTTTGGATCTGCAGGCATATATGGAGG
>JAIDHX010000012.1 GCA_029053015.1 Lachnospiraceae bacterium
ATGGCTACCTATGCGGGATTTCAGGCGGCCGGCATACTGGGAGGCCTGGCAGCCACGTTGGCGCTGGTATTGCCCAGTGTCATTATCATTATCCTCATTGCAAGGTTTTTGACCAATTTTAGCGAAAAACCTATGGTGAAAGCGGTATTTTCCGGTGTGCGTCCGGCGGTGACGGCGCTGATCGCCGCCGCCATATGGGGACTTTTTCGGGTGGTGCTGGTGACGGAGACGGGCACATTGGCGGTAAAACCGCTGATACTGTGCGTTGTTGTGTTTGTGATGATGCAGTTAAAGCCCTTGAAAAAACTGCACCCGGCGGTGTGGCTGCTGGCGGCTGCGGTGGTGGGGATTGTGTTTTAGTTCTGAGGTGGTCTGGATTGACCATGATTGTAGCTTGTGCGAAAATTTGCAGTAAAATATACGGTGGAAGAGGGAGAATCGGATATGACAGAGGTACGATTTTATGATAAGGTGGAGGACAGTTTGCTGCGGTTTGCAGTGATTATAGCCAGGTCAGGAGATAAGTGGGTGTTCTGCAAGCACCGGGAGAGGAATACCTATGAGGTGCCCGGCGGACACAGGGAGCCGGGGGAGGATATCGACGACACCGCAAGGCGGGAACTGTATGAGGAGACGGGGGCGCTCCGCTATACCCTGCAGCCCATATGCGTGTACTCTGTCACGGCCCCGGACAATTTTGACGGGCAGGAGAGCTTTGGAATGCTGTATTATGCCCAGATAGAGGAGTTTGAACCGGAGCTGCACAGTGAGATTGAGAAAATCATCCTGACAGCGGAGCTGCCGGAGTGCTGGACTTACCCGGAGATTCAGCCAAAGCTGCTGGCAGAGCTGGAGAGGCGGAAGAATATAAAATTTTGTTAAATTTTGCAGAAAAGGTATTGAATAAGGATATAAAAACGCATACACTGGAAAGGGGAAATATATCGGAATTATATGTGATGATAGATGCCAGAAGGTGTATGTATGGCAACTTCGAGTATTACACGAAATTTTTATATCAGTGTCAGGGAGGCAGAATCGTTTGCCAATGCAATCGAGGAATCCTTCCGTGACCGAAAACCAACCATGAGTGTCAGCGTAAACAAGATTCGTGGACAGGAAGAATTGTGAGAATTTTTTAAGAAACAGGCAGTTGATTTTACATTAAAAGATCAGTCTGTTACATATCTGGTATTCTCTAACAAAAATGCAGAACTGCTGGGGTATTTTACAATTACCGTCAAATCAATCACTATCAACGCCAGCGAATTCAGTAATCACATGAGTTAAAAAATTTCTCTCTGTTCGGAATTGTGTACCCGTAAAAATAGGTTAAAATAATATTAACAGATCGGAATTTGGAGGAGAGTATATATGAGATTGAGACCATACATAAAAAATAAAGATTATAAATATATAGCAGGATGGATTGACAACGAAAGAAGTCACGCATTATGGTGTGCAAATAATTTCCCATACCCTATAACAGCGGAAACATTTCATGGTTTTTTGGAAAAAACTATGGAGGAGTGGACAGTTAGCGCTTTTGTAGCAACAGACGATAGCGGAAATGTTGTAGGCTTTTTCTGTTATTCGGTTAATACGGAAAGTAATGAGGGGTTTTTGGCATCTGTAATCGTTGATAATAAGCTGCGTGGAAAAGGGTATGGCAGTGAAATGATACGGTTGGCCTTACGGTATGCATTTGAAATGACAGGCGCGAAATTAGTACAATTGAATGTTTTTACTGAAAACCAAGACGCAAAACGTTGTTATGAAAGGATTGGTTTTGTTGCGAGAAGTATTGTAAAAGACGCATTTGTATATAAAGACGAGGTATGGAGCAGATGTAATATGGCAGTAACAAAACCAAATTCCGGATTTGTGGGGTAGTTATATAGGAACACTTTTTCGAAAAAGGAGAAAAATTTTATCAGGAAGAAAACGGATTCAGGGAGTTTGGCGTAAGAGAAATAATGAGTCGCCAACATGAGCCGCATAGGTTGGTTCAGATGTTGAAAGTGATCTGATCAAGTGAAACGACAGTGCCCCATTGAATTCAGTCAGTGGGGCATTTTAAGAGAGGAGCCAAACATGACAGAGTACGAACAGGTGAGCCAGCCTTTTGCGCCGGTATATGACAAGGATTCCCGCATTCTGATACTGGGAAGTCTGCCCTCCGTGAAATCCAGGGAGCAGGGCTTTTATTACGGGCATGCCAGGAATCGGTTCTGGCCCATGCTTGCCGCTGTCTGCGGAGAGGAGGTTCCCGGGAGTATTCCGGAGAAAAAAGCCTTGCTGCTGCGCCATGGCCTGGCGGTGTATGACGTGATCGAGAGCTGTGAGATCAGAGGCTCCAGCGACAGCAGCATCCGCAATGTGAAAGCCGCGGATATCCGAGCCATTATGGATGCCTCCCGGATTGAAAAGATACTGGTCAATGGCAGAACTGCGGCAAAATACTTCAAAGTCTATCAGCCCGCTGCCTATCAGCAGATGCTGATAGAGCTGCCCTCCACCAGCCCGGCCAACGCCGCCTTTTCTCTGGAAAAGCTGGTGCAGATATGGGGAAGTGCTATCTCTTCCATATCCTCACCTACTCCCTTTTCGGAATTGGGTGCTCAGTAAAACGAGCTTATAAATATACATTGCAGACAACGGGCAAGTATTTTGTAATCAAGTATATAAATCGGCATTTGCAAGTATTAGGAGGTAACTTTATTTTATGAAAGTTTTTTTATGTGGTGGCGGTGCAGGTATTCAAACGATTGAAGCAAATAAAAGATTAAATGAGGTAATTGACCATTCAAAACCTTGCTTGTATGTACCATTAGCAATGAATCAGAGAATGTATCCCGACTGCTATGAATGGATAAAAGATGAATTAAAAAATGTTGATATTCCTTATATTGAAATGGTAAACAGCGCAGATGAATTGGCGGCTAAAAATTTGAACGATTTTGGCGTAATATTTATCGGCGGAGGTAATACATTCAAATTGTTACATGATTTAAAAATAAGTGGAGCGTTTGAAAAGATAAAGGAATATTTGAATGGTGAAGGAGTTGTTTTTGGCGGAAGCGCAGGTGCAATAATCTTTGGAAAAGATTTGGAAGCTTGCAGACTTGATGATACGAATGAAGTGAATTTGAGTGATATAGATGGATTTGATGTATTAAATGGAACATCGATTTTATGTCATTACACAAATCGAACCGCTGAAAAAGATGAGGAAAGCAGGCAATACCTGTTGGAGGTATCAAAACATAGAAAAGTCGTGGCTTTGCCGGAAGAAGTAACACTTTTTGTAAATGGTGAGGATATGGAGGTCATCGGAAACAGACCTTATTTCTTTTTTGAAAATGGTGCAATTTTGAAACAAAATGAAGAATAAATTCCGGTTTGAAGAATTATCAGGTGAGTGCAAATTCAGTAATCATATGTAAGAATATGCATTGTACTTCAAATTTTAAGCAGTAGGAACACTTTTACGAAAAGGGAGTCCACCTAAAGCAAAATAGTTCCCATAGAAAAGATAGCAGGAATAATTAATGGAGGAGTGAGAGCATGAGCGATAGAATATATACGCCAGTAAATCCGAATGCGCAGGAATGCGTCAGAAACGTGCTGAAATATCTGTCCGATATTTCGTTTGATAAAGTCATAGCAGGTCAGCACACCCAGACCATGGCTATGGAGG
>JAIDHX010000013.1 GCA_029053015.1 Lachnospiraceae bacterium
GTCGATCCGGAAACCACCTCACATATTTCTCCAAGCTTAAACCTCTTCATCCCATCATCCCCACAAATACAAATTTGTTTTTCCTTTCTTCTCATTCAATCGCTCATCTCAGCAATTCCTTTAACGCCCGCAATTCTCCATCTATCTGCTCTTCCAACTCAAAAAGTTTTTTCATAATCTCTTCTGTCGGTGGATACTCAATTGCGGTATACTCTGTCTTTTTATACTTATTGATTGATAAATCGTACTCATTATCCACAATTTCCTGTTTGGGTACAAAGAAAGACTTATCTGTTCTTGCTCTTTCTGATTCCTTTTCGCGATTATGAAACCTCTCTATAATATCCGGAATGTCATTTTCTTTAATCAGGCTTCTCTTATCGTCCAAGCTAAATCCGTCTGCCTGCATATCATAAAACCATACATTGTCTGTTCCGCCATGGTTCGTTTTGGTAAATACCAATATTCCAGTAGAGACACCTGCATATGGCTTAAATACACCTGATGGCATTGAGATAACGGCTTCAAGTCTTTGATTCTCAATCAACTCTTTTCGTATATCCTTATGTGCCTTTGATGAACCAAACAATACCCCGTCAGGAACAATGCAGGCACATCTTCCACCTATCTTCATCATTCTCACAAACAATGCAAGAAATAACAACTCCGTCTTTTTCGTCTTACATACTTTAAGCAAATCTCCTGAGACTGCCTCAGCATCCAAACTCCCTTTAAAAGGTGGATTAGCCAGAATCAGAGAAAACTTGTCTTTATCGGAGTTTTGGTCCGATAAACTATCCCGGTATTCTATAAAGGGACTTTCTACACCATGTGTCATCATATTCATTGCACCAATGCGCAGCATAGTCCTATCCATATCATATCCATAAAACATATGGTTCATATAATGTTCTTTTTTCTGCCGGTCAAAAAATATCTCTTCTTTCCGTTTTTCCTTCAAATATTCACTGGCAGTAACCAAAAATCCTGATGTTCCACAGGCAGGATCACAAATCACATCATCAGCCATCGGTTCCATCATTTCCACCATCATACGGATAATATGCCTTGGCGTGCGGAATTGTCCATTTAAACCTGACTGCGCGATTTTGGAAAGTAAATATTCGTACACATCTCCTCTGATATCAACATCCTGCACTTCTGCCATCAACGCATAGATTTCATCTAAGGAATCTACTACCTTTGATAGCAAAAGCGGTGTTGGCAATTTAAAAATAGCATCGTCCATATATTTTGAATAGGCACTGTTTTTATCATTATGAAGATTTTTTATAAACGGAAATACCCATTCTTGCATCACGGAATACATTTTTTGTGCCGGAAAGTCATGAAATACTGACCATTTCAACTGCCTTCCCATTATTTCCCGCTCGCCAATTTTTACCTGTTCTCCAAAAATACTCTGGTAAGGCAAACCAAGCATTGCGCTTTCCTTTTCCCGTTTGTTATCTGAATCGTCTAAATCATGAATAAACATCAAATATGTAATCTGCTCAATAACCTCTAATGGATTTACAAGCCCTCCTGCGGCAAACACATCCCAAAGGCTATCAACTTTGTTCTTTAATTCTCCAGTAATCATCACTCTTCCCTTTCCCAATTCCACTTGTATTTCGTATATCTTCCGCCACCAACCTTTAGTATCCTACCCGCTTTCACCAAGTCATTCAATGTTCTTTGCACAGTAGTCGGGCTGACATCCGGCACAGACTGCACTAATTCTGTTTTTGTAATAGAACCAACATGCCTCTTGATTTCTTCAGCAATCCTGTCTGGCTTTGGCACTTTTTTTTGTACTATAAGCTTAGTTCTTTCGAAGAAATCACGATATGCAGCCGCAATCACTCCTAGCATATATTTCACAAAAGGCGCATAATCATTCTTCATTTCATGCCAATCTGCAGAACTTTCCATTAAAGCCTCATAATAAGCAACCTTTGTCTTCTCAATCAACTTCTCTATACTAATATACCTTCCAACAAAATATCCGGCTTTATACAGTAGAAGCAACGTTAAAAGACGGCTCATTCTGCCATTTCCATCTCTAAAAGGATGAATACATAAAAAATCTATAACAAACATCGGAATAATTAGTAACGGATCCACCACATCATCTTCCATCACTCTTTTATAGGCTTCACAAAGCCTGTTTAACGCCTCTGGTGTTTCCCACGCAGGCACAGGCTGAAACCTTACTCTTACACTACCTTTTTCATCTTTTTCCTCTATAACATTATCCACACTTTTATAGCTTCCACCTGCACCATTTCCTTCAAATTTATACAAATCCTTATGCAGCTGCAAAACAAATGATGCTTTAACAGGAATATGCTCATAATTTTCATGAATTGTATTAAGCACATCCCTATACCCCGCTATTTCCTGCTCATCTCGTGTTTTTGGTGTTGTTTTATCAAAAACAATCTTTCTCAATTGTTCATCAGAAGTATAAATACCCTCAATTCTATTAGAACTCTCTGTACTTTGTATCTTTGCTATCTCAACCAAATCCGTCAGAACATCTGCATAACTGTCTGCTATCAGCCTCTGCTCACCTCGAAATTCGTGAATGGTTGTCAGATAATGGACAATCTCCGGAGACAATAACTCTTGCCACCTGTTCACATATTCATAATTCCGCATATATGCCTCCATATAATACATTCAAGCAATCAAAAAATTGCTTCTACGGAAAGCATATCACTCTATTTATATATTGTCAATTTCAATTTAGTCATTTTTTCAAAAAAGACTAAATTGAAATTAAAATGACTAAATTAAAATTCACATTATTCTTTAATTCAGCCCCCGAAACCCTTTCCCGATAATCTCGCTGCTGTTGGTGATCATCATAAAGGCTGTGGGCTGTGTCTGCTTAATGTAATTTCTTAGCTGCACCGCCTGCCCGCGCTTCATGACGGTCAGGATAATCACCTTGGGTTTGTGCGTATATGCGCCCTGCGCGCGGTACACAGTGGCGGAACGGTTTAATTCTGCGTTGATAAAATGGCAGATTGGTTCCGCGTCGTCACAGACGATCGTAAAATATTTGCACAGATTGATGTTTTCAATCACACCGTCTATGACAAGGGTTTTTGCCATCAGTCCGCAGAAGGAAAACAATCCTGTCTGTATGTCGAATACAAGGCAGGAGGAAACCACAATCAGCAAATCCACAATGAAAAGCGCAATGCCGATCGACACACTGGTGTGCTTCTGCAGTATCATGGCGATAATGTCCGTCCCACCGCCGGAAGCGCCGATATTAAAGAGAATGGCGCTGCTGACCGCAGGCAGCACTATCGCAAACAAAAGCTCCAGCACCGGCTCAGAGGTAAGTGGTTTTTCCATGGGAGCCAGCCACTCCAACAGACTCAATCCTACCGAGGTAAGGATACTGACATAAACCGTTTTCAGCCCTGTGTCCTTTCCCAAAAACAAAAATCCCAGCACCAGAAGCACCATATTGATGATAAAGTTAATCGTTGCGGGCGAAACCGGCACGATCTCGCCAAGGACGACCGCGATACCCGTCACACCTCCAAAGGAAAAATGATTCGGAAATTTAAACACATAGACGCCAGCCACCAGAAATGCCGTCGCCACAGTTAAAATCAAGTATTCTATCACAATCTTGTATATTTTTGTTTTTCTGTTTTTTTTCACTTTTTCCTCATTTCTGCGTATCTTGATTGCGCAAAGTCATATGGCCTGCAAACTTGCGGACTCGCAGTTTTTCCTTTTTCTCCCTTTATTCTACTGCAATTTCCCAGCAATGTAAACATTGCCCTTTTATGGTTTTTGTAGTAAGATAGGCACAGAGTTACCGCCCATTTTTTCATGCAGGCGTAGGACGCCGGACCACGGAAGGAACTTTATGATTGCAAATTTGGAATATTACAAGGTATTTTATTATGTGGCAAAGACAGGCTCCCTAACACATGCCGCCAATCTTTTATCCATCTCCCAGCCCGCTGTCAGCCAGTCCATCCGGCTTTTGGAGGAACAGGTCGGCACGCGGCTTTTCTGCCGCGTATCAAGGGGCGTCAGGCTTACAGCGGAGGGCGCGCTTCTATATTCCTACGTTTCCAAGGGCTATGAACAGATAGAAACCGGCGAACAGAAGCTGAAGCAGATGCTCAATCTGGAACTGGGGGAAATCCATATTGGCGCCAGCGACATGACCCTGCAGTTTTATCTGCTGCCTTTTCTGGAACTTTTCCACGAAAAATATCCCGACATCAAGGTTGTGGTAAGCAACGCTCCCACGCCCGAAACACTGCAGAACCTGCATATAGGACAGATAGATTTCGGTATCGTCAGCACGCCCTTTGAGACGCCAAAGGATATCAATACCATGGCGGTACGCAGCATAGAGGATATTTTCGTTTGCGGCAGGCGGTTTATCTCCTACAAAAATAAAACCCTTGATTTGTCCGAACTGGAAAAACTGCCCATTATTTATCTCGAAAAAAACACAAGCACAAGAAGCTATATGGATCATTTTCTGTCGGACAACGGCGTACACATACAGCCGGAATTTGAACTTGCCACCAGCGACATGATCGTACAGTTTGCCCTGCGGAATCTGGGCGTCGGCTGCGTGGTGCGGGATTTTGCCCTGCCGCACTTACAGTCCGGAAAGCTGTTTGAACTTCGCTTTAATAAGATTATACCCAAAAGAGAGTTTTGTATTGTAACAGACAGTAAAAATCCCATGTCTGCCGCCGCAAAAAATCTTTTGGACATTATAAACAAGAAAAAAAATGCCGCTTTTGCGGCGGAATCGGAGGAGATATGATAAAGACTGTTATTTTTGATATTGGCAACGTACTGACCGAATTTTCCTGGCAGCATCATTTTGCCTCTTTCGGCTATCCGGATGAAATCGTGGACAGGCTTGGGAAAGCCACTGTATTAAGTCCCCAATGGAATGAATACGATTTAGGTAACTTGTCGGAGGAAGAAATTCTGCAGCTTTTTATCAAGAACGACCCTGCGCTCGAAAAAGAGCTTACAGAGTCCCTTGCCGATGCAGGCGGTATCCTGAGGCGCTGCGATTATGCAATCCCATGGATAGAGGAACTGAAAGCAAAAGGTTATCAGACACTCTTTTTGTCCAATTTCTCTGAAAAAGCACTCAAGGACTGTGCCCATGCGATGGATTTTGTCCCGCATCTGGACGGCGGTATTTTCTCCTGCAAGGTACATCTCACCAAACCGGATCCTGCCATCTACAAACTGATTCTTGCGCAGTACAATCTGACTGCGGAGGAATGTGTCTTTATCGACGACACGCTGCCCAATATTAAGGCTGCGGAAGCCCTTGGCATACATGGCATCCATTTTACGGGGCTTGCGCAGGCGAAGGCGGCGCTTGCGGAACTTGGGGTTGCGTAGAAAGAGCTGTTTGCGGCTAGTCACGCCTATAGAGCCATACATTCCCACGGCACCGCGCTCTCGCTCAGAAAGAAGCGTAACAGTACTAAGCTCGAAAAAACCTCGCTAAGTACTGACGCTTCTTAATGGGTGCCTTAGGGAATATATGGCTCTACAGGCTGAATACTGTCAAAGGACGTCTAGCAGATACGCAATATTTTTTCTCCCATTTGGAAAAGTGTTTCCATTAACTACTCCAAAAGCCGGAATTTATCATTTTCTCTCATCAGTTACTATGTGTTCTATTCCAAAGTGTTCTATTCCAAAGTGTTCTTTACTAAGATAGTCTTTCATGAAACTTGGAAATGCCTTGTATTTGTCCAAATCATTTATCGGTATCCAGTGCATTTCTTCTTTCACTCCATAAGTTGTACTATTGCTGTGAAGTTCTTTCGTCCCCCTTGATTTCATTAGGAAATAGAAACTTATTTCATGGCAATTTAATCCCTTTAAAGTTCCACTATTCTCATTAAAAAAATTCTCATGGATAACTGCTAAAGAATCTATCTCATAATGCACGCCCGTCTCCTCAAAGACCTCGCGTAAAACCACATCCTCAGCGGTTTCGCCCATATGAACACCGCCGCCGATGGAATATAAGTAATTTTCATTCTCATTTCCTGCAAAAAGCACACAACCATCTTCTATAATAATTGCCCCTGCACGATATCTAAACCAATTATCTTCCTTGGTAAACCCGCAATCATACGTTGTCATTGTTATAGAACCTCTACAAATATCGTTTTTCTATTTCTTCACCTTACCAACAAACCGGAATTTTCAAGACTTGAGACTACTCTTTTCTCTTACAATATATACACCGTAAATTCCAAGTAAAATATAGGACACAAGGCAGGCCGCCAATGCTATTGAAGGATATTGATTACTCGTTGAAAAACAAAATGGAATACCACACAAATTTACAATTAAATGTAATATGATTGGAACCCACAGATTTTTGGTTTTGACATAAACTGCTCCAAAGTAAATACCAAGTGCAGTTGCCCAAACAGTTTTACATATAACTGTTGCAATGGGTTGTCCAAGTGCCCCAAAAATATGTCCTAATCCAAATAGCACTGAAGCAATTAAAATTGCATACAGCGATGCGTTTTTTCTTTTTCCAAACCACTTTTCAATAATACTCTGTAATAAACCTCTTAAATACAGTTCTTCCATAATCCCAACGCCAATGTAATACACGATACCTTCGACAACGACCCTCCATATCGTTGGTTTATTATCGAAAGGTGTCAATCCGATACAAAAAGCAATTGTTACTATGATGGTTGCAATTACCGCAGGTAACCCATATTTTCTCAAACCGGTTAACATTCCTTTAACCTGTAAGCCGAAATACCAATCTTTCATAAAAATCTTTTTACACAACCAACAAATTGCGAAAGCTATTATGAAATTCAACATCAAAGTAATGTAAATCGGATTGATATCCTTAATCTCTATATTGCAAAATAAAGCTGCCGGCAAGGCGGACATTTCCATAAATGTCATTACAAGAGTCAATATAACTACTCCTACTGTTTTTCTCCTGTTGTTCATCATCCTCATCTCCAAACTGAGATTTATCTAGGCGTGCTGCCTGTTCGCGTTCTGATTAAAATCATCTCTGATATATCCGTAAATGTTGTAAGTACAGTATCTGTTGCCCATCTTTCCATTTCTGATACAGCCTTCAAGTGTAAATCCACATTTCTCTAAAACTATATTTGATGCAACATTTTCTATATCTGCTTCGGCATTCAATCTGTCCAGCGTTGTCTCTAAAAAAATAAAATCTATAACACGCTTTAATGCTTCAGTACAAATTCCTTTGCTCCAAAAGTTAGGATTTACCCTATATCCAATGTTACCAAGTCTGTCATTTTCCACATCAAATACTTCTATAATTCCTATTACTCTATTATCCTCTTTATTTTCAATCCCCCATATAAAATCATGGGACGGTTTGCGCTTAACATTTGGTCTTGGATCAATAAATAGAAGTTCCGGATTTTTCTCGCCTTTGCCTGCAGAGCGTCCCCAATATTTATAAACACCATCTAACCCCAGCCATTCTCGCAAATCGTCAACATCAGTTGGCGTTAGTTTCCTAAGAAAAAGCCGTTCTGTCTCAAGCTTAGGAATCCACAAACATTCTTTTAGCATAAAATCCCTCCCCTGCAAGTCCCGATCTGTTAATGCACTCATAACCCGTTTTAACAGGTACACAATCCCAAAAAAAGTATTTTTTACAAAAATTCTTCTTACTACCCAGCGCACGTAGTGCCGCTTTGCCGCTTTCAGCCGACAGCGGAACGATATGTCTGTGAAGACCGTATAAAAACGTTGGCGCTTGGCGAGGTCTTGTCGAGCCTAGCGTCCACTACGTTTTTATCCGAGCGAGAGCGCGTCTTCACAGACATGTCGTTCCGCTGACGGCGTCACTTGCCGCAAAGCAAAGCACACGCCCATGCAGGGGACAATCGTATCCCGCTACTCCTCTGCTTCCCCCGTCTCAACAGGCTCTGCAGAGCCCCCCTCCTTCTTTTTATGAGGCGGATCCTGCATCAAATTCAAATCCGCAATTGTCTTTTTCCCTGTTGCCTGTCCGTATATCCAGATAAAAATCCACGCAAACAGCGGTATCACCACAGTGCAGATTGCGCTTAGGCGAAACAAGAACCCCGAAGCGGAAGTATCAAACACCGCCAGCAGGAGAGTCACCACATATAACGCTACCAACAGCACCACCGCAGTGAGTGCCACAATCTGCTTTACACTTTTTTTCTTCACGCCATCCTCCGTTCCCAAACATGCTATCGCACGAAACCACAGACCATAACCATCAAATGGATTTCTGCAGCGGGCTCTTCCGGTAAATGATATCGTCGCGCCCGGGGCCGTTGCTCACCATGGTGATGGGATATCCAATCTGCTCCTCAATAAACTCAACATATTTCCGGCAGTTTTCCGGCAGAGCATCATACTCCTTGATGCCCCTGATATCGCACTTCCAGCCGGGCAGAACCGTCAGCACGGGCTTTGCCTTTTCCAGCTTTGTGGTAACAGGAAAATCCGTCGTGACTTCGCCATCTATTTCATATCCCGTACACACAGGAATTTCGTCCAGATATCCCAATACATCCAGCACGGTAAACGCCACATCCGTAGTACCCTGCAGACGGCAGCCATACTTGGAAGCCACGCAGTCAAACCAGCCCATACGTCTGGGACGTCCTGTGGTAGCGCCGTACTCTCCGCCGTCACCGCCGCGCCGACGCAGTTCATCCGCTTCATCTCCGAAAATCTCAGAGACAAACGCGCCCGCTCCTACTGCTGAGGAATATGCCTTGCAGACTGTCACTATCTCCTTGATTTCATAGGGCGGCACTCCTGCTCCGATAGCTCCATATGCTGCAAGCGTGGAAGACGAGGTCACCATAGGATAAATGCCGTGGTCAGGGTCCTTTAAAGTACCGAGCTGCCCTTCTAAGAGTATCGTCTTTCCTTCCTTGAGCGCCCTGTCCAGAAATGCAGATACATCACACACATAAGGCGCAATCATATCCCGATATTCATGCAGGGTTGCAATAAGCGCCTCGGGCTGCATCGGCTCCTTATGATACAAATGTGTAAAGAGAATATTCTTTGTCTCCAGAACGCGGTGAGCCTTATCCTGCAGAACCTCCTCGTCAAAGAGCTCGCTGACCTGGAAACCGATTTTGGCAAATTTATCAGAATAAAAAGGCGCAATGCCTGACTTGGTGGAGCCAAAAGAATTTTTCCCCAAACGCTCCTCCTCATACTGGTCTAACAAAATATGGTACGGCATCACAATCTGCGCGCGGTCAGATACCAGTATCTTAGGCTTTGGCACGCCCCTGTCTATTATGGACTGAATTTCATTTATCAGAATCGGAATATTCAGCGCAACGCCGTTTCCGATGATGCTCGTGGTATGGCTGTAAAAAACACCCGACGGCAGGGTATGAAGCGCAAATTTGCCGTAATTGTTGACAATGGTGTGCCCGGCATTGGCTCCGCCTTGAAACCTTATGATAATATCGGCTTTTTCCGCCATCATGTCGGTGATTTTGCCCTTTCCTTCATCGCCCCAGTTTGCTCCTACTACTGCTTTAACCATTGATTTTACCTCCGTTTGTATTGCCATTTCGCTTTGCTGTTCTCATACATAAAGGGCAGGTGTAAAAACCTGCCCCGCTCGTTCTTACTTTATGATTATACCCGAAAACTTATCATAAGTAAAATCAATATTATTTATGTGTGTTATAAGTCTAATTTATGCTTGAGTCAATTTCTGCCCTTTTGCCATAAAATCAGACGTTGATGACTGCCTTTACACCAAGCAGCTCCTTATTTGCCTCCAGAATGGGCCGGATTACCTTTTCCAGAAAAGCGTCAACCTGCTCTTTGGAGCGCCCCACATATTTTGCAGGGTCCATCGTCTTCTGCAGATCCTCCAAAGAAAGGTTAAATGCCGAATCAGCCGCAATCAGCTCCAACAGATTATTTTCCCTGCCCTCTACTTTAACGTTTCTGCCTGCTTCCATGGAAAGCTCACGGATGCGCTCGTGCAGTTCCTGTCTGTCTCCGCCTGCCTTTACCGCGTCCATCATGATGTTTTCGGTCGCCATAAAGGGAAGCTCGCTCATCAGGCGTTTTTCGATTACCTTGGGATAAACCACCAGTCCGTCCACTACATTCAGGCACAAATCCAGAATACCGTCCGTCGCCAAAAAGCCCTCCGGCACAGAAAGACGCTTGTTGGCAGAATCGTCCAGCGTCCTTTCAAACCACTGCGTCGCTGAAGTAATTGCCGGATTCAAGGCATCTATCATCACATAGCGGCTCAGGGAAGCAATTCTCTCACTCCGCATGGGATTTCTCTTGTACGCCATGGCGGACGAACCAATCTGACTCTTTTCAAAAGGCTCCTCCACCTCTTTTAAATGCTGCAGCAAACGGATGTCGTTGCTCATTTTGTGTGCCGAAGCCGCAATGCCCGCAAGTACATTTAAAACGCGGGTATCCACCTTGCGTGAATAGGTCTGCCCCGATACGGGATAACATTCCGCAAAACCCATTTTCTCCGCAATCATGGGGTCAATTTTATCAATCTTTTCCTGGTCGCCGTCAAAAAGCTCCAGGAAAGAAGCCTGCGTTCCGGTTGTGCCCTTGCTGCCTAAAAGCTTCATGGTGGAAAGCACATGCTCCAAATCCTCCAAATCCAGTGAAAACTCCTGCAGCCACAGTGTTGCGCGCTTACCAACCGTAGTCGGCTGTGCCGGCTGGAAATGGGTGAAGGCAAGGGTAGGCTGCGCCTTATATTTGTCCGCAAAGTCTGCAAGCTCACTCATCACATTCACCAGTTTTTTCTTTATCAGCTTAAGCGCCTCCGTCATCACGATGATATCCGTGTTATCCCCCACATAGCAGGAGGTCGCGCCCAGATGAATGATGCCCTTTGCTTTTGGACACTGCACACCGTAGGCATAGACATGGCTCATCACGTCATGGCGCACTTCCTTTTCCCGCGCCTTCGCCACCTCATAGTTGATATCCTCGGCATGTGCCTTCAACTCTTCTATCTGTTCCTCCGTGATGGGAAGGCCAAGCTCTTTTTCCGTCTCGGCAAGTGCAATCCACAGCCTTCTCCATGTGCGGAATTTCATGTCCTGTGAAAAAATATACTGCATTTCCTTGCTGGCGTAGCGCTCTGAAAGAGGGCTTTGGTATACATCTGTACTCATGTAGTTCTCCTTTTCTCTTTTATGCTCTTTATAGGTAATGGCGAAAATCGGAAATCATGCCGTTGTCATTGTGTGTATGGTATATTCCAACGCAGACACGCTCTCGCTCCGAGCTTACCGTAGCGGTACGTAAGCTGCCAAAATACGGCAGCAAGTCATGCAGGCATGACTTTGGTACCGACGGTAAGCAAGGGTCTGCTTATGGAATATACCATACACACAATTCGATGCCGGCAAATATAAGTTCTGCAATCACCTACTATTATCTTCAGATAATTGCGAAGCTCCCTTTCCTGAGGACAGGGAAGGGACAATAGAGACAAAATAAGAGCGACTTGCCACGCTTCGGAGGCGTTTTTGTCTCTATTGTCCATTCCCGTCACTTACGGGAAAGCCCTTCGCAAGCATCCTTTATACTTCAAATTCTCCGCGGATGTCTTCTGTCGGCGGGTCCAGGGGATAATTGCCGGTAAAGCAGCCTTTGCAGATGCCTAGATGATTGACCAACTCATGTAACCGTTCCTCGCGCAGATAGCCCAGCGAATCGGCGCCTATCATACGGCAGATTTCCTGTTCGCTGCGGTTGTAAGCGATAAGCTGATCACGCGCCGGTACATCCGTGCCAAAGTAACAGGGCCACAAGAAGGGCGGCGAACTGACGCGCATATGTACCTCCTTTGCGCCCGCTTCCCGAAGCATCCGTACAATTCTGTCCGAGGTTGTTCCTCTGACAATGGAATCATCTATCATAATAATCCGCTTCCCCAAAACAGACTCCCTTATCGCGTTCAGCTTGACCTGCACGCTGCTCTCACGGCTTTTCTGCTGCGGCTTGATAAAGGTTCTTCCAATATATGCATTTTTTACAAACGCGGTGCCGTAAGGGATTCCCGACTGCAGCGAGTAGCCCATGGCGGCACAGTTGCCCGACTCCGGCACACCCACCACCATGTCCGCCTCCACAGGCGAATCCATGGCAAGGTATTTTCCCGCCAGAATCCGGGAATTGTATACGCTCACGCCGTCGATATAGCTGTCGGGGCGTGAAAAATAAATATACTCAAAGACACATCTCGCCGTTTCCTCCGGCTTCAATGCATGGGACATATCGGACACAATCCCCTTCTTTGGAGAAATCGTCACAATCTCGCCCGGCAGCACATCGCGCACAAACTCCGCGCCCACCGTATCCAGTGCACAAGTCTCACTCGTAATAAAATAGGTGTTGTCCCGTTTCCCGATACAGAGCGGTTTAAAGCCGAAGGGATCTCGCGCTCCTATCAGCTTGCGCGGCGACATAATCACAAGGGAATACGCTCCTTTGATTTTACGCATAGCGCGCCCTACCGCCTCCTCCGCCGATTTGGAATTCAGCCGCTCCCTTGCAACAAGGTAGGCGATAATTTCCGAATCAATGGTAGTCTGGAAAATGGCGCCGGTATGTGCCAATTCCCTTCGGAGTTCAGGCGTATTAATCAGATTGCCGTTGTGTGCCAGTCCCAGTGTACCCTTCACATAATTGATAACCAATGGCTGCGCATTTTCACGTGTGGAACTGCCCGCTGTAGAATAGCGCACATGCCCTACGCCGATATTGCCGCAAAGCCTGCCCAAATCCTCTGCATGAAACGCTTCATTCACCAGTCCCATGTCCTTCAGGCTAAGCACCCTGCCCTTGGGCCCCTCCGTATCGCTGACCGCAATGCCGCAGCTTTCCTGTCCTCTATGCTGCAGAGCGAGCAATCCATAATAGATAGAAGAGGCTATATCGCCTCCGTCAAAATCATATGCACCAAACACGCCGCACGCCTCACGCGGTTTATCCGGCTCCTCTTGTATGTAAATAGGGTTATTCATATTTTCTCCCTCTGTCTGCCTGGGCAGACAAGGCTCCGCAATCGCTGATTCAGCCTCTTTTCTGCCCTTCACGGACATTATATATCACGTTTTTGTGAAAAGCAACTATTTGCAAAAAAATACCCTGCGGCATGAAACATTACCCCAATGTTCCACACCGCAGGACATTCCGATTGTCTGGCGCCTGACATTTTGGGTCTTCGCTCCCCAGTCAGGACTGCTGCCATACATTTGAAAATTTTTTGTCTGACACACATGCTTCCCTGTATACTAAACCTACTAGCCCTATTTCTATTTTACACACACAACAGCACAACCAACGCTTGCGCTGCCGGTTCAATAGAAATGAATTTGTACATCATCACAAGTACATTCATTCGTTGCGGAAAGCAGTATGCCATCAGCCAAATTACATTTTCACCCACATATTTACATATTTTTACATTTTTTACCATAACAAATCAGGCAACAATTCAATTTTTTTACTTTTTGAATGGTTGCCTGATTTGTTATGGTCTTTTCCTTTTTTCCTTTATAAAATCGGCTTGTCACAAACCAAAACCTACAAAAGATAAAGGAGAATTTGTTATGAAAGATACTATCAAAAAAATCATTGCCATTACTGCCATCTGTCTGATAGCTGCACAGACTGTCAGCGCTGCCCCTGCAAAAGACGCGGGAAATACCGAAATTATACTTTGCTCAGACAGACCTACAATTAAAAACATCGAAGGCTAATTTTCATACAGCCTCTGTATATGTTCCCTGGTAAAATCACAGCTCTGATCCGACTCAAAAAGCTGACACAATGCATAGGAAGCCTTCACATAAGGGAGGCTTTCTTCTTTTGTGTAAGTGCCCGTCTCCCATAACTGTTCCATATCCCATCCCACATCATACAGAGCCGAGCCCGCAATCGCACCCCTGCCTGCAGCCAACCCCAAACGAATCACCGCTTCCGAAGCCGCCATCGCTTTCTCATATCTCCCGGCATTGCCCAAAAGGTTCCCTAAATTCAACATCGTCACTTCATAGCCCGCCACATAATACTCCAAGGGGAATGGCTTTTCCTCATACTGCCGCCTGAGTATCTCCAACAACGCAATACCCTCTTCCCGCCTGCCATCTCTATCATAAGAATTTGCAAGCAGATTTGCTGTACGTATCTCCTGTAAACTGAAATTCCATTCTGCCAGTTCTTCCAGACTGACCCGCGGTATGGTAAGAAAAAGTGCTTTCTCCTGCATCCTTGAATGTTCCTGCGGCGTTATTTTCTGCAGATTACACAACACAAGCGCCTTAATGCTCTGGAAATACTGCATAGAAAATTTGTCTGTATCTTCCAATTTTTCTTCCAGTTCCTTGACAATCTGCTCTGCTTCCTCATCGCGGGCAAGTGCCGTCAGTGTACACGCCTTTTCCGCTTCTTCAAACAGTTCCGGCCGCTCTACCTGTACCGTGCTCTCATACCGGTCCCCCGTCATGCCTACGCGCGACAAAAGCTTTTGATACACCTGCTTCTTTGGCGCAACTTTTCCCTTCTCGATGCGGGAAATGCTGACGGGGTCACAGATTCCGTCCGACAGTTCCTCCTGCGACATGCCCAGCACCTTTCGCCTTGCCCGGATTACATCGCCAAACAGTTCAATATTTGCCACACCGTAGGGAATATTCCACACCCACTCCTTTTCCTTTATCTCATACTTTTCATACATCCATACAATGGAATCAATGATTTCCCTTAGTTTTTCTTTTCTCTCGGTCGTGTCCTTGTCATACTCCAGAATAAACTCCAAAAGCTGTCTTAAGTAAAACAGCCTGCCCCGTATCTGCAATAACGCAATTCCTTTCTTGGCAAGGCACACCGCATCCTCAGTCTTTCCCTCTGCCACAAGAAGCTGCATTCTGCGGTAGGCAATCTGGGGATACAGCCTTACTCTGTCCTTCTCATCAACAAAACGCTCCAAATGCAAAAGCAGCCACTCGTACCCTGCTGACGCCTGCGCTGACTCCCCCTGCTCCTCCAAAAACCTGTAGTGCATCATAAGCACCACAAATTCCGTCAGCGTCATGCCCATGTCCTTTTTCTTTCCGGAAACCATATCCTCCATGGTATTCTTGTCCATGGTGATGCCCCATGCCTCGGTAAGTCTTTCCTGCATTGCCTCCATCTTGCCGCCGCATTTCCAGTCCAACACCACCTGCGCCAACAGCAAAAGCTGTTTATGTAACTTTCCCTTCTTCTCCGTCTTCCTGCGGTAACGGGCGATAAGCTCCCGTGCCTCCGCCTCATTTCCTTTCTCCACGGCGGACAGCATCTGTTCCCTGAGCATAAGCAGAAGCTGTTCTTTGGGACTTAACATATAAGAAAATTTGTCTGCTGAAACCCCTGCACGCTGTAACAGAGCGTCAGCTATCATTTTATCGCAGGTGCGCTCACCCGTTTCCACCCTCATCAAAAAGGCTCGGGAGCACAATCCCCTGCTCAGCTCACTCAACTTCATACCCGCCCTGTTTCTCTCGTAATTTATCAGCTTTCCGATTTGATTGAGTTCTTTCACTACGCAAACTCCTTTATCTTATGTATCTCTATTTCTCCGGAAGAAAACTGTCAAAGATAAATAAATCAAAATCCTTCCTCCGGTTCGTCAACTCCTCTCCGCTCTTGATGGTCCATGCCACCGCCGGACAGCGGTACAGATATCTGCACAGCCTGCGGGACAAATCCTTGTAGCAGTTATGGTTATATGCAATAAAATCCGGTTTTGTCAGAAAATTAAACAACATATGATGAAGGGCAAAATACAATAATGGAGAAAATTCCTTTTCACCCGACTTTAAAAAATTGTCCGAAAGCTGTCCCCGCATAATCTCTTTGCGATTCTGCCTGTACCAGAGCAGTCCCAGCGGATTAAAGGATTCAATACAATACGCCCCTTTATAATCCTGCAGCAGTTTGTCCGCAACAGGGCACACCTCCGTGTTCGTGCCCGGGATTTTATACTCAATAATCAAAGGAACCCTGCCGTCTATCAGTTCCAGAAAATCAGAAAATTTCGGAATCCTCTGGTCAGAATCAAACAACGTAAACTGCTGCAGCTCCTCATAGGTATAATCCGCCACCTTTCCCTTCGCGCCGCACGCACGCGCCAGAGAAAAATCGTGGAACACAACCGGCACCTTGTCAAGCGAAAGCTGTACATCCAGTTCAATCCCAAACCCTGCATCCACTGCTTTTCGAAACGCTGCCATGGAATTTTCCGGCGCTTCGGAGGTGTTGTCATGCAGCCCTCTGTGTGCATACAGCACGCCCGCAAAAGGAGCGCTGTCCGGCCTGTGCAGCATCCGCGGCATTATCATAAGCAGATACAACACCGCCGCTGCCAGGACAATACACCCCACTGTCAGTAATATTGCTTTTATCATCAAAAAAACACACCTTTCCTGCCCTTATAGGCTTTTCGTTTATCAGTCGTCTACATCAAAATTTTCCAGAAGACTTGCCTTCTTCGCCGGCTTTACATCACCGTGCTTTACCTGTGTCATCGTCAAAAATGCCAGCAGGGAGAAAATCATGGCGTAGGGGAACAGCGTTCTGTAAGACACATGCTCCAAAAGGAAGCCGGACAAAATCGGCGTCATAATCTGCGCTGCCATGGAAAAGGTATAGTAGGTTCCGGTAAACTTTCCGATATCCGCACCCTCGCTCATCGCCACTATCATCGGGTAGGAATTGACATTGATGGCCGCCCATGCCACACCAATCAAGGCAAATGCCACATTGATGACAGGCGTATACTCCGTGACAAAAATAGCGGCAAAATAGCAGGCTGCCATCAGAACCACACCGCCCATAATTGTTTTTTTCCTGCCAAAGCGGCTGGATATCTGTCCAATTGGAATATAACTTATAATCGCCGCCACCGTAGCCACCATCAGGCAGTCGGCAAAACCGCCGCTCTCCAGTTCCCACACTACCGTCGTATAGCGGGAAAAAGCGGTTGTCACTGCATTGTACGCCGTAAACCACAGGAAAATAGACGCCAGCATAAAGATCATACTGCGCTTTACTTCGGGCGCAAGCACGGTTCCCTTTTTCTCTTCCTTTTTCTCTGCTTTTTCCTCAATGCTATCCATTGCTTCTTCCGCTGCCACCTGCGCCGCAATCTTTTTTTCGCGGATGGTCAGTACCAGAACAAGCACCGCAACTATCATAACTGCCGCAATGCTGATAAAGAGCGGCTCATAGTTAGGTGTGAGACCTGTTCCCACCAGAAGCTTTATCATAATCAGGGAATAGACGCCGCCGACAGCCCCCAAAAGGTTAATCACCGCATTGGCGCGGCTGCGCAGTCTGTTCGGCGTTAAATCCGGCATAAGCGCTACCGCGGGAGAGCGGTAGATTCCCATGGATATCAGCACACCAAACAGGGCGCCCACAAACAGCGGCAGATTTTTCGCCTGATCCGCAACGGGCAGCAACAGCAGAAAAATAACCGCCAGCACAGTTCCCGTAATAATAAACGGGGTTCTCTTCCCCAGCTTTGTATCCACTTTATCTGAAATGCTTCCAAATATCGGCAAAAGGAAAATTGCCAGCACATTGTCGAGCGCCATAACCACACCGGTAACTGTCTCGCCCAGACCAAACGTATTTTTCAGCATCAGCGGAATAATATTGTCATACACCTGCCAGAAACTGCTGATGGACAAAAAAGCCAGTCCGATTAAAAAAGTGCGCCCATAGTTTAATTTTTTACCCATATCCGTACCCTTTCCTACTTCCGTTTTTTCCATTTTATCATTATATCAAGGCAAGTTCAACGGGTTTTCACAGTGCCTTTTTTCTTTAATTGTAAAAATCCTCTTGAAAAAGCCCCGTTTTCATGTAAAAATAGGAAACGGCAGATTGAAAGATGCCTGACGATACCGATGTAACAGGATTGAAAAAAGAGAAAGGGTTAAACATATGATTTCTGCAAACAACGTAACCTACAGGGTAGGAAAAAAAGCATTATTTGAAGACGTAAATATAAAATTTACCGAAGGCAACTGCTACGGTCTTATCGGCGCCAACGGAGCCGGCAAATCCACTTTCCTGAAAATACTTTCCGGACAGCTTGAGACCACAAACGGCGATATCTTCATCACGCCCGGTCAGCGCCTCTCCGTGCTGGAACAGGATCATTTCAAATATGACGAGTACACGGTTCTGGATTTGGTTATCATGGGCAATGAAAGACTTTATCAGATTATGAAGGAAAAAGAAGCCATCTATGCCAAGGAGGATTTTACCGACGAGGACGGCATCCGCGCCAGCGAACTGGAAGCAGAATTTGCAGAGATGGACGGCTGGGAAGCAGAATCAAGCGCCGCCTCCCTCTTAAACGGTCTGGGCATCGACACGGCGCTTCATTATGTGCAGATGAAGGACTTAAACGGCAATGAAAAGGTGAAAATCCTGCTCGCCAAGGCGCTTTTCGGCAATCCCGACATCCTGCTTTTAGACGAGCCGACCAACCATTTGGATCTGGATGCCATCGCGTGGCTGGAAAACTTCCTTATTGAATTTGAAAATACCGTTATCGTGGTTTCCCACGACCGTTACTTTTTAAATAAGGTATGTACGCATACTGCCGACATCGACTATGGCAAGATCCAGCTCTACGCAGGTAATTACGATTTCTGGTATGAGTCCAGTCAGCTTTTAATCCGGCAGATGAAGGAAGCCAACAAAAAGAAAGAGGAAAAAATCAAGGAACTGCAGGAATTCATCTCCCGCTTCTCCGCCAATGCCTCCAAGTCCAAGCAGGCGACCGCAAGAAAGCGCGCGCTGGAAAAAATCGAGCTCGACGAGATTCGCCCTTCCAGCAGAAAATATCCGTATATTGATTTCCGTCCCGACAGGGAAATCGGCAACGAAGTCCTGACTGTGGAGCATCTCTCCAAGACCGTAAACGGAGAAAAGGTGTTAAACGACATCTCCTTTATCGTAGGGCACGACGACAAGATTGCCTTTGTCGGCAGCAATGAACAGGCTAAGACTACCCTGTTCCAGATTCTTGCGGGCGAGCTTGAGCCTGACGAGGGCACCTACAAATGGGGCGTTACCACCTCACAGGCCTATTTCCCCAAGGATAATACGGCGGAATTTGACAGCGACCTCACCATTGCCGACTGGCTGACCGGCTATTCACCGGTAAAGGATGTCACCTATGTGCGCGGCTTCCTCGGACGTATGCTTTTTGCCGGCGAGGACGGTGTGAAAAAAGTTAAAGTGCTTTCCGGTGGTGAAAAGGTCCGCTGTCTTTTGTCCAAAATGATGATAAGCGGCGCAAACTGCTTAATCCTTGACGAGCCGACCAACCACCTCGACATGGAATCCATCACCGCGCTCAACAACGGACTGATTAAATTCGGCGGCGTGGAGCTTTTCTCCTGCCATGACCACCAGTTTGTGCAGACCACGGCAAACCGCATTATGGAAATCCTGCCGGACGGCACTCTGATTGACAAGATTACAACCTATGACGAATATCTTGCCAGCGATGAAATGGCAAGAAAGCGCACTGTCTATACCAAGACCACTGAGGACGAGGACTAAGAAAACGTGCGCAGAAGAAATGTGTATGGAGGACTACGATGGTAGATTTACATGTCCATTCCAGCTATTCCGACGGCTCCTTTTCCCCGAAGGAGTTGGTCGAATATGCTTTAAACCACAATATCAGCGCTTTTGCGCTCACGGACCATGACACGGTGTCAGGACTTGACGAAGCAATTTCCCATGCGGAAATGCTCTCCGGAAAGGTCTGTGCTGCAAATCCTGCCGGAAATACCGTTGAGGTCATTTCCGGCATTGAATTTTCTACCGAGTATGAAGGGCGTGACATTCATATTGTGGGGCTTTTCATCGACTATAAGAGTGAGCAATTTCAGAATTATATTACTTCCTTTGTGGAATCCAGAGAAATCCGAAATGAAAAAATGTGCCGTCTGCTGAAAGAGCGCGGCATCGATATCACCTATGACAAATTAAAAGAAGCATTTCCGGGCGCTGTTATCACAAGGGCACATTATGCCCGCTTTCTGACAGACAACGGCTATACCGGCAGCATGAAGGAGGCCTTTGAACGCTATGTGGGCGACTATGCGCCCTGCTTTGTTCCCCGTGAAAAGGTAACACCCGCACAGGCTGTACGCCTGATACGGGAGGCATCCGGTATTCCCGTTCTCGCCCATCCTACCCTCTATCGCATGAACAGCGCGCGCTTAGAGCAGCTTGTCATGGAGCTAAAGGCAGCAGGACTGCTCGCCATAGAGGCCATCTATTCTACCTATAGCCCTGCGGAAACCCGCGAGATACATGCCATCGCCGATAAATACGGGCTTGCCGTCAGCGGCGGCTCCGATTTTCACGGCGCCAACAAGCCCGGGCTGCAGTTTGGCACCGGCTACGGCAGGCTCTATATCCATGAAGAGATTCTTGACAAACTGAAAGCACTGCTGCAGCCCTAAGTGCCGTCACGGTTCTGCCGTGTCATCAAGAGCGGAAATCCCATATCATACAGCGTTTCATTGATTTCCGCCAGCAGCTCCATACCGCCTGCATGATATTTCTCTGTCAAATACCAGCAGACCACCATATCTGCCGCCAGGCTTTTTGACAGACAATAGCCATATTTCCGTAAAAGACCATCGGTTTCTGCAAAGGACATGCCCTGTGAAACGGCGATTGCCAGAAGCGCCTGCTTTGTCGGCTCTTTTGTCTTATAAAGCCGGAACATGCGCTCACTGATTTGCGCGCCCTCATACAGCGTCTTCAGCAGACCCGTATACCCCTTGCGCACCTCAGATAACCCGTCTTCATGCTCTGCCAGAGAAAGCCCCGCTCTGTTGGCAAGTCTTTCCATCTCCTGCTGCTGCATCTGAAAAGCAGCGCCTGCATTGTAAACTACCCTGTAAATGGATTTTCTGTACTGTATACTATAGGAATGGTTTTCCCAATAGGATAGATTCTGCCTCGAGCAGCCCAAAAGGCCGTAGAACTCCTCTCTGCCGATTCCGCTTTTTTTTATACGTCTCCGCCAGTTCTTTAATGGACTCCACAAAACTCTGCTCCAGCACAATATTCCGTGTCCGCAGCCAGTTTTCTATGAAATTGTAGTTTATGTTCACAATATTCCTCCTGTATTCCTTCTGCCCTTTTTGTAAGTGCAGCCCTTTTAGACAGTGCCGCTTTGTACTGCCTGCTTCCCCTGTCGGCTAATCCCATTATACCTTATAATTCTGCATAGGGATTATTCTCTTTGGATGCCAGCCAGCATCTTGGGTCCATGCCAAATGGATTCTGCTTCAAAAAATACTTGATGGCAAAGCAGCCTGCCCCGCACTGTTCCAGATGCGCACATTCCCTGCAGTTAGTATCGCGCTTTTCCTGCGGCGGAGAGAGAATATCCGCTATCTTTTTGGAATTCCAGATATCATACAGGCTGTCTCTGCCTATATTTCCAACTGTCATTTCCGGTACATCCATCAGCTTTTCACATACGCTGATGTCTCCGTTTGGCAGAATAACCATGGTCCGCCTGAACGCCCCGCAAAAAATAATATCCTTTTCATCCTTCCACTTTTTTGTGTTGGAGGTCGCTTCCACTGACATTTTATCCGCAATCTGCTTTCTGCCTTCCGCAATCAGCGTTTTCACCTCCTCCATCTGCCGCTCACTGATTAATAGCTCCGCGCCGCCTCTTCCACAGGCGCTTACATCAAATCTGTCAAGCGTCAGCTTATTGACCCCGATGCGACTGCACAGTGCAATCAGTTTTTGAATATCCTGCAGATTACATGGCGTAAGCACAGTCTTTACATTGACAGAGATGCCTGCTGCCGTAAGCCGTTCGATTCCTCTCACTACCTTGATAAAGGAATCGTTTGTCGCCGTCAATTTGTGATGAATATCCGGCACCGCACTGTCCATGCTGATCTGCAGCGCCCGCACTCCCAATGCCTGAAACCTTTCGACCGCCTCCCCGTCTATCAGGCTTCCGTTGGTACAGATATACGGCATAATATCCTGACGTGCAAGCTCCTGCAGAATATCATAGAATCCCTTGTAGAGCATGGGTTCTCCACCCGTCAGCGTGCACTTCAGAACCCCCATTTCTCCCGCCTGTCTGATACAATGAAGCCATGTTTCTGTCCCTATTTCCTTATATTTATCCTGTCCCGATGCATTGAAGCAGTATATGCACCGGAAATTGCATACATTTGTCAGGGATAAAAACAATTCGCATGGCGTATCACACCTTTCCTGTTCTGCAAGAACGCCTTTCTTTGTATGGTATAAAAAATCAGACGGCGCATATCTGTGCGCTTTCCGCTCCGGCTTTTCCAGCCAGTCAACACAGGATTCCAATTCTTTCAGTGTCTTATATACAATCGTCCTTACAGCCTCCGGCTCCAGCCCATAAGTCTGCTCCGTCAGATAACAAATCTGTTCCGGATTCCACTCTCCCGTGCAGTTTGCCAGAAGAAACGCCTCCAGTGGCGCAATTGCCCTGTTACAGTCCGTAATCAATTCTATGATCCAGCAAAAATTGGGGAACTTCTTGATACGAACCGTATCCTTCAGCACAGGATATTTCTCTTTGTTATGCTCCATATCACCCCTCCTCCCTATTCCCCGTCAAATATATTGTTTGCGCCAATAAACCGAAAGCAGCGCGGGTCCATCGACCATGGATTCCCCGTCTGCATGTGGGAAAAGACAAAGCAGCCCGTCTGGCAGCGCTCCAGATATTCACATTCTGCGCAGGCCGCATCCAAAGCCTTGTTGTCCGGACAGGTAATGCGGTCCGGTTTATAAGAGTTCCATATCTCCTCCAGACTGTTTTCCTGAATCCTTCCCAGAACAAATTCATCCAGCCCTCCCAGCGCTTCACAAAAGGTAATTCTGCCATCCGAAAGAATGGTCAGGCTGTCCTTTATGCCGCCGCATTTTGCAATATCCTGCGGACCTGACCATCTGCCGCATACATCGGGAATCTCACTGATACGCATCCCACCATACATTTTGCTCCCTGCCTCTGCTGTTCTCTGCACTCTTTTGAGCGCTTCCTCTCCCAGAAGTAGCCTTCTGCCGCCCCTGCTGTTTTCCGTCAGGACATATGGCGCCAAATGCACAAAATCCACGCCCTCTGCCGCACAAAAGGCAAGCAGTCCCTCCACTTCGTTTTCATTGTTCGGCGTCAGCACCATTTTTACCCTGATATAAAATCCATACTGCTTTAACAGCCTGACCGCCCGCTTTACCTTCTCCAAATCCTGCCTGCTCTCGGTAATTTTGTCATATACAGCTTCTGTCACGGCAGGCAGGCTTACATGTATGTATTCCGCGCCGGCACGCCGCAGCGCTCTCACCATGTCCTCGTCGAGAAGGGTTCCGTTGGTAGAAATTTTAGTGTAAATTCCTTTTTCACTGCAAAATGCTATCAGCCTCAGAAAATCCCTGTACAGAAATGGTTCTCCGCCCGTAAATGTGATTTCCTGCACTCCTATGGCGTGCGCCTGCTCAATCACACGAATCCATTCCTCTGCTTTTACTTCCTGTTTTCTGCTGCTGTCGCTGCTGTTAAAGCAATAATCACATTTGTGGTTACAATACTGTGTCAGGGCGATTGTCAGTCTGTATGGGTATGTATCCCTGAGCGGAGAATATTCCCAGAGGGCGCTTGTTTTCAGACGAGCCAAATCAAAGATATTTCTTTCCTTTTGTGCGCTCCTGTAAAATGCAATCTCTCCTGCATATTTGTTCAAAGTCTCCTGCACCTGTTCTTCTGCCTCTTTCGTGGATGCTTCAAAAATACCCCTGTAAATCTCCATCATTTCTTCTAATGTCCTGACGCCATTACAGAGCAGCAGAACCACAAATTTCCTCTTATCCTCCAGAACAGAATCCCCTGTTCTGCAATTGCTGACAATGTAACGCCCTTTGCTTACACGGACATGGATATATTTTTTTAACAAAGGATACTGTAAGCGCCGGTTATCCCAATCAAAGCCTTCCCTCATACGCCCTCCTGTCTAATCGATAAACTGATTGTTTTTGTAGTCGGCACGCCAGCATTTCGGGTCCGGACCGTAAAGCCTCTTTGTCACAAACAGCTTGGCGGCATAGCATCCGCTTCCGCACTCGGAAAGATGCTCACAGCTTCTGCATGGTTCATCATACTGTTCCTTGGGCGGCATGGTGATTTCCTCGATTCTCTTTGACTTCCACATCTCACCGATTGGCATATCCCTAAAATTGCCTACGCTCATTTCCGGGATATTTTCCAGCTTTTCGCACACGGCATATTCCCCGTCCGACATGATAACAAAGGACTGGATAAAAGCGCCGCACATCACGATGTCCTCTTTGCATCTCCAGTTGCGGGAGCCGGAAATCAGATTGATGTTCATATCCTTGATTTCCTCCTTCTTCTGCCTCACAATCTCTTTAAGCTTCTCGTTTTGCTCACTGCTCAGGAAAAAATAATTGCCTCCGCGCCCGCTGTAGCTTAAGTCATACCTGTCCAGTACCAGATTAGACACGCCGAGACTGTGGCACAATGTAATCAAATCCGCCGTACTATCCAGGTTCTGCGGCAGAATAACAGCCTTTACATAAACCTTGATTCCCAGCTCCACCAGTCTCTCTATGGCATGTGTAATCACGGGAAATGTATGTGCAGAACAGGTCATCCTATCGTGCTCGGACGGTGATGCAGAGTCCAGACTGATCTGCACCACAGGTATCTTCAATGCATGCAGTTTCAAAATTGCCTCTTCCCCCAAAAGGCTCCCATTGGTACATATGTACGGCAGAATATCATTTTTTACCAACGTCTCCAGAATCTCAAAAAATCCGGGATGCAGAAGCGGTTCTCCACCCGTCAGGGTACATTTCACCACGCCCAGCGCTTTCATCTGCCTGACTGCCTCCAGCCACTGTTCTGTACTAAGCTCGGTACTCTTCCCTGTGCCGGAGCTGTTGTAGCAGTAGATACATCTGAAGTTGCAGTTCTTTGTAAGCGCAAGCACGGCCTCTGCCGGCGTCTCAAACCTGCCTCTTTTATTGTTTTCCTGCATGCGTGCGTGGTATAAAAAAGATTCCGGCATATACCGCCGTTTCTGCTTGTATGGCTTTTCACTGAAATCAATACATGCTGCCAGTTTTTTTAAGGTATCATGTACCCGTTTCTTCGCTGTTTTTTTGTCTGTCTGAAAGGTTTCCCCGTATATACGCTCTATTTCCGGCATTTTATATTGCCCATTACAAAGTGACAGGATAAAACATTCGCCGGGAGAAGCGATGATTCCGCTGTCGCTCATAAGTTCTGCAACCCAGCAGAATGCTTCCATCTTTTTAATTCGTACCGTGTCCTTGAGAACCGGATAAATTTTTTGTTTCATAAACACTCCTTTTCCTATGTTTTGCGTGCTGCATTCTATAATAAACATGCGGGCTAACGGTTACATAAGGTTACTTAGAATGCAAATGACGTAACTGTACAGCCGCCCTTGCACTTATTCGGTGTCGCATCAGGTACGCAAATGGAAGAAACCGCCACACAGGTTCCACAGCAATAGCCGTTAAACGCCAGCGCCTCCTGCATTGCCTTATTCTGTTCCTCTTCGGTACTGCCCTGCGCTTTTTCCAGGCCGTCCAGTACCGCCTTATATCCTTGAATCAACTGGTTAATATCTCTGTTCTCTGCCATAGTCACATCTCTCCTTGTCTTTATTCAATTTATATTGTCTGCCCCATAAAGGCACTCAAAAGCAAAACCCTTAAACCCGCATGTTTATGTCGTTCGCTCCTATGTCTGTCATTTTATAACATGCGGCTTTTTTACAGCGGAAATAACTTTTTACATTTCCTGCACAAAAGGGAAATCAAAAAGGGCTGCGCACGGATTCCATGCACAGCCCCTTCAGAAGCTTTTATCTTTTCATTTCTCTCTCTTTATTTATTTTTTTTCCCAAAAAAATTATCGATATTTTTCTTGATATCTCCGTCAGACATTTTCTTTAAGAGATACCCTTCCGGCCTCAGCGCCATCACCTTCCGAACGCTCTCTAAATCGTCCTTGGCGGTCAGAAAAATAACCGGAATGTCCGCGATAGCCTTATCCGAACGAATCATTTCCAACGCCTGCCTTCCGTCGCATACGGGCATCTCGTAATCCAGTAAAATCAAATCAGGGCGGCTCACCGCGATCTCCCGAATGGCGGATATGCTGGAATCTGCCTCTACCAAATCATAATCTTCCGCCAGCAGCTTCACAATCCTGCCCCGCATAAACTCTGAGTCGTCTACCAAAAGAATTTTCTTCCTGTTTTCTTTAGAGAGATAGTCATTTACTGCAGCCATGACATGATTGGGGTCAATCACAGTTGCCGTTGCAAATGTACCGCGAATGGTATCGGCGGCTGTTGCACTAAATGCAAAATATCCCTCATTGGTCTGAAACAGCAGACTGCACGCCGGCTGCTCCCGTTCAAAGGAATTCAAAAGCTGCTCATGGGTAAGCAGAGATTCCTTCTCCAAATCGAGAAACGCTATCATCGGAAAGCTCTTCCGAATCTTCTCTATAAACTGTCGTGACAGATATCGAACGACATTAATTACCATGTCGTCAACTCTCGAATATTCCATGTCTAAAATGTTGCCTATAATCTTGAGCAGAAGCCGTTCTTCATAAACCAGCGTAACCTCCCACTTTTCCTTCTGCTTTCCGCGGTAAAGAAAACGGCAGCAGACCACTTTTCCAAAATCCTCTCCCGCATAATGCTCACTGAGCAGATTTGCTCTCTTGTGAAACATTTCCTGCATAACCTGGTTAATCGCCGCTTCCAGCGCTTCCTTTTCTTCCTGGGGAGGGAGATCCGCCCACTTGCTTGTCGCCTTTCCCGCAATCACCTGATCCTCTGTCTGTGTGTGCGCTACGACCCATCCCAGACAGACGCCCAAAAAATGTCGGATAGATTCTACGGAATATCCTGTTTCCTCCATCTCCACTTCCAGCGCCGGCAGCGTCTTATCGCGGAAATCATCATGCAGGCGCTTATGTATCTCATACTCGCTATGCTGCATCGCCTGCATATACTCCTCTTCATGCTCAAAATGTTCCATCGCATGATTTCTTAAGTATTTCACACCTTCACGGCACGCCCACACGTTCTTCTCGCCGCTTTCGCAGATCTCAAGCAGCTTATTCATTCTCGTAAAAAGCTGCTGATGTTCCTTATCGATAAAATCCACGCCAACTTTATAACTATCCTTCCATGCTATCCCCATGCCGCTTCTCCTTCACTATCCCGCTTTACACTGCCTTTTAATCTTTAGATAATAATAGGGATATTATAGCACTAATGGGAAATTTGCACAAGAAATATCGGTTCGACATATGCTTATCCTTCTGGAAAAAATACCAAGTTCCTTTCAAAAGCCCGGTCTGTGTATTCCTACCGAAACAGCTCCGTCCGCGGTGAAAAAGTTCTGGATTTTATTGGTTTCTCTCTTTAAATAGTCTTCGTATCTGTCCTTCTTTCTTTCGTCCAGGATAATAATATTTTGGTTTGACGATCCACGCAGCAAAGAATTGTCATTTAATTTCTCTACGTATTCTCCATCTATCAGCACGCTGATATTAGCAAGCCACTCCGGTTTAAGTTCTTTTTTATTATATCCCGTGTACACAACAATATCGTCTGAAATGGATTTCAACAATAAAAGCAGTTGTTGTAATTCCGCCGGCTGGTACATGGGATCGCCACCGGTAATTGTGAAGCCTTCGATGAGATTGTCTTTCGCAATATCCTTTACCAGTTTGAATATGGTTTCGGGTGTAGTTTTATATCTCTCTTGAAACTTCCACAGTTCAGGATTGCTGCAGCCTTTACACCTGCGGGGACAGCCGCAGAACCAAATTCCGACTCGTTTACCGGGTCCCAGAACTTCAACAGGATATAAAACCCTTGCTACATACATTGTCCGGTCCTCACCGGAAAATACGCCGCCTGTTCCCGGCGCTTTGTTTTCCCCAAAATTTTCTTGTTATTGACATGTGTAAAATTTGTGTTACTCATATTCTCAATATACTTTTCCATTTGTATACCCCGCGCGTGCTTCAACACACATACCAATCAATATTCTGGAAGATTTACTTCAAAACTTCTCACTCCTCGTCTTTAATTGAGCTGTAATTTTACGTTGTTTTCTGACCTTGAACTTCTCAACTTCACCTTTCATCTCATAATCTGATGTATTGATTATCTGAGCGTATTCCGCGCTTGGCGGGAGCATTGAAATGCGGTCTGCGGGGATAACGCCTTTTGCAAGCAGCCTCTTTTCCATTTCATTAAAATCATCGCAAAATCTTTCCATGGAATCACATAACAACGCAGTTTCACGCTCGTCCGGAAGCCTGTCCGCGACATCGATACCGCCAAGCTCCATTGCAATTTTTCCGTCCGATGAGTAGGTTACATTGACTGCCGTACCTTCATCGTAAGTATAAAGCTTGTTATGGAAATGCCTTCCGCTCTTCTTTGTAACCTCACGGCGGCCAAGAACGGTATACCCCATTTCCTCCATGACTTCGTCCACGCACTCGCTTATATATGCCTGCTCGTCTTCCTTTGCAGATGTTTCTTTTATTCGCTGTATTTCGGTTTTAAGAGATTGAATGGAAACTGCATCACAGGAATATTCCTGTGCTATATAGCAATATAATTCGCATAATGCGATGTACTCAGAATATAGCTTTTCAAATTCTTCGTGGCACTCCTCATACTCAGCTAAAACCCTTCCACACTCTTTTATCAGTGGCGAAACCGTCAACGCAAAAAAATTTTTCAGAAAATCCTCGTCCTGAATTTCATCTATCCTTGAAAGGACATTGCCAATTTCTTCCGCCATTTCAGTGGGCAGTACAGATTTTTTCTTCATCTGTAAAAGCTGCTCCCGCATTTTTCTCTTTGTGTCATCGACAAATGTCTGCGCAGCAGGCCTGACATCGGCAAACGATTCCGAAAATCCCCGGTCGATGGCTGCATCTAAAAGTTCACGAAGCCGCAGCTCATTTTGAACGGCAATATCCGAAAGTTCCCTTACAATTTCGTCTGCTCTTGCAACACATTCGCTTACAGCTTCAGCGGTTTTTTCAAGGGCAGAAACATCATTGTTGTCAGTTCCTGCAATCATCGGAGCAATCGGGGCAATCAGCAACTCTAACTCATTCATTTTTTGGGAAAATCCGCCATCATTTCTGACGCGTTTAATCAGTTCGGCAGATACCTGTTTCTCAGAAGAAAACATATTGCCAAGCTGCAAAAGTCGTTTATGATTTCTTTGAATATTTTCGGAGGCGACAGCCTTTCTTTGCTCCATTCTGCGCTGCTCTTCCAAAAGACGCCTTTGTTCCGGTGTCAATATATATCTTGATGTTTTTGGACCACTCATTTGCCCCTGTCTCCGTATTCATAAATTTTATTCTATTATAGGCATTGCTTCTTCTACAAATGGATTCCTGAGATTAATTGTGCTTCCATTCTTACCATTGATGATATAAAAAGAATATATAACATTTGTCTTGGAATCTTTATCATCATAGGAATATATTAATATCTGGTAACCATCTACATCGTAAGTCACTATATACGAACTGTCATCCGCATCCTTTTGATTGGTGCTTCTGACCCCATTGGCTCTTGCATATTCTACAATCCATCTAATAAAGGAGCTCGATGCGCCTAAATGCCTTCCATCAATACAATCAGGTTGAATGCACAGTAACCACATTGCCTCACTTATATTACCGTCTTGATGCAAACGAGTCAACTCTGAAGCAAGCAATTTATACCCTTTTTCCGACTTGAAATATTTATAATATGACTCTTCGCTTTCCCTGTTTTTCCAATTACACATTTCTGCTGTTAATGATTGATCTTTTATCATGGACCGCAATTCTCTGTACGGAATATCCGCAATATAGAGCCTCGCAAAAACTGCGGCAAAAAAAATGAATACACCTAAAAACACTATCACCCACAACCGTATGGCTCTACGTTCTCTTTCACGCCGCAAAACCTGCGCCTTACATTCATCTTCCAGAGAAGTAATCTCAGGTGTTATCTTTGTGGTCTCAAGTATGCTCAGATAATATTTGCATTTTTTAATATCACCGGCATTTTTACAACTTTCTGCAACTTTAAATACTTTATTCTCAATATCACTAATTTCGTCCAAAACGCTCTGTTTCTTTCTCACTTCAGACAAACAATCCTGTAATTGTTCTTCACCGGCGATGTTTTCAATAAGCTGACAAAAATGCAAAGTCCTTTTCGTGTCACTCTCGCTGATTCTTTTATCTCTAAGTTCTTGGAGCCTGTTCACATCCGGCTTCTCTTTTTTTAAAAGTTTCTTCAGGTTTGCAGATTCTTTTTTCGCAATCCTGCGATTCTTTAATCCACTCCTCATCAGTTGAAAAGAAGAACTGACAGTCGGCATGATTTTTGCCATTGCCAAAAAAAGCAAAATAAGATCCATAAAGACAACAATAAGAATTAAAATCCAGTATTCCCCCAAATCAGCAGTACCGTTCCCGCTTATTGCGAATATGATCATGATATTGCCCACAAAAAATAATATTATTATAGCCAGCAACCCAATAATAAGACCCATGTTTCTTTATCCCTTATCTTCATTTTTATATTTATGCGCGTGCTTTAGCATACTACTGAGATAGCTGCTTTCTCCAGGATTCCAACTCTTTGCGTTTTCCAAGAGCGATCAACCACGCTTCTAATTGAACATCCAACATGTCATTGCAATCAATCATCTTGTGGCAAAATCCCTCAAACTCCCTGTAAGATGCATGAAACAGTTCTTTCATATAAGCGACAAGCTCAGCTACGTTTTCAAGCTGCTTCTCTCCCATATTGAGAATATGTTGACCGGAAAGCAGATAAGCCATAGTATAGTAATTTATCATCGTATTCCGATTACTGTTTTTACCCACAACATGTGCTGTTTCAAGCGCAGAAACGGCAGCAGCCAATCCTTCACTATTTGAGTTTACTATTGCCACATAACCGGTCAGCAGATTATTCTTCAAAATGCTGTTCCAATAATCAAAGTTTGATTGATCATTTTTCCACAGTCTTTCAAGCATATCACGGCCTAAAGCCGGAAGCGATTCATATATTTGTTCTTTCCAGTAAAACCCGTTTAGTTCCGGATATATCTTATAGAGAAGATTCCAAAAGATAATGTCATCTTTGCCTTTAGTGCGTGTTGCTTCTTCTTCCGCATCCATGCAATAACCAGCGATTTCAGGGTTAAAATTCTTAAAGAAAGCAGACAACAGTCCACGATAAAGCTGTTTCTTTCCATCATTCCAATTACTTGCAAGTGCGATTATTAATGAAGGAATGTCCTTATACCTTTTTCCTAAAAAAGTATAAACAGGGATTCTATTATCAGCAGCAATATCTGCACTTTCGCCGGGAATAACCTGCTCTTTACCTTTGCACCAATTTAAAACTTCAGAATAAGTCCAACGTCTGTTGGGATTTTCCTTTTTGTTACGATTCGTAATATCAAAATATGTAACAGCAGAAATGAAATCTTGCAGTTCCTGCGGCATATCCTTCGGGAAAGGAATCCGCTGCACTGCGGTATACTGTGCAATTTCTTCAGCATTCATATTTTTATACGGAGTATAACCGCAAAACAGCTCATAAACCGTAATACCAAAAGAATAATAGTCCGACTCTTCCAAAAACAAATTCCTGAAAGTTTCCGGCGCAGAGTATTCCGGGGTCATACCCGTCTTCGTAACCAAAACGGTATTGCCTTTCTCAACCACGGAACTAATACCAAAGTCAATAATAGCAATACTTTTGTTGTCGTCCTGCAGCATAATATTTGACGGTTTCAAGTCCTTATGAATAATATCATTTTGATGCAAAGCCCTGAGTCCCTCGTTGATACAAGGAATAATAGTTCTCTTTAATTCCTCTAACGTAAACTTTCTGCCCTGCAGACTCCCGTTTTTATAATATGGCAGAATCACGAAAGGAAAACTGTTATATTCACCCATATCATATAAAGAAGCTATATAAGGTGAGTCTATGGATTTCAAAGCTGTAAGCACTTCCGGCTTTACCGCGCGCTGACGCCTGTAAATTTTGGCCACATACTCTTTGCCGCTATATTTGCATATATAAAGGTCGGCCTCACCCGTTGATACACTCAAAGGCTCTATCACTTCATATTTTCCTGCAATAATACTGCCTGCGGATAATAGATAGGAAGTGACAGCAATATCCTGATTAACTGCCGTAGATTGTCGGATATCTGAGTTAATCTCTGTTGCATTAAGATTAGAATTAATTTCTGTTCTGTCGCTCACAATATGCCTCCCTGATTATTGAACACTTTACAGCAGGTGAGTTTCTCTCCATCATTACTCATATATTTCCCCAGCAAATTGTATCACAAAACAGATAAAAATAAAACCATTGAATTATAATTGCTCCCGCTTCATAAGGGAAGACTGTCCTTCACGCAAAGCGCCCCATACCCAACCCTGTCATTGGGCAGTTCCGCCTCCCCCCTTAAGGGTCTTGCGCCTCTCCGCAGATACGCTTTCACCTTCTCCCCATACAAAAACACATCATTCCCCTGCACAAGCCCCCACTGCAGCAGGAGCGCAGAGGCGCCTGTCACAAAGGGCGTGGCAAAGGATGTGCCTGTGAAATAGCCATAGCCGCCAAAGGTGTCCGGCGCCATAATGCCCACGCCCGGCGCCGCCAAATCCGGCTTTACCGAGCCTGCTGCCGTCGGCCCCATCGTCCGCTCCGCATACACGTATCCCCTGCCTGAAAAATCCGCGTACGACTCATAGACACTGTCATATGCCGCCACTGTAATGACCTTCTGCGCCGTGGAAGGAATGGTCAGCGTCACCTGTGGGCTCGGCTCAAAAAAGCGGGTATTTGTATTTCGCACGGACGCGCTGGGAAGATAAAAATAATACTGGCCGGTGATACCTGACACAAATTCTATTCGGAATGTCCATACACCGGGCGCAATATAATTTCTTTCCGGAATAAAGTCAAAATAAATTTCCTGCGCCACCGCGTAGGGCGTCGGCTCTCCCATGTAAACCAAAATCATTGTCTGCTCCAGTCTCAGAGTCAGCTTTCCGAATCCCCCTTCCGGCAGAAAAGCCTCCTCCCCGGACGGAGAACGCAGCGTAATCCGGTAGCTGTCCGCATAATTCTTCCAGAGCTGTACATTGAGCGCCGTCTCGTAGGAAGCAACCGCCAGCTCCGTATAGCTGGCTGCCCCCACCGGGAGCCTTCCCCCTGCCGCCCCGACATTGCCCTGTACATGTCCCGAGGAAGCCCCTTCATTGCCGCTTCCCACACAGATTACCGTTCTTCCCACCTCCGAGGCATTGTCTAAAAAACGCTCTATCAGGGAAGAACCGTTATGTGCACCGTACGTATTGCCAAAGCTTAAATTGACGGCGAGAGGCGCCCCAAGCTGCTGCGCCTTTTTTACCACATACGTGACTGCCCGCATCAGTTCCGTGGTTCGCGGAAAAGAATTGGCGTCCGCCGTCCCAAGTTTTACCACAATCAGACTGCTTTTTGGCGCAACGCCTTCATAGCCTCCCACGCCGCTTCCGGCAGCAATTCCCGCAACCGCCGTACCATGTCCGCTGGTATCACGGCTCGGCACCAGACGATAGCCCTCCTGCCGGGAACCGGCGGCAAGCGCTGCGTCAATCTGTGCTTTGCTGAATTCCGTCCCCAGCAAAAATCCGTCCGGCGGCCTCCTCCTGTTTCCTTCTAATCCCGCCGCCTCTTCCGCATTTTGCGGCGCTTCTTCCCACGGCAGCGTCTGGTCCCACAAATACAATATCCTGCTCGTTCCGTCCGCATTGCGAAAATGCGGGTTGGTGTAATCGATGCCCGAATCAATTACGCCGACAATCACACCCGCACCGTCAAGATAAGGCTCCCGCACCGTCACCGGCAGGATACAGGATGCTTCCTTTGCCTGTTCCATGGAATTGCCGTTCATCGCAATATTGTCCACCGCAAAAAACAGGCGCTTCGGCTTCTCCACATACTCAATCTCCGAAAGTTCTGCTATTCTATCGACGAGTCCCTCCGGCACGGTAAGCACGGCATATCCTGCAAGCAGCTCTTCTATGCCGATACCCTTTGCGGCAAGTGCGGACAAATTACCGTTGTATTTCACAATCAGCTCCCAGGTACGGCCCTCCGCTTCGTATCCCACATTCAGATTCAGCGATTTTTCCCGTACCGCCTCCGGCGTTTCCAGCGCAAGATTCAATAAATTTTCCAGCTTTTGATTGTCCATTTTTATCTCCATTTCCAGAGCATTTTACGAGACGGGGCGGCACAAATCTCAAATTTGCGTCAGCCCCCTGCCATATCATATGCGCCCTCCGCAGACAATTTCCCACTTGCAGTCCTTTTTTCCTCTTGCCAGATTTGCATAGTTTCATTATACTGTAAGAAAATTTTACTGCGCGCCGCGAAACACGGCACCGGAAAACGGATACGAAAGGATTTTACCATGCCGGACGAAACTGCAAAAAAACCGGATGAGGCATTGTTCTCCCCCGCACCGTTATCGGACATTGACTTCCCCGTCAACTCCTATAGCACCAATCTCTCCAAACTGTATATGCGAATGGTTCGCTGGGAATGGCATGATGATGTGGAAATCACCCTTGTCAAATCCGGTCATGCCCTGCTGCGCCTGTCAGACCAAAATATCCCGCTCTCGCCGGGCGATGGCTTTTTCTTAAACCAAAACCAGCTTCACTCCATCCGCAGCGCCGATAAGGAAGCGTGTATCCTGCACACGATTAAATTTCACCCTTCCTTTCTGTTTGGCTATGGCAAAACCAGCATGTCCGCCAAATACCTGACCCCTGTTCTGTCGTCCTCCTTCCTGCACTGTCTGTTACTGAAGGCACAGGACGACTCCACAAAGGAAATGCTTAGGCTCGCGGAGGATACCTTTTCCTATTGTCTGGGAAAAAAATTCGGATATGAGCTTGCTGTCAAAAGCCTGCTGTGCTACTTTTGGAAGCTTTTGCTGCCTTTCGCCGCACCGCCTGATGGCGTTCTGGCAGAATCGCCGCATATCTCCGTTGACAGCGCCCGTATAAAACAGGCAATTTTATTTATGGAGAAAAACCATATGGAGCCTTTGACTTTAGAAGAAATTGCCGCGTCCATCCACGTCAGCAAAAGTGAATGCTGCCGATGCTTTCAGCGCTCTTTAGGGATTACGCCCTTTGAATATTTGATGAAATTCAGAATTTTTGAATCCACAAGAAAAATAATGCGCGGAGAGGAAGCTGCCAACTCCATCTCCACGCTTGCCGCATCCGTGGGCTTCAACAGCACAAGCTATTACAATAAGCTGTTTAAAAAATATTTAAACTGCACGCCGACGGAATATAAAAAATCCTTACAGAAACCGCTATAACCGCGCACGGAAAGGCGCGCGCCCTTTGCTCCTATTTGTCATAAAACGTCTTAAACATACGGACTGCATACGCCGTGTCCCTGCTTCCCGCCGTCTCCAGCGCGGAATGCATGGCGAGCTGCGGCAGTCCGATATCCGCCGTGGGAACGGATACATGGTTTACGGAAATATTGCCCAGTGTAAGACCCCCTGCAATATCCGAGCGGTTTGTATAAATCTGCACCGGTACATCCGCTTCTCTGCACAACTCCTTGATTCCTGCCGCTGTCAGGGCATCCGTCGCATACCGCTGGCTTCCGTGATATTTCATCACAATGCCGCCGTTTAAAACCGGTCTGTTGACAGGATCTGCCTTCTCCGGATGGTTGGGGTGTATCGCATGTGCATTGTCCGCAGAAATCAAGAAACTATCCGCAATTTTCTGCCTGAGCCAGCCATTCGGCTTGCCAAAGGCTTCCTGTATCCGCGCCATAACATCGACTAAGAACGTAGAATCCGCACCCTGCCTTGTACTGCTTCCGATTTCTTCATTGTCAAACACAACGCAGATATTGATATAATCCTTTGGCGTGCTCTCTATCATGGCTGTCGCCGCCGCAAAGGCACACTGCAAATCGTCCAGCCTCGGCGAAAGGATAAATTCCCCGCTGCCGCCGATTACCTTTCCTTTTTCCCTGACATATAAAAACAAATCGTGCGCCAGTATTTCTTCCGGCTCCACGCCCGCCGCTTCTGCAATGGTTTCCATAAAGCCCTTTTCGCCGCCGGCTTCCCCGTAGAGCGGCAGCATATCGCTCTGCGCATTGTATTCCACGCCCTGATTCATATCCCGATTCATATGGATTGCCAGATTGGGTATCACCAGCATGTCCCTGTCCACATTGACAAGACGGCTTACCAGCCTTCCATCCTGCCTGCACACAACCCTGCCCGCCACGGAAAGCGTCCTGTCCAACCACGTGCTCATAATCATGCCGCCGTACTTTTCCGTGTTCAGTCTGACATACTGCCCATCCGTCTTCATCTCCGGGTTTTCCTTGATTTTAAAAGAAGGCGAATCGCTATGGGCCGCCGCAATGTGAAAGCCCTTTACACCCCCAAGGCTGTTTTTTTCCTCTCCCTGCGCGTTATCCTCCGGTATGGCAAACGCCGCTATAGAAGAATCGTTCCTTGTCACAAAATATCTGCCGCCCGGCGAAAGCTCCCACTCTCCTGCCTCCGAAAGCTCCGCATACCCCGCCGAAAGCAGTCTTATTTTTATACTTTCCACCGCATGAAAAACACTGGGGCTTTCCTCAATAAACTGTAATAATGCTTCTGTTCTGTTTTCGCAATCTTTCAAAACCATCATTCCTCTCTTTCACCGCATATTCGGTATTTTTACCACGATTCTACCATAGAGGATATCTCTTTACAAGCCCTTAACCGACTATATCCCGCCTGCCATACGCAAGCAACGCCGCCGCAAGGAAAGCCACACATGCACCTGCTCCGGCTAAAAGCAGGGGAATCCGAACCGCGTTCTCGGAAAAGATATCCGATGCGTTTGCATAGTAAAACGGTGTCACATATTTTGCAGGTTTCAATGCCGGCACCACTCTCAAGAGCAAATCCAGCATATAGAAAAATATGGCAAGCCCCAGCGCCGCTCCCGTCGGCTTTTTTCGGCATATGGCAGAGAGCAGAAAGCATATACTGCCAATCTCAAGCTGCATCAGAAATGCCGCGCCGTGATACCGCAGAAGATTTGCCATATGGGGCATTTCTCCCATGCAGGAAAAACCCGCCAGAACACAGACAAGGGTTATCAACCCAAACAGGAATATCAAGAGCACCATGGCTGCATACTTTGCAAGCAGAATTTCAGTGCGGGAAAGCGGCAGCGTGTTTAAAAATTCCGAAGTATGCCCTTCCTCCTCCTTTGCCACAAGCGCGCTTCCCGTCATCGCCGCAAACAACCCTCCGCCAAGCGAAAGCATAATGGCGATTTCCACCGCATAGTACCCCTCCAACGTTCCGATATTCACCTTATCCATCCCCAACGCTGTGCTGAACCCTCCCATTTCAGCAAACATTTCCGACATCCCCCCCATAGAATCCGCAAGACTGTCATACAAAAGCAAGCAGGCAAAACATAACCCCCCCACACACAACGCCCACACAAGCAGACTCTTTCGATTCAATCTACACTCATGCATAAACAATACCATTTTCTCTTCTCCTTCCACCAAGGTAATATTATATAGGTGATTGCGAAATGTCTTTTGCAGGTGACGGAAATGTTCAATATAGACAAAAACGGGCTCCGAAGCGTGGCAAGTCGCCCTTATTTTGTCTATATTGCCCATTTCCTGTAGCTTGCAGGAAAGTTTCACAAGCACCTACTGGCTTTCATTGAGTAATTGCAAAACTCACACTTGCCAGTTCCGAATTGTGCACATGGTATATTCCAATACAGACCCTTGCTTACCGCCGGTACTTAGCGAGGTATTTTCGAGCTTAGTACCGCTGCGGTAAGCTCGGAGCGAGAGCGCGTCTGTATTGGAATATACCATGTACACAATGACAACAGCAGCACTTTTGAGTTTCGTAATTACTGATATAACTGCATAAACATTTCCTCCAGCGGCGGCTCCTCAATCAGCACATCCTTTGGCGAAAGCGCCAGAATCGCAGCAAGCATCTCCTGCATATCCCCGCTATAGGAAAAAGAAACCCCATCCTGCTCCTTCCTTACTTCCTCCATTTCGGAAAGCGCAGGCGCCCCGTTTACGCCTGCAAGCCTTATTTTTCGCAGCTTGGACTTCGACAAATTTTCCACCGTATCCACGCGCACCAGACTGCCATCCCTGATGATGGCGGCGTGCTTACAGTACTGTCTGACCTCCGTCAGCACATGGGAGGAAAGAAAGCATGTGGCGCCCGCATGGTTCGCTTCCATAAGCAATTCAAAAAACGCCTCCTGCATAAGCGGGTCCAGACCGGAGGTTGGTTCATCCAAAACGAGAAGCGCCGGCTTGTGCTGCATGGCACAGACAATACTCACTTTTTTTCGATTGCCCAGGGACAACTCCGATATCCTCTTTTTCCTGTCCACCTTAAGCCTGTCGCAGAGGCGCGCTGCCTCCGTCCCACAGTCCATACCTCTCAAGTCTGCCGCCAGCTTTATCACTTTTTCTGCCGTCATGGAGGGATAAAACATCACCTCAGACGGCATATACCCCACGTTTCGCAGAATCTCCTTCTGTTCCTTCCCCGTTCTCCTGCCCAGAATACTGATTTCTCCGGCTTCAAAATGCAGCATCCCCAAAAGACAGCGGATTGTCGTAGATTTGCCCGCGCCGTTGGGACCCAGGAAGCCGAATACATCCCCTCGCTCCACCACAAGGGAAATATCCCGCACACCGCGCTTTTTTCCGTAATTTTTTGTCAATCCCGAAATTTCAATCGCTTTTTCCAACCTTGTCACCCCTCTTTTCGTCTTTCTTATAAGCTTCCAGCATTTCGTTGAGTTCCTTCGTCTCCGCCCCTCTTTTTATCCTGTTGACGAGAAACAGACAGCCGTAACCAATCAATAAAAAGGCGGCAAAACCGATTGTGACGCCAATTTTTTTATCAAACCAGCCGCAGGCATAACTGAGAAAAGCATATACCGCCGCACAGCCCATTGCATATAAGAACTCCTTTATTCCGAAGCGCTCCGCTTCATCAAAATTCCCCAGCAGGCAAATCTGCACATACCCCATGGCATAGGTGCAAAAAATCATTTCCGCCATATGCAAAATACTTGCCGCATATACCTTTTGAAAAAGCAGATAACAGCAGTAAAAGAAGAGAATACAAAAAAAGTAAAGACATGCCTTATACTCAACCTGTACTTCCGTATTCAGATATTTTCGAAACCGCTCTCCGCGTTTTTGTTTATGCATAATCTTTCCTCCTTCCTCTCTTCAGCACAGCCCGCAGCTCCTTCGCATATTTTCTCGATATCATAACCGTTTCCCCGTTGCTCAAAAAGGCGCGAATCCTGCTGCCCGGCTCACTTTTCAGCCGTTCTATCTTATCGATATGGATTGTCATTGTGCGGGAACAGCGCAAAAATCCGTTTTCCTCATAGCGCGCCGTTATCTCCGGAAGGCTCTCCTGTATGCGGTAAACCACATCGGACAAGTAAGCGTAAACCGCGTTGTCCACGCTCTCAAAATAAAAAACCTCGTCGGGTGAAAACAGGTAAAGCTGCCCGCCGCCGTCCACCCCGCGCCCCATAAGCTTACTCTCCTGCCCTTTGATAAAGCGGCAGAGCGCCTCTATCCTTTCATTCATCTCTCTGTAGCGGATTATGATTTCTTCCTCGCCCGCCGCAAGCTGCTCCATCCTTACCTTCATTTGATACCTCATGCTTTTTAGCGTTTTCTGTGCATAAAAAAGGGCTGCACCGCAGAACTTCCCCGCACACTTGTTATTGTGCGGTATTTCTGCCCGATATGCAACCCAGCTTTGCCTAAAGTGCTGTTTTCTATCCTCGAAATGCACTTTTATTCTGTTCTTCTATAAAATCACTTCCATGCCGACCTTCTGCGGCTTAAGCCCACATGCCTCATAAAACCGCATGGCATTTTCATTGCAAGTCCATACATTTAAGGTAACATTATAACAGCCCTGTTCCCGCGCAAAGGCAAGCACTGCTTCATATAATGCACGCCCCACATGTCTGCCCCGCAGATTTTCATCCACACACAAATCATCGATATACAAGGTAGTCATATCTTCCAGGATATTGTTGTCCTTCTGTCTGACAAAGATGCAGAACGCATACCCCATCAGCACATCATTTTCATCAACCGCCGCAAAAACCGGCGTTTCCTCATCTTTCAAAATAGCAAGAAGCTGTGCATCCGTATATTTTTTGGCTCCTGCCTTAAATAAATCCGGTCTGCCCTCATGGTGTACTGCATTCACTTGAATAAGCAGCCGGTTTATCCCTTTCAAATCCTTTTCTTCTGCCCGTCTTATTTTCATTGTTCTTATCCTAAAAATGACCTTATGCAAAGTCAAATCCTGCATAAGGTCATTTGCTCCTTACTTAAAATATGCTACTCCGCTTTCAAAAATCTTCAAATCCTGTTCTCCGTAGATGTTCATGGCAACTGCGGTATCCCGCCTTTCCACATGCGCCATCTTGCCGAAGCAGCGCCCATCTGGAGAAGTGATTCCCTCGATTGCCATGTAGGAACCGTTTACATTCCATTCCTCGTCCATGGAAAGCGCACCGTTTATATCCGCATACTGGGTGGCAACCTGCCCGTTTGCAAACAGTCTGTCAAGCCACTCCTTCTTTGCCACAAAACGTCCTTCCCCATGGGAAGCAGGCGTCACGTAGGTTGCGCCCAACTCGGCGCCGCGCAGCCACGGCGACTTGTTTGACACCACCTTGGTATACACCATCTTGGAAATATGGCGGTTTATGGTATTGAAGGTCAGGGTCGGCGAATCCTCGGTCTGCCCTGTAATCTCCCCGAAGGGTACAAGCCCCAGCTTGATTAACGCCTGGAATCCGTTGCAGATACCCAGCGCCAGACCGTCCCTCTCCTGTAAAAGCTTCATAACCGCTTCTTTTATCTTTTCATTCTGGAATGCCGTGGCAAAAAACTTTGCGGAACCGTCCGGCTCATCGCCCGCAGAGAACCCGCCGGGGAACATAATAATCTGCGCGCCGTTTATCGCCTTTTCAAACTCCTCCACGGAAGCCCTGATATCCTCCGCCGTCAGATTTCGGAATACCTTGGTAACCACCTCTGCACCGGCACGCTCAAATGCCTTCCTGCTGTCGTACTCGCAGTTGGTTCCGGGGAATACCGGTATAAAGACCGTGGGCTTTGCCACTTTATTCTTGCATACGTATATACTATCTGCGGAAAAAAGACCCGTTTCCACACTGTCCGTGCCCTTAAACGCTTTGGTGGGGAATACCTTTTCAAGCGTCTTTGTCCATGCCCCTACAGCCTCTTCTATGGAAAGCTTCATGTCGCCGCAGACGATTGCCGCTTCCTCTGTCACGCAGCCCAAAACCACATAGTCCGCATCGGAAGACGCAAGCTCCGCTTCCCTGCCGGCCGGCACTTCTGCCACAATCTCACCCAGTCCGTTTTCAAAGAGTGCATTGACAGAAACCGCATCATCGATGCGAACGCCCAGCTTATTGCCGAACGCCATCTTGGAAAGCGCAGCCGCCGCGCCCTTACTGTCGAGCGCATAGGCAGACACAATCACGCCGTCCTGTATCAGCTTTGCAATCTTTTCGTACAACGCCATGACCTTCTCATATATCGGGATGTCATAGTCGTCCTTTTCCATTTTGAAGCGAACCAGCTTACTGCCCGCCTTCTTTAACTCCGGTGTAATGATATCGCCGTATCCGGCAACATCCACCGCAAAAGAAACCAGTGTCGGCGGAACATCAATATCGTTGAAAGTACCTGACATGGAATCCTTGCCGCCGATGGAGGGAAGACCATAGCCAACCTGTGCGTCATAAGCGCCTAAAAGTGCCGCAAAGGGCTGGCTCCAACGCTCCGGCTCCTCCGTCATTCTGCGGAAGTACTCCTGAAAGGTAAATCTAATCTTTTTATAATCACCGCCTCCGGCAACTATTTTTGCCATGGACTCCGTAACGGCATAAATCGCGCCGTGGTAAGGGCTCCATGCGGACAGATACGGGTCAAAGCCATAACTCATCATGGTGACGGTATCCGTACTGCCATGCAGTACAGGCAGTTTAGCCACCATGGTCTGTGTCTCCGTAAGCTGATACCTGCCGCCGTAGGGCATAAGCACACTGCCGGCACCGATGGAGGAATCGAACATTTCCACCAGCCCTTTCTGCGAGCACACATTCAAGTCACCCAGCAGGGCAAGCCATGCGCCCTTCACATCGCCTGCTTCCAGCTTTTCCGCCACTGCAGGAACCGCTATTTTATCAAAATAATTTTCTTCTTCGGAAGGAATCTCCACCTTGACGGCAGTTTCCTGATGCGCACCGTTGGTATCCAGAAAGGCGCGTGAAATATTGACGATATCTTTTCCTCGCCAATTTAACACCAGACGGGGCTCCTCTGTCACCACCGCGACAGGCACCGCCTCCAGATTCTCCTCAGCGGCATAGCCCAAAAAGGCGTCCACATCACCCTTGTCAACCACAACCGCCATACGCTCCTGCGACTCGGAGATGGCAAGCTCCGTGCCGTCCAGTCCGGCATATTTCTTCGGCACTTTATCCAAATCCACCACAAGACCGTCCGCCAGCTCACCGATGGCAACGGAAACGCCGCCCGCGCCGAAATCGTTGCACTTCTTAATCAGCCTGCTGACCTCTTCACGCCTGAACAGCCTCTGTATTTTGCGCTCTGTAGGCGCATTGCCCTTTTGTACCTCCGCGCCACAGGTCTCTATAGAAGTATCCGTGTGCACTTTGGAGGAACCGGTAGCGCCGCCGCAGCCATCGCGTCCCGTCCGTCCGCCGAGCAGGATAATGATATCGCCGGGATCGGAGGTCTCGCGGATAACGTTCTTTCTGGGCGCTGCTCCCATCACCGCACCGATTTCCATACGCTTTGCCACGTAGGAAGGGTGATAAATTTCTTTTACATAACCGGTGGCAAGACCAATCTGGTTACCATAGGAGGAATAACCCGATGCCGCGCCCCTCACCAGCTTTTTCTGTGAGAGCTTGCCGTGCAGGGTCTCCGATACCGGCAGAGTAGGGTCTGCCGCGCCGGTAACACGCATCGCCTGATAAACATAACCGCGTCCGGAAAGCGGATCACGGATGGCGCCGCCAAGACAGGTCGCCGCACCGCCGAAGGGCTCGATTTCCGTAGGGTGATTGTGCGTCTCATTTTTAAAGAACACCAGCCACTCTTCCGTAACCTTTTCTCCGTCATAATCCATCTCTACAGGCACGATAACAGAGCAGGCGTTAATCTCATCGGACTGCTCCATGTCCTCGAGCCTGCCGTCTTTCTTCAGCTTGCGCATCGCCATCAGCGCCAAATCCATCAAGCATACAAATTTATCGCTTCTGCCCGCGAAAATCTCTTCCCGCGTGTCTAAATAACTCTGATAAGTCGTCTCAATCGGCTCTTTATAGTAGCCCTCGCCAAACGTTACCTCCTTTAACTCCGTGGAAAAGGTAGTGTGGCGGCAGTGATCCGACCAGTAGGTGTCCAGCACACGGATTTCCGTCATGGTCGGGTCCCTGTGCTCCTCGCCTGCAAAATAATGCTGTATATGTAAGAAATCCTTAAAGGTCATGGCAAGATTCAGCGAATCGTACAACTCTTTCAGCGCGTCCTCCGGCATCGCCGTAAAACCGTCGAACACCTTTACATCCGCAGGCTCATCAAACACCGTAATCAGCGTGTCGGGCTTCACCATGTCGGTCTCCCTCGAATCCACCGGATTGATACAGTACGCCTTTATCTTTGCAAATTCCTCGTCGGAAATATCTCCCGATATGACATAAGTAACGGCGGTTTTGATAATCGGCTCCTCGTCCTCTTTCAAAAACCGCACGCACTGTACTGCGGAATCCGCCCTCTGGTCAAACTGCCCGGGCAGAAATTCCACGCCAAATATCTTATCTTCCGGTGCACATGCAAAGGTTTCCGGATACAAATCGTCCACCGGCGGTTCGGAAAACACCGTGCGGCACGCCTTTTCAAAGGTTTCGTCCGAAATGTTCTCCACATCATAGCGGATAAGCACCCTGACGCGGGTAACTCCGCTCATGCCCAGATAGTTTTTCAGTTCCTCATGCAGTTCCTTTTCCTTTACCGCAAAAGGCTCTTTCTTTTCAACATAGATACGTCTGACGTTTCCCATTTTCAATTTTCCTCAATTCCAAGCTCTTCCAATATGTAGCGGATTTCCTCGTCCACTGCAGCCGCAGTAATGCCTATGGTATGCGCTGAGATTTTCAGTCCCTCCAGCACAAACATAATATTGCGGGCGGTTCCCCGACAGTTGTCACAGTAAAATTCGCCGTTCTGCACGCCTGCCTCAATCAGCTTTTCAATGATTTTGACCGCAGAATCAAACTGCCTCTTTAAGATATTATCCTTTTTGGGTACATTCTCCCCAAAATAATACTCATAAGTGGCTACTGTAAGATTGTCCTTTTTCCGGAGCAGTTCCTTCTTTTGTTCCAACAGAAACAAGGTGAGAATGTCCGCCACAGTGGCGTCCTCCGTGATACTGTCGGAAAATACGTCGTCCGCCTCCTCGGTTTCCATCTTCAGCACTTCCAGAAAAATTTCTGCCGTGCTTCCAAAATAAAGATACAAACCGCCGCGGCTGATTTCGCACGCTTCCACAATATCCTTCATGGTCACATTCTTATAGCCTTTTTCCATGAACACCCGTCTGGCTGTCTCCAGTATAAACCGCCTTTTTTGCAATGACTTTTCGCCCATAAGCAATTACTCCCATTTCCCCCAATTTCCCGTTGCTGCTAAATCCACATTTCAAATAATTCTTTGAATTTCAGCAGAATAGCATAAAAAATACCGTTTTCTACCGCCTGTGGCCAAATCCAGCTCTTTGTCATACCGCCGCAGACATACTTTGACAATATGGCCGTCAGGACTTCCACATTTTTGAAGGATACGCCTTGTATCATCTTCAGCTCGTCCTCTACATCGCCTATCCGGTAACGGGAATAGACATACATATAATTTCTGTTGATCAGTTTTCCCTTCTGTACTTCCTTCACAAAATTAATCAGTGTGCTGTCGTACACCGGAAATGCCATGGAGTGCTGGTTTAAGCCGTTGTCAGAATAAGAAGAACTTACTTTTTCGCCCTTCTTGTCTTCCAGCCACGACATATACCGAAACAGCGGCTCCACATCTTTTTTGTAATTTTCCATTACGCTACGTTTATACTCTGTGCTCTGTTCCAAGATTACACCCCCGTAAAATAAATCATACAGTTTTATTGTACCATAAATTTATAAAAAGTACAGTAAGTCTTTCCAAAAAAGGACTTTTTTCGTAATTTTTTTGTAATATGCCTGTATAAACCGTCAAAAACGAAGTCTGTTTTTGTTGTCATTATCCTTTCCAAAGGTTATAATAAACCTATGCAATGCCGGATGCTATAGTAATGGCATCCGGCGATATGTACCAAGGAGGTTTTTATGGCTATTGTTTCCATACAGAAAAATCAGGTACTGTTCGAAGCCGGACAGCCTGTCAAAGAATTGTATATGATACTGAGCGGCAGTTTTTCCGTTTCATTCCCCGGTGGGGAATACATCTTACAGAGCGGGGATGCGCCCGGCATCTGCGAGTTGTACACAGGTGCCCATGTTGCCACCTGTAAAGCGGCGGAGGACTCGTCCGTATTCATCTATCCCTTTTCAGGTACGATTTCTCTGGAGATGCTTTTCAAAAGAAGTCCTGAATATTGTGTTGTCGTCACCCGCTCCGCTTTCCGGCAGTTAAACCACCTGCTGCGGGCAGACGAACTGGCGCGCCTTGCCTGCAGCAGCATGCAGATTGGCTTTTCCAAAAATCACACGCTGTATCAGGAATGTTGTGCCAGGAACCAGATAGCACCCGGCGCAATTTCCACGCCCGAACCATTCGTAGGGGAAGACCCCCTGCCGGTATGGGCAGTCTCCTACTACGAAGGCTTTCAGCGCCTTCTTTCCCAGGGTTCCACCCTGCTCTCCAAGGAGCCTGCGGTTCCTGCCGGACTGATTGCATCTACAGACATTGACTGTAAGAAGGTGTTTGCCTCCCTCTCTTCTCTCGAAGAGTACCAGAAGCAGGTATTATCCCTGTATCTGAACGAAACCCGCGAGGATGCGCTTACCATGTACGCGGATTTATACCTTAGACTGGATTCCAACTCGCCGGACGCAGTGTTTGTCTATGACTTTATAAAACAGATTATCACCATGCTGCAGGATTCTCCACTGACGGATAAGGCGCTTTTAGACAAACGTCTCTCTGAGCTTTCCTCCGTCTTGCATACTGCCCCCGAACAGGCGGCTTCCGCCGATACCAAGACGGCGGAAAATAATGTTTCACTTAAAGATTCCCTGCAGACGATTCTGACTTACTCTCGCAGAGACACGGGCTTCTGCGTCAACTTCAGGGAGCTTGTCACACAATATAAAAATACTGCTGACAAAACTTCCACGGACGATGCGGCCAGAGCCCTGCGTCAGAGGATTACCACCGGCTTTTATGAGCTCTATACCAGCATTTTCTTCCGTGCCATAAGCGAAGATGAAATTCCTATGCCGGTACGCATGTTTTTGTACTTCGGTTATGTGGACGAGGAACTTGCCGGAGAGGCAAATGCAGAATACTTAAGCCGTGCCGTGAGACTCCTTGACAGCAATCGGAGGGAAGGTGTTTACACGCTCTATGACTGGCTGAAAGCAGTCTGGGAAGGTAAGCGCGAACCGTCCCGCAACGAATTTGACGAAGACTACAGCACCCATATCCGCACGCTGAAAGCAACCAAACAGATTACGCCGGCAGAAGAAGCGGCTCTTTTACAGGATGCACAAAAGAAAGTGGAATATGAACTCAAGAACATGTTCCCCACCGTAAATAAGATGACTTTTGGGCGCGTTTCTACCTTCTGCCCCCTGTATTCCGAGCACAACCTGCTAAAGCGCCCCGATTCTTCTCTGGTAATGCCCCAGACGCTGAAGGAAATTCTTTCGAATATTACTTCCATAGATTACGGCGCTTACTATCGGGAATACGTTTATACCAACCCCGCAGCCGGCATGCCGCAGGAATTTTTCCATACCGAAATACTGCCTGACATTATCCTCACGCCAAACGTAGGCACCAGAGGCGTTATGTGGCAGGAAATTGAAGGTCACAAGCGCACCACCTCTGCCCGCATGATGCTTTCCGTTTTTTTCCTGGAAGATTTGCGCCAGACACTTGTCCGTCTCACCGGCGAATACCGTTGGGAAATGTGCAAGCGTATACAGGGACCACGTTGGAATGACCTTTCCGAACGCTCCCTCACCAGTGAATACTTCGACTACATCCAATTCTACAAAAAGAACCACGAGTTATCCTCGGAGACCAAGGAAAAGATCAAAACGGCACTACAGAAGGCGCGCAACAGTTTTAAGGAAATGTTTGTACAAGACTACCTGACCTACATTCTATATGAAAGCGGCGGTTCTCCCCGTATGACCAAGACTGCAAGGACAATCCTGTTTACTCACTGTCCTTTTTCCGCTTCGGTCAGGGAAACCTTAAAGAGCAATCCTACCTATAAGGAGATGCTGGAACGCTACCATACGCTTCAGACACAGCAGCTTCATAAGTTTGAGATGCTGGAGAGGCGTGTTAAAAATACAGGCGCCGAACTCCCCGCGGAACTCTCAGCAGAACGCCGCTTCCTGGAGCTGTAATATGGCAATGCTAATATTTTTGCAAGCGTAGCAATAATTTTACGATGAAACTGCTTATTTTATGAATTGTTGGCTAATATAGTTTTATTTATCTGCAATATTGTTATAGACGACTGTTTCAAAATAGGGTAAAATAAGTTTGTCTTGGCAGAAATGTCAAGAATGCTAATTAGCAATTCCGGAAGAATTCCCCTTTTACACAATCGAAAGCCCTGCAGGTTTCCCCCTGCAGGGCTTTTGATTATGGAGGAAGTCCATTCTCTACATAGCTGGGAGTAAATATGATTACAATCAAAGACATTGCCAGACAGCTTGGCGTCTCCGTCAGTACCGTTTCCAAGGGATTAAACGGTGCCGCTGACATCAGCAGAGAACTTCGCCATGCCGTCATCAATACTGCTGTTGAAATGGGATATGCCGCAAAACGCGTAAGAAACGGCAGCCACAAAAGCTTATGCATCTTTTTAGAAAAAACAGATTATGAACCTGCTATTCAATTCGGCTTTGAAATCATTTTAGGTTTTCAGCAGGCTGCCGCCTGTGACGGCAGGGAAGTCACAATCATTCCCTATCCGATTTCCCATAAAATTGCCATTACCTACGACGCTTATATGTTAAAGCACGGCTTCTCCGGTGCTTTTTTTGTGGGAGCATTGCCTGAAGATGACTGGGTCGAACAGCTTTCCTCCACTGTTTTCCCCACTGTGCTTCTGGGAAACTGCCGTTTGACCAACCCTTATGTCTGTCAGATCAGCACGGATTTGTTTGAGGCTGTCGATATTGGCATTTCACACCTCGTATCCTTAAACCATAAAAAGATTGCTTTTCTAAACGATGCCGGCAATCCCGACGCAGTCTGGCTGCAGAGAGCATACGAGGCCGGCTGCTTTCCGCACCATCTAAGTCAGAACCGCCTGTATGCCTGTACAAAACCCTTCTCCACAGATGTCGCCACATGCCTGCAGCGCTTTTTCAGGGCAGGCGCAACTGCGATTATGTGTGGCAGTGACCCTCTTGCCCGCACCGTGATACAGGAATGTACCCAAATCGGACTTTCCATCCCTGACGATATCAGCGTCATTGGCTTTGGCGGTTTCGCATCATCAGCGCTTGCCCTGCCGCCTCTCACCACAATCAGCCCAAACTGGCATGCTTTGGGTAAAGGCGGCTATTACGCCCTCTCCGCCCTGTTTCAAAAAATTTCCGTCGGCAAGACCCTCCTTCGAACAGAACTTATCCTGCGTGGCTCCACTGCCCCACCCAGACCATAGATTATTAACATTAGGTAATTGGGAAACTCATATTTACCAGTTTCGAATTGTGCACATGGTATATTCCATAAGCAGACCCTTGCTTGCCGTCGGTACTTAGCGAGGTTTTTTCGAGCTTAGTACCGCTACGGTAAGCTCGGAGCGAAAGCGTGTCTGCGTTGGCATATGCCATGTGCACAATGACAACAGTATAGTTCTGAGTTTCGCAATCACCTATTCTTAATAAAAAGCCTCCGGACTGTCCGTACCGCTTTCCCGCTTCATTTTTTCCACATAAGGCGTCGGGTTTTTTTCCATTTCCATCATAATAGAAAAGGAAGCAAGCAATAGCCGCGCGCTGTCATAGCGCAGGCACTCATCCCCTCTGTCCAGATACGCCTTAAAATGGTCCACCTGCCATACCATAATATCCGCAATGCTGTATCCTGCCACTTTTTTCTCACACAAAAAACCATGCGTATCATGGTAATAGGCAAACTCCCTGAGAAGTCCCTCTGACTCACACAGCTCCTGAAAGAACTGCTCCGCATCTGCTTCACTCTTTCCCGCCTGTCGGCACAGCTCGCCGCTCCACCGCTTCAATTCCGCAAGCGCCTGCCGCAAAAGCTCCTTTTGTCCGTCTGCCGGCTCAAAACGCGGCTCTTCAAATTCCACGCCGCACTCCAGCAGATGATCCAGAAACAGCCTGTGATACCCGGGAAGCTGCTTCTCCGTCTCATCATGTGCATGAAACAGCAGAATATGATGGCTTCCTTCCTGCAGGAGAACATCGCCGTACGTCGGCTTTTTTTCATGGATTCTCTCAAAGACAGAATCCGCCGTAAAAGAGGCTCCCTCTCTTATCTGCCACTCACCAAAATCAAAGGTCCAGAAGGTATCGATGTCCGCATGCAACCCGTTTTCCTCATACCACGGGGATGTAATCTGCGTATCCGTAAGCTTCCGGAAACCGTGCTCCCGCAAATATGACTGCAGAACTTCTTTGTTTTCACCGCCCTTATCCCCATAGGGAAACCGGAATACCTTTACCTCTCTTGCGACGCCGGCTTTCTCATAAAGCCTCGTGAGAACCTCTTCATTCTTTTCGATTTCCGCAATCCCCTCTTCCAAAGAAAGCTCGCTGAAGGAGGGATGGGAATAGCTGTGATTTCCCACAATCATTCCCTTTTGCAGTGCATACACTGCCTCGTCGAAATACTTCTCTACATTCTCTCCCACTGCAAACAGCACCGCCTTTATATGCTTCTCACACAAATAATCCACAATGGCAGGTGTGTTCTTGGACGCAATGTCATCGATTGTCAAAATTGCTTTGCTCATAAAGTTACCTCTCCTTTCATCCTGTATAATGGGACAAACTTTAATATAAGCAGCTTCTTTTCTATGAAGCAATATCCTCAATCAGACGCGCGTAGATTACATAAGAGATTACCACATTGATAATATCTGCTGTCAACTGCGTCCACACGATGCCGTTCATACCGAAAAACATGTTTAGTAAGAACAGGATCGGAATATTCAGGCAAAGCTGCCGAATCACTGCAAGCAGGAAAGAAACCTTCCCCCTATCCACCGCCTGCATGAAATGCACCATGTGAAAACTCAGGAACATAAAGGGTGTAGCAAAGCAGCGCGATTGAAGGAATTGCGTCCCAAACCGCACCGTGTCCGCATCTGAAATAAAGGCGCCTATAATGTACGACGCGCAGATTCGGTAAAACACCACGCAAAGAACTGAGACGATCAGTCCCACCAACCGCGCCGTCCGAAAGAAATCTTTCATTCTCTTATGATTTTTCGACGCATAATTGTAAGCCACCAGGGGCGTCATCCCAAGGCAGATTCCAATCCCGATATTCAATGGGAGACGTTCTACCTTCAGCACAATTCCGATAGCTGCAAGCTCGATATCGCCGTGGCCCGATGCCAGCCGATTGATCACCATATTGCACAAGTCAAAGAGAAGCAGGCTCATAGCTGCGGGGATTCCCACAGAAAAAAGGGACCCCATAGACTCCCGTCGTATCTTCTCTATGCTGCGCGGCAGAGCGAGCACAGTCTTCCCTTCCAGTTTTTTGTACACGAAAATAAAATACGCGAGCGTAATAAAATTAGAAAGCATGGTCGCCACCGCAGCTCCCATCACTTGATAGCCGTCCGGGAAAACTACGAACATGAATAATGGATCCATGATCACATTCAGGACACCACCCATTCCTAAGCCGAATCCCGCTTCTCTGGAATAGCCAATGTTACGCACCATGGAACTCATGGTATTGGCCAGAACTGTCGGAAAACAGCCGATTACCACCACAAACATCAAATATTGCCTGGCAAACCCGATAGTATTGTCGCTGGCGCCCAGAAGGCGCAGCAGGGGATTCATAAAAATAAAACACAAAATGGAAAAGGCAAGGGAAGAAGCGGCAGCCATCACCAGACTCAGAGAAGCCACCTTCTCTGCCTCCTCCCCGTCGTTTCTGCCCAACAGCCGGACCACCAGACTCCCGCCGCCCACTCCGAACAGATTGGCGATGCTCGTCGTCATCAGGAAGATGGTCAACACCAGAGAAGATGCCGCCACCATGTAGGGATTATTCGTCTGTCCGATGAACCAAGTATCCGCAACATTATAGATCAAAGTAATAAGCTGGCTTACAATGGTCGGAATCGCCATCTTCGCCAACGCACGGGGGACCTGCCTGGTCTCAAAAATCTCTCTTGTCGCTTCATTTACATTTGCAGTTTTCATATGTTCTTGTATTGTTCCTTCTCTATAAATTCTCTTACGCCATCACAGAAACAGTATGAACCCTGCCGTAGAAAAATGCAAGACTATTCGTCAGGAACTTGGAGTTTAAATCCGTAATGACTTCACCCCCAAAACGAAGCTGCTTTCAGCCATGCGCACGCCTCTGCATGCCGCTTTTCAAACTGGATGTAAAAATCCGTGTCCGTATCATATGGCTGTACAAAAAACAGCTTCAACATAAAAAGATTTATCTCCTTACTGCTTTCCGGCTTCGCAGCCGTCTCTTCCTGCAGTTTTTTCCGAAAATCATGCCATACCATCAAAAAACGCTGATTTTTCTCCAGTTCCGGCGTATCCAGCCACTTACGGATTTTTACCTTCATCTTACTATCCTTCGGACATTCCTCCAACAAAAAGTACCGTAAATCTCCAGCCTCATAGCTGCGCCCAAGCGGGAATATCCGGCACAACCCCGGGCGCGCCTCATGAATGGAGCAACGTCCCTCCTCATTTAAGAATACACAATGGCGATTCTCTCCGGTCATCAACAGATGCGGCAGTATCATCCCCTCTTCCACATGCAGACCGATACAATCCTCCAGCAAGGCTTCAAAAGACCTGTCCAGCCTTTTCGTCAGCCGCCAAATATCGAGAGGGTCCAGCACAATCGTGTCTCCCATCCCTCTGCAGCACGCAGAACAGCCCGCGCAGCCCCCACAGTCTGCCCTCGCCATATCATTTATTCCATACAATTTCATAATATCCTCCATGCCGGCTTGTCCATACTATACTTTTTTAATAACAGCGGCATTAAATTTTAAGTGCCTGCATATACTAATCACCATGATTCGACTTGCTGCAAACCTGTAAATATATCATCTTGCACGATAAATATGCTTTGAAACGAGGAAACCATGAAGAAACCATTATCAAAATGTATCGTCACCGGAATTCTGTTTGTTTCCATAGCCGGAACCCTCGCCCATTCTCTGTATGGATGGACGGGAAAAAACATACTTATCGGATTGTTCACTCCCATAAACGAAGCCGTCTGGGAGCATATTAAACTGCTGTTTTTTCCCACACTGCTGTTTACCGCTTATGCCCGCCGTTTTCGTGAAAGCATCCCCCACATCGGCTATGCACTCTGCAGAGGTAATCTCTTGGGCTGTCTGCTTATCCCCACATTTTACTATACCTACACAGGCGCTTTAGGCGTGCATTTTTCCGCTGCAGACATCGCCATCTTTTTCCTCTGTGTGCTGATAACATTTTTATACGCACATCGTCTTGTCCGCACATCTCAGGCAGAAAAACACAGGCTTCTCACTATGCTCGGCACGGCAATCCTTGCCGCCGTGATCTTTATCTTTACCCTCTTCCCGCCTGCAGTGCCGCTTTTTGTTTCCCCGTAGGAACATTATAGTGCTTTTATATTGTTTTCCTGCGGCTTCCTCGCACACAGAATATATCTTCCCCATTTTTCCTCCCCATGGGAAAACGCTTCCGGCGTATACTCTTCCTCATGAAATCCCACTTTAGCATAAAGGGCACGTGCCGGCGCATTGTTTTCAAAGACAGCCAGCCTCACAGCGTCAACATGCCATATGGTAAAAGCATAGCAAAGCGCCAGCTCCAGCATCTGCCTTCCATAGCCCCTGCCCCGCTCTTTTTCATTCACAATAATCTGACTCATAAACGCACTGTTATCCTCACGCCGATAACTTATACAAAAAAATCCTAGCGGCTCTCCATCGTCCCCCACCGCAGTAAAAGCGCTCTGATCCCATTCTGCCTCCCCCTCTTTCAGTTTTTCCAGAAAAAGCGCTTCCTGAAACGCATAAGGAAGCCTGCCCGCACACCACATATCATGCACGCGCTCAGATGTAATCCATCGTTTGACACAGGAAATATCCCGCTCCCTGCAAGGTCTGATTCTCATACAAACACCATACCTTTCGTTACTTTATTTTTTCTGCTCTGAAATAGCCGTTTGAAACTCTGCAATACCATCCACCTTTGCTGCAAGCTTTAAATATTTTTTCAGCAAATTCATATCTACTACACTGTTAAGACTCTCCTTCAGTTCTTCGGGAATCTCTCCATAGTCCTCCAAAAGCGCTAAAATATTCTCGACTGTATTTTCTCTTGCCCCTTCTTGGCGCTCATAGTAAAAACGTTCTGCCAATGACATATAGCCCTGTCTCACCTCCGGTATTGTTTTCACCCTGCTTACATAATCATGCAGTTCCTTTGTGGAAGTATTATTGTCTGATTATATCAAAAATTGTTAATTTGTCAACTGTAATTAGAAAAAGGTGAGGAGTGCGGCGAGTCACGCCCATACAGCGCCTATTCCCGCGTCGCCGCGCTCTCGCTCAGCAAGAAACGTAGCAGTGCTAGGCTCGAAAGTACCTCGCCAAGCACTGACGTTTCTTAAAGGGCTCCTTCGGGAACAGGCGCTGTATGAGCTGCCATAGCCGACGGCAGCGTCGTATACTCGCTGCGCAAAGGACACTGGAATAAAAGCGACCGAACCGGCTATCGTTTCCAGCTTTTCCAAGCCGGCATACTGCTTTTTTATCCAAAAGTCTACCAAAGATGCCTGTGTCCTTTCTGCGCGTTCAGCCGTCCGCCAAGCATATGCCTGTTCAGACCGTATAAAAACGCCGGCACTTAGGCGCTGTCTTTTAGCGCCTTACGTACCGCTGCGTTTTTATCCGAGCGAGAGCGCGTCTGAACAGGCATATGCTTGGCGGGCGGCGTCACCCGCTGCAAAACCACCACTCGCATCCTTGAACAGACAAAACCCAGCGGACAGCGTCACCCGCTGCAAAACAACTACTTGTCATAGAACAAAATCCCCCCCTGCGGAATATTATGCAATAAAACCCCAAAAGGCGAGATTACCTTGCATACCACAATCTTATTTTGGGAGGCGCTCTTTATTGCCCTCGCGCTGTCTCTTGACGCTTTTGTCGCGGGTTTCTCTTATGGAGCCTGTAAAATAAAAATCCCCCTTGTCTCCGTCCTCGTGATGGATGCCATATGCAGCTTGAGCATTGGCGCCGCGCTGCTCATCGGCACTTTTTTAAAAGGCTTTATTCCCAGACAGGCGACTGCTGCCATCTGTTTTGTCCTGCTCTTTCTTTTGGGTATGACAAAGCTTTTGGACGGCATCACCAAATCCCTGATTCAGAAATATGGGGCTATCAGCAGTAATATAAAATTTTCCTTCTGCAATTTTCGTTTTGTTCTAAGCCTTTACGCCAATCCCGAGTGCGCAGACACCGACCACTCAAAAACCATTTCCCCAAAAGAGGCTGTCTCCCTTTCCATTGCCCTGTCTTTAGACGGCCTGGCTGCCGGCCTCGGCGCCGCTTTCGGGGATGTAAATGGATTTGCCGTTTTTGTATGCTCCTTTTTTACAGAGGCCATCGCTGTTATCTGCGGCACCGCTCTCGGAAACAGGGCCGCCGGCAGGCTGTCCTTTAATATTTCATGGCTTGGCGGTCTCATCCTGATTCTGCTTGCTTTTCTCAAGCTGTCTTAACCGCTATTGCGCCATTATGACAGGAAAATACCGTAAAACGCCAAAAGAACGCATGCAAAATAACAATAAAAAACGGGATATCGGCAGACTCGCCGCTATCCCGTTTTTTCACTCTCTAATCATTAATACTTGCCAAAGCTGTCTCCAAGGGAGATTACCTGCTCATTGATATCTGATGAGGAAACCCCTGCTGAGGAACGGAAGGAACCTGAACTTCCATTGCCCAAATTGTAAATAGAAAGCATTTCTCTCATTCTGGATGCCTGGTTGGAGAGCTCTTCACTTGCTGCAGCACACTGCTCGCTGGTAGCAGAGTTGGTCTGTACTACCTGAGATACCTGTGTGATTGCCTGCTCTATCTGTGCCACTGCTGTTGCCTGATAGTTGGAGGACTCTGCAATACCATTGATGATAATTTCACTCTTCTGTACTACATTGGTAATTGCTTCCAGAGCCTTAGCGGTATCGTCCGCAATCTTGGAACCGGATTCAACCTTGTTGATGGAATCCTCAATCAGTTCTGCTGTCTCAGCCGCTGCAGACGCACTCTTTGCTGCAAGGCTTCTTACCTCTTCTGCTACAACCGCAAAGCCCTTTCCTGCCTCGCCTGCTCTTGCTGCCTCAACAGCTGCATTCAAAGCAAGAATATTGGTCTGGAATGCAATATCGTCGATCGTCTTGATAATCTTGGAAATACTCTCGGATGACTTGTTGATGTCCTGCATAGCTGCCATCATATCATGCATCTGCTTATTGCCCTGTTTTACATCTTCAATTGCCTGTACTACCAAACCTGCAGCTTCATTTGCCTCTTCTGCATTTCTCTTGGTCTTTTCTGCAATTTCATCGATAGAAGCTGTAATCTCTTCGATTGCACTTGCCTGCTCTGTAGAGCCCTGTGCCAGCGCCTGGCTTGCACTTGCCACCTGTGAGGAGCTGATTGTAACCTGTGAACCTGCGTCACTGATATTTGTCAATGCGTTTAAGTTGTCGTCAACCAGTTTCTTAAGGGAATTGCCTAACATATCATCGTTTGATGCCGGCTTTACATGAACCGTCAGATTACCATGTGCCACCTCTTCTGCGATGGTTGACTGATATTTGCTGTTTTCAACTACTGACTTAAACGCATCAATTAACTCACCGAACTCGTTCTCGCCATGTTTCTTCAGTTCAACGTCAACGCGCCCTTTAGCAATTTCTTTTGCCGCTGCCACCAGCTGTTTTAAGGAGCTGTCAATCTCCTTAACAATAGATACCGCAATCAGTACTGTAACAATGATGGATATTGCCAATATTACAAGTGAAAAAATAGTTGCATTGTCCGCAAATCTTTTCTCCATCTCAGCCTCTGTGTTGGCAACCTGTTCAATCGCCATCATGCCGAATATTACGTTAATTACCATCAACACCAGGGAAATAACAAATGCTCCAATCAATCTTACTTTAATTTTCACGTTTTTCATTATTTTTTTACCTCTCCTTCTTATTTTTGGGTATTATTCATCTTCCTCTGTATCGTCATCCTGCTCTCCGGCCGATAAATCCTCATCGTTCAGCAGTTTATCCGGATCCAAAAGCAGTTTAACCGAGTCTCCTACTTTGCCGATACCGTAGACATATTTATTTTGTGCTTTGTCAATGCGTCCGATAGACGGCGGCGGCAGTATGTTTTCTTCTTTGATTTCCACTACTTCCGCAATTTTCTCTACAATCAGGCCGACCGTTGTAGATTTTACATTGATGACCATAATACACGTCCTGTCATCATACTCAATCGGAGCCTGTTTGAACCGCAGCCGGACATCAATGACGGGAATCACCTTTCCTCGCAGATTGATAAGTCCTTTGATGTAATCCTCCGTTTCCGGAATGACGGTAATCGTCTGAAACTGAATGATTTCTTTTACATACTGGATTTTCAACCCGTAGTACTCGCTTCCGGACTTAAAGGTCATATACTTGCCCTTCTGCGCATCACGCTCATTGGAAGCAGGCTGACTCTCTTCTGTCCCTTTCTTCAATTCGCTGGTTTCACTCATATCATGTTCCCATTCCTTTCTGTTTATTTTATTCTAACAATCCGGCCGGATCCAAAATCAATGCAATGCTGCCATCTCCAAGCTGTGTACAACCGGACAATCCTTTTACTTTCTTGATATAGGAAGGAATCGGCTTTACCACAATCTCCTGTTCTCCGATTAATTTATCGACAAACAGACAGATCTTTTTATCCTCCACTTCGAGAATCAGCATCATGCCGTCCTCGACGGATTCTTTGTATGCGCTCATGCCATACCATTTTCCAAGCCTGCGTACAGGGAAACACTCACCGCGAATCATAACATATTCATCACCGTTGGGCTCGCGAATCATCATATTCTCTCTCACACTGACAAACTCTTTGATAACGCTGGTCTCCATAACGAATGAAGAGTTGCCGGTTTCCATGACAATACCATTGATAATCGCCAGCGTCAGCGGAATCTTAAGGCTCATAACCGTACCGAAGCCCGTCTGGCTCTCAATATCCAGCGCACCGCCGATTGACTGAATACTCTGAACCACGACGTCCATACCTACGCCACGTCCCGAATATTCTGTAACCTGCTCGTTGGTGGAAAAACCGGGCAGTGTGATGAACTGGTACACATCTTTGTCTGAGTAAGAAGAATCCGGCTTATTGTCGTCAAGCAGTCCCTGCTTGCGCGCCTTGGCAAGTATTTTCTCCCTGTCAAGACCTCTTCCGTTGTCTTCCACACTGATCCATACCTTGCCCGCCTCGGTTCTCGCCGAAAGAATAACTCTGCCTTTTTCAGTCTTCCCACTCTGTGCGCGCTCTTCATTGGTTTCAATACCATGGTCCACTGCATTTCGAACCATATGCATAAGCGGGTCTGAGATATGCTCGATAATATTTTTATCCACCTCAGTCTGCTCGCCCAGCATTTCAAATTCAATGTCCTTGCCCAGTTTTCTCGATACGTCGAAGACGATTCGGTTCATCTTCTGGAACGTATTTGCCAGGGAAACCATTCGCATGGACATAATCACATTCTGTAAATCGGTAGAAATCTTGGACATCTGCGCCGCAGCCTTGTTAAAGTTGTTGAGGTTGAGTCCCGGCACCTTTAAATCAGGACTTTGCAGCACTACCGACTCCGAGATGACCAGCTCGCCAATCAATTCCATCAGCTGATCCATCTTACTTACATTGACACTGATAAAGGAAGCCTTTTCGACCTTATTTTTGTCCTTTGCCAGCGTCTTATGCTTGCCGGGCTCTTTGGACTTAATAACGAAATCACCAGGCGCTATCTGCGGCTTGGCAGGTTCCTTTACCTCTTTCTCTCCCGCTTCCTCCGCTGTTTCCTGTACCTTGCTTTCAATCTCCTCTACGCTGGATTCCAAATCAATCTGCGTATCCTGATCGCCGAAGTCGAAGCCCTGAAGGAATTCCTCCGCTTTACATTCAAAAATATCTACATTCTTGATGTCATAGCCTACGCCAATGATATCCCGAATTTCCTGCTCACTGCACTGTGCCTGTAAGAGAATACGGAAGCCCTCTTTCAAAATCAGCTCTGCACTTCCCTCATCAGCAATGATATCATCGGGAGAATAAAGCAAATCCTCCGCAATTTCCTTCAGTGCATATACCGTTTTGTAGGCATGCACATTCGCCATTTCCGTCTCCGGAAAAAAGGTAAGATAAATCTTGTAAAAGCGGCTTGCGCTCGTTGCCACAGGCGCTATATAGAACTGCGTCGGCTCTTCATGCACGTTTTCAGGCGGCTGTTCTGCGCCTCCCTGTGCAATGCCGTTTTTGAGCATGTTCAAAAAGCCGTCAAGCCTCTTGATAATATCGCTGGAGTCACCGTCAACCGGGCTGCCATTGCGAATCTTATCCATTTCATTTGAGATAAAATCCGCCACTTCCAACACATGCTCTACCAAATCCAAATGTGGTACGTTTTCAGGGTGGGATTCTCTCAAATAGTAGAAGACATCCTCTAGCTTATGAGAAACAGCCGTTATATTGTCAAACATCATGATACCGGATGAACCTTTAATGGTATGCATGGTTCTGAATATTTCATTTATGCTGTCTTCGTCAAAGCATTCCGCATCTTTTTGCTCCAGAACTCTGTCCTGAAGCTGTTCGAGCAACTGCTCATTCTCAAACAGATACATGTCCAACATGCCTTCCGTATTAAATTCCTCAGCCATATCCTACTCCTTTCTGCCTATTCTGATGTGTTCTTTTATTAAATCAAGTCAAGCTTTTTCAATGCCTGCTCAAATCTATCCTGATCGATGGGTTTTCCGGAATACACGGTACAGCCCAGTTCGAATGCCATCTTGACATTCTTTTCGTCATTCAGAGCGGTGGTCATAATCACCTTTGCCGCCTTGTCTGCCGGTACGTTTCTTTCCTTCTCCAGATTGCGGATGCCCACCAGTGACTGATAACCGTCCATAACCGGCATCATAATGTCGAGACATACCAAATCGTACGGTTCTCCGTCCTCCAAAGCCATCATGAATGCATCCACTGCTTCCATTCCGTCCACGGTTACATCACATTCACCGTACTTTGACAGGAAATTCACCATAAATTTCCTTGTTACAAAATCATCTTCTGCCAACAGTATCTTCATGCTTTCTCTCCTTTACATTTTATTTAATAATGCATATGTCCTGCTAGGAATGTCGGACAACTTTTCCTGATACTCAACTGCTCCCAAATCATAAGCAACCTTGGGCATACCGTAAACCACACAGGTTGATTCGTCCTGCCCAATGGTCCTTGCCCCTGCTTTTCTCATGGAAAGCAGGCCCTTCGCACCGTCGCCGCCCATACCGGTCAGAATAATTCCCACCGCATTGGCGCCCGCCACTTTTGCAACGGATTCAAAAAGCACTTCTACTGACGGGCAGTGTCCGTTTACTTTCGGTCCCCGCTTACACTCTACCTGATAAACGCCGTTCACCTTGACAAGCTGCATGTGCATATCTCCGCCGGGCGCAATCAGCATACTTCCCGGCATCACTCTGTCGCCGGTTCTCGCTTCCTTTACCTGAATCCGGCACTGGTCATTCAGACGCCTTGCGTACATCTCCGTAAATCCCTGCGGCATGTGCTGCACCACTACAATGCCCGGAATATCCGTTCCAAACTCCTTTACCACCGCTAAAATGGCTTCCGTGCCGCCTGTGGAGGCGCCGATTGCCACAATCAGATTTTTGTCTTTTGCCGTGGCAAGCTTCTGCTGCTCATGCGCCATCACCACTTTCTTGATATTGCTGATTTTAGCGGTTGAAGCAATTTTAATTTTTACCAAAAGCTCATTCTTTACAAAATCTTCAAGCTGGGCACGGCTGGATACGGCGGGCTTCGCCACAAAATCAACCGCTCCCGCATTCAATGCGTCAAACACTTTATCACTCAGGGAACTGATTACCACCACCGGCAGCGGATACTGCGGCATCAGCTTCCGCAAAAACTCTATTCCGTTCATTCTGGGCAACTCAACGTCCAGTGTCATTACATCCGGCTTGTATGCCAGTATGGCGTCCCTCGCTTCAAAAGGATCCTTCGCAGTTCCCACGACCTGTATTGCCGGATCTTTGCTCAGGTTCTGCACAAGCAGTTCCCTGAATACGATGGAATCCTCTACTACCAAAACCCTAATCGGCCGCATAACCCATTCACTCCTTCTTTCTGAATATTGACGGTTTGATAATATTTAACGGCATATTGTTTCTGTCAAGCGTCTCCGTTGTTCCGATAAACAAATAGCCGCCGGGAATCAAAGCATCGCACACCTTTCGGAGCACCTCGCTTTTTGTCTTCTCATCAAAATATATCATAACATTGCGCAAAAATATAGTGTGCATTTGCTTTTTAAAGGGAAAAGGATCCATCAGATTGAACTGGCGGAATAAAACCTCCTGCTTCAATTCCTCCGTCACCTGATACTGACTGCCGCCTGCCACCGCTTTGAAAAAGTGCCGCTTCCACTGCTCCGGAAGGTTTTTAAGCTGTTCCGCACTGTAGACGCCGGCCATCGCCTGCTTTAACACCTTTGTAGAAATATCGGTTGCAAGTACCTTGGTGTCCCATTTGCCGCGCTCCAAACCAAAAAAGTCTGCCAGAACCATCGCTATCATGTACGGTTCCTCGCCTGTAGAAGCCGCGCCGCACCAGATACGTAAATCTCTTTTTGCACTTTCCTTTGTTCTCAGCCATGGAAGCACCACACTCTTGAAATACTCAAAATGCTCAAACTCACGCATAAAATACGTGTGATTCGTCGTCAGAAAATTCACCAGCATCTTTTCCTGTGTTCCGGTTGAGTCACTCTCCACCGCATCCATGTACTCGTGAAAATTCTTCCATCCATTGTGTTTCACGTAATTTTCCAGACGCCCGTTCACAATCACCTTTTTCTGGCTTAAATCAATGCCGTAGCGCTGTTTCATAAAAACCGAGATTCGTGAAAATTCCTCATCTGTTATCACTTTTCTTTCCCTCCGCCAAAATAATGTATTTATTTATGTCAGCGTAATTGACGTGATATTTTACAACATATCTTGAAAATATCGGGATTAAATTTAACACCTGATTCTTCCCCCATAATGGCGAGTGCTTCCTCCCTGTCTGCATGACCGTCAGCAGTCAGCTCGCAATAGCGCATCACCACGGCGACAATCTGTGCCGCAAGCGGGATTTCATTCTCTCGCAGTCCTTCGGGATATCCGCCTCCATCCCATCTTTCATGATGGCAGCGGATGATTTCGACAGATATGTTGATAAAATCATTGTAATCACTGCTGCCGTGCAAATCGCTTAAAAGCTTCGCACCTATACTGGTGTGGCTCTGCACAATGGCAGCATCCTCTTCGGACAATTCTGTCTTCTTTAATAACAACTCTCTCGGCACACCGATATTTCCGATATCGCAGAGCGGCGCCGCCAGCTCAATGGTATCAATATAGGTGTCCGAAATTTTTTCCTCAAACAGAGGCGAAAGCTGCATTCCCTGTGCCAGTGTCCTGCAGTTTTCCTGTATACGTTTTAAATGCTCCTTTCCATAGAGTGAATTCTGTGCTGCAATATCGGCAAGGGCATAGAGAATACTCTTTTTCTCCTGCTCCATCTGTCTTAACTGTTCATTCACGGAAATCTGAAGACGACGGTTCATCGCCTTTAATTCTCTTGTCATCCCATGGAGTTTTAAGTGAACGCTGACCCGCGCCTGTACCTCCTCCGGAATAAACGGCTTTGTAATATAGTCCTCGCCGCCGTGTGAAAACCCTTCCACAATATCCTCGGAAGCATCAAAAGCAGATATAAATATAACAGGAATCTCCCGCGTCTCCTCATTTCCCTTTACTCTGCGGCATAATTCGTAACCATCCATCCCCGGCATGGAAATATCGCTTAAAATCAACTGCGGCGATGTCTCCTTTACAAGTCTGAGAGCTTCCTCACCATTTTCTGCCAAAACGGAACGGCAGCCGATATTATGTATAATCTCCTCCAGAATCACCCTGTTGATTTCAACGTCGTCCACGATAAGAACCGTTGCTCCTTCGGGAACCCCCTCGTTATAAATCATGCGTGTACCTCCTCTGCCTGCAGAAAACTCTTTAATTCCTCAAATCCGGCTGTTATCCTGTCATAGTTTTCTTTTTGGACTGCCATCTTAAGTCTGAGAATCACACGTCCCACCTCATGAGGCGCACCCTCAGTAAGCTGTCGGATCGTATCCATAAACATTTCAGCCTTTTCCCAGTTTTCCATCTCCACACACAAAATCAGCTTTGACAGCGCTTTCTTAAGCGCCTCCCTGTTTTGCGGTGTGCCAAACTGCTTTATGACTTCCCCGCCTTCACTGTCCTCCTGTTTGGAAACAGCCTGTACGCCTGACGTATAGCGGGACATGTTTACCGTGTCGGTATGCTGTTCGGCGTTCTTTTCCTCCTCGCAGGAACCGACCCATATTGAAAAAGAAAAAGTACTTCCCTTTCCCTTCTGGCTTTCCACGCCAATCCTGCCGCCCATCAGCTCTACAAGCTGCTTGCTGATGTTGAGCCCTAACCCTGTACCGCCGTATTTTCTGGAAATCGATGCATCGACCTGCGAAAAACTCTGGAATAATTTATCCTTATCCGCTTTGTCAATCCCGATTCCCGAATCTATCACAATAAAAAACAACTCTGTCCTGTCATTCATCTGCGCCGTCTTCAGCACTTCCAGCGTGACCTTCCCCACAGAAGTAAACTTCAGGGCGTTCGACAAAAGATTGTTGAGCACCTGCTTAATCCGAAGTTCGTCACCTATGACATATTCCGGCACATTGGGAGACACTGTCATGAAAAACTCAAGACCCTTTTCCGTGATTTTCGCCGAATGTGTGCCTTTTACATAGTTTAACATCTCCCGCACATTAAAACGGCGCGGCTCAAGGGTAAATTTTCCGGCTTCCAGTTTGGAAAAATCAAGAATATTATCGATGATTTTATTCATGTCCACACAACAGCGCTCTATTATTCGAAGCGACTTCATCGTGCGGCTGTCAATATCCTCGTCAAACAGCTCCTTTACATTGCCCAGCACCCCGTTGACCGGTGTACGGAGCTCATGCGTCACATTTGCGACAAATTCCGACTTGACTTTAAGGGCATGTTCTGCTTCCTGCTTTACCTGCGCAATCTCTCTTTTGAGATATTCCTTCTCCAACATGTCGTTTGCCATGCAGACATAGACTTCCGGTGTGCTGCCGCTCTTTATGATTTTTGCCTCCACCGGAAAACAAGTAAGATTTCCCCGATACGCTACAAACTGTCTCGGCTCTTCGTCAAACGGATATTCTGTTGTAAAGGCATTTTCCTCTATTTTAAATTCGGTTGGAAAAACATCGGCGATACTGTGCCCGCACAGACCGCTTCTATATTCCAGTTTTTTTTCTGCCTCCGCGTTTGCATAGGATATTTTACCGGTTTCGTCAAACTCAAATATCATTTCCAACGCGGCTTTGACAGAAAGAGCACTGCAGCTGCCTTCTTCCATCCATATACCTCCTGCATCCATAAATACATTGCAAGAAGGGCAACAAAAACACATATTTTTTGCTGCCCGCCGTTTGACAGAAAATTAGGAAAAAGTAAACATCTTGATAACTTCCACAATATTGAAGAAGTCCTCTTTTGCAAGTGCAAAACATTCCAGTACATCCGGTGAAAACTGTCCGCATTCACCGTTCATAATCATGTCGTAGGCTATGTTGTTGGCATAAGCACTCTTGTAAACTCTTGTGCTTACCAGCGCATCGTAAACATCTGCTATCGCAACAATCTGTGCACTGATGGGAATTTCATCCCCTGCCAGATGGTCCGGATATCCGTTGCCATCCCACCTCTCGTGATGATACCTAACGATATCATAGCAGTGACGGTAAAAACCACTATCCTGATTGTCCTTGAATTTTTCCAGTATGTCACAACCGATGGTCGTGTGGGTCTTCATAATTTCAAATTCTTCAGGGGTAAGGCGTCCCGGCTTTAAAAGAATAGCATCGGGAATACCGATTTTCCCAATATCATGCAGCGCGGAAGCTCTGGCAATCTCGTCTAACAGCTCCGGCGTCATGTTGTATTTGGGGAAATACTTCATCAGATATTTTAACATAATTCTGGTAAAATATTTGATACGCCTGATATGTTCGCCTGTTTCAAGGCTTCTGAACTCAACTACGGAACTGAGCGCATCAATCATAAATTCGTTATTCTCACGAATTTTTCTCTCCTGCTCCCTGATAAGCTCCGCCTGCTTCTTCAGATTTGCTTCCATATTGTGCTTATTATCGTACAACTCGATAATATTTTTCGCCCTCCGCTGCACAATATGCGGATAAAAGGGCTTGTGCATAACATCAGCAACACCGTAAGCATACGCCTGATCATCGCTGTCGAGCACTTCCTCACCGGTAATCAGAATGACAGGAATCTTCTCCAAAAGGTCATGTTCCTTCATGTAATTGAGCACGCCGAAGCCATTTAACACCGGCATCATAATGTCAAGCAGAATCAATGCAATATTATGATTGTTCTGCAGGATCTCATTTGCCTCCTGTCCGTTTGAAGCCTCTAAAATCTCGTATTCCTCTTCAAAAACTCCGCTAAGTATGATGCGATTTACTTCTTCATCATCAACAATCAACATCTGACGCTTATCCATATCTTCTCCTCTTGAATCGTTGTTTAATATGATACTTTTTCTCACCTTCCACGTTACCATTGTTCCGTAAAAATGTCAATGAATTTTATGCCTGCGGCCTATTCTCTTCCAGAATTTTCCTAATGCGTCCGTATGCCTCTGCTAGCTCTGCAAAAACCGCTTCCACCTTTGCTGCATCCACATCGGCCGCGGCTTTGCCCCTTAACAATTCCGACATTTCAGAGGCTGCGGCGTTTATGGGATTTAATCCCAGATTTGCCGTAACGCCTTTCAATGTGTGCGCACCGCTGAAAGCCGCTTCATAATCCCGGTTTTTCAGGCTTTCCTGTATCTTGTTGAAGTTTTCGTCATCTAAAAACTTCATCACATATTTCATGTACATCGCCTCTTTGCCCATGAAACGCTTCAGTGTCGTTTCCACATCGGCACCGTTTTCCTCCATCTGCTTCCTGAAATTTTCGTCCATGCTGCCTCTCCTTCTTTTTTATTTTCATTTCTGCATATTTTACAGCAAATTTTATCTTAATTATACTGCCTATTGACAGTTTTGTCCACAAAAAATAGTGTCGGCAACCAAGGTTACCGGCACTGTCTGCGATGCGTCCTGCACGCGCTAGCAGGGGAAGAGGGGATCGAACCCCCGTTTACGGTTTTGGAGACCGCCGCACTACCGCTGTACTATTCCCCTTCATTCTGTTTATCAATGCCAAAACGCTAAGCCTTTGCACCAACAGATTGTATTATACCATAAGGCCCCTTGCAAGGCAAGCAGAATTTTTTTGATTTTACGAGTAAAATTTTACCCGACAAATCCAATCGCATCCTGCACGCTTGTCACTCCCGCTATACGGATGCCCTCCATCCCTTTCAACGCTTCCGCATTTGCCGCGGGAAGAATACAGAGGGTAAAGCCCAGCTTCTTTGCTTCCTGTACACGCTTTTCCGCCATACTCACCGCGCGCACCTCTCCGCTTAAACCAACCTCTCCGAAAACCACCGTCTTTTCGTCTATCGGCTTGTTGCGAAAGCTGGACACAATCGCCATCACCATGCCCAAATCCATGGCAGGCTCCATCAGCTTCATGCCGCCTGCGACGTTCACATAAGCGTCACAACCGCTCATCTGCAGACCAAGACGCTTTTCCAGCACTGCCATCAGCAGATTGACACGGTTAAAGTCGGTGCCGGTCGCCTGTCTTCTCGGAATCCCGAAGTTGCTGTGGCATACAAGCGCCTGTATCTCCGTCATCAGAGGGCGCGTCCCTTCCACAGAGCATGCCACCACACAGCCGCACGCCCCTTCCGGCCTGCCGTTCAGCATAAACTCGGAAGGATTTTCCACCTGAATCAGTCCCTCCTCCTTCATCTCAAAGACGCCGATTTCATTGGTGGAGCCAAAACGATTCTTCACGCCGCGCAGAATCCGGTAGGATGCATGGCGGTCGCCCTCAAAGTAGAGCACCGTATCCACCATATGCTCTAACACCCTCGGTCCGGCAACGGTTCCCTCCTTCGTCACATGTCCGACGATAAACACGGACACGCCCATGCCCTTTGCAAGCTGTAAAAGCACGCCGGTGGACTCCCGCACCTGGGAAACGCTGCCCGGCGCCGCTGAAACATTTTCATTGTACATCGTCTGGATGGAGTCGATGATAACCACCTTTGGCGTATATTTCTTGATGGTCTCCTCTATAATCTCCAGATTTGTCTCACAAAAAAGAAGCAGATTGTCATTAAACGCGCCGATACGCTCCGCCCGCATTTTAATCTGCTTTAGGGATTCCTCCCCCGATATGTAAAGCACCCGGTTTCCGTCAAGCGCCATAAAACGGCACATCTGCAAAAGCAGGGTGGACTTGCCTATCCCCGGGTCGCCGCCCACTAATGTGAGGGAGCCTGCCACCACACCGCCGCCCAACACTCTGTCAAGCTCCTGTATGCCGGTGGACAGCCTGTCCTCCTCGTTCATTTCAATTTCCGACAGCACGGCAGGCTCCCGCCTTACCGTGCCGCCGCTCATACCGCCTTTCTTCAGGGAAACCGTGCTGACCTGCTCCTCCACAAAGGTGTTCCACTCCCGGCAGCCCGGGCACTGTCCCATCCACTTCGGAGATTCATAACCGCAGTTCTGGCAGAAAAAACAAGTACTCTTTTTTCCCTTTGCCATCTTCGTTTCCTTTCCGCCTATGCCTGTGTAATTTCTACAGGCACCTCGCCCGCTCCGGCAAGCTCCACGCTCAGGCTGAGCTTTCCACCGAGATTTGTGCGCATTTTTCCGATATTGTTACCGCCTGCAGACACCTCATATTCCGTATCGTCCTTTAAGCCGACGGTGAGCTGTGCATCCTCAGCGCCTTCTACCACAAACGAAACGCCCTTTTCCGTCTCCTTAAACCCAATCACACTGGTGCCCGGAACGGACTCATACAAAAACATGCTGTTCTTTTCAAGCTTTGTCATCGCCTGATAGGTCTTTACCTTGTACAAATCCCCCGCATGTTCAAAATCCTCTACCTTTGTTTTCTGTGCCAGCTCGTGATTGCCAAAGCTGATTGTGCCGTTTTCTTCAGCACGAAGTAATTCTGCAACGATTGCCATCTGTATATCCTCCTGATTTCAGGGCTTTTCCCCTGTAAATATAACTATAGTATAATATAAATCCGCCGTTTATTCCACTCCATTTTTTGAAAGTGCCGCCACGGTGAAATTTACCTTCTCTCCCTTGTAGCCGACAGTCACCGTATCGCCGCGCTTCACCCTGCCCTGCAGGATTTCTTCCGCAAGCGCGTCCTCCACAACGGACTGCATCGCCCGCTTCAACGGGCGCGCCCCCATCTTTTTGTCGGCGTATTTCTCCACCAGATGCTCCTTGAGCGCCGGTGAAAGCTTCAGCTTCAGTTCCATCTGCGCTTCACAGCGCTTGGAAAGATTGCGGGAAAGCAAGGTTACAATTTCCTTCATATTTTCCTTTGTGAGCTGATGGAACACCATGATTTCGTCAATTCGGTTGATAAACTCAGGCTTAAAGAGTTTCTTGACCTCCTCCATGACGCCGCTCTTCATCTTCTCATAATCCTTTGCCTCGCTGGATTCTGCCGAGAAGCCCAGATTTTTGGGGTCCACAATCCTCTGCGCGCCGGCGTTGGAAGTCATAATCAGCACCGTATTTTTGAAGCTGACTTTCCTGCCCTTGGAATCCGTGATATGCCCGTCGTCCAGCACCTGCAGAAGAACGTTGAACACATCGGGATGTGCCTTTTCTATCTCATCAAACAGCACCACGGAGTAGGGATTGCGGCGCACCTTTTCGCTGAGCTGTCCGCCCTCGTCAAAGCCGACATAACCGGGCGGGGAGCCAATCATCTTGGATACGGAGTGGCCTTCCATATACTCCGACATATCCACCCTTATCAGCGCATTTTCCGAGCCGAACATCGCCTCTGCAAGCGCCTTGCTCAGCTCTGTCTTGCCCACGCCGGTAGGACCTAAGAACAGGAAAGAGCCGATGGGCTTGCCGGGATCCTTTAAGCCGACCCTGCCCCTTCTCATAGCTCTCGCCACTGCTTTTACCGCTTCCTCCTGCCCGATAACGCGCTTGTGCAGAACGGATTCCAGTTTCAGCAGCCTCTCGCTCTCCTTCTCCGCCAGCTTGCGCACCGGTATCTTGGTCCACATGGAAACCACTTCGGCAATTTCATTTTCGCCGACCGTATATTCCCTGTTTTTCTCCTGTTCTTCCCAGCGCCGCTTCATGCTCTCATACTTTTTGAGAAGCACATCCTGCTGCCGCTTCAAATCGCCCGCCTGCTCAAAGTTTTCCATGCGGATGGAGCGCTCTATCTGCACATCCTTTTCCCGTATTTTCTTAAAAAGTTCCTGCTGTTTTTCCGGTACATGGCCGGTTTTCAGACGGACTGCTGCCGCCGCCTCGTCTATCAAATCGATCGCCTTATCCGGCAGATTCCTGTCGTTGATATAACGGTCGGAAAGCTTTGCCGCCGCCACAATCGCCTCGGGCAGTATCTTTACCTTATGATGCTCCTCGTATCTTGCGCTTATGCCGTTTAAAATCCTTATGGAAGCCTCCACATCCGGCTCCTCCACGCTGACCGGCTGGAAACGTCTCTCAAGCGCGGCATCCTTTTCCACATACTTGCGGTACTCGGCTATGGTAGTCGCGCCGATAAGCTGTATCTCGCCCCTCGCAAGAGAAGGCTTTAAAATGTTGGACGCGTCGATGGCGCCCTCCGCGCCGCCCGCACCGATGATGGTGTGCAGCTCATCCAGGAACAGAATGACGTTTCCGTCCTCCATCACCTCTTTGATTACCTTTTTGATGCGCTCCTCAAATTCACCGCGGTATTTGCTCCCCGCAACCATGCCCGACAAATCCAGTGTGAGCACCCGCTTTTCCTTTACGGTGAAAGGAACATTCCCCGATACAATCCGCAGGGCAAGGCCTTCTACCACGGCAGTCTTGCCCACGCCCGGCTCGCCAATCAGACAGGGGTTATTTTTGGTGCGCCTGCTGAGTATCTGCACAACGCGCTGTATCTCCTCCTCCCTGCCAATCACGGGGTCTAACTTTCCCTCCTTGGCCAGCGCCGTCAAATCACGGCTGTACTGCGCCAGCGTGGAGGTATTTTTCCTGCCCTGCCTGTTTTTTGCAAGGTCTTCTTTGTAAAGCCCGCCATCCTCGCCTATGGCAATCAGAACGTCAATATAAATCTTCTGTGTGGAGATGCCCAGCGTGTTTAAAAGCCTCACCGCCACATTTTCTCCCTCTTTAATCAGAGCCATCAGAATATGCTCGGTGCCGGTCTGTCTTTCCCCGAAGCGTTCCGCCTGCTTGTGGGCGATATCCAGCACCTTCACGGCTCTCGGGGAGTAAGTCTCCCTGTCCTTGACGGATACCGGTCCGTCCATGGAAATCAAATCCCTTATCATTTCCACGACCTGATTTTCATCTACACCGTTGTCAAACAGCACCCTCGCCGCCACACCGGTCTTCTCCTGCATGAGCCCCACTAAAATGTGCTCCGTTCCCACATAACCCTGTCTTAAGCGCTTTGCTGTTTTTTCTGCGAGTAAAAGCGCCGCACGCGCCTTATCCGTAAACTGTGACTGCATCAGCAACGTCCTCCATAATCCTCATATATTTCATCAATCAAAGCATGCACTTCTTCTTTGGAAATATTCTTGCAGCTGCTCTTGGCAAGAATCACCTGCAGCTCCTGCCGCAACTCTGCGATGGTTTTAAGCCGGTCTGTGTCCACCGCTACCACTGCGCCACGCCGCCTGTCCACCTTCACATAGCCCTCCTGCTTCAGCACGGTATACGCTTTGTTTACTGTGTGCATATTGATGCCGATCGCCTCCGCAAGCTGGCGCACAGAGGGAAGCTGTTCTCCTTCGCGAAACCGCGAAGTGGCGATTCCCAGTATAATCTGATTGCGCAGCTGCAGATACAGCGCTTCGTCACTGTTGAAATCTATCTCAATAATCACGGTACCACAACCTCCTTCCCGACTGTTATACAAATATTATAACAGGAAGCGCAGAGTGTCAACTGCAATTTCAAAAAGTCCGGCGCTCCTGCGTACAGAAGTCCGGACTTTTTTAACTGCATGTGCCGGCATTATGCTTCGCCGTCTCCATCCCAGTTTAAAAACTCAAATTCAAATTCATCGTCATCAGACATAAAATTTCTGGGTTTCTTAGGCTGCGCAGCCGCTGTATTGCGCTCTAAATTTCTCGCCTCCACATCGGCTCTCGCCTGTCTTTCCAGATTGTCGCCATCCGCAGAAGAAACGGGTCTGCTTCCGGCAGTTCCTGCCTGTGTGCCCGCTGCGGGTCTTGCTCCCGCGGGCTGTGCAGGTCTCGTGCCGTCAGGGCGTGCCGCTCCCGCGGGTCTGCTTCCTTGTGACGAAGCAGGTCTTGTGCCGTCAGGGCGTGCTGCTCCCGCAGGTCTGCCCCCTTGTGACGAAGCGGGTCTTGCCCCCGCAGGTCTGCCTCCTTGTGACGAAGCGGGTCTTGCCCCCGCAGGTCTGCTTCCGGCAGTTCCTGCCTGTGCTGCAGGGCGGGCACCAGCGGGTCTGTTTCCGGCAGGTCTCGTCTGGGAAGCGCCCGCGCTTCCCGTCGGACGCGCCGGTCTGTCGCCGCTTCTTCTTACCGGCGTCCGCTGCATATCAAAACCGTCGTCTTCCGTCATATCTTTTATTTTAAATATCAGCAGGGTAATGCCAAGTGCCAGCACCACAAGCAGAATGGAAAGGATTACGATAACCGCCGTCTGTTTGGATACCTTGCTCTGCGCAGCCTCCAAATCGTCTACCGCCTTGTTCCAATTTGTAAACATATCCTCAATCGGCGTTCCCTTCCCTGTAGCGTTTTCCACCAGATACCATTTACCGTCGTCCCCCTGCTTGGTGTACCAGTCATTCTCCTGTACGACAGGCTCAGCAGGCGCAGGCGGATCTACCGGTGTTTCCGGCTCCGCAGGTGTTTCCGGCTCTACAGGCAGAAGCTCACCGCCAAGTGTCACGTAATTGGAATGAACATAACCGTTCACCTCGGCATTATTCACCATAAAGCTTACCAGATACCACAAATCTCCGTTGCCGGCGGTCTTCTTGCCGTGCACGGTAAGCACCACATCCTTCTTTACAGTGGTCACAATATCCGCATCCGTCGAGCTGTCCGCCCTGACACGCACAGGCGTCGTGCTGTTGACCGATGCGCTCACCGGCTGCACTTCCTCCACGCCATCCCTGTTTACTGTCACATTTGAATTGATTTGGCTGTTATTGCTGGAAGCCGGCGTTGCAGCAGGTGTTGGTGTTGACGCAGGTGTCGTCGTCGGCGTGAAAGTGCTTGTAGCAGAGGCCGCGCTTCCATCATCCTTCTTCACCAAATCCGAGCGGACGTAACCCAGCCTGTCAGAATCGATAAAGACATAGAACCACACATTTCCGTCAGTTCCCGTCACTTCCTCCTTGATTGTCAGTTTGTCTCCGTTCAGCACACTTGCCAGAATCTGGCTGTTCGGATCCGCGCCGGCACGTATATTGGCAGAGGAAGCTGTCACTGTCCCTTCTACCGCCAGTACATCTCTTGCGGGCAGCAGTGCCAAAACCGCTATGCACAATAACCCGAATACCGCCGCTTTTATCCTGCTGTTCCTTCTTCTGTCTTTTTCTCCTAAGTACCTCATAATTTTCCTTTCCATGCACAATGCAAAGCACATATGCATCATTCAAATTTGAAACGCTTCTCTCCCCGTTTTTCTTCTTTTCCGGTGCCATATCCCTGCAGCGAATTCTTAATCTTCCTCTGCTCCTCCTCGAAGCGGTGATGATAATTCCTCTCACATTCAGGACACATGCTTCCGGAACGGATTTCCTTTTTACAAATCATACAGTGTAAAAAGACTTTGGATTCCGGTGAAATTTCCAGCCGCCCTTCCTTTAACATATTGCGGATAGAGCGCTGCTTCACACCGGTCGCTTCTTCTATCTGCGCCGCCGTCGCGCCCCTATGCCCTTCTATATAGAGACGGACCGTGCCATAGTCATCATAAGCAACTGCGCCGCAATCCTCGCACTGATACTCGCCAACCCCCATAAATACCATAATCCCGCCACATTTCTCACAAGTTTTCGGTCTGTTGTATTCCTCCATTTTCAACAAATCCCTGCCCTCGTGCATGTCCTCACCTCTTTCTGAAAAATAACTTATGCTTCATCAATGGCTTTTCCGATGTCATGACGCATATATTTGTTGGAAAAATCTACCCACTCTGTTGCTTCATACGCTTTTCGGCGCGCCTCGTGCAGCGTAGCGCCCTTTGCCGTAATGCCGAGCACACGTCCGCCGTTTGTCACGACGCGCCCTTCGGCGTCAAATTTGCTTCCTGCATGAAAACAATAATAGTCTTCTTTGCCATCAAAGTTGTGAAGTCCTGTGATTTCAAAACCTTTTTCATAAGAAACCGGATAGCCGTCGGAAGCAAGCACGACACAGACCGCCGCATTATCCTCAAATTCCAAATCTATTTTATCCAAAGTACCATCTATGCAGGCATCCACCACATCCAGAATATCATTCTTCATCCGGCAGAGTACCACCTGCGCCTCAGGATCCCCGAATCTGGCGTTATACTCTAACACCTTGGGGCCTTCCTCAGTCAGCATCAGCCCGAAGAAAATGACGCCTTTAAACTCCCTTCCCTCCGCAGCCATGGCATCCACAGTCGCCTGATAAATATGTTTCCGGCAGAAATCGTCAATTTCCTTCGTGTAAAAAGGACTTGGGGAAAAATTGCCCATACCGCCCGTATTTAAGCCCTCATCACCGTCCTTGGCGCGCTTATGATCCTGCGCGGAAGTCATGGGACAAATCGTTTTGCCATCCACAAAAGCAAGCACGGACACCTCCCGTCCTGTCATAAACTCTTCGACTACCATGCAGTTTCCGGCGTTTCCGAAGTGCTTATCCAGCATAATCTCTTTTACACCTGCTCTTGCTTCCTCAAGTGTATTACAAATCAGCACGCCCTTTCCCAGTGCCAGACCGTCCGCCTTTAGGACAATCGGCATCTTTGCCGTCTCCAGATAGGCGAGCGCGGCATCCGGATTGTCAAAGGTCTCATACGCCGCCGTGGGAATATGGTACTTTTTCATCAAATCCTTGGAAAACGCTTTGCTTCCCTCTAAGATTGCCGCCTTTTTATCCGGTCCGAACACACGCAGTCCTGCTTCCTTTAAAACATCCGCAAGACCGCCCACAAGCGGGTCATCCGGCGCAACAAACACCAAATCCACCTGTTTTTCTTTGGCGTATGCCGCTATTTTGTCAAATTCCATAACGCCGATGGAAGGCTCGCATTCCGCTATCTGCGCGATGCCCGCATTGCCCGGCACACAGTAAAGCTTTTCCAGCCGGCTGCTTTTTCTCATGCTGGCTGCAATGGCGTGCTCCCTTCCGCCGCCGCCCACAATTAATACTTTCATAACCTCATCCCTTTCTTACATATCCGTTTTGCACCGTCAGGCGGTTGTTTGCAATATCATCTATCGCCTGCGGAAGCAGAATCCACTCCGCCTCTTCCATAACACGCCGCTGTAAGATTTCCGGCGTATCATCTTCCTCTACGCGCACTGCCTTCTGCGCGATAATCGGTCCTTCGTCCATGCCCGCATCAACAAAATGCACGGTTGCGCCCGTGATTTTTACCCCGCGCGCAAGCACTGCCTCATGTACCTTCAGCCCGTAATAGCCAACGCCGCAGAAGGAGGGAATCAGAGAAGGGTGAATGTTAATTATCTTCCCCTCAAACTCTGTTGTCATTTCTTTCGGAATCCTGACAAGAAAACCTGCCAGTACAATCAAGTCGGGAGAAAGCTCCCTCATCTTTTTCATGAACGCCGCGTGATAGCTTTCCCTGTCCGGGTAATCCTTCGGCGAAAGCAGCATCCCGGGGATTCCGTTCTCCTCTGCCCGCGTAAGCGCATAGGCTCCCGCATTGTTGCTGATAACCGCTATAATTTCCGTGTTGGTGACCTGCCCGCTCTTTACGGCGTCTAAAATCGCCTGCAGATTTGTGCCGCCGCCCGACACACATACGACTGTCCTCAGCATACCGTAACTCCCTTTTCCCCTGCCTCGCAGCTTCCCACCACGTAAGGGGTCTCTCCTGCCGCTGTAATCGCCGCAAGGGTTTTATCCACATCTGCCGGTGCAACTGCAAGCACCATACCAAGTCCCATGTTATAGGTATTGTACATCATTTTTTCTTCCAGATTACCTGTCTTCTGCAAAAGCTTAAAGATGGCAGGCACCTCGTAACTTTCCTTCTTTACCACGGCATGCACGCCCTCAGGAAGCATGCGGGGAATATTTTCATAGAAGCCGCCGCCCGTAATATGGCTTGCGCCCTTTACGGTCACACCCGCTTCCTTTATGCTCTTGAGCGCTTTCACATAAATCTTTGTGGGCGTAAGCAGCGTCTCTCCCAAAGTTGCGCCAAGCTCCTCGTAGTAGGTATCCAGACTTTCTTTTGTCATCTCAAACACCTTGCGCACCAGAGAAAAGCCGTTGCTGTGAACACCGGACGAAGCGATGCCGACCAGGACGTCCCCCGCCTGAATATCGGCTCCCGTAATCAGATTCTTCTCATCTACAACGCCTACTGTAAAGCCCGCCAAATCATATTCTTCCTCCGGCATCAGCCCCGGGTGCTCCGCCGTCTCGCCGCCAATCAGCGCCGCTCCTGCCTGCATACATCCTTCGGCCACGCCTTTTACGATTTCCGCAATCTTTTCCGGAATATTTTTGCCACAGGCTATGTAATCTAAAAAGAACAGCGGCTCGCCGCCCGCACAGGCAATGTCATTGACGCACATTGCCACACAGTCGATACCCACCGTATCATGCTTATCCATCAGAAAAGCAACCTTAAGCTTGGTACCTACGCCGTCCGTACCCGAAACCAGCGTCGGCTTTTCCATGTCCTTAAACGCGTTCATGGAAAAAGCGCCCGAAAAACCGCCGATACCGCCGAGCACCTCCGGCCGCATCGTTTTTTTAACATGCTCCTTCATCAGCTCTACCGACTGATAGCCTGCCTCAATATCCACACCTGCTTTTTTGTAATCCATTTTTCGTCATTCCTCCCCGTCATTTGTGCAAGTATTCTTTGTATCCGATTTCCTGAAGCTTTGCATCCTTTGCCTGCACCTGCGCTTTCAGGTTTTCACTGTATGCTTTTAACTTATCGAGCAGAGCCGCATCTGAAGTCGCCAGAATCTTTGCGGCAAGCAGCCCCGCATTGGCGCCGCCGTTGATTGCCACCGTTGCCACCGGAATACCGGAAGGCATCTGCACGATGGAATACAAGGAATCCCTGCCTCCCAGGGACGTAGTGTGCATCGGGATACCGATGACGGGCAGCGGAAAGATTGCCGCACACATACCCGGCAGATGTGCCGCCATGCCCGCTCCCGCAATAATCACTTTAAAGCCTTTTTCCTCCGCGCTCTTCGCATAGGAAAAAAATACATCCGGCTCCCTGTGCGCAGAAATAATCGTCATCTCATAAGAGATTTCCAATTCCTCCAAAATATCTGCGGCTTTCGCCATAATGGGCATATCGGAATCCGAACCCATGACAATACCTACCTGTGCCACTTTTCTGCTCCTTTCGCTTTTCGCCTTTGTTTGAATCACTCTTAGTTTACTAAAATTTTTCTATCGGCGCAATGCCATTTTCTTAATTTTTATATAAGATTGGCATGCTTTATTCATTCAGGGGAATGTTTAATTCCTCACAGCCTGCAAGGACAAAGCGTCCGTTTTCTATGATAACGGTTTTGGTGCCGTCACCATGCACGGCAGCCAGACTGCCAAGCTCGTTGTAGGGAATGGTAATGTCGGTATGGCAGTTGAAATATGCCTTCCGCATGTCTTCACTGCGCAGCGCAGCCACCTCATTATCCCGCGCAACAATCTCCTTGCCGTCCGGATTGTAAACCTTCACATCCTCCACATGGCTGTAGCAGGTATCGCCCACCGCAAAATGGGGACCTGTCTTTTCCGCTATGAGAATCGGAAGCTTTGCGCCTATATCATACTTCTGCGCCATCACATAGGCGGTGGTGTTTGTACCTATGGCAAATTCGCCCATCGGCAGGGAATCGTGGTTAAAAAGAACATTCTCTTTGATATAATTGCGCCCTTCCTCCGCGTCCTCAAAGTTACCACAGCCATAATCCGTCGTCATGCCGTCCTGAAACCGTATCTCAAAATCCTTGTACTCCAGCTCATTTAAGAAAACCTTGCTCACATGCAGGAGGCCTTCGGTTCCCTTGAGCACGGGAGAAGTAAAGACCTCGCCCACCGGAATATTGACATCGGCAACACAGTTTTCAAATTTCGTCTCCTTCTCGGGATCCTGCAGTTTCCAAAGCGCCACCCGCAAATCCGTCCGGTTGCCGTTCATGCCCTTGATTTCCACATATTCGGCAGTATCCAGCACGTCGATGATACTCTGCTGTATCTGCCTGTACAGATTGTAATCCAGCGTATTGATACGGATGGTTTCGTCAAAAATCTCCTCAAACTGCTCGCCGATGGCAGGAGTGGGGAACGCAATAATGGTAAAGCTGCGCTCCTCATCCTTAATGTATTCCGACCGAAGCTGCCTGAAGGACGCTGCATATTCCACCGAAAGCTTCCTGTGTGCATCGTCAGGCTTATGCGCCTCCTCCTTGATGGTCGGCGCAAAAGGCTCCTCACCAAATACCTCTATCACTGCGGGACCGCCGTACACCGCCGCCTCTTCCTTATACTTCTCGTAGGCGCAGCGCATCGTTTCCAGTTTGCGGTTCATGTACTGCTTATCTAAAAAGAGTACATCATCGTCCTTGTGGTCATAACTATACTGCCTGTTTGGCGGCGTGCATGAAATCCCGTTTCTATCAATCACGGCTTCCAGCCCGATTTTCCTGAAATTCTCCACTGCCTTTCTGACAACGCGCTCAAAGCCGACATTGTAATAGATGCCGACGCTTTTTTTGATGCTGATATCCTTATTGGTCGCAATAAAGCCCAGCCTGTAGCCCTCGGTAAAAGTATCCGCCATCACCGCGATGGTTTCCTCCGGAAGGGAATTCAGATATGACGCCATACGAAGCTCGTCGTCGGAAACACAATCACCATAGCGGTACAGATACCGCAAATCCGACAAATCGCTCTCCATCACAATTTTCTTTGCTGTGCTCATGGAGGGCACCACCACGCCAAGCACCTGCCGTTCGGAGCGGATATCCGCGTAGTCGCTCATATACCAGTAATAGCTCTGTTTCACCTGCGAAAATGCAGGCAGCGCATGCTCTTCCTCCCATGCGCAGGCAAATTCATTGACCACTTCCAGAAAAAGCTCCACAGCCGCCGCAAATTCCTCCATCCTGCCATAATGGATATGGGAAATGCACTGCCGCAGTTCCGTGTGAAACGCAGCAAAAAAAGCGCCGAATTCCTTTCCCAGCTCTTTTACCGCAAAAGCGGGATTGGCATAACTCGTTTCGTAATTTTCAGGCCGCAGTTCTTCGTACAGCCGTCTGTTCCACGCCTTAAGCTCCTCAAGTCCAAGCTTCTCATAACCGCCGTTTTCAAGCAGAGCCTGCAGCTCAAACAGCCCTGACAGCCATTCTGCTTCCTTTCTGAAATAGCGGGAAAATGCCTCCTCTGAAATGGATTCTTCCTTAAGCTGCGCAGTCCGCTCCTCTGCCAGCCTTAATCTTTCCTGTAACACTTCGTCCATCTTTTACCTCCAAATCATTTCATTTATTCCATAATGTTCACTTTTTCCTGTCAAATTCCCGTCACTACAGATACATGCCCGCATAGACCACAAACCCGATGCCCAAAAGCGCCATCAGGTTAAAAAAAATCCCCAGACAAGGAAACAGCTTGTATCTGTCCTTTTCCATAACCGTAATAATCCCCAGCACCAGACCGATGATGGAAAAAACCGCCACCAAAAAGCCGGTTATGCCGTAGCCCGGCGGTATATTCCCCGCCTGCCTATAGGCAAGATAGATGACTGCCACGAAGGAGGCCAGACTTATAACTCCCAGAATCGTTGACATAATTGCCCGCTCGGAGTGTGTTTTATTGGTAAAAATGTAATTTTTCTTCCGCCCCATATGCAGCCGTCCGGTGCGCTCCTTTCCGGAATCTCTCCTAAAAATAAGATAAATGGGCACCTCCAGAGGAAATGCCCACTGCTTTTAAAACAGGATATTAGACTTGCGCGACAGCAGTTTTGCGCCGCTGATAAGTAGAAGGATACCGCTTGTAATGCCTACTACCAAAGTAAGTACCCCTATCACAATATTGGTTGCGCCGGTTCCGCGCATTGTTCTGTACAATTTTTCTTCCATGGCAATCCTCTCCTTATTTTTTTATTCCATACTGTGCAAAGTAATTGTCAAGTGCGCCTTTTATTTCATCGTTTATATAGATTTCACCTTTGTAAGGCTTATTATACAGATACTCCGTCACTTCGCTCATGCTTACGATGGCGCTTGCAGGAAAACCGTATTTTTCCTGTATCTCAGTCAGCGCTCCCACCTTGCCCGACTGTCCCACCTCTTCGCGGTTTAGAGACACCATCAGGCCTTTGATTTCTATGTCCGCCTGCGCTTTGATAATCGGGAAGGTCTCTTCTATGGATTTGCCGGAAGTCGTGACGTCCTCGATGATAACCACCCTGTCGCCGTCCTGCAACTTACTGCCGAGCAGTATTCCCACGTCGCCGTGATCCTTCATTTCCTTCCGGTTGGAGCAGTAGCGGATCTCCTTGCCGTACAATTCGCTGTATGCCGCTGCCGTCACCACGCTTAAAGGAATCCCTTTATATGCCGGCCCGAACAGGACGTCAAAATCATCTCCGTAGGTGTTGTGAATGGCATGCGCATAATACTGTCCGAGCCGCCTTAACTGCCCGCCGGTCACATACCCGCCCGCGTTCATGAAAAACGGGCTCTTTCTTCCGCTCTTTAAAGTAAAATCACCGAACTGCAGAACACCGCAGTCCACCATGAATTCGATAAATTCCTGCTTGTACTGTTCCAATTTTCCAAAGACCTCCTGTTTCAGGGCTTTGCCGTTTCCTTTTCTCCGGCTGTTTCATCACTCACTTTCTTTTTATACTAGCATAAAACCATAAAGTTATCAATCATTTCTTCTTTTTCATGTAGTAAAACCCGTAGGCCGGTATGTTGACACCTACCGGTCTCATCGTATTTCCTGATATCAATTCCACATAATCACCATCTGTCTCATTGATCCATGCGGTCTTGTCATGTTCACTGAAATTGAAGAGGCCGATTATTTTCTCCCCGTCAAAATATCTGCCAATACATAAGACGGATTGTTCCCATGTTTCAATGGTCCATGTATCTGCATTGGACACAAAGACCTTTTCTGTTTTTCGAATCCGCTCCAGTCGGTTTAATCCCTGAAAAATCCGCCCTTCCACCGTATCTGTATTCTGAATGTTTGCCGCAAGGTCCCAATTCATCGGTCCCCGGTGAAGATATCGGGAATCTGCCACTTTGTTTGGATTTTCTTTATAAGTATAATCATTGACCTGCCCAACCTCATCGCCGCTGTACAGCACAGGGATTCCTGACTGCATGAACATATACGCATGGAGCATCAGCACCAGTCTGACCGCCTGCTCCATGGCAGCCTCATTCTGCTCAAATCCGGCTTTCTCAACGCCGCACATGGACGCCGTGGTTCCACAGAATCGGGCATCACCTGTAACAGGATCTGCATTATAAAGTTCACCGCGGCTGTTACTGTTCCCGACACATCCCTGAAAATAGTCGTTCAGATACTGCTTATGGCTCCTCTCCCCGATACCGTCCGACATCAATATACCGTAGTCAAGCCCCCAGCCAATATCATCATGGCAGCGAAGGTAATTCAAAAACACATACTCTTTCGGCAGAGAATTCACAATGTCAAGCTGTCTCTTTAAAAGCTTCACATCTCTGGTTGCCACCGTATGCCATGTGGTCGCCATGGTGGTAACATTATAGAGCATATGGCATTCCGGCTTTTTCACCGTTCCGAAATAGGGCGCTACCTTCTCCGGCTCCATAACCACCTCCCCCAGCAGAAGAACACCGGGACAGACAATTTCGCTGATGATGCGCATCATGCGCACAATGTTATGCACCTGAGGCAGGTTACGGCAGGAAGTATTCAGTTCTTTCCAGATATAAGGCACCGCATCAATGCGGATAATATCAATCCCCCTGTTTGCCAGATAGAGGAAATGATACATCATCTCATTGAACACTCTCGGATTCCGGTAATTCAAATCCCATTGGTACGGATAAAACGTAGTCATTACAAAATGCCCTGCATCTTCCAGCCATGTGAAATTCCCCGGAGCAGTGGTGGGAAATACCTGAGGCACTGTCCTTTCGTACATGGCAGGCTCATGATAGCTATCAAAGAAAAAGTATCTGCTCATATACTCACCGTCACCCTGACGAGCCTTTTTCGCCCATTCATGGTCTTCCGATGTGTGGTTCATGACAAAATCCATACAGACATTGATACCCTTCCTATGGCAGGCAGCCGTCAAACTTTCCAGATCCTCCATTGTTCCCAGTTTCTCCTGCACCTTGCGAAAGTCCGACACAGCATATCCCCCATCAGAACGTCCCTCTGTTGTATCAAGAAAAGGCATCAGATGAACATAATTCACATTACATTGTTCAATGTAATCCAGTCTGGATTCCACTCCCTTTATATTTCCGGCAAAATTATCAATGTAGAACATCATCCCCAGCATATCATTACGTTTATACCATTCCCGGTCTGATTCCCGCTCTTCATCACAATCCTTTAGTTTTTTATCCCGCTCAAGATAATATTCCCTCATCCGGTCGCACAGTTCGGCAAACATGGAGCTGTTTCCATATAACTCCATATAGAGCCACCGCAGCTCGTCATGGTGTCTGGTCATCCTATCCCGAAAAACACTGTCTGCATCCGCAGCCCATTCTTTTTTTATTTCTTCTTTCAATTCCATACCTCCGGATTTTATATGCAAAAGGGATGCCTCAATCTTACCAAATCAATTCTTGCTATTTTCCTCAGTCACCTGCTTGAGACAGATGGTAAAGGCCGCGTCATCTCCCTCTGTGCGGGGCAGAAGCAGCCCACCCGCCATAAGCGCGCGCCCTGTGTAGACGCGGCCGTCCTGTACAGACTGGTAAAAAGCTTTCGCATCCAGCCCTCTGAGCCGCACGCTTCCCCGCAGGACATTGGAAGCCGCCCTGAGCACCACGCCCTGAACCAGCGCTTCCTTTCGGTCTTTCGCAACAAACGCCCACACCGCCATATTGTCCTCATACGGATTGCACAATCTATAGTAATTCCCCTCATAAATAAGCCTCTGATATCCCTTGTAGCTGCTTACCTGTTTTGCAATTTCCTCTTTTTCCGCCTCGCTCAGCTTGTTCAAATCCAGCTCATAGCCAAAACTGCCCGCCATGGCAACCGTTCCCCTTGTCTTTAAAGAGGTCACACGGCCCGTCTGATGGTTGGGCGCAGCCGATACATGGGAACCGACTGAAGAAGCGGGATAAAAAAAGCTCGTTCCGTACTGGATGAACACCCTGTCATGCGCATCCGTATTGTCGCTGCACCATATCTGCGGACAATAATAGAGCATACCGGCGTCAAACCTTCCGCCGCCGCCGCTGCAGCCCTCAAACAGTACATCGGGAAATGCTGCGGTAAGCTTTTCCAGCAGTGCATAAAGCCCCAGCACATATCTGTGCGGCATCTCCGTCTGGCGGCCTGCGGGAAGCGCCGCCGTGTACCAGTCGCATATGCTCCGGTTCATATCCCATTTCACATACGCAATGCGATTTTCCGTAAGGATTTTGCTTATGGCGCGATACAGATACTCTACTACTTCTTCCCTGGACATATCCAGAACAAGCTGGTATCTGGCTCTCACCGGATTTCTCCCGGGAATCCTGATGACCCATTCCGGATGCGCCTTGTATAAATCACTGTCCTCAGAAACCGCCTCCGGCTCAAACCATATGCCAAACTTCATGCCGAGGCGGTTGATTTTCTCCACAAGCCTGCCAAGCCCGCCTTGCAGTTTTTCTTCATTGACCACCCAGTCTCCCAAACCCGAGAAATCCGAATTCCGCCGTCCAAACCACCCGTCGTCCAGCACCATCATATCTATTCCCAGACGGGAAGCCTGCTCTGCGATTTCCTCAATCTTTTTTTCGTCAAACGCAAAATAGGTCGCCTCCCAGTTGTTAATCAGAACCGGCCTTTTCGACAACTGATACCGGCCCCTGCAGACATGTTCGCGAATGACTTGATGGAAGCGGTGAGACAACGTTTCCAGTCCCTGCTCTGAACAGGAAAGAATCACTTCCGGCGCATAAAAGCATGACTCCGGCTCCAATGTCCAGCTAAAGGTATCCGGATGGATTCCCATCACAAGGCGCACCTGCTCTAACTGGTCGCACTCTATCTGCGCCTGGAAACCGCCACTGTACATAAGCGCCGCACCTATACAAAAGCCGCTTGTCTCCGTACATCCCTTTTCACACAAAAGCACCGCCGGATTCTGTTGGTGGCTGGAGGTTCCCCTGGTACTGCCGCTCTCCTGAATACCGTGTATCAGGGCTGCCCTTTCCGTCTGCCTCTCCATGGTGTGCCTCCCGTGAAAATGCACCCATTCCCAGCTCCCGTATGGGATATCCAGACACAGGCTGTGTACCTTGTTTAAAACAATGTTCTCTTTTCCTTTATTTTGCACGACTACGCTTCTTGTAATCACATCCGCCTGCGCAAGAACGCCGTAGCGCAAGCTTACCTCCACGCCGGAAGCTGCATCCTGCAGGATAATGGTAAGAGTCTCCGCCTCATCATCTCCCGCATATACCGCGGGAAGTCCCGGTATTTTGTACTTCCCCTTCTCAATGTGATATTCCTGAAACCGAAGCGCAAGTGCATTGCTCCCATCGGCATGGGTCACGGAGACTGCCGGCACGCGGAAATCTCCTTCCCCGACTGCCGCATATTCCAGCGGCAGCGTATTCAAGGAATAGGTTCTTTGGTTTTCTGCTTCATAAATATTGCCCGCAAACCCAACGTCCGGATAATCCAGAAGATAATCCATACAGTCATCCGTCTTTGCGCCATACCATAAATGATTTAAAACGCCGAAGGAATCCACCTTCATCTGATAAAGCGTATTGGCGGTTTCCAAATGAAATACGCCGTTCTCCACTGAAATAGCCATACTTTTTCTATCCTTTCACTGCTCCGTTTGCAACACCGCTCAATATCTGTTTCTGGCAGATGATATAAAATACCAGAATCGGAATCAATGCCAGAATGTACGATGCAAAAGCAAGATTATAGTTTGTACCAAACTGTGTCTGGAAATTAAGCTGTGCCAGAGGCAGCGTGTTCTGCCCGGTTCCCGACATAATCACGAGCGGCGTCATCACATCGTTCCATGTGCCGAGCGCTGTCAGAATGGCAACCGTGGCATGCATCGGTCCCATCATCGGGAAAACAACCTTCCAGTAGGTCTTCCATGTGCTGGCGCCGTCAATGTCCGCCGCTTCCTCCAGCGCCATCGGAATATTTTTAAGATATCCTGTGTAAAGCAGCACATTCATCGGCATATAGAACACAAGATACAGCAGAATAACTCCCAGACGATTTCCGAGCCCCATCTGCGCCGTCTGCTTTACCAGAGGCATCATCAGAATGGAAAAAGGAACAAACATACCGCTGACAATGTAGAGATAAATGAAACGAAAGCACTTTTTCTCCGCCATTGCCCTTCCGATCACATAGCCTGCTATGGAATGAATCAGAATAGCAAGCGCAATGGTTGCCAGCGTAATGAGAAGGCTGTTTCCCAGCGAATGCCAGAAATCCGTCACCTCCATCGCCTGTTTAAAATTGTCCAGGCTAAAACGGGCAGGAAATGACAATGCGCCCGCAACATCATTTGTCATCTCGCTCGGCTGCTTAAACGCGATAATAAACGCCATATACAGCGGAAAAAATACCGTGATGGTTCCCAATATCAGTATAACGGTCAGAACCCAGTTTGTTTTCTGCGTTTCCTTCATCATAACTGTTCCTCCTTCTTATTCATAACGGTCATCTGGAAAATGGAAATTGCCACAATCACAACAAAGAAAACCACTGCGTTTGCACTTTGGAAGCCAAACTGTCCGCCGTCCATACCGTTGCGGTATATGAGGTAGGAAATGGACTCCGTGCTCTGCGCAGGACCGCCCTTTGTCAACGACATAATCTGGTCAAATACCATCAGGAAATTCTTTGTGCTCAGCACCAGATTGATTGTCACAAAAGGCATCACAAGCGGGAAAGTAACGCTCCAGAACTCTTTCCATTTGCCCGCTCCGTCCAGCATACTTGCTTCATACACATCCGACGGCACAGTCTGCAGACCCGAAATATAGATGATGGTGTTCATGGCAACTGCCTGCCATACGCCTACAATCAGCACGCCGACCCACGCGTACTTTTCACTTGCAAGAACGCTGTTCTGCAGAAAGCCGATGTGCAGCGTATTGCCGACCGCCGGCAGAATATAAGTAAAGATAAAGCTGAAAATATAACCGATAACCAAGCCGCCCAGAATATTGGGAACAAAGTAAATGCCCCTGAGAGCGCTCTTAAACCGTATCCGGCTGTTCAGACCAAGCGCCATAATTAAGCTCAGCACATTTACCAGCACCGTTCCCACCAACGCGTATTTAAAGGTAAACAGATAACTCTTGCCCACTCTGGCGTCCGTGAACAAGTCGATATAATTCCGAAAGCCCACATAGTCATAAGAGCCGTATCCTCTATAGTTGGTAAAGCTGTATACAATGCCTTTCAGCATAGGCAGTGTGTTAAAAGTAAAGAATAAAACCAGCACCGGAATGGTAACTGCCCAAAATGTCTTATACCGGTTCGTCATGCTCTTTCTCATCGCGCGCCCTCCATTTCCTTCTGATATTGCTGTACCTTCCGAATCAAATCCCTGTTATACCGCTTCCAGTCCGTATCAAAACGCGCCAGAAAAGTATCGATAGAATCCTCTTTATTGTCCAGAAGGAAGGTCTGTATCATGGCATCGACGCTCATCTCACTGGGATAATGATGGTCCTGAAAGTCTGCCATTCTGTCGTTTTCAATGTATTCTCTCATGCCTTCCAACTCCGCCGGAATTGCAAAATCTCCTTCTTTGCAGGTAAGCCCGCCCTGGTCTTCAAGATAAATCCGAATGGTTTCGTCCTCATACAGGAAGCGGAGCACCTCATAGACTGCCTCTTTGTTCTTGCAGTCCTTCATCACGCAGAACTGCAAATCGATACCGGAATTTAAGATATTGTCCTCTTTATCCGCATTTGCCGGAAACGTAAAGGAACCAATATTCATCGTCGGATTTACCTGTCTAATCTGCGGTATGGCATAGCTGCCGATGGGATACATCGCCGACTGCCCTCTCGCAAAGGCGGTACACGCGTCGTTATAGCTGTAGGCATAGGGATTCGGCTCCGCATAGTCGAGCAGCGCTCTCATTTTTTCCGCAACCCCACGGTAGGATGCCGCAAAGGTCGTCTGTCCCAGATTGACCTGATTACAGGTGTCCGAATCGGACAATCCCACCGCAAGCGCGTTCCACGGCGCCAGACATGTCCATGTGTCCTTATAGCCTAAATACAACGGCAGAATACCTTCGGATTGAATTTCCTCACACAGTGCTATAAATTCATCCCATGTATCCGGAATCTCCCAGCCGTGCTCCTCGAACATATCCTTGTTGTACAAAATACCCGCCGCGTTCGCCGCATAGGGCAGGGCATAAACGCCATCCTTCGGAATAAACTCCAGTTCCTTTTCCATATCCAGATAGGACTGCTTCACCATTCCAAGCTCTGCCAAATCCGAAATATCCATAAACAAATCGGCGTCAAGGAAATTGGAATAGTTGATATCCCCGCCGATTCCCACAATATCAGGATAATCCTCCCTGATAAACCTTGTCTTCAGTATTGTCATGGCTTCATTCGGCGAATCAATTGTCAGATGGATATCGTCATGCGTCGCGTTGAAGCGCTCTGCTATCTTTTCAAAAGCAGCTACTGCTTCCGGTTTGTAGGACACCAGTTCCACCTCAATCTTATTGTCCGACGCGCCCTGTCCGCAGCCCGTAAGGCCTAAGACTCCGGCTGCAATCCCTATCGCCGCAAGCAACGTTTGGGCAATCTTTCTTTTTGACATACTTACCTCTCCTCTCAGTAAAATTTAGTTTCTTTTTTTACGTTAAATCTATTTTAACATACCAATTTGCTACCAATAAATAGCACCATTTTTCATTTTATATGCCACAATGCTATTTTTTATGTTATACTATTATATGATGACGCATTTTGGTATATTTTACGGAGAGGAGCTGCCAATGAACAACATTCTTTTCTACATATTTCCTAATGAAAATTTTATCGATTTGAGTATGTACCAATATGGCTATGAACAGTGCGAGCCGGGACATTCTTTCGGTCCTGTCACAAGAAACCATTACCTGTTCCACTATGTTATCTCAGGCACGGGGACGCTTATGGCGGACAATGCCAAGGGGGAAACGCAGACCTACCCTATCAAGAGTGGGCAGGGCTTTTTGATTTTCCCCGGACAGATAAATACCTATTTCGCCGACAAGACGCTTCCATGGGAATACGTGTGGATTGAATTTGACGGACTTCGGGTCAAAGAAGCGCTGGATTTGACAGGACTTTCCCCAAACACCCCCGTATACCGTCCGCACTCCAAGGATATTTGCGAACAGATGGTGAACGAGATGCTGTACATCGTTCATCACGCCAAAGAAACGCCCTTTCACCTCATCGGGCATCTCTACCTCTTTCTGGATTACCTGACCCAGTCCGCAAGAGTAACCGTACCGGTGCAGAGCAGTAAGATGAGTGACTATTACATTAAAGAGGCCATCAACTACATCGAGCAAAATTTTCAGAACAATATCACCATAGAGGATATTGCCGCCGTCTGTGGCATCAACCGCAGCTATTTTGGGAAAATTTTCCGAAACTCCATAGGCCGTTCGCCACAGGAGTTTTTGATGAATTACAGAATGGTAAAAGCGACAGAATTGTTAAAGCTGACCTCCCTATCCATCGCAGAAGTCGGCTCTGCCGTCGGATATGAAAATCAGCTTCATTTTTCGCGTGCATTTAAAACTGTCTACGGGATTTCCCCGAGAGAATGGAGGAACCGTCACAAATAAGCTTACTGCCTTCCTGCCAGCGCGCCTGCTATGTCCTCCCGCATGTCGAGAACCGCCTGTCTTGCAGCGTCGCCAAAGTGCTCGCCGCCAAAGGACGCATACTGCTCCTGCTTGTACGCCGCAATGATGCCGCGCGAGGAATTGATAATGGCGCCCAGCCCGTCCTCGTTAAAGTAGTGAACCAAATCGGCTCCCTTGCCGCCCTGTGCACCGTACCCAGGCACCAAAATAAAGGTTTTCGGCATAATCTTACGCAAAATTTTCCCCTGTTCGGGATAGGTCGCACCCACCACAGCGCCGACATTGCTGTAGGAGCCGTCCGGCGACATACAGTCCGCGCCCCACTCTACCACCTTCTCCCCTACCAGCTCATGCAAAGCCCTGCCGTCCACAAGACGGTCCTGAAACTCGCCGCTGGAAGGATTGGATGTCTTGACCAGCACAAAAATCCCCTTATCCTCCTCCTTGCATACCTTGACAAAGGGCTTGATACCGTCCGAGCCAAGATAAGGGTTGACTGTGATAAAATCCTCGTCAAAACCTCTGTAGGAGTACTCTCCCACCTTGACTGTACCGAGATGCCCTACCGCGTAAGCCTCCGAAGTAGAACCGATGTCGCCGCGCTTGACGTCGCCAATAACAATCAGTCCCTTTTCCTTACAGTACTCCACCGTCTTTTCAAATACGGCAAGTCCCTCTAATCCAAACTGCTCATACATGGCAATCTGAGGTTTTACCGCCGGAATCAAATCATATACCGCATCCACAATCCCCTTGTTGTACTGCCAGACTGCCTCGGCTGCTCCGGAAAGCGTCTCACCATACTCCGCAAAAGCCTTCTCCTTGATATGCTCCGGAATATAACTGAGCATGGGGTCAAGCCCTACCACAATGGGAGCGTTTGTCTTTTTTATCTTTTCTATCAGTTTTTCAATCATGCTGTGACCGTGCCTTTCTCGTTGTTTATAGGAAAATAGTTTCTTTCCGAATTGTACCATAGAACAGGGGGAGGCGCAACTTCTTCATAAGTTCAAGTATCCGCTTCTTTTCCTAACCGCTGATAATACTTATCGTTTTATATCTCTGTCTGTATCAGATTTCCGAAATTTCTCTCATCTTGGAAAAGACCGTATACATATGCTGAACTTTCAAGATATAATCCCGTTTCAACATCTGTGAGTTTATCAAAAGTTTGTGAGTTGTAAAAAAGATCCATCGCCTTATCGTATTCAACCATCAAATCTTTCACCATATACTCAATAATATCCTGAATATTATATTCCATTAGCTGTTCCTGCTTTGTCATAATAAAACATCCACCTTCCTTAAAAACTTTACGGCCCGCTCCGTATGGAATGAGCACTGATTCGTTGTTTCCCGAAATGTCATTCCGTTTATTAAAGTTTCAAGTGAAATCAGTCTATTCTGGTATTGACGAAAAAGCACAGCCATATCATCATCTGCAATCGGACCGGATACAATATCATATTTACAATCAAAGTTACAATCCTCACTGCCAAAATCCTTATAAGGACGGCACAGTGCCAAATCAATTGACTGTATGTCAAGATTCGTTCCATGATATAAAATCATGCCAGTATTCCTCCGTTCTTTTCGCAGATCCTCCGCATATCATCAAGCGCGTCATCCAGTGACAGCGTGTGCTCAATATCATAATTTTCTTTTAAAAATTCTATCGCCCTATATTCAAAAAGAAACCGAAACGCTTCTTTCATTGTTAAGTTATGTCTGTGTGCAAATTCACTGACACAGGCAACTGCATAGTTTATTTGCTTTCTTTCCTCGCTCATAACATGCCCCTTTCTCCTTACTCATATGTTATCATAAAACAAAGGCATTATCAATGCAATGACGCTATGCTTTTACATGATTTCTCTACGATTTCATCGGCATATTCCACCGTACTTTGCTTTAATGATTCTTTTTCATGCACCTGAAATTATATATTTCATATGGCACCAACGTCAATATTCCGATAAGGCAGATAAGCATAATTATTATTGCTTATTGAGCAGTTCATCCAGAGGTATCTTTTTCGCGTTCTCTTCATATCCTACATTCTTGATTCTTCTTCCTTCCCCTATTTCTTCCCATATTTCATTCATAATCGTATTGATCTCATCATAATTTGCCTGATTTTCCGGCGTCATTTCCAATGTATCATCATGAGAATAAATTCCTTCCCAGCTCAGTTCTTTTTCTTCCTGCCCATCCTTATATAATATCAAGTTCTCGCTTTCCCAACGCACATCTTCCTCGGTGTATCCAAAATCTCTGAAACATTTTACGATATATTCTATCTTCCCTTCTGCATTATAACGTCCGACTATAGTTCCGGCTCCGCCGCCCATTGAAAATATGCCGTTCCCATGATACTCTATCTCCGACATGCGCATCCACAAAAAATACTCCCACGTCTCCCATTGATATAATTTCCCGTCCTCTTCGTGAAATACAAGCAAATCCCCATCTATATCGTCCCATTGCACCAATATCAATAACTCTTTTTCCCCATCCCCGTCTAAATCCTCCGCCATATAATGGACACCATAATTGACGCCAAACACATCTTGTTCATAACATTCATATATGTATCGGCTTTCCTCCGTCTCCGCATCACAGGCAGTGATTTCTTTATCTATGAACGCAGCAAATACAGGATTATCCCTGACACCTTCGTCCTCCAGATAAAACACGTAGTCAGTATCGACCGTTTCCGTTAATTCCGAAGCACCGTCTTGTCCCAAGAGATCTATAAATTCATCCATGGAGATATGCAGCGTTATCGTATCTTCCGAGGAAACAACCGTGCCGATCAATTCCTGTGCTTCCAACGAAAAATCAACAAAGGACTGATACATTTTCTCATCAATCACGGCAATATTCACACACAAATCACCGGACTCATTTGCAGTCAGCATCAGTTCGTGTCCATGTGACTGGAGCGGACAATCCAGTATCGTTACTTCTTTTTTTACAGGGTCAAAATATCCTATACTTAAAGCATGCACACCTGAGCCGAATGAAAATGTATAATATAATTCATACGCCCCATCCTGATTCAAATCCGCCAGAGCCATACTCGTCAAGCCGAATCCGCCAAAGCATGTACCGATACTGTATACCTCACCGTCATACATAATAAAGGAATCCGTACTGGAAACATCTTTAAAAATCTCAAACTCGGAATTATCCGCGATATAATCAGGCGTTATGTTATAAAAATCGCTCTCTTCCTCTGTATAACCTGCGCATTTTGTAAATTCGGAAACCCGTGTTTTGGAGGGAACGATTGTCAGTTTCGATTCCGACGCAATCACCGCGGGAGGCATGTCCTGAGCCGGCGTTTGGGAGGAAGCAATTGACACATCCGATTCCATATCCTTAAAATCCATGTTCGGGCCGGGCTTTTGGGCGCAGGCTGACAGACTGCATATCATACAAAACAACAGGCATATTGCTTTTATCTTTTTTCCCATACTATTTCTATTCCCTTCCCGAATCACATTAATGCCCTTCTATATTATCAACGAACGGAGCCGACGTATTGAGGTAAAATAAGTAATTTCCATCCTCTGTTTGATATACATAACAGTACCAATCATTAAACTCATAGTACGCCGACATTCTATTTACGATTTCAGATTCCTCCATATTTGTTGAAAATACAACAGTAGACAAACAGTCAACATGATTTCCTGTTGGTCCTGTATTGCCCGTTTCTGAATATACATTGATAATCTCAATGTCAGGAATTTCATTTTTCAGATTTATTTGTAATTGCTTTGTTTGCCGTCCGGTGGCAATATGATTTACGCACATGCCAAAGATTTCATATAGTATAAAGACTGCTATTACGATAACCGGCAAAAGCAAAAGCGCCAACCCTGTTCTTTTTAACCATTTCATAATTTGTCTCCTATCCCATTATATAAACGTACATTTTCCCGCTTTCATCATAGACTACATAAGCAATTATTTCTCTGGTCTTTGCTCTTTTTCCCTCCATAAAAACGGAAAAAACATATCGGACGTCGCCATTCTCTATTTCTTCCGAAAACTCACTTTTTGGCAGAGGAGGGGCTTCCGATGGAATTATGAACCTGTTTTGCAGAATATTGATGACCTCTTCTTCATATCCCTGCTTTACTTCCAGCTTAATCTGCGCGACTTCCTCGTAATACTCCGATTCCACCACATCACCTGCCGCCGATTCCATGCAGTCACTCCATTCTATTTCCAGTAATTCTTCCGTGTATGTACACAACTCAGCCGACGCTTCCACATTCCCGCTTTCTTTTTCTTTTAGAATCCTGCTTTCTCCATTTTCGTCAACCAGTACAATCTGTCGTAAATCCTCCCATGCTGCCGGATAGGTAAAATGCAATACAACCACTTGATTCCCTTCCACAAAATAGACAGGTCTCAGCATGCCGCTTCCAATGAACGCATCCGGCTCTCCCAGCTTATCTCCGATTTCAATTCCGGAGCTTCCCAGTTCAATGTCAGAAACAGCCTCCATGGTAATTTTTTCACCCCTTATCGGATAGGTGACGTCAAAGCCTTCCACATGAATTGTAATATACTCTTTCTCTCTTTTTGGAGAAATCGTTACGGTAAATAAAATCAAAATTACTGCCCCAGTCAGCAAAACCGCCAAAAAAATCAATGCTTTTTTCCCGCCTGTTTTGGCGGACGTTTTACACTCTTTTCTTCTCAATACCAGATAGAGCACTGCCACGATAAACAACCATATTATCAGCACTTTTATATCATTTAAAATAAAGTCTTTCAATTCCCAGTTTTTGTATATCCTGTAATTAGGGTCTGCGGGGTCGTCATATGCTATGAAGGCAATAAAGACATTGAACACCGCAACAATAGAATAAAGGATGGTACAGGGAATGAGCCACCAGTATTTTAAGGTTTTCTTTCTTATTTTTCTCCGGATTGCTGCGGCACCTGCGAAAACAGAAAGCAGGAACAGCCCCATATAGAACTTCATCATAATATCTGCATATGTTTCAATACTCATATAAAATCTCCTTTTCCCTTATATAAGGAATACCCCTGAGGCGCCAAAAAAGTTGCACACGCCTTCTTTTTATTTTATACTATTTAGAGAAACGCTGATGAAAGCGCTTCTTTCACATGATAGAGAAAGGACTCTGCCGCTTATGCTGAACCATTTTTTAACCATACCTACTTTAGACGCCAGTATTAAGGCATTTATTCTTTGCACCGCCGCCTCCCTCTTTTTTGGTGTGCTGGTGGCGCTGCTGCATATGTATAAAAACAGCTACAGCAAAAACTTTATCCTGACGCTTGTCATTCTTCCCGTTATCGTACAGGCTGTCATTATGCTGGTCAACGGCAATCTGGGAACCGGCGTTGCCGTGCTTGGCGCGTTCAGCCTGATTCGGTTCCGCTCCGCAGAGGGCAACTCACGTGAAATCACCAGCCTCTTTCTTGCCATGTCCATCGGGCTTGCCACAGGACTCGGCAGTATCGGGGTTGCCGGACTGCTGCTGCTTGCAGTAGGCGCCGCCATTCTCCTCGTATACGCGCTTCCCTTTCAGGGCAAAAAGGAAAATGCAAGGCTGCTTACCATTTTTGTACCGCGGGATATGGATTACGGGAATGCATTTGACGATGTACTTGCCGGATACACAAAATCCGCGCGGCTCGTCAAAGTAAATGACAGCGGCGCGGACTCTTCCTGCGAATTGCAGTACCTTATACAACTAAAAACAGAAGACAATACAAAAGCGTTTCTTGATGAGCTTCGCCGCCTCAACGGCGAGCTGCCCGTTTCCCTACGGCTGCTTCCCGCCGTCCGCGGCGGACTGTAAGGCTATTGTATCAGCCTTTTCAGAAGCGGAATCCGAAGTAAAACCGCAGATATCAGCCCCGACAAAGCCACGGTGCAGACTGTCAGAAGCGGAATGGACAGTATCGGCGTACACAGAGAAGTCTTAAATCCAATGCTGTTAAACAGGATAATCGCCAGCGGATGCAAAAGGTAGATACCAAAAACGGTACTTGCCAGGAAACCAAGCGTTTTTCCCGTTTTTTCAGAACAAGCCGCTTTTTTGTCAATGGACTGTCCCGCCACAAAAATCGCGGCTGCAGTGAAAAAGGTCGTTGCGGCAAGCGGCGTGTTCATATGGAAGGAAAGCAGCCCCGTAGCGCGGGCGTCAAGAACGCCAAAAACACATGCCAGAAGAAAACTGAGTCCGCCCGCTATATAGAGAGCGACACGCTTCTTTTCTGTTATTTCCTCCCGCCAGTTGTGCAGATAATGTCCCAGCACAAAATAACCGAGATACCCGCCAAACAGATAAAAATCATTGGAAGCAAAAAAATCTGCCAGCAGATATTTAAACTTAAATTCATAGTGGAGCAGTGTCGGCACGAAAAGCGCCGTAATAAAAAACACACATAAAAAATACCTGCATATTTTCTTTTCCGCAAATCCTTTTTTCACAAACGGCACCGCCATATAGAGTGTGGCAATCATGGGCAGATACCAGAGATGGTAATACCCCCTCTGCTGAATCAATGCCAGAATCACATCATTCTTGATATTGGAAAGTGTAAAAGCTTCCCCTCTTTCCAGCATGCTAACGACTTGATAAAACGCTTTCCAAATATAGTACAGGACAAAGAAATGCAGCGTCTTGTGCAAAAGCAGCGTCTTTAAATCCGTCTCCCGCTCCTGCCGCAGGGCAAGTGCGCCGCTTATCATGACAAAAAGCGCCACACCGGAAAAGGCAAGACAGTTGAAAGCATTGGTAACTGCAAACGCAGCGCCGTCCATAGGCAGGCTTTCAATCTGCTGTGCCGAAATATGTACCATAACCACTAAAATACCCGCTATAACGCGAACCAAATCAAGATATACAATCCGTTCTTTTTGCAAAATACTTTCCTCCTTTTGACAGTTATGGATTCTCTGCTTTCAATTTCTCTGTATATGCATATCCCGGCTCTCCATTACTTCTGCCATAATCTGTCCTACTCTGTCCGCCTCGCCTGCAGCGACACAGACCATAAACCTGTCGCGGCATTGCAGATAGCGCTGCATTTTAATCTCAATCCCCTGCATAATAAGGCTGCTCGTTACCATACCGATTCCACGGCTGCTTATCTGCTCTCCCACCATGCATAATAATACCATACCCCTGTCGATGGATACATTTATCCTGCTCAGCGTCTGTCGCAGCAAAATCAGGAACCGGTTTGATTTTCCCCATTCCGATTCCCTTATGATAACGGCAAGCCAGTCGATATTGATTGCAATACACTCACATGGAATTTCACATGCCTCCAGCAATTCAAATATTCTGCAAACATTCTTTTTATCTTTTGCCAGCTTTTCTCTTTCAATCGTAATTCGAAATACCGGAATTTTACGGATTTCATTTTTCATGGGCTATTCCAGCATCATTTTAATAATTTCCTTATCCGTCTGATGCATACCAACCTTTCCTATATATCCGACACAGCTAATGGTTTCTCCTGTATCCTCTTTTAAAATTCCCGTATACGCCTCGTATTCCTTGCCCTGCATAGCCAGATGATGCGCCATCATGGCCGCGTCAAGACTGGATGCGATTTTCGCCGCACAGGAAATTTTTGCGCCGTCACAAATGATTCCCGGGATATTAGCCAGCGTATTGTCAATGGTCGCCTTGATTTGCGAAAGATTTCCTCCCAGCATATAGGTTATGGCGGCCGCCGACGCACAGGATGCGGAAACCGCCCCGCAGAACGCCGAAAGCTTTCCGATAAATTCTTTTTGGTAAATCGTCAAAAGGCTTGAAAAAGCAAGGGAGCGGTACAGTCTTTCCGTCGGTATATTTTTCTCCCTCGCATATACGATTACCGGAACGGAAGAAGCAATTCCCTGATTGCCGCTTCCCGAGGTGATAATAACCGGCATGTCGCAACCTCCCATTCGCGCCTCTGAAGCAGCCGCTGCAAAAGCCTTCATGCGGGTTACCACCCCGTCCGCATAGGCTTCCCGAATCACTCTCCCGATTCCAAGCCCATAGTTTCCTGAAATTCCCTCATACGCTATATCCATATTATAACGCACTTGACGCTCATATACATCCTTTATTAACAAAAAATCTACTTCATCAGCAAATATTTTTATCGTTTCCAGCGAAAGCTTTGCCCGGTTAGTGGCATAACCCTTGTCAGCCAGTTCTCTGCTCTTCTCAAAAACAGCCTGTCCATCCCGCGTAATAGCGACAATATTAGTATGGGCATGTCGTACTTCCACTTCCACTGTATGCCCTGCTGCCGAAAGACTGATGATAAAATGAAGCGGTATTTCAGAATCTAAAAATTCCACACTACAGCAGCCGCTTTCCAGCAGTTCCTTCGCACGCTCCTTTTCTGCCGCCCCCATTCCTTCCAGCACTTCCATTCCGGCGGAGGCATTGCCGCCCACGCCACCCAGAATACACGCCGCGGCAATACCCGTCATGCCGTTGGAATTGGGAATTGTAACGCAGCGCACATTTTTAATAATATTTCCGGAACATTTTGCAACTATTTTTTCCGGCTCACAGCCAAGGATTTCTCTCCCTTTTGCCGCAGCATATGCCAGAGAGATTGGTTCCGTACAGCCCATAGCAGGAACCAGTTCCTCCCTGATAATAGCCAGAAATTCTTCCTGTATCTCTTTATCCAACATTTTATCCTCCAAACGTCACACGGGAAATAACTTTCCCGGAGAAATTACTTTCCCGGGGAAATTCCACTGTTTCCAAAGCTTCCTCCTGCAAACGGTTCCTCTACCAAAAAGGCAAAAACCGATGGTATGAATCGATTTTTGCCCAATAAACTACTTGTTCGCTTTAAATCCGGCGCTTCAGACAGTCACCATGCTCTCTGCATACTTCTTTATATTAGAAACATTTACATATTTTTTGTGACTGTCACCGTTTACCACAACCAAAGTCGGCGCCTGCATCACGCCGTAGCGCTGTGCCAGCTCCATGTTTTCTTCCGCATCGATAAGCACGTAGCTTTCACCGCGCAGATATTCCTTCGCCGCCTTGCAGTTGGGGCAGGTTTTGGTCGTAAAAAGATACTTGACATTTTCGGGCGTCTTGACGGAAACCTCCACATCTTCAGCATAATTGGAAAGTGTTACGATTGCACCCATGGGACGCTTCAACATGGAATTTGCAATGTCATATTCCGTCCTGTTCGCATATTCCTGCAGCTTGCCGTCGTTCCAGTTCTGCACGGGTCTGTAATAGCCTGTGATACGGCTGTAAATTTCCGTGCGCTGTCCGCAGTGAGGACACTCCTTTACCTCTCCTGTCAGATAGCCGTGCTCCTTGCAGATGGAGTAGGTCGGTGAAAGCGTATAGTACGGCAGCTTGTAGTTTTCCGCAATGGTTCTTACCAGATTTGCCGCCGCCTTCCAGTCAGGCAGCTTTTCCCCGAGGAAAGCATGGAACACGGTTCCCGAAGTATATAATGTCTGCAGCTCGTCCTGAATATCCAAAGCATCAAAAATATCGGTGGTAAAATCTACCGGCAGATGGGAGGAATTGGTATAATAAGGGGTATCTCCCAGCTTGCCCGCCGTCTTGATTGCCGGCCAGCGCTTCTTGTCGTGCTTGGCAAGGCGGTAAGTCGTACTCTCCGCAGGCGTCGCCTCCAGATTGTACAAATCGCCGTACTGCTCCTGATAATCAGAGAGCCTGTTGCGCATATGGTTCAAAACCTCTTTGGTAAATTCCTGCGTCCGCTTATCCGTCATATCGGCTCTCAGCCAGTTGGCATTCAACCCAACCTCGTTCATACCGATAAGACCGATGGTGGAAAAATGGTTTTCAAAGCTGCCGAGATAACGCTTGGTATAAGGGTAGAGCCCCTCATCCAGCAGCTTTGTGATAACGCCTCTCTTTATCTTGAGGGAACGCGCTGCCACGTCCATCATATGGTTCAGCCTTGCATAAAACTCATCCTTGCTGGAGGAAAGATACGCAATCCTCGGCATGTTAATCGTCACAACGCCAACGCTTCCCGTGCTCTCGCCCGAACCGAAGAAGCCGCCCGTTTTCTTTCTGAGTTCACGCAAATCCAAACGCAGACGGCAGCACATACTCCGCACGTCGGAGGGCTGCATGTCTGAATTAATATAATTGGAAAAATACGGAGTGCCGTACTTTGCAGTCATTTCAAACAAAAGCCTGTTATTTTCATTGTCGGACCAGTCAAAATCCCTTGTGATGGAATAAGTAGGAATGGGATACTGGAAACCGCGTCCGTTGGAATCCCCTTCAATCATGGTCTCGATAAACGCCTTGTTTACCATGTCCATCTCTTTTTTGCAGTCCTTGTATCTGAAATCCATCTCCTGTCCGCCCACGATAGCGGGAAGCTCCGCCAAATCATCCGGCACGGTCCAGTCTAACGTAATGTTGGAGAAAGGCGCCTGCGTACCCCAGCGGCTCGGCGTATTGACGCCGTAGATAAACGCCTCTATGCACTTCTTTACTTCCGCATAGCTTAAGTTATCCGCCTTTACAAAAGGTGCAAGATAGGTATCAAAGGAAGAGAAAGCCTGTGCGCCCGCCCACTCGTTCTGCATGATGCCCAAGAAATTTACCATCTGGTTGCAGAGTACGGACAGATGCTTTGCAGGTGCGGAGGTGATTTTTCCGGTGATGCCGCCCAGTCCTTCTTTAATAAGCTGTTTCAAAGACCAGCCTGCACAGTAGCCCGTCAGCATGGACAAATCATGGATATGAATATCAGCATTACGGTGTGCATCGGCAATTTCCTGATCATAAATTTCGGAAAGCCAGTAGTTGGCGGTGACTGCGCCCGAATTGCTTAAGATAAGACCTCCCACCGAATAGGTAACTGTGGAATTCTCCTTAACACGCCAGTCCTCAACCTTGACATAGCTGTTCACAACGTCTTTATAATCTAGAATGGTGGACTTCATGGTACGCATTTTTTCACGCTGTTTGCGGTACAGGATGTAAGCCTTCGCCACTTCCTCATAACCTGCCTGTCCTAGCACGCGCTCTACACTGTCCTGGATGTCCTCCACGTGTATGGCGTTGTCCTTTACCTTACTCTGAAAATCCGCCGAAACCCGAAGCGCCAGCAAATCCACGATATCATTGCTGTACTGCATCTGTGTGGCATTGAACGCTTTCATAATAGCGTCGTTGATCTTAGTCAGCGTAAAGTCTACTTTTTCTCCATCTCTTTTAATTACCTGAAACACCTGACTTCCTCCCTTTCAACACGATAATACCAGTGTATCATCTATTAAGGGGAAAGTCAACGTAAAATACCATATCTTGTGTGTCAAACTTTTCACACACGCAAAATATGCAGTTCGTGAAGGGCCCGCGTAGCAGCAACATACAGTAATTTTGCGGTTTTCGGGTCCTGCACTGCTGTTTCTTCAGGTGGATTCCACAAAACCACCACATCAAATTCCAGCCCCTTTGTCATGCGCACGGGAAGAATATCTACGCCTTCCAGCCACTTCCCTATCCAGTCCGCCTCTGCATCGTCGCGGCATATGACCGCGATGCTGTTATACCCTTCTTCTTTCGCAGCCTCCACAATGCCCTGCGCGCGCTTATACATCGCTTCCTCGTCCGCTTCCCTATACATCTGCACAGGTATGCCGTGACGGATCACCGGCTCGATCTGATACCGTCCAAAAGAAGCCTTCTCCAGAATTTTACCTGCATACTCCGAGATTTCAATGGTATTGCGGTAACTCTTCCGCAAAAGCCGGAAACTGTCCCGTTCTCCCGTCAGCACCCACTTCTTCATATCTTCCCAGTCATTCATGCCCGTCTCGTAATTGATATTCTGGGATACATCACCCATAATGGTAAAATAGCACGCAGGCAGCACCTTCCGCAGCACATAGTAGAGCGTAACGCCAAAATCCTGCGCTTCGTCAATGAAAATCTGCCCGAACTCCTCGTCCTCCTTTTTTTGCTTTACGCGGTAATAAATCAAAACCATCGCCGCCACATCATAAATGTCATATTCACCCGCAGCCGCTTTTTTTGCGTGAAACGCCAAGTCAACTGCCTGTGGAAATTCCCTCTCATAATCTGCAAGAAATTCCTGATATAAAGTGTAGACGCTTTTTTCCACCGCCTGATTCTTATAGTGATTTTTGTATTCCCTGCATTTTTTTGTAAAATAATCCTTCTCTCCGTCCGGTGTTAAAAATTTCAACCTTGTTCGTACCCGCTCGTCCAGCGTCACAAGCAGCCTGTAGATACTGTACTCCGGATTTTCCTCTCTGAGACGCTCGATGCTGCTCTTGCTGAGAACCATACCCAGTTCTTTGTCCGTAAGCTCCTTTGCCGCAACCTTTTCCTCCCGCAGCCGCAGCAGCCAAAGCTCCAGCCGCAGCATAAAGTCCATGCGGCTCCGCACCACAGCGTCCGGCAGCGGCTCCACCAGCTTCTGCTTTTTCGTCCACTCCTTTTTCAGAAGGTGGGTAAGCATTGCGTCCATACGTTTCTGTTTCACGTCATGCACGTCCAATTCCGGCAGACCGCTCGTGATATAGGAAAGCAGCAAATCATTGCCGCCGATGATGCAGAATTCATTGGATGTAAAGCGCTCCTTGTAATTGTATAGAATATAGGAAATCCGGTGCATTGCCACAGTGGTCTTGCCGCTTCCCGCCACCCCCTGTACCAGAATATTTTTAAAAGGGGACTCCCTGATAATTTCATTCTGCTCCTTCTGTATGGTGGCAATAATATCCCCAAGCACCGCGTCCTTGTTTTTGGAAAGATACTGTACCAAAAGTGCATCGTTTGCCGCAACATCGCTGTCGTAATACCCCTTCAGAACGCCCTTGTCCACATCATAGGTTCGCTTTAAGTGCAGGCAGATGGATATCTCGGGGCTTTCCAGTCCGTTTCCGGAAGCCTTCTCCGGCAGGCTGTAGCTCCCATCCCCGATTTCATTCTCATAATAGACGCTGGAAATCGGCGCGCGCCAGTCCGCCACCACGACGTCCGTCTTGTTGCGGAAGATACCGTTCTTTCCTATGTAAACCTTTTCTTCCCTGTCCATCTCCTTGTCCAGATAATCAATTCTGCCAAAGTAAGGATTTTCATAAGCCGCACGGTTTTTCCGAAGCTGGTTGGCAGCGTGCTCTTCCAGACTCGCGCTGGTCATCATCTGGTTGTATAGCTCCACATCGCCGCCCTGCATTGCCTTAAAGAGTTCCTGCGTCTTTTTATGCCTTTCTTCAAATTCTGCCTCGTATTTTCCGGTATTCTCTAAAATCAGCTTCCGGCACTCGTCAAAATGCCGCTGTTCTTCCTGCCGTTCTCTGTCCATTGATGACCTCCTCGTGTTTTTTAGGTGAGTGTCAGTTCCATGTGGCGTAAGCTCTAGGGTGTTGTCCTAGTCACGCTATTGTGTCAGCGGGTTCGCGCGTTGTCCTAGTCACGCCATTGTGTCAGCGGATTCCCGAGTCGCCGCGCTCTCGCTCGACAAGAAACGTAGTGGACGCTAGGCTCGTGAGGAACCTCGCCAAGCGCCAACGTTTCTTAACGGGCTCCTTCGGGAATCCGCTGACGCACTGGCTGGCTATGGCAGCGCGGAGCGTTTACACCAACGCATATATGTTATTTTTACGCCAGTTACACCTCTTATGCCATTTACATCAAAGCGCTGCTTTGGTGTAACGCGTTTTGCCACGTTTAGCCGCTGGGGGAGGGATATGTCTGTGCAGACCGTTTAAAAACGCCGGTACTTGGCGAGGTTCTTTCGAGCCTAGTACCGCTGCGTTTTTATCCGAGCGAGAGCGCGTCTGCACAGACATATCCCTCCCCCAGCGGCGTGCCCTGCCGCAAACACTTTTTACACCTCATAAAGCTATTTCATGGGAACTGATAAGAGTATACAGAAAAAAATAAAATATTACTAGACTTTTATTTTAGAGTGTGATATAGTGTATATACGAGTTGTGCCTAAAATTCTGTTCTGAATTTCAGGCACATTTTTAATGTAATTCCGTTATATCAAAAAGCGATTCTCTATGGGTGGCAATGCGCTGTTTTCAGCCATTCTGCTCCGCATATTCTTCCTGCAGGTCCTCCGCAAGATAGGCATCGCTCATGCAGTGCATGTCCGATACGCCGTTTTTTACAAGTTGATACAAATTAGAATGATAGAAGAACGTAAGTGCATCGCTTAAGGTGATACCTGCCTGCTTTGCGAACAGACTCACCACACGGGCGTATTTCATCTGCAGCAGCGTCGCATTTGCGTTCATAGTTGTTCACTCCTCTCAAAATGCAGATACCTCTCTATTACCTCCTGTGAGCGAAATGCCATCTGGAAATTGGGCTTTTCATATTGCAGCCTCCTGATAGCTTCTTTCTTATCAATCAGACCGTCAAAAAAGAGTTCTACTGTATTAAACACCTTGTCATTGGCAACACCACCCATAACAATATCATAATCGGATATATCTTCCCCACGGCGGCATGTTAAAACAAAATCCAGCCACTCTTCCGAATAAGATTCAAACTTCAACACCTTATATTCTTCAAACGCCCTCTCATCTAATGTATAAACAGAAACAAATGCCCTTTTTCCTTTTCCCTCAAATTTTTTGCACCATTTCTGTGCCTGTTCCAAAAGAGGCGTCACATAAAAGCCACGTCCGAAATCCACATTTATTCTGGAATGAAGAATATCCGGTTTTACAATTTCTTCATACGAACCATGATATATTATCATACCGTCACACCCTGTTCTTTCATGACTGCTAAAATATCCTCCACAATATAATCCTTTCCCTGTGTGTGAAGCGCCTCGAAACAGGGAACAATATAGCTGTTCAGGATATCACTTTTTACCGTCAGCGCATCATATACTTTTTCCGCCTCAAGTCCCAAATGAATCGCTATATTTTCCACACAAAAAATCGCAAATTCTAATTCCCTGTCATTGTGGATGATATCCATGGCATGAAATACCTCCTGTTTCATTGAGCGAAAACCACCGGATATATAAATCAGTTACTTCTACTGCACAAAATTCCTACCTCGTAGAAAGGAAAATATACTCCCTCTGCGCCACCTCGTCGTCGGGATAGGTCTTTAAGTAATTGTTCAACAGAACTTCTGCCTGTGTATATTCGCCCAAATGCTCGTAGGCTATAATCTCGTTAAACTGTAAGGTCTGTATCATGCCGTTGTCCGGAATCTGCATGGCATTCTGAAACGCCTCGAGCGCCAGTGCGTAATCCCCCTGTTTCATGTAGCAAAGCCCAAGCTGGTTATAAATTTCGGCATTGCCCTCGTTTTTATTCAGATAGCCTGTGTAGACATTGGTAATCGCGTAGTTGTAATCCCCCGTCGCCTCATAGGCCATGCCGAGATACAGATACGCGTCCGCCGTACCGCTGCTCTTTGCATCCTCTAAAAGTACCTGCGCCTGCTCGTAATTTCCCAGATAATAATTAATACAGCCCTTATCGAAAGCGCCCATTTTGGCCGAACGCTCGGCAAGCGCCGTCTCCAGATATTCACGTCCGGGTTCTTTATAGCCGTTTGCCGCAAGCACCTCATAAACCTGTATCAGACGGGCAAAATCGGAAGGGTCCAGTCTGATTGCCGCATCGAAATCCTCTTTCGCCGTCTCAAACTGTCCCTGGGAAAGTCTGGCATTGCCGCGCAGATAATAGGCATCCGCCTCTCCCGGCCTTAACGCTAAAATGGCGTTGTACACCTCTTCCGCCTCCTGATATCTGCCAAGCTTCTGATAAGCCGCCGCCAGATAGTAGTTTACATCAAAGTCCATGTCCGTCACAACACCGTCGCTCAAAGAAAGGCATAACAGCAGATTTTCCGCCGCCGCCTCATAGTCGGTCAGTCCGATGCAGGCAATCCCCCTGCCACGCGCAATCAGCCGGCTGTCTTCCCCGTTTGCCTCCGCCTCTGTAAAAGAGTCCAGCGCCGCACTGTAATTCATGGACGCAATATACTGCATCCCTTCCTCCACCTTGGAGCCCGCGCCCCTCTTTCCGCAGCCGGGAAGAACCGTAAACATCACCATTATAAATAAAATAACAGGAAATCGCACTGTACCTTGTCTCTTCATCCTTATACCCCATGCATATCGCAAGTTTTACCTGCGATACTGCCTAAATAGATACTTTCTGTTACTCCCCGAATACAGCCTTGTAATCTGCCTGAAACTTTTCGATTCCGGCGTCGGTCAGCGGGTGCTTTGTCATCTGCACAATAACACTGTAGGGCACGGTCGCGATATCTGCTCCTGCCAGCGCGCAGTCCGTGACATGAATCGGATTGCGGATGCTCGCTGCGATAATCTGGGTTTCCAAATCCGTCACTGCAAAAATATCGGAAATCTCACGGATTAAGTCCACGCCGCGCACACTGATATCATCCAGCCTGCCAAGGAACGGGGAAACATAGGTAGCGCCCGCTCTTGCTGCCAGAAGCGCCTGATTTGCCGAAAAGATAAGGGTAACATTGGTCTTAATCCCCTCTGCGCTCAGCACCTTGCATGCCTTCAAACCTTCCACTGTCATAGGGATTTTTACTACCATATTGGGATGGATTTTCGCAATGGCGCGTCCCTCTGCAATCATGCCTTCCGCGTCCACTGTCGTCGCCTTCACCTCACCGCTGATGGGACCGTCCACGATGGAAGCAATTTCCGCAATCACTTCTTCAAATACGCGTCCTTCCTTTGCTATCAGGGATGGGTTCGTGGTAACACCGCAGATAACACCCATATCATTTGCTTTTTTAATGTCCTCAATGTTTGCCGTATCGATGAAAAATCTCATAGGTTCTCTCCTCTTTGGATATAATCTTAGGAAACATGTCCTTAGCTCATTATATGCCAGAAAAGGGTGTAATAACAAGAGAGAATTTTATTTTTCCGGCAAATTATTCTACTCTCCCAACTTCCTTCTTTTTGAATAACCGCAGCAGTTTCCCTGCATAATGCGAAATAAAAATGCACATTCCAATCAAAGACAGGTATTCCAGATAAAAGAAGATTTTTGGCTCCTCATAATCCAGGAATACAAATTCACTTTTCAAAAACAGATAAGTGGCAAAATCTCTTTTTACAAACACCCATCCCCCATACAATGCCACAAGCAGCCCTGCAATAAACAGAATTGTGTTGCGGCTGCGGGTATCTGACTTTCTTTTTCCTTTCAGACTGCCGAGAACCATATTCCAGTGCAGTCCCAAATGCAGACCCATCAGTAAAAAGCCCCAATAGGAACCCAGAATATGCAGGCGTCTCGCCAATGCCAGCCCGCTTTCAATCGACAGGAATGCAAATACATATCTTGACAGGACAACACCGCTGTATACCAGAACAGCCATGGAAAGCAGCGTCAGCATATCAATACTCACCTGAAAAATACGGAACGCCGTGTATTTTCCCCGGAACAGATTTTTATACCAGCCAAAGTTCAGTATATGGTGGACAGCGAACAGAACAAAGATTCCCGCGCCCACCCATTCATGGGCTTTTTCGCCCCAGAACTGATAACCCATCAGAAAAAGCAGGGCTGCCGTCATGAGTACATCAACGGCTCTTTTCAGTTTTCCTTTCATGTCGTGCCTGCCATCCTTTCTATTTCAGGCTGCCATAGGCATCATCATCCACTGCTTCCAGCCATTCATTGGAACTGTCCGTGCCGGGGACTTCTATTGCCAGATGGGAAAACCAGCTATCCGGTGCAGCCCCGTGCCAGTGCTTCACCCCTGCCGGGATATTGACCACATCGCCGGGTTTCAATTCCAGTGCCTTCCTGCCCCACTCCTGATAGTAACCACGTCCTCCTACACAGACCAAGATCTGCCCACCGCCGGAAGATGCATGATGGATATGCCAGTTATTTCGGCAGCCCGGTTCAAAAGTGACATTAAAAATCCCCACCTGCTCTGTGGAAAGCGGCGCAAGGTAGCTCTGCCCAATAAAATACTGTGCAAAGCCGTCGTTCGGTTTTCCAATCGGAAACAGCATATTCTTTTCATGTGCTTCCCTTGCGCTCCCCGCCGGCACATCCTCCGTCCAGACCTCCTTTGCCATCTTAAAAGCCGCCCATGCTTTCGGCCATCCTGCGTAAAATGCCGCATGGGTTAAAATCTCGGCAATTTCCTCTTTATTGATTCCGTTATTTTTCGCGCTCATCAAATGATACTGGAATGAAGAATCCACCAGTCCCTGTGCCATTAAGGACACCACGGTCACAAGGGAACGATCCCTTAAGGAAAGTTTCTCTTCCCTATTCCATACCTCTCCAAACAAAACATCATCATTCAACTGTGCGAATTTCGGGGCAAATGTCCCAAGCTGATCTCTTCCTGCCGTCTGTTTTACCATAATCTTATCCTCCAATCTATATTTTCTGGTTTCCTGTAGACCAGACATGTTTTTCCTTCGCTGCCGAAACCGTATTTTGTGCCATAACGCCTACCAAAGCATGTGGGACATACGGCTCCTCCAGATATGCACATTCCTCTTCTGAAAGGACGAAGTCGGCCGCTTTGACTGCGCCTTCTATATGATGCATTTTTGTGGCACCTACAACCGGGGCCGTTACTTTCGTCAAAAGCCACGCCAGGGAAATCTCCGTCATGGAAACACCATGCTTTTCTGCCAGTTCCATGACACGACTGATAATAATACTGTCCTGCCCGGCAGTCGCATCATATTTGAATTTTGCATAGCTGTCTTCTTCCAGACGCTTTGAAGTCTCTCCGGGAGCCTTGGACAGACGCCCGCCGGCCAGCGCACTGTAAGGTGTCATGGCAATATTATCCTCTGCACACAGTTTCGCCATCTCCCTTTCCTCCTCACGGAAGATCAGGTTGTAATGTCCCTGAATGGAAACAAATTTTGCAAAGCCTTCCTTTTCCGCCAGCGCATTCGCCTTCGCAAGCTGCCATGCAAAGCAGTTGGAAATGCCGATATACCTTGCTTTCCCCGCTTTGACAATATTGTGCAGTCCCTCCATGATGTCATAAAGCGGCGTCCGGTAATCCCACATATGGTAAATATATAAATCCACATAATCCATGCCAAGGTTTTCAAGGCTCTTGTTTACCATCCGTTCAATGTGCTGCTGCCCGGTAATGCCTGCCTCTATGTCCTCCTGTGTCCGGGGAAGGAATTTTGTCGCAACTACAACATCTTCACGCTTCACATAATCCCGCAGCGCCCTTCCCACATACTGCTCACTGGTCCCGCTCTGGTAGCCGATTGCCGTGTCAAAAAAATTTACGCCCAGTTCCAGACCGTGTTTCATGATCTCACGGGAATGTTCTTCATCAAGAGTCCATGAATGCTGCCCGTTTCCCGCATCGCCAAAGCCCATGCAGCCCATACAGATGCGGGATACCGTCAGTTCAGAATCGCCAAGTTTTGTAAACTTCATCGCATTTTCCTCCTATTCTATTTGCCCGATACTGCCAAGCCACTCTGACACTTTGTCTTCTGCATTGCCTGCCGCTGAGTCGCTGACATGAAGCCCGTCAAGGATATCTGCGCCCGGTTCAAGACTCCCGATTGTTTTCGGTGTTCCTGAGAGGCCGCTTCCCCCGCTGGTACAGAAAGGAGCGATTGTCTTTCCTGTCAGATCATAAGTATCAAAAAAGGTATACAAAATCCTCGGCATGTCTCCCCACCAGATGGGATAGCCTACGTAAATCACATCATATTCTGCTATATCTTCTATGCCGCCGGAAATAGCAGGACGTGCATCCGCATCGTTCTGCTCCGCTGTTGCACGGGTGCTCCTGTCATTATAATTCAGGTCTTCATCCGTATATGGTTGTTCCGGCACAATCTCATAAACATCTGCTCCCTGCAGTCTGGCGATGGTTTCCGCTACTGCCTTTGTATTGCCCGTGGCGGAAAAATAAACCACCAGCACTTTTGATCCGTTTTCTGTGGATTCGGTGTCACCGGGTGTTTCTGCCTGATCCGGATTCTGCGTTTCTGTTTCCGTTCCTGACTGATCCGGCTGTCCTGTTCCATTGTCCGGCTCAGCTGTCTGTACAGGAGAATCCGTTGCCGCCTCATCAGACGGTTTGCCCGCATCACTGCCGCAGGCGGCAAGCGTAAACATCAGTGTAACTGTCATAAGAAGTGTAATTATTTTTTTCATGGTTTTTCTCCTTTCCATTCCGGCCTTTTAAGCCGGTGACTTTTCTAAATGATTTATGTCAACAATTTCTTAACTTCGGTATAGGTAATCTCATAAATAGACATATACACATAGTTTACCCCCGCCTGCTTCATCGCTTCTCTCTGCTTATCCGTTACCACGGTATAAGGATAAATTCCAAACATAAACGGAAAAAAGGAATAGATAAAGCTCTGCTTATCCTGAACCGTCATCTCCGGGAAAAATTTATCCAGGCAATTCCTGACTTCTGCCAGTGACTGCCCATAAACCACCTTGAAATCTATCAACCGTTCAATGCGGCTGTTATCTTCCATATCATAGTGATTCATCGACATAATCTTGAGCAGGTTGTGCCGTTCTTCCAGAGAATGAGCCAATGCATCCGCAAACTCTGCCGGAGCTAATTTTTCATTCTCTGCCTGAATCTGTTTCAGCTTGTCAATCCACAATTCATACTCCCTCTGCAGCAGTGCCAGAAAGATTTCCTCTTTTGTCTGGAAATAATTGTAGATAGAAGTTCGGGTAAAAGATGTGGCATTTCCAATCTCCTTAATGGTAATATCCTTAAAACTCATGGTCTTATACAATTCAGCGCAGGCTGTAATAATCTCCTCTTTTCTTGCCTCCGTCAGTTCTTTTGATCCCTTTGGCATCCTATCCCCTCCTACACGGTTTCCCCATTCTTAAATGACAGGCATTTTCCAAGCACATCCCCTGTCTTCAAATATTCGTAAGTCGGGAACTCAAACAGAACCGGTTTCAGTTCGTGATAATCTACTTTTCCTGCTTCGTTCAAACATCTCTCTTCTACATAAGTCCCACTGATCGTACAGATAAAACTTTCAAATCCGGGAGTGTCGTATCTGTCGATGACCGTACATTCCATGACCAAAGGGGACTTTTTGATTATCGGGGTCCCTTCCTCTCCAAGTTCATACTCAAACAGAGCTGACTTATCCGATTTTGCCCCGCTTACAGCGCCGGCATAATCTGCCTGCGGCAATATCCCTTCGTCCACAATATTGATGGAAAGTTTCCGGCCCTTCTTAATGACGCCATTGATAAAATGTTGAGCCGCAAGGCTTACCAGAACACGGTCATGTCCAATAATGCCGATGTGGGCGACAAGCGTCCATGTGGGCTTATCTTCGTTCATAGCGCCGATAACAGTAACCGGGGTAGGATATAATGCCAGTTGTGATCCTATATTTTTCTTCATGATTCTACTCTCCTTTTCATTCTGACACGGTGTCAGCATCTTTATTATGCACGTATTCTGACACCGTGTCAATATCTATTCTTATTTTTTATCCTAAGAACACAGAAAATTCACAATTTCACCACAAAGCACGAATCTTCCAATCCACTGACGACATTCTCCGCCGCCTGCAAATCTTACACAAAACAAAAAAGGCAAAAGAGTGCGCCTCTTCTGCCCATAAAACTGTATTTTGTTCTTTGCCTATCTTTCACGGAACGTACCGCAGGCGGTCTCACGACAGTCGCAGGCGCCACAGCCCTTGATGTCCACATGCTCCGCCATGCACTTGTAATCCTCGTTATGGACACAGTCCGTCGCCTCACAGTCAATGCTGATAATACGGCTCGGGTGCTCTAAGGAGCTTGTATAAGCGCCGTCCCTGCGCTGCATAAAGCTCTCGCAGCAGGTGTCTTCATCCCTGTGCGCCCGCTCTCCGCCGACACAGATATCGCCCTTACAGCAGTAACACTGATTGTTATAGGTACAATTTTCTACACTGCAGCATAATTCAGCCATAGTAAGTCCTCCTTTTTTATTAGTCAGACTTAGTATGGCTGATAAATGCGGTCTTTATTCACCGTTTATGCTATTTACTCTCTTCCTGCACTTCTTCCTTGCGGATTGCCTTGGTGCGGATTTCCTCTAAAATATCCTTCATAAATACATCCAGCGTTTTCTGGCCTTCGTCGCCGAGGAAACGGCTCCTCACGGAAACAAGGTTTTCTTCTTCCTCCTTCTGTCCGACAACGAGCATATAAGGCACTTTTGCCAGTCTGGTTTCGCGAATCTTATAACCAATTTTTTCCGAGCGGTTATCTACAGTCGCCAAAATACCGTTTTCTTTTAAAGTATCCATTACCTTTGCCGCATATTCCGCATATTTTTCGGAAATGGGAAGCACACGCACCTGCTCGGGACAGAGCCATGTGGGGAATTTGCCGGCATATTTTTCCGTCAGCCATGCCAACGTTCTCTCATAGCAGCCCATGGAGGTTCTGTGGATAATATAAGGACGCTGTTTTTCACCGTTCTGGTCGATGTAGTACATGTCAAACTGCTCCGCAAGCAGGGCATCCCACTGAATGGTAATCATGGTGTCCTCCTTGCCGTACACGTTCTTCGCCTGAATATCCACCTTGGGACCATAGAAAGCGGCTTCTCCTATTGCTTCATAGAAGGGAATCTCCAGTTCTTCCAGCACTCTCCTGATGTGTCCTTCTGTTTCCTCCCAGACCTCAGCTTCACCGATGTATTTGTCCTTATTTTCAGGATCCCATTTGGAAAGCCTGTAAGTCACATCTTCCTCCACGCCGAGCGTTTTCAGGCAGTACCTTGCGAGGGCAATACAATCCTTAAATTCCTGTACCATCTGATCCGGTCTGACAATCAAATGCCCTTCGGATATGGTAAACTGGCGGACACGGGTAAGTCCGTGCATCTCGCCGGAATCCTCATTGCGGAACAGTGTGGAAGTCTCACCGTAACGCAGGGGCAGATCCCTGTAAGATTTCTGGCTTGCCTTATAGACATAGTACTGGAACGGGCAGGTCATGGGACGCAGGGCAAATACCTCCTTGTCCTTTTCCTCATCTCCCAGCACAAACATGCCGTCCGTGTAATGATCCCAGTGTCCGGAAATTTTATACAAATCACTCTTTGCCATAAGAGGCGTCTTAGTCCGCAGATATCCTCTCTTTTCCTCTTCGTCCTCAATCCACCGCTGCATGGTCTGTATCATCTTGGCGCCCTTCGGCATCAGAAGCGGAAGCCCCTGTCCGATCACGTCCACCGTGGTAAACAGCTCCATCTCGCGTCCTAACTTGTTGTGGTCGCGGTTCTTGATGTCCGCAAGGTAAGCAAGATACTCCTCAAGCTCCTCCTTTTTATTAAAGGCAGTACCGTAAATTCTCTGCAGCATGGGGTTTTCGGACTTTCCTCTCCAGTATGCACCTGAGGAAGAGGTCAGCTTAAACGCCTTAATCCCCTTTGTGCTCATCAGATGGGGGCCTGCGCACAAATCCACAAACTCTCCCTGACTGTAGAAGGAAATGACTGCGTCCTCCGGCAGATCCCGTATCAGTTCCACCTTGTAAGGCTCGTTTTTCTCCTCCATGAATTTGATGGCTTCTTCTCTGGGAAGCGTGAATTTCTCCAGCTTTCTTCCCTCTTTTATGATTTTTTTCATCTCTGCTTCCAGCTTATCCAAATCTTCTCTGGAAAAAGGCTCATGATCAAAATCATAGTAATAGCCCGTGTCAATCGACGGACCGATGGCAAGCTTCGTCTCCGGAAACAGCCTCTTTACTGCCTCAGCCAGTACATGGGACGCCGTATGGCGCACCACCTGAAGACCTTCTTTATCGTTTGCCGTCAGTATACTCAAGGTGCAGTCCGCATCGATAACCGTGCGCAAGTCCTCCACCTTTCCGTTTATCTCTGCGGCACATGCCGCCCTTGCCAGCCCTTCGCTGATATCAAGCGCAATGTCGTATGCGCTCATCGCCTGTGCGTATTCCTTGACAGAACTGTCTTTTAATGTAATCTTCATTTTTTCTCCCATCCGCGCTGCTTTAGCGCCATTTTTACGCTTCCTCGTCTTCCGAATCAGCGTTATGGTAATGGTTTTCGTTGTTTCCATTACAGCAGCCTATGCTTACGCCCTTTGTCCAGGGCGCCAGAGTTAAGCCGTAAATCACGCCGGCTAAAAACATAAGTCCGCCTAAAAACCACAAATCCCTCTTGTTTACAATCGTCTCTCCGCAAAACAGCTTTTGTGTCGTTTCCTTTACCTTTTCCATACGATTCTCTCCTTTTTTCGTTTCTGCGTCAATCAAAGACCCGCTGCAAGCAATCATTTTTGCCAAAATCCGAAACATTTTCCGAAAAGACAAAAAATCCCGTACACTACCATCGGTAATGCACGGGACGTAAATACGCGGTTCCACCCTGCTTGCCTGTGCCTGTGCACAGACCTCTCATTTGTCCTTAACGCGGACTGCACGGACCTGATTAGGGTCGCTCAGAGGCGGTCTTCAGATAAACTCTGCATGGGCGCTCACACCACCGGACATGCCGGACGCCTTTCTCTGCTGCTTCGCATTATCTTACTCTTCTCGTCATCGCTTTATTTTATCGCCGCTTGCACGGATACTTTTTATAGTTGGTATTTTAGCGCAATTTATGCGGTCTGTAAAGAGTTTTTTCATGGTTATTTTTAAATAAAATGAGTGTCAATATACTCGATATATGGTTTTTTGTTTACAGCATCAGCATTATGCAGATACCATTCAAATGATTTTTGCAATCCTTCTTCTAATAGCGTTGTCTTTGGCATCAGCATCTCTTGCGCAGCCACATCAAGACAGTATTCATAGTTATAAAAGCTAAAGTAATTTCTCTGCTCTATATCACGATTCACATTGACAAACTCAATGCCTTTTCCGGCTATTTTATAGCATAAGGCAGCCCAGTCGCGGATAGAAACCGTTTCTCTGTTTCCGACATTGAATATATGCCTGTCAGGTCTTTGCTCCAGTATAATATCCATGAAACGGCACAAATCATCTATATAAAAAAACTGCAGCTTCATCTGCCCTTCCTGCGGCAGGTAAAATTTCCTGTTCTTTAATGCACATTCAAAAACAAACGCTTCCCGATATACGTTATTCATCGGTCCATACAGGTATGGCGGACGGAGAATATAAGCGTCCGGATTTCGTTTGCACAGCATCTGTTCCGCTTCTATTTTATCCGTCCCGTACTTGCCCCAGAATTTGTTCCTGCCTACTTGTGCATGCTCACCAAAAGGCTGCGGGCAATACTCCGGATATACGGCGCTTGAACTGACAAAAATATAATCCCTATAGCTTCCGACAGCATTCAGCAGCAAATCGATATCATTTGCAGTATAAGCTGTAATATCAAAAATCACATCAAAATGATAATCTTGCAGCCTGCTGCCGATATCATGCCTATCCGCTTCAATCAATGTGACTCCCTCTGGCTGCTCTTTCCTGTTTCGGTTCAAAACAAATACGTGATATCCCTTTTTGACATAGTATTCTGCCACATAGCGGCTGACAAAAACTGTGCCTCCCGTAATCAGTACGTTTTTCACGGCCGTTTCCTCCATCCAAATCACTGTCTGTCACAATCCATTATTCTTAAACACCTTTTCCAGCAGCAGTACCACATCGCCTTCCTTAAGCAGCGTGGAACCCTGCGGACAGATATTTTTGTTTCCGCGCTTTACCATCACAACGAAAATCCTGCGGGAAATATCCAAATCCTTGATCCTGCTGCCAATCCATCCATTGCCTGCCTCCAGACACACTTCCATGATGCGGCACTCAAACCGTCCCCTGCTGACAGTACCAAGCAGCAGACTGTCTCCCTCCTCCAGCACCAGACCTTCATGGGGCGTGTACACGTCCTCCCCCCGAAGCACTACCGCAGTATAAAGTCCCTGCGGAAGTCCGATTTCTTTCAACGGCATCCCCGCAAAGGGATGTCCGCCGGCAATATTCAAAGTAATAAAATCCGCGTCATACTGGGAATAACTTCCCACTTTAATTTTTGTATAATACTCCACGAAACCCGCAGAAATAATACCTGTCGGAATCGCGACCATACCCACCCCGAGAAAGGTGATAACAATCGTCATAATCCTGCCCCCTATGGTGACCGGATAGATGTCCCCATAGCCCACCGTGAAAAGCGTTGACATCGACCACCAGATGCCGGAAAAGGCATTGGAAAAATTCTCCGGCTGTGCATCATGCTCCAGACCATACATGCACAGGGAAGACGCCAGCATCAATACCAGAACCAGAAAAGTGGAGGACACCAGAGCGTTCCTCTTATCCCGCAGCACCGCCGTGATAACATTGAAAGCGTCATACCGTGCATTTATCTTGAACAGATGCAGGATGCGCACCACCCGAAGCATACGGAAAGCCACCGCACCGTTTGGGATGAAAAAAGGGCAAAAGTAAGGAAGAATCGTGAGCAGCTCCACCACCCCGTAAAACGATATGGCAAACCGAAACATCGCCGCCGGATACGACTTCTCAGGATAAAGAAAATCCGCCGTCCATATCCTAAGAACATACTCCACAAGGAAAATTACCATGGTAATAAACTCTGCAATGCGCAGCGCTTCGGCATATTCCGCCGCCCCCTCAAAGGTCTGCAGAAAAGTTACGACAATATTGATCAGAATAACAAGGACAATAAAAAGATCAAAGCACAGGCTTGGAATATCCGTGCTGTTCCCAATCTGTATAATTTTAAAAAGACGATTTTTTACCGACTTCGCTTTCCCTGCCATTATCTTGACTCCTTTATACACGTACAAACCCTTCCTTCCAGATACCTGATATTGCATTTTATCAGTCTTCCTTATAAATCCCTAAAAACGACGTAATCCTGCCAAAGGTATATTCGCCTTCAATCAATCCAAACTCAGGGTCATAATACTTGCCGTCATACAGCAGGGTCCAGTGTGTATAGCCTGCATCGGTGTGAACGGTAAGTATGGAAAAAGGATGTGCGTTAGGATTTTTCTTGGATATTCTGGTATTCCTCTCCGCATGTGGAATCCCGTATTGATCCAGAATCTCTATTAACTGCCCAATGCTGGTCGGTCCGTCCGTTCCCATATCCTGAATGACCGTTTCTATCGTTTTACCCGCAATCATGGCAATACATGCCTGTCCGCAGGTTGTAAAACTATTCTGTTTGATTAACTGCATATTTTCTCCGCCTTTCTTTCTGTATCTCGTTTGGGTAATTGCAAAACTACGAAAAATTAGTAAACGCTTCCGTTCTGGAAACACTGTCCACATGGATATGTACATCCATGCAGGTTCTGCCATTTTCTTCATAAACGTACTCAAAACATGACAGAATACCATCCTTCGGCTTCTCTCGAAATCCGTTTGCCTGTAAATACTCCAAGATTTTCTTATAGGCATTTGGAATCCGTTCAAATGCTGCCACAAACGGGTCATATATCGTAATCACGGCATAGTCCGCTTCCACCTGATTGGCGTACTCTACTCCGTCGCAGTCCGTATCAAACCCATCCGGCAAAATATAGGCCGCCACATACCCCTTGAGCCCAAATCGATTCTGCAGTTCAAGCGAAACAAAAGGAAAATCCCAGCCGATTCTTTTGGCATTGGGACTTACCGCGAGCAGACCGGACTGCCGTGCCCATTCTTCCATGTACCTGTTTACATCATTTTCAGGATTCGGCGTAACCATCACATATCTTGCCATGCGAAAGCCCTTTATCGTTTTTATTGTAATATGGGAGTAAATTTCATCGTCGTCAGTCAGGTCTTCCCGAACCAAAGCGTCCAGTTTGCAGGCAAACATATCGCTCAATGCAATAAGCTTATTTAACTCAGGGACAATTTCGTCCGATTCCCACTTTGATACTGTCTGACGTGAAACCGACATCTCTTCCGCAAGCCGCTCCTGTGTGATTTTCCTTTGCTTCCGTAAGTACTGAATATTTTTTCCTATACTCATAGCGTCCTCCAATCCGCAGTTTCTTGTACCGACTGCTGTCATCAGCATTTGTCACTTATTCATTGTGACATCATACAGGAAAAAAATACACCAATCAATGAGAGCCTTTCTTGCATGGATTGTCGCCTGACGGTTTACATTTTTATGATTCGCATCCACTTCATGCTGCGGCTTTATCCTTATTTTACTGGCTTCTCCCCTTTTATGCAACTCCGGCTTTTACTTTTTCCTTGTTTTTTCCTTTTTTACAGTTCATAATAAAACAAAACCACTTATCAAAAACAGAGGTGCCGCATGTTAGAAAAAATGGATATTTTCTTTGAAAACAGATTAGCCGGATACGATGAGCATATGCTTACCACTATCGAAGGCGCTG
>JAIDHX010000014.1 GCA_029053015.1 Lachnospiraceae bacterium
CATTGGAATCCGTTGGAAATATGTCATTTATTGAACACGACTAAAGATTATTACGGAGAATTAAAAAAACTTGTTCCGTCATATACCATTGAAGATGAAAGAAATTATGTAAAATTAAGTTTGAATAATCTCTATCACGAAATTTGTCACCGTTATGTACACGCTGATAGGGAGTACAACATTTCAAAGTTCCCGATAACTTGTAAAGCAGTATTTTTCGTTATGCAGCATTTGTATTATTTAAGCAGTGGTAATTTTATTCCAACAAAACGGGAATTGCTTCAATGTGTACAAGATGAGGATAAAACTGTTTTGGAATTGAGCATATCATTACAAAATGATATTGACTATGATTTTGATGAAGCCTTTTTGGTGTTATTTAATTGGTGTCAGGATGCGTTATCAAGAATATGACAAAAGGAGAAAAGGTTAATATGAAATTTTCAGAATGGGGCTATACAAGACCTGATTATTCAGAAGTAAAGAAAAAAATCAATAGCTGTAAAAACAAGATGCAGAGCGCCTTGTCCTATCAGATGTTGAGAAATACAAATTGTAGCAGAAGATGGAGTAATGTCGATGAATAAGGTGGAGGTACTTAAAGAGGCTGCACAGGAAATTCTAAATGGGAAAATGGAAAATGCAAAAGAATTAATGCAAGCAGAATATCCATTTAAGAAATTAATCAATACTGGCAGAAACTATACAGATAAGCAAAAGATGGAGCAATTTAAGAGAGACGGATTTATTGACAGATATAGTGGGCAGAAATTATTGAACCCTGGATTACTAAAGGTGTTGTCTTATTATATGCCGGATGTGTTTCCATATCATGCACATTGGAAGATGGAAGAATGCCATAATGCTTATTGGGAGTTTGTTCCTACGGTAGACCACATTTATCCGGTTGCGCTTGGTGGAGCAGATTCAGAAGAGAACCGGGTAACGACATCAATGTTACATAATTCTATCAAGAGTAATTGGACGTTGGAACAATTGCGATGGGAACTGAAGGAAGCAGGAAACTATGAAGAGTGGGATGGTTTGACAACGTTGTTTGTCGAATTAGTGGAAGCGGATTCTTCATTGCTGGAGGATGCATATATTAAGAAATGGTATCATCTTTCAAAAATGTAGGCAAGAGCTTATGGAAAGATGGGTGTTACCGTTTTTGTGCTGCTCTGTTACCTATTTTGGCGCGTCGGCGTCAGGCATTATAAGTCAACAGGATATTAAAGCGAGGCAGGGTTCTGTATTTCTAAGGATTTGCATTGCGCAAAAATTTGAAAAGAGAACTGTACAGTGAACGAAATAGATACTATAGGAATAAAATAAACAATAATAGTAACCATATTATTGACCAGAATAAAAACAAAGAATATAATGTAAATGGGAAAAGGGGAATTGATTTGTCAGGAGGACGAATTATGGTGGATATGAATATGGTTATAGCGAATAATATTTTGAATTGTTTGAAAAAACAGAATAAAAAACAAACGGATATGGCTGAAGGAATTGGGACAACAAAACAAACTGTAAATAAGATGCTGAATGGTTCACGGATGATTAATGCAATCGAACTTAAAATGATTGCAGATTTTCTTGGTGTAAAAATGGAAGAACTGACTAAGCTGCCGGAAGCGATACAGGAAGAAAATGTTGTTCATGCTTTTATGGGTAAGGTTGCATCGCAACAGGCAAAAGATGCTCTGGCGATAGCGGATAAGCTGTCAGATATGATTCTCTTCCATAGCCGTGTACGAGAGAATGGAGCACTTATGATGGAAGCTTGGGAGGATGATTAATGGGGAATGTTTTAAAAGAAAGCTTATATAAAAAGGATGTAAAAAGATTTGAAAAAATAGCTGATGGCTCAAAAGAGTTTTCCGGTGCATATTGCGGAAGTTCTATTTTAGGAGCATCTATCTTTGGTATTGTTGAGAACTATGCAAGAAAAAAGGAAATGGCATTAGAGCTTTTGCGCTACCCCTTTCATGATGAAGAATTATGGGCAGTTACATTTGTGAAAAAAGGAACTATTTTCTTATGCATAAATTCTGAATTGGCTATATGTAAGCAAATTTTTGCAGCAGCGCATGAGTTGTATCATATTCGATGCTATGTGGAAGGTACAGATACAAACACAATACGTACAGGTTCTGTACTGGAGTCTAAAATGGTGGATGAAGCTGCCATGACACAGGAGGATTTAGAAGCAAATGCGTTTGCAGGGCTTTTATTAATGCCGGATAGACTGATGAGAGAGCAGCTTGGATTATATGGAATAAATCAAACTGATATAAAGGTGGATGATATTTTGACTCTGATGGAAGTTTTTGCACTTCCGTATAAAGCAATTATCTTAAGATTGTTTGAAGAGCATGTTATAACAGAGACTAAGGCAAACGATTTGTTACAGTATGATGCAGCGTATGTTGCACAGAGAACAGAACTTACCGGCAAGGCCAAACAATGGCAGATGAGTAGTGTAAAGATTGAATACTTTGGAAGTCTTTTGGATAATTTGGAATTTAATTCTGAGAACGGGCTTCTTACAGAAAGCAGAGAAGAAGCAGATAGGAAATTCTTGGAAGAGATTAGAGCAAGTTTCCGTAAGGACAGATAAGGAGGGCTATGCAGAAAGATAAATATGCCCTTCTGGATACAGACTTTATTTCTAAAACGCATATCATTCAAAAAGATGCTGATAATCATCTGATTGATAGAATCGTGGAATTACCCGGATATCAATTCTTTTGTCATAGTCAAATTCGAACAGAACTTTCCAGACATAATGTTACGGGCGCTATGGAGTGGCTGGAAAATAAGATTTCCACAAGGCAGATAAAATGTTATAGTGATGAAGATATTCTGGATAAACTGGAGAATGTCTATGGAGCAATGGCATTAGGCCTGTATGCTAATTTGTTGCATAAAGCGTGCCAGGCTTATGCAGAAGGATTTTATGAGAACAATTTCAAGGAATTGCAGAAGGTAGATTATGGAAATATTATGAAAAGTGACCTTCTTAGAAAGCTGAAAGCGGATTGCGATACCATTGGTGTTGGCAATCATTTGGGTGAGATTAAAACCTATGTGTTATTGCAGATGTTGTCACTAATGCTGGGTGAGCAGATATATGTGTTCTGTTCTGATGACCGGAATGCCAGAAGTGGTATTGTCAGCATTGGCGGTGTAAGGTGTATTAGTGTGTTATCCGCATTCATCCGTTTGAAAAAGGAATGTGGTTTTGGGCAGGAAGAGGCAAAAGATTATATTAAGTCGTGGCTTGATTTTTGTGCAGAACATATGCAGACAACATTTAAGGTTCAAGAAGATGCAAAAGTGTTACGTATGTGTAAAGTTCCATGTGAACAAGTGATGAGAGAAATATATGAGGAAAAATTAGAGGAAACGTGTATGGGATACTTGAGATATAAGTCGTAGTAGAAATTGTGAAATACCGGAATTTCCATTTTAGGGATAGAAAACCGAGGGTGAGTTTGCTATAATGTAAACTTAAGGTCGAAGGAAATACATATTCACGGTTGGGTAAAGCAAAGAATAGAAAAGGCTGTATGAAAATCAATGAAGAACAAGAGAGAAAAAATAATAACAGCATGTAGTATTATAATAGCTTGCATTGGCATAGGTGTGACTGCGGGCTGTTTTGCGGCGGGCAGGGCGTTAGCGTCTGCGCTGCAGGCGGGCAGGACAGCAGTTATGGCAGATGGCTTGTCTGCGCAAGGGCAGTCAAGAGACGAGACTGCCCAGGGACAGTCAGGAGACGCTGCGTTTCCGGATATGGCACAGAAAGACGAAGCAGGACAGGCTGCGGCATCCGGAGATGGCACACAGCAGGGAAGTGTGTCTGCAGGCGATGCAAATGCAGCGGATAATGCCGCGTTGGAAGTTTTCAATCAGGCGGTATCGGGAGGCGATGCAGCGCAGGAAACAGATAATGAAGATGAAGACGAATATGCGAACCTGGCGATAGCCGATGTGAACCGCTATGTGAATGTGCGGAATATGCCAAGCACGGACGGCGAAATAGTCGGAAAGCTGTATGACGGTTCCGTGGCGCAGATTCTTGCGCTGGCAGGGGAAAATGACGAGTGGTTTCAGGTGGTTTCGGGAAATGTGGAGGGCTATGTAAAGGCAGAATTTTTTATCTACGGCGATGAGGCTGCCGCGGTTATCGACGACTATGTAATCCGCTATGTCACAGTGCAGGCGGACAGGCTGAACGTGAGGCGGGAGCCGGATATTAACGCGGATAGAATCGGATATATCACCAGGGGTGAGAGCGTCAGTCTGTTAGAGGACTGCGGAGAATGGCTGAAGGTGCAGTATACGGAGCAAAAAGCAGGGTATGTATCGGCTGAATATGTCATAGTTACGGAAGCATTTATTTATGCCAAATCCATTGAGGAGGAACAGGCGGAACTTGCAGCGCGGAGGGAGCTTGCAGAGCGGGCCAGGGCTGAGGAAGCGGCAAGGCAGGCAGCGGCAGCTGCGGCAGGACAGGAAGGCTTACCGGCGGAGCAGGATACCGCCGCTTTGGGAGAGCAGCCTGCGGACGGAGATTCTTTGCAGAGCGCAGATGAGGCCGCTGCTATGGGAGAAAGCGTAGACCTGGCCGGACAGACCTATGCGGATAACGGAGAACTCAGGGCGGCGATTGTGGAGTATGCCATGCAGTATCTGGGGAATGTCTATGTGCACGGCGGAAAAAGCCTGGACAGCGGGACGGACTGCTCAGGCTTCACCTGTTTTATTTATGCAGATTTTGGTTATTCTATCAGCAGAACCCCGTCCGGACAGCTTTCCTCGGCAGGCAGAGGCATCGACTACAGCGAAATCCAGCCCGGCGATATTATCTGTTACTCCTCCAACGGCGGACGGAGCTGCACCCATGTGGGGCTTTATATAGGAGACGGGCAGATTATCCATGCTGCCAACTCCAGAAAAGGCGTTATCATCAGCAATGCGGATTACAGCACCATCATGGGAGTTAAGAACGTAATCGATTAGACGATAGGTAATAAATCAAAAATGTCCAACTGTCCGTTTTTCCATGACTTTTGTTCTGCTGATTTTACCACATCCTGTTCGGACAACTCCCCAATCAGAAGCGGTGATGAGGCGTTGTGCAGTTTCCTGTTTTTGGCGACGGTTTCCATATCATAGTTGGCGTAACAGTATAAGCAGCCGTGCCCACAGGTATTGTATGCGCCGATGTCTGCCCCGAGCAGGCAGGAACATTCGCTCCGCGCCGTTTTCTTTTTCGGCACATTCAGTTTGCAGCCCAATGCCTTTTCAAGTACAGCTTTTGACATACAGCCGTCCGCGTCTACATTTTCTCTGACAAGACTTGCATTTTCACAGCATAAATGTATCTGCAAACCGTTTTTCTTTGCAATGTTGGAGAATGCTTCTATCAGAATCTCCTGCTCTTCGCTTGTGACACTTCGGATTCCACGAAAATTTCGTTTTGTCTTTTCGTAAAGGTCGATAAAACTTACCACACACTGAGTAGTATATCCGGAAAGCGCTTCCGCCATCAGGTGAAATTGTTCAATATGATGCGCAATGGAATACGTATCCGTAATCAAAACAGGGTCATACCGCCAGCTTATCCGGCTGCTTCCAATGACTTCAGAGAGCTGCCTGAAAGAAGCTATGACCTGTTCTTTGGGCGGCACGTGCGGTTCAATTTCCGTTCCGTAGGGGGTAATGGTCACAAACCAGAAGGTGTCAAATGCGGATAGAAGAGAAAGCCTGTCCAGCATGGGGGAGGGATTTTTGGTGCAAAAAACCATGACGTCGATTACGTCTGGGGAGAGTAGGTATTTGGTTATCTGTGAAGGGTAGTAGGGATTGCGAACCAACACATAACCCGCCTCTATGCGATTGTAGAACCAGTCGCTGTAATAGGCGGGTATGTCGGTCCGACTGCCTGTATTGAGTATCATGTTATCGCGCACCATTCCTTTTAGGCTAAGTTAGTTACTTTATTTTATCCTAAGATGAATACTTGGTCAACCGCTGAAAAACTTTTCCGATATCTCCATTGATGCAGATAGACTGCCCGCTTATTTCAGGCGGGCAGGCTGCCTCGCCGTAATTGATGCACGCATAGACTGCTTCCCGGTTTTCGGCAGTCATCTGCCAGAAGGGATATTTGATGATGCCGGGGGTATTATAGCCAACGCCCAATTCTAAGAAGAGCACCTTTGCAGCTTCATGCTTTTGCAAAAATAACCTGTATCGTTCTGCTGCCTGATACCATCCTTCGTCCTGTACAAAAGTATCGTCTGCACGAAGGTTCATACTCATGGGCTTTCCGCATTTTGGGCAGTAAGGTATCAACTCATCGGGCACGGACATTTTAGCAGTAACGTCTGCAGGCAGGTATAGATTATCTGCTTCGATTTGGTAGCCCTGTGCCGTTACCATTTTACGGATGGTCTCGGCGTTGTCATATGTTTTTTCGTGGCATGGTTCACTGCACTGAAACAGTCCGTAATCGCCCTGTGTATAATAGAGTCTTTTTTTATCAAAACCGGCTTTCTGGAAACAGTGGTCAACATTCGTTGTGATGACAAAATAATCCTTATCCATGACCAGTTTGTAAAGCGTCTGATACAGTGGGGTGGGAATATCCATATAGCGGTTGATATAGATATACCGGCTCCAATATGCCCAATGCTCGTTTAAGGTGTCATATGGATAGAAACCGCCTGCATACATATTTTTGAAGTGATAGTTGTCTGCAAAATCGCTGAAATAGGTGCGAAAGCGCTCTCCGCTATAGACAAAACCGGCGGCGGTGGAGAGTCCGGCGCCTGCGCCGATAATTACAGCCTCCGATCGTTCCAGTGCTTGACATAGAGCTGATATTTCATTTGTCATGCCCATTGTGTTTTGTTTTTTAGATTGCATAAATAACATATTCATCACCCTTTTCTTGATATGACCGCTTGTACCGGACAATGCTCCATACAACTTCCACAATGTAGACAATGGCTTTGTTCTATATAGTATGGATGCCCTTCTTTGATACATTTCTGCGGACAGTTTTGTTGACAGGTGCCGCAGCCGATACATTGCTCCGTTATATAATAACCTTTTTCTGACTTTTGTGCATTGCCCATTGTATAGGTTTCTCTGAAAATAGGATTCACACCAAGATTAAAATATTCGACGGTCGCATCTTTGACGGCAAATACAATACCGATTTTTCTTGTATCGCCGGGATATACATTTGTAAGGTAAGGCTGTTCCGCAAATATGGTATCGATCCATTTTTCCTGCATGTCAGCTTCCACAGGATAAGCTTTGCCGGACAGCCGGATCATCTCTTTGTATTTGGTATATCCAAGCACTTGAATCCGCCCATCGCCAAGTAATTGTTTACAAAAATCTTTTCCCCTGGCAGTGAAAAAATAGAATCCATCCTCTTCATAATGTATGGCACTGATATTACGTATCTGTGGCGCTCCGTCTTCATCCACAGTTGCAAAATTTAATACACCTACATATTGCAGTTTTTGCAGACAAGTCTGTAAATCCATTTTCACTCCTCCTTCCGGTCTGTCAGTTAATTCTGATGATCCGTCCTTCCTTCCTTGCTCTGGCCATCGGCGCCTGCTCGTCTTTCGGATAGCCTAACAGGACATGGAGGGCGGCATAGTAATCTGTTCTGACCTTCCACTCCCGCAAAACTTCTTGCCCGAAAGGATCAGCAAAAGATTCCCATGCGGAGCCGATATAGCACCCGCCCAAACCGATGGAATGTGCGGCAAGCAGCATATTTTCAGCCGCGGCACTGGCATCGTAAGGTCCGAACAGAAAATTTTTGGGGACAAACAATGTAATGACCGTGGGTGCATCATAAAAAGCGTTAAAAATATCAGGATCATCGGCAATGCTGGGCTGTTCCTTGGAAATGTATGCGGTGTCCGTTGACATCTTTACCGTAGAATTGTTCCGTTTGATCCTTCCCAATTTCTCATTGACTGCCTTATTCTGCGATACCACAAACAACACGCCCTGTCTTCCTCCGGCACTGGGAGCATACAGGCCTGCATCCAACACTGCCTGTAATTCCTCTTCACCAACCTGCTCCTCCCGAAAGCGGCGGATTGTTCTTCTTGTCATTATATTTTCTAACACTTCGTTTGTCATTACAAGCATTTCCTTCCATTCTATTCTATCACTTACTCTACTACTTTCCAACACTGCGGGTCCGTCCCATAAAAACTTCCGCTTGTTCCATAGGTTACGGCAGGACAGCCCCTGCAAAATCCCCTGAGTTCACATTTATTGCATTTTTCAAATTTTTCATAGTCACGATAGATTTCTTCTTTTGTAATAAATATATCATAAAGCAGTTCTTCAAACACATTCCCGATTTTGCTTTCAAATCTGCGGCAGGCGTATACATCTCCATTTGGCAGGATTGTCATGTGGCAGATAGCGCAGTGGCAGCCTTCATATACCATGTCTTTTTTTGCATATTCCGGAATTTTGAAGAGTCCCTTTTCGTAGAGGTAAAGCGTCCACAAATGGTCTTTCAGATTGAAGTAAGTGTTTACTCCCTGCTCTTTGTATGCTTCGTATTTGTGCCATAGTTTATCCAGAAAGTCACGATAGGTAAGGGGTTCAATTCCTGTAGTTTTTTCTCCACTGGTAGGGCAGTATCTTCCAAAAGCAAAGATATCTGCTTGATGTTTTACGACCAAATCAACGACATCCGGTATTTCTTCTATATTGGTTCCTGATACGGTAGACATAATTGCACATTTGATACCTGCATTTCTGATAATCGCTATTTTTTCCAAGGTACAATCAAAAGACCCCGGCTTCCTAAAGTAATCATGGGTATCCCGCATGCCGTCAAGGGACATCTGATATTTTTCACAGCCATGCGCTTTTAACCTGCGGCAAACTTCGTCTGTTAAATGAAAGGGATTTCCCATGATCGTAAACTTATAGCCTTTTTGTTTAATCAGTTCCATCAGTTCCCAGAAATCAGGGTGCAAAAGAGGGTCGCCGCCTGTGATGTAAAAATAAGGGGTGCGGTTTAGCTGCTCGCACATATTCTCTATGTTAGAAAGAACTTTTTCCATGTCATGCCGGCTCATGGATACAAGCTCGCTGCATTTTCCTTCCGAGAAAATGTAGCAGTGTTTGCATCTTTGGTCACAATCATCCGTGATATGCCATTGAAAAGCGAAGTATGGTTTCATAAATGGTTATCCTCATCCTTTCAAAGGGTGGGCTATAATCCGAAGCCGGACAAATGTAAAGATCCGTGCCGGCTCCGGATTACGCTGTTGCAGTATAACGCAGATCTGTTACTTATCTCCGGCTCCACAGGCGCTTCCGCAAGCGCTCGGCTTTTCTTCCGGCGCGGCAGCACCGCAGGCGCTGGGTTTTTCCTCGGGTGAGGCTGCGCCACAGGCGCTGGGTTTTTCCTCAGGTGAAGCTGCGCCACAGGCACTGGGTTTTTCCTCAGGTCCGGCAGCACCGCAGGCACTTGCGTTTCCGGCAAATTCAGCAACATTTGATAAAGCCATAATCCATTCCTCCTTGTTTTCCGAAGGAAAATGCGACTGCCATTGCAGGAGCAGAGGAATTTTCCTCCTTGTTTTCCGTCTTGTTTTTTGACAATTATATTGTAGCAAGGGTGTGACAGGGAAAGAAGTACGCACTTTTTTATTAGATAGTTACAAAAAGGTGCCTATGCCCGTCACATTGTTTTTTTTGGAATGTTGCACTATAATGAGAATGTAAGTATGAAAAACAAGCTTTGAAAGGAAGTGTCCCATGAAAACCAAAGACGAATTGCCGGAATGTCCTGTTGCTACCACAGTGTCCGTGATTGGAAGTAAATGGAAGTTATTAATTATTCGGAATCTTCTTGTCCGTCCATGGCGTTTTAATGAATTGAAGAAAGACTTAGACGGAATCAGCCAGAAGGTATTGACGGATTCTCTGCGTACCATGGAAGAAGATGGCATTATCACGAGAACGGTTTATCCTGAAGTGCCGCCTCACGTGGAATATGCATTAAGCGAACTGGGAGAGTCCATGCGCCCAATCTTAGACGCGATGAAGGAGTGGGGGACAGAGTATAAAAACACGCTATGAAACGATAGTAAAAAGGGCGGAATCCCGCCCTTTGACTGTTTTGGTCTATATGACAAGTTTATAAGAGCTGCAGACCCGCTTTTTCTGCTTCCTGCATGGCTTCTTCCGGCCAGAGGGAGCACTGTACCTCGCCGATATGCGCTTTCCGAAGGAAGAACATGCAGATACGGGACTGCCCGATGCCGCCGCCAATGGTATAGGGAAGTTCTTCGTTCAAAATTGCCTTCTGGAACGGAAGGTCGGCGCGCTCGGGACAGCCGGCGATGTCAAGCTGTGAAAGCAGTGCGGCTTTGTCCACACGGATGCCCATGGAGGAAAGCTCCAGTGCAATATCCAGCACGGGATAGTACACAATGATATCCGCATTCAAACTCCAGTCGTCATAGTCCGGCGCTCTGCCGTCGTGACGCTCGCCGGATTCTAAGGGACCGCCAATCTGCATAATGCATACGGCGCCTTTTGCCTTGGATATGTAGTATTCCCGCTCCTTTGGTGTGTAGTTGGGGAACATATCCTCAAGCTCCTGCGACGTGATGAAGAAAATATCATGGGGCAGGATTTCTTCAATATAATCATAATGAATGGACATATATTTTTCTGTTTTCCGTAAGACCTTGTATACCGTGCGCACTACACTCTTAAGCGTATCGACATTGCGGTCCTCTTTTTCAATGATTTTTTCCCAGTCCCATTGATCGACATAGATGGAATGTATATTATCGACAACCTCGTCACGCCTGATGGCACTCATGTCTGTATAAAGGCCTTCCCCGACATGAAAGCCATATTTCTTAAGCGCAAAGCGTTTCCACTTGGCGAGGGAATGGACAATTTCAGCTTCCTTCCCGTTTTGCTCCTTGATGTCAAAAGTGACAGGGCGTTCCACGCCGTTCAGGTTGTCGTTCATGCCGGAAGCCGGATCCACAAAGAGGGGCGCCGACACACGGAGCAGATGCAGTCTTTCTGCAAGAAGCGTCTGAAAAAAGTCCTTTACGGTTTTGATGGCTATCTGGGTGTCGTACAGGTTTAATTCCGACTGATAGCCCTTTGGCAGTTTTAGTTCGCTCATAGTTTCCTTTCCTTCCATGCATACCGTCGGACAGTCCTACGGAATTGCACTCATTTCCAGATAAAAAATACCTATTCTATTTAACCCCTTTTTTATGCTTATTGCAAGCATTTTTTTGATTTGTGGAAGAGTTTTGCATGAATCTGCCGAAAACATTTTACGGAACATTTGTTCTAAAAATGCTTGCAATAGGAAGAGAACTATGTTAGTATTAAAAAACGAGGAACAAATGTTTGGATTAAGAGGAGCGAGGTTGTTATGGAGTATTTGGCTGCAGGTGGAATGACAGTGATGGATAAGCTGGGAATTTTGAGCGATGCTGCCAAGTATGACGTGGCGTGCACCTCCAGCGGCGTGGACAGAAAAGGAAACGGACGGGATATGGGAAACTGTGTCGCGGCGGGTATCTGCCATAGCTTCAGCGCTGACGGCAGGTGTATTTCCCTGTTAAAGATTCTTTTGACAAATGAATGTATTTATGACTGCAAATACTGTCTGAACCGCAAATCAAACGATATCCCGAGGGCGACTTTTACGCCGGAAGAGGTATGTGATCTGACCATGCAGTTTTATCGGCGAAATTATATCGAGGGGTTGTTTTTGAGCTCCGGCATCATTCAGAATCCCAACTATACCATGGAACTGATATACCGGACCATCTGGATTCTGCGCAATCGCTGCCGGTTCAACGGCTATGTGCATGTCAAGGCGATACCGGGGGCGGATCCCCGCCTGATCCAACTGACGGGGTATCTTGCGGACAGGATGAGTGTCAATCTGGAGCTGCCGACGGCGGAAGGTCTGAAAAATCTTGCGCCCAACAAGCACAGAAAGACCATTCTTGCCCCTATGCGGCAGATACAGAACGGGATTACGGAGAATAAGAACGAACTGGTGCTGTACCGCAATGCGCCCCGCTTTGTGGGAGGCGGGCAGTCCACGCAGATGATTATCGGTGCGACGCCGGAGAGTGATTTTCAGATTATGAATGTGGCGGAGAGCCTGTATCAGAAGTTTTCCTTAAAGAGGGTGTTTTATTCGGCGTTTGTCAGGGTCAATGAGGACAAGGCGCTGCCGGCGCTGCCGGGCGGACCGCCCCTTTTAAGGGAGCACAGGCTCTATCAGGCGGACTGGCTGCTGCGTTTTTATGGATTCAAGGCGGAAGAACTGTTGAGTGAGAAACGGCCATTCTTTAATGTTATGCTGGACCCGAAGGAGGACTGGGCGGTAAGGCATTTGGAGCAGTTTCCTGTGGAGATCAACAGGGCGCCGTATGAGATGATAGTCAGGGTTCCGGGGATCGGCGTTAAGAGCGCCATGCGCATTGTCAACGCAAGGCGGACGGCCAGCCTTGATTTTTCTTCCTTGAAAAAAATAGGCGTGGTTTTAAAGAGGGCGCTGTATTTTATTACCTGCAACGGAAAGATGATGTACCGGACAAAGCTGGAGGAGGATTATATCGTGAGGAACCTGACTGCGGATGTAAAGAACCGGCAGCAGTTTGCTTCGGACGGAATGAGTTACCGGCAGTTGTCGCTGTTTGACGATACGGTTTTGGGGGCGAATCCAACGGCGGCGGATAATGGCAAAGTGGCGTTTGGTCAGCTTTAAGGAGGGTGCAGCGATGACTGAGGAAGAAAATATCGTACTGCTCTGTGAAGACAGTCTGGAGGGGATTTTTACCGGAATCTATGAAGCATATGCGCTGAAAAAACCGCATGATGGCATAGTTCTGCAGATAATGGGCGAAGGAGACATGCTGCTCTTTGCCACGTATCGGACAGTGGTATCTGACGGCGTCAAGACGGAAAAGGTAATCCGCACGCTGCGCAGCCGCTTTGGGGAAAAGGATTATTTCGCGCTCTGCCTGGCGGCGGCATCAGCAGCGCCGGACAAGGCGCAGGCGATTTATAAAACGGTAGTCTGGGGACTTTCCGGCAGATGTCGGGGAAGCATCCTGGACCATCTGGCGGACGACAATGTGCGCAGGACGCTGGAACTGAGCCGCGGCGCAGGCAATGAACTGCACCGCATGCAGGAATTTCTGCGTTTTTCCGAATTGGAGGGAGGCATGCTCTATGCAGTCATTGGACCAAAGGACAATGTACTGCCCATGCTCACGGTTCACTTTGCGGACAGGCTGCCGATGGAAAATTTTGTAATCTGCGACGAAAACAGAAAACTGTATGCCATACATCCTGCCGGAAAGGAGTGGTTTCTGATGAGCGGGCAGGATACGCCGCCTTTGACGGGGGATGAGGGACTTAAGATGACGGCAGAGGAGGAATATTATCAGGAACTGTTTCGCCATTTCTGTCATAAGATTAGTATTGAGGGCAGAAAGAACCTAAAATTACAACAACATATGCTTCCCCTGCGCTTTAGAAATTACATGGTTGAATTTGCTGAAAAATAGCCAAATATTTTTGGGCCATTTTGGGGTATAAAACAAAATATTGTGCAATACTACTAATGAGACGGCAATTTGTGGTAGTGCAATGCGCAACATGCTATAAAGCGGGAGCACTTGGGAAAAATCACAAAAATCTATCGTTTTTTGAGGTCAAAAAAACGCTTTACTTTTAGATAAAATCGAGTATAATCGTATTAACAACGGCGGAAAGACGCCGTAGAAAATCCCGACGAAAAAGCGAAAGGGACAAATAGAAAGGAAGGCAAAGCGATATGACAAGAAAAATCAGATTAACCCCGAATGAAGTGCAGCATTTTGTAGCCGTAGCTTCCAAATGTGATTTTGACATCGACATTGCTTATAATAGATATGCAGTAGATGCAAAATCATTTCTTGGAGTGTATGGACTGGATTTCTCACAGGATTTGACAGTTCATTACAGCGGACACAATGCAGAATTCGAAGAGATGCTGAAAAACTATGCTCTTGCCTGCTAATGCAGGATGTAGGAAGCTGAAATTTTCGGCAAAAGCCACAAGGCGGAAATTGACTCCCGGTTAAAGATAGCGTACTATCTTAACAGGGAGTTTTTTTCATATATCCTGTATGCCGCCAAGCGGCATGACGGGAAGAAGGCGTGTCAAAGCACGCAAATGGGAGCAGAGATGGAAGTACGGATATCGGTAAGAAATCTGGTTGAATTTATATTGCGCAGCGGGGATATCGACAATAGAAGATCCGGCGCAGCGGACAATGCCATGCAGGAGGGAAGCCGGCTGCACAGGCTGATTCAGAAAAGAATGGGTGCAGATTATCAGCCGGAGGTTTTTCTGCGGTATGTCTATGAAACGGAGCATTACCCGATTGTGGTGGAGGGCAGGGCGGACGGCATTATTACTGCACAGTCAGGTGAGGTAACGGTAGACGAGATAAAGACAACCTGGAAAGACGTATCTAAGATGAAAGAGCCTGTGCCTGTGCATCTGGCACAGGCAAGGGTTTATGCTGCGATTTACGGTCTGCAGAACGATATACAAGACATGAGAATTCGGATGACCTATTGCAATGTGGACACGGAGGAACTGCAGTATTTTTATGAAGAGCATACGACCGAATGGCTAAGGGAATGGTTTTTTACATTGCTTTCCCAGTATCGGAAATGGGCTGATTACGAATATGAATGGAAGCAGAAAAGGCAGGAATCCATAAAAGAGCTTTCTTTCCCCTTTGCCTACAGGGAGGGGCAGAAGGATTTGGCGGCTTATGTCTACCAGACGATTTACCATAAGAAGAAGCTTTTTATCGAGGCGCCCACCGGGGTGGGCAAGACAATTTCGACTATTTTTCCCACGGTGAAGGCTGTGGGAAGCGGCATGGTGGATAAAATATTTTATCTGACTGCCAAGACGATTACAAGGACGGTTGCCGAAAATACATTTTCTCTGCTCAGAGAGCGCGGCCTTCAGTTCAAAAGCGTGATTCTCACGGCAAAGGAAAAGACATGCTTTATGGAGGAGACCGAGTGTAACCCCGAATACTGCAGTTATGCCAAAGGACATTATGACAGAATAAACGATGCAGTCTATGATTTGCTAACGCATGAAAGCAGTTTTAGCAGGGAAGTGATTGAGGAATATGCCCGGAAGCACAGAGTCTGTCCCTTCGAATTTTGCCTGGATATGAGTTTGTTTGCAGACGGCGTGATTGGCGACTACAATTATTTGTTTGACCCGCATGTGTATCTGAAACGTTTCTTTGGAGAAGGCGCTTCAGGGAGTTACGCCTTTCTGGTGGATGAGGCGCATAACCTGTTAGAGCGCGGCAGGGAAATGTACAGTGCGTCTCTCTATAAAGAAGCCTTTTTAGAGCTGAAGCGGGAAATCAAGGAGGTACGGGAGCAGAAAGGGGAAAGGAAGCTGCTTCCGGCGTCGATATCCGGCGAAGAGGCGTATCAGCAGAGCAGTACTGAGCTGGTCAATAACGGTGAACTGCGTGTCACCGGCACCGGATACCATGGCGGCCGTATTTATGAGTTTGCACCAAAGCTGGAAAGACAACTGGAGAAGTGTAATAAAGAGCTTCTGGCTATGAAACGGGAGTGCGAGGATATCAAGGTGGTGGAGACGATTGACGGTTTTGTACAAGCTTTAATCAGACTGCATGATACGATGGACAAGTACCTTGACGAGAGTGATGACAATCCAATCAGGAAGAAAATACTGGATTTTTTCTTTGAAATCTCACATTTCTTAGATATTTATGAACGGGTAGATGACAATTATGTCACTTATACACAGATGTGCGGGGAGGAAAATTTTGCAGGAAACACTTTCGGAAAATTTCATGAAAGTTTTCTGTTAAAGCTGTTTTGTGTAAACCCTTCTGTCAATCTGCAGGAATGTATGGCGAGGGGCAGAAGCACGATTTTGTTTTCTGCGACGCTGCTTCCCATACAGTATTACAAAAAGCTTTTGGGGGGAACGCCGGAGGATTATGAAGTATATGCCAAATCTGTCTTTCAGCCGGATAAAAGAGCTTTGTATGTGGGCAGTGATGTGACCAGCAAGTATACAAGGCGTTCTTCCTCGGAATTTTACAGGATAGCACAGTATATTCATGAGATTGTGGGGAAGCGGCATGGCAACTACATGGTATTTTTTCCCTCCTATTACTTCCTTGCGCAGGTGTATGAGTGTTACAGTGGAAATTTTCTGGATGAGGAAACGGAATGTATTGTGCAGGACGGCTCCATGAATGAGGCTGCAAGGGAGGCTTTTCTTGCAAAATTTGAAGGGAATGCGGACTGTGACTTCAGCGCAATCGAAATGGAAATAGAAACGGAAGACGTCTGTAAGAACCTGATAGGCTTCTGTGTGATGGGTGGCATTTTCAGCGAAGGCATCGATTTAAAGCACGACAGTCTCATCGGGGTTATGATAGTGGGAACCGGACTGCCGCAGGTATGTAGTGAAAGAGAGCTTCTAAAACACTTTTTTGATGAGCGGGGCGAGAACGGTTTTGACTATGCCTACCGCTTCCCAGGGATGAACAAAGTTCTGCAGGCGGCAGGGCGGGTTATCAGGACGTCGGAGGACGTGGGGGTGATTGCCCTCCTCGACGAGCGCTTTCTGCAATATACATACAGGCAGCTTTTCCCGCGGGAATGGGAAAATGTTGAGGTGGTGACGGTGGATACCATTGCAAAGCGGGTTGAGTGGTTCTGGAATTCGTGGCTCTAAGAAAAACAGAACATAAATTCGGATTATGACGGCTGTTTTTGGAAATTTGACGCTTAAAGTAAAAAAAGTGACACTTGTGTTATTGTGGATAACTATGTGGAAATTGGGGATTTCTTTTAAAAACTCCCTTTAAAAATCGACATTCAATCCATTTTTGGTTCAAGTAAAAGATGAAGTGAAACAAAAAAGAACTGAAGTAGTCAATTCTATTATGTAAATCATTATGGATAAAAGTGATTAACGAAAGAGCCGTAATATGTTAGAATATTATCTATACGGACAGGGAGGCCAAGTATGACAAAAGTAATCTTATGGGGCTCGTACGCAGAATATGGTATGTTTTGTAAGCACTTGCAAATGGAAGTGCTGAAAGGCAATATGCAGATAGAGGCGGTCGTTCTAAATGGGGACCATTTGATAAGCCGGTTAGACGGGATAGAGGTTATCAAAGTAGAAGAGCTGCTGCTAAGGGAGTATGACTATCTTATTGATATGAACCAAGCGGGAAGAAGTGTCATTATGCGACTTCTTGAACTGCTTCAGGTACCAAGGTCGAAAGTGATTCCGGTAAACATCTTTAAGCATCCGTACTTTGATCTGCAGAGATGGATTGCCGTGAAGGAAAGCGGAGTCAGTATTATTTCCAATAGCTGTTGGGGAGGCATAACCTACCACTCCTTGGGACTGGAATTCCGCTCTCCGTTTATCAATCTATTTTTGGATGCTGATGACTACCTGCGGCTGCTGGAAAATTTCAAATATTATATGGAACAGCCCCTGTCCTTCATTGAAGAAAAGTATGAAGTCAATTTAAAGAGAAACTACCCTGTCATTGGGATAGACGATGTCACCCTGTTCTTTAATCATTATACGGACTTTGAATCGGCTGTCGGGATATGGGAGAAGAGAAAGCAGAGATTAAACTATGACAATCTTCTTGTGGAAATGAAAATAGAGAGCAGCCGGGAATTGGAGAGGTTTCTTGCCTTACCGTTTGAGCATAAAGTAGGATTTTCAACGGTTCCCTGCGACGAGAAGGATATCCTGTATTTTCCGATTGTGGAGAATGGACAGCTGCAAAATAAATATGCAGGCGTTTTCGGATATTTTCTCAATGAGATTGCAGAGATTGAATCGAGAGATGGCAAGCCGTATGATATTTTGAAGCTGCTGAACCATGAAGAGGATTATGTGCGTGCGGTTTATGGCAGGAAGTGAATGAAAAAAACAGAAAGATTTAGACAGCTTTTGTAAAATTTAGTATACTTTAGGAAAGACGAAGTAATTACATACCAGGAGGAAATGACAATGTGGGCAGATGAAAGTGTATTTTATCAGATATATCCGCTGGGATTCACCGGAGTTCCCTTTGAAAACAATGGTGATTTCACGGGCGGTGAAGGGCAGAATACAGGGGCTTCCCCGATACTGAAGGTGGCGGACTGGATACCGCACATGGAAAAGCTGGGAATCAATGCGATATATTTTTCCCCGATATTTGAATCGGATACGCATGGTTACAATACGAGGGATTACAGGCTGATAGACAGACGGCTTGGAACCAATGCGGATTTTAAGAGTCTCTGTGAAAAACTGCATGCGCATGGCATACGTGTTGTGCTGGACGGTGTGTTCAATCATGTGGGAAGAGGCTTCGGACCTTTTTTGGATGTTGTGCGCAATCGGGAAAGCTCCCGCTATACAGGCTGGTTTTACAGGATAGCGTTTGACGGTGACTCGCCCTACCATGACGGATTGTGGTACGAGGGCTGGGAAGGGCATTACGACCTTGTAAAACTGAATCTGCGCAATGAAGAGGTCATCAACTATCTTCTGGACAGCGTTGGTTATTGGATTGACGAGTTCGGAATAGACGGACTCAGGCTGGACGTGGCATACAGCCTTGATGAGGACTTTATCAGACGTCTCAGAAGGTATTGTGACGGCAGAAAGCAGGACTTTTTCCTTCTGGGCGAGATGCTGCACGGGGACTATAACAGGCTGGTCAATGATTCCATGCTTCATTCAGCGACAAATTACGAGTGTTATAAGGGGCTGTATTCCAGCTTCAACAGCATGAACCTCTTTGAGATAAACCATTCCCTGTTGAGACAGTTCGGACCGGAGAACTGGACCTTATACAAAGGAAAGCACATGCTGTCCTTTGTGGATAACCATGACGTGACGAGGGTTGCCAGCATACTTTCCGACAAAAACCATCTGCCGCTGATATATGCGCTGATGTTCGGTATGCCCGGTATTCCCTGCGTTTACTACGGCAGCGAGTGGGGGTGTCTTGGCGAGAAGGGACAGGGGGATCAGATGCTCCGCCCGTGCTTTGCCGCACCGGAGTGGAATTCCCTTACTGATTTTATCGCAAAACTGGCACAGGCAAAGAAACATTCCAATGCATTGAATTACGGGGCTTTCCGCTCTGTGGTTCTGACAAACAGACAGTGTATTTTTGAGAGAAAAACAGAAGGGGAGAGGGTTCTGGTTGCGATTAACGCCGACAGCAGCGATTTCACCGCTCATTTTGATGCGGGCTGCGGCAGGGCAGTCGATTTGATTACCGGACAGGAGCATGATTTCGGAGGCGGCAGTGTGCTTCCGGCGTACAGTGCGTTTTTCTGGAAATGTGAAGCGTGAAAGGAATGAAGCTGCACTAAAGAATTGAAACAACATAGTTATTATGGTAAACAGTCAAGTCAAGGATTTACCGCTTTAGCGGCGTTTACGTCCTTGACTTGGCTGCTTCCGTGGTTAATCTTTTTTGAATGATATTAACAAATGCCTGCATTGGTTCAGACGGCTGTTTTGCATATACAATTCCATAAGGGATTTTGTATTCCCATTCCATAGGGATGGTAACGATGGACGGGTGGACGTCTTTCCAAATATCCAATGTTTCCATGATACACCCTGCCTGTTCACATTCATTGAATATATTTGTGTCATAAAAATGTGGTATATTCAAAATACTGATTTTAGAGTGTTTCGCTTCGATTTCATCATGTAATCTGTTCAGTATAGGAGAGTCGCCTCGTTTTACAAGCATAAGATTTTCTCCGTCCAAATCGCTCCATTGCAGTTTGTCTTTTTTCGCTAATCTATGTTTTCGTGGAACAGCAATACAACACTCCCCCTGCCTTAATTCAAGAATATTATATCTCTCTTTCCATGTGAGGGAATCACATGGACCGACAAAACAATCTATTTCTTTGCCAAGCGTTTCTAACATTTTTTCCATACTTGTCGGACTATCATCAAAAGGTACAATACGAATAGCAACAGGCAGCGTACCGTCATCAATCTCCGACCACAAATCTACCAGCATTTTACAGGGACGGAGAATAGATGTTCCAATACGAATTGCCTGTTTTTCATTCTTAGCAATCTGGCGGGTACGGGCTATCGCCTGTTCCGATTGCTTTATGATTTTTTTTGCGTCCTTGTAAAAGGAACGCCCGGCGGCGGTAAGCTGCGTTCCCTGACTGGTTCTTTCAATCAACTTTACACCAATATTTGCTTCCAACTTGTTAATCTGGTTCATCACTGACGCAGCTGTAATATACAATTCTTTTGACGCTTTCAAAAAACTTCCCTGCTCTACAACTGAAATGAATGTAGTCAGTTCTCTGCTATACATAATATCATCTCGCTTTTAGATTTTCTAAAAGCTATTTTAACATTTTGGTATCTTCTGTGTCAATTATTTCTACGCTACAATAAAACGGGAAGTTGGACGCAGCCTGTTTGGCTGGTGGTAAATGATGATTGAAAGGTGGTGGAAATAATGGCGAAAAATATTATGATTTTGAACGGAGCAGCCAGAAAAAACGGAAGCACCGGGAAACTAATACAGTCATTTTCTAAGGGTGCCTGCAGTACTGGGCACCATATACAGGAATTTTATTTAGACAGTATGAATATCCATAGCTGCAAAGGCTGTCTAAAAGCCGGACGTGATAGCAAAAGCCCATGCACACAAAAAGACGATATGGAGCAAATATATTCTGCTTTTGCAGATTGTGATGTGGTGGTATTTGCTTCCCCTGTCTACTTCTGGACAATTACCGGGACACTAAAAACAGCAGCAGACCGTTTGTATGCAGAACTGGAATGTCTTGGTTATGGCAGATTTGCAAGAGAAAGCGTACTTTTAATGACGGCTGACGGTTCTGACTATTCACAGGCTGTCACATGGTATCGTACCTATGAGCGTAATCTTGGTTGGAAAAACCGGGGCGAAGTGCTTGGAAAAAGTAAATCGGAAGCAGCGTATCAACTTGGTGCTTCTTTATAAAAAAATATAAAAAGGGATATTGGACATGGAAAAATCATTGACAAACGGGACACCGTGGAAAGGAATTTTATCTTTCATGTTTCCCGTATTTATGGGATTGCTTCTTCAACAATTTTATAATACGGCGGACACAATCATTGTAGGTAATTTTGCCGGCGAAACTTCATTGGCCGCCGTTGGTGCCTGCGGTGTTCTGACATTGGTTTTCCTGGCTTTGGCAAACGGTTTTTCTGCCGGGGCTTGTGTATTGATCGCGCAGCTTTTTGGTGCAGGGAAAGAACAGGAAATGCGCAGACAGGCGTTGTCCTCTCTCTTTGTTATGGTCGGTATGGGGATTGTGGCAACAGCGGTTGGTATATGTATCAGCCGCTTTGCCTCGAAATACATTCTGGCAACACCGAAAAGCCTGCTATCTATGGCAGATACCTATTTCAAGATTTATGCACTGGGACTTCTGTTTCAGTTTGGTTACAACATTATCGCAGCCATTCTTCGTGGAATTGGAGATAGCAGAGCAACCTTATATTTTCTTTTGATTGCAAGCGTCATCAATATAGTGCTTGATATTGTATTTGTTTACAACTTTCAAATGGGCGTTGTCGGTGCCGCTGTTGCCACGGATATAGCACAGGCTGTTTCATGCGTGGCGGGTCTTATCTATATGATTAAAAAGTACCCTTTGTTCCGCTTCAAATGGAAAGAGCTTACTTTTGAATGGGTATTAGCAAAAAAGACATTAAAAGCGGGATTTCCTATGGCATTACAACAGTTTATTGTATCTATTGGCTTTATTTTTATTCAACGGGCAGTCAACAGTTATGGAGAAGCTATGACAGCGTCTTTTTCCGTAGCACAAAAAATAGAAACTTACATGACGCTTCCAGCCAATGCGTTAATGACAACACAAAGCACATATACAGGGCAGAATATTGGCGCAGGACGACTTGACAGGGTTATGACCGGCGCAAAGCATACCGTTATCATTTCCGAAATAATTTCTATCTGTATTTTATCAGTGATATTTGTCTTTGCAAAGCCAATTGTGGCTGCATTTGGATTAGGCTCAGAAGCTGTCGATTATTGTATTTCCCATGTCAGGTGTGTAGCAATTTGTTTAATTCCTTTTGCTTCCTATTTTCCGCTTTTAGGTCTGTTTCAAGGAGCAAACAATGCACTCTATTCTACCTTTGTTGCGACCAGCGCATTAGCAGTTCGTGTCATTTCAACTTACACCTTGCAGGAAATTCCGGCAATAGACTATCGCATGATTTGGTGGAATACTTTGTTTGGATGGGGACTAGGCTGTATTATCACATGGGTACATTTCTGCAAAGGCAAATGGAAACCTCATATTAGTGACCAAGGACAAAATTGGGCAAACAATTGAGCGGCAGGGCGCCTATGTGGGCGCGGCCGCTTTTTGTTTGTCTTTTTTGCCGATTATGAGGCGGATTTTGTCTGCATCTAAAGAAATTTGAAAGATTTTCTAAATGCTATTGACAGACCTATATTATACGGTATATATTATTAGCACAGAAACATATTATACGAGATATAATATTATAACTTTTAGCAATATTATAAAAGAAAGAGAGGCAGAGGATGGTATTTAATACAGGTGCGGCACTGCTCGACGCAATCGTGCTGGCAGTTGTGTCCAAGGAACCGGAGGGGACCTATGGTTATAAAATCACGCAGGATGTGCGGCAGGTAATTGAACTGTCGGAATCCACGCTGTATCCGGTACTCAGGAGACTGCAGAAGGATGAATGTATGGTAGTATATGACAGAGAATGTGCGGGCAGAAACAGACGCTATTACAGAATCACGGACAAAGGGATGGCGCAGTTAAGGATGTATGTGAATGAGTGGAGACAATATTCCGGCAAGATTTCCGGAATTTTAGAGGGAGGAATAAGAATATGACCAAAGCAGAGTTTATGAGAGAGTTGGAACGCCTGCTTCTGAACATTCCTGAAAATGAGAGAGTGGAAGCGCTGAATTACTACGAAGAGTACTTCAGCGATGCGGGAGAGGAAAACGAGCAGAAGGTTTTAGAAGAACTGGAATCTCCGGAAAAGGTCGCCGATAATATTAAGGACGGTCTCAGGGCAAATATGGATTACAGGGACACGACCCCGGGGAACGGGCAGAACAGCGCATGGCATAGCGGTGCGGCTTACCAGAACGGCACGAGTTATCAGGGGAGCACTATTTATCAAGGAAACACCTTTTACCAAAGTCCGCCGAAGGCCTCTGCGGAGAAAGAGGAAATGCCGGCATGGGCGATTGTGCTGATTGTAATTGCCTGCATCATTTTCTCACCTGTGCTTCTCGGCGTGGCGGGGAGTCTGCTGGGTGCGCTGGCGGCATGTTTCTTTGGATTTTTTGGCCTGGTGATAGGATTTGGTGTGGCAGGATTGGGATGTTTTGTAGCAGGTATAGCCGTACTGGTGTCCGGCTTTGCAGTTATCGCTCATCTGCCTTTTGTGGGGATGGCGATGATAGGAGCAGCATTTTTGTGTCTTGCCATTGGTATGCTTTGTATCATGTTTACCGTGTGGCTTTTGGGCTGGGCGCTTCCGGCAATCTGCCGCGGCATTTCATGGCTTTGGAAAAAAATAACAAAATGAGGGAGAAACTGATATGAAAAAATTTATGAAAACATGCGCTGTTATTGTTGCTGTTATGCTGGCGCTTAGTATGATACTGTTGACGGCCGGCGGCTGCGGAGGCGGTCTTAGAGGAATCAGACGTGCATTTTGGCGCGGTTTCAACTGCTACGGCTGCCATCTGGGAGAGGCCGACGAATGGTTTGAAAAATGGGGTGAAAAACTGGAGGACTGGAGCTGGGGCGACAACTGGAATACTTACGACCCGGATTCAGACAGTCTGTTCGACAGTTTCCATGATGTGATAGAAAACAAGGATAAATGGTCAGATAGTTTTTCGGCAGAAAATATCAGCAATCTGAAGCTTGAACTGGGCGGCTGTGAGGTTACGCTGGGTATATCGCCCGATGCAGAGTATCATGTGTCCGCCAAGTCAATTAAAAAGCTGCAGGCATATGTTTCCGGAGATACGCTGTATGTGTGCGTGACGACGACCGGTCAAATCAATTCTTTCAATACGAAGGTAGAAATCCTGATTCCGGAGGGGACTGTATTTGATGAAGTAAAGGCGTCTATGGGAGCAGGGGACTTTAACATAGCCTCATTAAGCGCCGATACCATAAAGATGGAAATTGGCGCGGGCAGACTGCAGACAGAAAAAGTGACTGCCAGAGAACTTAAGATTGAACTGGGTGCAGGTCAGGTTATTATAAAAGATGCCATGGTTTCCGGAAAATTTGAGGCTGAAATCGGAGCAGGAGAGCTGCGCTTTACCGGCAGCGTGCCGGGTGATATGGACGTGGAATGTGCCATGGGTAATGCCGACATCCATATCACGGGCAGCTCGGAAAAGGATCATAATTACGATTTAGAGTGCAGCGCGGGCAACATGACAGTAGGAAGCCGTTCCCATACGGGCGTTGCGTTCGAGGATGATATCAACAACGGTGCAGACAGCGAATATAAGTTAAGCTGCTTTATGGGAAATTTAAAACTTACATTTTCAGAGTGACAGCGCCATTTTTTTCCATTGTAAGAAAGCCGGCTTTCTTCAGCGCCGGACGAAGCGCCAGATAAAAAACGGAGGCGGTGATAACGGCTACAATGGCGTTGACAAGCGTGGTGACTGCTGCTATTTTTGCCAGCGCACCGGCAATCTGCTGGGGAATTCCCAGTAAATAGGTTTTGTAAAAATATCCGACAATGGGGTCTGCAACGACATTGAACGCCATACCGCAGGCAGAGGCAAGTACAGTGATGCTGACAATCCGTTTTCTGTCCGTCTGCTGTCCGAGCTTGCAAATATGGTGTGCGACCAGTCCGACAATCAGTCCGATGCAGAGCTTTAAGAAAAAGGTTTTGGGGGCGCTGGTGACATAAGCGGTAGTCAAGTCGCCTACCGTCATACCAACGGCGCCTGCCAGTCCGCCCCAGAAGCCGCCAAGCAGCAGCGCAGCAAGCACGCAGAAAACATTGCCGAGGTGGAAGGCAGTCTTTTCGGTTCCGACCGGAATATCAATTTTGAAAAAGGTAAAGCCGATATAGCAGAGTGCTGCAAGCAGACCTGCCTGCGCCAGCTTTGTCAAATCTCTTTTTGCGTTGTTGCGGGAACCGGTGCACAGTCTGGCGATTCCCGCTATCGTAAGCAGAAATCCGCAAAAAAGAAGTATCAGTGAGTAGGAATAAGGCTTTTCCAGAGAAAGCTTTTCTTTGCTTAATGTTTCACTGAGGTTGTTTAGTTCCCGCAAGCCGGTCTCCAAAGACGTTTTTGTATATGCGTCAGAGGCGGCTTCGAGATTTGCTTTTGCATCCTTTATTTCTGCTTTCACTTCATTCAGTTCAGTGCCAAGCTCTTTGGAGGCTGCGTAGGAGCCTCGGTAGGTTGTATAGCAGAGAATGGCGCCTGCAAGTAAAACGAGGATGCCGATTATCAGTAAGAGTGGATTTTTTTTATTCATGTGAATCACGCACCTTTCTTTTGCGTCTGTTGGAATTAATTCCTTATTATACATGGAACTGGACAGATAAAAAGTGCCAATTTGAGTTTTTTTAACCATGCCAGACGGAGCTGTGTTCGTTTATCAAATTGAAATTTATTGAAATGGAGAAATCATTATGACGAGAAAGATATTCACTATTTTAATGTGTGGCATTATGGTTTTGGGAATCACAGGATGTACCGTTCCGAAAAGAGTAAACCCGGTTTATGCGGATGCACAAAGTACGGTTGCGTTTCTGGTTGATGCAATAGAAAGAAAGGATGCACAGGCGATTAAGGATAAGTTTTCTCCCTATGCACAAAGCAGCATCGACAATCTGGATGAAAAAATTGACCGTTTGATTGAAGAGTTTCCGGGATGGAATGATGATTATGAATTATCTGATACGTTTGAACGCTGGTCGAATCATGGTAAGATAACCTATATGCTGACCCCGTCTTTTGACTTTGAAGTAGACGGCAAAACATATCGCATGCGCATTATCTATTATAAAAAATCAGATGAAGATGAATCAAAGTTAGGCTTCTATTCTATTCAGATAATGGATTTACATGCAAGTGACTATTCGAGTGGCGTTTATATGCATGGCGTCAATGATGATCCGGATATTTTGCTCTGGGATTATACAAAATAGAACGCATGTAACATGATGCGTTACATAGAACCGAAAAAGATCACATGCCGGTTGGTTGTCATGCTGCACATGATGTGACAGAATATATCTTGTCCGGATGGTTAAAAGATAATTTCATAAGGAGATGAGATATATGAGTTTAGGATCAAATATATGTTTTTTGAGAAAACAGAAAAAATATACGCAGGAACAATTTGCCGAAAAGATGGGAGTGACGCGTCAGACTGTATCAAGGTGGGAGTCTGACGAAGTGGTTCCGGAGCTTGCAAAGCTCGTTGAAATCAGTGATATTTTTGCGTGCAGGCTTGATACGCTTGTGAGGGAAAATCTGTCGGACCAGGGAGAGATTTATTCAAAAGTTCAAATTAAAAGGGTAGCGCCGTTTAGAATGGCGAGATATGTCATGATTTCTTGGAATCCGGAGAGCGATGTGAATGAATATATGGAGAAATGGGCTGTGAACAGCGGCCTTAAGGATTCAAATCCGAACGCGAAAATGATAGGATGGGATTTTCCTTTTGTATCACAGGAACAACAAAACAGATTCGGAATGCACGGATATGTGGCAGCGTATATTTTGCCGGAAGGGTTTGAAACGGAATGCCCCGGCGTGGAATACGCAGAAAATGCAGAGGCCGATTACGCAATGATTACCATTAAAGAGCCTTTTGTACAGCCTTTTGAGAGAATCCATAATGCATATAAGATTATCATGGAATATCTGCAGGCAAATAATTTTAAAGAGAAACAACAGGATAACATTATCAGTTGTTTTGAACATGAATATGAAGAGAATGGAATTGTATATATGGATGTTTATATTCATGTTGATGGTGTTACGAAAGTGGATGCTTTTTCGCAGTTTAATTGAAGCGGCTCAAAATAAAAACAGGAGATCCACGAATGATGGAATTGACAAAAGCCGGTACGTCAGATATATTGGTGATAAATAGTATTTCCAAGCGTGCATTTGACAGTGACATTGCTGTCGGAGCATCTTCAAAAACAGGCCCGCCCGGATATAGGTCAGTAGGTTTTCATATTAAGATGGCAAAGGCGAATCATTTATATAAATTATCAGTGGACGGTCTGATTGTAGGAGGCGCCATTCTTTTTGCGGACGGATTGCAGCTCAATATAGGCAGAATATTTGTAGATCCCGAATATTTCAGAAAAGGGTACGGCATATTTATCATGCAGGAAATTGAAAGAATTTTTCCTGACGCAAAAGAAATATTCCTTGATACGCCTGTTTGGAATATTCGTACAAATGCTTTTTATCAAAAACTGGGCTATACCGAATATAAGAAAGATGGTGAGTTCGTTTACTATATGAAAAAGCGAAGCCATTAAAAGTTTGAAGGCGAAGTAAAAATTTGCTGAAATGGGCCAGATTATTATTGACAAATGGATAGGAGCAGGGTATATTTAGCATGAGTTAGCGGTTACTAACATTAAGTAACCGCTTTTCTTTTATGAAATTGCCTTATGAGGATATCGTGCTGCCTGTTATGAAAGCAAAAGCAAAGGGCGAAGAAAAGGATAGAATACCGTTTTTTGCGCCCGAATGATTGTAGTGTCCCTGCCATATCTCTGATCCATTTTATAAACAAAACAATCTTACGGACTGGGCTTACCTTTTTACATCCGTGCCAGAGATTCCATGGTAAGTGGCCAAGTCAAGAAATATTTGTGGAATGGCAAGAGAAATAGTATAATGAGAGCATCTCTGAAGAGCAATTATTCAACCAGGAAATACTATAACAAGAGGGGCAATATATGGAGAGGATAATATTTGACAGCTTTATCAGTTTTTTTGAGATGATGATATCCTTATTTTTTGCTGCGGGGATTTTCGGTAAAAAAATAAAGGGAAAAAGGGAGATACTTGCATTTATAATATTTTCCATTTCCGGAGCCGCGCTCTCTACACTTCGGGAATATGTATTTCTGTGGATTCCCGACTTTGTACCAGAGGTGCTTATTTTCACCCTGTATGCTTTTGATATCTGTCGGGCGAAGTGGTGGGCTGCAGTGTCATGGGCTTTGGTTAATTATTTATTCATAGGTATTATAACGATTAGTACTAATTATATATTGAGAATGAACCTGGGTTTATTTGAAATGGAAGAGACAGCTGGAGCTGCATGGCTTTTTTTCTATGTCTTTACATGCATCCTTGCCAGAATAGAGCAATTACTGCTGTCGGAGATTATTTTGTGCGTATGGAAACGGTTTCCGAAATCCACAATTGTTCATCGCGGGAGCTGGAAAATCATGATTGTCTCTTCCATCAGTATTATTCTGCTTTGGATTCTTCTGGGAAAGGAAACAATTCTGAATGAGGGAGTTTTGTATTCCAACAGCCTTGTCTGTTTACTGGTATTGGCGGTTAACTTAGCATTTCTGCTTTTTGATGAAATTCTTGCGAAAGAGAAGTATGTGGAGGAAGAACTAAAGGCACAAAATCAATTGGCAGCGCTGCAAATGCGGAGCCAGGATGAAGTGAATCATATGTATCAAAGCATATTGTCTTTAAAGCATGATATGAACAATCATCTGCATACAATATCCGGCTATATGCAGGTTGGAGAATATACAAAGGCCAGGGAATATGTAGAGAAGATTGCAGGGGAGATAAGCGCTATAAAGTCATTCCATTCAGGAAATTCTACGGTTGATGCGCTGATTGGAAGCAAGACTGCGCTGGCTGAGATGAGTGGTATTGCAGTCAATACAGATATGGAAGTGCCGCCTGAATTGAAGATAGCAGACAGAGATTTAACTGTGCTGATTGGCAATTTATATGACAATGCCATTGACGCAAATTTGAGGGTTGTGGATAAGGACAGTCGGTTTATCAATATAAAAATTATGTTTGATGCAGGGAATCTGTCGCTGATGTTTGAGAATGCTGCACCAGATGAAAACAGGGTCGGAGATACACGTGTCTGGGCCACGACAAAAGAGGACAGTTTTGTGCATGGATTTGGAATAAAAAATATTGACAGGGTCTTGCAGGAGTATGGCGGTTATTGTGAAAGGGAACTAAAGAATCATGTCTTCCGATGCAGAATTCGGATACCCGGTAAATAGTGCGCAGCATTTTGCGTTCAAAATGTGGAAATCTACGTCTAAAATATGTTTTCCTTGTTTCTTGCAGTATACCGAACAAGAAACAAGGAATGTCTGTTGGTTTTGTACCTGATGGCAGCTTTGGTGACACCACAATATAAAATAAATTTTATGCAAGTTATTGACTTCCTAGTCATACTTCGTTATACTCAATTAAAATCATATAAAAATTACTCTGCCACCGGGTAGAAAAGCGAAAGCATTCGATACACATCGTTAGGTCTTTGAAGATGTGTAAGTGAGTGCTTATTTTATTTTGGAGGTATTTATATGTTGTCAAAAAGATGGAAATCATTATGTGGCTATTTTACGAAAGGGGAGATTGCGTTATGGTGTGTGTCGGTTGCTTTGATTCATGCGTCTTTTTTTATGTTCGACAGAGAAAATTTTTTGACCTTTGCTGCTTCTTTGATTGGTGTAACATCATTGATTTTTAATGCAAAAGGAAATCCATTCGGACAATTTCTCATGGTCATATTCAGTATATTATACGGCGTCATTTCCTTTACATTCTCTTATTACGGCGAGATGATAACATATTTGGGAATGACTGCTCCAATGGCTGTTTTTGCATTGGTTTCATGGCTGAGAAATCCATATAACGGAAACAAAGCAGAAGTCAAAGTAAATCGTTTGAAATGCAAAGAAATTATTTTTATGATACTGTTGACACTCATTGTTACGTTTATATTTTATTATATTTTGTCTGCTTTTCATACGGCAAATTTAATACTGAGTACTCTATCTGTTACAACGAGTTTCCTTGCAGTTTATTTGACTTTTAGGAGAAGTGCTTTTTTTGCAATCGCTTATGCTGCAAATGATATAGTACTTATTGTTTTATGGATTTTGGCAACATTTTCCGAGATATCATATTTATCAGTCGTTATTTGTTTTGTAATATTTTTGGTAAATGATATCTATGGATTTATTAGTTGGTCAAAAATGCGGAAACGGCAAGAAACGGATAGTGTTTGGGGAAATTCCTTCTTTCGTAATCCTGCAGTTTGTGACGAAGACAAAGTAAATAAAAATTGACGAAAATCCACAGGCAGTATATAATAAAGAATGAGCAGATTTTAAATTGCTTACTACATAGTTTAAGAAAGATAATTTTAAGGAGGTTTTTTTCAGATGGAAAAAGGAAAATTTGGCATTAGGCTGTCATTCTATGCAGTAGCAGCATTTATTTTTGCAATTCTGGGGTATTCGACTGCGCTGATTTTACTGGCAGGCGTGGTTATCGTAGGAGAGAAGGATGAGTGGGCAGGCAGACAGGTAATTCAGGCAATTTGCCTTCAGTTTGTATCCGGTATTATCAGTACGTTTTTCGGTCTGTTCAGCTTTTTCTACAGAATTCCCATTGTCGGAACTGTTTGGGGAACCGTCGTAAGTGTTGTAGAATCTATAATAGCACTCATCATTCTGATATTTGCTATTATGGGACTGGTAAAGGTAGCAAAAGGCAAAGAAGCAGGGGTTCCTCTTGCAGACAAGTTTGCAAACTGGGCATATGGCAAGATAACTGTAATGCAGCAGCCGGTTTACCAGCAGCCCATGCAGCCGGCACAGCCTATGCAGCAGCCGGTTCAGCCTATGCAGCCTGTAGCACCCGCACAGCCTGCAGCACCTGCACAGCCGGCGGCTGATGTATGTGCAAACTGCGGCAGTTCTTTAAACGGCGGCGCATTCTGCACCAAGTGTGGAACTCCCGCAGCAAAATAAGGCAGCAGACGTGAGTTTTTTCTTGACAAAATGCGGTGATACTATTATAGTGTAAAGAAATCAAATGACAAAGGTAGTGACAAAGAGGAGTACATATTACCCCTTATCAGAGAGGACGGCTCGGCTTACGCCGGCTGTGAGGCTGTCCAAAGGAAGGGATATGGAAGGTAGTTTTGGAACCGGAGGGCAGAAAGCGTATGCGGAGTAAGTCCTCACGCCCCGTCCCCGTTACAGGACGAGACTTTAGTGGAAGTCGCTGAGGCAGCGCAGGCTGCGAACAAAGGTGGTACCGCGAGAAATCGCCCTTTGCCGGTAAATATCGGCAAGGGGCTTTTTTACGCTTCAAAAAAAGGAGGACCTATGAGCAAAGAATTGGCAAAAACCTATGACCCGCAGGGCATAGAGGACAGACTGTATCAGAAATGGATGGACAAAAAGTATTTTCATGCGGAGGTGGATTACGAGAAGAAGCCTTTTACGATTGTGATTCCGCCCCCAAATATCACGGGACAGCTTCATATGGGACATGCGCTTGACAATACCATGCAGGATATCCTGATTCGGTTTAAACGGATGCAGGGCTACAATGCCCTTTGGCAGCCCGGGACGGATCACGCCAGTATTGCGACCGAGGTTAAAATCATAGAGAAGCTGAAAGAAGAGGGCATCGACAAGCATGACCTTGGCAGGGAGAAATTCTTAGAGCGCGCGTGGGACTGGAAGAAGGAGTACGGCGGCAGGATTATTTCCCAGTTGAAAAAGCTTGGCTCTTCCTGTGACTGGGACAGGGAGCGCTTTACCATGGATGAGGGCTGCAATAAGGCAGTTACGGAAGTGTTCTGCAAGATGCACGAAAAAGGCTGGATTTACAAGGGCGCCCGCATCATCAACTGGTGTCCGGTCTGCAATACCTCCATCTCCGACGCGGAAGTGGAATATGAGGAGCAGGCAGGGCATCTGTGGCACATCAAGTATCCTCTTATCGAGGCGGACGGCAGCGTGAGCACCACGGAATTTCTGGAGTTTGCGACCACACGTCCCGAAACCATGCTGGGAGATACGGCGGTGGCAGTCAATCCCGACGACGCCCGCTATCAGCACTTAATCGGCAGAAAGGTGATGCTTCCCATTATGAACAGGGAGATGCCCATCGTTGCCGACGACTATGTTGACATGGAATTTGGTACGGGTGTGGTAAAGATTACGCCGGCACATGACCCCAACGACTTTGAAGTGGGCAAGCGGCACAATCTGCCCATTGTCAATGTGATGAACGACGACGCGACCATCAACGAAAACGGCGGGCGTTTTGCAGGCATGGAGCGCTATGCGGCAAGAGCGGCCATTGTAAAAGAACTGGACGGGATGGGGCTTCTGGTAAAAATAGAGGACTATTCCCATAATGTAGGAACCCATGACCGCTGCAGCACCACCATCGAGCCGCTGGTAAAAGAGCAGTGGTTTGTCAAAATGGATGAACTGATAAAGCCTGCTGTGGATGCAGTGAAAAACGGTGAAGTGAAACTGATACCGGAGCGCATGGAAAAGACGTATTTCAATTGGACCGATAATATCAGGGACTGGTGTATCAGCCGTCAGCTCTGGTGGGGACATCGGATTCCGGCATATTACTGTGACGACTGTAAAGAAGTCTTGGTGGCGCCTGAAATGCCAAAGACCTGTCCGAAATGCGGCGGAACGCATTTTACACAGGATCCTGATACGTTGGACACTTGGTTTTCTTCCGCGCTCTGGCCTTTTTCCACGCTGGGATGGCCGGAAAAGACCGAAGACCTTGCTTATTTCTATCCTACGGATGTGCTGGTGACGGGTTACGATATTATTTTCTTCTGGGTTATCCGTATGATATTCTCCGGCTATGAGCAGATGAAGGAGAAGCCTTTTAAGACGGTGCTTTTCCACGGACTGGTGCGCGACAGTCAGGGAAGAAAGATGTCCAAATCGCTGGGGAACGGCATTGACCCGCTGGAAATTATTGAAAAATACGGTGCGGACGCCCTGCGTCTCACCCTGATTACCGGCAATGCACCCGGCAACGACATGCGTTTCTATTATGAGAGGGTGGAGGCTTCTCGCAATTTTGCCAATAAGGTGTGGAATGCATCCCGCTTTATCATGATGAATATGGAGGGCAAGACACTCCATGCGCCCGCGGCAGGGGACTTGGAGCCGGTTGACAAGTGGATACTGAGCAAGCTGAACAGTCTGGTAAAGGAAGTCACCGACAATATGGAGAGCTTTGAACTCGGCATTGCGGTGCAGAAGGTATATGACTTTATCTGGGACGAATTCTGCGACTGGTATATTGAGATGGTAAAGCCCCGCCTTTACAATTCCGACGATGCGGCAAGTCAGAACGCGGCGCTTTATACCTTGAAGACCGTTCTTCTGGATGCGTTAAAGCTGCTTCATCCTTATATGCCCTTTATCACAGAGGAAATCTTCTGTACCCTGCAGTCCGAGGAGGAATCCATTATGATTTCTTCGTGGCCCGTATATCAGGAGGAGCGCTGTTTTGCAAAGGAAGAAACAGATATCGGAAGGATTAAGGAAGCGGTACGCGGTATTCGAAATGTGCGTGCACAAATGAATGTGGCACAGGGCAGAAAGGCATCCGTGTATGTAGTCAGCGGGGACGAGAGTATCCGCAATGCTTTTGAGGAGGGCGCGCTGTTTTTTGCTTCCCTTGCCTATGCTTCAGAGGTATTCATCAAGGAAGATAAAGAAGGCATCTCAGAGGATGCAGTTTCCGTGGTAATTGCGGGTGCAACCCTCTATATTCCGTTTGCGGAGCTTGTCGATATCGCACAGGAAATCGAGCGTCTTTCCAAGGAGGAGAAACGTCTGGAAGGCGAGCTGGCACGTGCGGAAGGTATGCTGAAAAACGAACGTTTCCTTTCCAAAGCGCCTGCGCAGAAGGTTGAGGAGGAAAAGGAAAAGCTGGAGAAGTACACCGGCATGTTAAAGGAAGTGCGGGTTCGTATCGGTCAGCTTAAGGAAATCGGAAAGGCAGATTGATGAGCGCATATACGGAAGCGGAAAGCTACATTTTAAATATCCCAAAGTTTGGGGAAAAGCATACGTTAGAGGATACAGGGAGGCTGCTTCGCCGGATTTATGCGGGGCGGGGCAGCCGCATTATCCATGTGGCAGGCACAAACGGAAAAGGTTCTGTTTGTGCCTATCTGCGCGCCGTGCTGATGGCGGCGGGTTACAGAGTGGGAATGTTTACCTCGCCCCACCTTGTGTCCATGCGCGAGAGAATCTGCATCGGCAGCGAGATGATACAGGAGGAGGAATTTGTATCCGCCTATGAAAAACTACGGGAAATCATAAAAGAAGAGGCGGCGGGCGATACGCAGGAGGAAGCCAGGCTGCACCCTTCCTTTTTTGAGTTTGTGTATCTGATGGCCATGTACTGGTTTGAGCAGAAGAAACCGGATTTTATTATTTTGGAGACGGGACTTGGCGGCAGACTGGATGCGACTAATTCGGTGACAAAGAAAGAAGCTGCCGTAATTACGCATATGGGACTGGACCACACGGCATATCTGGGAAACACGCTTCCCGAGATAGCGGCGGAAAAGGCGGGTATCATGCAGGCCGGCGCGCCGGTTATTTACTGGGAAACAGATGCGCAGGTGGCGTCAGTTTTGGCAAAATGTGCGAAAAATCTGCAAATACCTGCCTTTTCTGTGTCGAAAAACGATTATATTTTCTTAAATTTTAATCATAAAAGCATTGATTTTTCTTATCAATCCCTTTATTATGATAGTATTAGGCTTCGTTTGAACACGAGTGCCTTCTATCAGATGGAGAATGCGACGCTTGCGCTTCGGACTCTCGAGGTGGTTTTAGGAGAGGGGAAGCTTACGGAGGAGGCTGTGCGGCAGGGGATTGCCGACGCTTTCTGGGCGGGACGCATGGAGGAAATCCTGCCGGAAGTATATTTGGACGGGGCGCACAACAGCGATGGCATCAGGGCGCTTTTAGAGACGGTCAGTCAGGACGGATATGCGCGGCGGCGCCTTTTGTTTGGCGTTATGCAGGATAAGGATTACAGATTTATGACAGAGGAAATTGCCGCAAGCGGCCTGTTTACGGATATTTCCGTGGTCAGCCCCAGGAATACAAGGGCGGTGGAAACGGGTATACTTGAGGATGTATTTAGTGATACAGGCTGCAGTGTGACCTGCTATGAATCGGCGGGGGAGGCTTTTAAGACACTGCTTTCCCAAAAGAAAGACAAAGAGGCGCTTTATGTTGCGGGTTCCCTGTATCTGGTTGGTGAGATAAAGGAGTTATTATGATTAACTTTGAAGAGGAATTAAAGAAGTTTCATCCGAGTCTGGAGGTAGAGGATGCGGAGGAAGCGATCTATAATCAGGATATGACGGATATGGCGGACATTTTGGTAAAAATGCTCAAGGAAACCAGTGAGGAAGAAGAATACGAGTATGAGGAGTAAGGGGCATGAATTGTTATAAATGCGGCTGCCGTTTATCTGAATATGATTATTGTACCGCCTGCGGTGCCGATGTTGCTTTGTACAAGAGAATTCTGGCAGTGTCCAACATGTATTACAACGAGGGACTGGAGAAGGCGGGCGTCCGTGATTTGACCGGTGCGGTTTCAAGCTTGCGGCAGAGTTTAAAATTTAATAAAAACAATGTGGAGGCGCGTAACCTCTTAGGACTTGTCTTTTTTGAGATGGGCGAGGTTGTCGCGGCGTTGAGCGAGTGGGTCATCTCAAAGAATCTGCGCCCGCAGAAGAATATTGCGGACGACTACATTGACATGATACAGAACAACGCGACAAGGCTGGACACCATAAACCAGACCATCAAGAAGTACAATCAGGCACTTGTGTACTGCAATCAGGGAAGCAAGGACCTGGCGATCATACAGCTCAAAAAGGTTCTGTCCTTAAATCCGCGTTTTGTCCGGGCACATCAGCTTCTGGCACTGCTCTACATCGACAGCGAGCAGTGGGAGCGCGCTAAGCGTGAGTTGGACAAGTGCTGCAAAATAGACATTAACAATACGCAGACGCTTCGCTACTTGAGAGAAGTAGAAAGCATGCTTGCCGCGGACGAGCAGGGCAGAGGCTCACAGAAAAAGAAGACTGAAAATGCAGTCAGGTATCAGAGTGACAATGAGATTATCATTCAGCCTAAGAATTTTAAGGAGCCTAAAAATACAGGTATCAGCACGCTGTTTAATGTGGGCATCGGACTTGTGCTGGGGATTGCTTCCATGTTCTTTTTGATTCTGCCTGCGGCAGTGGGCAGAGAGCGCACCAAGGCACAGGACGAGATACGCGCAATTGGCGATGAGATGGATGTCAAGACGGCGACAATCGCTACCATGCAGCAGACCATAGATGAAATGACGGGTGAAAACAGCAGGCTGCATGAGGAACTTGACGCCTATGTGGGCACGGACGGTACGCTGCGTACCATCGATATTCTGCTGCAGGGAGCTTCCGAGTATCTGGAGAGTGCGGATGCCGCAGCAACAGAGGAATATCTGGACGAGGCTGCTGCCAATGTGGGCGATATGAAGGCGATGTCGGAGCCGTTCCAGCGCTTGTACAATAACCTGCTGGTGAAGATAGGTCCCGAGCTTTCGACTGTTTATTATGCTTCCGGCAATGCAGCGTACAATGACGAAGATTACGAGACTGCCATTGCCGACCTTACCAAGGCAGTCAATTACGACGAGACAAACGGCGATGCACTCTTTACTTTGGGCAACGCCTACAGAAGAGCCGGCATGAAAGTAGAAGCAATAGAAGTCTACGAGATCGTTATCGAGCGTTTTCCCGGGACCCAGCGTGCCTCAAGAGCGCAAAACTATATTAATGAATTGAACAATAATTAAAATAGGCAGTGAAGAAAACACAAGAGAATATATAAGACACGAAAGAGAGTTTATAGTGACTATAGGCTCTCTTTTTTGATTCCGGTAATTGCGAAGCATGGTGATTTTGCTGTTGTCATTGTACCCATGATATATTCCAACGCAGACACGCTCTCGCTCCGAGCTTACCGTAGCGGTACGTAAGCTGCCAAAATACGGCAGCTAAGTACCGACGGTAAGCAAAGGTCTGCTTATGGAATATATCATGCGCACAATTCGAAACCGGTGAATGGAAGTTTCGCAGTTATCTAGGAATCTACAACATGTCCAATTCGGAACTGGTATATAGGCGGGCGAGAGTCTCATAATTACCTATCGTGAAATCTGGACGTTTGCGAAACTTCGCTTTGTAAGTCACAGGAAATGGGCAATATAGACAAAATAAGGGCGACTTTGCCACTGCTTCGGAGCCCGTTTTTGTCTATATTGAACATTTCCGTCACTTGTTGGAGCAATTTCGCAATCACCTATTTAAAATCTTTTGAAAGGAGAGAACGGAAATGGACGATTTTAAAGTGATTGACAATTACCTCTGCGTAAAACTTCCCGAGGAAGTGGACCATCACAAGTCTGCTTATATCAGTGAAAATGCGGACAGATACATTTTGCGGGAGCAGGTGAGCAATGTGGTATTTGATTTTGAGGATACCCGCTTTATGGATTCTTCCGGCATTGGCATTATCATGGGAAGATACAAGAAAATTGCGTGTTTTGGCGGGAAAGTGTTTGCCATTCATGCGGACAGGCAGATAAAACGGATTCTGCATATGTCCGGTTTGCATAAAATTATCGAGATTATGGAATAGGAGGGTTTCAGGACAGATGATAGAAATCAAACAGAAAGAGATGGATGCGGTACAGGGAGGGGGCAGTATGAAGAATGAAATGGCGCTGGAATTTGATGCGGTATCTACCAATGAAAGTTTTGCCAGAGTAGCGGTGGCGGCGTTTATCACACCTTTAAATCCGACGGTGGAGGAGCTTGCCGATGTCAAGACAGCGGTATCGGAGGCGGTCACAAACGCCATTATCCACGGTTACGAAAATGTCTACGGCTACGGCAGGCATGGCGAGGTAAAGCCGGTACATGTGAAGGTGCAGGAAGGAAAGGTCTATATCCGCTGCCGCATTGAAGGGGATGTTCTGCATATTGAAATAGAGGACAAGGGCATCGGCATTGAAGATCTGGACAAAGCGATGGAGCCGCTTTATACAAGCAAGCCGGAGCTGGAGCGTTCGGGTATGGGCTTTGCCTTTATGGAGGCGTTTATGGACGATTTGGAGGTAGAGTCGAAGCCACTTGTGGGAACGATTGTCCGTATGCAGAAAAAGCTAGGGTGCAGCAACTTTATACAGGGGGAGGAATAGACCTGCGGAATGGAAGAAATATCAGTATTAATCGCAAAATCACAGGCAGGGGATAAAGAGGCAAGAGATATACTGATAGAGAACAATTTAGGGCTGGTACATCACATTGTAAAGCGGTTCGCGGGCAGGGGGTATGACACGGAGGATTTGTTTCAGATAGGCACCATTGGGCTGATAAAAGCGATAGACAAGTTTGATCTATCCTTTGAGGTAAAGTTTTCCACTTATGCGGTGCCTATGATAATGGGAGAAATCAAACGCTTTCTGCGGGATGACGGCATGATTAAGGTAAGCAGGACGTTAAAGGAAAACGGCATGAAGGCGAAAGCCGCGATGGAGCGTCTGACGGGTAAGCTGGGACGGGAGCCGATGCTTCTCGAGGTGGCAGAAGAGTCAGGGCTTACCACAGAAGAAATTGCGCAGGCGCTGGAGGCAGGGACAGAAGTGGAGTCCATCTATAAATCAGTCTATCAGTCGGACGGCAGCGAAATCTTTCTGGTGGACAAGCTGGCCGGCGGCGCTGGCGGTGCGAAAATGGCAGCAGGGGAAAACACGGGAGATTATGAAAAAGAGCAGGTGCTAAACAGGCTGCTTTTAAAACAGCTTTTGGATTCTCTTTCGGAGAAGGAGCAGGAGCTGATTCGGATGCGCTATTTTCAGGACAAAACCCAGTCGGAGGTCGCCGGAAAAATGGGAATCAGCCAGGTGCAGGTAAGCCGCATGGAGAAAAAAATCCTGCTGCGTATGCGCGGGGAGCTGATGGTGTGAAAAGGCTTGCGGCCTTAATATCTTAAGATATTCTGAAAACCTTTACTTTCCACTTTCCAATTGTGCCGATTATAGGGTATAATGAGACTGTATTCACGACAGATAATACAATTACCTACAGGGTAGAAATGAGGACATATGAATCGAAAGAAAAAGGAAATTACGTTTTACATAATGACAATTCTGGCTTGTCTGGCTGCGATGACAGTGGTAGTGGTAGCGGCGCTGCTGATATATGATAAGATACGGCAGAAGGACGAAGCGGTGGAAGCGAATGCGGAGATTGACGTGGTGATGTATTCGGAGGAAGAGGTCAACCTTATGCTGGCGGAGGCTGTCGCACAGGCGGAGCAGAGCGCAAGGGAAGAGACATCCGATTCCATTCTGAACCAGATACTGGAGAGTCTGGAAGGCGGAACCTCGACAGTGGCTACGCTGCGTCCCTTCTATCCGAATCATATCGTGGTGGTCAGCAACGGCAGGTTCCATTTTGTGCCTATCCGCGACGATTTAAAGCAGCACAGTCTCTTACAGGAGAATCTGCAGGTGCTGGAGACAGGGGAACTGCAGTATGTGGAAAACGGCGAAGTGATATCCCACAAAGGCATCGATGTGTCCCGCTATCAGGGGAATATTGACTGGAACAAAGTGGCGGCACAGGGCGTGGAGTACGTCATTATCCGTGTCGGCATCAGAGGCTGGGGACAGGAAGGTACGCTTGTGCTGGATGAAAAGTTTGAGGACAATATAAAAGGCGCGTCAGCGGCGGGCCTCAAGGTCGGCGTGTACTTCTTTTCACAGGCAATCACGGACGAAGAGGCGCTTGAAGAAGCGGATTTGGTGCTGGATGCCATAGCAGGCTATGACGTGTCTTATCCGATTGTGTACGACGTGGAAAAAACGAGCGAGGCAAGCGGGCGCATGAACCAGCTCAGTGTGGAAGATAGAACCAGAATGGCGCACATTTTCTTAGACAGAATCAAGGAGGCAGGCTATACCCCCATGATTTATGCCAACATGGAAATGTGGAGCGTGCTGATTAACATGGCAGAGTTTGAAGATGTGGACAAATGGTTTGCCTACTACGACACCGATTTGTATTTCCCTTATGAATATGCCATATGGCAGTATTCGGATACGGGAAGGATTGACGGTATCGGTGGCGATGTAGATTTGAATATCAGTTTTAAAGAGTGGTAGTACAAACAGGCAGCGGAGGATTTTTCCGCTGCCTTAGTTTCCTTCTTTATAAGTTCCCGAAGCGGCATCCCAGTAAAAGTAACGCTTTTCCGCGGTGTCATCCTCTTCAACAGCCGCCTCGATGGTATCTGTGCACACCAGTTTTCCGTCCTCCACCCTGCAGAAGCCCGGCGTTTCAAACAGCAGTGTGGGTTCGCCGTCCCGTACCGCCCAGATGTAGGACGTCATACCGGACAGATAGTGTCCGTCTTTATAGTCCATTGTGTAGAGAAGATGACATTCATCTTGATATGAAATAATGGTCGGTTCATAGCCGTCCGTTCCTATCTCTTCTTCCAACAGGGTGCAGCCCCCCGCATCCACATACCAGACAGAACCGTTAAAGCCCATAAAGGGCCATGAATAGGATTTGTCCGGGTCATGATAAATGCTTCCGTTAAAAGCAAATGCAGAAGCTTTGCCGTCTTTTTCAAAGTCTGCATAGAAAGAATCGACGATATCCCGGTATCGGTGGTCGGTGTGTTCAACAAACAACTCTTCTAGATTCAGCAGGACAGCGTCTGTCTTTTCAGGGCAGGTCCGCCATGCACCGTCCGGCACAATCCACTCGTCGAACAGCTTCTCAATTTCCCACCGCTCTTTTTGGGATATTACTTCTTTTGGATATGTGAAGAAATTGGATTCTGTCACAAAATAGTATTCGCCGATTCCCGAGATAACATCGTAGTGTTCGGCAAAATAGCGATATTGACTATTTAGGTCATCATGCTCTTCATACATTTCATAATAAATCCGGATTGTTTCATATTCCGTTTCCCACACATATTCAAAGTCAGTGTCTATCTGTATGATAAATTCCTCTGAGGTGTTATAGTAATCATAAATATACAATAGTTTCCCGTCCCGAAGCGGGACATAGAAATCATGGTAATCCCCTATGTCCAGAACGGCGCATATCAGTTCTCCGTCGTCATAATATAACAGTGCAGAGAAGTCAAAGTCGTATACTTCGCCGGACTGCATAAACAGGCTCTGCCTTCCAAACTTGTCCTCCAGTAAAACATATTTCCATGAACAGGCGCCAAATTCTTTGATATCCTCCCAATAACAGCTCGCAAGCCGGTATCTGGTTTCCACATCCGCAATCAGGGAAAAATCACCGTTTAAAACTCTGTAAAAGGCTTCCCATGCCTCGCCTTCTTCCTCCCAGCCCTTTGTCCATTCCGCCGCCAGCGCTTCCTGCTCTGCCAGATACGCATCCAGTTCGTCGGGCCGGAATACTTCCAGAAGGTTTTCCTTTGTAAAAGCATACCATACAGCGTATTCACCGTTCTCTGAATCCGGTTCGGGTATGGGTATCAGTTTGTATTCCCCATGGGAAAAAAGGATTTTGCAAAAAGTTTCATCGGGCCACAGGTTTATGTAGGGACCGACGTCCTCATGAATTTTCAGACAGAAATCCAGACTTTGAAGTTCAGGCTGATGGAAGCAGTAGCCGTATACAGTGTCGTCCTCATAGTCAAACACCAGATAAGAATCCAGACTGTCGTACTGCAGAAAAACTTCCTCCGTTCCGTCATTATCTATGTCCGCAAGGCAGAAGTCCGACGTACTAAGCAGCCGGTGCCTGAAAAACGGTACCATATAGTCGCTCAAATGTCTGTATTCCTGCACCGCGGCATCAAAAAATTCCGCGTCCTCAAGTAACACGGCCGCATATTCCTCATAGCCCTGCCTTGTGGACTCAGGAAGCGGCCCAAACTCATAAAATACGACAGATTCCCCGTCATCCGATTTTGAATCCGACGTTTCCGTATCCGACACTTTCGTCTCCGTTTCCCCAGTGTCAGCTTCCGCATAGCCCCGCTTCACGGTATCTCGAACCGCCACCCCGCCCGGCGTTGCATGGGAACCGCAGGCAGACAGAAAGAGCAGGCATCCCAAAACAACGATATAAAATTTTTCCCGCAGTTTTCCCACTATACCATGCTCCTTTCTTCCCGTTATGGTTAGCTGATTGAGAAATTCTTTCTGCAAGTGACGGAAATGTTCAATATAGACAAAAACGGGCTCCGAAGCAGTGGCAAGTCGCCCTTATTTTGTCTATATTGAACATTTCCTGTATTGCAAAAGGAAGTTTCGCAAACGTCTAAGTTATGGTTTTAGGTAATTGTGAAATTCACCATATTTGCTGGTTTCGAATTGTGTATGTTGTATATTCCATAAGCAGACCCTTGCTTGCCGCCGGTACTTAGCGAGGTATTTTCGAGCTTAGTACCGCTGCGGTAAGCTCGGAGCGAGAGCGAGTCTGCGTTGAAATATACAACATACACAATGACAACAGCATAGTTCCTTCCTTTCACAATCCCCTAAACTATGACTCTGACAAAACAAACACCCCCGCACAGTACGAAATTTCCTCAAACTGTATATCAGGAAATTCTTTTTGCAGCTCTTCCGCCACAAAATAAAATTCCTCATCATCCCATTCCTCACCCACGGCTTGACGGCACGCTTCCATATCCGCCTTAGTTTGAAACGCAACGTCGCCTATGAGAATCTTACCGCCTTCTGCGAGCAGCCCGTGCAGGGAGCGAAGAAAGGTTATTTTTTGCTCATCTGTCAAATGATGGAGCGAATAGGTCGCGATAATAAAGTCATAAGATTTCTGCAAAAGGGGTGCGGCAAGGCCCTGCGAAAAATCCCCTTGGCAGAGGTGGGCGTCCGGCATTTTTTCTTTTGCAAGTGCAATCATTCTGTCTGAAAAGTCCTGTCCGTATATTTCACACCCATGGGCGTAAAGCTTTGCAGTCAGTGTGCCGGTTCCAAACCCGATATCAAGGACGGCTGGCTTTTCTCTGCACAGAACCATATTGTATATCGACGACAGTACCTTTTTATAGCCTGCAAACGGATAGCTGTTATCTTCCTCAGAAAGACCTACGGACTTGTCATATCCGTCCGCCCATAAATCAAATCCTTTGCTGTCAAGCATAATTTTGCCTCCTAAATTTGAATAAACCATAAGTTGGCAATTATTATAACATAAAATGAAACAGGCAGGAAGAATTGATTGAAATTTGTTGAATCTACAGATGGCTTTTGCTATAATTAGTCTGAGTTTTTATTCCTTAATAAATTTTGCTATATAGACATAAAGAAATAGTATAAAGTTTCCGACAGGAAAATGATGTATACGATTGAATCAATAAGGAGATGTAGTCGTGCAGAATAATCAAAAAAGAGGAAAGGTGTTTTCAAAAATCGAGGGTACCAGAAAGAAAGGATTGCTGCAGGTTGTAAACAGGAGGTACAGAAGAATTGCCGCATTTACGGCAGGCTTAATCTTCATCCTGTCCAATTTTATGACAGTAACAGCCGACGACGGACAGTCCGATAACCGGGCGGTGAACGCCGGCATCTTCTACTTTGAGGGGTATCACATGAAGGACGAAGAGGGCAGGCTGTCCGGCTACGGCATTGAATTTCTTGAACTCGTATCCGAATATTCTCATCTGAATTTCCGGTACACAGGCTATGACAACTCCTGGGGTGAAATGCTTACTATGCTGGAAAACGGTGAGATCGACATAGTAACCACTGCCCGAAAGACGCCGGATCGGGAGGAGAAATTTGCCTTTTCTCTTCCTATCGGCAGAAATAGTACTGTTCTCTCGGTTCGGGCCGATAATACAGAGCGGCGCAGCGGTGATTACAATACTTATAATGGAATGACGGTGGGACTGCTGACGGGAAGCAGTCAGAACCAAAGTCTGGTGGAGTTTGCAGAGGAGAAGGGATTTTCCTACCAAACAAAGGAATACGATGATGCAGATGCTCTTGTGGCCGCCCTGCAGAACGGCGAGATTGACGCGATCCTTTCCAGCAACTTAAGGAAGGCGACAAACGAAAAGACACTGGACATTATCGAGACGGACAATTTCTACGCAATCGTCAGGAAAGATGACAAAGAACTGCTTGACGAAATCAACTATGCCATTCTGCAGATGGATCTGCATGAGGGCGACTGGGAAAATGTGCTGTTTTACCGGTACTACGGGTCGGTCGCTTCCCTTGCGTTTACCTTTACGGAGCGTGAGCAGGCCTATATTCAGGAAGTTCTTTCGGGCGAGAAAACGATTACCGTAATTGCGCTCGGCGACAGGGAGCCCTATTCTTATGTGGAAAATGGGGAATTAAAAGGTATTCTGCCGGATTATTTTGCCAGTGTCATGGAATTGGCCGGACTGCCCTATGAAATCGTAGTGCCCCAGGACAGGAAGGCCTATGATGCCATAGCGGATACCAACGGCGTGGATGTGGTCATTGACAGGCTTAGCGATGGCGGCATCATGGAAGAGGCCGCTTACCGTGGATTTAATACGGATCCCTACATGACGACGGGCGTGGCAAGGGTGACAAGACAGGACTTTGACGGAGATGTCAAAACGGTTGCCATAACAGATTCCTGGAGGGAAAGCTTTGTTTTGCCGGAACTTCCGGAAGATGTTAAATTTTTGAGCTATCCAACCAGAGAGGCTGCGCTGCAGGCTGTCCTGAAACGGGAGGCGGATGCCGCATATGTATATGCCTATGCAGCACAGTTGTTTGTGAACCATGACACCACAAATTCCCTGTATTACAGTATAGTGAATGATATGAACGTGGACTTTCGAATGTATGTCCGTGAAAGCACGGATCATGAATTGATCACTATACTGAATAAGTGTATTCAGCAGATGCCGGAGGATAAGCTGAATCAACTGGTTCTAAAATATACCTCCTATACTGCCGGGGATATGAGTCTCCTGCAATATATGCAGGGCAATCCGAAGGTGATGGTCGCTGCATTTTTGGCCTCAGCTTTGGTCATTTGTATTATTCTGACACTCCTGCTGAGGGGGCGGTGGAACAGGAAGCTTTTAAACGCCACGGAGCGTTCGAACAAGGAGATGGGAGAGCAGCTTGCCATTGTAGAAGCGCTGAGCCGTGACTATACAAATATTTTTGCCATCAGTGCGGAGCGTGGTACAGCCAGAATTGTCAAACTGGATGGCTATGTGACGGAGGGATTGAAAAAGGAATCCAAAGAAGAGAATCCCTATGCGCCGGTTTTGGCCCGGTATATAAACGATCGTGTCCATCCGGAGGATCAGCAGTATCTCACGGAGGCTCTTTCTCTGGAAACAGTCAGGGAGAAGCTGGACGCGGACGGGGAATATACGGGAAGCTACCGCATACAGACGGACGGGGAAATTCATCATTTCCAATATACATACGTGAAAATGGGAGAGGGCGGTTCCGGACAGGACAGCTTTATCCTTGCGGGATTCCGGAATATTGACGAAATGATTCGCAGGGAGCAGGAGCAGAAGGAGGTTTTGGCGGAGGCGCTGGCACAGGCTCAATATGCCAACAATGCCAAGACTACATTCCTGAATAATATGTCCCACGATATTCGAACGCCCATGAATGCCATCATCGGATTTACTTCTCTGGCGGTGACTCATATCGACAATAAGGCGCAGATACAGGATTATCTGGGCAAGATCATGACTTCCAGCAACCATCTGCTGAGCCTGATCAACGATGTGCTGGATATGAGCCGGATTGAGAGCGGCAAGGTTAAGATTGAGGAAAAAGAGGCCAGTCTTCCGGAAATTATGCACGATTTGAAGACCATCGTGCAGGCAGATGTGAAATCAAAGCAGCTTGAATTTTACATTGATACGCTGGATGTGGTAAACGAGACGATCATTTGTGACAAGCTTAGGCTGAATCAGGTGCTTCTGAATATTCTGAGCAACGCCATGAAATATACAAAGCCCGGCGGCATGGTAAGTGTCCGCGTTGCCCAGCTTTCCGAAGCGCAGGAGGGCTGTGCCTCATACGAATTCAGGGTCAAGGATACCGGTATCGGCATGAGCCGTGAATTTTTAAAACACGTTTTTGAACCATTTGAGAGGGAACAGACCGCCACTGTAAGCGGTATTCAGGGAACCGGTCTGGGGTTGGCCATCACCAAAAATATTGTGGACATGATGGGCGGTACGATTACGGTGGACAGCGAGGAAGGAAAGGGTTCGGAGTTTACCGTAACGCTCAGTTTCCGGATCGCTGACGACCCCCGGCAGTTTTCACGGGTGGAACAGTTAGCAGACCTGAGGGCTCTGGTGGTGGACGATGATGTGAATACCTGCGTCAGCGTCAGCAAAATGCTCTCCGCCATCGGTATGCATCCCGATTGGACGACATTGGGAAAGGAGGCAGTGATTCGTACGGAGTTTGCACTGGAGCAAAACGAGCCTTACAGCGCCTATATCATTGACTGGATGATGCCGGATATGAACGGCATAGAGCTTGTCCGCCGGATTCGCAGGGTGATCGGAGATGTGACGCCTATTATTATACTGACTGCCTACGACTGGTCAGACATCGAGGAGGAGGCCAGAGAGGCCGGTGTTACGGCGTTCTGCTCTAAGCCGATATTCCTTTCAGAACTGCGGAATGTTCTGACAGCGCCCTACACGGAACAGGAAAGCGAGGAAGAGGAGGAAACATCCGCACCGCATTTTGAAGGAAAGAAAGTCCTGTTGGTGGAAGATAATGAACTGAATCAGGAGATCGCACAGACGATTCTGGAGGCGGAAGGCTTCGTCGTTGATACGGCAGAGGATGGAAGCATCGCCGTGGAGATGATGAAAGAGAAGCCCGCAGGCACCTATGATTTGATCCTGATGGATGTCCAGATGCCCATTATGAACGGCTATCAGGCCACAAGAACCATCCGAAAGCTGGATGATCCTGCAAAGGCGTCGATTCCGATTGTAGCGATGACAGCCAATGCCTTTGAGGAGGATCGGAAAGAGGCCATGGAGTCCGGAATGAACGGGTATGCAGCCAAGCCGATTGAAATAGAAAAACTGATGCAGACATTGGAAGATATTTTGAAATGAACTGAAAAAACAGAAAGGTCAGGGAATACCCCAGGTTAGGGAATACCCTGACCTTTTTTATGTGTTTGAATCCATATTCTTAAGAGGTCTTTGCGCATAATTGCGAGGACAAAAGTATATACTAACCTTTAAAAATGCATGTATGCGATGAAAGGAATAACAAAATGGCGGACACCGTTTGTTATATAAAATTGAATAGAAATGTTGAAACCACACAGGCAGATGTTTTCCTGAAGGACATCGGGAGTATCCGATGTGCGGACAAGCTTGTAGCGGCTAAGGTGAAAAGTATTAAAGTTTATAAGTTTTGCAGCACAGGAGAGAAGAAAAATCCATATGAAGAAAAGCGCTGCGTGGTCAGTGTTTTAAAAATCATAGAGCTGATTGAGGATACCTGTCCCGATGTGACGGTGGAAAGTCTCGGTGAGACGGAGGTTCTGATAGAGCGAATCAGTGTGGATACGCACAAGGGCTGGCAGCAGGCGCTCAAGGCATTTTTTATTGCCCTCATCAGCTTTTGCGGTACGGCGTTTACCATTATGGCGTACCACAATGATATCGGCATTGCGGATGTTTTTACCCGTATTCATCAAATTGTGATGGGAAGCGAGCCGGAGGGCGTATCGGCGCTGGAAATCGCATATTCGGTGGGACTTTCTCTGGGAATTATCGTGTTCTTTAACCATGTAGGCGGACGCAGGCTGACGAAGGATCCTACGCCAATCGAGGTAGAAATGCGCAAATACGAAACGGATGTAAACAATGCGCTTGTGGATACGGCGGAAAGAGAGGGTAGAACAATTGATGTGGAATAGCCTGAAAATTCTTCTTCTGGTTCTATCCGGCGGCAGCTTTGGCCTCCTGGCATCAGCCGGCGTTTTTACGGTTCTGGTTGCTGTAGGGCTGATTCCGCGTTTTGCAGGCAAAAGCCATACAGCGGGGCAGATTATATTATACGAAGAGATGGTGATTCTGGGAACCGTGGCAGGGGGTCTGGTAAGCGTGTTTGAGCGTTACTGCCATTTTGGAGAGTGGCTTGTCTCGGCGGGCGTTTCACAGGCGGCAGTACAATATGCGGGAACTGTATTTGTGACTGTTTTCGGTCTGTTTGCGGGAATGTTTATCGGATGTCTGGCGCTTGCCATTGCAGAAATGCTGGACAGTATTCCGATTTTTTCAAGAAGAGCCGGCTTCAGGCATGGGCTTGGCTTGGCGGTCTGTGCGATGGCGGCAGGAAAACTCTGCGGCTCTATATTGTATTTTATCTATCAGATTCACGAGGTAGTGAAGTAAGCACCAGGATTTTTGTTTCGCCATGATTGCGGTATAGGAAACAAAATATTGCGCATATTAAGAAAAAGGCGGACACAAAGAAAGGAACTGCAGTCCGCACATATGGAATAGGAAAAGGAAGAGAGGAACAGGGTTACATGGCTGAGAAGGACGAGAACAGTAAACCGGAATACGGAGTGGAAGATAAAAAACAAAACTATGAAAAGTATGTCAAGGAAATGACGCCCACCCACAACCTGTGGCTGCAAATGCTGAAGGCTTTTATAACAGGCGGGCTTATCTGCGTGCTGGGGCAGGGGATTTTGCAGCTCTGCACAGATGTGATGAGCATGGAAAAGGAAACGGCCGCGAGCTGGTGTTCACTGTCGTTGATATTTTTAAGCGTGCTTCTGACGGGACTGAATCTCTATCCCCGCATCGTGAAGTGGGGCGGAGCAGGCGCTTTGGTGCCGATTACGGGGTTTGCCAACTCGGTCGCGGCGCCCGCCATAGAATTTAAAAAGGAGGGCTGGGTGTTTGGCGTAGGCTGTAAAATCTTTACTATCGCCGGACCGGTTATCCTGTATGGTATTTTTACAAGCTGGGTGCTGGGAGTTGTCTACTGGCTTTGTACCATGTTTGGAATCGTTTAAATAAAAGATAATTGTTCTTTCTGTTGACTTCAAAAACCCTATGTTTTAAAATAGTAGTAACCTTTTTGTACAGTACAGGATAAGAAGAACGTAAGGTTTCGGAAAGGACAATTATGCACAGAAAAATACTTATAGTAGACGATTCGGATATAAACCGTGGTATTCTGAAGGAAATTCTTAAGGGTGCGCATCCCGTGATGGAGGCATCGGATGGCAGGGAGGCGCTGGAATGTCTGGAAAAGTTTCATGACGATATTGCCGTGGTTCTGCTGGATTTGATTATGCCCGAGATGGATGGCTTCGCAGTGTTGGAGGTCATGAAAAAGAAAGGCTGGATGGAGAAAATACCGGTGCTTGTAATCACCGGCGAAGACTCGGTGGAAATCGAGCGGAAAAGCTTTGAATATGGCGCTTCTGACTTCGTCAGAAAGCCCTTCGACAATATACTGGTAAAGAGAAGGGTCAATAACATAACGGATTTGTACATGTACAAGGATCGCCTGGAAGTTAAGGTAGAGGAGCAGACCAAGACGCTGCAGGAGCAGAATGAGCTTCTGAAGGTACAGGCAGACCGTCTGAAGGAAAATAATGCGCGGATTTTGGATGCGCTCGGCACGATTGTGGAGAGCAGAAATCTGGAAAGCGGCGAGCATATTAAGCGCGTCAAGGACTTTACCCGTATTCTTGCAGAAGAATTGATGAAGGATTATCCTGAATACGAACTGACGCCGGATAAGGTGGAAGTCATTGTTTCTGCAAGTTCCATGCATGATATCGGAAAGATAGCGATTCCCGACAATATCCTGTTAAAGCCGGCAAGGCTGACGCAGGAGGAGTTTGAGTGCATGAAGACCCACACAACAAGGGGCTGTGATATCTTAAAGAGCATCAAGGGCGCGTGGGACGACAAATACGGTGAGGCTTGCTATGAAATATGCCGCTATCACCATGAGAGATATGACGGCAGGGGCTATCCCGATGGACTTGTAGGAGAGGAAATCCCGATTGCTGCCCAGATTGTATCCGTGGCTGACGTTTATGATGCGCTTGTCAGTGAAAGAGTATACAAGAGCGCTTATTCCAAAGATGAAGCGTTTCATATGATTATGCGGGGAGAATGCGGCACTTTTTCGCCCAAGCTTTTGAACTGTTTTAAAAATGCAAGACAACAAATGGAAGACATGGTAACCGAGCAAAAAGAAGGGGCGCATGCATAGCGCCCTTTTTCTGTGCTTGGAAAAAAGGAGAAAATATGCTGCCGGAACAATTTTTGAAAAGAATGGAAAAGCTGCTGGGTGAAGAATATCCGGTATTTCTGGAAAGCTTTTCTGAGGAAAGCAGCCGCGGGCTGCGTGTGAATACGATAAAGACGGATGTGGAAGCCTTTTTGGCGGGTGGGTATTTTTCTCTTGAGAGAGTGCCGTGGGCGGAAAACGGATTTTATATAGGCGGGACGGACAGGCCGGGCAAAAGTCCGCTCCATGCTGCCGGTGCGTACTATATACAGGAGCCGTCGGCGATGGCGCCCGCGGTGTTTTTGGAAGCGCGCCCTGGAGACAGGGTGCTTGATTTGTGCGCTGCGCCCGGCGGAAAAACAACACAGATTGCCGATTCCATGCGGGGTGAGGGGATTTTAGTCAGCAACGAAATCCATCCGGCAAGGGCGCAGATACTCTCTGAAAATGTGGAGCGGATGGGGCTTGAGAACGTGATTGTCACCAATGAGACGCCGGAGCGGCTTGCTGCGATGTTTACAGGATATTTTGACAAAATTCTGGTGGATGCGCCCTGCTCCGGAGAAGGCATGTTTCGCAAGTCGGAGGAGGCGCGAGAGGAATGGAGTCCGGAAAATGTTGCGCTCTGCGCCGAAAGACAGGACGGTATTTTAGACTGCGCGGCTAAGATGCTGCGTCCGGGCGGAAGGCTTGTCTATTCGACCTGTACCTTTGCGCCTGAGGAGGACGAGGGGACGGTAAGCCGTTTTCTGGAGCGCCATTCGGATTTTTCGATACGGCAGATAAAGCTGCCGGAAGGCTTTTGGGGCGGACAAAAGGAATGGGTGGCAAATCCGGCGGCGGGACTGGAATACACGGCGCGCCTGATGCCACACAGGCTGAAAGGCGAAGGGCACTATCTTGCGGTTCTGGAGAGAGCGGGCGAGGACGGCTTTTCAGCAAAGGGAAAAAACGGAACGGAAAAGAGTATCCCAGAGCGGGAATACAGTCTTTTTTCAGAGTTTAAAGAGCAGTATCTGTCCGGCAGGGATTTTGCAGGCACGTATCTGCGTTACGGGGAGCAGCTTTATCTTGGCATGTGTGAAATGCCGTCGCTAAAAGGGCTCAAGGCGCTTCGGCCGGGTCTGCATCTGGGAACTTTTAAGAAAAACCGTTTCGAACCTTCCCATGCGCTGGCGCTTGCCTTAAAGCCTGAGGAGGCAAAACAGGTTGTGGAAGTCTCTTTTTCGGAGGCGGAGCAATATATCAGCGGAATGACTATCACGGTCAATACACGGGCAAAGGGATGGTGCCTGGTTTGTGTGGACGGGTATTCCCTGGGCTGGGGAAAGGTCACCGGCAATGTGATGAAGAATCATTACCCCAAGGGACTCAGAATTCCCGTGGTGGATTAAGGTTTTCGGAAAAATTTCAGTCCAAAATTGCGCATTATGCGATAAAATACTATCCGAAGACATGGTGAGTGTGTTATAATCCCATTAGAGGCTATATTGTACTAAAAAGAAAATCGCACGGTGAATATAAAAAGAATGCAGAATGGGGAGAAATATGCGGACAGAAGAAACTATCAATAAGCTGGACAGATTGCTTACGGAAAACAAAGGTCAGGAAGCGCAGCAGCTTTTAGAGGATTCCATCAAACAAGCCATTGAGGAGGCGGACGACAACGCGCTGCTTACTTTGCTAAATGAGATGATGGGTTACATGAGGGAGACCAGTCAGGTGGAAGGCTCTTATCATTATGCGGATGCGGCGCTTAAACTGATGGAGCGGATGGGGATAAAGGGCAGTATGCCCTACGCGACTACGCTCCTCAATATAGCAAACGCCTATCGGGCCGGCGGCAGGCTGACAGAATCCATGGCATATTACGAGGAGGTTTTGAAGCTGTATCAGGCAAGCCTTGACGGAAATGACATGTTTTTTGCCAGTCTCTACAACAATGTAAGTCTTTTGCATCAGGAAATGAAAAATTTCGGAAAGGCAAAGGAGAATTTGCTGAAAGCGCTGGCTATCGTAAAAGTCAATGAAGGCACATACTTTGAGGAGGCTGTCACCTATGCCAATCTTGCCTCCACCTGTCTTGTGCTTCATGAGGACGAAACCGCCATGGAATACTGCAGGCGGGCAATAGAGCTGTTTGAAGCGCACGGTATTTTGGATTCCCATTACTGTGCAGCACTGTCTTCCATGGGGACTTATTACTATGGGAAAGGGGAATATGAAAAGGCGGCGGCATGTTTTAAAAAGGCAATGGAAGGCATGAAGGCGTCTTTGGGAGAGAACGAGTACTATCAAAGATTGGCAAAAAACTTAGAAGAGTGCGAAAGAGCACAAAGGGAGGATGCAATGGAAGAAACAACAAAATCAAAGGAACAGATGACCGGACTTGCACTGTGCAGGGCATACTATGAGGAATACGGCAAAGCCATGATTCATGAGAAGTTTGCGGATTATGAGGACAAAATTGCCGTAGGTCTCTGCGGGGAAGGCTCGGACTGTTTCGGCTATGACGACAAGGTGTCCAGAGACCACGACTGGGGACCGGGCTTTGCCATGTGGATGAATATTGAGGTTTATGATGAAATCGGAGAAGAACTGCAGAAGGCATATGAAGAGCTGCCCAAAGAATTTATGGGCTTTAGCCGCATCCCGACAAAGCGTGCAAAAGGACGTGTGGGCGTATGCACCATAGCCGGCTTTTTCCAGAGAATCCTCGTCACGGAGGATTGTGCTTCGATGATAGATATTGTGTCGGGCGCATACAAGCTTGAGGAAGAGAGCGGAAAGGTAACAGAGGTACGTGGGGAGCATCCCTATTTTCCGGGCAGTGTGGAGGAGAAAGTAAAGCTGCTTCAAGCATGCGCAAAGGAAGGGCAGCTTATCGTATACTGGGACGATATTGCGGACGAATCGCTGGCTGCTGCCGTAAACGGAGAGGTTTTTCGGGATGATGAAGGCACTTTTTCAGCGATACAGGAGTTTTTGAGAACCGGTATGCCGCAAGAGGTGTACTATTTAAAACTGACCAATGCCTGTGCCCGTTTTGCACAGGCGGCACAATACAATTTTGCCAGAATGGCAGCGCGAAACGATATGGTAGCTGCGGAGCTTTCTTTGGCAGAGGGAATGAAGAACGCAATGAAAATTCTGTATTATCTGGCCGGAAAGCATCCGCTGCATGATAAGTGGCTTCACAGGGGCATCGCGGAGATTGCGGATTATGAAAAGGAAGCGGAGCTGATTCAGAACATTGTGGAGGGCGAAGTAACAGCCGAACAGACGGCGCTTGTGGAAGAACTTGCACAGAGACTTGCAGACAGGCTTTATGAGGCAGATGCTATAAGCAGCCGCGAAAGCTTTTTGGAGTTTCATGTAGACGAACTGTATAAAAAAGAAGGGCTTGCAGAACTGCCGGACGAAGAACTGATTCAGGAAATTGTGGACGCGGAGTTCGAAGCCTTCGACAAAGTAAAAAACGTTGGCGGCAGGGCGTCCTGTCAGAATAATAAGCCGACTTTTTCCGTTATGCGCAAAAGCCAGTATCTGACATGGGAGCGTAAAATGCTGATTCAGTATCTGTATGATTTCCAGACGGAATATAAACGCGGGCGCAATCTGATTGAGGAAAAATACGGAAGAATGATGGAGAGCACATCGCCCGAAGAATATGCGCAGATAGCAGAGCGTTTTCCGATTCTGTCAGAAGAGAAAAAGCAGATCATCGAAGCCATTGTGCAGATTCAAGTGGGATTTATGGAGGAGTTTGCCGGACAGTTCCCGCGCCTCGCAGGCAATGCCAGACTGATTCATACCAGCGAGGACAGCCTTGGCGATACTTCCTACGAAACCTATCTGCGCGGCGAACTGGGCACGTATTCTGATAAAATGCTGGAGTTGTATGGGCGTTTTGTGGTCAGAATGTGTCAGGAAGGAAAAAATCTTGCCGCGCTCACCATGCAAAACAGCGCGCATTTGTACGGCTACCAAAGCCTTGAAGAGGCAGAGGAACGCTGCGATTTCAATTGATTTTAAATAACTTTTGCAGCAGCCAAATTATGATTTTTGAGGGGAAATAAAATGCCTATATTGAGCTTTGCTGATGTATTAAATAAGGTTGGATTAGAGCCTTCAAAGGTAAAATTGATTCGTCATGCACTAACAGACAGAGGTTTTAAAGACTGCTATGAAAAGGATATGGTGTTAGAATATACATGTCAACAGAAAGTTGGGTTCAGTAAAAATTATGATTACTGGGCTGTTTTTATCAGTGATACGGGAAATTATGCAAAGTTGTTTGGGCTTTACCAAGTTGGAAATGCTGTATCAGATACACCTGATGTAATGCCCGTCGGCTTTCCACATCCAGAATGGTTCCAAGGTAAAAACGCATTTTTTGACCTGCAACATGTAAATACTCTCCAAGAATATGAGGGCCGGCTTATTATTGATTGGGGAAAGTCGGCACGCATGTGGCATCAAAAGGGGACAACGGAGAAACCTATTGTTGCAATCCGGACGGATAATAAAAAAGTATTTTCGGGTTTTGAAAATTTGATTCTGAAATACGATGAGTTAAAAGAAATTGTAGAAAATCCAACTATCTATGATAGCTGGCATACGGCACTGTCATCAGTTAATGCAATTTATCTAATTGTAGATACGGAAACAGGAAAACAGTATGTTGGATCTGCTTACGGAAAAGATGGATTGTTTGGTCGATGGGCTTGTTATGTGAATACTTTGCATGGCAACAATAAAGAAATGCAGGAGTTAATCTGCAATTATCCAGACCGCTATCATTATTTTCAGTTTTCAATTTTGCAAATACTTCCCAAAACTGTCACAGCCGATGATATAATTCGTATGGAAACTTTATATAAAAAGAAACTAATGAGTATTTCTTTTGGTATGAATCATAACTGACTGTGAAGAGTCTAGGTTCTTTGAGAAAATCTCTGATTTCCAAACTGAATATTATCTGGTTAGGATAGATAGAGTTAAAAACCAGCCATCATGAGACCAATCAATTGGTCTCTCTGGGTGGCGGCTTCAGCACCCTTTCCTTTTCTTGCCATGCCTTCAAGTTCCAGCTTGTTGGCGTTAATGCGCATCAATTTTTCCTTAAATTCCTTTTGTTCCCGTTCCGCCTCGTCGGCTCTTCTCTCAGCTCTTGCGCGGTACTGCAGCTTTATGGTATTTTCCATGGAATTTATGTATTGTTTCATATCTGCTGCCATCATATTTGGGTATCTCCTGTTTTAAACTTATTTATATATTTATCGGCAGGTTTGGAAACTATTTAATGGTTAAGATTTGTTTTTGGGATTTCAGATAAAAACTAGCAGGAGGCCTATGGTATGATGTATATGTGGAGGTCAAATAGAATGGAAGATGATATATTTAGCACAGCAGTTGACACATATCCTGCATGTATAAATTTTTATGTCAATGTCTACAAAGAAATGTGGGGAAAACGGAATTTTGAAAGGAGTATACATGAATCAACTTATAAGAATGGATGAAGAATACAGGAAGTGGATTGAGGAACTGGGAAAACGTTATAAACAGAGACAGATTAAGGCGGCCGTTTCTGTCAATCAGGAAATGATAGGTTTTTATTGGTCTATAGGAAGAGATATTGTAGAAAAGTCGGCTGAAAGTAAGTGGGGCAGTGGATTTTTTGATAATTTAAGTAAAGATATGAAAATAATTTTGCCAGAGGTGCAAGGATTATCTAGTTCGAATCTCAGGTATATGAAGAAATTTTATGAATTGTATAGCGATTCAAATTTTCCACAACTTGTGGGAGATTTATCAGATAAAGAGTTATTTTCAATTCCGTGGGGACATCATAGAGTTATTATTGATAAATGTAAGTTGAACAGAGAAAAGTCAATATTTTTTGTAAAGAAAACGATTTTAAATAACTGGTCAAGGGCAGTACTCTTAAATTTCCTTGATACGGATTTATATGAGCGCCAAGGAAAGGCAATTTCGAATTTTGAATATGCATTGCCTGAACCACAAAGCGATCTTGCGCAGGAAATAACCAGAGATCCATATAATTTTGATTTCGTAGCAATAGGGGAAGATTATAGTGAAAAAGAACTAAAAGATGCATTGCTGGATAATATTACAAAATTTCTTATGGAACTGGGGAAAGGGTTTGCATTTGTTGGAAGAGAATATATAATTCCTATTGAGGGAACAGAGGAAAAAATAGATCTCTTATTTTACCATTTGTATTTACATTGTTATGTTGTTGTTGAAGTTAAGATAGTGCCTTTTACATCAGGAGATATCGGACAGGTTGGAACATATGTGAATGTTGTAGATAATTTGGTGAAAACAGATTTTGATGCAAAAACAATTGGTTTGATTATATGTAAGAGTAAAAATAATATCCTTGCAAAATATGCAGTAAATAGTTCAAAAGAACCGATAGGAATATCGGCGTATGAATTAGCAAATTTGTTGCCTGTGGAATACAGAACTTCGCTACCAACGATAGAAGAAATCGAGAATGAACTTAGATAAATATTTTATGAGAGGTGCAAATACATAATGAATGGAATCGAAAAAGGTTTCAATGCAAATCACTTAAAGCTGCTTGCCATCGTGGCAATGACAGTGGATCATATTGCAGACTTGCTGTTCCCCGGCTTTCCGGCGAAACCGCTGCCGGTTTTATTACATATCATTGGCAGGCTTACCGCGCCGATTATGTGGTTTTTTCTATGTGAAGGTTTTTTCTATACGAAAAATATCAAAAAATATCTGATAAGAATGTTTTGCTTTGCGGCAATCTCTCATTTTGCCTATTGCTTTGCGTTTGGGATACCGTATCTGCCTTACAGCACAGGGAACATTTTTAATCAGACAAGTGTTATCTGGGCATTGGCGTGGGCGCTGGCGGCACTGTATATTATCCATGGAAAGCATAATCTGAAACAGTGGCAGAGATATGCGATGCTGGCATTGATATGCCTGATTTCCTTTTCGGCTGACTGGAGTTGTATCGCAGTTATGGCTGTGATTGCCATGTATTCTAACAGGGGCAGTCTGTCAAAGCAAATGAGGGCGATGATGATGTGGGTTCTTATCTATGCAGTTGTATCTTTTTTCTTTGTCAACAAAGCATACGGCATTATCACACTCTTTGCGTTTCTGGTCTATTTTCCTTTGCGGTATTATAACGGACAAAAAGGAAAGGCAGGCTGGATGAAGTGGCTGTTTTATGTGTACTATCCGGCACATTTGGTTGTGATAGGAATATTCCGACTGGTGATGTATGGCAATCTGCCGCTGCTGTTTTAAGGCAGTTGCCATACAGCACAAAAAATCCTTATAATTTTCTTGCTTTTACAATAAAGGAAGGATTTAAGAGTTTTGCTCTTGCAGCAGAGTAAAAGCGTCCTTCCTGAAAAACTTCCGCTTCCTTTTCGTCATAGGCAGATTCCTCTACCACCTGCTCGATGAGAAATCCATGATTTGCCAGACAATTTAAATAGGTGGATAGTTTCCAGTTGTGCCGGTAGAAGGCTTCATCGACGACAACATCCCATTCCTGCACATAAGGTCGGGAGAGGACATGCTGTCCGTTTTGAGAGTCGATGCATTGCATAAGCGGATTGTCCCATGCAAAAACCAGCCTTCCCCCGGTCTTTAAGTATTCTGCTATATGAATTATGGTTTTATCCAAATCCGTAGTCCAGCCAAGTCCATAGATGGAAAATACCAAATCAAAATGGCCATGAGGCAGACCGGGATCCAGTTCCATAGGCGACACGAACAGCTTTGCCTTTTTTTCCTGTTTCTGAAACAGTCTTTCCGCGCGTTTAATCTGGGCAGCAGAAATATCCAGCCCCCATAACTCCTTTGCTCCCTTTTGTTCCAGCCAGATGAGGGATTCCCCACCGCCGCAGGCGAGTTCAAGCACAGTCTTGCCCCTCATGTCGCCCAGCAGGCAAAGCGTATCCTCAGTGGGTGTGAAAAAGCCGTAATGGGGGAGGGCAGTAGTTGTCATATCCGCTTCGGCGATGCCTGCCCACCAGTTGGAGTTGTGTTCCAGTAAACGGGCAGAGGCCTCCGGCAGCAGGTTGTCGGCTTCATTGACAAGAAACAAGCTGTCGATAGTTACGCCAAAATACTCCGCCAGCTTTGGCAGCAGCAGTAAATCCGGATTTGCCTTTCCTGTTTCCCATTTGCTTATGGCTTGTACCGTAACGCCCATGGTTTCAGCCAAATCCTCCTGACTGACCTGCCGCTTGCATCGCAAGGCGCGAATGTTCTGTCCTACCTGAATTTTACCTGTCATCTTAACATTCTCCTTTCAAGGTTGATAATTGTGACAATTGCAAAACTTATATTTGCCAGTTTCGAATTGTACAGATTGTATACTTCATAAGCAGACCCTTGCTTACCGTCGGCACTTAGCTGCCGTATTTTGGCAGCTTACGTACCGCTACGGTAAGCTCGGAGCGAAAGCGAGTCTGCGTTGAAGTATACAATCTGTACAATGACACTTGCTGCATAACGAGTCTTGCAATCACTTGAATTCATTATGTGTTGTGTCTCATAATATAGGAAAACAAGGAAAGCCACAAGCGAAGGTTTTTTGAAAGTGGTAAACCGGCAGTTGAAGAACATCATAAAATTGTGTAGGAGATAAACCATATCCTTTGTGCCGTATCTTTTGAATTGATTGATAAAATTATCGTTGATTTGTTTTGACACCTGATACTGCAGGATGCAGTATCAGGTGAAGATTATTAATAGATTTACAGATGATATTCCTTTAGCATTTCCTGATAAAAGTCTTTGTCTTCCTTAAGTCGGGGAATGCAATCCGTCTTTCCGTCGGCTATCAGGCGGGAAACCAGTTCCAGCATCTGCGCAGCTGCTTCTTCATAGCCGTTTTCATAGCCCGTTTTATAGCCTTGCTTATGCCCTTCGTCGTGTTCTCTTTTCAGCAACTCTCCTAACTGCATATACCCTTCCTCCAGTATTTTGCTCTGCTTCAGCGCTTTTATCCGTTCATGGATTCTTTCGATATTTTATTTTGATATTATCGCTATTATAAACGAATAAAAACATTTTTGCAATCATTATTTTAACTACTGAATACCCCAGCCGTCAAGGGAGAAGAAGCCATAACCGGTATCCAGATTGTGCAGCCCATAGCAGCCCAGCGTATCATTGGAATCCAGATATTCCCGTCGTTCAGGCTGCCAGCTTTGAAATTCTATTGCGCCGTATAGCTCGGTGCCGGGGGCGTGTCCTTGTGCCTCGGGAGAATAGAGGATAAACTGCGCGTTTTCCTTTGGCATATTGCCGTTTGAATCCGAAAAACCGTATGGATTGCTTGCAATATAGCGTGTTCCGTCTAAAATCCACTCATCGTCGGTTTCATGTTTTGTATCCACAACCAGATTGTCCAAGGTCAGGCTCCAGCTCGTATCGCTTATCTGCACAATATCTTTAAAACTGCCGTGAAATCGACAGATATACTCTGTGCCGTTGGGATAGCTATCGTTGTAAGAGCCCATCTCAGAATCGAGGTATACTCCTGAAAAACTACCGTCCGGATAGAGGTTAAGCATCGTCTGCCATCCGCCTGCGCCGCTGCAGAACATCATCTCCAATACGGAATCGGAATCAATGGGAAGTCCGAGGGAAGAAATATAGTCGGCAATCTGTGCGGCGTAAGCCTCCCCTGCTTCCTGAAGCAATTGCAGATTTTCTGACAGGGATTTTGTGTTATCTCTGGTAAATTCGGGCTCCCAATCGTCAAAAAGAGTGCTGAGGTCATCATACAGTTTTCCGGTCCTCTCAAAGGTACCCAAAAGGGCATAATCCGTATTGAGCAGCTGCGTGCTTTGGGCAAGATAACCGTTTATTTCTTCCATAAAGGCGGCAATTTCTTCCGGATTGAATGCTTCGTGATAGGGAGCCTCGAAATTCACATCAAAAGAAACATGATTGTAGGCAATGGTTTCATACCCGTCTTTTAAGGTAAACAATTCATAGCTATAGCTGAACATTCCCTGATACAACGTTGGGTTATAGCGCAGCAGATAGCTCTCCCCATTTAAAGTACACAAAAACAGTGCGTTCCAGCCGGCATGGGCATAACCGCCTTCTGTATAAAAAATCCGCTCATCATTCTCATATATCTCCACAGCCTGTCCGTTGCCGTTGTCTATTTCTTTCTGCACCAGTGTTTCTTCTATGCCGTTCCGGTTTAAGTCCAGAATAAGCGGCAGGCTTGCAGCAGGGTCATCCGGATTTGTGTCAGAACCGGATGACGAACCGGAGTCCGGTGATTCTGTATTGTCCAAAGTGGAATCAGAACCGGATGGTACGTCGGATGCAGGCAATGTGCAGAGCTGCGCCATAAGCGGCAGATTCATTTGTCCGGAAGCTGCCTGATAGAGCATATTCTGATATGCAATTTGGTGTTCGTCCAGCACGGATAAGCGTATTATCTCATTGTCGTCCTTGTCGTACCATGTGATTTGATAAAGCCATTTGTCAGGCTCTTTGACTTTCCCTGTTTTTTCGTAGTGATACTGCATAATATCTGCGGAAAGTGTCTCTAAGGGTGCCCCTGAGAGCCTTACGGGTTCTCCGCCATCCTGAGAGACGATGACTGCCATATCTGCATCTGCCAAATCAAATACCTTATCGGAGTAAGGATTGGTCAGAAAACAAATTATTACAACGACACAGGCGGCAAGGGCGGCTGTAACAATCCAGAAAGCCGGGCGTTTGTAGTTCAGCACGGATTTTACCCGCTTCTTTACATCCGTTTCCCCAAAGGCAAGCGGACAGGCAGTGATTCGGCGGCGGTCTGCGCTGCAGTCGAGTAAAGCCTGAGAATAGTCTGCTCTTGCTTCCCGGTCCAGCTCCCGTATCACCTTCTCATCACAGGCAAGCTCAATGTCCCTGCACAGCAGAATATAACTCAGCCACATCAGCGGATTAAACCAGTAGACTGCCAGCAGCAAAAAGCCAAAAGGCTTCCACCAATGGTCATGGCGACGCAAATGTGCCTGCTCATGTGCCAGCACGGATTCCAGTGATTCTTCCGGCAGGGAAAAGGGAATATATATCTTAGGCTTAATGATACCCAGAATAAAAGGGGAGGCAATGTTCTCGCTCTGATAAATATTGTCCCGAAAAAGAACGGCAGTATTGACTTTTTGCAGCAGCCGAAAATAGCTGATTGCGGCATATAAAAGCAGGAGGATAACACCCGCGCACCAGAAGGCAGCCAGTATGGGGAGTAATATCTGGAGCGGGTTTGCGCTTGCGCCGGGAGCCGGTGAAAAATTGTGCTCTATGATAGGGTTGAGCGCGTTGTTGACTGCCGGAATACCGCTTTCAATCGAAGGTTCTGCCTCCATCATAATTTCGGGGCGGATGGTTTCGGTACTGGGAATCAGACTCAAAGCGCTCTCTATGGAAAATGGACACACAAGGCGGATTCCCACAAGTCCCCAGAGAAGTACATTGACCCATTTGGGTGCTTTCTTTAAAACAGGGCGCAGCACAAGGACAGCCAGTACAAGCCAGCTTGCAGTAAGACTCATGTTGACAATCTTCAAAAATAAATTGGTCATAGGGAACCTCCTTGCCGGAAGCGGTCGATTATCTGTTGGATTTCGTCAAGATCTTCCTCCGTCACCTTGCGGTGTTTGGTAAAGGCCGCAATAAAACTGGGAAGGGAGTCGTCAAATTTCTTCTCCACAAGTTCGTCAATCTCTGCTGCCTGCACCTCATCTTTGGAGACAAGTGATGTAACGATGGTATTTTCATTTTTTAAAACACCGCGCTCAGACAGACGCTTTATGACAGTGTAGGTAGTGGAATTTTTCCATCCCAGCTGCTCTTTGCACAAAGCAACCAGTTCACCGCTCTTAATAGGTTCATGTTCCCACAGAATCAGGCAAAAGCGGTATTCACTTTCAAAAATCTTTGGTGTGTCCACAATAGTTCCTCCTTCACATGTAGTCTAACGCATTAGATTGTACATGTAGTCTAACACGTTAGATTAGATGTGTCAATAGGTTTTTCCAAAGTATATAAATATGCTAAAATGAAAAAAATATTTTTCTTTCATGTAGTTTTCTGCGGGAAAACCGTAGTTATATAGTAAAGACAAAAGGAGGCAGCGTGATTGGCAGAAGATGAAAAAATCATAGAATTGTTTTTCGAGCGTTCGGAACAGGCGATACATGAATTGGACATAAAATATGGAAAAGTCTGTCACAAACTTTCGTACAACATTGTAAACAGCAGGCAGGACGCGGAAGAGTGCGTCAATGACGCCTACTTAGGTGCATGGAACGCAATTCCACCTGCAAAGCCAAATCCCCTGCAGGCTTACATCTGTAAGATCGTTCGCAACATATCCTTGAGGATGTATTACCGAAACAAAGCGGCAAAGCGGAACAGTGTTTACGAGATTGCCATGCAGGAGCTTGAGGATTGTTTGTCTGCACCGAATACAGTTGAAGCGGAAATTGAAGCAGGAGAACTGGCGGGAATTATCGACAACTTTTTGGAAACTCTGACCGTGGAAAACCGCGTTATTTTTATGCGCCGCTACGCTTACATGGATACTTATGCAGACATAGCCGCCCGTATCGGATTATCTGAAAAGAATGTATCTGTCAGGCTTACCCGTATGCGCCGGAAGTTGAAACAGTACTTAATGGAAAGGGGAGTATGTGTATGAACAAAAAAATATTTTCAGAAGCAATGACCAAGATAAGCGATACGTATTATGAAGAAGCTGCCCAATATAAGCGCAGGCACAAGAATCCGGTTTGGGTAAAATGGGGAGCGGCAGCAGCCTGTCTGGCAATCGCGACTGCCTTTTGTATTATATTTCTCCCTTTTAGCGGAGGTATGGTGGTGTCGGCTTATGCGCACGGTACCGGTGAAGAAATCTCCGCAGCCGGCACAGTCATGAGCAGCGGCACTATCAGTGACGGAGGAGAACTGACAGGACATCCGCTGATGTTCTATCTTTCCGGCAAAGACATAGTTTCCGTTCGGTTTTCCTGCAAAAATCAGCAAATCTGCTTTATGGACTGGACCGAAAAGAGGGATGAATATGGAAATGCGAAAAACTTTACCGTTACCTATGGAGAGGACGAAAGCGAATACGATTACCTGACGATTGACTGGGTTCCCAATATGACTATCCGTGAATTGACCAACAATGCAGACAGCACGATTGCAACCCTGCCGGAAGAAATGCGCAGCGATATTATTGTGATGGAAATTACGTTTGAAAACGGAAAAACAGTAACGAAAGCAATTACCATTTCACTGTTGGATGATGGAACGTTCTTTGCCGCTTTTGGCGATTACAAAATCAGCGAGGAAGATAATTTTGTAAAGAGTCCGGACAGCGAAGCAATTCCCCGTGACATTCTTTATGCGCAGGGCAGCGGGCAAATAGACAGCACGTCTGAAAACATGCAGGTTACAGAAGCGGAACAGACAAAATGGGGGATTACCTTATCCGTTGAAAATGTTACGCCTGCCGGACTGACCCTTGTGTGTACGCAATCCGGAGGGATACAAACGGGACAACTGCAGGCTGGCAGTTTCTATAAGCTTCAGGTATGGAGCAATGAAACCTGGCAGGAGGTCCCCTGCCTGATTGAGGATGTGGTATGGAAACAAGTAGCATATAACATTCCTTTGGAAGGCAGGGTAACATGGGAAATAGAGTGGGAGAGCTTATATGGAGAGCTGCCGGCAGGAACCTACAGAATTGTGAAGCCCATCAATGATTTTAGAGGACCCGGAGATTATGATACGGAGGAATGTTGGGTTGAGTTTGAAATAGAGTAGTCAATAATGCGTGTTGGCTGAGGTTCCATAACCTACGGTGTCTTATAAGGGGCGGCATTTTACCTGCCGCCCCTGTACCATTATAATTCGGCGTCAAAGGCATGTAGCTTGGCCTTCGATTGGCTGAGCGCTTTGACATATTTTATCGTCAGCTTCCACAAGCCTTTTCCGGCAAGGAAGAGCAGCAGCCCAAACAGCACGGAAAGCGGAAATGCCGCAAGGGGATGTGCGGTATAAGAGCCGAATTGGAACATAACAAACGGAACGTCGAAACCCAAGAGAAATCCGACCAGCTTTATGATACCGCCTATGGGTGCGATGATGGCGGAAAACAGCAGACCGCAGGCAAGTACGCTTGTGATGGGAAGGACAAATATGCTGCCGCTAGCAAGTCCTGTAAATGAGGCGATGCAGAGCAGTTTCCGAAGGCTGAAGGAGCCGTCTTTTGCGATGGAACTGCCAAGATAAGCCGTTGCAAGTTCTTTGGGACTGCCCAGACGCTCTGTAATTTCAGTGGGCGTCAAATGCTTTTCTGCTTCCAGTTCCAGCATTTCGCTTTTGATTTCTTTTATAATGTCCACCCTTTCGCCGGCGGGCATCGGTCTTAAGTATCGGTCCGTTTTTTCCAGATAGTCATTTAAAATTTTGTCCATGTGAGTCAATCCTTTCTTTTTATTTGTATATCGCAGAAAGCGTCTTTTAGGTGGTGCCGCTGATTTCTGCAATCGCCTGCAGCAGACTCTGCCATTCCGCGGACATTGCCGTCAGATATGTTTTGCCGTCCTCTGTTATGGTGTAATATTTTCTGGGCGGCAGTCCCTCGGTAGTTTCCTGCCAGTAGGAGGAGAGCAGCCCGTCTTTTAAAAGCCGCCTGAGCAGCGGATAGATGGTGCTTTCCTTTGCAGCGAGCATGGGTGATTTCTCCAGCTCACTGATAATCTCATAGCCGTAATAAGCCTTTTTGCTTATCATCAGCAGAATACAATATTCAAGTGTTCCGCGTTTTATCTGGGATTTCCAATCTTCAAGATTCAATAAAACCACCGTCCCTTCGAAGTTCTGTGTTGTCGTAAGCTTTGTAAATTTATTTGACGATATACATCGTACCACATAGTATATTAGGTGTCAACAGTAGATTGACAGGAATTTTTACAAGTGATATAATGCATATTACTAATAGTAACATAAACGTCGGGAAGCAAATTAGGAAAATGACAATAAAAGAGTTTCTTTAAGGTTTGGTAATTGCGAAGTTTAGAAATGCTGCTGTTGTCATTGTGTACATGGTATATTCCAACGCAGACACGCTCTCGCTCCAAGCTTACCGTAGCGGTACTAAGCTCGAAAATACCTCGCTAAGTACCGACGGTAAGCAAGGGTCTGCTTATGGAATATACCATGTGCACAATTCGAAAGCAGCAGATGTGAGTTTCGCAACTATCCTATGAAAGGCAGCAGGTGTTTGCGAAACTTTCTTGCAGTTACAGGAAATGGGCAATATAGACAAAATGAGGGCGACTTGCCACTGCTTCGGAGGCGTTTTTGTCTATATTGAACATTTCCGTCACTTGCTGAAGATACTTCGCAATCCCTGCCTTATCACTGCCGGAAAGGAGAACACAATGGAATACATTATACTTGGTCTTCTGCTTTTGAGCGACAGAACTATTTACGGGCTGCGGGACAGAGTCGGCAAAGGACTGCATTTGATGTACAGCAGCAGTATGGGGAGTATTCAGGCGGCAGTCAGAAAGCTGCTGCAGCATGGATATATTCAGTACAAAGAGCTGACGGAGCAGGGAAAGCATAAGAAACTGTACTCCATCACCGAAAGCGGAAAAGCGCATTTCAAGGAGTGGGTAAACCGGCCGATGTCACAGGAAAATGTAAAAAACCCGGAACTGGCAAAAATTTATTTTATGGGTTTTGCGGATAAGGAAACACGGAGGCGGAATATCGAACAGTATCTGGAGGACTTAAGAGCCCGCCATCACGCGCTTGCCGCCGTCTGCGAGGAGGGAGAGCGGCTTGCCGTTTCAGAAAAGGGCGGAAAAGAAACAATTCCCGAAGAAGGGCGTGAAATTTTTGCATACCAGCTTGCGACGGCATATTACGGAAGAGATTTCCTGCAATTCCATATCGCATGGTATGAGAAACTGCTTTTGGAAATGCAGAGAAAGGATGGAAGGATATGAAGAAGGTAGAACTGCCGGATTCCCCATTGGTTTATTTTTGTGAAAAGAAGGATGAAGCTGCGGAGTGGCTGCTTTTTTTGCACGCGGCATTTGTGGATCATCGGATGTATGACGCGCAGATTGCGTGTTTTAAGGAGCGGTACAATCTTTTGCTGCCGGATATCATAGGGCATGGAGAGTCTGTCAATGCGAAAAAAGGGGACAGTCTGGATAACATGAGCGGCTGGATAAAGGAAATACTGGCCAGGGAAGGCGTGGAAAAAATACACATAACAGGCGTCTCTTTGGGCGCTGTTCTGGCGCAGGATTTTGCCAATCACTACCCGGACAGGGTAAAATCACTGGCATGCTTTGGCGGCTATGATATCAATCATTTTGATTCGTCCATGCAAAAAGAAAACGGCGGCGCACAGATGCGCATGATGTTGAAGGCGATGGTTTCTGTCAAATGGTTCGCAAAGGAAAATAAAAAAATATCTGCCTATACGGAAGAAGCACAGGAAGCGTTTTATCAGTTGAATCTGCGCTTCCCGAAAAAATCTTTTCTCTATTTAGCGACATTGAACCGCATGGTAAATGTCTGCAAAACGGATGGCAGAAGCTATCCGCTCTTGATTGGCTGCGGCGAGCATGACATTCCCATGGAAAAAGAGGCGGTGAAAAGGTGGGCGGAGAGCGAACCGGACTGCACGGTGAAAATTTTTGAGGGAGCGGGACATTGTGTCAATATGGACGTTCCGCAGGCGTTCAATGCTGCTCTGGAAGCGTTCTGGCGGGGGAAGGCAGAGCCGGATGCACACGGATTTGTATAAAAAATAAAAAGTAAAATGACGTTTTATATAGTATAAAACAGACGGCCTGCGCTCATACTATGAAAAATGTGTAAGGAAAGGAAGTGTAGTATGGAAGGCTTTAATAATGCAGGCATATTCCCGGGCGAAGACATGTTTTGGGGACTTCCCGTAGCCTTTGGCATGGATGAGGATATGAAGGCAAGAATCACCAGCATGTCCGACGAGGAGAGAGAAGTTCTTCGGGAGAAGAGTAAAAATGTCACGAGCGAGCACGAGATGAACGAGCTGGTGCGCATGGTCGAAGAAGGTAAATTTGAATAAAAAAGCGCCGTAGCTGACAGGTGAAACTGTGAAGCGCGGCGCTTTTGCTGTATCTGCTTTATCCCGTTGAACCGGTCTGCCGTTCCTGTACTTTACTTGGGGCGCACAGTCATTCTCTCAATCAGTCCGTCTTCGGATACCTTCTGCACAGTGGCAATGGCCATTACGTGAAAGCCGCCGAAGGAGGCGATGAACTCTGCCTGCGTGTCGTTGGCAACGGCAGCCTCTAAGATGGAGTACTGGCGGAAGGAAAATTTATTCCGGAAAAACATGGCGATTGCTTCCTTTCCGTACAGGTGGTATTCGTGCTGGGCTGTGCCGTTGGGGCAGTAATCGCACAGATGCCCGTTTTTGGTGAAAAGCTCGCCTAACGCTGTAAAATCTTTATTTTCCATTGCTTCTACATATTTTTCAATCGGTCTCATGACATTCTCCTCCTAATATACTTTCTCGGTGTTCAAAAGTGCATCCGTGCCGCCGTCCACAAACATAATATTGCCGTTTACGCCGCAGGCTGCGGGGGAAGCCAGAAAGACAATTACGGAAGCGATTTCTTCAGGGTCCATCAGAGTTTCCTGTCCGTATTTTGTCGGAATCGGCAGGGCGTTTAATGCCATTTTTGCGTTGGTGGACATGGTTGCGGTCATGGCAGTGTTGACGTTGCCGGGCGCTACCGCGTTGATTCTGACGCCGTTTGCCGCAAAGGAAGCGGAATGGCGGCGTACCCATCTTGCCAGTGCATACTTGGTTGCCACATAAATACTGTTTCCTACGGAGAGGTTGGAGCCGTCCCAGGAGTCTACCAGATTGAGGATGCGCTGCTCGTCGCCTATGTTGTTTAATAAATCAGCAACGTCCATTCTGCCCGCGCCCTGTGAGATGGTGTTGGAAGCGGTGACTACACAGTTGCCGTGTTTCTTTTCCAGAAGGTCGTATACGCCTCTTGCCAGTGTCACGGTGCCGAAGTAGTTTAAGGAAATAATCAGTTTCAGGTTGCCGCATGCACCGGATACGCCGGCGTTGCAAATCATGCCGTCAAGCCCTTCGGGATGCATTTCGTGCAGTGCGTCGATTGCCTGCTGTCTGCCCTCAGGAGACGCGAGATTCACACAGATATCTCCGTCCTTTAAATCGATGTTGATTACTTCATGTCCTTCTTTTTTTAATAATTCAACTGTTTTTGCGCCGATTCCGCTGGAACCGCCTGTGATAGCATAAACGCCCATGTCTATTTCCTCCTTCAAAGGTCTGTACAAATCTGATAAATCTCATTATAATGAAAATTGATACCTTTTAAATAACCAAATCAATAAAAAATGAGGATACCAGATGAAAGCGTATGATTTTTCAAAAAGGGGAAAACTTACTTTATATGAATATTTATATCAATGTCTGAAGGAGGACATTTTAGAAGGAAAAATTGCAGCGGGAGAAAAGCTGCCTTCCAAGCGCGAACTGGCAGACGAATACGGTATCAGCGTAAAGACCGTGGAGAATGCATACGCACAGCTTATGACGGAAGGGTATCTGGAGGCGGAAGAAAAAAGAGGCTATTTTGCGACAAAGGTGGAGCATATGGAACGCCGTCCTGCTACGGCGTTTTCGCAGGAAGTGCGTTATGCGGAGGAAAAATGGTTTGCGGATTTTACCTCTTCCAATACGGTCTATGACAAATTTCCTTTTTCCCAGTGGAGCAAGGTGATGCGGGAAACTTTAAGCTATCGGGAAAAGGAGCTTTTGCAGACAGCGCCTTTTCAGGGCGTGAAGGAGCTTAGGGAGGAGATTGCGGCGTACCTGTACAGAAACCGCGGCATGCAGGTGGCGCCGGACTGCATTTTAATCGGCGCGGGAACGGAATATTTATATGGAAGGCTCTTGGAGCTTCTGCCGAAGGATGGCGTTTACGCGGCGGAGGATCCTGGTTACAGGAAGATTACAAGACTCTACGAAGGACATGGCGTTCCCTTCCGGTATGTACCTGTGGACGGGGAAGGAATTCGTGTGGATGCGCTTCTTGCGAGCGGCGCCAGTGTGGCGCATGTATCTCCGGGCTATCATTTTCCCATGGGCTTTGTCATGCCGGTGGGGCGCAGGCAGGCACTTTTGTCATGGGCGAAGGAGGAGCCGGACAGGTATATTATCGAAGACGATTATGACTGTGAGCTCCGCTATTTCGGAAAACCGGCTCCCGCGATCCAGAGCATGGACTGCAATCACAGGGTCATTTACTTAAATACCTTCAGCAAGACGCTGACACCATCGCTGCGAATCAGCTACATGGTGCTGCCTGAAAAGCTGATGGACAGGTATGTGCAAAAAATGAACTATTATTCCAATACGGTGTCGAGCTTCGAGCAGTATGCGCTGGCTTCCTTTCTGGAGCAGGGCTTTTTTGAGCGCCACGTAAACCGTATGCGGAAATATTACAGAGAGTACAAAAACAGGATTGTACAGTATATAAAAGAAGCTTCCCTGCCGGTAACGGAAATCGGGGGGAAGGATGCGGGGACCAGACTGCTTGTCAAGGTAGATACCACGCTTACTGATACCCAGATAAAATGGGCGGCGAGAGAGGCGGGGCTTAAAATAGAATGTCTGTCGGAATTCTGCCATGAAAAAAGACCGGAGTACGACAGCACCATTATTTTAAATTACGCGGATTTAAGCGAGGATGTGTTACACGAAGCCATCATGAGGCTGGCGCATATTTTTGCGTAATAACTGTCATACTAATCCTGTATCTGCCTGCAAAGAAAAGGCGGACGAAAGGTAGGGTTTGTATGAGCGAGGATAATTTGTGTACGGCGGGAAGCCAGAGCGTAAAACTAAAAAAAGAAGTGTACATCAACGGCAGTGCATCCATTGTGGGCAAAAAGGAGGGCGAAGGTCCGCTTGGTCTTCTTTTTGATATGGTGGGCGAGGACGATATGTTCGGTTGTAAGACGTGGGAGGAGGCGGAAAGCAGCTTGCAGAAGGATGCGGTTTATATGGCGTTAGGGAAGGCCGGAAAAAAGCCTGAGGATATGCGCTATATTTTTGCGGGTGACTTATTGGGTCAATCTATAGCCACTTCCTTTGGTATCATGAACTACAACATACCGCTTCTCGGTGTGTATGGCGCCTGCTCCACCTGCGGAGAGTCTTTAACACTGGGCGCAATGGCGGTTTCAGGCGGGTTTGCGGATAATGTCATATGTGTCACTTCCAGTCATTTTGCCAGTGCGGAAAAAGAATTCCGTTTTCCCTTGGGGTATGGGAACCAGCGTCCCTTATCCGCGACATGGACGGTCACGGGAAGCGGTGCCTTTGTGCTGGGAAGCAGGCAGGAAACGGGCGCAAAAGCGAAGATTACGGCGATGACGGTAGGAAAGATTGTGGACTTCGGACTGAAAGATTCCTTGAATATGGGAGCCTGTATGGCACCGGCAGCAGCGTCAACTATCGCGGCACATTTTATTGACTTTAACAGTCAGCCGGAAGAATACGATAAAATCATTACCGGCGATTTGGGAAGCGTGGGACAGCGGGTGCTTCTCGATTTTCTGCGGGACAAGGGGTATGATATCTCCGACAGGCATATGGACTGCGGCATGGAAATCTACGATGCCGATACGCAGGATACCCATGCGGGCGGTTCCGGCTGCGGCTGCAGTGCGGTTACACTGTCGGCTTATATTTTAAAACAGATTGCGGAGGGCAACTGGAAAAAGGTGCTCTTTGTACCGACCGGTGCGCTCTTAAGCAAGACTAGCTTCAATGAAGGACAGACGGTGCCCGGGATTGCGCATGGAGTAGTGCTGGAAAGTTTGGGATAACACGCAAAAATTTGTAGAAACCAAGGGTGATTTCTGTTATACTATCTCTGATATATACCAGAAACCTTGGAAAGGAGCTTTCTATATGAAACGATATGTTATGGCTGCGTAGCACTGGCTATTGCAATCAAATAAATTGTTATAGCCAATGCAATTCCTGAAAAATATAAATTTAGGAGGCAGACATGGGCTATATAAGAGCAGAAGAAATTCTGCCCGTTGAGATAATCGAATTGATACAACAGTATGTTGACGGTACAAACATATATATTCCGAGAAGGCAGGAAAACCGGCAGGAGTGGGGAAGCAAAACCGCATACAGATGGGAACTGCAAGACAGGAATCAACGGATTTACAGGGACTATTTGTCAGGCAGGCCCGCCTGCGAGCTGGCAAAAAGCTATTATTTATCCGAAAAGAGCATACAGCGGATTATCAGACAGGAAAAACTTTCAAATGTGGGCTGACTTTAAGTCAGCTCATATTTTTTTACAAAAAAGCTTGCGGCACATGTGTTTTAGGATATTTGGTAAACTATAGATAATTGTGTAGGCAATTGCGAAACTCATATTTGCCGATTTCGAATTGTACACATGGTATATTCCATAAGCAGACCCTTGCTTGCCGTCGGTACTTAGCGAGGTATTTTCGAGCTTAGTACCGCTACGGTAAGCTTGGAGCGAGAGCGTGTCTGCGTTGAAATATACCATGCGTACAATGACAACGGTATCGTTTCTGAGTTTCGCAAACGCCTATAGATAATCATGGGACGAAAGGAGAGATTTATTTTATGACAACACCCGTTTATTTTGCATAGCGAGGCTATTGCAAATAAGAAAACAGAAAAGAAGTAATAGCCTGCGCATCGGACTTTTATGAACAGGAGATGCAGATGAGCTATTTAAGGAAAACAGAATATGAAATGATACCGCAGGAATCCTTTTTGGTGATTCATAATTGTTCCGGCTGCGGCGGAAAATCCCGTTTTAAAAACACAAAAAAATTCCGCGTCAATGCCAATGGCAGTAAGCTGGATGTCTGGCTGATTTACCAGTGTGAAAAATGCCGGCATACCCTCAATCTTGCCATTTATGAGAGGCAGAAGGCTTCCCTGGTGCCGAAAAACGAGTATAAGGGATTTTTAAGCAATGAGGAGCAGCTTGCGGAAATGTATGGTAAAAATATGCAGTTATTCAGGAAAAACAAAGCCGAGATTGACTTTGAAGCATTGCAGTATCAGTTTGTGAAGCGGCAGGATATGACAAAAGAACATGACGGCAGACCGCAGACTGTGATTACCATACATAATCCATATGGGCTGAAAATCCGTCCGGAAAAACAAATCGCCGAGGTTTTAGGGCTGTCCCGAAGTCAAATAAGAAAGCAGATGGAACAGGGAGAAATCCGGCTGGAAAAGCTTTCGCCTTATATTATTGCTGCCTGTGTAAATGATTTGCAGGAATGAGATAATAGAGTGTAGCAATCAGTCGGTAATTTTGGTATAATGAATGCATTAAAGTGAGGGAGGCGCCCATATGCGTGTAATGGAGTTTAAAATGGAAAGACCGGGGCTGCTTACGGTCGGACAGAAAATTACGGTGACGGAAGGCGTGCTTCCCAGCAACTACTACTATACCATAGACCCTTCGCTTGCCATGTCCGGTAATTTTCCGTTCAGGGAGCGCATGCTGGCAAGGGAGGGCGTCGTGCTGGATATAGAGGAAAAAGAAAGAGGCTTTTATGTGACGGCTCAGTTTGAGGACGCGTAAAGTCATGCCGTCAGACGGCAGAATGGAGGAAATGATAATGAAAAAAATTGCAACAGACAAGGCACCGGCAGCAATCGGACCTTACTCACAGGGTATTGTGGCAGGAGATTTTTTCTTTGCTTCGGGACAGATACCCATCAACCCTGCGACGGGAGAGATTGAAGGAACAGACATTACGGCACAGGCTGAGCTTGTCATGAAAAATGTAGGTGAACTGCTTGCGGCTGCGGGCGCAGATTATACCAAGGTGGTAAAGACGACCTGCTTTTTGGCGGATATGGGAGATTTTGCTGCGTTTAACGAGGTTTATGCAAAATACTTTACCGAAAAGCCGGCGAGAAGCTGCGTAGCAGTCAAGACGCTGCCGAAAAATGTACTTTGTGAGGTGGAGGTCATTGCCTGCCTTGCATAAGACGAAAAATATCGTTCTGATTGGCATGCCCGGCGTGGGCAAGAGCACAGTCGGCGTTGTTGCGGCAAAAAGAATGGGCTGCCGTTTTGTGGACGCAGACCTTGTCATTCAGGAAACCTATGGAAAGCTTCTGCATGAGCTGATAGAGGAGCATGGCGTAGACGGCTTTCTGGAGCTTGAAAACCGTGTAAACGCTTCTTTAAGCGTGGAAAATACGGTGATAGCAACGGGAGGAAGCGTCTGCTACGGCAGGGAGGCGATGGTACATCTTAAGCAGATTGGCATTGTGGTTTACCTAAAGCTTGGCTGTGAATCCTTGGCAGAGCGCCTTGGCGATTTAAACGAAAGAGGCGTTGTGTTAAAAGCAGGACAGACGCTTGAAACGCTGTATCTTGAGAGGGTTCCGCTCTACGAGAAATATGCAGATGTTACCGTGGACTGCGAGGGAAAAAGCCTCAGAGAGACTGCGGAAGAAGTCTGCCGGTGTGTGCGCCTGTTTTGTGAAACAGACAGAAAAAGCGAATCAAAGGTCCACAGCCTGCCATCAGAATAAAAACCGAAAAAAAGTATACAATAATCCATGATTCTAAATAACCTGTAAGGAGGAGTTAGATCATGGATTATTTTAATGCATTCTGGGTGGGTGGGCTTATCTGCGCACTGGTTCAGATTTTAATGGAAAAAACGAAGATGCTGCCGGGACGAATCATGGTGCTTTTGGTGTGTCTGGGCGCCGTTATCAGCGTATTCGGCTGGTATGATCCTTTTGTGGAATTTGCGGGGGCGGGCGCGTCGGTTCCGCTGCTCGGTTTTGGAAATGTGCTGATGAAAGGCGTGAAGGAAGGATTGGAGCAGGCGGGTGTGCTGGGACTGTTTCAGGGCGGGTTCAAGGCAGGCGCGGTAGGCTGCAGCGCGGCGCTGATATTTGGTCTTCTGGCAGCTTTTGTATTTAATCCCAAAATGAAAAAATAAAAAGGCGAAGAAAAACGAAAATTTATGAAGAGAATATTAATCTTTTTTTAAGATGTAGGTTTCATGAAATCCAGTAAATACGGCATTTTTGTAGAAAGAGTGTTACTAGTAATGTCACTAGTAGAAAACAGGGGATAAACGTGTTGACGTGTGTTTATACCCCTGTTTTTATGGCTTCGACTGCTGCCCTGAGCTGTTCTAAATCCTTGTGTGTGTATACGGTTTCGTTGATGTCCTGCCCCTTGTGCCCCATGAGTTTATACCGGACTGTACGCTCAACGCCGGCACGGTCAAGCAGCACGTTGAAGGTGTGGCGGCAGTCGTGTGGCGTATGTTCTGTCAGAATACCGCAGGAGCGCAGGGCATCGTTGAAAAATTCCCTATACCGTGCTTCCGTTATGCTGTCTGTGTCGGTGTGGTAAATAAGGCTGTCAAAGCGTCGGTCATGCCTGCAGCATACCATGTCATATATGGCTGAATGGATCGGAACGGTTCTGTTACGGCTGTAGCGGTTCTTTAGCCCGCCCGTGAAGGTGCGTGCCTCAAGGTTGATGTCATTAAGCGGCATGCATGCAAGCTCGTTAATCCGGAAGCCCGAGTAGCAGTATATCAGGATAGTGTCCACAAAGGGAATTTTTCTGTGAGCCCAGAGCGCCTGCAGTTCATCAGGCGTAAAAGGAACGCCGTGCACGTCATCATCAGCCTTGCTTATCGTCACGTACTGCGAATAGTCTTTCGGTACAAGCTCGAACTGTATTGCATATTTGTACATCTGCCGGAAAAGGTTCCGCATGTGCTCAAGTGTGGCATGTGAAAGCTCCTGCAGGTCAAGCAGCGCCTGCAGGTCAACCGCGCGTATGTCCCACATGGGCATATTGTGGAGGGCGGCGCATTTCTTATATGCTGCCATGGCACAGTATTGGGCGCTGGTCTTTTTGCCTGCTGCCGTGAATGGTTCCCTGTACTTCCAGAGGTACCATGAAGCGAATACTTCGCTGAACAGCTTCTTTCTGTCCTGTGGGTTGTATGGCGCCTTGTTGTATTCTGCAAGGGCAATTTCCGCGCTTACCCTGTCCGGATAGCAGGCAAGCACATCATAGACGGGGTAGCCGTCCTCATTGATACGGGTATTGACGCGTACCTGATACGGGTTCTTCCGCTTCCCGGACAGCTTCACCACCGTGCCGGATCCGTTGGGACGCCGCTTTTTTGCTTTCCTGCTTATAATAGGCCTGTCGGCAGCAGGCGACAGGGGAAAGCCGCAGTGCGGGCAGAGGTAAGCCCTGCTGCTTATGCTGCCGGAGCACTCAGGGCATTGTGTCAGTGGCATGTTATCACGCTCCTATCTGCAAAAGGGTATAAAAAATACACCTGTACAAAACAGGTGCAGGAATGGTATAATATGTCTGTGAGGTGGCATATATACCGGCTGCAAGTGCCTGTATAGTCCTATCAGTGCGGTTCCTGTTGGCGCGGGAACCGCATTATTTATTGACTTTTGAACGTCATATTGCTATAATATGCTTGACAAGAGAGCCAAAAGCTAGAATACACCTAGCCGCCGGCAGAGTATAGCTTAAAAAATAAGCGCCTTACCTTGCCAGGGCGGGGGCGCTTATTTTTTGCGTTTCTTTAGAGTTAAAACAAGAGTTATAACCGCGCAAAGCATAATTACAAAAGTGAATAAATCGCTGTATGTAACCATCGGCACCAGCTCCCTTCCTTAAACGTCCGGCTGCTGGCATATCGCCCCTTCGGCTCCCCTGGTAAGCATATTATATTGTCATGGTGCGGTTCTGTTTGACATTCTAGGGTACATGACCTATAATATACTTAACAAGGGAGCCGGAAGCTGGATCAGTCCCAGCCACCCCGGTAAGTAAGTACTACAAAATAGCGCCTACCGTGCCAGGGAGAGGGCGCTATTTTTTATGCTTATCATTTCTGACAAGGGTTATAACAGCACAAAGCATGATGATAAATGTAAAAAGGTCTACCCATGTTATCATCGGCACCAGCTCCTTTCTATGTAGTAGGTGGCTGGAATGTGTCGCCCCTCCGGCTCCTTGGTAAGTATATTATATTGTCATGGTGCTACTTTTCAGTGTAACGCTTGATTTCTGTAAGTTCTTCTACTCGCTTTATTGCTTCTTTTTGTCCCGAATCATTTAACATATTGTACGCGTTCTTCAGCTTGTTGAATCGCGATTCGTGAATAATATCGTCTTTTATTATCGGCGATAATTCAGAAGTTTCATAATCGGTTTTGTTGTAATAGTCGTTTTCATAAGCTAGTACGGCTTCTTGCTTAGATATGCCTAAAAGTTCCCATGTGGGTACTTCTAGTGCATTAGCTATTCTCTTAATTGTCTCTAGTTTTGGGTTAGCTTTTCCTAATTCATAACGTCTTATAGCAGAATCAGCAAAACCGCATTTTTCGCCAAGTTCCTTTTGTGTCATGCCTTTTTTAGAACGTAGTTCTTTTATTTTTTCGCCAACTGTCATTATGCAAAACCTCCGTAGAAATAGCATAGCATAATTACACAAAAATATAAAGAACAAAAATGTACTAAATCAGTATTGACAAGAACAAAAATGTACTGTATGATAAGTATATCAGAACAAGTTTGTTCTGTCAAATACTTTTTTGGAAAGAGAGGTAAACAGATGGCTACAGTGATGACAAACCTTAAAATTAGTCAAGACAAGGTGCAGCTTGCAATGGCAAGAAAATCAATGAACCCTTATGACCTTTGTAGTGCCGCGGGTATCAGCTACGCAGCTTATCGCCGTATTATGAAGCATGGCGGCTGTAAAATAGCTACTTTAGGGAAGATAGCAGAAGCCTTGGGCGTAGACGTGACGGAAATCATTGAGTAGTGAGGTGTCGCACAGAAAGGATCGGCCGGCAGCAGTACATAGCGGCGCAGGCGGAAGGGAAAGGAGAAATCGCCTTACGGGAAGCACCACCTTCCCACGGGCGGCTACCGGAAACACAACAAAAAGGAAAAGCCCGACGGAAGCACCACATTCCATCGGACTGCTGCCGGAGTCGGCAGAACGGGGACGCCCTGCAGGAAACACCACATTCCGCAGGGCAGAGCCGGAACAAAAGAAAAAGCCCCGCAGGAAGCACCACCTTCCCACGGGGCGGCTGCCGGAAACCGGCAACACAGCATACACACGCACCTATATGCAGCCCACCCGGAAGGGAAAGGAGATATAGGCACTTTACGCATTTACATGATAGCACAGGAAATCAAAAAAGGAAAGGAGAATTTAAAAAAATGCGACTGAATGTTGATAATTACCTGTCTCTTTTGGAAGAAAAACAGCTTTCAGGGGAGCAGGTGAGAAGAGCGGCGGGCTTATCAAAAAGTACCTATGCATGGATTCTTGAAAGGGGGAGCATTGAGTGTGAGACTCTGGAGCGGATAGCAGACGCGGCAGGCTGCAGCGTGCAGGACATTTTAAGCCCTGATTATGAAGGGTATGCCGAAAATGTAATAGAGTTCGTAAGGGACGGGAAAACCGCCACGCTGAGCCTGTCACAGCGGCGATACATAACGAGGGTGAAACAGCTTGCGGAAAGGTATCCGGAAGAATGTAAGATACTGGCGGAAAATGAGGACGGCAGTTTATACGCACATATACCGGTTGAATGGATTCGGATTAATCCCAATATGGAATTATCAGAGGAGCAGAGAGAGGTATTGCGGGAAAGAATGCAGAAGTTGAATTCTGGGCGTGTTGCTGTGGTACAAGTTTAATATTAAATATTTTCTACGACGGAACGCGTCGGCGTGATAAGCCCCAAATCCGCACGAAAATGCAACCTAGGTATAAATTACCGCCTAAAGGATTTTAAACAGGATTTGACACTTGAAACAAGCGTGTACAAAGAAAGGGGGTGTTTTTATGGTATGTGCCATGGTGGACAAGATAATTGCCGCAATGACGGCTTCCTGCATGAGTCCGAAGGAGATAGCGGACAGCGCAGGCGTCAGCATTAACGTTGTGTACCGGATCCGGCGCGGCTATCTGGTAAAGATGGACAGGTTCGGGAAGGTATGCAGGGCGCTGGGAATCAATGCAGAGGAGTACATAGACTACGGGCGGCTGAAAAAGCAGAAAGGAGGCGGATAGGAATGCCGAAGGAGGAATTTAAGAACGTATGGCAGAAGCTGCTTTACGTGCAGAAGAACCTGAAAGCCCCAAAGGGGCAGTATAACCGCTTCGGTGAATACCATTACCGGAGCTGTGAGGACATACAGGAGGCACTCAAGCCGCTTCTTGGTGATGTGGGGGCTGTGCTCCTGCTGAATGATGAAATTGTGCAGCAGGGGGACAGGTACTACATAAAGGCTGCTGCCATGTTCCTTGACGTGGAGAGCGGGGAAAGCGTGAGCAACACGGCATACGCAAGGGAGTGCGACAGCCGCCCGAAGATGGACACGGCGCAGATAACGGGCTCCTGCAGCAGCTACGCCCGAAAGTATGCCCTTAACGGCCTGTTCTGCATTGACGATTCACGGGACCCCGACACTATGGACAATAGCGGGACAGGGCAGCAGGAGAGGAAGGAACTTCCCCGGGAGAAGAAAGCACCGCGGCAGCAGGTACCAAAGGAACCGCAGCAGGGCGTCCAGCGGCAGCAGGCGGCAGGAAGGAAGCCGCAGACAGTAAGCGATGAACATCTGCTTATGCTGGAGGACGAGGCAAGGCGCACGGGTACGGAGCTAACGAAAGTATGCAGCCGCTACGGAGTAAGCAGCATATCAGAGCTGACAGAGGAGCAGTACAGGCGCGCAATGTCCGCTTTCAGCAAGATGGACAGCCTGCCGCCTCCGGCACAGGACGAACAGCTTGAGCTGTTCAGTGGCATAGAAGGATATGAGGGAAGCCTCCCGTTTGAGTAGGGAGGGGAAAGGAAGGAAAATGGCAAACCGAAGAATGTTCAGCCTTGACGTGGTGAACACCGATAAATTCATGGACATGCCCATATCAGCGCAGTGCCTGTATTTCCACATGGGAATGAGGGCGGATAACAAAGGATACCTGCCGGCAGCAGGGAAGGCGCTTGAGAAAGTGCCCTACAGAAAAGATGATCTGCGGCTGCTTATAGCTGAAGGATACGTGACACTGCATGAGGACGGGCGGTACCAGGTGGAACAAAACGAAAGGATTGTAAGAATGAATGAAAGGAAAAGGAGGCTTTGGAATTGTGTATCAGGAAGTAATGAGAAATAAAAATCTTTCGCCGGAGGCAAAGGCGATTTATGCATATCTTTCCAGTATTGCGGGTATTGGTAACGTATGTTATCCCTCAATTGAAACAATGAAAAAAGATTTGTGCATGAGTGAAAATAGGCTGAATAAGTATATTAAACAGCTTCTTGCATTGGGGATTGTCGAAAAGACCAGAACCAGGAACGGAAACCTTTTGGGCTACAATGTTTATAAAATCACCCATGAAGCAGAGATAGCGGAGGATATGCGCCGTATTTTTGAAAACATAGAAAACGATAGTTTTCGAGACGTCGAAAATATACAAAATGATAGTTTTCGAGGCGATGAAAATAGACCCCTCGAGAACATGGGTATAAATAATAACAATATAAATAATAACACTTTAAATAATAATAATAAAATAAATAATATTATAAGCACGGAGCTACAAGAAAAAGCACAAAACGGCGAAAACCGTGCTATCGAAAATGAAGGTGTCGAAGTACCACCAGAGCCCAAAAGCGGAATCCTGCTGCCGCTGAATGACAAAAGCCTTTACGATGTGCCGGAGGGCAAAATAAGCATGTGGGCGGAAACCTATCCCGCTGTTGATGTAAAACAGGAACTCCGTAAAATGGCGGCATGGCTTGACAGCAACCCAACGAAGCGGAAAACGCGCAGGGGGATTGAGCGCTTTATCAATAACTGGCTTTCACGGCAGCAGGACAGGGGCGGCAGCAACACAGGCGGCACATACAGGGACAGGCAGCAGGGCAGGGAACCGGCCGCAGGGCTTCCACAGGAGATGTATGCAGGGCTTGGGAAGCGTCAGCCTTCGCCTGATGACCCATTCCAGTAAAGGGGGTGTATGACATGTGCAGGGACAACAAAGGCAGAGACACACCAGGCAGGGAAAGGCTTGCCATGTTCAGGGTATGGAAGCCGGAAGGGCTGGAGTTCTTCGCGGCACAGATGACACCGGAGCAGAGGAGCGAGCGGCGCATGTATATGAGAAAAGCACTGCTGCCGTACCCGCGCTATGAAAACCTGTCCAATGATGAGCTGGACAGCATACGGCTGCAGGTACTTGACAACGGTATCCTGCTTGAACAGGCAGACGGCAAAGAAATATTCTTGAAGAATCCGGACGTGACAGAACGTGAAAGGCAGTTCCGCCGCATGCGCGCGATGATGCCCTTTGAGTTCATGGAAACCACCGCGGCGGATTTCAGGTGGGACAAGTACCGCGGGGACATTGCCGGGGCAAAGGACCTTATCAACCGGTATATTGTCAAATACCCACAGTTTAAGGCGCGGGGCATGGGGCTGTATATCTACTCGGCGGCGAAGGGAAGCGGAAAAACAATGCTGGCCTGCTGTCTGCTGAATGAAATAGCAAAGAGGCACGCCGGAAGCGTGAAATTCGTCAATGTCCTTGACTTCCTTGAAATGACGAAAAAGGGATTTAAGGGCGATGAAGCGGACATACAGGCAGTGCGGCAGGCGGGGATTCTTGTGCTGGACGATATAGGCGTACAGCTTGACAGGGAATGGATAAACACCGTGCTTTACCAGCTTGTAAACGAGCGGTACATCAACGGCCTGCCCACCATCTACACAAGCAACGCACCGCCGGAGGAGCTTAGGCTTGATGACCGCATAACGGACAGGATAGAAAGCACGACATACGCGGTAAGGCTTCCTGATGAGCCCATACGGAGGAAAGAGAGGCAGCAGGAGAAACGGCGGATTCTGGAGGAAATAGAAAACGCACCGCAGGAGGCACCACATTCCGGCGGGGCAGAGACAGGCAGGCGGCAGCAGGAGGCAGCAGCGCAGGCGGAAGGGAAAGGAGATTTACAAGATGGAGAATATAACAACCAAGAAGGAGCCTGATATCATCATGGTTTCCCCGCTTGAGCTGACAGGCAGGGACGTATTAAGGCTGAAACATGAATACGAGACGGAAACGGACGGTTTCACCATCAGCAGCCGCGGGTGTGACGTAATCCTCTTAAACAGGGAAATAGAGGGCGCAGAGGAGATAAGGGCACTCGTTCTAAACATCATGGGGCGGCGTTACTGTGATGACAGCCTCACGGAGAAGCTGCTTGACGAGTTTGAGGAGAGGACAGACCGGGCGGCATACCTGGCACTATTCCGGATATGGCATGACTGGAGGGAAGCACGGCAGCAGGCGGACAGGAAGGAGCAGGCGGAATGGTACATAAGGGAATTCAAAAACCAGCGGCTTGCCCTGAGCCAAAAGAAAAAAGGAATGCTGCAAATGCTGTTCCATATCGGTTACGGGCTGTATGACGGAAACCACAGGTGCGACTTTGAGACAGGGCAGCTATATTGCTACCTGTACGGGTACATGTGCGGGAAAGGGCTTTTGAAATAAACAGAATGGGCTACCGGCAGGGGCGCAGCCCTGCGCCCTGGCCGGACATGGCGAGAAGGGAGAAAAGCACAATATGGCAGACAAAGACAGGAAAAGCATTGGCATACATAAGCAGGAGGCGGACTACAGGAAGATGATAGCCGAGCTTCTGGAAGCGTTCGAGCGGAAATGGGGGCTTGGCTGATTTGGCGGTAAAAATAAGGGTGTCATATGAACAGCCGGAGGAACTGCAGCAGGTGCTTGACATGCTGGGAAAGGGCGCGGAGGACGTCAGAAAGCCGCGGCAGCAGGCGGGACGGTACAAAAAGGCGTACATAGATTTTGACGGCTTCCCGTGCACGCAGGGAAACACAGCGAAACATGAAAAATACGGTTGCAGGTCTCCGTGACCCGTGATATACTACATACAGACGAATAGAGAGAGTACCCCAGCCGGAAGGCTGGAAGCCATAAGGCGCGGGAAATGGAAGCCTGATAACGGGGCGGCTGTTTCCTGTGCCTTTTTTTGCGGAAAACAGGGAATAAGCCTGCTGCCGTGCAGGTTTACAGGGAAAGGAGGCAGAAAGAAACATGCTTACGGACAGACAGAGGCGCTTTGTCGGGGAATACCTGATAGACCTTAACGCGACACAGGCCGCAATAAGGGCAGGATACAGCAGGCGGAACGCGGACAAGATAGGCTCTGAGCTGCTAGGGAAAACTGGTGTGTCAAGGGCAGTCAGAAGAGCCATGGAGGCACGCGCGCAGCGTACGGGGATAAAGCAGGACCGTGTTATCAGGGAACTGGCAGCAGTCGCTTTCTCTGATGTCTCGGATTATGCAAGGGTAGTGGAGAAGCAGGCAGTGCATACCACAGCCGGCGGCAGGCAGATTCCGCTATTTGACAGCAGGGGGGAGCCTGTCATCATACAGGACGTGGAGCTTGTGCTTACGGACAGCCTTACACCGGATCAGAAAAGGGTGATCTCCGGAATCAGGAAGGGAAAGTATGGCGTGGAAGTCACGCTATGCGACAAACTACGGGCGCTTGAGCTTCTGGGGCGGCATCTCGGCATGTTCAGCGACAGGGTGGAAGTGCCGGGGCTCAATGTGGAAATGTCAAAGATGGATGCCTTGATTCTGGAGATGGGCATAAAGGTAGCAGCGGTAAAACTATAACAAAAATACACCATTCTTTACGGGGGAAGAAAGAGAAAGCGAGGAAAAAAGGAAATGAGCAGAAAGTCAGAACTGATTAATCTTTTGGAAGGGTATAAAAAGCAGTATGCGGCGCTGCAGAAGCAGGCAGCAGAGACAAGAAGCAGCACGGCATACACAGAAGAGGGGAGAAGCCAGAAAATTGCGAAACTGGTTGACGGCTTCGCTTCAACGGCAGAACAATGTCATGACAGGGCTGTCGGGCTGGTGGAAGCAGCGCTTGCTGCCATGTCGGAGAAGTGGAGGCAAGGAAGCACGGGAAAGATTCAGGACGCAGGGTACCAGGCAGGGCTTGCGAATACCATCAAAATGCTTGAGATGGGAGCCGTGCGGGAAAAAGAGGATATACAGAACATTATAGACAGCTTTACCGGCGATTTCAACGCGCTTGCTGTCATAAGAAAAGTGCTGGAGCAGAGCGGTGATGAAGAGCTTGCAGGCTGTGCCGCATTGGTGCCGAAGGATAACCGGGAGTACAGCAGGCGGCTTCTTGGGCAGCTCAAAACCAATATGGACAGAGATATCAACATACAGGCGGTGCGTGACGCGCTGTATTCACAGCATAATCAGGATTTTGACCCCGTTCCGATGGGCATTGAAGGAATGCTGCAGTTCATAACAGACCGCCTTGATGATAATCTGGAGCTTCTGTAGTAAGGCAGAGTCGCGGGAGGGCAGGCATGACGAATGAAGAGCTTGTGCGGCTTATCAAAGCCGGTGTTGACAGGGAAAACAACATGCTGCAGCTTTACATACAGGTTAAAGGCTTTATAGGCGCAATTGCCATGCGTTACCGTGGAAGGGCGGAAATGGAGGATTTGGAGCAGGAGGGCTTCCTTGCCTTGTATGACGCCGTTGAAGGGTATGATTCGGGGCGCGGGTGTATGTTTCTCACCTATGCCGGCTACTGGATAAAGCGCCGTCTGTCCCAGTATGCAGGCAGAAGCGGCAATGTTGCCGGCTTGTCGGTCGAGGCGGTAAAAAGTCTGTCCGTATATAAGAACATGGTTAATACATTCCTCCTGTGCATAGGCAGGGAACCCACAAGGCAGGAAACAGCGGAGTGTATGAACGTCCCGATAAGTCAGGTTGAGGAACTGGAAATGCTTGCCCACATGGAAAAGGCGGAAAGCCTTGAATTGCCTGCTGCCGGCAGCAGGCATGATACAGCGCTGTGTGACCTGTTGCCGTCTGCTGAGAATCTGGAAGCGGATGTGTTGGAGCAACTGCAGTGTGAACAGCTTTCCCATATCCTGTGGGCACAGGTGAACAGGCTGCCGGCTGAGCAGGGGTGTGTGATTCGCGCAAAGTATTTAGACGGGCGCACTTACAGGGAAATCAGCGCCGGTATGGGGATAGAAGCGGGAAAGGTAAGGAACATTGAACATAATGCACTGTGGAAGCTGCGCCTTTCGCGTGATTCCTGCCTACTCCGTTCTTTTCTTCCGGAGTATGAGGATATCTACAGCAGAGGGATAAAAGGGAGCGGCTCCCGTCACTTTGATACCACATGGACCAGCTCGACGGAGCGGGTGGCATTGGAGGATATGGCAAGAAAAAGTGTCACTAGTAGTGTCACTAGTAGAATTTAATGCAATATTATGGCAAAAATAGTGAAGTAGAGAAAATGTTGTAAAGGCTGGATTTTTCAAAAAATAAATGACGGGAAAACAGGATTTTATGAAGAGAATATTAATCTTTTTTTAAGATGCGTAATATTTCCCCACTTTTTGTCGAAATGTGATAAAATATAGCGAGAAAAAAAGGCGTGCCCAAAGGCAGCCGAGGGAGTTGTTTAATCATGTTGTGGGTTTTTTTGTTTTTTCTTGGTACCTTGCTCTATATGGAGCTGGTTTATCATTTCGGATGTTTTGGATTTGTAGCGGTGAATCCGGTTCTCGCATTGCCTGTGTGGCTTCTTCTCGCCGGATTGTCCGCTCTGGTTACGGGCTTTTTGCGCAAAAGGAAGAACAGGGTTATATTCTGGATTCTGCTCGTGATAGATTATCTTATCTTTGCCAGCCAGCTTGTCTATATTAAAATATTCCGGCAGCCGCTTCTGATTGCCGCAGTCACGAACGCCGGTAAGGATGCGGTGACCAATTACTGGAAGGAAGCGCTCTATGCCATACTGCGCGCGTCGGGATATCTTCTGCTTCTGGCAGTGCCGTTAGCTGCGGCAGGCTTTTTGCTACACTTTAAAGCGCTCAAGCTGAAGAGCCATACCTATGGAGAGAGACTGGCAAGCATTTCGGTTATGGCGGGCGGTCTGGTGCTCTATATTGTGGCACTGGTGGGCGGTTATTTCGGAAAGACGGAATATTTCGAGAGTTACAGTGAATTTTATGACCAAAAAGGCGTGATTTCCGCGTATGGGGTAACGCCCTCGCTGATTCGTGACATGTTCGGTGATTCTTTCCCGGGGAGGGATGATTCCCTGGAGGCGTGGGACAATTATGGAGGCGATGATTTTGTCTCCACGGGCGGGGATGTGACACCGCCGATTGTGGAAGATGATATATCAGGTGGGGACGCATCCCTGCCGGAAGAGGTGGAGCCGGTTCTGGATACCTCGCCCCATGTGCTCCCCATCGACTTTGAGAGTTTGATTGCAAATACGGATTCGAAGGAAATTCAAAAATTGGCGGAATATATGCAGAGTATACCGCCGACCAATAAAAACGAATACACAGGCATGTTTGCCGGTTACAATCTGATTTACCTGACGGCGGAGGGCTTTTGCCCCTATGCAGTGGACGAGGAGCTGACACCGACTCTGTACAGGCTGGTTCATTCCGGTTTTGTCTTTGAGGATTTTTACTGTCCTCTGTGGTATACTTCCACCAGTGACGGTGAGTATGCAAACTGCACGGCGCTGATGCCGGACAACCAGATGTTCAGCTTGAAACGCAGCGCGGACATCAGTATGCCTTTTACCCTTCCCGCTTATTTTGCAGCGGAAGGCGTGAAGAGCTGGGCGTTCCACGATAATTCTCTTTCTTACTATGACAGAAACCGGACGCATCCAAATCTGGGATACAATTTTATGGCATGCAAGCTGGGTGATTTGGACGAGAAAGTCTGGGGCGGTCAGGTGTTTGAGATGGAAAACGCCAACAAATGGCCCGCTTCCGATTTGGATATGATGGTGGCTACCATACCCTATTACATCAATGAAGACAGATTTCATGTGTACTATATGACGGTATCCGGACATATGTATTACAGCTTCAGCGGCAACAGTATGTCCTACAAGCACAAGGACGATGTGGCGGAGCTGCCTTATGGTGAAGAGGGAAGGGCATATATTGCCTGCCATATGGAACTGGATTTGGCGCTGGAATATCTGCTGGAGCAGCTTGAGACGGCCGGAAAGCTGGAAAACACAGTAATTTGTCTTTCAGCAGACCACTATCCCTATGCCATGGAGATGTCAACCTTGGAGGAGCTTGCAGGAAGACCGCTTGACGGTACGCTGGAAGTTTACAGAAACAATCTGATTCTCTGGAACAGCGAGATGGAGACAGTAAATGTGGAAAAGACGGCATATTCGTTAGATATTCTGCCGACGCTTCTTAACCTGTTCGGCTTCGAGTACGATTCAAGGCTTTATGTGGGCAGGGATATTCTTTCAGATAGTCTGCCGCTTGTCGTTTTTTCAGACAGAAGCTTTATTACGGACAGAATTATCTATAACAGGAAGGGCAGCGTGCCGGTCATGTGGCGGGACGGTACGGAAGAAGATGAAGAGTATCATGAGGCGATGAAAAAGCAGGTGAAAGGGCTTGTCAATTATTCGTCCGGTATTCTGAACAACGATTTTTACCGTTATGTGGAGGAAGCATTGCCGGAGGAGTACCGCTCGCAGATAGATCCCGAGTGGATTGCGCCGCATCCGCCAGGACCAAAGCCGACGCCTCTGCCGGATCCGAAGGAAACACCGGCGGGTGAAACGGAGCAGGATACAGAACAGGATGAGACCGACGCTGTCGGCTGAATAAAAACGCCTATGAGGTTACAGTTCCTCATAGGCGATTTCTTTTTTGTCAAGATATTGCCGAAATGCGGCATCCCAGAGCTTTTCCGGTTCCTTGTCAGGGACGAAGGAAGTAAAAGAGGTTCCGGTCAGAAGCAGCGCTTTTTCCCCGTCAAACCGTACTGTCAGCACAAATGCCTGAACCAGACTTAGGGAAGAAGCGGCGCCGCCTTTTTCTAAAATAGAAGCCACGCCGGCAGGCTTCAGATGAAAGACAAACTGAAAGCGCAGCGGTGTGCGTTTTCCCTTGATAAAATCAAAGCATAAGCCCTTCATGTCCTTCCACTCTGCAAAATCATACGGGTGCAGAGCTTTGTCCTCACGTTCTTCAGGCGGGAAAAAATCCTTGTGGATCCGTCCGTCAATGGAATATGTAACAAAAGTGTCGATGTCTGCTTTTTCCAAAAGGAAAGAATCGAAAAGCTCTCCCAATAAGAGGGAATTCATAAAAGGTTTCAGGGTAGTGATTTGTAGTGCAAGCATTGTTCATTTCTCCTAGGTCTGATAGATATACAAAATCAGTGCAAACTAGATATAGTATATCGGCTTTGAAATTAGGTGTCAAGGCGTAGAGTGGGGTTGCGGCGAGGGACAACGGGGGATTTGCAGCGGGGGACGCCCGTACCGCATGCAGGGTGGAAAAATGATATAAATGTAACCAATAATGATTTTTTCCCTCTATATAGGTGAGAGGCTCTTAATGTTACAAGAAAGGAGGGTCAAATGGAGGACTATGAAATTATCCGTCTGTTTTGGAAACGTGATGAAGCAGCGATAAAACATACAGAAATCAAGTATGGAGGAAAGCTCTGCCATCTTGCCATGAAGATATTGAACAGCCGGGAAGATACGGCAGAATGTGTTAATGATACACTTCTCAAAACATGGAATACCATTCCGCCACAGAAACCTGCATATTTCTTTGCTTATATCGCAAAAATTTGCAGATATATTTCCTTTGGAATGTTAGATTGGAAAAATGCACAAAAGCGCAATGCGGAAATTGTGGAATTGACCAGCGAAATGCAGTCATGTATTCCAGACCCATTATCCGACGTAGACTGCGAAATAGAAAGCAAGGAAATTGGACGCTTACTGAATATGTTCCTTTCTGGATTAACGCAGGAGAAACGTTTGATATTCATGCGGCGCTATTGGTATGCGGACTCTATTCATAGTATCTCTCAAAGATACGGCATAAGTGAAAGCAAGGTAAAAACAACTCTGTTTCGCACAAGAAATGAATTAGAAAATTTTTTGAGAAAGGAGGGGATAACATTATGGACGGCAAAGACTTAATGTACGGAATAGGATTTGTTGATGATAAGTTTGTTGAAGAAGCGGAATTCGTTACGCGGATAAAGAGAAATTCTTTGTCATGGAGCTATTATTTTGCAACAGCAGCATGTTTCATTTTTGTTATATTAATGGCAAAGCTAATTCCAAATATGTTTGACAGGCCTGAGACTTCGCTTGATGATGAGACAACTTTACCACATCAAACTGCTCCTGTGCCATATTACCCGGAGATGTATCAGGTTGATATGAGCCAGATACTTGTGAATGATATTCATGGTGTTTTAGCGGGAGGTTCCTTATATGACCCGAAATTACATGAGATTGTTACATGGACTATGGACGAAATTGTTGCATATTACGGGAAAAATCCTGTTCCTGCATACATTCCGGACATTTTGGCAGCTTCTCCTTATAATGAAAGTGCAACTGTCCTTGTTGATAAGTCCGGCGTTGCGGTAAATGATCTTGTATATTTCGATTTTTACCATGCGTATGATAATAATGGAATCCCACTTTCGGACGCGGGTAGTGGAGCAAAAATTGGATTTTCTGTTGCTGTTTCAAAAATTGGAACGACAAGCAATTGTGCCTATGTTGATACAAATAATCTTGAAACAACTTATATTGGTGATACCGCTGTGATTTTTGGCAGTATGAGTACCCCATATGAACTATATACGGCTGAGTTTCAGTATGCGGATATTCACTATTTGATCATTGCCGAACAAATGCAGCTTGAAGAAGTTGTAAAAGTGGTGGCGTCTATTATTTTCGAAAGTGAAACTATATCAATTATGAATTAACTTATGGAGGACAAGAAAATGAAAAAAATGAGTACCCTTTATATAGTCGCAATCCTTATTGTGACGCTTGCGGCTTGCGCTGACAATACCGAGCAGAGTCAAAATGCCCCTGTCATCTCTGTTTCTGTACAAGATGAAAGTGTGAGGGAACCTAAGATTGAGGATGAGCCGGAACAGAGCTACGATAATCCCAGCAATCCCGTTCTTGAACAGGATGCCAGTGTGAGTGAGCTTAAGGCTGAGGATGGGACGGAGCAGGGAAGCGATAATCTCAATAGTCCCGTTTCTGAACAGGGAGAAAGTGTGAGCGAGCCTGAGATTGAAGGCGAGCCGGAGCAGAGCTATGATAATCCCGGCAATCCCGTTTCTGAACAGGATGAAAGTGTGAGTGAGCCTAAGACTGAGGGTGGGCCGGAGCAGAGCGATGATAATCTCAGCAATCCCGTTTCTGAACAGGATGAAAGTGTAGGTAAGCCTGTTATGGAGGGGTGCTATGATGACCCCAATAATCCTGTTGCAAATCAGAATTATAGTGTAGGTGAACCAAATCATGAGTAAATTTCATCAAGGGGCGACAGCAAAGAGTGCTGCCGCCTTCCTGCATTATGAGAACCCAAGCAGCGAGTGGTTACTTTATCAACTGAAGGTACGCTTCCGGCATAAAAGACGTCACTACAATTTGCACCGTCGTCGCTATATTCAAAAGCCAATGCCCTGCCATGATATAGCGGGGATTCTTTTTACGATAGTATTGATAGCATATCCATATCGTCAGAGGAAGAAATGACAGGAAACGATAGGTTATGAATTGCATATCAAGCATTGTCGGAATGAAACTATGCTGCAGGGCGTAGAAAAATGCGGGGATAAAAATAGCTGCCCATTTGGACTGAAAGCCATTTACGCCATACCCCAGATACAATCCATCTTCCGCAACTGTTGTCGTTATCGGAAGTACCAAAACATTTATTAGGGCAAGATAAGGCGGGATTGGCGCTATCATCATCGGTGCAAGATAGGGGAGTTCACCGTAACAGAGCCATCCTGCCAGATACATTCCCGCCATACTGATGAACAGCATTATGATAATAAATAAAATTCCTTGGGGGACACTTTCTGTGTTTTTTTCATAATGTATCAGTTCGCGGTAAGTGATGTGGCGACGCTTGCAAATACGCCATAAAACGAGGATTGTGACAATGTTCAATGCAGATGCTATCACGGACCACCAATGTGTAATTTCTGATAAATTTTTGTGGGTCATTATGCTGCATAAGAAAAACACAGCTATAAACAGGAAACAGCGCAAGGGAAGGAAAAGACCTGTTTTTTGATTATTCTGCATGGTTGCTATCCTCCTCACCGGCTATGCCGCAAAACAGCATGGTGACTGTATTTGCTACGAATAAATCGCGTTCAGCCTTGGAATACAAATCATATCCCAGAATTTCTTTTGCAGCATTTTTGGCAAGAAATGCTGTCTGCATAGCGGAAACAAGAAGGAATACAAGTAACTTTTTTGTTTCTTCATTTTTGTTGTCTCTGATTGCAAATGCAAACCCTTTCTGTGTATAGACAGAATTGCTGTCTGCCAAGTAATTCTGCATATCATTCAAAATAGATATATTGGCAATTGCCTTATTTTCAAAAAGAAAATCAAAGACTTGGCTTGCCCAGGATATTAAACGCATTTTATCGGACAGTCCATCGGATTTTGAGCAATCTGTAATATCGGGCGTAAAGCCGACCAATATGTTGTTGATTATTTTTTGTACACATTCTGTGATAAGATTTTCTTTGCTTCCAAAAAAATAATTGATGGAACCTAACCCAATATCTGCTTTTTCTGCAATTAAGCGGGCGGTAATTTTTTTTGTGTCCCCATTATACTTTTCAATCAATTCGGTAGTAATTTCAATAATATGTTTTTTTGCTTTTTCGTTATCGCGCATGATAACCTCCGTTCTGAACAATGTTCACATATATTATAGTGAACATTGTTCAGAAAATCAAGAGTCAATTTGCATCTTCCTCTTATCCAATCCACAAAATAAATGAAAAAGAACTTGACTGTAAACTTTGTTGATACTTTATATTTATATATAGTACCGGCTATTACATAGGTGGTACTATGTATGTGTAGGGGCTGCGAAACTCAGAAACGATACCGTTGTCATTGTACACATAGTATATTCCAACGCAGACTCGCTTTCGCTCCGAGCTTACCGTAGCGGTACGTAAGCTGCCAAAATACGGCAGCAAGTCATGCCCGGCATGACTTTGGTACCGACGGTAAGCAAAGGTCTGCTTATGGAATATCCTATGTGCACAATTCGAAACCGGCAAATAGGAGTTTCACAACTACTTAGTCATATATAAGCATTTGCGAAACTTTCTGTCCCTTGCAGAAACCATTTCGCAATCACCTGAAAATATACCGGTGGAAAGGAGCAGCAACATGACAATAAAGGATGTTGAGGAGCGGACAGGGCTGGCGCGTTCTAATATCCGGTTTTATGAGAAGGAAGGCCTGATAGAACCGTCGCGGAATGACAAAAACGGATATAGGGATTATTCTGAAAAGGACGTTGAAACGATTAAAAAAATTGCTTATTTGCGTACCCTGGAAATTTCCATTGAAGATATCCACTGCATTATGACGGATAAAGTGTCGCTGGCAGAAGTGATAGAAAAGCAGGCTGCAATAATAAAAGAGCAGATTGACGGCTTAAATAAAGCAAAAGCCATGTGCGAGAGAATGGTGGAGGCCGGAAACCTTAGCTTCGGCGAGTTACAGGTTGAAAAATATGTGGCAGACCTGCCGCATTATTGGAACGATCATAAAGCCGTTTTCAAACTGGATTCGGTCGGTTTCCTGCATATATGGGGCAGCCTCATTACATGGATAATTATCACATCTTTATGCCTGATGGCCGGGTTATTGTCGTATACAAAATTACCGGATAAAATGCCTGTTCAGTGGAATCATGGAATAGCAGTTTCTTTTATGGACAAAAAAATTATCTTTGCATATCCGCTGGTCTGTATCATCATCCGTATTTTGTTACGGCCGGTTATCTATGTAAAATTATGCATGCGCCATCCCTACGGAGAGCCCATCACGGAATACCTGACCAACTATATGTGCTTTATTGCACTGTCAGTAGAGCTGTTTTCCATACTATTTGTGTTCGGGCTGGTAAAAAGCGTAGTATCCGTTTTGCTTGTAGATACAGTTGTACTCATCGGCGTATTGCTAGCTGCCATATCAACCGTCCAACCGTATAAACATAATAACCGCGCATAATACCAATCCGGACATACCGATAATTCCTGTCGGATTGGGACCTAACAGTCCGCTTTTGTGTGAAACGGAAATAAAAACAGGAATTTCGCCGATGACATTGACTGCGCCGTGAATAATGGCGCTGTACATAACATTATTGCTGATTACCATGACACAGGAACAGATAGTGCCCATTGTCATACATACCAGCATCATCATCGCCATATTGCTCCACGGCGCACCTATATTTTCCGAGCTGTAATTAAAACCGAAATAAATCAACGGCATATGTGCCAGACCCCAGCAAAAACCATTCAGCAGTATTCCTTTTTTCAGTCCATGTTGGGCAATTTGTTTTGGAAGCAGGTATTCACGCCAGCCGATTTCCTCGCCAAGCTCCAGCAATTGCAGAGGAATACAAAATGCCGCAATCAATACGCACGCCACGCAAAATAAAAGTGGATTACGGATTTGTATGACAGAATCTGTTCCGACTAAACTGCCGATAGCAAAAACGCCGCTGTATTGCGCGGGAAACAGCAGGAAATAGAGAGCGGCTCCCATTGCAATCAGAATGGCGGGAACGAAGGCGCAAAAAGCCCATAGGATTGGATTTTTCCATAGCTTCAGTGAAAAACGCCACGTTGTTTTATCCTTCGTGATGCGCCTCGTCAGAATGGCGGCGGTAACCGGAAAGGCAGTAAATCCTTTCTGCAATATCTGATAGGCGGCATTTTCCCTGTTGTTTGGTGTAAAGAACGCCGCCATGCCAAGCAAAAAACATGTTCCCAGCGTCAATAGCAGATACAGTCGTATTTGTTTTTGGTTATCATTCATTTTTGGTCTGCTCCTTTAGCTGCTGTATCTTTTTTGTCATTGCTGCGGAATCGGTTATTTCCATGTAATAATCAATCAAATTTACAGCGGCATAGATGATGGCAACTGTCAACATAATGGTTATACACAGGGATTTGCTGATTAACGCGCCCGCAAGATAGGAAACCAATAGTACAACCGCTTCAACCAATAAAAATTGAAGAATTTTTCTAAACACCATCTGCTTCAGGCCTAGTTCTTTGGAGGAATAGACCACAAAAGAAGGGGGCAGGCAGAAAAGAGCATACACGAATGGCAGGAACAGAATGGAATAGTCCGGTCTGTCTGCAGATGGACTGGTACATCCGATAATGCCGATGGACAGGGTTATTCCGGCTTGTATCAGAAGAAAGTCAATCATACATTTTTTGAAAAATTCCCGAAATTCCATTACAAACCCTCCATAATAGTTTTCTTTACGAACTTTGCATATTTTCTGGATATCATCACTTTTTCACCGTTTTCCATACAGGCAAGGTAACGTCCGTTCAAAGCAGGGCGGATAGAATTTACTTTCAGCAGACAGATTAGAAACGATTTGGAACAACGTACAAACTTATGAGGTTCCAATTCCCTTTCCAGCTCATAGAGCCGCTTTTTGATTTCCAATACATTTGTATGGGTATATGCAAATACATTTTCACCTACTGCTTCCACATACAGGATGTCTTTGATATAAACAGACTGCTGTTCGGCCGCATGCGTATATCCGGTCAGAAAGCTGCTTTTTGCGAGACAGTAATTTTTTATATCCTCAAATTCTTTTGTCATTTCCACACATTCAATAATAATCTGCTCTTCCTGTTTTGATAAAACATTTCGTATTTTCACTTTCATAATTGCATCGCGTCCTCTCTAAGCTGCCTTGCGTCACATTTACTTTAGCAAAATGTTTTTAAAATTTCTACAGCTTTATGATAAGGTGCATTTTAAACGGACAAAATACACATAATTCAGTTTCTCTTTTTAAGTATTATGATATAACGAAAATCCTCTTTACAAACATGTATGCATGTGTTACCATCATACATAGTAATAAAAACTACATATAAAAGTTTTGATTACTCTAAATATAATACATATAAAAACCTTGCGTTGCAGAAAATAGCAGAGTATACAGGAAAGGTATGGTAAGACATGAGTTATAAAATTGTTGTGGACAGTTGTTGTGAGCTTCCAAAAGAACAGCTCCAAAGCGGGAACTTTGAGAGAGTGCCATTGGGAATTGAAATAGGAGACTATAATCTGCTTGACGATGAGAACTTCAACCAGGCGGATTTCCTGAAAAGAGTCGCAGCTTACCCCAAATGTCCCAAGTCCTCCTGTCCGTCTCCCGAGAGATATGTAGAGGCGAGTTACACTGATGCAGAACATGTTTATGTGGTAACGCTGTCCTCCAAGCTCAGCGGCAGCTATAACAGCGCGGAACTGGGCAAGAGGATGTATCTGGAAAAGTACGGGGAGAAGAAGATACATGTGGTAGACTCTGAGTCGGCGAGCTGCGGAGAAACGCAGATTGCGCTAAAGCTTCAGGAACTGGAGGAGGAAGGTCTTTCCTTTGAAGAGGTGGTGAAGCGGATCATGGCCTTCAGGGACAATATGAATACCTATTTTGTACTGGATAATCTGGAAACGCTGCGGAAAAACGGCAGGCTTTCGAATATCAAAGCGGCAGTGGCGTCCACGCTGAATATCAAACCGATTATGGGAGCCGATAAGGGCACTATCTTTCAGATGGGGCAGGGCATCGGCATGAAAAAGGCAATTGCCAAAATGGTGGATAAGATTGCAGAGACGTTAAAGGGAGCGGAGAGAAAGCGGATTATCATATCCCACTGCAATGCAAAAGAAAGAGCAGAAAACGTTATGCGGCTTCTGCGTGAAAAAATACGGTGTCAGGAAATTATGGTCATGGATACTGCCGGAATCAGCAGCATGTACGCCAATGACGGGGGCGTCATCGTAGCCTTCTGAGGAATCGGTGATGAAATCACTCACATGGTAATCAGTTCTATCGGCGAATAAAAAAGCAGCACAATCAGCAATATCTGGATAATCAGAATGGCAGGCATGCCATATACAAATTTAAAATGTCTTGTCTTGTGGCGGAATGTGTACATTCCTGCAATAGCGCCAATGCTGCCTCCAATGATGGCGATGATAAAGAGGGTGGCTTCCGGAATCCGGAAGGCACCCTTTATTGCTTTTCTTTTATCGATTCCCATAAGGGCAAACGCGATCAGGTTGATAAGCGCGAAATATGCCGCGATAAACAGAATCACCATCATAATAAAATCTCCAAATTACTTGTCGGAAGCCTCTTGAAGCTTCATAGCCCGTACCTTTAAGGAAAGACCGAACAGGTTAATAAAGCCTTCTGCGTCATGGTGGTCATACAAATCGCCCGTTGTAAAGGAAGCGATGGACTCATTGTACAGGGAGTAGGGGGAGGTGGTGCCGGCTTTTATGATATTGCCCTTGTAAAGCTTGAATTTGACTTCACCGGTCACATACTCCTGTGTCTTCTCCACGAAAGCCTGAATAGCCTCTCTTAAAGGCGTAAACCATTTTCCTTCATAGACGATATCCGCAAAACGATTGCCCATCTCTTTTTTCATGGTGTAGGTATCGCGATCCAGTATCAGCTCTTCAAGCTGCTGGTGCGCTTCCATCAAAATGGTGCCGCCGGGAGTCTCATAAACGCCGCGGGACTTCATGCCTACAACACGGTTTTCCACGATGTCGATAATACCGATGCCATGTTTGCCGCCAAGTTTATTTAATTCGCGTACAATATCGGAATACTTCATTTTTTTGCCGTTTACGGAGACAGGAATTCCTTTTTCAAATTCCATGGTGACATATTCCCCTTCCTCGGGCGCTTTTTCAGGCGTGGTGCCGAGAACGAGAAGATGTTCATAGTTGGGCTCGTTGGCAGGATCCTCCAACTCCAGACCTTCGTGGCTGATGTGCCAGATGTTGCGGTCGCGGCTGTAGGAGGAATCTGCAGAGAAGGGAAGGTGGATGCCGTGTGCTTCGCAGTAGGCGATTTCTGATTCACGGGAATCCATGGTCCACTTGTCATTTCTCCATGCAGCGATGATTTTGATGTCGGGTGCAAGTGCTTTGATGCCAAGCTCGAAACGAATCTGGTCGTTGCCCTTGCCGGTAGCGCCGTGGCAGATGGCAGCAGCGTTTTCCTTGCGCGCAATCTCCACCAGTTTTTTGGCAATCAGAGGTCTTGCCATGGAAGTACCCAGAAGGTATTTGTTTTCATATACGGCATGTGCCTGTACGCAGGGAGCGATGTACTCTTCGCAGAACTCGTCCGTCACGTCCAGAATATACAGCTTTTCTGCGCCGCAGAACTTTGCTCTTTCTTCCAGACCGTCAAGCTCTTCCTCCTGTCCGCAGTCTATGCAGACACACACAACGTCATAGTCAAAATTCTCCTTTAACCAGGGAATAATGGCGGTGGTATCAAGACCGCCGGAATATGCAAGTATTACTTTTTCTTTCATGTCTTCACCATGTCCTTCCTGTGCCTTATGTAATGAGGCTTACACTTTCTTCTTTTTAACTTATTCCCTAATATACAACATCTTTGTCCCGATTGCAAGAGGAAATATGAATATATAATAAAAAATATTTGCATAAATAAGGCACCAAAATGAATATTGTGAATTTTCACATAAATAAAATGTATAAAAATGCACAAAAATAATTTAAAAAAGAAGTAAAAGAAAGGCAGTATGGCTATTTTACCTGTGAAAACTTTATGTTATACTGTAGAAAGTAATTTTCAGACGGGCGCATGGATGCCGTCTCGGATTAGGCGCCTGAGGAGGATATAGGATTGCTGTATACAGGATATGAGCTGCTTTGTTTTTTCTTTTTTTATGCGTTTGCCGGCTGGGTGCTGGAGGTGGCGTTTGCTGCCGTTACCAATAAGAAACTGGCAAACAGAGGTTTTTTAAACGGACCTCTTTGTCCCGTGTACGGGTGCGGCATGGTGTTCTTGCTGGTATTCTTTGGCGGGCTTCTGCACAATTTATTCTTTCTGTTCCTGGGAAGTATGGTAGTTACTTCCCTGCTGGAGCTTCTGACCGGTAAGCTGATGGAAAAGCTTTACGGCAGAAAATGGTGGGATTATTCGGATTACAAATATAATTACGGCGGCTATGTGTGCCTGCGCTTTTCCCTGATATGGGCAGCCGGGGCAGTGGTTCTGATGAGATGGGTCAATCCTTTTGTCACTTCCGTTATTCGTCTGATACCCGCGCTTGTGGGGAGAATTATCCTGATTGCACTGGTGGTTCTATTGGTCTGTGACTGGCTGGTGACGACCAAAGCCGTTCTGCGGATGAAGAAGCAGGGGCGCAGAATACAGGAACTGACCGAGGGCATGAACCGGCTGACCGACAGAATGGGCAGCGCCATCTTCGGTGTGATTCAACGAAGAATGGCAAAGGCTTTCCCGAATATAAGGGAAGAAAGAGCCATTCCGGCAAAAGCCGAAGGGAAAGAAGAGGCGAAAGCCTTTGCAGAAGGCTGTTGCTTTCACAAGCTGGTATGGCTTTTCTTTCTCGGCGCTTTTTTGGGAGATATCACAGAGACCATTTGGTGTTATGTGACGATGGGAAAGCTGATGAGCCGCAGCAGCGTTATCTATGGCCCATTCAGCGTTGTCTGGGGGCTTGCCGTTGTGATGCTGACGCTTTTGTTAGACAGGTACAAGGAAAAACCGGACAGATATATTTTTGTTTTCGGCACGGTGGTCGGCGGCGCCTACGAATACATATGCAGTGTATTTACGGAGCTGGTGTTCGGGACGGTTTTCTGGGATTACAGCCATATTCCCTTTAATCTGGGGGGAAGGATTAATCTGCTATTCTGCTTTTTCTGGGGGATTGCAGCGCTGGTATGGCTGAAGTTTGTTTATCCGTTCTTGTCACGCCTGATTGAAAGAGTGCCCAAACGCGTGGGAACGTGGCTGAGCCGGCTGTTTATTGTGTTTATGGTGTGCAATATGGCAGTTTCCGCACTTGCCCTTGCCAGATACAGCGACAGGGCGGAGGGAAAGCCGGCGGGAAACGCCGTCGAGCGTTTTTTAGATGAGCGCTATACTGATGAAAGAATGGAAAAAATTTATCCCAATGCAAAGATGACTTCATAGCGGCATTTGCACATGGGTACGAGGGAGGAAAAGACTGTGTATACAATAAGAACAATGACAATAGAGGATTATGAGGGCGTCTACGCCTTGTGGATGAGCATAAAAGGCTTTGCCATCAGGAGCATCGACGACTCAAAGGAGGGTGTTGCGCGCTTTCTTTTGCGCAATCCCGATACCAGCGTGGTCGCGGAGGAAGACGGCAGAATCATTGGCGCCATACTGTGCGGGCATGACGGCAGACGAGGCTGTCTGTATCATGTCTGCGTCAGACAGGAGTGCCGGATGCGGGGCGTAGGAAAGGCGATGGTAGTATTCTGTATGGAAAAGCTGAAAGCAGAGCAAATCAGCAAGGTATCCCTGATTGCGTTTACGGCAAATGATGTGGGAAACGCTTTTTGGCGGCGTATTGGCTGGACAAAAAGGGAGGATTTGAATTATTATGATTTTGTACTGAATGCGGAGAATATAACAGCGTTTAATGAATAAAGAAGAGAGGTAGGGTTTTATGAAAATGGTAGAGGGCGGCGTATGTGCCGCAAAGGGATTTCAGGCTGCCGGCGCGGAAGCCGGTGTCAAATATAAGGACAGGAAGGATATGGCGCTTGTTTACAGCGAAGTGCCCTGTGTATGTGCAGGCACTTTTACCACCAATGTGGTAAAGGCGGCCCCGGTGCTTTGGGACAGGGAGCTTGTGGAGAACGCTCCTTTTGTACAGGCAATTGTAGTCAATTCCGGTATTGCCAATGCCTGCACGGGAAAGGAAGGACTTGACTGCTGTAAGGCGGAAGCAAAGGAGGCGGCGGACAGGCTGCAGATTCCGGAAAACAGTGTATTGCTTGGTTCCACCGGTGTTATCGGTATGCAGATGCCCGTAGACAGGCTGAAAACGGGCATTGCAGAGCTTGCGGGCAAAAAAGAGCGCTCCGTAAAAGCGGCAGACGACGCGGCAAGGGCGATTATGACGACGGATACCGTGGATAAGCAGATTGCGGTCAGCTTTGAAGTGGGCGGCAAAACCGTGACCATGGGCGGTATGTGCAAGGGCAGCGGCATGATTCACCCCAATATGTGCACCATGCTTTCCTTTGTGACCTGTGATGCGGCAATTTCAAAAGAGCTTCTGACAAAGGCGGTAAAAGAAAGTGTGGCCGATACCTTTAATATGATTTCCGTGGACGGAGACACTTCTACCAACGACACCTTCCTGTTTTTGGCAAACGGTATGGCGGGCAATCCGGAAATCGCGGAGGAAGGCGAGGCATACGAAACCTTTAAGGAGGCTCTGCTCTTTCTCAATACCACGCTGGCGAAGAAACTTGTGGGAGACGGCGAAGGCGCGACAGCGCTGGTGGAAGTGCAGGTTGTGGGAGCGGAAAGCAAGGAAGCTGCAAAGCAGCTTGCCAAATCCGTTATTTGCTCCAGCTTGACGAAAGCGGCAATTTTCGGACATGACGCCAACTGGGGACGTATTCTTTGCGCTCTCGGCTATTCAGGTGCAGCCTTTGACCCCGAAAAAGTAGAACTGTTTTTCCAGAGCAAATCAGGACGTATCCAAATCTACAAAAATGGCTCTGCTGCGGACTACAGCGAGGAAGAGGCAACGAAAATCTTATCCGACGAGGAAGTTACCATTTTGGCGGACATGCACATGGGCGATGCCACGGCAACTGCATGGGGCTGCGATTTAAGCTACGAATATGTCAAAATCAACGCGGACTATCGCTCGTAGAATGGAGAATCATGTCGAATCAATACAAATGCATTGCAACGGCAATGCATTTGTGCTATATTGGTTTCCGTAGGAGGTGTATATTTATGGCAAGTACAATTCAAATAAGAGTGGATGATGAATTAAAAATGAAATCTGATAACCTGTTTAGAGATTTGGGAACTGATACAACAACAGCAATCAGAATTTTTTTAACACAGGCGATAGCTGCGAATGGATTTCCATTTGAAATAAAAAGAGCACAGGCGAATCCGTACGAGGCAATGCGGGAAGAGGAAATATTAAACAAACTGGAAAAATCTCGCGAGCATGCAAAGCAGGGGAAATATAGGGATGCCGGGGACGTTATTTCTGATATGAGGGGGAAGTATGGATTATAAGATAGTTCTCACTTCAGATGCAGAAGAGGATTTGGACAGATTTATCAAATATCTGCTTTTGGAGAAGAAAAGTGAACAGGCTGCCAGAAATGTATTGGATGACTTTGAGGCTGCAAAAGAGAGCTTATCTCATGCTGCAGGAAGTTTAAAAATTTGTGATAATCCGAAATTGAGAGCATTGGGCTATAGAAGAATTAACTTTCTGTCTCATAGATATTTTATGCTGTATCGAATTGTAGATAATATTGTCTTCATTGATAATATATTTCATGAATTACAGGATTATGAAAGCAGGATGTATTAGTGCAGACTAATTCAATAAATTGGATTTGATGGGGATATATTATGGCAAAAAATGATAATGCACATTCTATTCGCTTGGTTGATAGTTTAAATAGAAATGCGGGACATGATACCGCGAAAGAATTTGAGGAAAAGTATCCATTGTCCCAAAGTGCAAATATTGAAAAGAAATATGAATGGGCAAAGGATACATGCGGTTATCTTGAAGATCATTTTGATGCTGACACCATTATCAGAGTTAGAAAAGATTGTAGATGTAATGATGGAAAATCAATTGCCAACAAGCTTCTGAAATATTTGAATAAGGCGGATAGCATAGAAGAATTTGTAAACACATTTAACCAGAACGAAACATTTGCTTTTATGGAATATATGTCTGATAACAGAATATTATTTTGCTACCCTGAATGTTATTGTGCTTGTGTAAAAAGAGTTCCAAGGGAGTTATCAAAAACGTGGTGTTATTGCACTTTAGGCAATGCAGAAGGCATTTTTAGCAAAGTGTTCAGGAAAGACGTAAAGGTCACATTGCATGAAAGCATAAAAACCGGTGCAGATAAGTGTGTGATTGAAGTAGAATGGTAGTTTAACGGAACAAAAAATGCCATTTTGTAGTGCGCCGGCTTGTTAAAGTTCAAAGGAGAACAATTGATTGATGGAAAAGGAAAGGATTCCGGATTGGGAAGACAGCACGGATGAGTACTTTATGATAGACTCCTGCCGGATTCCAAGAAAGGGACTGGATACCGTATATCTGGCATATAAACTCCGAGGAGGAGGTCCTTATGCCATTGCAGCGCATATGCATTACTATGAACTGGAGTTTTGTTATGAGGATGGCACCCATTTTTCAGTGGGGCTGTTGCGTTCGGAAGAGAAGGATTTTGAGCAGTTGATTCGTAGATATGACGATAGCGTCAAAATCTATAGACACCGGAAAATGAAAGAAAATGCCCCATTGCTCTGTCCTTTTAAAAAGCTTAGGGCGGAGGTACCTTTTGTGAGAAAAGAAACCATGGAGGAATTGACCACATTGTGCAGCGGCAATCCTTTTTGGAGACTGGACGCAAAAAGCAGGAACAAGTATAATGGCAATAAGGAAGTGGAATTGACTTTGTGCGGTACTGCACTGACATGGCTGCTTTGGCTGGCGTGGCTTTGTTTGTCAGTTTATTTCTTTTTCTTTGTCCTTATCCATTTGAAAACAGCCGAACTGCTTATTCCATTAGGATGCGGATTATGCTATTATCTGTTTTTTATCAGAAGCGCCCGGAGGATAACAGAAAAAGCGAAAGCTATTTTCTACCAGGCCATTTTTAGCGGAAAAATAGAATCATGAGGGAAGATATTTTAGATTGTTTACAAAAAGAAGTACATCGTAGATGCCAAAAAGAAACGAACAAATTTGGAATGGGCTGCTACTATCACATTGCTGCAGTAGTGAAAAATGCAGGAATCCTCTCGGAAAAATATGGAGCGGACAGGGAAATTGTTATGATTGCTGCCTGGCTGCATGATATTGCTTCCGTTACGGATTATGATTTATATGAGCAGCATCATATACATGGGGCAGAGATGGCATATGGTATTTTAAAAGAATACAATTATGACAATAAGAAAATTGCGCTGGTACAGGAATGTATAAAAAACCACAGAGGGAGTATAAATCTGGAAAAGAATAGCATTGAAGAATTGTGTGTGGCAGATGCGGATGCAATTTCTCATTTTGATAGTGTGCCCAGCTTATTGTATTTGGCGTATGTTACAAAGGGAATGGATATCGAGGAGGGGAAGGAATTTGTGAAAGCCAAATTGATAAGAAGTTTCAAAAAACTATCGGCAGACAGCAAAAAATATTATCAAAGCAAATTTGAAAAAGTGATGGAGGTTTTGAATTAATTTCTCTGAAAGAGAGATTCGGTTTTGCGGAGGAGAAACGAGATGAAATATTGGGATACTGTCTGGCACAAAGAGGATATTGAGAATTATAAACATTATATAAAGGGATATGAAAATGTAAAAAATATAATGGTTCGTGAGTTTCAAAAGTATAACTGTCATGTTGTATGTGATGCGGCTTGTGGTTTTGGAGCGAACAGCTTAATTTTACAGTCTAATGGATTTGATGTCTGGGGATTTGATATTTCTGAAAGCGCAGTGTGGATTACAAAAGAATTATTGACTCCTTATGGAATTCGAAAGGAGCAGTTTAAAACAGCGTCCATATTAAACACGGAATATCCTGATAATTTCTTTGATGCAGTTGCTGTAAGAGCCGCACTGGACCATTTGTGTGTGAATGAGTTTAACAGGGCGCTGGACGAATTAAAAAGAATAACGAAAGAAAATGGGTTATTGTATGCTTCTTTTGATTCACTTGAACCCGATGACACAGAACTTGAACATAGTGTTTTGGAAGATGGAAGTTTTTTATATACTGATGAAAGCAGAGATGGATTATTGTTCCACTATTATTCCGATGAAGATATTCAAAAAGTGTTTCGAGGTTATGAAATTCTTGGTATGGAAACAGATGGGCGCGGTAATCGGCATTTGGTTGTGAAATCAAATTCGTAAATAAAGAAAAGCATTACAAGGAGGAAATCAAAATGCAGGATAAAAACATGGACACCGTATTGCAGAAGGCAGAGGTTCTCATTGAGGCGCTGCCCTACATACAGCGATTCAACAGGAAAATTATTGTGGTAAAGTACGGCGGAAGCGCCATGAGCAACGAAGACTTAAAAAGGAACGTCATAAAGGACGTGACCCTCTTAAAGCTGGTAGGCTTCAAGCCAATCATCGTGCACGGCGGCGGCAAGGACATCAGCCGCTGGGTTGGCAAGGTGGGCAAAGAGGCGCAGTTTGTAAACGGACTGCGTGTGACCGATGAGGAAACCATGGAAATTGCGGAGATGGTGCTTGGCAGAGTCAACAAGCATCTGGTGTCCATGGTGCAGGAGCTGGGCGTAAAGGCAGTCGGCATCAGCGGCAAGGACGGCGGGCTTTTGCAGGTGGAAAAGAAATATGCGGACGGGCAGGACATTGGCTATGTGGGTGAAGTGAAAAAAGTGGAGCCGAAGGTGCTCTATGATCTTCTGGAAAAAGATTTCCTTCCCATTGTGGCGCCCATCGGACTGGACGAAAATTTCCAGACCTACAACATTAACGCGGACGACGCGGCCTGTGCCATAGCCAAGGCGGTGGGGGCGGAAAAACTGGCGTTCTTAACGGACATTGAAGGGCTGTACAAGGATATCAACGACAAGTCCAGCTTTATATCGAGACTGACGGCGACGCAGGCGGACGAGCTGATAGCGGGCGGCTTTATCGGCGGCGGCATGCTGCCCAAGCTGGGCAACTGTACCTCGGCAATCAAGAACGGGGTCAATCGGGTGCATATACTGGACGGCAGAATCCCGCACTGCCTGCTGCTTGAAATTTTCACAAACAAAGGTATCGGCACTGCCATTATTGCAGACGAGGACAGCCACATGCTGATGGATTGAGAGGCAATTGCGGAACGCGGTGATTATGCCGTTGTCATTGTGTATCTTGTACATTCCAACGCAGACGCGCTTTCGCTTCGAGCCAGCCGTAGCGGTACGTAAGCTGCCAAAATACGGCGCAAGTCATGCGGGCATGACTTTGGTGCCGACGGCTGGTAAGGGTCTGCTTATGGAATATACAAGATACACAATTCGGATTTGGCAAAAAGGAGTTTTGCAATTACCTGTGATGGATAAAGTTAGAAAGGGAATAAATTATGATGAAGGAATATATTGAGGAAGCGGAAAAAGCGCTGCTCCACACCTACAACCGTTATCAGATTGTGCTGGATAAGGGCGAGGGCGTTTATCTTTATGATATAGAAGGAAAAAAATATCTTGATTTTGTGGCAGGTATTGCCGTATTTGCGCTGGGGTATCATAATCAGGCGTACAATGATGCCTTAAAAGCGCAGATTGATAAGCTGATTCACACTTCTAACTACTTTTATAATGTGCCTGCTGTGGAAGCCGCAAAGCGGTTAAAAGCGGTATCGGGCATGGACAGGGTGTTTTTTACCAACTCCGGAGCGGAGGCGGTGGAGGGCGCAATCAAAGCAGCAAGAAAATATGCGTGGCTGAAGGACGGCTCCACCGACCATGAAATCATAGCGATGGAACATTCTTTCCACGGCAGAACCATGGGTGCGCTTTCCGTGACCGGCAATCCCCATTACAGGGAGGCGTTCGAGCCCGGCATCGGCAATATCCGTTTTGCACAGCTCAATCAGATAGAGAGCGTCAGGGAATGTGTCAATGAGAAAACCTGCGCCATCATACTGGAAACTGTGCAGGGAGAGGGCGGTATCTACCCGGCGGAGGAGTCTTTCTTAAAAGAGCTGCGCGCTCTCTGTGATGAAAAAGATATTCTGTTGATTTTAGACGAGATTCAGTGCGGTATGGGACGCACCGGTTATATGTTTGCATGGCAGAAATACGGTGTAAAGCCCGATATTATGACAACGGCGAAGGCGTTAGGCTGCGGCGTGCCGGTGGGAGCGTTTCTGATGACGGAGAAAGTTGGCGCGGCATCCCTTGCGGCGGGCGACCACGGCACCACTTACGGAGGTAACCCGCTTGTCTGCGCGGCGGTCAACAAAGTGCTTGATTTATTTGAGGAGAATCATATAATAGAAAATGTGGGCAGTGTGGCGCCCTATCTGGAAGAGCGCCTGGATGTCCTTTGTGAAAAATATGACTTTGTAGAGACGAGAAGAGGCGCGGGACTTTTGCAGGGGCTTGTATTTTCAAGACCTGTCTCGCCGATTATCAAAAGGGCAATGGATAAGGGGCTGATTCTGATTAATGCGGGAACGAATATTATCCGTTTTGTGCCGCCCCTTATTATCACCAAAGAAAATGTGGACGAGATGATAGAGATTCTCGATAAATGTCTTTCGGAGGAGCCTGATTAAGGAGAATTTGCATGAGTATCAAGAAAAGATTGCCGGCTGTGCTGGCGGTTTTATGTATGCTTGCCGGTGTGTTTTATGTGGGAAGAAGCGGCATGGCGATAGAAGCGGAAGAGGATTTATCATCGATTTTTAATCAGAAGGAGACGATTTATTTCTGGTACTCCGATGAAAGCCTGACGGATTTTATCAACAGCGCGGCGGTTTCTTTTGGCGAGAGCCGGGATGTGCGCGTGATTCCCGTTTTGACTTCTGACAGTGAATATCTGGAAGCCATCAATGAGGCATCTCTTCACGGAGAACATATTCCGGATGCGTATATTATAAGCAATGATTCGCTGGAAAAGGCTTATCTGGCGGGGCTTGCCTCCAAGATACCGGGTGATGACAAGCTGTGCACGACGGAGCATTTTCCCCAGACAGCGCTTTCAGCGGTAACTTATAAGGATAAGCTGGTTGCCTATCCCTTTTATTATCAGACCAGTGCATTTTTGTACAACAAAACCTATTTGGAGGCGTGGACGGCGGAGCAGCTTGCGGCGCAGGCCGAAGGCAATGGAGAGGAAGACGAGGCTGTGCCTGAGGATATTCCCGATGCAGACGATGGAAGCGAATCCGATGAGGAAGGGGAGTATATTGATGAAACTCCTCTGGAGGTTACGCCTGAGCAGATAGCGGCGGGAATCCCTGCCAATATGGACGAGGTGCTTGCTTTTGCGGACAATTACGATGCGCCCGAAAATGTGGAAGCCGTTCTGAAATGGGCTGTTTCCGATATTTTTTACAATTATTATTTTGTGGGCAGTTATATGATAGTCGGCGGCGAAAGCGGGGACGACGACAATAATATCAATATTTACAATGAAGAGACAAAAAAATGCCTGGAGGTGTACCAGAACCTGAACCAGTTCTTCTACATTGAGTCCGACACGGTGACGCCGGAGTCGGTAATTCAGGATTTTCTGGAGGGCAAGATAGTTTTTACCGTGGCGACTACGGATGTGCTGAAAAAACTCGAGGAGGCACAGGCGGACGGCACCTTCCCTTATGAATATGGTATCTGTATGATTCCCCAGCCCAGCGCGGAGCTTAAGGGGCGTTCCCTGTCCGTGACAAGCTGTGTGGCGGTAAACGGCTACTCGGAGCATAAAGATTTGGCAAATGCTTTTGCGGCGTATCTGACGGGAAGCTGTTACGAAACTCTTTATGAGAGAACGGGAAAGACCTCGGCAAACCTTGCTGCCAATCAGGATAATGAGAATCTGATGGCTTTTATGGACGAATATAAAAATTCCAGCTCGCTTCCCAAGATGATGGAGACGAGTAATTTCTGGATTCAGCTTGAGATACTTTTCTCCCGCGTGTGGGAGGGCGGTGATATTGACAGCCTGCTGTTAGAACTGTCAAACCAGATTATGTCACAGATACATGTGGAATAAATTTGATAAGGAGAGTGTATATGAAAAAGCTGTTGGACATTGTGGTGACACTGTGCACGCTGGCTGCCGGTATCGGTCTTTTGGTGTTATGCGGGGGCCCGTTTCTGAAGCTTCAGACGGGGGCGCAGGCGCTTGGGAAAGAGACGCCGCTGGCTGAGGCAGAAGGCGAATATGTTACATATGAGGCTGCTTATCCGGTTGCTTCCTTTGGGGCGGAGTACTATTCCGGAGACCCTGACAGGGTGAAAAAGATGGGATATGTGGTATATGACGAAGCAAGACAGGCTTTTGTCTACATTATCATTGACGAACAAGATGATGCGAGGCTCAGTAACCTGCTGAATTATCTGGGGATGAATGTGGAGTTGCGGGAAGGCAGGGATATGACGCCGTTTGTGGCGGACGGTTCCCTGAAACTTATGGACAGTGATTCCGCAAGAAAGGTGCAGAAGGAGCTTGACAACGGTAAAGTAGCAAAGCTTTATCTCACCTACTACAATGACGGGGACTTTACCTCCTATTATTTCAGCGATCAGTATGGCGAGGTCATGAAGGGTATGTGTGCGCTTCTAAACGAAGGGCAGCAGAGCGAATGGTATTATATCGAGGAAGGCAGCATTGACGGCATGACCAAAGGACAGATATGGCTTTGCTTGCTGACGGCGCTGTTTAGTCTGCTTATTTTTGTGTGCAGTCTGATTTCTCTTTTGAAAGGAAAAAAGGAAGACAGTGTTGTGTCCGGCAAAACGGGTTCTATGGGCAGGCTTTTGGATGCGATTGGAAAGCGGATGGCAGAGCAGTGCGAGGAGAGGCTGAACCGGACAAGGCTGATGGCATTTCTGACGGCGGTTGGCACCACTTGTGTTTTGTCTGTGATCGGTTTTGCCGTAGGGCTGACTCTTCCGAAAGTTCTGGTGTTCCATTTTCCTTTAGGACTGCTTTTGGGTGAAATTTTCGCAGTTGTGCTGTGGAAAGCACAGAGTGGACAGTCGAAGCCGAAGAAGATTGTAAAGAAAGTAGAAAAGGAAATAAAGCGGCAGCTGCCGCAGCCCGCAGAGCAGGAGGCTTTTGCTGAGGATATCGTAACTGCAGACAATGAGTGGGATTTTACGGAGGAAGTAGGCTCCGAGCCCATGATTTATGGTACTGTAGGCAGCCGCTACTGGGCTAAATTTACTGAGTTTGGCTTAGTGACGATTGTGGATTCTGCACGCCTTGCTAAAATTGAGACGGAAAAGACGTCCGGCTCAGTCAGGGTCAATAGAGTGCGGACTTACTATCACTCCTATGACATCAGATTTTTCTATCAAAGTGCCGAGGTGAAAACGCGCTTTGACGTGGCAATTTCCTTTAATCTGGAACAGACAGCAGGGCTCTTTATGACGCTTGTGAGAAGGCGTGTCGGAGAAAAGATAGAAATCGTAGCCAAATAACAGGTTCGGTTTATGAGAAAGGGAGATGCAAAATGATAAAGAAGCTGACTATTAAAGAATGGGTACATACAGGACCGTTACTTTTATTTTTGCTGGCAATGGGCGGGTTTATGCTTTGGACGGAAGGTCCTTCTGCAATTGATGCGATGAGAGGATTGACCCCTGCGCGTGCCGGCAGGGAATCCATAAGCACCATCTATGTGGTATCTGCTATGGGAGTGTTTTTCGTTCTGATTGCCTTGCTTATGCTTATTTTAACCTTAAAAAAATCGGTAAAAAAGAGGGTGAATCGTTATCTTGCGGAGCATGGAGGGATTACGATGTCCATGCTGGAGAGCGATTTTGCGGCAGCAGAACAGGTAAATGATATATGGATTGGCAAGCGGTGGTCTTATAATCATCAGTTTGACAATATTCCGTTAGAAAATGATAAGATTGTCTGGGTACATACCGATTCCATGCGCTCAAGACGTTCTACCAGTTACTGGATATGTCTGGGGCTTATCGACGGAAAGGAGGAAAGGGCGAGCATGCCTTACAAAAAGCTTTCTGAAATAATGGCGTTTTATGAAAAATATCCACATATTCTGGTGGGAAACAATCCGGAATACAGCCACATGTTTAAAAACGACAGGGAAGCTCTTTTAAATATCAAGTACCGTCAGGCACAGGCTGAATACAGGTAAAGACAGGAATAAAATCCAACCGTATGGACATACTGAATAAACAAAACAGTTTATTCAGGAGGCTTTCATGGTTGGATTTTTAATTGCGCTTTTATCTGGCGCGCTGATGAGCGTGCAAGGCGTGTTCAATACGCAGGTGACAAAGACGTCCGGCATCTGGGTGGCAAATGCCTTTGTACAGTTTTCGGCATTTTTAGTCTGTATGTGTGTGTGGCTCTTCACTGACAGAAGTTCCTTTGCCACTCTGCTGAAGGTGGAGCCGAAGTATATGCTCTTAGGCGGTGTGCTGGGTGCGGGAATTACCTATACGGTCATCAAGGGCATGGAACTTTTAGGACCCGCGCGTGCCGTCATGCTTATCGTCGTCGCACAGTTGATTGTGGCATACGTCATCGAACTGTTCGGCTGGTTCGGCGTGGAAAAACAGCCTCTCGAGGTACGAAAAGTAGTTGGTATGGGGGTTGCGATTGCGGGGATTGTGATTTTTAAGTGGAAGTAGAGGGGGACGGGGGATGCCGGAAGCGGAGCCATATGCCGGTTCAGACGCGCTCTCGCTCGGATAAAAACGTAGCGGACGCTAGGCTCGTGGAATACCTCGCCAAGTCATGCAAGCATGACTTTAGGCCGCCGTTTTTATACGGTCTGAACAGGCATATGGCTCCGCTTCCGGCGTACCAAGTCGCCCGCTTGTTCATATGCTTCGCTTTTCGGTTTCGGAGAAACAATTACATAGACAGAGCTGTCTTAAGCGGTGCGATTCTTTTAATTTTTATGTTTGTTTTTGTTTGAATTGGTTACAGCAGTTCTTTTGCTGCCTGCGCCCAGCATTCTTCCGGTATGTTTGGCCAGTTGCATTCTCCAAATTTATCTTTGCATAATGTCATGGCTCTTGCTAAGACTGTACCGTGCGATATTTTACCGGTTCGCAATAAGTTTTCTGATATTTTACACCAATAGGGGGCTTTTCGATTTAATCCCGAAGAATGTAAATCTGCAATGACATCCCCTATATTATATTCCAAGCTGACAAACTTATAGTCCCACATATCTTGCATTTCTTTTAATATCATAAATTGAGCTTTGCCATTACTGAGCATTGGCACGCCTACCGAGCCGGCATTCAGAACTATTTTTCCATTATGCGCTATTTTACCTTGTATATGGGTATGTCCACATAAAATATAATCGCTTAGATTATTTTCCATAATAAGAAATGTATTTTCATTGTCAGGCAGCAATTTTTCATTTACTTTTCGGGGTGAGCCATGGCAGATTGTGATTGGCGGCAAACCATCAAATACAAGTTCTTCTTTAAATGAGAGAGATTTAAAAAACTGCAAGTCTTTTTCATTTAAATTCTGATATGTATAATAGAGGCTGCCTGTAGTGGAATCGTATTCATTCCAGCCGTTTGGCTCTTTCTCATAATTTATCCAATAATCTTCCTTGTTTCCTTTAATGAAAAAACATTTATACTTTTCTTTTACGGAATATAATATATCCATTGTTTTTTGAGGATATGCCAGTTCACCCAGATAATCCCCAAGAAAGATGAATGTATCTATTCCTGTATTTATCGCATAATCTAAACATTTTCGTAAAGCAACATAATTGCCGTGTATATCTGATAATACTGCTATATTCAATATATTTGTTATCCTTTCCGAATCCTGATTTTTTGATTTGAAAAACCTGAATTTATTTACGTGTTATCATTTAATTTGGCATATACATATGTATCTTTCCAAATTGCTTTTTCAGTTTCATCTTTCCAGAAATACACATTTTTTCTAAAATGGGCTTCGCGCTGAAATCCTAACGCTTCAAGTAATTTCCATGAACTTTTATTGTCGGGGTCGCATTCTGCATATATCCTGTGTATACCATTTGAAAAAGCTTGTTGAATTAACGCTTTGCAACTTTCAACAGCATAACCTTGTCCCCAATAATTTCGATTAAATACATATCCTATTTCCAGTGCTTCAAAGTCACGTCTGCCCATATATACATTTCCAATCATTTTGTGGGAATTTTTCAATTCCACAGCAATCATTTCATCTGTACCAATCCGCCATTCAAGATTTTCTTTTGCTTCATCAAAGGTTAGCGGTTTGTATGGTTCGTATTTTACAACTTCTTTATCAGATAAATATTCAAATAAGTCCGGCAAATCCACTTTTTTGTATCTTCTTAAAATCAATCTTTCGGTTTCTGCTATAATTATTTTGCTCGCCATCCCCTTCTCCTTAATAAATTTAAATATTCTTTATCATGGTATATTCATCAGCATAGGTGCCGTCTTGGTAATGTAATGCCTTTGAAATGGTA
>JAIDHX010000015.1 GCA_029053015.1 Lachnospiraceae bacterium
CTGCTGTCTATAAGAGACAGATTGTATAATGTATATTCAGAATTTTCAAGGTTTTTGACGGCTGCAGATTGCATTTTTGGCGCAGAGTCCGGCAAGTAAGAGCAGGGGAAAAATAACTGCCGCCAGAATTCCGATTTTTAAGTTGTCATCAAAGGCGCCGGATATAAAGCCAACGAAGGTAGGGCCGCTCATACAGCCCAAATCGCCTGCGAGGGCGAGAAAGGCAAACATGGCGGTGCCGCCGCCGGGTATGTTTGCCGCCGCCATGCTGAAAGCGCCCGGCCATAGGATACCTACGGAAAGACCGCATAATCCGCAGCCTAAAAGACCGAGAACAGGATGCGGTGACAAAGAGATAATCAGGTAAGAGAACAGGCAGAGGAAGCCGCTGAAGCGCATAAACTTGTCCAAATCAAGTTTATCGCCCCATTTACCATAAATCAGCCGCGAGGTTCCCATCAATATGGCAAAAAACATAGGACCCGCCAAATCTCCGGCGGCTTTGCTGATACCCAGACCTTTTTCCGCAAAGGTGGATGCCCATTGGCTGACTGCCTGCTCGCATGAACCGGCACATAGCATAAGGAGCATCAGAATCCAGAAAATTTTCCGGCTGACAAGCTTTTTTACGGAAAGACCGCCTTCCTGCTCTTTGGCAGGTTCTGCAATGGGTGCGGTCATAAACAGAAAGAAGTTACAGATGGGAACAATTGCCCAGACAATAGCAAGGATTCTCCAGTTTTCGATGCCGAAAAGCTTAAAGAACAGAGTGGACAACAGAACCACGCCGACATGTCCCCAGCAGTAAAAGGAATGCAGCAGGCTCATGGCTTTCTCTTTGTTGTCTGTGGGACAGTTTTCCACAATGGGGCTGGCAAGTACTTCCAAAAGACCGCCGCCTACGGCATATACCATGACGGAAAGAAACAGCCCGATGAAAGCGTCAGGAAGCACATTCGGCAAAAAGGTCATGAGAAGCAGACCCGCAGCACAGAAGACATGAGCCGCCAGCATGGAGAGCTGGTAGCCGATTTTGTCAATAAAACCGGCGGACAAAAAATCTATAATAAGTTGTAATCCAAAATTAGCGGTGACAAGCAGTGTAATCTGCGACAGGGGAATTTTGTAACTGCTTTGGAAAGTTAAAAATAAAAGTGGTGCAAAATTATTGATAATGGCCTGTATAATGTAGCCGATAAAGCAGGCGTAAAGTGTTTTGTTGTAATTTTTATTTTCCGGCATACAAGTTCTCCTTTGATGACAACTATGATAATCCGTTGGGCATTATACCACATTTTTCTATATTTTCATACCCGGATATGATACAATAACAAAAAGAAAGGTGGTGGCGTTTATGGAGATGGTAACGTTGGGGAGGAGCGGCCTTAAGGTCTGTAAGAACGGTTTTGGTGCGCTTCCGATACAGAGAATCAGTAAAAAGGATGCTGTTTATCTGCTGCAGAAAGCATTTGACAGTGGGTTTAATTATTTTGATACTGCCCGCTGGTACACGGACAGTGAGGAGAAGCTTGGTGAGGCGTTTTCTCATGTGCGTGACAAAATCATTATCAGCACAAAGACCGGAGCGGACAGCACAGAGCAGTTTTGGAAGGATTTGGATACCAGTTTGACGCTTTTAAAGACGGATTACATCGATATCTATCAGTTTCACAATCCGTCCTTCTGTCCGAAGCCGGAGGACGGGACAGGGCTGTATGAGGCTATGCAGGAGGCTGTGAGACAGGGGAAAATCCGTCACATCGGAATCACCAATCACAGGCTGGCGGTGGCAAAGGAAGCGGTTGATTCGGGCTTGTACGAAACACTGCAGTTTCCTTTTTCCTACCTTGCTTCCGAGGAGGAAGTCAAGCTTGTGGAAGCATGCCGGACGGCAGACATGGGATTTATTGCGATGAAGGCACTCTCTGGCGGTCTAATCAACGATTCGGCGGCAGCATACGCTTATCTTGCGCAGTTTGACAATGTTGCGCCCATATGGGGAATACAGCGGGAGAGTGAGCTTGACGAGTTTATTTCCTATCAGGATAATCCGCCTGCCATGACGGCGGAAATACTTCAGAAAATAGAGATGGACAAAAAACAGCTTTCCGGCGATTTCTGCAGGGGCTGCGGATATTGTATGCCGTGTCCGGCAGGTATCGAAATCAATAATTGTGCCCGCATGAGCCTGCTTCTGCGCCGCGCGCCCAAGGAAGGTTACCTGACGGCGGAATGGCAGGAAAAGATGAAGAAAATCGAGAATTGTATTCACTGCAATCAATGCAGGGGAAAATGTCCCTATGGATTGGATACGCCGAAGCTTCTTGAAAAGAATTACGAGGACTATCTGGACTTTGCATGTGGAAAAAAATGCTGACAGGTGTTTGTAAAAATGATATGATAAGGGAAGGACAATCCGGAGGAATACACCATGAGCCATGCAGGAAGTTTTGATAACGCACTAATTGAATATATATTATCCATACCGGATGAAGCCGGAGCGTGTGGGACAAAAGAGGATGCTATTTACGAAAAATATCCCTTTAAACGGATTATAGATGAAATGCCGGGCGGATTTTTTATTTACCGGGCGGATGAAAGCGAAGAAATCATCTATGCCAATAAAGCGCTCTTCCGCATCTTCGGCTGCGGGACGGAGGAAGAGTTCAGGGCTTTAACAGGAAGCTCATTTAAGGGAATGGTGTATCCCGAGGATTATCAAGCCGTAGAACGGAGTATCAAAGAGCAGGTGATACATAGCCGGTATGATTTGGATTATGTCGAATACCGGGTTACGGACAAAAACGGCGAAATACGGTGGCTAGAGGATTATGGGCATTATATGCGCAGTAAAGGGGCCGGCGGTCTGTTCTACGTATTTGTAGGAGATGTGACAAAAAAGAAAAGACGTCAGCAGGAAGTATTTCAGACTCTCAGTCAGGAGCATCTGCGGCGTCTTGCCATGATAGAAGGGCTCACGCTGGATTACGATTCGGTTTTTTATGCGGATTTGGATAAAAACAGCATACAGGCATACCGGATAAGCAACCGTTTTAATTTAAAATTTCAAAATGAAAATCAGGTATGCGAGTATGCCGGATTTGACACGGAATATCTGGATGCCTGGGTTTTTCCGGAAGACAGGGAAAAGGTTGCAAGGGCGCTCACACCAGACTATATCCGCGAGCGGCTGGCGCAACATAAAAATTTCCGCGTTAATTATCGGATTGTCAATCAGGATAGAATAGAATACCTGCAGCTCTGTATCATCAATGTGAGCAGAACCGAGCGCGTATCCCAGATTATTATCGGGTATCGCAGCATTGATGACGACATACGGTATGAGATAGAGCGGAATGAGATTTTGTGTGAAGCATTGGAACAGTTAAAGTCTGCCAATGTTGCAAAAAACACATTTCTTTCCAATATGTCGCATGATATCCGGACGCCGATGAACGCCATTGTCGGATTTACGGCGCTTGCCCAGAAACACAGTGATGATGAGAACAAGGTGAAGGGCTATCTGGATATGATTGAGGCTTCCGGCAGCCAGCTGCTCAGGCTGTTAAATGATGTGCTGGAAATATCGAGAATGGAAGCCGGAGCCGTTTATGTGGAAGAAGAGGAAAACAACCTGCTGGAGATTGTGCAGGAGGTACAGAGAGCCGTGCTTTCACGCGCAACAGCGAAGGATATCGAATTTTCGCTGGATATTTCGGGGCTCAAGCATAAATATGTCTATACGGATGCGCAGAAGCTGAAGCAGATTCTTGTGAGGCTGTCCAGAAATGCCATCAAGTACACGGAGGCGGGCGGAAAAGTCGAGGTTAAGATTACGGAACTGCGGGCGCTGTCCAATGAACTGACGACTTATCAGTTTATGGTAAAGGACAATGGCATCGGAATCAGTGAAAGCTTTATGGCGCATATGTATGAGCCGTTTGAACGGCAGCGGAATACGACGTTGAGCGGGATATACGGCACAGGACTGGGTTTGACGATTATAAAGAATCTGGTCGATATGATGAGCGGAACCATAGAGGCACAGAGTGTGGAGGGAGAGGGAAGCTGTTTTACGGTTACGTTTCACTTCCGCATCAAAGAGGGACAGTCTTCCTGTGCCAAAGAGGACGATGTGCCGATACAGATGAAGGAGCAGAAAAAGCTTCTTTTGGTTGAAGACAATGAGATTAATCTGGAGATAGAGGTTGAATTGCTTCAGGATGCAGGTTTTTTGGTCGATACTGCCGTAAACGGTGCGATTGCAGTCGAGAAGGTTAAAAATGCAAAGCCCGGGGAATATGCCCTGGTTCTGATGGATATTCAGATGCCTGTTATGGATGGGTATCATGCGGCGAGAGCCATAAGAGCACTGGAAAATCCGGCTTTGGCAAATATTCCCATTGCCGCTCTTTCGGCAAATACTTTTGAGGAAGACCGGAAAATGTCGAGGGAAAGCGGTATGAACGAGCATTTGGCAAAGCCCGTCAATATGCCGCAGCTATTGAAATTTATAGAAAGTGTAACAGAAGGGTAGGAAATTTGTTAAACCGTCGTCTTGGTATTGTGTATCTGTTGATGAAAAAGAAAACCGTGACAGCCGCTGAACTGGCAGAGCGCTATGAGGTATCGGTGCGGACAATTTACCGCGATATCGAAGCGCTCAGCATGATTGGTGTTCCGGTGTATGCCCAAAAAGGAAGAAATGGCGGGATTAGTCTGACGGAACAGTTTGTGCTGGACAGGATGCTGGTAACGGAGGAGGAACAAAAGCAGATTCTGGCAGCGTTAAAGAGTCTGGATGAAGTGGGAGCGCGGACAGAGCAGGACACTTTTCATAAATTGGGTGATTTTTTTAAGGTACAGCCGCCAAACTGGATAGCTGTTGATTTTTCCGACTGGAGCGGCAAAAGACAGGAATTGTTTGAAGGAGTCAGGCGTGCCATTCTGGAGACAAAGGTGATTTGCTTTGACTATTATGGACAGAATGGAACCATGACCCATAGGACAGTGGAGCCGGTGCAGCTTTTGTTTAAAGAGTATACATGGTATCTTCGCGCATTTTGCAGGAGCAGGAACGCAATGCGGCTTTTTAAGCTTCTGCGGATGAAGAGAATGGAGCTGTTGCCGGAGACCTTTACACCTAGGCCGGAGGTCTATACAGAGGATGTAAATTCGTGTGGGGAGCCGAAAGATGATAAATCTGTCACGACTGCAAGTGACAACGATGTCATATTAAAAGAGAAGGCAATAGAGATTCATATTGCCAAATCGGAAGCTTACCGCATATACGACCGTTTTGAGGAAGATGAAATCACGGTTTTGGAGGATGGCAGTTTTTTGATAAAGATTGACTGGATACAGGACGACTGGCTGTGGGGAATGATTCTCTCTTTCGGCAGCGCAGCAGAAGTAACCGCGCCGAAAGAGGCGAGAGAAGAGATGCAGAGGAGAATCAGGAAAATGGCAGAGGTTTATGAAGCTTTGTAAAATTAGTTTAATGGAATCCGATTAATTCCCAGGATATTGCGGGAAGAAATGTACATAAAATTATTTTCTATATGCGCGCATCCGGATAACTTTAACGGAGTATGAATGACTTTTGCTTTTTCTAATGTGCCTTTATTCCAAAGGGCGATTTCCGAGCAGGGGTAAGAAACGGTTATCAACATATCCTCACATATCCCCACGCAGACAAACATCTTCTTGTGTACATTTTTCATCGAAGCCTCGATTTCAAAGTTTCCTATACCGATTTTGAAAAGTTTTCCATCGTGACTTGCGGCATATAAGGTTCCTCCATCGATATACAAACTACCGATATTTTTCTTTCCCAATACAAGATTTTTTTCAATGGAAAGAGTAGATTTATCCAATAGCAGCAAGTTTCCGTCTACTGTTCCGCAAATCAAGTATTGTCCATATGTTTTTATGCTCCACATACTGCTTTCAGAAACAATAAACTCTTTTACCAGATACGACCGTTTATCAAGAGTGATTATTTTTCCATTCCGGATGGAACAATAAATGGTATCATTATCAACTGCTATTCCACATATATCAGAACTTAAATCACTGCCTAACTGCCACTTGCCAAGCAGCTCATAATTCTTTTGGTTTAATACATAAAGTGTGCAAAAGTCATATATAAAGATATGTTCATCATCTGCGATTAGTTTTCTTGACAATCCTTCTTTCTCGAAAACTGTCTTTTGATAGATAATTTCTCGGGAGTGTTTGTCGATTTTAAGCAGATCTTTCCCGCACATACAGTCAATACAATGCTCTGCAACATGGAAGCCTGTGACGATTCCGTCCAGCTCTACTAAATGTTCCATACTTTCACCTCGTAAATCAGGTAAGGGGTTGACAGGCAGGGCAAAAGTACACGTTTCCGCCCAGATATGCCGTTTTCTGAACCGGACTGCCGCAATGAGGGCAGTAGCCTATGTTTTTTCTGCTTAGTTTTGTCTCATAGCCGCCGGTTTTGCCAAACAGATCTTTTTCTGTGTCCCGTCCGCCTGCATCCTGCATTTCCTTTAACAGCCGCACTACTGTGTCATAAAGACGCTTATAATCCTCCTCATGTAGCGTCTCAAGCTTTCTCTTTGGGTGAATACCCGATTCCAGCAAAATATCCTGAAGCACGCCGTTTCCCAGCCCCGGGATGCGCTGTTGTGTCGCCAGAAATGCTTTTGCGGACACTTTGCCGCTCAAATCCCGTGCCAATGAGCAAAAATACGGATAGTCAAATGCTGCCGTCCCGGGCATGGGCTTTTCCTTTGCGGCAAGGTAATAAGGGTTTTCAAATTCTTTTGGCAGAATCAGAAACATGGCGCCATACATCTGCACGGTACAGATTAGGGAACTGCCGTCATCAAAGGCAATTCTTGTCTGATACCGTTTCGGCAGTTTTTCGTCAGCACCATAATAACGGAGGTTTGTGCCGTCTCCCGCTACAAAGGAATAGCCGCCTATTTCCATCTCCACCATGCTGCCGATACCGGTGCTGTTTCCTACCACATGACCGGACATTTTTTCGTCGTACTCCTGTGGGTCTCCCGTATACCATGCAAATTTGTGCTCCGTGTGTTCTGTCTCCACAAAGGCAATCTGCCTGCCGCGTATTGTTTTGTTTAGCTGTTCTGCCAGTACCAGACTTTCCGGTATTTCAATCATGTCTGTTTCACCTCCGCTTTTTCTGTACATCAAACTGCCGCCATTTTTACTGTTCTTGCAAACTGCTTTTATTTTATTACAGAAGCAGTATAACATTCTTAATATGACATCAGCATGTCATATTTTGCTTCTGCTTAAAAATATTAGTCTCTTTTTACATTTTAAGCGCAGATAATCTGTCGTAGCGATTTATACTCCTTTCTGTTCATCCGCAAGCGTTGAACAGTATTTCCGTCGGCGGATTTCACCGGATGCCGAAATGTTTCTTGATTCTGTCAGAACATACGACTTTGCCCTTGACCGCAATGCTTTCGACATTTTCGACTACAAGATCATCGAGCTCGCCGCTGATCCCCAGAAGCCCATAACCCTTGATCTTTAATTTTATTTGTTTTTCTTGCGCCTGCAGCAATTCTTCTTGATCGAGAGACATAATACCGATGAACCAGCTGAAATCCAGATCGTTCTGCCGTTTGCCTGTTTCTTCAATAATAGACTTTTTTGCATCGAGCGCCTGCCTTACGGCTTGATTGATGAAATCGCTTCGGTTGGAATAATATCCTTTATCGACAAGCAGGTCAATTTGAGATATGGTTCCAATGTTCATGTTGACAGATACCTTTTCACTTGTTTCCATACAATCCCTCCATATTCTAATAATGCTCCAATTGGAGCATTATTAGAATACTATGAATTCATGCTTTTGTCAAGGCAATTTCAAATTCAGAGTTCTTAATATGACATTAGCGAGTCATATTTTGTTTGTACTTAAAAATATTGTCATAAAATTTTATTGGAATAAAAGGAAAAGCGCATTATAATAAAAGATACAGTGAGTTGGAAAGGATGGAAGAGCGTATGCTGGTATGCGATTACAAGGTAGTACGGATTGACGGCGATTATGCCGGACTTTTGAAGCTGACGGACGGAGAGGGAAATGAAATATCTGAAGCCGGGAGCACGAAAGAAAGTGAATTAAATTTTGTGGCAAGGGCGCTTCTGCCGGAAAATATCACAGAAGGCAGCAGGCTGCATTACGAAATGCTTACCTATACATTGGTAGAAGAACATAAGTAATTGAAAAATTCGATTTCTGCCAACCGAATTGTGAACAATGGCACCTGCGGTATAATGAGTTTCGTAATTACACCGTAATCTTAGAAAGAGGTATCTATGAAGTTATTTGTTGCCCGTCATGGCCAAACGGTCTGGAATGCTCAAAACAGGGTATGTGGTGTTACTGATGTAAAATTGACAGAAAGGGGGATAGGCCAGGCAAAGGAGTTGTCCGATATAATACAAAATTACGATATTGATATAATCATATCTTCCCCATTAAAAAGGGCCATAGAAACAAGCAAAATTGTTGCAGATAAGAATAGTATTCCTTTGCAAATAGAGGAACTGCTTATTGAACAGAATTATGGAATATATGAGGGGGTAGATAGAAAAAATGATAGCTTTTTAGCCAACAAAAGAAATTTTGCTTATAAATACCCTGAAGGTGAATCTATGTTACAGGTAACATACAGGATATATGGGTTAATTGATAAACTGAAAGAGCAATATCAAGACAAAAATATTTTAATTATCACTCATGGAGGAGTATGTCGTATAATTAGAACTTATTTTCAGGATATGACAAATGATGAATTTTTCAATTATACGTTAGAAAATGGTAAATTAGAGGAATATGAGTTATAAGCAGTCTCTGGTTTATGGAATTGCTAGGTCATTATAACTTCTGTAATTGTATGTAAGAATATACATTATGCGGCTGACTTTATATATTGGAAACACAATTCCGAAAAGGGAGAAAAATTAGAAAGAAGGGAGAGAAAACATGCCATTTATTGATGCGAAGGTTTCCGTAAAACTGAATGAGGAGAAAGAAAAGAACATTAAGGAGAGGCTGGGTAAGGCCGTATCCCTGATTCCGGGCAAGTCCGAGGGCTGGCTGATGGTCGGTCTGGAAGACGAATACTGCCTGTATTTTAAAGGGAATCAGGACGGCGCGACGGCTTTTGTCAAGGTGGATATTTACGGCGGTGAGAACAAAGCTGCGTTTGACAAACTCACCGGCGAAATCAGCACAATCCTGTATGAAGAGTTGTCCATTCCCAAGGACAGGATTTATGTGTCTTATCAGACGACGGCGCACTGGGGCTGGAACGGAAATAATTTTTAATTTTTTGTAACGTTTTTTGTAAAAATCCATCTAACAAACAGAGGTGGATTTTTTTATGGAATTAAAACAGCGGGACGCGGATTACTGTAATTTAAAATTTGTGCTGATATTTCTGGTGGTATATGGACATTTGATTGAGGGCAGACTGGAAGAATCCGCGTTTTTGACACAGATGTATCGTTTGATTTACACTGTGCATATGCCGTTGTTTTTATTTCTCTCCGGATTTTTTATGAAGGGGGAAGCGCGGTGCCGGCAGCAGATGAAGCAGATGCTCCTTTACTACATTGTTCTGCAGGGTGCTATAGTCCTTTGGGCGGCGTTGTTTTCGGGAGGGGAGTACTCTGTCTTTGTACCGGTTTGGCATCTGTGGTATCTGCTCAGCCTTGGGTGTATGGCGGCTGTGGGCTGGCTCTGGTATCGGTTTGTCCGGCGTTTTCCAAAGGCGGACAAGTGGACAGTAAAGTTCGCCGTGCTTATTTTTGCTGTGTTTTTTGCATGTATGGCGGGGGACATGCCTTTTATCGGGCGTTTTTTGTCCCTGTCCAGAACCATTGTGTTTTTGCCGTATTTTTTGGGAGGATTATTTTGTCCGGACCATGTATCATGGAGAGAGTACCGCTTCATGGGGATAGCGGCTCTTGTATGGTTTGGGCTGCTCTACTGCGCTGTGGGCAGATACATACCGGCCGATTTTTTCTATCAGGCGGACCCGTATGATGACGGATTGTTTATTTTGGGCGCGTTTTGCAGGCTGCTGTGCTACTTTATGGGAGGCAGTCTGGGATTGCTTTTGCTGAGTTTTACTACGTGCAGGCGGGTATGGTTTTCCAAGATTGGCACTGATACGCTGGTAGTTTATCTGCTGCACGCACCCATGGTCAAGCTTTTTGACAGAATAAAACTGCCAATCGGGTGGTTTATCTATGCTTCACCGTTTTTGGCATTTTATATTATATATTTTCTTTACAGGGCTTCCCGGTGGACGGGACAAATGTATGCTATCAGGCAGACAGGGAGGAGACATGGCAGCGTTTAAAGAAATATATCAGGAATATGGAAAAAAGGTATATCGCTTTCTCTTGTCTCTGACGGGAAGTCCGCAGGAGGCAGAGGAGCTTTTACAGGAGACCTTCTATCAGGCGTTTCTGCATGTGGACAAGTTTGAAGGCAGATGCAGCATTTATACATGGTTGTGCCAGATTGGCAAAAACGCGTGGCTGCAGGAGCGTAGGAGGAAAAGCCGGTTCAGTGAAAAGGAATTGGGAGAACTGACCTTGTCAGACAATTCTCCATCACCGGAGGACATTTCTGTTCGGAGGGAGGAATATGAGCGCATTAGACGGGCAGTACAGAGGCTTGAGGAACCATACAGAGAGGTCTTTGTGATGCATGTGTTTGGTGGTGTGAAGCTGAGAGAAATTGCGTTGCAATATGGAAAAACGGAAAGCTGGGCGCGGGTGACTTATTATCGTGCTAAACAAAAAATATGCGAAGACAATGAGCGCGGAAAAGAGGTGTAGGATGAAACTATCTTGTGAAGTCATAAGAGATTTGCTTCCCCTGTATGAGGATGAGGTTTGCAGTGAGGAGAGCAGGGGGCTGGTGGAGGAGCATTTGGCAGAGTGTGCGGAGTGCAGAGCCTTGCAGGAAAAGTTTAAGATTCCGGAAGTAACATTGCTGCCTGAGGAGGAAATTTTTTTGGCGGAAGAGGAGAAGAGAATTCAGAGAATCTTTCGCAGAATAAAACGCCGGTGGAGACTTTCTCTTGCAGCAGTGCTTTTGCTGATTCCCCTTACCTTTGTGGGTATTATGGGGTATCATGAATATAGGGGTGAAGGTCTTTGCTTTACAAATTTAGATGAAGTGATGATATGCAGCCGGTTCTTTAAGCTTTTGCAGGAAGGAAAATATGAAGAGGCAGCCGCCATGATTGATTTCGCAAGCGGATTCCAAAGCATAAGAGAAAGAGAGTTTCTGGAAGGCGGTCTTGAAGAAGCATGGTATGCATGGTATGATAAAAATTATGGTTATACACCAGACATGTCTGAGGAAGAATATGTACAAAAATGGCGGACGGCTTTTGTAAAATTTATGGAAGAAAACCATGTGCTGATTCAGCGGGCAAGATACAGTGACGCGTACAGGATAGGTACGGAATGGGCAATAGAATATGCTGTGACGGAAAATGTAGTGAACATGGACGGGTCCAACAGGGTTTTTAAGATAAGCATGGTGATTCGTGACGGGAAACTGCTTATAACGTCTGCCAATGTAGGTTTTGACATAGAGGATTCAAACATCCCCTCTTTTTTGGATATATTCTTTCGTAAATTTGATGAAAACGGAGGAGGAGTCGAATGCTTCTTACAATAGGAGCACATATGTCGGTTGCCAAAGGATATGCGCATATGGGCAGGGAGGCTTTGGGAATAGGAGCGAATACACTGCAGTTTTTCGCAAGGAATCCACGCGGCGCGAAAGCGCGGGCGCTGGATGAGCGTGACCTGAAGGCCTTTGCCGCTCTCTTTGGGGAGGGCGGACTGCGCTGTGTGGTGGCGCATGCGCCATACACGATGAATGCCTGCTCGAGTGATGGGCATCTGCGGGAGCTTGCCGCGGAGATGATGGCGGGCGATTTAAAGGTGATGGAGTATTTTCCGGGGAATTTCTATAATTTTCACCCGGGAAGCCATGTAGGACAGGGCGCTGTTACGGCGGTCGTGCAGATAGCGGATGTGCTGAACAAAGTGCTTTATCCGGAGATGCGTACCATGGTGCTGTTGGAGACGATGGCGGGCAAAGGAACGGAGATTGGCAGAAGTTTTGAGGAACTGAGAGAGATTATGAATAGGGTGGAGCTGTCGGAAAAGGTAGGGGTCTGTATGGATTCCTGCCATATGTGGGATGCCGGATATGATATCGCCGGAGACTTGGAGGGCGTGCTGAAAGAGTTTGACAGCGTGATTGGGCTTGAAAAACTGAAAGCGTTTCATTTAAACGACAGCCTGAACGACAGGGGAAGCCATAAAGACCGGCATGCTCTGTTGGGGGAAGGAAAGATAGGGATGGAGGCCTTGCTTGCCATTGTGTCAAATCCGGCCCTTTGCAAATTGCCCTTTATCTTGGAAACGCCGACAGACATGGCGGGACATGCGGCGGAAATGCAGAGATTAAAGGAGTTGCTGAAATGATGGAGAATAGCGGGAAGAGACTGGAGCAGATGATGAAAACCGGGCGTAAAAAGAAATTATGGGCAGTGCTTTGCCTGTTAAGCCTCTTTCTGATAGCGGGGCTGGCGGTATGGCGGATAACTGCTGTCCCAGAGCAGGAGAATAACAGGCAGAGTGACAAAACAGAAACAGCGTTTCAACCGATTTTGTCGGCAGCAGGAGTGGAGCCGGCGGCAATGGTATTTGGTGCAGAGGCAGAAGCTGTGAGGTCGGCAGCATTGGCAGTCACGGAAGCAGGGATGGCAGCAGAAGCAATCCACAGCAAGACAGCACAGGAAGAACCGGAGATTGTCATGGAATATACGGCAGGCAGTGCACAGTATACCGTTACAATTCAAAATACCTTTGAGGAGTACTGCGCCGGTGATATGTCGGGGTATGTATACCGTATCTGCCTTTTGGATATGAATGGTGGAATGCTGCAGGAGCTTTTCTATGGCGGGGGCTATCCGGAACTTGGGTGTGATATAGAGTACGGGGATGTACGTCTTGGCGATGTGAACTTTGACGGCTATTCTGATTTGACGGTGGTGTATTTTCCGTGGGGGAAAAGTAATTTTAATTCGCAATACGTGTATTTATGGAATGTGAACCAAGGTATCTTTATGGAAGAGCCGATTGAACTTCATGGCAATTATGAGATATATGAAGAAAAGAAAGCGTTTGTGATAGCACATCCGAGTATGTGGGAATATAATTGCAGCGCGTATCGGATAGTGGATGGGGAGTTGTTGGAGCTACGCAGTTATTCTCAAAATTTTGAAAGCAACCAAATTAAGATATACGACTGTGTGGAGGATAAGATTCTGCTGGAAGAAATTGCAGAGCCTGACGCAGAAGAAGTAGGAGAAATTTTGTTTGATAAGGATTATTATGCCGATATATTTTGGGAAGGGCTGTAAAAAGAGGACTTTTTGTTGTATAGTATATATATCATCTTAGATGTCATAATGAGAAATGCAGAAGAGAATAGATTTTACAAGATGAAGCCGGAATGGAGTGTGAAGAAAGGAATCATATGGGAATTTTAGATAATTTGTTAGGAAAAAAAGACCAGGCGGAACAGGAAGAAACTGAGAAAAGTGAAAGCAATACCGGATACAAAAAGGTGGACGTCAACAAACCGCTGGAAAATTTCCGCTTAAATGTGCTGCTTAAGGAAACGAAGGAAAATCAGACAGAGACGGGTATGAACATGCTTTTTGAAGAGATTGTGATGAACGCACATTTTCTGTCGGTTATCTTTTTGTCTGAGCTGCCAAAGCCGAATGAGGACGGCACAGCCACTTTTCAGAAGAATACAACCATGCAGATGCCCATGCTGTCCAGTGCGGGAGGAAAGCATTTTTACCCTGTTTTTACGGATCATAACGAGCTGGCAAAATGGCAGAAGATGGAAAAGTCCAATACATTGATACTGACTTTTGACGATTATGCGGCTTTTTTGGAGAAAAATGAGCAGGCAGAAGGCATTGTGATAAACCCATTCAGTGATAATTTTGTACTGAACCGGAAGCTGATGGCACACCTAAAGACACAGAAGGATTTGCGAACAAAGGGAGTCTCCCGAAATAAAATTACCAAGGATACAAAGGTGATGGTGGGGGAACCGAAAGAATATCCGACGGAAATGGTGGAAGCCCTGCAGGAGCATATGAGGGGCGTGCCTGCCATAGAACGCGCATGGCTCAGGCTTATGATTAAGGACAATGTGCAGAGTTTTCTGGTCGTGGTGGACTTTGTGGGAAACAGGGAGGAGATTTTCGGTCAAATTGCCGCTGTCGCACGCCCGCATCTGAAAAATATTTATGTGGATATGATACCATACCAGGACGGCTTTGGGGAAAAAGCGGTAGAGAATGTAGAACCATTTTATCAAAAGTAATCGGGTAGGAAACAAAGGGTCAGGAAATCAGGAGAGAATATACGATGGATAAAACGCAAGAAGTGACTTTTCACACTTTTTTAAAAGCGATGCGAAAAGGAAAAAAGGTAACGTTAGACAGACTTAGTAAGGGGATATGCTCTGCCAGTATGCTGGCGCGGATTGAGGCCGGAGAGCGTCTGCCGGAAAAAATAGTCAGAGACAGGTTTCTGGAAAGACTGGGACTGACAAATGACTGGTATGAAGACTATCTGCAGCCGGATGAGCATGCACTGTGGAAAAGCTGGAAGGCGCTGCTTCGGGCTGTGGAAAACAAGGATTATAAAGAAGCGGATAGCCTGATAGAGCAGTATGAACAGGATAACCATCGTCATAGTAATGTGATAGAAAGACAGTTTTATCTGGCAATGAAGGGGCAGCTTGCGCAATACCGGAATGTGCCGGAAGCAGAGCTGTGTATGTTGTATGAGAAAGCGCTGCGGCTTACTGTGCCGGAAATTATGTATGACAAGTGGAGGAAACAGTCATTTTCCCTGCAGGAATGGAATCTGCTTCTGGAGTATATCCACTTTGGCGGGGACATCGGAAAAATAGAGTGGGAAGAAGATCCATATGTTTATCAAAAGGCTGCGTATGAACTGTTGCTGGAAGAATTTCAGAAAGCAGTGAAAGATGTGTATGGACGTGTAAAAATTTTCCCTAAAGCGGTATATTATTACAGTATGGTGCAGATGAAGCAGCCCAAGGCGGATTGGGAATGTGAAAGGCTGCTCCGCCTTTGCAGACAGGCGATTGCCATGCTGCGTTCCACGGGAAGAATGTACTATCTCTATGAACTGTTGGAGATAAAAGAGAAATTGCTTACTGTATCCGGGCAGGGAGCGCTTTTTGAGAAAGAAATGACAGAAACGCGGGAACTGAAGAAGGTGCTGTCTGCGTTATATCGAAAATACCATGTCTCGGAAAAAACAGAAAATTGCTGTTACCTGTATTGGCAGACAGACAACGAACGCATTGGAGACGTGATAAGAAAGCGGCGCAAACTGCTGGGGCTGACACAGAAACAGCTTTGCGAAGGCATTTGCGAGTCCAGAACCTTGCAGAGGCTGGAGAGCAATAAAACCAGAGCGCAGATGGCGGTAGTCAGGCAACTGCTGGAAAGGCTGGGGCTTCCATTTGAATTCCAGCGCTTGGAGGTTATTTCAGACAACTATGAAGCTGTTGTTTTGTATAGGGAAATGAATCAAGCATCAAACGCGCATGAAAGCGATAGAGCAGAAAAATTATTGCAGCGTCTGGTACCGCTGATTTCCATGCAGAATATTCAAAACAGGCAGGAAGTAAAGCGGTCGGAGGCGATCAATCAGTTAGGACAGGGGAAGATAACATTAAGAGAGTATGTGGAACAAATAAAGGAGGCCTTAGGGTATACGGCTGTGTCTGCAGATATGAAAAATCTGCAGGAGGGATATCTGACATGTGTTGAAATCGGCTGTATATACAATATTGCGACGCGTGTGGAAGAGGGGGAAGCATGGCAATACTTTAAGCCCTTATGGGAAATCTATAACCGGTATGAAGAAGAAAACGACGTCGAAGTACACATCAGCATGTATTTGCTGGTGATGATCGGGATAGCCAGTCATCTGGGAAATGTAGGGAGGTATCGGGAAGCCAACAGAATCAGTGACAGAGCCATCAAAGAAAGTTTAAAATCGGGAAGAATATACATGCTGCATGATTATATATACAATAAATGCTGGAATGACATGGAATGTCAGAAGCTGGGGATTCCTACAGAGACTGCCTGTACCGGACAGGCAGAACTGCAGGCATGCATCCTGCTCAGCCGATTCTGTCAGGAAAAATCCTATGAAGCGCACTATTGCAGAAAGATGAAGGAATGGTATGATTAGCCTTGTTTTTTGTCTTTCGGCTTATTGTCATCTGCAAAAAGCCAGACAGAAGCCTTAGGGTTTTCTTTGGAAAAGTTGTAAGTCCGTTTTGCAGAAGAGCAGACAGAAAGCAATAGGGAAGTAATAACAGCAACAGTGATAGTCCGCTTGAAAATGTGCCTCATTTGTAAGTACCTCCAATGATTTTATTTTTTTATAGTATAGTTTTTATAATAGAATGGTTCAAGCGTCAGAGTTGTCAAAAAATGGAATTTGACAACTCTGACGCTTGTTAGATGCTTGAAAACATAGTACATTAATAATGGGGTGTTTTACCAATAACAAAAATAAGAATCAAAGGGAATGGGATTTGCAAATGGGGAAAAACAGAGCATCGTATATTCTGATAGTTTTATTATTGTTCTTTGTCATATTGGAATTTGTCATTATCATTCTACAGAGAAACCAGCCAAAAGAACCAAAAGAAATAAGGACAACCTCAGATGTAATCATAAAGGATTTGCGCTATGGGGATAGTTTTAATACGATACCGGTAGTAAATGCGGACGGAAACGAAACGGCATTCAAATACGGAGAGCATAATACCGTTTTATTCTATCTTTCCTCCTCCTGCGCAAGCTGCGGGGATGCACTGCGCTTTGCGGGAAGGCTGCAGAGCGTCTTCGGTGAGGACAACCTGCAGGTGCTGCTCTTGTGGAGTGATTCCATGCCGGTGTCCCTGATAGAAGAATATGACATTGCTCCGGAAAATTGTTTCAGTATAAACGACAGTATTGCAATCAACACGCCGACTCCGACGGCGTACCTGCTTGACAGCCAAGGTAGCATCATATATTACAATTCAGACATTAAAATCTGCATGGAGAAGCTGTATATGCAGGTAGTCGAAGAAGGGTTGGAAGAACAGCTTCGGATAAATGCCAACCACTATCTGATGGAATACTATGGCATCTCGGATTTCGGGAAGCAGCAGATTGTATATTTTTGCATGGACGGCTGCCCCGATTGTGCTGCAGCAGACGATATCCTTATGAGTGATGACAGGAAGGATGAAAGAAGCCTGTATTACCTGTATACATACAATGACACGGAGCCGTCGCATGAGAGGGACGAATACGCACTGCTAAAGCTGGTCTATGATATTAAATGGTATCCATCCTTTCTGGTTCTACAGTCAGAAGAGGAATATGGAATTGTGGGTGAGGTTCCGGTGGAAACACTGCTGCAGGAATTGAACAGGATGGGAGGAAAGGCAGATTGAAGAAGTGCAAAATAATAGTGTTATACCTGATAGCGGCTTTGCTGCTGACATCCTGCGGCAAAGAGAAGGAGAAGGAAACGTTTTTTCTAAAGCCCGATGCGGATATGCAGGGTGGGTATGATTTGCAGGAATTGGATTTAGCTGAATTGGGCATTGGAACGCCGGGAGGTACCTGTATTTATAATGACAGTATATATGTATGTGACCTCTCAAATAACTGCATTGTAAAACTGAGCATGGATTTCGTCAGAGAGGATTCTTTTGGCACACTGGGAATGGAGGAAGGGAATTTTTCGGAACCGAGGGATATTACCTTTGCGGGCGGCTGCTTTTATGTGCTGGACGAGGGGAACTGCCGCGTGCAGAAGTTTACATCTGATTTTGAGTATCTGGAAATGTATTATCTGCATCCGCCCTATGCACAGGTTACCGGCAGGTACGTAAGTATTGCTGTCGATGGGGAAGGGATTGTGTATGTATCCGTGCTTTCACCTGACCCGATGGATGCATATATATTTGCCTATAAAGGCGAAACATGGGAAGAAATAGGGGATAAAGCAGTTGGCTACTTATGCACTGGAGAAGAAAGTATATATTTTGTTAATACGCTTGAAATGGAAATCGGGGAAAAAACCACAGCGATGCAGTCGGGGAAAAATATGCTGTATGAACTTGATAAAAAAGGGCTTTCTTTAATTGCGCGGATAGATAATAAATATGCTCCGACAGCGCTTGTTTTTTGGAGTGGCAGTATTTATATGGTATCTGCTGCAAACGGCAATGTGAACTGCTTTTCCGGAGAGAGTGACGACTTTGAGACACTTTTTGCTGTCCCTAAAGGCGCCTACTCTCTAGATATGCATATGTGCATTGATGCGATAGGTAATATCTATATTTCGGACTGTGAAAATGGTTGCCTATATTTTGCCAGAAAGCAGAAGCAAAAGAATGGGGAGGCATTGCCATGAAATATTCCATCAAACGGGTTTTATACAACCTGTGCCATAGCGGTCTGCTGTATGCCGTGATAGCGGTTCATTTTATGCTGGGTGCGGGACTTTTTATTATCTGTATGAATTACAGGATGACGAGCAGAGAACTTTTGGAGGAGAGTAAGCAGAAGAGTATGGAAGGACTGATTTCGGTTTTGGAAATAAACGGAATCAGTAAGGGAGAATATAGTATTTCTTATGATACTTACCAGCGGCTGAGCATGGATGAAACCTGCACGGAGGATTTGGAGATGTTGCTTGCGGAGATGTTTCATGCCGGCGTGTTTCTTATTAGGTCGGAAGAGGATTATATGGCGCCGAGTTGGTACATCCATTTTATGAATGACAGCTTGTTTGACTACCTTTATCAGGTGCCCCGCAAGGAAGGTGTGGTGTATTTGGGGGAGGATGCTTATGAAACTCTGGTGGCTGCATGGGATGCGCTGCAGGAGCCGGAGGCGTTTTCGGCAATTCTTTTTACGGAAGGGGAGTTTTATATCGAGGGGGATTTGCTGATGGCGGATGGGGAAGCATACCCCTATGAGGTGGTGATGCCAGCAGGGGAAGACAGTGACATGCCCTATACGGATGACCCTGACATCAGATATGATATGACGCGGGCAATCATTTTTCCTTTGGAGGATAGCTGGGTGCCGGCATCTATGACTGGAGAGCCGGTGAGTACAAGGACTATTTTGATGTATCGCTATAAAAACAAGGAATGGCGGGAGGATTTGATTGCACAGCAGCTTCGGATAATCAACGCCGAGACAGGCAGCAACGGCTATTTTACGGTGGAGGATGATTACAAGGAACTGAAAAGACAGATAAACAGTTACAACAAAGACATGAATAGGTGGTTGCTAGTGGCGGTCAGCGTCATGTTGCTGGCGGGGGTGGGGAGTATGGGAACCATGTTTTTGCTTCTAAATAAGCGGCGCCATCTAATTGCAGTTTCCGTTGCCTGTGGCTCTACAATGCGTCGGATTGTCGCGGAAATTATCGCGGAGAATTTTATGGTGCTGTTTACAGGGGGCATACTGGGAATTCTCATTTCGCCCCTGCTGAGGAAGGTTATCCTTTATCAGGGTGAGCTTAGGATGAATATAGCCGGAATCGTGAGTGTGTGTGCAGTGGCATTTTTATTCAGTGTGATATCAGTTCTAGCGGGTATGCATGAAATCAAGGCGAAAAATGTGGCGGCGACGCTAAAGGAGGAGGGATAAGACGTGTTAATCAGAATGGAGCAAATTGTTAGGGAATACGGAAAGGGAAGCAGTCAGACAAGGGCGCTTAAAGGTGTTTCCCTGCAGGTTGAGAAGGGAGAGTTTGTCGCCATCACGGGTGCTTCCGGCTGCGGCAAAAGCACGCTTTTAAACATCATGGGGGGGATGGACAGGCAGACAGAAGGAGAATACTATTATGACGATGCACCTGTGGCGGGGTTAAGTGAAAGAGAACTGGCAAGGTTTCGAAACTGCAACATTGGTTTTGTGTTTCAGGCTTTCCATCTGGCAAAAGAGTTGACGGCTGTAGAAAATGTGGCGCTGCCGCTGGGGTATGCCGGCATTGGCGGCAAAGAAAGAAAAGAACGGGCAAAGGCGCTGCTTGACAGGGTGGGACTTTCTGAAAAATACAAGGCGTATCCGACGAAGCTTTCCGGCGGGGAGATGCAGCGGGTGGCGATTGCCCGTGCGTTGGCAAACCATCCCCAGACCCTTTTGGCGGACGAGCCCACGGGCAATCTGGATTATGAAAACGGCAGGGCAATTATGAAGCTGTTGCGGGAACTGAATGAAGAGGGCACTACGATTATCATGGTGACACACGACAGGGAGCTGGCAGATTTGGCGGACAGGAAAATTTGTATGGCGGATGGAAACATTGTATAAAACCTGGTGATATTCATTGGATTTAGGCATTTTTAAATGCTAATATAATAAAAAGGAGAGATAAGTATGAAAAAAAGAAAAAACAAAAGTTATTTAGCAGTTGGAGCATTGGTGGCGGCAGGATTGGTATGGCTTTTGCCGGTGAAGGCAGAGGCGGCTCCGTGTTATGATTGGGGTTCTGCAGTGACTAGATATTATTGTGCAACACCGATATGCCATCGGTCAATTCCTAGTTATTTTCTTGAAAAGAAATGGGAAAGGGATTGTATAGGAGAGAATGGTATATACACAGACTATAAAATAGAAAAGACAGATTTAGGCTGTTGCCCGCATCTTTAATTATCCCATGGAAAAGGGCTGCCACTGATATGGCAGCCCTTTTCCAATATAAATGCGATAATACAAAATATGGGCGGACAAAGTGCAGAAGGGAGTGACGTCTATTTTTTTAGTTCAAAATGCATGGAAATATATTACTTACCATAAATATAACAGCCTAATTCTGCTATCTGCGTTGGTGCTGGGGTTTCTCTTTCCCCTGCTTGCAGTCAATGACATCAATGACGTAGTGCGGGATGGGGAAGTGGCAAGGTTTGAGGATGCTTCTCACATGGCAGTCATCGAGTATTTGATGAAATACAGGGACGAAGCGGAAATGGAGGCAGCAGTCAACCGTTGTCAGGACGAAGACATGTTTGAAACAGCAGGCTATGCCTTTGTCCAAAACGAAATTGTCTATGCAGGTGAAGAGTCCTACACCTGCGGCATTTGCGGCATCAGTAAGGATTACCTGTCTTTAAGCGGCTATGAGATGGTAAGCGGCGCGTTTTTTTCAGAGAAGGATTATACAGCGGATGGAGAAAGAGTATGTCTGTTGGGTACAGGCGGAACGTTGGTGGAAAATGGCGTCGGGGTTGGTGATATGATTGAAATTGCGGGGGAGGATTACAGAGTAAAGGGAATTGTAAGGGCACCAAGAATCTATGGCGGTCTGCTGCTTCCTTATGCGCGTACCGTTGAATTGTTTTCTTCTGCGGGCATTACTTTCCAATATCAGGTAATTACGCATGGCGAGGAGGTGCCAAGACCAGAAAGCCTTGCACGCCAACTTTTTTCACTGGATAGCATGTATGAAGGAATGCTTACTGCACAGACCGGCAAAGAATTGGAAGAGGTTTATTATGGATCTATATGGGAGCTCAATAGATACCGTATCTTGCGCGCGGCAATTGTAATTGTCTTTGCGGGCATCAGCCTGTTGCTGCTTTTCACCGGTATGATTCTCAGGGAGAGGCATGACATGGCAGTCCGCATAGCGCTGGGAGGAAGCCGTGCCATGCTTTGGCTGGAATCCGTTATTCGCAACATTCTGCTTGTTCTGGCTGCTTTTTTGATAACGCTGCTTTTGTATCCCTTTATATCCGGACTGGTAATGGGAACGGGAAGCCGACTGCTGTACAGGACTGTCCTGCAGGTCGGCATCTGTGGGGCGCTTTTTGTGGTTCTGATTGGCAGTATTGTGCTTGCTTTTGGTTTTAGAAAGCAGAATGTGGCGATGCTGTTAAAAGAATGATTGCTTTTTTGACAACTCTGACGCTTGTATTGTCTGCCTTGGCATGTTAATTTATTATTACAATAATAAATATATCAGCGAGGAGGGATTGGAAAAAAGAAACTGGTAAAACCACAGTTTGCTATTATGCAGAATAGGGAGAATATCATTTTTAGAAAATCATTCTCACAATTGTGATACGATAGAGACGAAAGAGAAAGCACGTGAGGCTGACGAAGGGGATAAAAATGAGAAGCAAAGGTAGCTACTGATTCATTTAGGAAGACAGTAAATGGAGATACATACGAATCGGCATTGAATATATGCTTTCAGGTTACATGAATATAAAACGAAAAAATGGAAGGGAAACTGTAGCTATCTGCAGTTTCCCTTTTGATTTTGACTGTAAATCAACTTATTCATTACAAGAATCTACAATTCTCCGCTCTCCAATTCCGAGAGTGATGTAGTGATTGTACAATGCTGTTCTATCATAACCGAAGGCTTCCATTAAATCGGGGTATCTGTCCGCATATGCAATATAATCAAATTCGTCGATGGTTCCGGAAAAGGGAATATATCCATCTGCTTCCGCGAGCCAGGGATTGTTAATGTTGGGATCTGTCGGGTCCCAGTTTTTGTAAGGGGAATCTTCTGCTATTTTTATAGGGGTAGGTATTTCAAGCTCACAGACTTCTTCGCTGTCAGCATATACAACTACCGTTGTGCCGGGCTTGCAGTTGTCGTAAATCCATTTGGAATCGGCAGTGGATAACCGGACACAGCCTAAAGAAGCGCTTTCGCCCAGCTTGTTGTATTCTTCCCATTCCAACGTATCAGGAGAAGCCTCCGTATAAGGAACGGAATGGAAAAGGATTTTGTTGTTGAAGCGTACAGCATACTGACCATATGTATCATCTACCATGATGCGCCATTCATAATAAGCAGAAGTATGGAAGGTGCCCTGAGGGGTACGGTGTCCTTCACGCCCACAAGAGCAGATCATTGTTTTGACAGGCGTCAGGGTGCCGTCTGCATTTTGCTGCTTGATTGTGATATAGTTTAAGGCAGTGTTTACATAAATGACATAATCCGGTCTGGTATCGACAGCAATGTCCTCGGGCTGCGGATTGGGCAATTCTTCTGCATTTGCATAGTCTGTTGCAAAAAACAATAAGCCCATGAACAATAACATACCAATCAATAAAGTTCTGCATTTTCCCATACTATATTTACTCTTCAACATGACGATTATCTCCTGCTTCCGGTATTTTCTCATTTGCAATATGTATTATAAAGGGGAAAAATTTATTTGACAAGTGGAAAAAGGATATTAAAGAAATCTTAAGGTTTTAGGGAATATTTTGTAAAAAATGAAAAAGTGAGCAATAGAAATGTCATGTACTTTGTGGTAGAATGTCTTGGAAATATTTTTAATGGTGAGAAGTATCAGCAGAGGGGAGGATTCTATGGCGGTAGATATGCTGGAGGAAAAAGAGTTTTTACAAGGGTTGACGGTGGAACTGAAAAAAGCGGCGGATAAGCTTTTGGGGAGACTGGGGTATCATTCTGACGCTTACAGGGAAAATGCAAGGTATTTGTGGGAGTACAGGAGCGATTTTGACGAATACGAGATGCTTTTTAACAGGCTTGATATGGATAGGCTGGTAGATGCGGGCGAAAAGACGAAGGAACAGTTTCACCGGATTTTAAAAATGCTGGATTCGCCGTATTTTGCCAGAATTAATTTTACACAAAAGGAAGAGCCAGAACCTTTAAAGGTCTATATCGGGAAGTTTTCTTTTTGGGATATAAAGAGCGAATATGAGGTGTTTGACTGGAGAGCGCCGATTGCCAGCATGTACTATGAGTTTGAGCATGGAGACGCCTATTATGATGCGCCTGCCGGAAGAGTAGAGGGGACGGTTGACTGTAAGAGACAGTATCGGATTGCGCGGGGGATTCTGGAGTATGCGCTGGAAAGCGATCTTAGCATAAGTGACGAGATTTTGCAGAAAGAGTTGTCACAGACGTCGGATCATAAGATGAGGGACATTGTGACAACGATTCAAAAGGAACAGAACCGTTTGATTCGCAACGAACTGGCGGATGTTTTGATTGTACAGGGTGTGGCCGGCTCGGGAAAAACTTCTGTAGCCCTGCACCGTATCGCCTATTTTTTGTACCGTTACAGAAATGAAATTTCCTCGGAAAACTTTTTGATTATTTCGCCTAATGGCATTTTTGTGGATTATATTTCCGGTGTCCTTCCGGAGCTTGGTGAGGAGAATATCAGGAGTATTGGGATGGAAGATATTGCGAAAGCCTGTCTGCCGAAGGAACTGCGGATGGAAAGACTGTGTGGTCTGGCGGATCGGTTTTTGACGTCTCAGGACAAGGTGTGGCTGGAGCGCAGCGCTTTTAAGGCAACGGCAGAATTTGTGCATCAGTTGGACGCATATCTGCGCTATTGTGATGAGAATCTTTTTACAGCGAAGGATTATGCATATGAGGGCGGTGTCATAAAGGCGGATTTTATACAAAGGTATTATGCAAAGCAGACGGCATTTCCGGTTTTTGTCCGGCTGCAGGAGACGGCGCAGGCAATGGTAGAGGAGATGAAAGCGCTGAAAGCAAAAGGCTATGGCACGCATAAAAAGGAAGCGCTGGAATGGCTGACGGAAAGGCTTTCAGGCAAGGATGCGATTTCCCTGTACCGAGGGTTCTGGCAGTATATTGGGAAGGAAGAACTTTTTGTCTGGGAAGAAGGCGGCGAGTTGGAGAGCGCGGATATTTTTCCGCTGATTTATGTCAGGTTGTATCTGGAGGGCGGGTTCCAAAATGAAACCATTAAATATCTGTTGATTGACGAGATGCAGGATTATACACCGATACAGTATGCAGTCATCAATAAGCTGTATTCATGCCGAAAAACCATTTTGGGAGATATTTCGCAAAATGTGATGCCGTTTGTGGAAAGTTCTCTGGATTTTTTGAAAGAAATATATCCGGCGGCTGAAGTCATAGAAATGAACAAAAGTTATCGTTCCACCTATGAAATTATGGAGTTTGCACAGGGGATTCGCAGGAATGTTGCCATAGAGCCGGTTCAGCGGCATGGAGAGAAGCCTGTGCTGGTGCAATGCCGGGACGATGAAGAAGAAAGAGAAAAACTGCGGCAACTGATAGCAGGAGACGGGGATTTTTGTGGAAAAGAAAAAATCGGCGTGATATGCAAAACCGGTATTCAGGCAAAGGAATTGTATGAATGGCTTTTAGAACAGAGCCAAAACAAAGAGCAGCTTCATCTGCTGGATTATGACAGCGAAGAATTTTATGATGGCGTTATGGTTACGTCGGTGGCAATGTCGAAGGGACTGGAGTTTGATGAGGTGGTGATTCCTGATGTGGATGATATCAATTACTGCTCCGAATATGACAGGGGACTTTTGTATGTGGCATGCACAAGGGCGATGCACAGACTTACCCTGCTGTATAGCAAGAATGCCAGCAGGCTGATAGACAAACTGTTATAAGCCTGTAAAATTTCCATATATCTTACAGTGCTTTTATGAAAACAAGGTGTTATAATGATGTCAGCGGGATAGTATATTTGCGCGAGAGAAAAGAAATTTACCGGATTGTCTCCGATATAGTAAGGAAGGGAAGGCGGTCATTTGAAGAGCACAAAAGGCAGGGGGAGGAAAATTGCATACAGTGTGATTGCGGGGCTTGTCGTGCTTTTAAATATAGCGGCATGGTGCTTTTCGGGCTTCAGCGACTGGTACATAGCACATATCTTTCCGATATGGGTCAACACCTATGGAAGATTTTCAGGACTGTTTTCTTTTTCTGTGGGGGAAATTCTGCTCTGCCTCGGCGTTTTGCTGACGGCGGCTGCGGTTTTGCTGGCGCTTGTGTTTTTTGTCTGTATGCTGATACCTGCGTACCGCAGGGGCGGAAAAAAGCGGCTGTTTGTGGGAGCGGGTATTTTTTACAAAATATACGCGTGGATTCTTTTAGGCGTCTGTCTGATTATGACGTTGAACTGTACCCTGCTGTACCACGGCAATACCTTTAACAATCGGTATTTCAGCGGAATGGGGAGGGACTCTTATGATTTGGAGGAACTGCTTGTTGTCAGGAATTTTGTGGTGTGCCGGTGTAATGAACTATGTGGGCAGATGGAACGGGACGAAAACGGGGATATTATTTACCGGGGGGATATGGAGCAGGAGGCTATCCGTATTATGCAGGCGCTGGGGGAGGAATACGGCGGTCTGAGCGGTTTTTATCCGCGCCCGAAGCCGCTTTTGTTCTCGGACTTTATGTGCCAGCAGTATATGCAGGGCTACTATTTTCCGTTTTCCATGGAAGCCAATTACAATGATGTGATGTATCTTATGAATAAACCGGCCACCCTCTGTCATGAGCTTGCGCATTTAAAGGGTTATATCTATGAGGACGAGGCAAACTTTATCGGATTTCTGGCGTGTGTTTCCTCCGATGATTTGGTGTTCCAGTACAGCGGTTATCTGAGCGTGTTATATTATCTGGACAATGATTTTTATGATGCAGTCGGAGGCGACTTAGAGCGTTATCGGCAGGAGGAAGCAATTCTGCCACAGGTACATGCGGACAATGTTTTTGTGAAGCAGGAGGATTGGGACAGAATCAACGAGGAGGCGCTGATAGATACGGAAATCGTGGAGGCAGCCTCGGACAGCTTTACAGAGGCTTCCCTGAAGCTGAACGGTGTGGAGGATGGCATGATAAGCTACAATCGTGTGGTAAAGCTTTTGCTGCAATATTATCTGGACGTAAAACACGGCTGTGAGGAGTAAGGCCTCACAGCCGCTTTTCGTTACGATTGTTTATTCCCTGCCGTCCCAGCAGTAGGTACAGAGTTTGCATTTATCGATGCCGACGGCATCCAGCATGTCATCCAGTCTGTTGAAACGCAGTGAGGTAAAGTTTAACTCCTTGCGGATTTCTTCTACCATGCGCTCATGTTTTTCGGAATCAGGGTCGGCATATTCCTTTAAAACTTCGTCCGTCACATTGCCGTTTTCCAGTCTTGCAATGACGCGTCTGGTGATTAAATCCATCTCCGAGGAGGAACGTGAAAAATTCAAGTATTTACAGCCGTAGAGCAGAGGCGGGCATGCGGGACGGATATGTACTTCCTTTGCACCGCTCTGGTACAAAAATTCGGTGGTTTCCCGAAGCTGCGTTCCCCTTACGATGGAGTCGTCGATAAGCAAAAGGCTTTTATCACGAATCAGGTCATCCACTGCAAGCAGTTTCATTTTGGCAATCAGATTGCGCTGGCTCTGTATGGTCGGCATAAAGGAGCGCGGCCAGGTAGGGGTATATTTGATAAAGGGTCTGGAAAAAGGAATTCCGGACTCGTTGGCATAGCCGATGGCATGCGCGATGCCGGAGTCGGGTACGCCTGCCACAATGTCAGGTTTTACATTGTCCCGCTGCGCCATTTTTGCGCCGCAGTGATAGCGCATCTGTTCCACGCTGACGCCCTCATAGGAGCTGGACGGATAGCCGTAGTATACCCACAAAAAGGTGCAGATTTTCATGTTGGGATTGGGATTTACCAGTGTGATGCAGTTTTTGGGCGTTATCACCACAACCTCGCCTGCACCAAGCTCTTTATAGTCGGTATAGCCCAGATTCTTGTAAGCAAAATTTTCAAAGGCAGCGCAGAAAGCATTTTCCTTGCGCCCGATGGAGATGGGGGTCCTGCCGTACTTGTCGCGTGCCGCGTAGATGCCATTCTGATTCATCAGCAGCAGGGAGATGGAGCCGTCTACCTCTTCCAAAGCGTAAGAGATTCCGTCTATCAGGTTTTCTTTTTGATTAATCAGGGAAGCCACAAGCTCGGTCGCATTGATATCGCCGCCGCTCATTTCCAAAAAGTGGGAGTGTCCGTTGTCAAACAGCTTGCGCGTCAGTTCTTCCACGTTGTTAATCTTGCTCACTGTGGTGAGGGCATAGGTGCCATGGTGGGAGCGCACGATAAGCGGCTGAGGCTCATAGTCGGAGATGCAGCCGATGCCCAGAAAGCCTTTCATTTCATGAATATCTTTGTCAAATTTTGTCCGAAAAGGAGCATTTTCAATATTGTGGATGGAGCGGTTAAAACCGTCCTCTCCATAAACTGCCATACCGCCCCGCCTTGTTCCCAAGTGAGAGTGGTAATCGATGCCGAAAAATAAATCAAACACACAGTCCTGCTGTGAAGCTACGCCAAAAAAACCGCCCATTCCTGTTACCCTGCCCTTTCAGTTTGTATTTATCATATTTATCATACCTTGTTTTAGGGCTCCCGACAAGAGAAAATGCTATATGCAAAATGGATAAATATTTTGGCGAATTTTAACTTGAGATAGTAAAAATGATGAAAGTATGTTACATTAAAAAGGAACATTCCCTGAATGGAAAGATTACATAAAAATGTGCGCTGAATGTGCGGATGGGAGCAGACATGAAATATATCACCATAGAAGAAAACGGCATACATATTGTATTTGGTATTACAAAGAAAAATCAGATTAAGCTTCTCCATTTTTCCCGAATTGAATTTAACGAGGAGGATATCTGCCATTTTGGGGAAGAGTGCAAGGTGGAGGATAGAGGAAGAAAGGAACAGTTTATCGACGAAGCGTTCCAGCTTGTGCAGATAAATCTGTCGGGCTACAACCGTCCCTATGAAAAGCATGGCAATAAACATATTGTGACGGCGCCGGGCTATCTGCTCACTTACGCAGGTATGGAGGACACCTGCAATGACATTGGCAGAAGGCTTGTTATCCATCAGGAGGATACGGAGGTAACGCATATCCATGTGGAGACGGTTATGCAGTTTTACGATGGCAGCAGCGTGGTCCGCGTGTACAATACAGTGAAAAATGTCGGGGAGGAAATGCAGACGCTGGAGTATATTTCTTCCTTCTGTTATACCGGTCTGGAAAAAGAGGGGAACTGGACATCGGATGAAAAAATGGTGGTTGCGATTCCTTTTAACGGATGGCAGAAGGAAATGAGCATCCAAAAGTTTTATTTCGGCACACTTGGCCTGGCGCAGACACAGCCCGGCGTTTATCAGCGTACTTCTCAGGTTTTAGAGGTTACAAATACCGGCAACTGGTCCACCAAAAAATACCTGCCGCTGGGTTACGTGGAAAACAGGGAGGCGCATACGGGGCTGTTCTGGCAGATTGAGCACAACGGTTCGTGGCATTATGAAATCAGCGACCAGAATATGCATTTTTATCTCTGTGTCAGCGGTCCGACGGAGGTGCAGTCCCATTGGTTTAAAAATCTTGCGCCGGGGGAGGAGTTTACCTCTGTGCCGGTGGCGGTGGGAGTCTCGCACGACAGTTTTGAGGAGGCGATGGGTGAGCTTACAAAATACCGCCGCATGATCCGCAGGCCAAATCGGGATGACGAAGAATTGCCGGTTATTTTTAATGACTATATGAACTGCCTGTTTGGGGATCCCACGACGGAGAGGGAAATACCATTGATAGATGCGGCAGCGGAATGTGGCTGCGAGTATTATGTGATAGATGCCGGATGGTATGCACCGGGCGAGTGGTGGGACAGTGTAGGCGAATGGCAGGAGTGCAGGGAGCGTTTTCCGAATGGCATAAAAGAGGTCACGGATTATATCCGTGAAAAGGGTATGGTTCCGGGCGTATGGCTGGAACTGGAGGTCATGGGTATCAACTGTGAAAAAGCAAAGCAGGCGCCGGACGACTGGTTTTTTGTCAGACATGGCAAAAGGGTCTATGACAGAAGCCGGTATCAACTGGATTTCCGCAATCCGGCGGTGATAGCGCATGTAAATGAGGTGATTGACCGCGTCGTAAACGAATATGGCGTGGGATATATCAAGATGGATTACAATATTGAACCCGGAATCGGCACTGAGCTTTACGCGGAGAGTGTGGGTCAGGGTATGCTGGAGCATGAGAGGGCTTATCTTGCGTGGCTGGATGATGTTTTCAGGCGGTATCCGGATTTGGTGATTGAAAATTGTTCCAGCGGGGGTCTGCGGATCGATTATGCCCTGCTGTCCCGTTACAGTATACAGTCAACTTCCGATCAGGAGGATTACCGCAATTATGCGACGATAGCGGCAAATGCCGCTGCCGGCGTCACACCGGAGCAGGCGGCGGTCTGGTCCTATCCCATGCATATATTTACAGAGTATGGTTTTTCAAAACCGGGGTATGTAGAGCGGGGTATAGAAGAGGTCATTTATAATATGGTGAATGCCATGCTGCTGCGTATCCATCAGAGCGGCCATCTGGCGGAGCTGTCGGCGGAGCGGCTTGATTTGGTCAAGGAAGGAATTCAAATCTACAAGCGGATTCGCAAGGATATCAAAAATGCGCTTCCCTTCTGGCCTCTGGGTCTGGCACACAATGAAGATATGTGGCTCTGCGCCGGATTAAAAATGGAAGACAAGGCATATGTTGCGGTATGGAAAAGGGATATGCTGGGAAAATACGATAACCGGAAACCGATAAAGAACAGGGACTTGCGGGATAATCTGATAGAGATTCCGTTGGAAGGTCTTCATTTTTCCAGCCATGAGTACGAGATAAAAATCCTGTATCCGGAGCTGGAACAGGTGCCATATGCCATAGTCAATGATGTTTTGGAAGTACATTTTGCCAAACCTGTTATGGCGCGCCTGTTTGAAATCAAAGAGATAAAGCGAGAGGAACCGAGCTTTACGATTCTGGACGATGGTTTTATCCTGTTGTAAAATATATTGAGCCGGCGTTTATGCCGGCTCATTGACGTAGGACATGATATCGTCAAAGATGGCGCGGTAGCCGTCTTCGTTGATATGCATACCTTCTATTGTATATTCGCTTTTTAGTCTGCCCTGTTCGTCTTTCAGGTTTTTGTTTATATCGATATACCTTTGGTTGTGTCTAGCGGCAAGTGCGGCAACTTCCGCGTTTGCAAGGGTTATTTTTTCATTGGTGCGGATTCGGAGACATTCTTTCATGGACTCCGTGGCGGCTTCATAATTAACCGGATAGTATGCCATCAGATAAATTCTGATATCCGGCAGGTTCTGTTCAACAGCGGTAATGATTTTGTCATAGGTTGCAATCATCCTGGCTATGGGAATGGACGGGTCACTCAAATCATTTGTCCCGATGTTGATAAAAAGGCGCGAGGGTTTCAGGTCGAGGATACAGGTGTCCAGAGCGTTCCACAATTCTTCGGACACAAAGCCGCCGACGCCGCGGTTGTAAATGATTTTATCACTTCCGCTTTCTTCCAAAAGCTTGTTGATAGGAAACATTTCCATAAGGGAAGAGCCGGCAAAAACGGTTTCGCCGCACTGTGCCGTTTTGTTGGCTTCGCGGTAACGCGCCAATTTCATCTCTTTATCTGTCATAACAAAATTCCTCCTGTCCGTTTTTGCGTAACAAAAAAGCGATAGACGGGGCTCGAACCCGCGACCTCCACCTTGGCAAGGTGGCGTACTACCAACTGTACTACTATCGCATTTACCGCATGTGTACCATGCGTTGAAGGTATGAAATTAATATTGCAGATACTGCATAAGCTGTATCTTGTATGGCTTTTCTGCCGTACAGAGCAGGTGATGGGAATCGAACCCACGTATCCAGCTTGGAAGGCTGGTGTTCTACCATTGAACTACACCTGCAAATGGGGTTTCTTACGAACGACTTAAATCTTATCATAGGAGAGGGCAAAAGTCAACCCTAAATTTTCATGTTCTCACCGTTGACAAATTCCGCCTTATCTGCTTATACTGATTACAGGGGACGGCACCCATAACAAAAAACAGCAATTGTAACTTGTAAACTTAATTGAATCGGAAAGAGGGGAGGATACCCATAGAAAAAAACACGGATTCCGAAGGAAAGAAAACAGTCCGCGTCCTTGACGGGGAGGGAAAACAGATTGGTTTGACCTATCCGAAACGGGCAGCGGGGCTGGTAAAAAAGGGTCGGGCATATTATGTGAACGACTTTATCATTCGTCTGAGTATGTCCGATGCCATGTTGCCAGACAGCAAACAAAAATCGGAGGTAATGAAGATGGATAATCGTATCATAATAAATAGCACGAACAATGAGACAGAGAATCAGGTTTTAAAGTTGTATTTCGAGCCGCGTAAGTGGTCATTTAACAAGGCTTGTGAGGACAATGTCGGCAATCGCTCCTTTATGACAGGGCCGGATGGGACGTTGGCAGAGGGCTACATGATTGGTGACTGGAGTTATCACTGGACGGAGATTGTTTCCGAAACGCTCCTTTTACCCAAAAACACGGACTGCAGCTTTACTTTCTGGCTGAACGGCGGGGAGAACGACAGGAACGATGAGGTGTGCCGCTTTGAGGTTGTTTTTAACAATGACTATGAGCAGCGTTTTACCTACAATTTGAACCGCAACTACATTCGCCCTGTAAAGAAGCTGAACGGCTGGGAGCTTTACGAGATACCATTCCGGACGCAGGATAATGAGTATACGCAGTTAAGGTTTGTCGCCCAGAAAGCATATATGACAGTTCTGTCAGCAAAAGACGCATCTGCATATGAGGGATTGACAGGCAGCGAGGACCCGTTTGAGGCGGAGAGACCGCAGCGCCACAATATTGTGTTTGACGACGGCTACCCTGCCAACAAGTGGTACGGCACCAAAAATCTGGAGCAGGCACATAAAAGTGGGAATCCTGCACATTGGCATGAATGGGCAGAATGGGTTCGGGACAAGTTCCAGAACGTCGGCATGAATGGGCAGAATGGATTCGGGACAGGAGCTAAGGCATCGGCAGACATTGAGACAAAAGGTCTTGCTGATGCAGTGGAGCAGGTTGTGGACAAGCTCAGAAGAGGCGAGTATGTTTCCGTAGAGCATTTTGAAGGCACTGTGGAAAACAGCGGCGAACAAGTGCGCGGGATCATGGAGAATGCCATGCAGAGGCTGCGAAATGCGATGAAGCAGATTGCCAGTGAGGTTCAGGCAAACACGAGTGCTCGTTTGAGTGAGATTTCTGCAAGTCTGGATACGCTTTCGTCAACCTGTGACATGTTGAGAGACATTGATCTGGAAAGCATTGCAGGTAACATAAGAAGCGGCCGGGAAGATGACGACGAGGATTTGGACGACATCATATCGGATGCAGCTGAGACCATATCGGATATGGCTGATGAGCTTAGCGACGACATTGAAGAAATCGTGGACGAGCTTGAAGAGATGAGGGATTCTCTGTCAATATAGTCAGATATCCATCGTAAAATAAGACAAGCAACAGGCTGCCGTGGAGAAATCCACGGCAGTTTTTTGCTATGGATTTTGGTTCAATTTGCCCCGTAAAAAAATGATGAATCAGTCCGCCGGAAAATGAAGCGTAATGGAAAGAAATCCATCCTGAAAATCTGCCTTGACGCTGCCGCCCATTTCTTCTGTCAGGGTTTTAGCGATGGAGAGCCCGAGACCGGTGGAGCGTTCCCCGCTTTCTACCGTGAAAAAACGGTCAAAGAGGCGTCCTGCCGTCAGTTCGTCCAGCGTGTCAGCCTGATTGCGGAAAGTGATGGCGCCATCTGGGGTAAGTGTGATGGACAAGCTGTTGTTGCTGTATTTTATGGCGTTGTCCATCAGATTGGCGAGGATGCGCATAAGAGCCTGTCGGTTTAAGACGCGGCAGACTTCGGATTCGGGCATATATATCTGCGGCTCAATACCGGCATTTTTCAGCGCGCCGTAATAGGCGGCGGCAGTTTCTTCCAAAGCGGCGTTCAGGGACAGGCTTTCTTTCTCTGTATCAAAATCGGCAGACAGAATGACGGAGTAGCGGAAAAGCTCCTCCGTCAGATTTTTCAATGCCTGCACGCGGTTCTCGATAATATCCAGATAGCTTTTTGCCTTGTCAGACAGCGGTTCCTGCTTTATCAGTTCCATGTAGCCGCATATTGCCGTCAGCGGCGTGCGCAAATCGTGGGACATATTGGTGACGGCGGCTTTCAGTTCGCGGTCGCCCTGCATATAAGTAAGCTGCGCTTTTCTGAGAAGCTTTAGCTGCCGATCTATGTCGGCAGCCAGACTTCTCATCTTTTTGTCGGATGTTGAGATTGCGATACCGACATTTGTGTCGCTTTTTAACCGTTCTACAAATGTTTCACGAAGTTCGTCGGCTGCACGGCGTATGGAAACCAGCCTTAAAATAAGAATAATAATGATAAAAATAAGTATCAGTGTTAATAGGCAGAGCAGGCTTGTCATAACGTCTCCTTTACTTGAGTTCTTTCCGGCTGAAAAAGAAACATCCGGCAGCGCTCGATAAAACGGTAATGGACAGAGAAAGCGCAGCAATCCGGAAAGGATGCAGAATGTCTAGGTTTGCAAGCTGAAGTACCTGCCCACCGGGAAGCAAATCGTAGAAAAACTGATAAATTTCCCGTTTCATACCCGTCAGATACTGCGGATTTGCAATCTCTTCCACGGAAATCTCACCATTTATGGAATACTCAGCTACCGGAATTGTTTCGGGAGCATTGAGCATCTGTAACAAAATCATGCCGGCCATCAACAGAAAGAAGGCTGCCAGGATACAGATAATGTTGGCGTGCGACTTTGAGGAGCAGAGCATGGAAATCATATTGTAAAGCGCTGCATATGCAACACACAGTAAAAAACCATCCACAAAGAGTGTAAGGAAAAAAGAAAGCTTTATTGTGGGAAGTCCGAAGAGGGGAATCCCCAAAACAAATGCTGCGGCAAGTGTCACCAAATACATCAGTGCTGCGGCGAAAACGCACAGAATAAAATTGGAAAAATAGATGCCGGTTCGGGTGTGTCCGACAATCAGCTTATTGCGGATAGTGCCGTCGCTGTATTCCGTTCCCACAAACAGACTGCACAGGACGGAAAGAATAATAGAAATGGCAATGGGGCCGCCAAAAAGGAAGTTATCTAATTTGGGGGAATGGCCATATTGCACGGATTGGTTTTTCTGATCTATCAGGATGGCGGCGATAAATAAAAAAGATAAAATCAGTCCGCCGATAAAAACGCGATTTTTTCGGATACGCAAAAAGCCGGCCTGTAAAAGCTTATTCATGGTTGATACCTCCTGTCAGACGAATATAGTAGCTCTCCAAAGTTTCGTTTTTTTCCTGCATGGTACAAATGTCACAATTTTGCCCTGCAAGTTTTTTTGACAACTCTGTCACGTTGACAGTGCCGAAGATATCCGCTTCCGTATCTGATAAAATGTCATATTCCAGATTTTTTTCGTCTAAAACGCGGGCAAGCGCTTTTGTATCAGTGACGGTAATGTGCGTGCACTTGCGGCAGGCAGCTTCCAGTTCTTTGGCACTGATTTCTTTCAGCATATGTCCGCCGTCTATAAAGCCGTAGTGGGTTGCAAGCCTTGCAAGCTCATCTAGGATATGGCTGGAAATCAGGCAGGTGACCTGTTTGTCCCTGTTGAGTTTTAAAATCAGTTCGCGGATTTCCACGATGCCCTGTGGGTCAAGTCCGTTCATCGGTTCGTCGAGCACCAGAAAATCGGGGTCCCCGGCGAGTGCTACCGCGATGCCAAGGCGCTGCCGCATACCGAGGGAAAAGTCGGCGGCCTTCTTCTTGCCGGTGTCAGCAAGTCCCACAAGGGCGAGAAGCTCATGAAGTCCGTCGTAGGAGGGTTTTCCGAGAATCCGGTACTGCTGTTTCAGATTATCCTCCGCAGTCATATTCATGTAGATGGAAGGTGTCTCCACTACAGCGCCCATCCGCCGGCGGGATTTTGCGATGCTTTTTTCTGTGTCTGCGCAGCCGTATAGGGTGTATTCCCCGCTTGTCGGCTGTGCCAGCCCGCATATCAGCCGTATCAGCGTGGTTTTGCCTGCGCCGTTCTTTCCCACAAAGCCATAGATGGCGCCCTTTGGGATATGCATGGAAAGAGCGTCCAAAGCTTTCAGATGCCCGTACTGTTTGGTGAGGGCATTGGTTGATAAAATATACTCCATTATAATACCTCCTGCATTTCTTACCGGAAATTCTGCCGATACCGGTATGCTGACAGATAAATCCGGCTGTCAGTAATTAGGATAACCGGAAAAAGTTAAGCAGGCGGTAAAGAAAACAGTAAAGAAAAGGTTAAGATTTCTCGGTTTTCAAGCGGAACCCGATGCCCCACACTGCCTCGATATAATCCCTTCCGCCAAGCTCCGACAGCTTTTTCCGCAGATTGCTGATGTGTACCTTTAAGGAGCTTTCCGTGCAGTCCGGCGTATCCGCGCAGATTCTGTCGAGAATAGTCGATTTCGGAATAACCTGCCCGGGATTTTGAAGAAGAAGCTTGAAAATGGCATATTCGGTTCTTGTCAGTCTTACCGTTTTTCCGTCAGCCGAAACTTCATGCAGATCATGATTTAATGTTAAATTTTCAAAAATGACGGAAGTGTCGTTTGCACGCGCCGCATTTCTAAATTGTACCGCAATCCGCGCAAGCAGCTCTCTGGGGTCGAAAGGCTTTGTCAGATAGTCGGCGGCGCCGCCAAGCAGCACATTCACCTTGTCCTCCGTGTTTATCTTTGCACTGATAACAATGACGGGAATCCCCTGCAGCGCAGGCAGAATCTCTTCTCCCGACAGCCCCGGCAGCATCAAATCCAGCAGAACAAGGTCAGCTCTTTCCCGCTCCAGCAAAAGCAGCGCCTCCGTCCCAGAATAAGCCCTGATAACCCGATACCCCTCTCTTACCAAAACCTCCTCCACCATATCCCCAATATATCCATCATCCTCAACCACCAAAATAGTCCTCATCATATTCCCTTCTCTTTATAATGTATCTTTACCTATGCCAACATCCATTCGCCGGCCGATATCTGACAATTCCCCCATGTTCAGCCGCCAGCCCCCGATATTCTTTGCCAGCTCGTAAAACCCTCACACAAAACCAAGTAAGTATAGCTTTACAAATCTTTTCTATCCTAGCGCACTAGGTTAGGTCTGAAAAGTCCTTATACTTCTCAGCAGACCGTATAAAAACACCGGTACTTGGCGAGGTCCCTCACGAGCCTAGTACCGCTGTGTTTTTATCCGAGCGAGAGCGTGTCTGCGGAGAAGTATAAGGACTCTTCAGACCGTCCCGTGCGTGCCTGTTTTGATTATAACGCGCCCCTCCACCCCCTGTAAACTTCATTTTTTCTCCCTTCTCTGAATTGTATACTCGTTAAAAACAGGTTATAATGGTACTAACAAATCGGGAGTTGTGGAGGAGAGTATGCTGTATCACGGAACGACAATAGGTGGATTAAGTATCATCAAAGCAAATGCCAAATCTCATACGTCAGAAAAGACGGTTGCTTATTTTACCGAGGACAGATGTTACGCCTTGGTATGCTGCCGAACCAGAGAGGAAAACTTTGTCACTATGGGACTCCGCGGGGACGGGAAACAGCATTATTTCGAGAGATTCCCAAACCAGCTAAAAAAACTTTACGGCGGTAAACGTGGATATATTTATACTATCGCTGCAGCAGATGGATTGGTAAACACAAAAGGGCATACTTGGGAGAGCGAGACAGACGTATCTGTTCATCGGTGTGAGATTGTGGACGACGTCTATGCTGAGATATTGAAAGAAGAACAAGCCGGCAATATTGTCATTCACAGATATTTAGAAATTGACCCGATTGAGCAGCAACAGAATGCAAACTACATGAAAGAACACATTGATGACCAAGGCGAGGAAATGAGACGGTTTTACCTGACTCACTTTTCTTCATTATGGGATTGAGGGCTGTTAAAGCAAAAAGAAGCCGCTGTCGGACTGAAAAATATTTGTCCGGCAACGGCTTTTATTCGTGATAACAGAAGTATGGCAGACATACATCGCTACTGTACATGGATAAGGGGCAGCAGGATACGGATTGTAAAGGTGTGGTCTTTCGTCTGGGTGACAAGGCTGCCGCTGTGTTCCCGCATAATTTTTTCACAGGTCTTCAGACCGATACCGGTGCTTTCCTTCTCGTCGTCCTCCTCCACGATACCGTTTGTAAAGCTAAGTTCGAAGAAATTGTCATGCTCAGAGGCGGCGACTGATATAGGAACCGTAACGTCGGCATATTTTCGGATATTGCTGAGAATATTGTTCAGCACACGCTGCATAAATTCAACGTCCATGCGGCAGGCGCCTTGATACTGCTCTGCATCCAAAGGCGCTTCCACGGCAAAGCCGAGATTCTCCAAATCAAATACCATATTGTCTAACAGTCCGGTAATCAAATCAGAGACAGGAATCTTTTCCATGTGGTATTCCTCGTAGATACGCTGGGAAACAAGGAAATATTCAAAGATTTTATCTGACAAATCCTTCATCAGAAATGCCTTCTCAGAGGACTTTTCCAAAAACTCCTGCAATTGTGCTTCGTCACGATATTTATGCTGTTTCATGATTTCCAGATAACCGATGATGGAGGTCAGAGGCGTTCTCAAGTCATGGGACAGGGAGGTTATCAGTTTTTGATTGGCATTCTGATTGGCCTCCGCCTGTTGCTGCTTTTCCAGAATGGAAAGCCGCATCTGGTTGATACCATATGCGAGCTGATACATCTCGTCGCTGCTTTTTTCGGTTACATGGTAGGTAAGGTCTCCACTCTTTAGAATCCGCAGCTCGTGGGCAAGCCGCTTGATATAATTGATTTTGCTGCGTACAATAAGAAGGAGCGGAACCAGAAACAGCAAAAACAAAATAAGCAGGTAAATGTAATAGGCAAACAGGTAAGCTTTGGTGTAGCTGTAGGATTCGACTGAGGCAAACAGGGTAATGCCGTCGGCAAAGGTGATGCCGTAAAAGTTCATATAATACAGCTCGGTGTGGCTGCTGATAAGCTCCTGCGTGGTTCGATAATTGTAGTAATCCACAAGCCGGTCAAAGGATTGGTTATAGTTGGCGGATGTGCTGTAACGGACATAGGTATCGTCGGTCAAAACAAGCGACACGTCGGGATATTCATAGTTCCACTCACAGATGGCGGCGATGTCTTCGCTGGTAATCTGGTTTTCCGTTACATATTCCTGGAACTTTTCCCTGCAGGCTTCACTCTCTTTTGCTATATTGCCAAGGGTTATGTAGTAATAATCGAGCAGCGCGTATATACCGGTCTGCAAAGGGCCGGCAATGCAATATGTAATGGATAAAAGCAGGGTGACGGCAAGCGCCAGCTTTACAATCAACCTGTCTTTGATAAAATGTGTCAGCTTATACCACACGATAGCCACGCCCCCATACGTTTTGTATATATTTGGATTCTTTTAAATCCGGCTCCAGCTTGCGTCGCAGATTCCGGATATGAACGGTTACAGTGTTGTTGGAGGAGGAAAAATAGGGTTCGTTCCAGACACTCTCATAGATATTTTGTACGGAAAAAACCTTTTGTCTGTTGGATGCCAGAAGAACCAGAATCTGGTATTCTATTTCGGTCAGTTCAATTTCCTTATCGTCCTTTAATACGCGCTGCTTATCCAAATCAATCTGCAAATCATGGACATACAGCACCTTGGCGGCGGGTTTTGCCGTGCCGGTGTATTGATAACAGCGGCGAAGGAGCGCTTTTACGCGGGAGAGAAGCTCTGTGTAGGAAAACGGTTTTACCAGATAGTCGTCCCCGCCTGCGGAGAATCCCATAACCTTGTCTGTGTCGGTGGATTTTGCCGTCAGGAATAAAACAGGGGTCAGATAGTCCTGCCGTATGGTTTCACAGGCGTGTATGCCGGACAGTCCCGGCATCATGACATCCATGATAATCAAATCGATGGAATCATTCATGAGTTCTACTGCCCTTGTGCCGTTTTCTGCTTCTACGATTTCACAGCCTTCGCTTTCCAACAAAATGCGAATGACTTCGCGGATTTCCGCATCGTCGTCCACAACCATGATTTTTGCGCTTTGTTCCATGTAACCCTCCTGTGTGACAGTGCCGTGCAGGCACCGGTAAAGTTGTATCCTAATTGTATCATGTGTGAAAAGGATTGTCAGTGTCAGTTTTATATCTTCATTATTCTTCACTTTTCCCCCTTTAAAAAAATAGACATGCGCGTGTTGGTTTCCTTGCACAAGAGTTCCGGTATCTGTTATAATAGAGAAAAATCTAAGGTTTCATCGGACACGGAGGCAGAAATGAAAAAAAGCGCGAGGGCGGCGGGATTTTCGGCATTGCTGTTTGCGGCGTGTATCTGCGGCGGCTGTGGGAAGGATGCTTCAGCGGTGGTGACAACGGAAAACACACTTCTGATGGCGGAAACAGAGGATGAAAGGGAAAGCTGGACTGAGACTGGCGGAGACGAAAGGACGGACGATAGCGCTGCGGATGTAGGGGAAGGCAGCGGAGATGTAAATGATGCGGAAACCGCCGGCGTGGCTTTGGCGGAAACCGGCGATACGGAAAACGAGACGAAAGAAACTGACAATATTGTCACAATAACGATTTCCGCAGCGGGAGACGTCACTCTTGGCAATTATCTGGGGCAGGATTATACGCGTTCTTTTGTGCAGACCTATGAGGAACAGGGAAATGCGTACTTTTTTCAGAATGTGCTGGAATATTTTCTGGACGATGATATGACGATTGTAAATTTTGAAGGCGTGCTCACGGAGTCCGAGGAAATTCAGGAAAAAGACTTTAATATGAAGGGCGAGCCGGAGTATGTCTACATTCTCACCGAGGGTAGTGTGGAGGCGGTCAGCTTTGGCAATAACCACAGGCTGGATTATCTTACGCAGGGAAGTCGGGATACGGTGGACATGTTTGAGGAGGCGGATATTGCTTACGCCTACGACAATATAACCGGCATTTATGAGACGAAGGGCATACGCATCGGCTTTGTGTCGGTAAACGAGGCAAGTCAGGGTGTGGCGGTGGAAAAATATTTAAAAGAAGGCATTGCGAAGCTTCGTGATGAAGAAGAGGCGGATTTGGTGATTGCCTGCTGCCACTGGGGAATTGAGGGAGACAACTATCCTGAAGATTACCAAAAGGAACTTGGACACAAATGCATTGACTGGGGCGCTGACCTTGTGCTGGGCGCGCATCCGCATGTGCTTCAGGGTATAGAGGTGTACGAGGGCAAATTTATCGTGTACAGCCTGGGCAATTTCTGCTTTGGTGCCAACCGCAATCCGTCGGATAAGGACACCATGATTTTCCGCCAGACCTTTACCTTTGTGGATGGCGTAAAAAAGGAGGACAGGGAGGTAAGGGTCATTCCCTGTTCCATCAGCTCAGTTCCGGAACGGAATGATTTCTGTCCGACGCCGGCGCAGGACGAGGAATACACGCGGATTCTGGGGCGGATTAATCAGTACAGCGAGCCGTTTGACGTTATTTTCGACGAAAAAGGGTGGTATCGGAAAGATTGATATGAAGTAAAGAAGGAGAGAAACATGGAAAAGAGAAGAATGGACAAACTGGGAATTGAAACATCACTGCTGGGATTTGGCTGTATGCGGTTTCCGACGACGGCCGACGGGAAGATTGATGAGGAAAAAGCGCAGGCAATGCTGGATAAGGCGATTGCGGCGGGCGTCAATTACATAGATACGGCGTATCCGTATCACAATAAGGAGAGCGAGCCTTTTGTGGGAAGGGCGCTTAAAAAATATGACAGGAGTTCCTTTTATCTGGCGACCAAGCTGCCGGCGTGGCTGGTGAAAAGTCTGGACGATGCAAAAAGGTATTTTGAGGAGCAGCTTCAGAGGCTGCAGACAGATTATATTGATTTCTACCTGCTGCATGCGATGGGCGGCAGCAGCTACCGCAAAATGGTGGAGATGGGTGTGGTGGAGTACTGCGAAAAGCTGAAGGCGGAAGGACGTATCAAGTATTTTGGTTTCTCTTTCCATGATTCTTACGAGGCATTTGCGGAGATTCTTGGTGACAGGGACTGGGATTTCTGCCAGATCCAGTTAAACTATATGGATGCGGAGGAGCAGGCGGGTATGCGCGGTTACCGGCTTGCGGAGGAAAAAGGCGTTCCCCTCGTTATCATGGAGCCTGTAAAGGGCGGTTCGCTTTCGGTGTTTGCAGATGATATTACCGCAAAGCTGCGGGCGCTTGACCATGAGGCAAGTACAGCTTCCTTTGCCCTGCGGTGGGTGGGAAGCCTGCCGAATGTCAAGGTCGTTTTAAGCGGCATGTCAGCCATGGAGCAGGTGGAGGATAACCTGAAGACCTTTTCGGATTTCAAGCCGCTTTCCGAGCAGGAAGCGTCCACGATAGAAGAGATTGTGGCAATGATAAGAGGCAGGGTACAGAATGGATGTACGGGCTGCCGCTACTGTATGCCCTGTCCCGCGGGCGTCAAGATTCCGGAGTGCTTTGCCGCATGGAATACCTACCATATGTACCAGAATTATAATGTGGTGCGTTGGAACTGGGAGCAGGGAATCGGAGAGGCGGCACAGGCGAAGAACTGTATCAAGTGCGGCAAGTGTGAATCGCTCTGCCCGCAGAAGCTTTCCATCAGGGAAGACCTTGCGAGGGTGCAGAGTGATTTGGAACGGAAGGAAATGATTTTATAGAATGGAAAAAGCATATAAATTAGACTTTGCCAATGAAAAGAAGGGCAGTCTGTTTGTAAACTGCTGCGGATGTTCAAAGACGGCGCCACTGCACAGCTTTGGCCCGGCAGTCAAGCCCCATTATCTGATTCACTACATATTGAGCGGGAAGGGGATTTTTCGTTTTGGAGGCAGGGAATATTGTCTTGAGGCGGGCTACGGCTTTCTGATATGTCCGGAAGAACTGGCATTTTATCAGGCAGATGAAAAAGACCCATGGACCTATGTGTGGGTGGGCTTTGACGGAAGCGAGGCGGAGTATTACCTGCAAAATATGGGACTTTCCGTCAATCATCCGATTTTTAAGAGCGATCACTCGGAAGAATTGTACGGAGCGGTACGGGATATGATGGAGCACAATACCTTTGGTATGGCAAATGATTTGCGGCGGAACGGGCAGCTGGCGGTTTTTTTGTCCTTGATTGCTTCTGATGCCGATGTGATTGATAAAAACGAATCCGATGGTGGAAACAGGTATGTCCGCAAGGCGGTTTCGTTCATTCAGAGCAATTACTGTAATGCAATTAAGGTGACGGATATTGCCAGATATGTCTGCATTGACAGGAGTTATCTCTACATTCTTTTTCAAAACCATTTGGGAACCTCGCCACAGCAGTTTCTGACAGCCTTTCGGATAGCAAAGGCGGGAGAACTGTTGGAGTCCACCTCCTATTCTGTGGAAAGCATTGCATTTTCCTGCGGATATGCGAATGTACTGAATTTTACCAAAGCGTTTCACAACATGAAAGGTGTTTCTCCTTCTGTTTTTCGCAGGCAGGCAAGAGAAGAAGGCAGGCAGGGCAAGGAAAGGCTTAAGGAAATTGAAGGCCTGTTGGCTCTGGGCGCAAGAGAATAAATCTATATATTAAACATTTTGACAGGTTAAAAAAACAAATTGATATGGTAATTGGTTTGTCTTTTTATATAATAAAATTAGAGAAAAAGTCCGCGGAAACCGTATAAGGGGCGGACGGGAAGGGTATGGCAAAAAATATGAAAGAAAAAATGCTGAAAACATTTGCAGAGGTGTTTGGGGATGCAGAGGGAGTCAGACTGTATTTTGCGCCGGGGCGTGTCAATCTGATAGGAGAACACACCGATTATAATGGCGGGCATGTGTTTCCCTGTGCGCTGACTATCGGCACTTACGGAGCGGTGCGGAAGAGGAACGACAATAAGCTTCGTTTTTATTCCATGAACTTTGATAAGCTGGGCGTGATAGAGTCTTCCTTGGAGGATTTGAAGCCCTGTAAAGAAGCGGGCTGGACAAACTATCCCAAGGGCGTTATATGGGCGTTCGGGGAAAAGGAAATGAAAGTGCCCTGTGGCATGGATTTTATGCTGAACGGCAACATCCCGAATGGATCAGGACTTTCTTCCTCTGCCTCGGTGGAGGTGCTGACAGGTTTCGTTTTGCGGGATTTGTTTGGATTTGAGGTGAGCAATCAGGAACTTGCGCTAATCGGGCAGTTTTCGGAAAATCAGTTTAACGGTGTCAACTGTGGCATCATGGACCAGTTCGCAATTGCCATGGGCAAAGAGGAGCATGCCATTTTTCTGGATACGGCGGATTTGTCTTATGAGTATGCGCCGGTCAGGCTTACGGGTGCGAAAATTGTGATTGCCTGCTCCAACAAAAAGCGCGGGCTGGGAGACTCCAAATACAACGAGCGCAGAAGCGAATGTGAGGAAGCGCTGCGCGAACTGCAAAAGGTGATGGACATCAAAGCACTGGGCGATTTGGACGAGGAAACCTTTGAGGCAAACTGCAATGCCATTGCCGACGAAGTGCGTGTAAGGCGCGCCAGACATGCCGTGTATGAGAACCGTCGTACCATAAAAGCGGTTGAGGCGCTGAAACGGAATGATATCGAGCTTTTCGGAAAGCTGATGAACCAGTCTCATGTATCCCTGCGGGACGATTATGAGGTAACGGGTATCGAACTGGATACGCTGGTAGAAGAGGCGTGGAAGGTGGACGGCGTTATCGGCTCCCGTATGACGGGCGCGGGCTTTGGCGGCTGTACCGTCAGCATGGTAAAAGATGAGGCGATTGACAATTTTATTGAGCAGGTAGGAAAAGCATATAAAGAAAAAATCGGGTACGAGGCGGACTTCTATGTGGTGGAAATCGGCGACGGACCGGTGGTATTGTAATTGAGGAAAGGAAGGAAATCATATGATACAGACATATATTGAAAGATTGACAGAGTATGGATTAAGAACGGGTCTGATAGAGCCGGCAGATAAAATTTATACGGTGAACCGGCTGCTGGAGCTTTTTGGATTGGATGCGCCGGAAGATGACATGAGTGTCGAAAATGGCAGCGGGCAGGCGGTCGAAAGCGGCTGCGCTGAGGAACAGAAGCAGGATATAGGAGCGGAGCTGGAGCAGATTCTTGCCGGTATGCTGGATTATGCCTGCGAGAAAGGGCTGGTTCCTGAAAACAGCGTCGCTTACAGGGATTTATTTGACACAAAGATAATGGGGCTTTTGGTGCCGCGCCCCAGCGAGGTGATTGAGAAGTTTCAGAGTCTTTATGAAAAGGGACCGGAGGCAGCAACGGACTATTACTATAAGCTCAGTTGTGACTCAGATTATATCCGGCGTTACCGGATTGCCCGCGATGAAAAGTGGGTGACTGCAACGGAGTACGGCGATTTGGATGTTACCATCAACCTCTCCAAGCCGGAAAAGGATCCAAAGGCAATTGCGGCAGCAAAGAACGCAAAGCAGTCCGGCTATCCCAAGTGTCTGCTCTGCCGGGAAAACGAAGGCTATGCAGGCAGGCTCAATCATCCGGCGAGACAGAATCACAGAATTATACCGGTGACAATCAATGACAGCAGGTGGGGCTTCCAGTATTCGCCCTATGTATATTACAACGAGCACTGCATTGTGTTTAACAGCGAGCACATTCCCATGAAAATTGAACATGCGACTTTCTGCAAGCTGTTTGATTTTGTAAAGCAGTTTCCTCACTATTTTGTCGGCTCCAATGCGGACTTGCCCATTGTGGGAGGCTCTATTTTAAGCCACGACCATTTTCAGGGCGGACACTATGAATTTGCCATGGCGAAAGCGCCTGTGGAGGAAACTTTCTCCGTGAACGGCTTTGAGGACGTAGAGGCGGGAATTGTCAAATGGCCCATGTCTGTCATTCGTCTCAGCGGAACGGATACGGACAGAATTATCGCACTGGCGGACAGGATACTGGATACCTGGCGCGGCTACACCGACGAGGCTTCCTTTATTTTTGCCGAGACCGACGGGGAGCCGCACAATACCATTACGCCCATTGCAAGGAAGCGGGGCGATAAGTACGAGCTGGATTTGGTTCTGCGCAACAATATTACCACCGAGGAGCATCCCCTTGGCGTTTACCATCCCCATGCCAAACTGCACCACATCAAGAAGGAAAATATCGGACTGATTGAGGTGATGGGGCTTGCGGTGCTTCCTGCCCGTCTGAAAACGGAGATGGCAGAGCTGAAGCAGGCGATTTTATCCGGCAGCGACTTGCGGGCAGACGAAGCGCTCTCCAAGCATGCCGACTGGGTAGAGCAGTTCCTTCCGAAGTATGAAAAAGTAGATGCGTCCAATATCGATGGCATTATCGAGGACGAAATCGGACAGGTATTTCTGCACGTCCTTGAGGACGCCGGCGTTTACAAGCGCACGCCGGAAGGACGGGAAGGATTTATGCGGTTTATTGCGGCGGTGAGCCGGTAAATCATCATTCTTTCCATTTTTATGTTGACATATCATTCTACAAGTTGTAATATGATAACATACTACAGATTGTAGAACAGGAGAATATGGCAGCATGAGTGAATTGAGGATGGGAACTGCGGAAGCAAAATTTGCAGACATGATCTGGGATAACGAACCGGTTTCATCGGGCGATCTGGCGAAACTGGCAAATAAGGAATTTGAGTGGAAAAAGACGACCTCGTTTACCGTATTAAAAAGACTGTGTGAACGAGGTCTTTTTCAAAATCAGAACGGGATTGTGACATCTCTGATAGCCAAAGAGGAGTTTTATGCACGTCACAGTGCGTCGTATGTGGAGGAAACATTCGGAGGCTCTTTGCCTGCCTTTTTAACTGCATTTGGATCAAGAAAGAAACTGACGGATAAGGAAATTGATGAAATTCGGCAAATTATTGATTCTATGAGGGGGTAGGCATATGCTGGAGCAGATTTTTTTGAAAGTAATGGATATGAGCCGGATGGCAAGTATGGTCATTGTGGCGGTATTCCTTGTACGTATTTTATTAAAACGTTTTCCCAAGTATATTTCTTATTTACTCTGGAGCGTTGTGTTGTTCAGGCTGCTTTGCCCAATCACACTGGAATCAGATATCAGCCCTGTCCCGAATTTAGAACCTGTATTTTACGATTATACGTCGGAAAAAAATGCCGTTTCGCCGAAAGAGCCGGACGAATTGGTTGTCCCGCATACCGGTGGTGAAACAGAGAAAGATCCGGAAATCGGACAGGTTACACCCGCGCAGACTGCATCTGTGCAATTTCAGCCGGACGAAAACGTCAGGGCTAAGGAAGTTTCGTGGCAGGAGTTGTTTATTCTGTTCGGAAAGTATGTGTGGCTGGCGGGAATCGGTATCATGCTTTTGTACTGTGTGGTATCTGCCGTTATGGTTCGAAATAAAGTGTCACCATCCATTCCCCTGAAAGAAAACATTTATATGACGGATGAAGCGATATCTCCGTTTGTTATGGGTATCTTAAATCCCAGAATTTATTTACCGGAGGGTCTCGGCGAAAAAGAACAGGAATATATCATTTTACATGAAAAGTTTCATATCAAACGTTTTGACCATGTTGTAAAGTTAGTGGCATTTGCCGCGTTATGCATTCACTGGTTTAATCCGCTGGTATGGATTGCATTTGTTTTTTTCTGCAAGGATATGGAGATGAGCTGCGATGAAGCTGTCATAAAAAGGATGGGAGAAACGGTTAGGGCGGATTATTCCGCTTCCTTGCTGGCGCTTTCCACACAACGCCGCCTCATTGGCGGATTCCCTGTGGATTTCGGAGAAGGAGATACAAAGGACAGGGTTAAGAACCTGGCAACACTGCGGAAGACAAAAAGAGGGGTAATGGCAGTTTTGATTGCCGGCGTTGCCATTCTCATCGTATGTCTGGCATTTACCCGTAAGGCATTCATTTCAGACGCAGACGTTCCCCAAAATGAAAATCATAGTGCGGAAAACGGGGGAATAACGGATAAGCCGGAGAAATCAGATGAACCGGAACCAATATATGTTTCTTTGGATATCACGGAATTTTATGTCACGCACAAGGGTGATTCGTCCAATCTCTATTATATTGACGAGAACAATGTGCTATGGGGGTGCGGAAGTAACAATTATGGACAGCTCGGTCAGGGGACGCAGGACTATGACTTCCATGAGAATAAGGTGAAAATTGCGGAACATGTTGTTCATGTGGACTATTCACAAAAAGGTTTTGTCATTTTCCTGACAGAAGACGACAAACTTTATGGATTTGGGAATGCCGGATGCGGGGCTTTACAGCAATATGAGGCATTTGATTGGGATAAATATGTAAATGGCGAGCACTACTATGTAAGAGAACCCTATTTACTCATGGAAGATGTAACGTATGCATGCTGCGGCAGGGATGATATTGTCTGTCTGAAAGAAGACGGAACAGTATGGACATGGGGAACGATTTTTGTGGAGGGATATGCATTTTATCCACCAAATGAGCTGTATTTTAGTCAAAAACCAAAAATGATTTTAGAAAATGCCGTTTTGGTCACAGGTGGCTGGAATCATCACGCGGCCCTGCTTGCAAATGGGACAGTATGGACTTGGGGATATAATGATTCCGGAAACTGTGGTGTTGCAGACCTTACTGTGGTTAGTGAACCAACGATGGTTGCAGAGGATGTTGTGATGGTATGGACGAATCTTGCTGTGGATGGTTATTTGGAACTGGACGCGGAGAATCTTGCCATGGCATGGACGGGAAGGCTGAAGTATACAGAATATGATAACATTGCAGAGTATGGCGGTTGGTATCCAAGATTTTTGAATAATACGGTGATTCGAAAAGCAGACGGCTCGTACTGGGTGTGCGGCGAGAATGTGGGCACGGAAGAAAAGATGGTACAGGGTGCAGAGGCTGCGTATCCTGTTATCTGTACCCATGAGTTTAGTCTTTGCCTGTTTCCTGAAGCAGAGGAGGAATCCGTTGAAATAAGGCAGGAGACACTGGCAGATAAGGTACTTTCTTATACGCAATCGCCGACAGAAAACTTGTATTTTTTGATGGCGACGGAAATATCTTATGAGGGAAAAATGGTTAGAATCAATGAGGAAGATACCGGGCGCTTGTTGGATTTGTTTCAGGATATCACAGTGGAGAAAATAGATGGATGGAAAACAGGGGAGCGCCTGTATACCTTGCTTTTGTATGGCGAAAGTCAGACGCAGGGGTGTATGGTGGAGGTATATGACGGCTGGGTAAGATTTAACTATAACTGGCAGGCTTGTTATAAAACCTCTGGCAATGAGCTTGTTAGTGTGTTGGCTGAATTATATGATACTTCTGAAGAACTGCAGAAGATTTCTCCGGAAGAAGTGCTTTTATCTTCGTCGTTTGCCCAACAGCGTGGGTTTACGGAGGAGGATATTTTTTATGTCAATGGAAAACCTGCACTGCCAATGGAAACCGGATACGGAGAAATGCCGCCTGCGCAAGGGGAATGGTATTATGAGACATATTTATGCGTAGAGGGTATGTTTTTCGATTGGGAAGCAACCGCTTATCAGGTAATATATTGCATTGATTATCATGATGATAATGGCGTATATATGGAAGACGGTTATAGTAAGATTTGGAACTATTATGATTATGTTACAAATGAATGGATAGGGGGATATATTTTTTAAAAAATAAGAAAACAGGAAGAACACAGCGGATTATAAATAGAATGGAAATTTTGATACATAGGAGAGCGCGCAATGAAAAGATTAATGGTTTTGCTTTGCCTGCTGTTCATGGTTTTTGCAGGCTGTGGGAAAGAAACAGCAAATACAAAGGGGGCTGGTATTTCTGCGGATTGGTTAGAAGACGTGGAAAATATCGGGAGCGCTGTAGAAAAAGCAGTTAAACTGCCAACCGTGATTTCCGGCTTTCTAGTGCAGGAGAATGCTGTAAAAAGAGGAAATTATATCTACGCCAATGTTTACATGAAAGGCATCAATAAGATTGTTGCCTTTCGATGTGACACGGGTGATGTGGAAGTAATTATGGAGGCGGATTCCATTGTTTATTTGGGAGGAATCGGCGATTATCTGTTTTATTTAAACCATCTGGAAGGTACGACGTATTATATGGAGAAGCTTTGGTCTTACAATTTAAAGACCGGGGAAGTAAAAGAGGTTATGGGGGATTTGGACCATGTCTGGGCACTGAGGGTATGGGGGGAATGGATTTACCTGATAAATGATTTGGAACTATATGGTTATGATGAGCCATACTATGTTGCGTATAAATTAGATGAAGCAGGGGACTTGGTGCCTGCGGAGGATGCACCGGTGCTTTACACTGTTTATAATAAGGTTTCAGCAGGAGGATATACTGCCAGAGTGGTAGAACATCTGGAAAACAAACCTTACAATCTTGTCATCACTAGTGAGGAAGAGAAAAAATATATTGTGGAATGTTCGGCTGCTGAATTTGTGAGGTGTACAGAGGAATACCTGCTTTTTTACGTGTGGGGTGAGGATTCCGGTATGATTGCTACGCCATATGTATATTCCTTCCACGAGGGCGAGTTTGTTGAGATTACGGAAGATGGGAGTTTGAGTTATATAGAAATTCAGGACTCTTGGCTGGTGTATGGTGTTTATGGCGAGGAAGTGCCGCACTTTATCAATCTGGAAGAAAAGTTTGCAGAGGAAGGCGCGCCGGAGCTGGATATCATCAAAATCTTTGAATCGGAGGTAGATTAATCCCGCCGTAAATGATATATAATGTTGAAAGCAATGAAGCAGCCATGGCCTTGACGGGATGGCTGCTTTTGTTTTGACAAAAACGTGCGAAATAGGTAATTTATTGACAAAATTTTTACAGTGTAATACAATTGTATTCAAAGGAGGATGTCTGATGGCTGAAGAAACTTTAGTGATTAAAGCAAAGAAATATAAAGAAGAATCAGTCATTATCTCAGCGAGAATTCCAAAGGATATGTTAGGGGATATTGATATGATTTCAAAAGAAACCGGCAGAACAAGAAACGAAATCATAACGAGACTGTTGGATTTTGGTCTGAAGCATACTGAAATTATAGAAGATTAGAGGAGGCAGGTATGGCTAAGTTTGTGATTGAGTGCCCTTATTGCGGCAATTATGCAGAAGGGAAAACAGGATTTTTTGCAAAAAAGCGAGTGGACTGTTCTTGTGGAAGAACCATTAACATTCAAGTAGATAAAATGACCAGCCGCGTATGTGCTCATTGCGGAAATTCCGTTGTGTTCGACCAGACACAAGGCGGCAGGGCTGTATGTCCTGTCTGTCATGAACCTATTAATGAAATGTCGGATCAGTCAAAAGTGGAAGAGTTTTCTTGTCTGCAGTGCGGTGTGAAACTGAGGACAAACAAGGGAACCGTAAAATTTACCTGCCCTGTCTGTGATTGTGAAAATGATGTGGCAGAGCGCGTTATGCAGGAAAAAATCCGTAAGGATGGACTTGCCAGCATTATAAAATATGAAGGTGATGCGGATACATTTGTTTGGAAACATCCGATAGAAGATTTTAATTATGGCTCGCAGTTAATTGTACATGAAAGTCAGGAGGCGGTATTTTTCCGCGATGGACAGGCGTTAGATACCTTTGGCCCCGGCAGATATACGCTGGAAACACAGCAGCTTCCGCTGCTTGAGAAGGTGTACAAACTGCCCACAGATACAGAGGGGACATTTCATTCCGAGGTTTATTACATAAACCTTTCCACTATCATGGGGATTAAGTGGGGGACGGATTCAAAGGTGCGTATGTTTGACCCTGCGTCGGGACTGCATATTGAGTTGGGAGCATGCGGTGAGTTCAATATAAAGGTAACAAATTCGAGGAAACTGTTGTCCAAACTGATTGGCACAACAGGCGGGCTTCGCCAGGAGCAGATTCTGGGACTGGGAAATGGAAAGGGCTATTTCAGGGCAATGGTAATGACTCAGGTTAAGAGTTATCTTGCGCAGTCCATTAAAGAAAGCAATATCAATATACTTGAAATCGACGAGCACTTAATAGATTTATCGACGAATCTGCGAGATAAACTGAATCATTATCTTGATGATTACGGCTTGGCGTCTACGGAATTTTTTGTCAGCAATGTGATGACACCTGACGATGACCCTAATTTTAAGAAAATGAAAGCGCAGTATGCGGAACAATACCTTGTGGTACGCCAGGAGCAGATAAAGAAGAGCGAAGCAGAAGCCGCGCAACAGAGAAAAGCCGTGGAAGCACAAACTGAGGCGCAGATGAAAATTATAGGAGCACAGGGAGGGGCAGAAGCTCTTAAAATTCAGAAGCAGGCGGAAGCAGAGGCTTATAAAATGCAGGCTGAGGCAGAGGCTGCAGAAATGCGGATGAAGGGATATACCTATCAGCAGGAGACTGCACGGCAGGTCGGTTTGGAAGCTATGAAAAATGGTCTTGTGGGAACGGGTACCGGTGCAGGAAGTGTAGTGGGAGACATTGCAGGACTTGGGGTTTCTCTTGGCGCTATGGGGAGCGTTATGAATATGACAAAAGAAGCTATAGCTCCGATGAGTTCAACGGCTGCGCAGATGAGTGACAGCATTAGTAATTCGATTACAGGAGCATGGGATTGCAGCTGCGGGCAAAAAAGCATTGTAGGTAATTTCTGCAATAATTGCGGTCTGCCCAGACCGAAACCTGCTGTTCAGATAAGCGGGACATGGGACTGTGCATGCGGACAGAAAGGAATCGTAGGTAATTTCTGTAATAATTGCGGTGCAAAAAGACCGGAATCACTTTCGTGGGACTGTAGCTGCGGTCAAACGGGAATAATCGGTAATTTCTGTAACAACTGTGGGAAGAAAAGGGGTGATAACTGATGAGTAAATCAAAGGTAAGAGTAGTTACTGTTATAGCCGTATTGCTTGTGGTATTTTCTGTCATTGTTTTTGTGTTACCTTTTGAAAAAAATAGTATTTTCTGGCTTTCGTATCTATTTGGAATATTAGCGATTGTGGTTCAATTGTATATACTGAAAATATCATTTGGGAAAGAAAAGTCAGTTAAAAGCAAGTTTTATGGTTTTCCGATTGCTCAGGTGGGGATTGTTTATCTGGCGGTACAAATCGCAGCAAGTATTTTATTTATATGTCTGGCATCGCTTGTTCCGATTCAGATACCGGTAATTTTATATGTCATATTGCTCGCAGCAGTGGTGTTAGGTTTTGTTGCTACTGATGCAGTACGTGACGAAATAGATAGACAGGATAAGCAGCTTGCTAAAAATGTTAGCTGTATGCAGGAATTGCGCTCTAAGGCGGCATCCCTTCCGGCGTTATGTGAGGACGTTGAGACAAAAAAGCTGCTGATAGATTTATCAGATAAATTTAAATATAGTGACCCTGTAAGTTCGCCTGTAGTGGAGGAAGCTGAAAAAGAAATAGCGGTTATTATGTCGGAGCTTCAAGGTGCAGTGATAGAAAACGATACGACCTGCATAAAGGGGCTTTGCCAAAAAGCTTCTATGAGTCTGGATGAAAGGAATCGCATTTGTAAGCTTAGTAAATAAAATATGCATATTGCTTGAATACAAACGAGAAGTCAAAACCAAGGAGGAAATTAACAGTGGCATTGTTTAAGTGCAAAATGTGCGGTGGAAGTCTGGAAGTAAGCGAAAATATGTCTGTCTGTGAATGTGAGTATTGCGGCACAAAGCAGACATTACCGAAAGCGGATAATGAACAGAAAATCAACGCAATGAACAGGGCGAATCATTTTAGACGTCAATGTGATTTTGACAGAGCAATTGATGCGTATGAAAAAGTACTTCAGAATGCAAATGATGATGCAGAGATTTATTGGTCGCTTGCTCTTTGTAAATACGGTATTGAATATGTAGATGATGCGCTTACCGGAAGAAAGATTCCGACTTGCCACCGTATGCAGTATACATCTATTTTGGATGACGCTGATTATTTGAGCGCATTGGATAAAGCAGACGAAGCACAGAAAGCTGTCTATAAAGAAGAAGCTGAAGCAATAGCAAACATTCAGAAAGGAATTCTGGATATTTCAAATAAAGAAGATACATTTGATGTATTTATCTGTTATAAGGAAACGGACGAGGAAGGGGAAAGAACAAATGACAGTGTCTTGGCACAGGACATATATTATGGCTTGACAGAAAAGGGATACAAGGTATTTTTTTCCAGAATTACATTGGAAGGGAAGCTTGGGACAGCTTATGAACCCTATATTTTTGCAGCATTGAACAGCGCCAAAGTAATGATTGTGGTCGGAACAAAGCCGGAGTATGTAAATGCGGTTTGGGTTAAGAACGAATGGAGCCGTTTTCTTATGCTCATGCAGAAGGACAGAAGTAAGTTGATAATTCCGGCGTATCGCGATATGGATCCATATGATTTACCGGACGCCTTGTCGGTATACCAGTCCCAGGATATGTCTAAGCTGGGCTTTATGCAGGATTTGATTCGAGGTGTTTCTAAAGTGCTTGAGGGAGGTAAAGAGGAGAAAACATCCGGAGAGTCCGGTTCTCCGGAGATGAATTCTAATATCGCCGCGCTCCTTAAAAGAGGTAATCTTGCGCTGGAAGATGCAGAGTGGGACAGAGCCTATGAATTTTTTGACCAGGTTTTAAACAGTGATGCAGAATGCAGTGAAGCATATTTGGGACAGGCGTTGGCAAAAAACCATGCTGTCAATTTGGAGGATTATGTTGACTTTTTGCTAGCTGAAACATATGCGGCAAAACCTGCCAGACATGTTAAAAAGATTACACCTAAACAAATAGCTTATGTAAATGCCATGTTAGAGGAAAATGATATATTGATGTCAACCGTTACATATTCCGGCGATGTGTTTTGTGAATTTGAGTATTTTACAACTTCAGAATCGCGGCAAAAGCAATTAGTTGAGACTGTCGATTACCTTGAAAACGATAAGCTTATTAAAAAAGCGATACGATTTTCTAAGGGGAATCCGGCGGATAGTATAACCAAATTTAAGGAAGAAGTGGTTTCGACACTTCGAGAGAGGCTCGTTGAAGCAAAAGAAGAAGATGCAAAGATAGAAGCAGAAATAGACCGCAAATTAGATGAAATCAATGAGGAAATGATTCGGGTAACGGAAGAAGCCATTAAAGCCAAAGAAAAGAGATATTTGGATTTTGTCAAAAAGTACAATGAGAAATCGCTGGGTAAACTTTCCGATGGACAAATAAAGCGAACATTTGAGGGATTTGGTCATTATAAAGACGCGGAAGCATATGCAAAAAAGATAGTTGAGAGGATTGATGAGAAAGAAGTAAAACTGAAAGCATTGCAGGATGAAAAACGAGAAATAATAAATCGTTTTGCCGAACTTGGAGTTTTTGACGGTGGAAAGAGAAAAAAGCTTAAGAGTAGACTTAGTGACATTGATAATGAAATGGAAAGACTGCAAAGAGAATCGGAACAAAATGGTTAGTACTATAGTTCGGAAAGGTGATTCATATGGCAATATATAAATGTAAAATGTGCGGAGGCGCGCTGGAAATCAATAATAAGGAAAGCGTGGCGACCTGCGAATATTGTGGAACACAGCAGACGCTGCCGAGGCTTGATGATGACAGAAAGGTCAACCTTTACGATAGGGCGAACCATTTCCGCCGCAACAGCGAATTTGATAAGGCAATGAGAATCTACGAACAAATTCTCAGTGAGGACAGCACTGATGCCGAGGCCTACTGGTCTTTGGTACTTTGCCGTTACGGTATAGAATACGTGGAAGACCCTGCTTCCCACAAGCGTGTTCCGACTGTAAACAGAGCACAGTACACCTCAATCTATGACGACGATAATTATAAATCTGCCCTACAGCATGCTGACAGCTATCAGCGCGGCATATATGAGGGAGAAGCAAAAGCAATCAATGAAATTCAAAAAGGGATTCTTGAAATTTCGCAAAAGGAAGAACCTTTTGATGTGTTTATCTGCTATAAAGAAAGCGACAATGACGGCAGAAGAACACAGGACAGTGTTTTGGCGCAGGATTTGTACTATCTGCTCAATGAGGAAGGCTTTAAGGTTTTCTTTGCCCGCATTACACTGGAAGATAAGCTCGGCTCTGCATATGAGCCTTACATTTTTGCTGCGTTGAATTCTGCAAAAGTCATGGTTGTCCTCGGAACAAGGCCTGAGTTCTTTAACGCCGCATGGGTAAAGAACGAATGGAGCAGGTATCTTTCGCTTATAAAAGGCGGCGCCAAGAAAACACTGATTCCAGCTTATAAGGATATGGACCCTTACGATCTGCCGGAGGAATTTTCACACCTTCAGGCACAGGATATGTCTAAATTGGGTTTTATGCAGGATATCATTCGTGGAATCAAGAAAATTACAAAGGCGGATGAAGAAAAAGAGGCTGTTGTGAAGGAAACTGCTGTGACAGGCAGTAATAATAACGCTTCCCCACTTTTGAAACGTGCTTTTATGTTTCTTGAAGACGGGGACTGGCAGAGTGCTGATGAATACTGCGAAAGAGTACTGGATCTTGACCCGGAGAATGCTTTAGGGTATCTGGGGAAGTTGATGGCGGAGCTGCGTGTGAGAAAGCAGGAAGACCTGAACTATTACGCAAAGCCGTTTGATGGCAGCAACAATTATCAAAAAGTTTTGCGCTTTGGTGATGATGAACTGAAAGCTACTTTGCAAGGTTACATTGAATATATTAATGATCGTAATGAGGAGATTCGCCTTGAAGAAAACTATAAAATAGCATGCGATGCTATACACTTTGCTGAATCAGAAATAGATTATAAAGAGGTGGCGAATCTGTTTCAAAAGATTAGCGAATACAAGGATTCTGCCGTTCGTGCTGAGAAATGTCTTGAAGCTGCTGAAGCTGCAAGAAAGGATGCCATTTTTTCTGCGGCAACATCCGAAATGGACAGAGGACAGATATCCGATTATGAAGCGGCTATAGAGATGTTTGAAAGTATTTCGGGCTGGCGTTCTGCAGATGAACAAATTGATTCCTGTCATAAGAGGATTGAAGAAATCAAAGCCAAAGCAGAGGCCGAAAGATTAGAGAGTGAGCGGCAGGCAAAGAGAAATAAGAAAATAGTGGCGATTATATTTGTGGTGTTTGTTTTTGTTTGTTTGGTAAGAGTTTTCACAGTTGTATTTGTGATTCCGATACAAAAGAAAAATGACTTTATAGCAAGGTATGGGCAAGAAGTTTATGATAAATTGGGGCTGGTTGAAGAAGGCGCTTACATATCTTTTGGTATATATGAGCAAGACAACGACACATCAAATGGCAAAGAGGACATCAAATGGCTTGTTCTTGAAGTAGTAGATGGCAAAGCTCTGGTTATCAGTAAATATGCGCTTGACGCTCAGCCATACAACATAGAGGCAGCTAGTGATTGCATATGGGAGACATGTTCGTTGAGAGAATGGCTGAATAGCGCATTTATTAACGATGCCTTTTCCGATAGTGAAAAAACGATGATTCTTACTGCTAACCTTACACAGGATCAAGTTTTTTTGCTAAGTGTAGCGGAGGTAGAGGAGTACTTTGATTCGGATGGAGCAGGGCAATTTAAGGCGACGGCATATGCACAGGCTAACGGAAGTGGCTCTTACTGGTGGTTGAGGACGCCTGGTAAGCTTCCGGGTTATGCTTCTTATGTCACCAGTGGTGGCAACATTGCGTTGGGAGGGGATATTGTTTCTGTTTTTGGCGTCCGCCCTGCTTTGTGGATCGATCTATCTGAATTCCCAATAAAATAAAACGCCCCGACATGGTACGCATCTCAACGCTGCGTACCATGTTATTTTTTTGCTTTTAAAACCACTTGTGTTTCAACAAGGTATGTTCCGGCACAAGGTCGAGGAGAAAATGTATACATATTATACGATTGTGGGAACGGGGAAAAAATATTATCAAAATGTTTGTAGCTTTTTAGCTGCGTAAATTGTATATATAGTAGAACGCGACAGGGAGGTGAAGCAGTGACAGAAGCGGAAGAGAAAAAGGCGAGGCAGAAGGAAACCATTCTGCGGTATTCAGAGATGGTTTACCGGCTGGCATATTCGCTGGTGAAGGACAGATATGACGCGGATGACATTTATCAGGAGGTCTTTACAAGCTATATCAAGAAAAATCCGCAGTTTCAGAGTGAAGAGCATGAGAAGGCATGGCTTATTCGTGTTACGGTGAACTGCTGTAAAAATTTCTGGAAGTCTGCGTGGCAAAACCGGACAGAAGGGCTGATGGAGGCAGTGCAGAAAAATCGTGAAGATATGGTTGCCGGAACAGAAGAAAGCACTGAAAAAGAAGCGCAGAATCTTGCCATGATAGAGCAGGTGAAGCTTCTGCCCGAAAAATACCGTATCGTCATACATCTGTTTTACTATGAGGATATGAGCGTGGAGGAAATCGGAAAAGCCCTGAAGAGCAAGCCATCCACAATCAGGACACAGCTTACGAGGGCAAGAAGATTGTTAGAAAAGCGGCTGAAGGAGGAAATGTAAATGTTTCAGGAAAACTATAAAAAGGCATATGACAGTATTGTTCCCGACAGTGCGTTGGTAGAGAAAATGCTTGAAGTGGCGGGAGATGCGACGGTGGAAGAGAAAAACAGAAGAGAAGGTCTTTTTCGAGTAATAAAGCCGATGCTTACGGCGGCGGCTGTAGTGGCAGCGTTTGTGACAATCATGTCATTAACGGTCATGCCGGTACTTGCGGCAAATGTGCCTGCCGTTTACAGATTCCTAAACGGGATTTCACCTGCGCTGGCGGATTTCTTTGTACCAATAGAGAAATCCTGTACAAAAAAAGGTATCACCATGCAGGTGGAAGCAGTCTATGTGGAGGGGAATCGGGCGGAGGTTTACATTTCTTTTCAGGATGCGGAAGGCGCCGGCAATGTCATTGACGGGGAGATTGATTTGTGGACGGGCTATGGTCTGGAGAGCAGAACCGGCTGCAGTACGATAGGCGGACACAGTTTTGTCGGTTATGATGCAGAGACGGGGAAAGCGTATTGGAAGGTCAGTCTGCAGGGCTGGGATGAGTTTGAAACGGATAAGCTCACTTTCTATGTCTACAGTATTTTGAGCAGCATCAGTGAGGAAAAAAGAGAGCTTGACCTGAAAGAAGCGCTGACGGAGGCGGAGTTTAAAAATGTAACGCTGAGCGGACGCTCGGGGACACAGCTGGCGAATGATATCATACAGCGCACGGATGAGGAAAGGCGGGAGGACCCGCGCCCTGTCTCCGCTGTTATGAATGTAAAACCTGTCAGTGAATGTGTTGCAGACGGCTTTACCGTTACGGGAATTGCCTTTTTGGACGGAAATTTGCGGGTACAGATTTGCATGGGCGACCAAAGCCGCGCAGTTCGTCATGTAAGACTTTTTTTGACGGATAAGGACGGGGAGGAAAGGATTACAGACTACTCGGTTATGTGGAAGGAAAGCTGGGGAGGCGTTGACTACACTTTCTATGAATATGTTTTTGTAGATGTAGATGCCGACGCTGACGCATATGCGCTGTATGGTCTTTTTAATGAAGAGAGCGGTTATGTGGAGGGGGACTGGAGCGTAACCTTTACGTTGGAATCAGGCGAATAGGAATAGGGAAAACAAGGCTTGTATATCTTCTGCCGGACGTGATAAAATAAGCATAAATCTGTAAATGACAGGTGGTTTGCACAAAAGGAGATTTTTTATGGCAGAAGGTAGACGGCTTGCGCTAATCGGCGACATTCACGGGAATTATAAAGCGTTGGAGGCGTTCTTTGCTTATATTGAAAAGAAAGAGGTGGACGGCATTATCTGCCTCGGGGATTATGTGACGGACAGTCCCTATCCGCAGAGAACCCTTTCCATGCTGTATGAAATGCAGAAGAAATACCCCTGTGAAATGGTTCGCGGCAACAGGGAGGAATACCTGATTGACAATTTCCACAATCCCAAGGGCTGGAAGCCCTCGTCTGCAAGCGGCGCGCTGTATTACACGGCGCAGCATGTGACGGAGAAAGATATCCGCTATTTTGAGAGTCTGCCCTCTGTCAAAAAGCTGTCTTTTCCCGGCTGCCCGCCGGCGCTGCTCTGTCACGGTACGCCTGCGGATATCAGGGGAAATGTGATGGAAAATCCGGCGCTGAAGGAAGAAGCTTTGAGAGAACTGGAAGAGGACTATCTGTTTGGCGGGCACGACCACCATCAGGAGCTGGACAGTATGTTTGGAAAAACTTACCTGAACCCCGGCTCTCTGGGATTTGCCATAGACGGCAGGGGCAGACATGCGCAGTTTGCCATGCTTGAGACAAAGGAAGCGGGCGGGAAAATAAGCTATCAGTCAGAGCTTGTCAGTATCCCCTATGATGTGGATTCTTTTTTAAAGGACTTTACGGAGGCGGGGCTTGACGAGTGCGGCATGGTGCTGAATCGCGGTATCAAGAAAACGCTGACGACGGGGATTAACTATTTTTATATGGCAGTGTGCGAGGCGGTACGGATTTCCGGAAAGCCCACAATGGAGATTCCGGAGGCGGTCTGGCAGCAGGCGGCGGAAAGGGTGGGCATATGAAATTTTTACTTGTGGCGCTGAATGCCAAATACATACATTCCAATCCGGCGATTTACAGTCTCAGGCGTTACGCGGGGGAACTGGCAGGATACGTAGAGTTGGCGGAATATACGATTAATAACCGCATGGAAGAGATTTTGGAGGATATTTATGACAGGAAGCCGAATGTAATCGGCTTTTCCTGTTATATCTGGAATCGGGAGATGATACTGGAACTGATACCGGAGCTTCACAAGCTGCTTCCGGAACTTCCCATCTGGCTGGGAGGACCGGAGGCTTCTCTTGATGCAGAACAGATTTTGAAAAAATATCCGTCTGTTGCGGGCGTTATGGCGGGGGAGGGCGAGGAGACCTTTGCCGAACTGCTTGCCTATTATGTGACGGGAAAAGGGGATTTACACGGGATTGCAGGGCTTGTGCTTCACGATGGAGCGACTGCAAAAAGGGAACTGCTCTCTCTGACGGAAATTCCCTTTTTATATGAGGATACGGCGGATTTTGAAAACAGAATTATTTACTACGAGTCGCAGCGGGGCTGTCCCTTTTCCTGCAGCTATTGCCTGTCCTCGATTGACAAAAAAGTGCGCTTTCGTGACATTGATGTCGTAAAACAGGAGTTACAGTTTTTTCTGGAAAAGCGGGTGAAACAGGTAAAATTTGTAGACCGCACTTTTAATTGTAACCATGCACATGCAGCGGAAATATGGCGGTATATCAAGGGACATGACAATGGTATCACAAATTTTCATTTTGAGGTTGCGGGAGATATTCTGAGCGACGAGGAAATAGAGTTACTCAACAGTATGCGCGCAGGTCTGGTGCAGCTTGAAATCGGCGTACAGTCTGCCAATGCAGAGACGCTTGCGGAAATCAGGCGTGTCATGAATATGGAAAAGTTAAAAGCGGTGGTGGAACGAATTCGTCGGGGCGGCAGGGTGCATCAGCACCTTGACTTGATAGCGGGGCTGCCCTTTGAGGATTATGAAAGTTTCGGGCGTTCTTTTGACGTGGTGTACGCCATGCGGCCGAATCAATTGCAGCTTGGTTTCCTGAAAGTATTGAAGGGCTCTTACATGTATGAAAGGGTGAAGGATTATGGGCTGGCATACACGGATGCGCCGCCTTATGAAGTGCTCTATACCAGATGGATTTCTTATGCGGAGGTCAGGCGTCTTAAAAAAATAGAGCAGATGGTTGAGATATATTATAACAGCAATCAGTTTACGCATACTCTTTCTGCTCTGCAAAAAAGTTTCCGAAGTCCGTTTGCCATGTACGAGGCGCTTGCGGATTATTATGCGGAGAAAGGATTTTTTACTGAGACGCCATTACGACTCTATCGCTATCAGGTACTGCTGTCTTTTGCAAAGGAGCATGGCAGTGGCGAGGAAGCGCTTTACAGAGAACTTCTTGTTTTTGATTTTTATCTGCGGGAAAAGGCGAAAAGCCGTCCTGATTTTGCCGGTGGGCAGGAAGCATATAAAAGGGAAATAACAGCTTTTTATAAAAAGGAAGAAACAGAAAGACACTATTTGCCGGACTATAGGGCTTATGACAGCCGGCAGCTTGAACGTATGACACATCTGGAGCAGTTTCATTATTCTGTCTGGGAGGATGAGCCAAAGCCGGGAGAAGATTGCTATATTCTCTTTGACTATCAAAAACGCAGTCCGCTGACACATGAGGCGGCGGTTACGGTAATTCAACGAAATGAATTTATGACAGATGTGACAGAAAAGGAAACTGTATGATGAACCAGAAGAAACAGGAAAGCTATGTGTGTGTGGATTTGGAGACTACGGGGCTGAATCCGAAGACGGATAAAATCATTGAAATCGGCGCGGTCAGGGTGGAAAACGGTGTGCGGACGGAGGTGTTTGAGACATTTGTAAATCCGGCCTGCCTTCTGCCCCAAAAGATTACGGAGCTGACCGGCATTACGGATGATGCGCTGAAAGACGCGCCGGAGATTGCGGATGTGCTGCCGGATTTGATGGCGTTTCTGCGGGAAGATGTGCTGTTGGGGCACAGCGTGCTTTTTGATTATTCCTTTATCAAAAAGGCAGCAGTCAACAACCGTATAAAATTTGAGAGACAGGGAATCGATACGCTGAAGATTGCGAGACGGTTTTTGCCGGAATTGGAGAGCAGAAGCCTTGATTTTTTGTGCGGACATTATGCGATTCCGCATAAGGCGCACAGGGCGCTGGCGGATGCGGAAGCTACCTGCCTGCTCTATGACAGATTGTGGGAGTCCTTCGGCGGCGGGGAAGGCGCAGCAGTCTTTGCGCCTGTGGCGCTGCTATATCAGGCAAAACGGGAAACACCCGCCACGCCTGCGCAGAAGGAACGGTTATATAAGCTTATTGCAAAGCATAAAATAGTAGTAGAATATGAACTTGAAAAGCTTACTCGGAGTGAAGCCAGCCGCTATACGGACCGGATTCTTGCAAAGTACGGACGATGACATTTTTCATGGTGGAGCGGAGAGAACCTGCTTTTTCGATGAGCGCCGCCTTTTTGTCAGATTCGCCTTCTGCGTCGTAGATGTCTGCCAGAAGATAATAGCTGTGGCTTACATCCGTGTCGGTGGAAACGGCAAATTCGAGTATGGCGCGCGCTTCTTTTATACGAGCGTTTTTGTATAAAATTTCAGCCAGCCGTTGCAGTGAGCGTGCAAGAAGAGTATAATTCTGGTCATACTCGGAAAGGCAGGTTATGTTGGCGGTGCCGTACTCCAGCTTTAAATCAGTGTTGGTGTAGCCGGTCAGATTGACGATTTTCTGATCGGAAAGATACCTTAAGGTTTCAAACAGCTCTGAAACCTCCGCATCCTGTGGCATAAAATTCTCCGGAATCAGATACCCGGGGATGGAAATATAGGCGAGGTTTGCCAGGGACTTTTTGCGTGTGCTGTTGGCGCGCGCTTCCCGGTCCCAGAATTCCTTTTCCTGTTTTTCAATCATTCTTTTATGCCTGCGGTTTGTAAGAGCAATTACGATACAAAAGACGATTAGGCTGGACAAAAACATTCCTATCATATATAATTCCTTTCAAACGGGTTTTTGTAAAAAGAAAGGTGTGGTTGTCATGATTAACTTTCACAGCAGAAAAACACAGAGAACCATTGCGGGCGTGATAGTCCTCTTCCTGATTCTGGCTATGGTGATTCCTATGCTGCTTGGTATGTAAGTCTGCCTTTTAAGAGTAACACATATTGAGACAAAAAACAATTATGCAGCGTTGAGGAGCGCAACTAATAATGAAAAAGAGTTTTGTGAAAAAAATTGCCCTGCTGCTTGGCATAACGGCGGCGCTTGCGCTGTGTCCGGCAAAGGAAGCGGCGGCAAAAAGCGACAATACCATCAAAGCAGGCATATATATAGGTGATATTTCCGTTGCCGGTATGACGGCAGATGAGGCGAGGAACGCTGTAAACGAGTACATAGATTCTCTGCGGGAAGTGGAAATCACGCTGCTTGTGACCGAGGAAAACAGCGTGACGGTGACTGCGGGAGAGCTCGGCGTAAGCTGGGGCAATCCGGAGATTGTGGACGCGGCAGCCATGCTTGGCACACAGGGAAATATTGTGCAGCGGTACAAGGCGCTGAAAGATTTGGAAAAAGAAAATAAAGTTTACGAGATAGAGCTTGATTTTGATATCGTGGCGATTAACCGAATTCTGGCTGACGAATGCAAGCAGTATGATACGAATGCGGTGGATATGGGGCTTGTTTTGGAAAACGGTGTGTTCACTGTTGTGGAAGGGCAGACGGGCTACGCCCTTGACGTAGAAGATTCTATTGATGTGATATATGGCTATCTGGCGGAGGAATGGAATCATGAAGCGTGTTCCATCCAGCTTTCCGTTGCAGTCACTGAGCCGCGGGGCTCCGAGGAAGAGCTTCTTATGGTGAAGGATCTTCTGGGTTCTTTTACCACATCCTACTCTACTTCGAATTCTAACCGGAGTGCAAATGTGGCGAATGGCTGCAGGCTGATAAACGGAACGCTGCTGTATCCGGGCGATGAATTCTCCACCTGTGATACGGTCACGCCGTTTACGGAGCGCAACGGTTATTATCTGGCGGGATCCTATTTAAATGGCAAGGTGGTAGATTCTCTTGGCGGCGGTATCTGTCAGGTTTCAACCACGCTTTATAATGCAGTGCTTTTGTCGGAGCTTGAGGTGACGGAGCGTTACAACCATTCCATGATAGTTACTTATGTAAGACCTTCCGCGGATGCGGCGATTTCGGACACATCGGGAAAGGATTTCTGCTTTGTCAACAATACGGACTATCCTATTTACATAGAGGGTTATACAACGACGAATAAAGAAATTACCTTTAACATATATGGTGTGGAGACGAGAAGCGCGGGGCGTACCGTGGAGTATGTCGGGGAAGTGCTTGAAACCATCAGGCCTGAGTCGGATACTATTTATCCGGATGCGTCACAGCCAATTGGCTATATCGGCAACGTAGAAGGCGCCCATATCGGATACAAGGCAAGGCTTTGGAAGATTGTAAAGGAAGACGGTGTAGAGGTAAGCCGCGAGGTTATCAACACCAGCAGCTATAAGATGGTGCCGCGAAGCGCAGTGGTCGGCGTTTCTACAGCGGACCCCAACGCGTATAACGAGATAATGGCAGCAATCGGAACCGGAAGCATAGATCACGTAAGAAATGTTATTGCTATACTGACTGCGCCGCCGGCACAGTAGGATAGAGGAAAAAGGATAAGCAGATGAAAATCGGGAAAATATCGGAGAGTGTGTTAAAGCGTTCCGTACTGAAAGAAATAGAAAATAAAAATGAGAGTGTAAAAAGTGGTGCAGGCGTAGGGGCAGACTGCGCCATTTTTACGTGTGGAGATACCTTTACAGCCGTGTGCACGCAGATGACAGAGATAAAAACCTTTGAAGACGTCCGATGCATTATGCTGAGAGCGGCGGGCGGTGTTGCCTGCAGCGGTGCACAGCCGGTTATGGCGACGGTTGCGCTGCTTTTGCCGCTGTACATAGAAGAGGAAGATTTGAAAAGGCATATGGCAGAAGCCAACGAGACTGCAAAGGAACTGCACATACAGATAGCGGGCGGACACACGGAGGTTTCAAAGTCGGCTATGCGGCCGTGCTTGACGGTAACTGTTGTGGGAAGGGCTGATTCCCCTATTTTGCCGGGCGGAGCGCGCCCGGGGCAGGATGTGGTGCTCAGCAAATGGATTGGCCTGGAGGGTACAGTACGGCTGGCGGCCAGACTTCGGGATGAATTAGAGGAGCGGTATCCGCTTTCTATGATAGAAAAGGCAGTAGATTTTAAGCAGTATCTTTCGATTATACCGGAGGCCGCCACCGCCGCAAAGTCCAATGTGAGTGCGATGCACGACGTCTCCGGCGGCGGTATATTCGCTGCGCTGTGGGAGCTTGCAGAAAGCGCTGGCGTTGGACTTTCAGTGGATTTGAAAAAAATTCCCATCAAACAGGAAACCATAGAGATATGTGAATTTTTCGGCCTTAATCCCTATGAGCTGTCGTCGGGCGGGTGTCTTTTGATGACGGCAGATAACGGCGAGAATCTGGTGCAGGCGTTGGAAGCGGCACAGATACCGGCTGTGGTCATCGGTAAAATAACGGATGATAACGACAGGGTTGTCATAAATGAAGACGAAAAGCGTTTTCTGGAGAGACCGAAGGCTGATGAAATCAACAAAAAAATGTAAGGAGACAAAAGTGATGAGAGAAGAATTATTACGCATTATAGAAAAAAACAGCCGCATGAATTTAAAAGAACTGGCGGTTATTTTGGGTGTGGAGGAAATTGACGTTGTCAACGAACTTGCCGCACTGGAGAGCGAGGGCATCATATGCGGCTATCACACCATGATAAACTGGGAAATGACCAGCATTGAAAAGGTAAACGCTTTGATAGAGGTACGGATTACACCGCAGAGAGGGCAGGGTTTCGACAATATTGCGGAGCGTATCTACAAATATTCGGAGGTACATTCCGTGTATTTGATTTCGGGCGGCTATGACCTTCTGGTATCCCTTGAAGGAAAGACCTTAAAGCAGGTGTCCAATTTTGTTTCTGAAAAGCTTTCCACTTTGGACGGCGTGCTCAGCACGGCGACTCATTTTGTGTTGAAGAAATACAAGGAGCATGGAACGATACTGACGAAAAAATATGAAGACGAAAGAGAGTTGATTACACCATGAGAAATCCGCTTGCTGAACAGGTAGTTGAAATTAAGCCCTCCGGCATCCGCAAGTTTTTTGACATTGTGAGCGAAATGAAGGATGCGATTTCCCTGGGCGTCGGCGAGCCTGACTTTGATACGCCCTGGCATATACGGGACGAGGGCATTTATTCTTTGGAGAAAGGACACACAAAGTACACCTCTAACGCAGGACTGCGCACCTTGCGGGAAGAGGTGGGAAATTATCTTTACCGCACGCAGGGCGTCCGCTATCATGCAGACAAGGAGGTGCTGATAACGGTAGGCGGCTCCGAGGCAATCGATATCGGGATACGCGCCCTGATAAATCCCGGTGTGGGAGAAGAGGTGCTGATTCCCCAGCCCAGCTACGTGTCCTATGAGCCATGTGCTGTTCTTGCAGGCGCCAAGCCTGTGATTATTAACTTAAAGGCAGAAAATGAATTCCGGCTGACGGCAGAAGAACTTTTGGAAGCCGTGACGGAAAAAACCAAGTTGTTAATCTTGCCGTTTCCCAACAATCCGACGGGCGCCATTATGGAGCGGAAGGATTTGGAGGCGATTGCAAAGATTGCGATTGAAAAAGATATTATTGTGATGTCCGATGAAATTTACGGGGAACTGACCTACAAAGGAAAGCATGTTTCTATAGCAGGTCTGCCGGGCATGAAGGAGAGAACCATATTAATTAACGGTTTTTCCAAGGCGTATGCCATGACGGGCTGGAGAATGGGTTATGCCTGCGGTTCGGCAAATATTATTGAACAGATGACGAAGATACACCAGTTTGCCATTATGTGCGCACCGACCACGGGGCAGTATGCCGGTATTGAGGCGCTTCGCAACGGGGACGAGGATATTATTGAGATGCGCACCGCCTACAACCAGAGAAGGCGGTATCTGCTGCATGCATTCAAGGAGATGGGGCTGGAATGTTTCGAGCCGTTTGGCGCTTTTTACGTGTTCCCATGTATCAAGGAATTCGGCATGACAAGCGAGGAGTTTGCGAGCCGTTTTCTGGAGGAGGAAAGGGTTGCGGCTGTTCCGGGAACTGCTTTCGGCGAAAGCGGGGAAGGTTTCCTTCGTATTTCCTACGCGTATTCGCTGGAGAAATTAAAGGTTGCGATGGAGCGGCTGGAGCGGTTTATCACGAAGCTTCGGGCAGAACAGAAAAAGTAGGCAGGCGTTATGCATATCATACTTCATCAGCCGGAGATTCCGGCAAACACGGGCAACATTGGGAGAACCTGCGTGGCGACGGGCACGTCCCTGCATTTAATTGAACCGCTGGGCTTCAGGCTGGACGAAAAATCCATAAAGCGCGCAGGCATGGATTACTGGGATCAGCTTGATGTGACGCGCTACATGAATTATCAGGAATTTCTTGCGCTTCACCCGAATGCAAAAATCTGGATGGCGACGACAAAGGCAAAGCGTTCTTATACGGAAGTATCCTATCAGGAGGACGATTTCATCATGTTTGGCAAGGAGAGCGCCGGTATACCGGAGGAGCTTCTTACCGAGCATGAGGATTCCTGTATCCGAATTCCGATGCTTACTTCCATCCGTTCGCTGAATCTGTCTAATTCCGTTGCCATCGTGCTGTACGAAGCCCTCAGGCAGAACCATTTTGCAGGGATGCAGACAGAGGGGCAGCTTCACCGCCTGCACTGGAAAGAATAGGAATTATCATAACTAAAAGCTAATACAAAACTAAATAAATCTTAAGAATCCTTTCCCGGGAATCTGATATAATAGACGAAGAGGATGTTTCAAAACTGTGTATATAGGAATCTGCAGTTTTGGGACATCCTCTAAAATGGCAAAAGATATCAAAAGGAAGAATGTACTTATGGGAGAGGTTCGGGAAGAGAAGGGGCTTCAGCTTGAATTAACCAGAATGAGAAATCCGTATTTGGACGAGGAATTCGGAAATGCATCGCGCAGGCGGAAAGGAACTGCTTCGGGAAGCGGACTGCGGACAGAAGGGAAATTTGTAGAGGGAAAGGCGTATCCGAAAACTGCTCCAAGGAGCAGGGAAAGACTCATGGAGGCGGAAGTCTACCCGCGGATTGCCGGACAGGGCAGCAGGAAGCGCGTAGAGGCAGATATGTATCCAAAGAGTTCCGGACAGAACAGCAAAAGACGCGTAGAAGCAAATACATATGCGCAATCCGCCAGAATACGGGTGGAGACAAATGTGCGTGTACAGCGCACGGAAATGTCGAGAGAGAGGCAAAAGCGCCTGCGGCAGCTGCAGCGCAGAAGAAGGCTGTCTATTGCCTTGATTGCGTCCTTTGCGGCAGTGTGTTTGTTCTGGTGGCTGACGAGCCTGTTTTTAAAGAAAGGGCCTTCACAGCCTGTCAATGCGGCCGGAACCGTATCCGCAGGTGACTATCTGCCACAGAAGGAAGAGCAGGTATCTTCCCCACCCGTGAAGCCGGACTGGACAGAGAATTATCTGACGCTGAATGAGTATTCCAGACCCGGGGAAGCATTGGAAAAAGTTGATAATATTTTTGTACACTATACAGCGAATGAGGGCACGAGCGCAGCGCAGAACAGAAGTTATTTTGAGCAGTTGAAGGATACGCACGAGCGCCATGCCAGCGCACATTTTATCATCGGATATGAAGGAGAAATATTACAGGTGATTCCTTTAGATGAAATTGCCTGTGCCGTGCAGACGAGAAATTATGATTCTATTTCGATAGAGTGCTGTTATCTGGCAAAGGATGGTTCTTTTACGAAGGAAACCTATGAATCCTTGATAAACCTGCTTGCCTGGCTGTTGGAAACCTATGATCTGGAGCCGCAGGATATCTTGAGGCATTATGACTGCGGTGGCAAGAAATGTCCGCTGTATTATACAGAGCATGAGGACGAGTGGGAGAAGCTGAAGGAAGACGTGGGGGAAAAGCTTGCGGGAAATGGAGAATAAAAGGGAGGAGGTGCAGTGTGCGCCTCCTTTTTTTAAACGCTTCCGGTGTTTCCCCAGTACTTGGTAAATGCAGCTTTCACGTCTTTTATACGGTTTCGACTGACTATCAATTTGGCGTCATTTGCCATTGTCACATCATAGGCAGCGCAGATTTTGATGTACTTGACGTTCACGACAGCTCCTTTGTGAAGAAAAACAAAATTGTTGCCGCCGGTTTCCGTATAAAGTTCTTTAATTGTTTTGCGCACGTTGATTATGCTGCCGTTTTTTAAATAAACATCGCATCTGCGATTGTTTGTTTCAAAATACATAATCTCGGAAATTTCGATATTCATGATCCCATTGGGGGATTTTAACATGATGAATTTTTCGGCGCGGTTTTCGATGACCTGTAATGCAGATTCCAATGCAGGTTTCAACTCTCTTGCCGCATATTCCTTGCGGATATATCGAAAGGGCTGAAAACTGAACGCATCAAACACATATTGTTCGTGCATAGTGTAGAACATAAGAATAATATTGGGATACTGCTTCTTTAATCTCTCCGCAATTTCAAAACCATTTATGTTTGGAATATCTATGTCGAGAATCACAATATCGACAGCTTCCTTTTGAACGGTCATTGTATCTGAAAGCATCTGTGCATTGTTAAACGTATCTAACTGAATTTCTATGGATCTGCTGTCGAAAAAATCTTTTACAATTCCACGCATGATTTCAATCCACACGGGTTCATCATCGACCACAGCTATTCTGTATATCATAACATTCCTCCGCCTACCATTAAGTTTCATTATTGAGATATACCATATATAGCAACCTGACTTCTTTGATTTAAGTCAAAATTATTTCGCATAATGGCCCATACACTAGAAGTTATTATAAACAATACATTGGCTTTCGTCAAACGGCATCTCTTTCCATGATGTGTCTGTAATTCATGAAAAAGCTGAAAAAAACTTGAATAGAAACAGTTTCTGGAACTACTTTCCAGTCTTTCGACAAGTTACGCAAATTCGCCTACCAATTACGCAAAATCTTCCTGTAAAAAATTTTTTTGTGATATATATATTTATAGTTAGCGGTAAATATTTTGAACAGGAGAAAAACCATGAATAGCAAAAAGAAAACGCGTATCCTTGCTGCGATTTTAATGGCATGCCTTGTCCTTGCGGGGTGTGGGTCTGCTGAGCCTGAAACAAAGGATGGCGGCGATACGTCAAAAATTGAGTCCCAAGGCTCTGATGAAAAAACAAATTCTTCGGAATCCTCCACGGATTCCGCAAAGCAAGATGCATTGCCCGAATCAGGTACGAGCGAGGCAAATTACGAACCGGTCACGATTGACTGTTCCGAAATATTAAACAGCGGTGATACGCGCTATTTTGAACTTATATATCAATACGGCGATGCTTGTACCATAAGGCTGAGATATCTTTACGAGAACGAAATCTATAATGGCGGATCAATTAAGATTGAGCCCGGTACAGAGACCGATTTGGAGGCAATCATAAATAATGTGAGCGTGCTTGAGGGCGGTAGTCCTTCCCTTTTCACCGAGGTTATAGATGGCTGGACTATGAACTATGAAGCGTCTGAAGAAGAAAGTGCATATATGAATTCGTACAGTATCGAGGATATGCGTGTGCTTTCATGGGGGATGTCGCTTATGGCCGCGGGATATTCTCAGGAAGAAGCAGAGGCGATTGTCGGCGAGTCAGGCGGGCTTGAACCGCCGTTTATCAGCGACGAACCCTCAGACTTCACGCAGAGCGGAGTTACCCTTGAAGATGTGTCGTATATGCTTTTCGGCGCAGACGGAACGACGATTTTTTTCAGTGCGGACTATGCCGGTGAATTCACGATAGAGGAGAAGTTTTTGTTTGATTCAAACGGCGATTTCGAAAGTCTTGAAATCATGCTCACCACAGGCAGTGTTTCGGACACTGACGAGATATTTGCGACGTTGAAATCCCTGTATGGAGACGGTTTTGAGCCGGATGATTATACACTGTCCGAGCAGTCGGAGGGGAAATATATAATGCGTGACAGTGTTCCTACACGTTCCTTTTTCCTTGGAAGCGATCTTGCGGGCGTGGACGGAGTTACATACAGCGTGGTCTACTCGGTTCTGAGTGATGCACTTTAATAGGATGTGGTATCTATAAAACTACACATAATTTTATAAAATTCATTCAAAAGGAGGAAATGAAGAGATGGAAAAAAGAGAGAAGAGCAGAATGTTAAAGTGGATGAGGCGCGTGGCCGCGGCAGGACTGGCGGGCTGTCTTTTTGCAGTAATGTGTCCGCCTATGAATGTGTCTGCAAGTGAGACTATTACAAGAGAAAACTTTGATTATGTACGCTATGCGGACGACTATCAGGATTTGAAGGAAGCGTTCGGCTATGATGCGGAGGCGCTCTACAACCACTATCTGACATGCGGCATATCGGAGCAGCGTACAGCTTACAGTGTTGTCGCATCTGACGAGTTTGATTATGTGCGCTATGCTGATGATTATAAGGATTTGAAGGAAGCCTTCGGGTATGATGCAAAGGCGCTCTACAACCATTATCTGAACAACGGCAGAGCAGAAGGCAGAATTGCATATCGAACCGATGGAAGTGCAATCGGAAATCAGGCAGGGACAGATAATGCGAGTACGGCAGCTAAAACAGAACAGACCAATAAGAAAGTTTTGACGCCGCAGGAACAAAAGCTGGTTGACGAAGGCTGGGAATGGAATAGTAACTGGGGAATGTGGGTCAGATAATTAAAATATAAGTATTTGATATAAATAGAAATCATAAGTATAATGTAAGTGCAGGAAGGGAGAGAGATAAACTCCGTAACTGCACTTACATTTTTTTTGGAGGTATTTGTTATAAAAAAGAATTGGAAGGGGTGACCATTGCAATTCGCGCTGCCCGTTCCCTATAGACCAAATAGCAAGGTTTTATTTGACGGATACAGATTCCGTTGATATGATGATACCGGAGGTAGTTTTTATGTCAGACAATGCATCAAAGTTGAAAGAATGTATGAGGGAAATATCCGGCTATGTGATGCTGGTGATAGGTGCGATGATCGCTGCATTTGCTATTGAAGAATTTTTGGTTCCATGCACGATCCTGGATGGAGGGATTGTGGGAATCTCGATTATGATCAATAACCTGAGTGGAATTCCACTTGGAATGCTGACTTTGGTACTGAACATTCCGTTCCTGTTGGTTGGCATGCGGAAGCTGGGAACTAAATTTATTGTCAAATCTGCAATTGCCATGGTGGCATTTTCGAGTTTCCTGGAAATTTTTGCGTCGATTGTGGATGTTACGCATGAATATCTGCTGGCTGTCAGTTTTGGAGGAGTATTTCTGGGAGTGGGAGTGGGGTTTGTTATCCGCGCCGGCGGCTGCCTCGACGGAACAGAGACGGTGGCAATCTTCATGAACAAAAAGTTTAACCTTCCGGTGGGACAGACGGTTCTCTTTATCAATGTTGTGATCTATACGGTCGCCGGTTGTCTGTTTGGATTTGACAGGGCCATGTACAGCCTGTTGACGTATTTTATTACATCAAAAGTGATTGATTTTGTAGAATCAGGTGTGGAACAGGCGAAAGCAGCTATGATTATCACGGATGAAGGACAGATGATCGCGGACGAAATCTATAAAAAAATGGGGCGCACGGTGACGATTCTGGAAGGAGAGGGTCTGATCAGCGGAAAGAAAGCGGTCCTCTACTGTGTGCTGACCCGGTTTGAGATCTATGAACTGAAACGTTTAATCAATGAGGTGGATGCGAGTGCTTTTATAACGATCAGTGATGTGTCGGAGATTATTGGAAATCATATTAAAAAGAAGGCAGATGCTGCATGAGTTTGGGTGCGCTTTTGCAGCGAAAAGGTATAACTTGCGGAGCAGGGAACGAAGTGATATGCTTTAAGTGGATCTTATGGACATTATACGCGGGGGATAAGCTATGAGAAACATATATACGACATTACTGTTAATCTTCGCGGTTGCTATTTTTATCTGCAGTTGTGTAATTGGCAGGCGGGATAAGAGGCCGCTGACGAAGGCGATACGTTACATAATGATTGCGGCACCGTGTACGATGGCAATTTATGCGGCGGCGCTGATTGTGCGGACTCAGTTTTGGGCGGAGCTGATGTACGCGGTATACTATACGGTATCGGATGTGCTGCTGATTTGTATGCTGCTTTATGCATTGAAGTACACTAATGTCTATGAGATGCGGGCTGTGCAGAAGGCAGCTCTCTATTCGGTGGTTGCTGTGGACGGTCTGCTGATGCTGTTGAATGTCTTTACTGAGAAAGTATTTATTTTTCACTGTGGGCCGGTGGAGGATGCAGGCACTTTCTTTTATGGTATTGCGGAGCGTGGCGGACTGTATAATTTTCACAGGCTTATTATATACGGGATGGTAGTGCTGATCGTGCTGCCGCTGGTGATAAAGATAGTGAAATCGCCGACGATGTACCGCGAGAAGTTCTGGCTTACTTTACTCAGTCTTATGATTATTATAGCAGCCAATGTACTTTATCTTGTAATGAGCCTGGAGATAGACTTTTCGGTGCTTACCTACGGTATCATGGCGCTGGCAATTTATTACTTTAATGTGATATATGTCCCGCAGGGACTGGTAGAAGGTCTTCTGTCCTCCAGTATAAAGAATATGGATGACAGTGTGGTGTGCTTTGACATTGAGGGGAACTGTGTCTATGCGAATTCTGTGGCATATGGCTTTTTTAAGGCGGAAAGTACAGAACCCTTCGAGGACTATTACAGGGAGTGGATGAACGGCAGACAGCTTTCAGAGGCGGAGGACTCGGAGTGGAAGGAGACCAGGGAGGTAAATTCTGCAAAGAGATATTATGATGTGAGTTTTAAGAGGTTGTGTGACAGCAGTAATAACTATGTCGGCTGCTTTTTTAAGATGCATGATGAGACAGACGAGGTGGAAAAGCTGGCAACGGAGCGTTTCCGCGCCACGCATGACCGTCTCACCGGGATATATAATAGGGAGCACTTTTATGATGTTGTGAGGGATGTGGTGCGGAAAGCGGATCCGGGTGCTTATTGCATGGTCTGTTCCGACATTAAGAATTTTAAGCTTGTGAATGATATTTTCGGGATCAATGTGGGCGACGAGGTGTTGTTAAATATTGCTGATGCACTTAAGCGGCTGGCAAGGCCCGGTTCTGTCTATGGCAGGCTTTCGGGGGACAGATTTGCCATATGCATGCCCAAAGAACGCTTTGACCCTGATGTTTTTTCTAATGAGATCAGGCGCATAGGGGAGAAGAGCGGTACAGCAACTTACCGCATCTGTGTGCATTTGGGTGTCTATGATATTGTTGACAGGGACATAGCGGTTTCTGTTATGTGCGACAGAGCTTATATGGCGATAAAGACTATCAAGGCAAGTCTTGCGGATGTGATAGCGCATTATGACGAGGGAATCCGGGAAAGCAGCGTGAGCGAGCAGAAGGTGTCGGGAGAGTTTGGCACTGCGCTCGAGGAGGGGCAGTTCTGCTTTTACCTTCAGCCACAGGTTTCTGTCCGGGGGAAGATTCTGGGCGGCGAAGCCTTGGTGCGATGGATTCATCCCGAACGCGGCATGATTCCGCCCGGAGAGTTTATCGGGATTCTGGAGAATACAGGACTTATCTGCAAGCTGGATACGTACATATGGGAACTTGCCTGCAAGAAGCTGCGTGAATGGAAGGACAAGGGGCTGACGGATTACCATATCTCCGTGAACATTTCCCCGAAGGACTTTTACTTTGCGGATATTTATAAGGTATTTACCGGGCTTGCGGAGAAATATGAGATCAAACCGCAGAATCTTCGGCTTGAAATTACGGAAAGTGCCATCATGAGTGATTTTGAGAAACAGCTTGTGCTGATTCAGCGGCTGCAGGAGTATGGCTTTATGGTGGAGATGGATGATTTCGGAAGCGGCTATTCTTCTCTTAACATGCTCAAGGATATGCCGGTGGATACGCTCAAAGTGGATATGGGCTTTCTGAGGCAGACGAGTCATGAGGAGCGCAGCAGGACGATTCTCAAGATGATTATCTCTCTGTCAAAGCAGCTTGGCATGGAAGTAGTTACGGAGGGCGTGGAGACTAGAGAACAGGTGGATTTCCTGACAGAAATAGGCTGCGATACTTTTCAGGGTTATTATTTTGCAAAACCTATGCCAGTCAGCGAATTTGAACAAAAATATTTTGAAAGATGAGAAATATGCGCTTTACAAATAAAGACTTAGAAAATATGATTGTGCCGCTCTTTTTTGAGCAACTGCTGGTGATGCTGGTGGGAATTGCCGACACACTTGTCATAAGCTATGCGGGAGAAGCCGCCGTGTCGGGGGTATCCCTTGTCAATCAGTTTAACACAATTTTTATCTATATTTTTACAGCGCTTGCCTCCGGCGGCGCTGTAGTAGTCAGCCAGTATATCGGGAGCAGGGATACGGATAATGCAGAAAAATCTTCCGGCCAGCTCTTGATGTTTTCCATTCTGCTTTCGCTGGTGGTTGGGGCATTGGTCCTTATCGGGAACCGCACAATGCTCGGCATATTATTTGGCAAAGTGGAAGATTCCGTTATGGAGGCCTGCGTCACGTATCTGCGGATTTCGGCTTACTCTTACCCCGCACTGGCAATTTATAATGCGGGAGCGGCCATTTACCGAAGCCTTGGCAAAACAAAGGTGACAATGTATATCTCTATTCTGTCCAATATCATCAACGTAGTCGGAAATATAATCGGCGTGTTTGGGCTGAAAGCGGGAGTGGCAGGCGTGGCTTACCCCTCTTTGATTGCCAGAGCATTTTCGGCAGTCGTGATTACGTTTTTATGCTTCAGGCAGGGTGCGGAACTTCGCTATCGTAACAAATGGATTTTTACATGGAATGGTGGTATGCTAAAGAAAATCCTGAATATCGCTGTTCCAAACGGGGTTGAAAACGGGCTGTTCCAGTTGGTAAAGGTGGCCCTGAGCAGTATCGTTGCATTGTTCGGCACTTATCAGATTGCTGCGAACGGTGTGGCGCAAAGCCTCTGGTCGCTTGCTGCCCTGATGGGAGTGGCTATGAGTTCGGCGTTTATTCCCGTAATCGGTCAGTGTATGGGCGCCAATGAAACAGACGAGGCGGAATACTATTTTAAAAAGCTGATGAAAATCACGGTGATTGCCTCTGTGGCATGGAATGTCATTATCCTTGCAGCCACGCCGCTTGCGATGATGGTATATGATTTGTCGGCGGAAACAAAGAGACTGATAATCTGGCTGGTGGTGATACACAATGCATTCAATGCATTTGCGTATCCGTTTTCAGGACCGCTTTCGGCAGGATTGCGTGCGGCAGGAGACGCAAAATTTACAATGGTTGTTACCGTGATATCTACAATCGGAATCCGGCTTCTGCTTTCTGTACTGTTTGGCATTGTACTGAACATGGGCGTGATTGGCATTGCGTTTGCCATGTGTGCAGACTGGCTTTTCAAAGCGGTGCTTTTTGAAATCAGGTTTCGAAAGGGTGTATGGAAACAATTTAAAGTTATTTAAACATTTCACGAACAACAATAGCCGGGGAGGGGTATCATGAAGAAAAAAGGAAGATATATTGTCGGGATTGTATTGATAATGGCGATAGTGCTTGGAGGCTGTGCAAAGAAGGACGAGGAGTCGAACGGGATGAGAAAGATCACGACCATGGAATTGGTGCGGGATATGGGCATTGGCATCAATCTGGGCAATACTTTTGAATCCTGTGGGGACTGGATTGCAGGCGGTTCTGTGCGGTCTTATGAAACTGCATGGGGGAGTCCGGTGATTACGCAGCAAATGATTCAGGGGTATGCAGATGCCGGATTTGGCGTACTGCGCATACCGGTTGCATGGTCAAATATGATGGGGGAGGATTATACCATCAACGAGGAATATCTGGCGGCGGTGAAGGAAGTTGTGGACTGGACGCTGGATACGGGAATGTATGCGATTATCAATATTCACCATGACAACTGGTGGATGGCAGATTTTCCGACAAATACCGAGGAGTGCATGTATCACTACTCCCGCATATGGACGCAGGTTGCGGATGCTTTTCAGGATTATGGGGATCATCTGGTGTTTGAGTCTTTGAATGAGGAGGGGTGCTGGGATGCGGTCTGGAATCGGTATGCCGGTTCTGCAAATGGGAAGGAAGAAGTATTCTCCCTGTTGAATGAAATCAATCAGACTTTTGTGGATATTGTTCGCAGTTCCGGCGGCAACAATCCCGAGCGGCACCTGCTGATTGCCGGCTATGCAACCGATATTGAGCTGACCTGCGATGAACTTTACCATATGCCTGTTGATCCGGCAGGCAGATGCGCGGTTTCTGTTCACTATTATACGCCTTCCGTTTTTGCCATTCTGGAGGCGGATGCTGACTGGGGAAAATGCCGCAGTACATGGGGAACGGAAGAGGATTTTAAAGAACTGGAAAAGTACATGGAAATGATAGAAACGAATTTCATTGAGCAGGGGATTCCGGTCATTTTGGGAGAATACGGCTGCCCGAAGAAAAATAAGGATGAGGAATCGGTCAGGCTTTTTCTGACATCGGTATGCAAAGAGGCATATGACAGGCAGATTTGTCCCATACTCTGGGATACCACCGGTTTGCATTATAACCGCTATTCTTGTCAAATGGTGGATCCGCTGCTGCTGGAAGGCCTGATGGAGAGATAGAAGAGAAAATGGAGGCGCGGTATGATATTTGAAAAGAATTACCTTCCGCAATTCAGGGATGCGGACAGAGATGGCCGTGTGGGACTGCGTGGATATATGAATTATTTTCAGGACATGGCAACCCATTTCCTGCACAATGTTCATAAGGGAAACGATACGCTTCCGGAAGAATACGGGATTGTCTGGATGTATACAAAGTATCAGATGCATATAAGTCACAAAGTTGATTTTACAAAAGAACTGAATATGAAAACGTGGATGCCGGAGGAGAAATCCCCTGCGATCATCCACCAGCACTTACTGATTTCCAGAGATGGAGAAGAGTGTGCAAGCGGATGCGTGGAAAGCTGTCTCTATCATCTTACGAAAAAAAGGCTGGTACGGCTGAGAGACATTGAATTTCCGGCTGATATAGCCCAACGGCAGGAATCCGGTATGCAAAAGTTTCAAAAACTGCCGGTGGACTTAGAAGGGATGGAATATGTATATACCCATCAGGTCAGATATACGGATTTGGACAAGACGGGGCATATGACAAATTTAAAATATGTAGATTTGTTTTTGAATGGTTTTGACAGTAAGTTTTTGGAAAAATTCGAGATTGGGGACTTTGAACTTCATTTTTTAGACCAATGTTTTGAGGGCGAATCCATTCATGTTTATAAAAAGATATCGGATGGGAGCGTTTTTTTGACGGCGGTGCATGACAATAAGGTTCCCTGCGCTGCTGCAGGTATTTGGGAAAGAGGGAATTCCTGTCTGCCTCTTGCCTTAGACGGGAAAATCGGTTAATATAATGCAGGAGAACTTAGTGATACTCCGGATTTGAAAGTTAGGGAGATAAAAGACGAATGAATATTTTGGCACCCTCGATTTTGGCGGCAGATTTTGCTGTGTTAGGTGAACAGATACGGACGGTGGATGAAGCCGGCGCGCAATATATACACATAGATGTAATGGACGGGATTTTTGTACCGTCCATTTCCTATGGAATGCCCGTTATCAAGTCCCTGAGAAAAGTTACGGACAAGGTGTTTGACGCGCACCTTATGATTGAAAAGCCAGAGCGGTATATCGGTGCGTTTGCGGATTGCGGGGCGGACAGCATCACATTCCATATAGAGGCGACGGATAAGGCGGATGAGATTTTAGAAGACATCCATGGCAGAGGGCTTAAGGCGGGAATATCCGTGAAACCGAATACGCCGGTGGAGGTATTGCGCCCGTATCTGGACAGGCTTGACATGATACTGGTCATGACGGTGGAGCCCGGCTTTGGAGGGCAGTCCTATCTTGATTTCTGCACAGGCAAAGTAGAAGAGGCGAGAAAACTGGCGGATGGGACGGGCAGAAACATCGACATACAGGTTGACGGCGGCATCACACTTGGCAATGTAGAGACGGTTTTACATGCCGGCGCCAATGTGATTGTGACCGGCTCCGCTGTATTCAGAGGCGATATTGCTGCCAATACAAGGGCGTTTTTGGAGAAGCTTCAGCGTACCCTGTGAAATATTGAGTCGGAATTTCAAATTAAAAAGCAAATATCCTTCAATGATTTATTGAAATATATGGAAAATAATGTTATACTTGCTCTATGTTTTTAAAAATGGCGGTTAAACCGCCCGACACACGTATGTTACTTTAGGGAGGTAAAGCATATGGAGAAATTCTTCAAATTGAAGGAGAATAACACAACTGTCAGAACTGAGATTGCAGCAGGTCTGACCACATTTTTTGCAATGGCTTACATTGTATTTGTAAACCCGAATCAGGTTGCGGCAGGCGGCGGAGCCGGCTGGCTTGCGGGTCTCGGGGCTGACGGAGCGGTACTCGGACAGATATGGAATGCAGTTTATATTGCGTCTGTTCTGGCAGCGGTTACCGGCACTCTGCTGATGGCGTTTGTGGCGAAGCTGCCCTATGCACAGGCATGTGGAATGGGACTTAATGCATTCTTCTGTACCTGCTTTGTTTCAGGCGCATTCTTTGCAGGAGTAGATGTACTCACCGGATATCATTCCGGACTGGTTATCATCTTTGTATCCGGCCTTGTATTCCTGCTTCTTTCTGTTACGGGTCTGCGTACCTATATCGCAAAAGCGATGCCGGACTGCCTGAAAAAAGCGATTCCTGCAGGTATCGGTCTTTTCATTGCATTCATCGGCTTCCAGAATGCAGGCATTATTCAGACAAATCAGTACACGCTTGTGCAGTTTGTTGATATCAACGGCGCAATCAAAAGCGGCACTTTTAAGGAGGCGGCGCTTCCTGCTATCATCGCTCTGATTGGACTGCTTATCATCGGTATCTTGGGCAAGTTGAAGGTAAAGGGCAACGTAATTATCGGAATCATCGCTTCCACAATTCTGTACTATCTGTTTACCTGGACAGTACCCAGCTTCGACCTTGGTAATGTGGGACAGTCCTTCAAGGATTTTTGCAGCGTAGGTATAGCAGGACTCTTCAACGGTGCAGCATGGGCAAATGCATTTACCGGCGCACATGTGGGAAGCATTTTCAATGCGATTATGCTGATTATTACTTTCTGCCTGGTTGATATGTTCGATACACTCGGAACACTTTACGGTACGGCTGCGCAGGCTAATATGCTTGACGAGAACGGCGACCCCATCCGCGTGGACAAGGCTATGCTTTGTGACTCTGCGGCAACGGTAGCCGGTGCGGTGCTTGGTACTTCTACCTGTACGACCTTTGTGGAATCTTCCGCAGGTGTTGCAGAAGGCGGAAGGACAGGCTTAACCAGTGTTGTAACGGCAATCTGTTTTGCAGTATGTCTTTTCTTAAGTCCTCTGGCAGGCATTGTTCCGTCAGCGGCAACAGCTTCCGCACTGATTTATGTAGGCGTTCTGATGGTAAAGAGCTTTGCAAAGGTAGATATGGATGACCTTCGCTCTGCGATTCCGGCGTTTGTAGCGCTTATCATGATGCCGATGACCTACTCTATCGCAAACGGTATCGGACTTGGCTGTATCACCTATGTTATCATGACGCTCTGCACAGGCAAATACAAGAAGAAAGACATCGTGGTAACGGTTATTTCACTGCTCTTTGTACTGAAGTTTTTATTTGTCACAATGTAATGAGATGAATGGGTATTGACTATGGAACTGCAAATTTTACATATGCTGCAGGAGTTACATGCAGAATGGCTGAATCCGGTGATGATACTATTGTCTGCACTGGGTAATGCCGGATTAATATGGATTGCGCTGAGTGTTGTTCTGGCAATCCCGAAGAGAACCAGACTTTGCGCCTTTACCATGATGGGTGCGATGGCATTGTCCTTTCTGTTGGGCAATATAGTGATAAAGAATTTGGTGGCAAGACCCCGTCCCTTTGCGGTGGACGCTTCGGTTATGCTGCTGATTCCCCAGCCCGGAGAGTATTCGTTCCCATCGGGTCATACGCTGAATGGCTTTACGGCGGCAACGGTAATATTTTTGTATTATAAAAAGGCGGGCATCCTTGCCCTGCTGTTTGCGGGCACGATAGCTTTTTCCAGAATGTATCTGTTTGTACATTATCCCACGGATATTCTTGCGGGTATGCTGCTGGGCATAATGGATGCAGTGATAATGTATTTCATTGTAAAAATGATAATAAAGAAGAGGGAAGAAAGGCTTTGAGCCTTTCTTCTTTTTTATTTTTCAAAGCAAACAGGAAACTTGTACAAAAAAACACAAAAACAGTGCAAAAAAAAGGGTTGCGGGAGACAGCGTCAGACAGTAGAATAGAACTACAAAACAGAAAGGTAAATGCGCAATAATATGCGCAGAAAAGGAAATTGGGATAGTATGAGCAAAAAAAGGTTACTGAATGACAACTGGGAATTTGTAAAGACGCCGTATGGGACGGATTTGGAAGGGCTCTCGGCGTGGGGGAAGGATTTTAAGCATGTGGATATTCCGCATGACTGGCTGATTTATGACACGGAAAGGCTCTATGAAACAGGGACGGGCTGGTACCGCAGGCATTTAGAGATGGCGGAGGCAGATGATTTGGTAAGACTGCTTCGTTTTGACGGCGTCTATATGGATTCTAAAGTATACATAAACGGACAGCTTGTGGGTGAGTGGAAATACGGATATTCTACCTTTGAGTTTGACATTACGAAATATCTGCAGGCAGGCGATAATGTGATTATGGTGCGGGTGGACCATCACGAACCAAATTCCCGCTGGTATTCCGGCGCAGGCATTTACCGCAGCGTATGGCTTAAGACGGTGCCGGCGGTGCACTTTGTTTCCGATGGCATCTATGTGGCAACCAAAAGGCAGGGAGAGGATTTTATTGTTGAAATAGAGGCGGAGATTGCAGGCACTGCAGCGCAGACAGGAACGGCGCAGGACGGAACGGCACAGGTCGGAACGACCTTGGGCAGTTCGGCCGCGGCAAGGATATGGCACGGCGGAAATCTTGTTGCAAAGGGACAGCTTACGGGCGAGGCAGACAGTGTACTGCTGAAGGGTACTGTTTTGGTGGAAAAACCCAAGCTGTGGGATGCGGAGAATCCGAATCTCTATGAGCTGGAACTGGAATTGGACAACGGAGAGGTAGAAAAGACGGTTTTCGGTTTCAGGGAATTTGTTTTTAGTCCGGAGAAGGGTTTTATTGCGAATGGAAAACAGGTAAAACTTCATGGCGTCTGCGAGCACCATGATTTGGGCTGTCTGGGGGCGGCATTTAATAAAGCGGCGATGCGCAGAAAAATGGTGACGTTAAAGAAAATGGGCGTCAATGCGATTCGAACCTCGCACAATATGCCTGCGCCGGAGTTCATGGAGCTGGCTGACGAGATGGGATTTTATGTGGATTCGGAAGCTTTTGATATGTGGGAAGAGCCAAAGACGGAATATGATTATGCCAGATTTTTCCCCGAGTGGGCGGCAAAGGACGTCGCAAGCTGGATAAGGCGCGACAGAAATCATCCTTCTGTTATCATGTGGAGCATCGGCAATGAAATCCATGATACGAATGTGCCGCGTGGTTTAGAGGTGGCAAAGATGCTGGCGGATTATGTGAAGGAGCATGACCCTAAGGGCAATGCCAAGGCGACGATAGGTTCCAACTATATGCCGTGGGATGGAGCGCAGAATTGCGCAGATGTGGTAAAGCTTGCCGGCTACAACTATTTGGAGCGGTATTATGACGAGCAGCACGAAGCGCATCCTGACTGGATGATTTATGGCAGTGAGACTTCTTCGGCGGTACAGAGCAGGGGAGTCTATCATTTCCCGCTGGAAAAGTCGATACTGACGGAAGACGATGAGCAGTGTTCTTCCCTTGGCAACAGCCGTCCGAGCTGGGCTGGCAAGTCTGTGGAATACTGTATCTATATGGACAGAGACAGGGATTTCGCAGCAGGACAGTTTTTGTGGTCGGGACATGACTACATTGGTGAGCCCACGCCTTATCATACCAAAAACTCTTATTTTGGGCAGATTGACACGGCGGGCTTCCCGAAAGATACCTATTTTATGTATCAGGCGGAGTGGACGGATTACAAGAAAGCGCCCATGGTGCATCTGCTTCCTTATTGGGATTTCAATCCCGGACAGTTGATTGATGTGCGTGTGTGCAGCAATGCGCCTTCGGTGGAAGTTTTTGTCAATGAAACATCCCTGGGCAGAGTGGAAATCGACCATGTACACGGCCAAGTACTGTTCCCGAGCTTTCAGGTTCCTTATGAAGCGGGCTGTATCAGAGCGGTTGCATACGATGAAAACGGCACAGTGATTGCAGAGGATATGCACAAGTCCTTTAAAGACCCTGCGCGCATCACGCTGAAAGCGGACAAAACGGAAATGAAGGCGGATGGCGAGGACTTGATTTTTGTAGAGATTGGCATGGCAGACGAAGACGGGAATCCGGTGGAAAACGCCATGGATTATGTAGAAGTAAGCGTCACGGGCGCGGGACGGCTTATCGGGCTTGACAATGGAGACAGCACGGACTACGACCAGTATAAAGGAACCGTAAGGAAGCTCTTTAACGGAAAGCTTCTGGCAGTTATCGGGGCAAAGAGTGAGGCTGGAGAGGTTACCATGACTGTCCGTCCGCTGCAGGGAGACCGTGTCCCGGTGGAGACACTGCAGTTAGGCGCGGTAGAAGCAGAAGTCAGGGAAGGCGTTTCCGCAGTTGAGGAAAACAGCAGGGCGGTGCTGGTGACGGGCGTTTCCGGCATGATACCGGTGAGAAAGATTGAAATTGTCAGTGCGAACGGGCAGAAATTTGATGAGAATAAAAAGGACATTGTGGTGGGAGCACATCTGTATCCGGCAGGCGCAGAGCAGAAGGTAATGTTCTCTGTGGTAAACGATATGGGAATCGAGTCAAATCTGGCTGAAGTGGAGATGCTGGAGAGCGTATCGGACGAGGTAGCCGGCAATCTGGCAGCAGATGGTCACTGCCCGGCGGCTTACTGTTGTATCCATGCAAAGGGAGACGGAGCCTTTAAGCTGCGTGCTTCTGTTGACAACGGCACGGGAACCATAAAGTTAATTTCCCAGCTTGAGTTTACGGTGGAAGGGCTTGGAGAAGCTTATCTCAATCCCTATGAATTTGTCTCGGGTGCATTGTATAACCTTTCTGTGGGAGACGTGGGCGGCTTTAGTGAAAAGAGCGTGGCGATGGCGCAGGAGGGTGTGAGCGAGGTCGGTTACAAGGGACTGGACTTTGGCGAGTACGGCTCCGACGAGATTACCCTGCCGATTTTTACCCAGAACGATGACCCGCATTATCTGCAGATATGGGAAGGTATGCCGGAGGACGAGGGCAGCGAGATGCTGGCGGATTTGGTTTATCAGAAGCCGAGCATCTGGAATGTGTACCAGCCGGAGACCTATAAGCTGAAACGACGGATTAAGGGTATTACGACTCTCTGCCTTGTGGCGAAGAACCAACGCTATTTCATCAAGGGCTTTACCTTCACAAAGCTGCAAAAAGCATATGAAAAGCTGCAGGCGGCGGAGTATAACAAGATTTACGGGGATACCTTTACGGTGAAGTCGGATGCGGTTGAGGGCATCGGCAACAACGTCTCATTGGAGTTTGAGAATATGGACTTCGGGGAGAAGGGATTTGAAAAGATTACCATCTGCGGGCGCAGTACGCTTCCGACGAACTCCATTCATATCCGGTTCTTTTATGAGGACGGGGAGTCGGTGAATCAGCTTGTGGAGTTCCCGCGCAGTGAGGAGTACACGGAGATAACCTTCCCGCTGGAAAGCTGTAAGGGAAAATGCCGTGTCGGTTTTATTTTCCTGCCCGGATGCGATTTTGATTTTAAATGGTTCAAATTTTCTTAATTATTTACGGATTTATGCCGATATAATAGTTAACCCTTATTTTACCAAAATGACCGGTAGGTGAGGGGAGCAGCTATTGTGGGGGAAGGAACCCCGTTTAAAACGCATATATGCGTTTTCACACGCAACAAGGAGGTGCGGCATGAAAATTACACAAAGCGCCGTCGCAATGGCGTCGGAGCGGGAGGCATCGCGGACCTATGACCTTAGCGTAACTGCTACGGGCGACAGGTTCTGGGTGAACGGCACGACTTCGCAGGCATCGAAGGAGAAGGAAGCGTCAGCCTTTTTGGGCTGGTCGTCGCAACCGGCGTCCCTAGAGCTTTCGGAGGAGGCAAAAGCACAGGAGGCTTCCCAAAAAACAAAGGACGATTCCTACTGGAAAAAGGACAAGGACAAACCATTTCCGGAAAAGGACGGACAGAAAACAGGGCTGATTGACGAGCTGGTGGGACAGGCGGGAAAGCAGTCCGATTGGGAGCCGGAAGAAAGCTTCAAACTGAAAATGATGAAGCTGCTTTTCGAATCCCTGCGCGGTATAAAGGGTAATCATCGTCCCAACTACGTGGGCTGGGGCAAGAAGGCCCAGGAGGCGCTTGGCTTCGGCATGCAGTCATGGCAGCGTACCACTGCTTCTATGGAGGCCATCAATATAAAGGCTTCTGCGGGCAGCAGAGTGACGACGGCAAAGGTAGGCGCCGGACATTGGGAGGAGCGCGTTACCATGTCCAAAATCTTTACGGACAGAGAGGTTACGTCATTTTCCACAATGGGAACGGTGGAGACGGCAGACGGAAGAAGCCTCAACTTCAACCTGAATCTGGAGATGTCCAGAGAGTTTACCCAGTCGGTTGGCATGGAGTACACCAGAAAGACTTTCTGTATCGACCCGCTTGTTATCAATCTGGAGGGGAATCCGGCTTCTTTCTCGGACCAGACATTCTTCTTTGATTTGGACAGCGACGGCAGGGTGGAGGAATTGTCTTCACTGGGAGCAGGCAGCGGTTTTCTTGCGCTGGATTTGAATAACGACGGCGTTATCAATGACGGCAGCGAGCTTTTCGGCACGAAGAGCGGCGACGGTTTCAAGGACCTGGCGGCGTATGACAAGGACGGAAACGGTTGGATTGATGAGAACGACGAGGTATTCAAACACCTGAAGGTGTGGACAAAGAATGCGGATGGAAGCGACCGTCTCATCGCGATTGCGGATGCAGGAGTCGGGGCAATCTATCTCGGTCACGCATCCACAGAATTTTCTTTAAATACGTTGGATACAAACCAGACACAGGGCATTGTCCGCAGCACAGGCGTTTTCCTGAAGGAAAGCGGCGAGGTTGGAACAATACAGCATGTAGATTTGGTGGTCTAAAAGAGTGATGTAAGCGCAATGCGAAAGGCTTCCGGCACATATAAGGTGCCGGAAGTTTTTAAAGTATCGGATTAGGTGCCGGAACCGTAATGTAAGGAGTCATAGAATGGAAAATGGAATAACAAAGAAGCAGTCTGCGATTCTGCAGGGAATTGCGGTGTGGATGCTGGTGTATCATCACATGTATTCTTATACAGAGACTTACAACTCTCTGCTTCCGTTTATACAGGTGGCCGTAGTGCAGCGGATAGGCTGGTTCTGCAAGGTTTGCGTGGGAATATTTGCATTTGTCAGCGGCTATGGTTTGTATCATGTGATGAACAGGAAGCCTGCGGAGCGCTTTTTTGGCAGGATGATAGAGGAATACCGCTATGTGCTGGTGCGGATTCTGCGCCTGTATGGAAAGCTCTGGCTGGTTATATTGATTTTTAAAGGAATCGATTTTCTGATACTGGGCAGGCAGTTTGCGGCGGAAGAGTTATGGGGCAATCTGACGGCTTTTCAGCCTACCTGGAATGGAGCATGGTGGTATGTGGAGCAATATGCAAAAATGCTGCTGGCATTGCCTTTTCTCGATTTGCTGCTGACCAGATTTGAACGTCCGGAAGAAAAAAAGAAGTGGATATTCTTTCTGTCGCTGGCAGGCGTGGCACTGATAGGAATTTTGCTGAGTCCCGTGCTGTATGAATTGCTGCTGGCGGCAGCGAAGGGCATGCGCCCCAGCTTTTTCCTGATTTTTATTGCAGGATATATCATATCCCGCTACGGGCTGTACCAACGAATTGACAAGCTGCTGAGGCGCGGGGGCGCCTGGCTTTCCGTGTGCATGTCTGTGATTCTGGTTTGTGCGGCAATCGCTGTCAGGGTGCTGTCAGCCACGGACGCAGCGTGGGGTGAACTGGACTTTTTACTGGTGCCGGTTCTGGCGTATGGGATGCTGACACTGCTTGACTATATAAAGCCTTTGAGTGCCTTTTTGGCATGGTGGGGAGACCAATCCACTTATATATGGCTGATACATATTTTTTTCATAGGGTGGCTGTTTCAGTTTGTCAGCCGCCAAGTGCGGCTGGATATTCTGGTGTATCTGGCGATGATGCTTTTCTCGGTCATTGCTGCCATATTGTTAAAGGGTGTGGAAACCGGTATACAGAAGGGTGCGTCACGGCTGTTTAAGAAAAATGTAAAATATACTTGACATTTAATGTAAAGCCTACTATACTTTTGAAGTAAAGTAAGCTTTACTTTTTATTCTGACGAAAGGAGGTATTATGCATACGAAGATACAAGAGCTGCGAAAGGAGCGCAGGATTACGCAGAATGAGCTGGCGGACGCTGTCAATGTTTCGCGCCAGACCATAATATCTCTTGAAAACGGCAGGTATAATGCTTCACTGGTGCTTGCACATAAAATTGCACAATTTTTTGGAGTGACAATCGAAGATGTTTTTATTTTTGATGAAGAGGAGGAAAATTTATGAAAGGGCTTTTTTGTGCGCACTGTAAGGCAAAGAACAATGAGGAGTACAGGGAAGTATTAAAAAAGCGCCTTGTCAGGGTCAGACTGCTCTGCCTGGCAGGAGTGTTGATTATCCTGAGCGCGGCGGTGCTTTTTCATACAGTGCTTGCAGAAATGGATGATTACCATCAAGGCGTTACGTATGGAATGGGAACGGGACTGATACTGGGATCCATAATAGCCATGCTGCGTATTCACAGGACTTTGGCGAGTGAGGAAAGGCTGAAGGAACAGCGTCTTAAGGAAACCGATGAGAGGGAAGTGGAAATCAGCAATATGGCGCTTAGGCAGACGGCGAAGCTTTTGCTGGCAGTGCTCTATCTTTCGATGGTTTTCGGAGCTTTAGTCTCAGAAGAGTTATTGGACGTATGTTGTTTACTAATCGGTATTTTTCTGCTAAGCTATATAGGATTTCAGAGATATTATGAAAACAAAGTATAAACGGATAAAAATGTAAGCTGTCAGACAGCGGAAAGGAAGAATATGGAAGAGATATTAAAGGTGCAGGGCTTGAAGAAAACCTTTAAGTTATCTGCCAAGCAGCAAAAAATTGAAAAGACCAATGAAAAGTTAAAGGTGGCGGTGAATGATTTGTCCTTTACCGCATATAGAGGAGAGGTCTTTGGTCTTTTGGGTCCCAACGGTGCGGGCAAGACGACGACGCTGCGTATGCTGGCAACCTTGATTAAGCCGGACGAGGGCGACGCCGTTTTGGACGGCGCAAGCGTGGTGAAGAATCCGGAGGAGGTTCGCAGTAAGATTGGATTTCTGACGAGTGAGTTGAAACTGGAAGAGTTCTTTACGCCGAATTTCCTGTTTGATTTCTTTGCAGATTTGCATGGCGTCAACCAGGAGGAAAAAAATGCCCGCAGGAAGGATTTGTTTGAGCGCTTTGGCATTGACAAATTTGCAGAGGTGAAGGTAGGAAATCTTTCAACCGGTATGAAGCAGAAGGTATCGCTGGTGATTTCCCTGGTACATGATCCGGATGTCATTATTTTTGACGAGCCGACCAACGGGCTTGATGTTCTTACCGCCAAGGTGGTGACAGATTTTCTTGTGGACTTGAAAGAACAGGGTAAAACCATCATCGTATCCACACATATTTTCAGCCTGATTGAGAAAATCTGCGACAGAGTCGGTATTATTGTGGAAGGACAGATGGTAGTCTGTGATACTTTATCGGCAATTACGAGGGATAAGAGTCTGGAAGAAAGATTCTTTGAAATTTACGAAGAAAAGGTGGGTAGCATCGCATGAAAACAGATATGCTTACAATTATAAGAAAAGAGTTTGCCCGTTTTTTTAAAGACAGAAGTCTGGTTATAACGACCATTCTGATGCCCGGTTTTTTGATTTTCCTGATTTACTCCTTTATGGGAGACGGCATGATGAAAGAGTTCTCAACGGATGAGAATTATGTGGCGAAGGCTTATGTGCAGAATATGCCGGATGAGCTTTCTCCTGCATTTGAGCAGTTGTCTGCTGAGTGGACTGTGGTTTCCGGTTCCGAAATTGAAGATACGAAAGAATTGATTCAGAATAAGGAAGCAGATGTTCTGATTGTTTTTCCTGAGGATTTTGTTGCAAGAGTTTCAGCTTATGATGTAAAGAGCGGAGAAGCCGCTCCCAATGTTGAAATTTATTATAATTCCACGGAGACGGAGTCCGCCAACCTGAGAAGTATTCTGGTGGATATGCTGGATCAGTATGAGGCCTCCATGGCAAACAAGTTTGACATCAATGCGGGTGACGGTGTGTTTAACCTCGCTTCCGAAAAGGATATGACCGGTCAGATTTTTGCCATGCTTCTGCCCATGCTGCTTATGACCTTTATGTTCAGCGGCTGTATGTCTGTGGCGCCGGAGTCGATTGCAGGTGAAAAGGAAAGAGGAACGATTGCGACACTTCTGGTAACGCCCATGAAGAGAAGCGCACTTGCCTTAGGAAAGGTTATCAGCATAAGCTGTATTGCCCTGTTATCAGGTCTCTCCAGTTTTATCGGAACCATGCTCTCCATGCCGAAGCTGATGGGCACGGAGGAAGGTGTGAGTGCCGCTGTTTATGTAGTTACGGATTACCTGATGCTTTTGGGAATTATTCTGACAACGGTGCTGGTGATGGTATCACTGATAGCCATTATCTCGGCTCTTGCAAATAGCATTAAGGCGGCTTCCACAGCAGTGTCACCCCTTATGATTGTTGTCATGGTAATCAGTCTTATACCGATGTTCGGCGGAGACGGCGAGAAGAGCCTTGCGATGTTCTTTATCCCGCTCTATAACAGCGTGTTGTGTATACATGGAATTTTTTCCTTTACCTACCAGCCGCTGCAGATTGTGATTACCATTGTTATGAACCTGTTATACGCGGGCGCGCTGTCGTTGGTACTTACCAAATTGTTTAACAACGAAAAGGTTATGTTTTCTAAATAGAACGTAAGGGATTGGGGCGAGGGACGCGCGGAGAGGGGCGGTATGTCCGTGCAGACGCGCTCTCGCTCGGATAAAAACGCAGCGGCACGTAAGGCGCCAAAGGACGGCGCCTAAATGCCGGCGTTTTTATACGGTCTGCACGGACATACCGCTCCTCTTCGCGCTGCGTGTCGCGAAAAGTGCGCTTACGTCCTATGTGGTTTCGCGAAGAGTGTGCTTACGCTCTATGTGGTGTTGTGGAAAGTGTGCATACGCGCCCTATGTGGTGTTGCAGAAAATGTACATATGCCTTATTGTGTTGAAAAAGCGTGGTGGCGAGGGGGATTTTGATGGAAGGCACGGTAAGTGTAACGGTATGGTTTTTGGCGATTGTGGTGTGGGGGTGGTATGCGCCGAAATGGTCGCCTTTCACGCGGAATGTATGTGCCATTGTCCCCTGTGTTGCTGATCTTGTTCTGTTTGTGGTTTTGCGGCGGTATTGGAAGTTGTCCCTTGTTTTTCTTGCTATTGGAGCAGGTGTGTACTGGCTGACGGAGCGTTTTCCTAAAAGACCGGAAAATCGGGCGGAAAGGCGTAAGGAAGTCAGTTTTTTGCAGGATATGATGTTCTGCGCCGGAGGGTTTTGGCTGAGTATGCAGGTGTTTATGTTTTGCTCATAGAGGTAGTATGGTTTGCAGCGAGGGACGCGCGGAGAGGAGCGGTATGTCCGTGCAGACGCGCTCTCGCTCGGATAAAAACGCAGCGGCACGTAAGGCGCCAAAGGACGGCGCCTAAATGCCGGCGTTTTTATACGGTCTGCACAGACATACCGCTCCTCTGTACGCTGTGCGCTGCAAAACAGACATATATGCTGTATTCGCTTGGTAAAAAGGTGGTATGGCTGGAATAGAAGGATGTGAGAATGGTGGAAATGAAGAAGATTAATATGGTGTGGGGAATTAGTTTGTTGGTTATAGGTGTTGCGACAATGATATTGATGGGTGCCAGGATTGCCGGAATAGAGCTGCCGGATATTGTGGTAGTTATGATAGGGATAATGGAGTTGACAGCGCTTCCTGTTTTTGCGTTTTCGACGGTGAAAAAGATGGCAAACAGAAAGTCTTTATAATTTTTTGCAGTGATTAATTTGCCAGCCCAATTCTGATAGTTGTGTAACAAGAGTTTGAACTGTACTCAGCATACTAATTTTATATCATACTGTCTTGCTGCAATGCTACAGGAATAGCGATTGACAACCCCATCATTTTGTGCTACCCTAGTCACATCAGAAAAAGTAGAAACGCAATGACGAAGAGAGTACCCATGAAAGTTTTTTACAGAGAATCTTCCGGTACTGTGCCATGGTTTTAAACAGCAGGCGCGGCAGGCTGAGAGGGAGAAAACACGGCAATGGGGAACATGGCTTCCGAGCAGTGCACCGAGCGGCAGAAAACGAAATATGACATCGATGTCAGTAAAGGATTCTGCGGTAAGGCTGCAACAGGTCCGCCTGTTATAGCGGGAGGGTGTTGGCTGACACCCGCAGAGGTTCTTCTCGCGAGAGAAGGATGAAGAGAAGTGGTAACACGGATATATGTCCGTCTTCTTACACATAGGTGCAGGAGGACGGGCTTTTTTGTTAGGTAATTGCAAAACTTATGTTTTCCGGTTCCGAATTGTGTACATGGTATATTCCATAAGCAGACCTTTGCTTGCCGTCGGCACCAAAGTCATGCCTGCATGACTTGCTGCCGTATTTTGGCAGCTTATGTACCGCTACGGTAAGCTCGGAGCGAGAGCGTGTCTGCGTTGGAATATACCATGTGCACAATGACAACGGTATTGTTTCTAAGTTTTGCAATCACCTAATGGGTTTTTGTTTTGAAGAAAGGAGAACTATGGAAAAGTATTACATTACGACAGCGATTGCCTATACATCAGGCAAGCCGCATATCGGCAACAATTATGAAGTAGTGCTGGCGGACAGTATTGCCAGATTTAAAAGGGCGCAGGGCTATGACGTGTTTTTTCAGACAGGCACGGACGAGCATGGACAGAAAATTGAGCTGAAGGCGCAGGAGGCGGGCATAACGCCGAAGGAGTTTGTGGACAATGTGGCAGGGACAATACAGGGACTGTGCGATATGCTGCATGTTTCCTATGACAAGTTTATCAGAACCACGGACGCTCCCCATGAGAAGCAGGTGCAGAAAATATTTAAGAAGCTTTATGAGCAGGGGGATATTTACAAAGGGTCATATGAGGGACTTTACTGTACGCCATGTGAATCTTTCTGGACGGAGTCGCAGCTTGTGGACGGCAAATGTCCCGACTGCGGCAGGGAGGTAAAGCCGGCAAAGGAGGAGGCATATTTCTTTAAAATGAGTAAATATGCTGACAGGCTGATAGAGCATATCAATACGCATCCTGAGTTTATACAGCCGGTTTCCCGCAAGAATGAGATGATGAACAATTTTCTTCTGCCGGGACTGCAGGATTTGTGCGTGTCCAGAACTTCCTTTAAATGGGGAATTCCGGTAGATTTTGATGAGAAGCACGTGGTCTATGTGTGGCTGGATGCGCTGAGCAATTATATTACAGGCGTCGGCTACGATGCGGACGGCGGCAGCACAGAACAGTATAAGAAGCTGTGGCCCGCGGACTTGCATTTAATAGGAAAGGATATTATACGTTTCCATACCATCTACTGGCCGATTTTCCTCATGGCGCTGGGTGAGCCGCTGCCGAAGCAGATTTTCGGGCACCCGTGGCTTTTGCAGGGGGACGGCAAAATGAGCAAGTCGAAGGGGAATGTGATTTATGCGGACGACTTGGTTGACTTTTTCGGTGTGGATGCGGTACGGTATTTTGTGCTGCATGAGATGCCTTTTGAAAATGACGGTGTGATCACATGGGAGCTGATGGTGGAAAGGCTGAATTCCGACCTTGCTAACACGCTGGGCAACCTTGTAAACCGCACCATTTCCATGACGAACCAGTATTTTGGCGGCGTGCTGTCCGGCGGCAGCAGTGCGGCGGGAGAGGAAGCGGCGCTCGATGACGATTTAAAGGCAGTAGTGACGGGCACGCTGGCTAAGGTCTCTGCGAAGATGGAAGATCTTCGGGTTGCGGATGCGTTGACGGAAATTTTTGCATTGTTTAAGCGCTGCAATAAATATATTGATGAGACAGAACCGTGGAAGCTGGCAAAGGATGAAACAAAGAGAGAGCGGCTTGCCGCAGTGCTTTACCATCTGGCGGACAGCATTATCACGGGTGCGTCGCTGCTGGCGCCGTTTTTACCGGAAACAGCCGAAAAAATTGCAAGGCAGTTTAATACGACGCTCAGGAGCTTCGACGAGCTTACTCTGACAGGGCTTTATCCGAAGGGAAACACTGTGACAAAGGAGCCGGAAATCCTTTTCGCAAGACAGGATATCAAGAAGGTGAAGGAAAAGGCGGATGCAATGTATGCCGAGAGGCGCGCGGTAGAAGAAGCGGCTCTCGCGGGCGATACGGCGCAGGCTGCGGCGGGCGCGGAAAATGCAGTGGATATCGAGGCGAAAGCGGAGATTACCTATGATGATTTTGCAAAGCTCCAGTTTCAGGTGGGAGAAATTATTGCCTGCGAAGCGGTGCCGAAGTCGAAAAAACTGCTCTGCTCGCAAGTAAAAATCGGCAGTCAGGTGAAGCAGATTGTATCCGGAATCAAGGCGTATTATACCCCTGAGGAGATGGTTGGCAAAAAGGTGATGGTACTTGTAAACCTGAAACCTGCCAAACTTGCCGGTGTTGTATCCGAGGGCATGCTGCTCTGTGCGGAGGATGCAGAAGGAAATCTGGCGCTTATGACGCCGGAAAAGGATATGCCGGCCGGTGCAGAGATATGTTAATGTGCTGAAATCACTGAAATTTCCTGAGAAAAATAACTTAAAAAGGGAAAATATAGACTTTTGAACAATAAAAATGTAAAAATTTCTATGAAAACTCTTAAATTATTTGCGGGAATAGTGTATAATAATCGCATGGTGTACTTTGGACACCATGCGGTTTTGATATATACAGCGAAGGAGATGGTGCCAGAATGAAAAAAGAAGAATTCTATTTTGACTCCAGAGACAATCACTCTCAGATACATGCCGTCAGGTGGACGCCGGATACCGGAAATGTCGTGGCTGTCGTACAGATTATACACGGCATGGCGGAATATGTCGAAAGATATGAGGAAGTGGCTGCATTTTTGACGGAGAGAGGCTATGTGGTTACGGGAGACGACCATCTTGGGCATGGCAAGAGCGTGCCGGAAGGAGGGCTTCAGGGCTACTTCTGTGAGCAGGATCCGGCGACCGTGGTAGTGCGGGATGTACACAGACTGAAAAAAATGACACAGGAGATGTACCCTGGGGTACCTTATTTCATTCTGGGTCACAGCATGGGCTCTTTTATTCTCAGAAATTATATTTACAGGTATGGTTCCGGAATCAATGGTGCGCTGGTTGTGGGGACGGGTATGCAGCCCAATGCGCTTTTGTGTCTTTCCAAAGTGGTGGCGGCTATGGTGGGCTTCTTTAAAGGCTCAAAGCATAAAAGCCGATTTATTGACAAGGCTGCCTTCGGCAGTTATAACAAACGCATCAAAGATGCCAAGACAAGTTTCGACTGGCTCTCACGGGATCCGGACAGGGTGGAGGCGTACATTGCCGACAAGGATTGCGGTTTTGTCTTTACGGTAAACGGTTTTAAAACACTGTTCGAACTGATTTCAAGGATAAAGAAACGGGAAAACCTTTTGAAGATTCCCAAAGAACTGCCGGTTATCTTTCTCGCAGGGGAGGAGGATCCGGTGGGTAATTACGGAAAAGGGGTGAAGGAAGCGTACAAATCGCTTGCGGATGCCGGACTTACGGACCTTGAGATAAAGTTGTATCCCGAGGACAGACATGAGATCTTGGGAGAGCCGGACCGCAAAAAGGTGATGGAGGACATAGAAGTCTGGCTGACAAAGCACCTTGCTATTTGAAGTTAAATTTGGTATGATTTATAGTGAGAGTTTCGGACGGCAGCCCGACAGAGGGGATAAATCTTTAATTATGAGGAAGAAAGATAAGGCGCTTTATCAAGTACGGTGGGCGACTTCTGAGGACTGGCAGGCGGTCATGGACATGGTCTGGCGGACATTTTTGCAGTTTGAGGCGGGGGACTACACACAGGAAGGGATTGCCAGTTTCCGCGATTTCATTACTGACGGCAGGTTATACAGGATGTTTGTGGAGGGCAATTATCCTATGCTGGTGGCGGTGGACGGAAGCAGGATTATCGGGCAGATATCTGTCAGGAACGGCAACCATATTTCACTTCTCTTTGTAGATAGGGAATATCACAGAAAGGGAGTGGGCAGGAAGCTGATAGAACGGATGGCAGAATATCTGAAAAAGGAAAGACATGAACTTTACATGTCAGTCAAAGCGGCTCCATATGCGCTCGGATTTTATTACAGGGTAGGTTTTCACGCCTGCTCGAAGGAAGAGGAGTATTCCGGCATCCGTGTGACGTCTATGGAAAAGTTCCTGTAACGGCAATCTTGACAATTACAGTAAAGAACAGAACGGAAGGTGCTTACATGGGTAAATGGTTTAATATTGACAGTCCGTTGATACAGTTTCTCAACAAAGTGGCGGACTTGATGTGGCTGAATATTCTGACGTTACTGTGCTGTATTCCCATTATTACGGCGGGAGCCGCGCTGACCTCTGCGCATTATGTGGCATTGAAACTTCACCGCAATGAGGAAGGGTACATCACAAAGGATTTTTTCAGGTCGTTCAAGATGAATTTTAAGCAGTCTACTGCCATATGGCTTATCATACTGCTCGTGCTTGCTGTTTTCAGCGCGGATTTTTATATCATGAAGAACGTAGAAGAGGTCAGTATCCCGACGGCATTGCAGGTAGTTATCATGGCAATCGCCATGTTGTTCCTTTTTATGGTGCTGTGGGTGTTTGCAGTACAGGCAAAGTTTGTCAATACAATCACAAAAACCATCAAAAATGCGTTTGCGTTAAGTGTTATCCAACTGCCGAAAACGATTGTGATGGCTGTCCTGTACATACTGCCCTATGTGCTCTGCATATTCAGCCTCAGATTATTTCCCGTCATATTAGTGCTCGGGATATCTGTTCCGGTATATGTAAGCGCCGTGCTTTACAATAAAATGTTTAAAAAGCTGGAAGATAAGATACTGGAAAGGCTCGAGGGGGAGAAAGCCGAAGAAGGCGAAGAAGAGCCGGAAAGCGAAGAAACAGAAAAGATATTCAGTGACACACCGGTTTTTGAGGAAACTGAGAAAAATTAGGATGTAGCAAAGTATAAGGTTCTTATGATTACAGCCGCTAAAGCGGCAGAATGAGAGAAGAAATGAAAGGTAAACAAAACAGTAATATTAGACAAACGTTGACTCCTGTATTTGTACTGCTTGTAGTCTTTATTGTGTTGTTAGTGCGGTTTACTGTATCGGGCAAAAGTAAGGAGCGGACAGAAGCAGAAGAAAAACTGGTCAGCATGATGCAGGGGTACGCTGCACAGATGCAGATGTTGATATATGGTGTCCAGAAAAGCGCGGATTCCGCTGCAGTTTATATGGCAGCCGACAGCAGTGCGGAGCAGGAAGCAGTGCTGGCTGCGGTTTATGCTGATGAAGCGGTCTATGAAGCGGTAATCTGTGATGCGGATGGTACGGGACGCCGTTTTGGCGGAGAGAGCATCGATTTGTCAGGAACAGAATATTTTGAGAGTGCTCTTACCGGAGAAGGAAAGGTGCTCTACGTGGCAGACGATGGCATTTCCGGTCAGGCTGCAATACTGGTGGTGGCACCTGTAATGCAGGATGAGAGTGCCGCAAGCTATGTGCTCTGTTATATTGATATTGCAGAATTTGAAAAACTGGTAAAACGGACGCATCTGAATTCCAATACCTTTTACATTCTTCTGGAAAATTCCGGACAGATTGTGGCGGCTGCAGGTAACACAAACAGTGCGCTGTGTAAGAAGGATGGGGATTACTTTGTGTTTCTGAGAGAGAATCAGAACAGCAAGGTGATTGACAGACTCTATACGCGCGTACAGAATAAAAATTCCGACGTTACTTATCTGTCATGGCAGAAGGATGACAGAATGATGGTTTATGTGCCGGTCGGCATCGGAAATCTGACGCTGCTGTCAGGCGTTGAAAAGTCTTATGTTGATTCGATGGTGAAACGCAACTGGTCTTCCAGTAATGCTATGGTATGGCAGATTGCAATTGTGCTGTTTCTTTTCGTGGGAGCGGTATTGACGATTTATATCATATCACAGAAAAAGAGCAATGAAAAAGGCAAGGAACTGGAAAATAAGGCAGATACAGATCTCCTCACCGGTCTTTACAATAAGATGGCAACGGAAAGAAAAATCAAAGAACAAATGGCGGAGCATCCTGACGAGCTTGGGCTGCTGTTTGTCCTTGATATTGATAATTTCAAAAAAATCAACGATACGATGGGGCATGCTTTTGGCGACGAGGTGCTTCGGACTCTTGGGTGGCGTATTAAGGCGGAATTCCGTGCCACGGATATCGTGGGACGTACCGGCGGCGATGAATTTACCATATTCCTGTGTAATATGAAGACGGAAGAGATTATCCGGGCGGAGGCAAGCCGTGTAGAGCGGTTTTTCAAGGATTTCAAACCGGGAGAATCTGTCAAATATTCCGCGACAGCAAGTATCGGCGCGGCAATATTCCCCAAAGACGCCAAAGACTTTGAAGGACTTTATAAGGCGGCAGATAAGGCATTGTACGTCGCGAAAAAACGTGGAAAAAATCAGTTGGCGTTTTATGGAGATGCAGATTAGCAGTTCTCTTTGTACAACATGTATAGGATAAGCTGCTGATTTTAGTCAACTTGTCGGTGCGAGATAAAAAAAATGGTGTTTATAAGCAAAATTTACAATCAAAGAAAAAATCTTTGTGTAATAGTGGTATGGCGGTAATGAAGATTTTCGTCTATACTTAAATTTAGTTAGTGATACGTAAGTATCTTCAATGAGAAAGGAGTTTTACAATGGCAAGTTTATCTTTAAAGAATGTTTGCAAGGTATATCCCAACGGCTTTGAGGCAGTTAAGGATTTCAATCTTGAAATCGCAGACCAGGAATTTATCATCTTCGTAGGTCCTTCCGGATGTGGTAAGTCAACCACCCTTCGTATGATTGCAGGTTTGGAAGACATTTCCTCCGGTGAATTAAAAATCGGCGACAGAATCGTAAATGATGTAGAGCCTAAGGACAGAGATATCGCGATGGTATTCCAGAACTACGCTCTGTATCCTCATATGTCCGTATATGACAATATGGCATTCGGCCTGAAACTGAGAAAGGTTCCGAAGGATGAAATCGACAAGATGGTTAAGGACGCAGCTAAGATTCTTGACCTGACACCGCTTCTTGACAGAAAGCCGAAGGCTCTTTCCGGTGGACAGAGACAGCGTGTTGCTATGGGACGTGCGATCGTTCGTAATCCTAAGGTATTCCTTATGGATGAGCCTCTCTCCAACTTGGACGCTAAGCTGCGTGTGCAGATGCGTGTTGAGATTTCAAAGCTTCATCAGAGACTTGGCACCACCATCATCTACGTAACACATGACCAGACAGAGGCTATGACCCTTGGTACCAGAATCGTTGTTATGAAGGACGGCGTTGTTCAGCAGGTTGATACACCTCAGAACTTGTATGAGAAGCCTCAGAACCTGTTCGTAGCAGGATTTATGGGTTCACCGCAGATGAACTTCCTTGATGCAACTGTTGAAGTTAATGGCGATGTTGCAAGCCTGAAGATTGCAGGCCACAGCATTCCTCTTCCTGCTGCTAAATCTAAGAAGCTGATTGACGGCGGCTATGACGGAAAGGTTGTTACCTTCGGTATTCGTCCTGAAGATATCTACGATTCCGCATCATACATTGAGGCTTCACCGAACAGCGTATTTGAGTCTACCATTAAGGTATACGAATTGCTTGGTGCAGAAGTTTACTTATACTTCGATATTGAGGAGTTCCCTGTAACGGCGAGAGTAGATTCTCGTACAACTTCCAGACCTGGCGACAGCGTGAAGTTTGCAATGGATGTAGAGAAGATTCACGTATTCGACAAGGAAACAGAGCAGATTATTACCAACTAGTAACAAAATCAAAGGAGGCGCGTTGTCGCCTCCTTTTTTGATGCCGGCGGCGGCAAACTTTATAAAATTTTTCTTTATGGCTTGCGGTCAAAATTAAAATAAGCTATGATTATAATAACAGTTGCAATTCTGAAAAGACGGGGTTCATTACTGACAACAATTATTGCGAAAGGAAGAAAAAAATGATTTCCAGCCAGATTATTCAGACAAGCATTGAGGAATTAAAGGCGATTACCAAAGTTGACCTTTGTGTGTATGACATGAATGGTGGACTGATAGCAGGCACGATGGATATGACGGAGATAAACAATACGCTGATAATGGGGTTTGCCAATTCACCGGCGGACAGTCAGGTGATTGGCGCGCATCATCTTCTGAAAATTCTGGACGATGGTGAGCTTTTGTATGTGCTTGTGGCAAGAGGGCTCAGCGACGACGTTTATATGGTGGGAAAGATTGCGGTCTGCCAGCTTCAAAATCTGATTATTGCGTACAAAGAGCGGTTTGACAGGAATAACTTTTTCCAGAATCTTTTGCTGGACAATCTGCTCTTAGTTGATATCTACAACCGTGCGAAAAAGCTGCATGTGGAGGTCACGGCGCCCCGGGCGGTCTATCTTATAGAGGCCAGAATGGAAAAGGACAGCATTGTAACAGAGCTTTTGAAGGAAATGTTCTCTTCTCATGGCGGAGATTATATTACTGCAGTAGATGAGCGCAGCGTGATACTGATAAAGGCGTTGGAGGAAAATTATACGCAGGATACTTTGAGTCAGGTTGCCAACACCATTGCGGACATGATGAGCGCGGAGGCAATGCTGAATGTGAAAGTGGCATACGGCACGGTGGTATCTGAGCTGAAGGATGTATCCAAATCCTATAAAGAAGCGAAGATGGCATTGGACGTAGGCAAGATATTTTATGCAGAAAAAAATGTGATTGCGTATAGCACGCTGGGAATCGGGCGTCTGATTTATCAGCTTCCCGTCAACCTGTGCCGGATTTTCATACAGGAAATTTTCGGTGATAATGTGCCGGAAGAACTGGACGATGAAATGTTGAGTACAATTAATAAGTTCTTCGAGAACAACCTCAATGTTTCAGAGACATCAAGGCAGCTTTTCGTGCATAGAAATACATTGGTGTACAGGATTGAGAAGCTGCAGAAGAGCACGGGGCTGGACATTCGTACCTTTGACGATGCCCTCACGTTTAAGATAGCGTTGATGGTGGTAAATTATATGAACTATCTGGATTCGTTGGAATATTAATGAAAAGTAAATGGCGCAAACAGTCTGGAAAGCTGTTTGCGCCATTTGTTTTCAATGTGTTATTGTTTCCAACGCTTCAAATTCGGCATTTCTTTCCGAAGCAGTTCCCTTGCTTCTTCTACGGATGCACAATCACCGTCTTGCAGCAGAAACGGAATACAACTTTCAATTGCTTCATCAAGGGTTTGGTCTTTGATAAAGCCTCCGTCTGCATAACAGTACTTACAATACTCTTTGTTTGCACTGCCGTCGGCATTTGTACCGAAGTCTCCTTCGTTCATTTTCATTCCACAGCTTTGACAAATGTTCTCAGTCATATGATAGCCTCCCGTCACTTCAATAATATTGTTGTCGGGGTCGGTCAGATGAAAATAGTGATAGGTTGGATACGCTTCCATTATCTCGGTGACATGGCCGATATTGAGCGCTTTGACCCGCTTATATTCCAACAGCAAATCTTCAACCCAGTAATTCTGAACAAACTTGTATGGGCTGTTCAAATCGGTACAGTGCCCTATAAGATTGTCTTCGTTCATGAGAGCAATGCACTTATTG
>JAIDHX010000016.1 GCA_029053015.1 Lachnospiraceae bacterium
GTACCCTTTTTCCTTTGTCAATCAAATCCAGAATACGCTTGATGGCGCGGATTTCTACCATGTAGTAGCTCTCGCCGCCGGTAATGTCGTCCCGAAGCGCCATGGATGAGCAGATTTGGTATACGCCTCCCTCATAGGAATCTGCCAGCACGGTGTGAATGGTCTGCGCAAACACGGCATTTACGGCTACCGTCTTTAAAAAGGTAGATTTGCCGGAAGCATTGGAGCCGGTCAGCAAAACGCCTCTGTCCGCCCTGATGGAATTTTTAACCGGGTTTTCCAGCAGGGGATGATACAGATTGACGGCACAAAGCTCCCTGCCGCCCGCAAAGTCAAGCTCCGGAACACAAAAGCCGCCGCTCAGGGATTTTCTGTAAGCGCCTATGGATATCGCCGCCTCCAGACTGCCCAGCGTGTAAAACAGCATGTCCACATCTGCAGTTCGCTCCCGCACCTGCGCCAGCATGGAATTAAATTTTATCAAATCGATATGGCACGCCATCCGCAGGTAGTCCAGCAGAATATCCAGCGGATTGCCTGCGCCGGACATTCTTCCTGCAGACATCAGCCAGAAAGAACCCCGCTTAAACTTACCCAGCCTCTTTCTGTGCTCATGCAGCACCTCTGTTTCCGCGCCGATTGCCTCAAGATGCAGCTTCTCCACTTTTCCTGCCGTATCCAGCAGGCGCATAACGTAGGCAAAGCTCGTAATATATGGATCTATCTCGCCTTTTTCCTTAAAATAGCTCAGAATATTATAAAGCATCAATGCCACCAGACAGAGCACGCCGTAGGATGGGAGAAATACACAGAGTGCAATGCAGGGGAAATAGAGCAGATTCAGCATCCAATGCTTTACATTACTCCTGTTTCCCAGCAAATCCAAATGCTCCAGATAATTATACATGGAAAATCTGCCTGTCCGTCCCAGACGGCAAAGCAAAACCTGCAGCTTTACCCTCTCCTCTGTATGGTCTGAAAAATGCTGTATCAGTTCCTCCAGATGTGAAAGCGCCCCCTCCTCAAAGCAGGGCGTCCGCAGCGTATGGTACAGAACCTCTTCTCCGGCAGAGGAATAAGTATCATTCATGCTTTTGAATACATCATCCATGCTTAAATCGTTCCATGTGATATCGTCGAGCTGTCCCTCTGCGGGATGCTTTGAAAAATACCCCGGGATGGTGGCATACTGCTCCGGCCTGTATTCTCTTTTCTGTAACTCTCCATACTCATTCCTCAAGTGGCCAATCAGCTTTTTTCTGTCCTTATACTCGTCATACACCCCTTTTGCCAGTATCGCTGCCACCAGGGCCGCCACAACGATTCCAAAAACCAGATATTCCATTTTTTTGCTCTTTTGCAGACCGCTTATCCTATCAGGCGGTTTACAATCCTTTCTGTCTCTTTATAGATGGATGCCGGCTCTTCGCCCACATAAAAACTTCCGTTCATATACAGGATGCGCCCGCCAATCATGGTCATTTTTACATTCTGCTTGCTGCCGCTGTACACAATATTTTTCTCAATATTGTGAATCGGCTGCATATTGGGCTGTTTCAAATCTATCATAATGATATCTGCCAGCTTTCCCTCCGCCAGCACGTCCGCATCCTTTAAGTGCATAGCCTGCGCCCCATTGACCGTCGCCATCTTCAGCACTGACGCCGCATCCAGACATGCCGCATCCTTATTCTTTAGCTTGGCAAGCCCCGTCACCAAAAACATTTCCCGAAACATGTCCAGACAGTTATTGCTCGCCGCGCCATCCGTGCCGATTGCCACCGGAATGGATTTTTTCATATAATCTGCAATAGGCGCAATGCCGCTGGCAAGCTTCGTGTTGGAGCCCGGGTTCGTAATCACATACATCCCACGCTTGATAAAAATACGCATATCGTCACTGAACATATGGACACAGTGATAACCGCCGCCGCCAAACTGGAATAACCCCAGAGAATCCAAAAACATCGGCGGCGTCATGCCATACTTTTTCTTACACTCCATAACCTCCGCCTTCGTCTCGCTCATATGGGCATAAACCGGAGCCTGCAGCCTGTGTGCCAGAGATGCTACCTTCTTTAAAAGCTCCTTGGAGCAGGTATATTCTGCATGAAAACCAAGCTGATAGCTGATCAGAGGCGAAGTATTGTTCCATTTGGCGTATTCTTCCGCCATCGCCTTTGCCGAAGAAGTAAAGTTATTCAGTCCGCTTGTCAAAACACAGCGCATCCCCATATCCATACAGGCCTGTGCTGTAATCGCGGGCATAAGGTACATGTCAAATATCGCCGTAATGCCGCCGGTCAGATATTCCAGAATAGCAAGCTTTACCAGATAACAGATATCTTCCCCCGTAAGCTTTTTCTCCATAGGAAAAATCTTTTCCGTAAGCCACTTCTGAAGAGGCAGGTCGTCGGCATAGGAGCGGAATGCCGTCATACCGGAATGTGTATGCGCATTTTTAAAGCCCGGCATGAGAAGATTTCTTTCACAATCCACTTCTTTATCCCAGTGGATCTGTAACGCCTGTTTCTCCTCCTCAAAGCTTTTCAGTACCTTTTCTTCCCCGACATAGACAATTCTTTCGTTTTTAATCCATATTTCTCCTTCAAAAATAGGCCTGTCCGGCTCCATCGTCAGGATTCGCGCATTGTATAATCTGATATTCATAAAAGATTTTCACCCCCAAATCCATAGGGAAGCAGCTCTTTCAAGGTATATTCCCTGTAATCGTCTTCCGACTTTGCCACAAGTACGATTAAATCCTCTCCGCCAAATTCCCGCATAACCTGTCTGCAGATACCGCAGGGATGCGCATAATCCACAGGTTCTTTTCCTTCTTTGCCCCCCGCTATGGCGATTGCCATGCATTTTCTTTCCCCTTCGCTGACAGCTTTAAAAAGGGCTGTCCGCTCCGCGCAGTTTGTCGCGCCGTAGGAAGCGTTCTCCACATTGCAGCCTGTATATATCCGATTGCTTTCCATCAGAACGGCTGCGCCGACCGCATAGCCGGAATAGGGAATATACGCCCTCTCTCTTGCCGCTAACGCCGCTTTTATCAGTTCTTTTTTCCCTTCCTCCTTCATACGCCTTCCTCCGTTTGCGCAATATACTTTCATCAACACATTAAAAATGCCTGATACTTTCTTTCAACAGTTTGGTAAAACGAAGCGCCGCTCCTGCCGCCGCCTCCTGCACCTCCTCGTGCGTCAGCGGATTTGCCGTCATGCCCGCCGCCAGATTGCACACGCAGGAAACGCCGCACACCCGCATGCCCATGTGCCTTGCGGCAATCGCTTCCACCGCCGTACTCATGCCAACCGCGTCAGCTCCCAGTGTGCGCACCATGCGAACCTCCGCCGCCGACTCAAAGGAAGGACCCGTAAGCTGGATGTAAACGCCTTCCCGCAGGGTTATTCCGGTTTCTTCGGCCGCCTTCTTTATCCGTTCCCGCAATTCTCTGTCATAGATAACCGTCATATCCGGAAAACGGGTTCCAAGTTCTTCTATGTTCGGCCCGATTAACGGATTGGTCACAAAACATGCAATCTGATCCGTAATCAGCATAAGGTCTCCCGCTTCAAAATCAGGATTTACACCGCCCGAGGCATTGGTCAAAAACAATATTTCCGCCCCCAAAAGCTTCATCAGCCGCACCGGCAGTACCACATCCGTAATATCATAGCCCTCATAAAAGTGAATTCTTCCTTTCATACATACGATGGGCACCTCGTCCAGATAGCCAAAGATAAACTTTCCGGCATGTCCGGGCACCGTCGATACCGGAAAACCTTCAATCTCATGATAGGGAAGCTCCGCCACTACCTTTATGTTGTCCGCAAAATCTCCCAATCCGGAACCGAGTATCAGCGCGACTCTCGGCACAAAATCCACTTTCTCCCTGACGCACTGAAAGCATTTCTGCAACTTCTCATATACCTTGTCCATCTTAACCCCCGTTTCTGCGCACGTTTTTGGCACAAAACCATCCGTCTGCAAATTTGTGCCAAGTGCGCACAGATACAAATCCCGCATGTGTGAAAAGGCGAAGAAGCATTTATCCGGCTAAGCCCGAAATCTGCTCCTCCGCCCACCTGATTTGTATAATCTGTAGTTTCTGTCTTCGTACTGTAATTATACCACAATATTACTTGTGCGGCTAGGGTTCATAAAACTTTAATACTTGATTTCATCAAATAATGATGCATACCATGCCGCCATTCATGTCATTGACAATTTTCTGCATGGTTTCCTGCAGCTTGACCTGACTCTCATCTCCAATCATGGCGATTTTTCCGGTGATGCCATCCCCCACAAGCTGTTCCACGGTCTTTCCGAAAATATTGGTTTCCCAGATACCGTTCTCATTATCCTCTGCTTCCGCAATATAGCGGATTAAATCCTGTGCCTGCTCCTCCGTTCCCACAATAGGAGCAATTTCCGTTTCAATATTGGCGCGAATCATATGTATGGAAGGACTTTCCGCCTTGATTTTTACCCCGAATTTATTGCCATGGCGGATAAGCTCCGGTTTTGCCAGACTGATTTCACTGCGCTCCGGCGTCACCACGCCATATCCCTTATACCGGACTGCCTGCACCGCATTCAGCACCTTTGCGTACTCCTTCTTCATGGAAGAAAGCTCTTTTAACTTAGATATCAACTGGTATTCGCCGCTGATTTCATCCCCTATCAGTTCGCTCAGCATCTCATAGTAATATGCGTTGTCTACCTCCATCTGCAGTTTTACGCTTCCATCTGCCAGATTGACGCCATCCAGCTTACAGCGCCTTATGTACTCGCTGTCCATGGGAAGCTGTCCGTCAGACTGCTTTTCCCGTAAATCCTTAACCACGTTGATATCCTTCATCACGCCTCTGACGCAGGACACCATATCCACCTTCATGCGGTTATCCGAGGGCAGCATCTCCACCCATTTCGGCATATAAAATTCCATGCGCGATATAGGAAATTCATAGAGCACCTGCTCCATAATGGCATGAATGTCTTCCTTTTTCAACTGTTCACAGTTGACAGGCATCACGGCCACCTGGTATTTCTCCCCGATTTCCGCCGCAAGCTGTTTGGTCTCCTCTGCCAAGGGTCTCTCGGAATTGAGCAGCACCAAAAAGGGCTTGCGCAGCTTTTTCAGCGCTGTTATGGTCTTACTTTCCGCCTCTAGATAGCTGCTTCTGGGAAGTTCTCCAAAACTGCCGTCCGTCGTCACCACAAAGCCTATGGTAGAATGGTCGTTGATAACCTTATCCGTGCCAATTCCCGCCGCCTGGGTAAACGGAATCTCATGCTCCGACCACGGCGTTTTCACCATGCGCTCCACATCTTCCTCCATGTGTCCGGCAGCGCCTTCCACCATATACCCTACACAGTCTATCAGCCGTACCTTTGCCTCCACATCTCCGCCTAAAAGTACCTTTGCCGCTTCCTTGGGTATAAATTTCGGCTCCGTCGTCGTTATGGTTTTTCCCCCCGCGCTCTGCGGCATTTCATCACGCGCCCGCTCCTTTTCATGCTCATCCTCCATGAACGGCAATACCATTACGTCCATAAAACGCTTGATAAAGGTGGACTTGCCGGTTCTCACGGGACCGACTACTCCTATGTATATCTCGCCTCCTGTCCGATGCTTGATATCGCTGTACAGGTCATAGGTATTTATTGCAAAATTTTCCATAAAAAAACCTCCTGCATATACTGTTATATGTATATGTAGGAGGCTTTCAATGTATCCCTTTTATGTATAAAAATATCTTTCGCAATTACTGCATGTTTACGCCTGCATTGCCCTGCGCCACAGCATATGCCTTCTTCAGTGCCTCTATCATCATGTCAGCCTTAGAAAGAGCCTCCAATACATAATTGCTCTTCATGTTCCAAATCTTGTTGGAAGTAAAGGTATTGACTCTGATCTTTGTGTCGTCCACGATAAACAAAAAGCTTACCCTGCTGGTGCCGCCCATAGGAGTCTTGCCGTCATCCACCCACATTTTGCTGACTCTGTTTGCCGGAACCACAAAACACTGTGACGGATTCCACTTGAAAACTATGGCAATATTGCCGTGCACCATGTCCACTGCTACCGTACAACCGTCCGCATTAAAAGTATGGTTGCGGACAAAGCCTTGTCCGTCCAGTTCCTTTAACTTTGCGTCGCGCTTTTTCTCGTACATCTTGCCGATTCCTATCGACCACCAGATAACCGAGCCAAAGAACACTACGCACATGACAATGGAACCTATTCCTGAATTTTCATGAAGCGGTGGAATTACGACTATCAGTACAATGACAAGCGCAATCGCCATAATCGGAATAAAAATGTTACCAAGCAGGTACAGCGGATTCACCTTTTTAATTTTCTGCGTTTCCATACATCCTCCTTTTATAAGCCGTCATGGCTTACTTTTTTCGTAAAATTTCCTCAATTAGTATAGCATATCATCACTTGCTTTTCAATATCTCTGCCAGTGAATTCGGTTTGGGGAAAGGGGTGGTTTTGCGGCGAGGGACGCCCATATGTCACTATATTCCCACGTCACCGCGCTCTCGCTCGAAAAGAAACGTAGCGGACGCTAAGCTCGATAGGACCTCGCTAAGCGCCGACGTTTCTTAACGGGTGCCTTAGGGAATATAGTGACATATGGGCTGTCTGCCGCGAAAATCGACGCTGAGCCAACCTCGACTCGCACCAGTACCAGTACCAGCCCCAACCTCGGCCCGCCGCTCTACTCACGCCCGGCGAAGCTCGGGCGCAAGCTGCTCTTTGCCAGATACAGCCGCCGGTGCTCCCGTGTTCCTGGGCAGACCGTATAAAGACGTCGGCGCTTAGCGAGGTTCTTTCGAGCTTAGCGTCCGCTACGTCTTTATCCGAGCGAGAGCGCGTCTGCACGGGAATATGGGAGTGCCGGCGGCGTCACTCGCCTAGAACCACCTTCGCCCTAAGATTCCCGCACAACCCTCTTGAAGCTCTTCTTCCCCCTCTTTACCACAATTCCATCGCCGTCAAAGGCTTCTCCTGTATACATCGTCTTGATGTCCGTCACTTTCGCACCGTCCACGGTGACGCCGCCTTGTTCTACTGCGCGCCTTGCCTCGGAACGGGAAGCCGTCAGTCCTGCCTTTACCAGCACGCCGAGAATATCGATTGTGCCGTCCGTAAAGTCAGCTTCCGTCAGAACTGCTTTGGGCATTTCGCTTGCATCCTGTCCAGAGAAAAGCGCCCTTGCACTCTCCTGCGCCCTTGTTGCTTCTTCCTCTCCGTGCACCAGTTTCGTAAGCTCATATGCCAGTATTTCTTTTGCTTTGTTCAGCTCGCTTCCTTCCCACTTATCCATCTCTTCAATCTGCTCAAGCGGCAGGAAAGTCAGCATTCGAAGACATTTCAATACATCCGCATCCGCCACATTTCTCCAGTACTGATAGAATTCATAGGGAGAGGTCTTTTCCGGATCAAGCCACACGGCTCCCTTCTGGGTCTTGCCCATTTTTTTGCCCTCGGAATTTAAGAGCAGGGTAATTGTCATGGCATAGGCGTCCTTGCCCAGCTTTCTTCGAATCAGCTCCGTGCCGCCCAACATATTGCTCCACTGGTCGTCACCGCCAAACTGCATGTTACAGCCATATTTTTCATACAGGCACAGGAAATCGTAGCTCTGCATAATCATGTAGTTGAACTCTAAAAAGCTTAATCCCTTCTCCATGCGCTGCTTGTAGCACTCTGCCGTCAGCATTCGGTTTACGCTGAAATGTGCGCCGACATCGCGCAGAAACTCTACATAGTTCAAATCCAGAAGCCAGTCGGCATTGTTGACCATCATGGCCTTTCCTTCTGAAAAATCAATAAAACGGCTCATCTGCTTTTTGAAGCACTCGCAGTTGTGCTCGATGGTTTCCCTTGTCATCATGCTGCGCATGTCCGTTCTGCCCGAAGGGTCTCCTATCATGGCCGTCCCGCCGCCAATCAGGGCGATGGGCTTATTGCCGGCCATCTGCAGCCTTTTCATCAGGCACAGCGCCATAAAATGGCCCACATGCAGACTGTCCGCAGTCGGGTCAAAGCCAATATAAAAAACGGCCTTGCCATTGTTAATCAGTTCCTTAATTTCCTCTTCATCCGTAAGCTGTGCAAGCAGCCCTCTTGCCTTTAATTCGTCAAATATCGTCATCGTTTTTCTCCTTTTTGCTCTTATTTATTCACCATCAGCTTTACCATAGCCTGATTCAGTCCGTCCACTGTCAGCTTGTACATAGGAAACAAGCCCTTTACCGCCGTCTCCGCTTCCCGCCACGGAGCATGCCCGGGCGCCATCTTGGGATTCAGCCATACCACTTTTTTATAGTGCTTCTTTACCAGATTCAGCCATTCCCAGCCGGAAAGCCCACCGTTCGGCCCCCTGTAATTACCCGTGTCGGAATACAGCTCCTCCGGCGCCATCGCCGCATCCCCTACAATTAGCACCTTGTAGTCGCTGTCCAGATTACGGAACATCCAGTCCGTGTCAATCCAGTCGCCGTTTTCACACTCCGGCGTCTTGTAGAGCTTGCTGTAAATACAGTTGTGAAAATAATAACTCTTCACATCTTTATAATGATTGGACTTGTGCACTGCCTGAAACAAATCGTTTAACAGGGAACTGTAGGGTATCATGGTGCCGCCCGAATCCATCAGCAGAAGCAGCTTCACCGCATTTTTACGGGGCTTCTGCATCACAATCTGCAGACAACCGCCATTGTTGCAAGTCTTGTCCACTGTGCCATTGATGTCAAGCTCCGTCTCCGGAATATCCAGCCTCGAAGAAAACTGCCTGAGCTTTCGAAACGCCATTTGAAACTGCCTGTTATCCAACACTCTGTCGTCGCGGAAGTCCCTGTATTTGCGCTCGCCAATCACCGCAAACGCGGATTGGTGTCCCGTCTTGCCTCCGACCCTTAGGCCGCCTACATTGCCGCCGCTGTTGCCGAAGGAGGTTTTGCCCATGCTTCCGATCCAAAAGCTTCCGCCGTTGTGCTCGCTGTCCTGATCCCGCAGGCGCTCCCTGAACTTCTGCTCCACTTCCTCCTTGTCCATGTGCACCTGTAAATCCTCCAGCTCGTTAAGCTGCGCCCTCGCCTCCTCGTCCGCAAGCTCCTGCAAATCAGACTTGTCCAGCCAGCGCATCATCTGGGAAGTGATTTCGCGTTCATGTTCCGCCGCCTTAAAGCACTCCTCAAATGCCATATCAAATTTATCGTAATCCGTCTCGCTTTTTACCAGAATCATGCGCGCCACATAGTAAAACTGTGTCAGACTGCTGCCGCACAGGTTCTGGGAAAGCGCATCCTGCAGGGTCAAAAATTCTCCCAGCGTGACATGCAGTCCCTTTTCCCTGAGACTGTGAAAAAACTTCGTAAACATCCGCGTATCCTTTCCTGTCCCGCCGTACACGGCGGTAATAGCGCCTGTAAGTCTTTACAAGCCACTTGAATGTCTCACGGTCTCCAAATCCTCGTCCTTTTTCACCACCACACCGATAAAAGGCAGCGCGCTCTTAATCTTGTCCGCGCTGATGCCGCCAATCTGCAATGCGTTTATCCAGTCAATCAGTTCGGAGGTACTGGGCTTTTTGCGAATATCCCGAAGCGACCTGATATTATAAAACACTTCCATCGCGCTCTTTAACAGATTTTCCTCCACATCCGGATAATGTACCCGCACGATTTCCTCCATCAACGCCTCATCCGGGAAATCAATATAGTGGAAAATACAGCGGCGTAGAAACGCGTCCGGCAATTCCTTTTCCGCATTGGAGGTAATGATTACAATGGGCCTGTGCTTCGCCTTTACCGTGCGCTTCGTCTCATTGATGTAAAATTCCATCTGGTCAAGCTCCCACAGAAGGTCGTTGGGAAATTCCAAATCTGCCTTGTCAATTTCATCTATCAGAAGCACTACCTGCTCCTCACTGTCAAACGCTTCGCCCAGCTTACCCAATTTAATATAGCGGGCAATATCATCCACACCTTCCTCACCAAACTGTCCGTCATAAAGCCGCTGAATGGTGTCGTACACATAGAGACCCTCCTGCGCCTTGGTGGTGGACTTGATATTCCATATGAGCAGTTTTTTGCCCAGAGATTTTGCAACAGCTTCCGCCAGCATGGTCTTACCCGTACCGGGCTCACCCTTAATCAAAAGGGGCTTCTTTAGTGCAATCGCCACATTCACACTTGCCATCAGCTCTTCACTTGCCACATACTCGCTGCTCCCCGCAAAGCCTGATTTGCCAATTTGTTCGTTCATATTTCAATCCTTTCCGCTTTTATAACCGCAAGCGCATATTGCTCAAAGCGCATATTACGCTTGAAAGTTCTCCCTTAACATGTTACGATATTCCTGTTGTAAAATCAAGGAAAGATTTTGAGGGCATCGCTATGATTAAAGATATTCTAAAAGAAAAAGGAAAGTCTCTTTCTTTTGAGGTATTTCCTCCGAAAAAGGAAGCAGATTTTGATTCTGCTTTTGAGACTTTAAAAGCTTTGGGCGAACTGCAGCCGGATTTTATCAGCATTACCTACGGCGCAGGCGGCAGCAAATCAAAGAGAACTGTTGACATTGCTTCGTATGTACAAAACACGCTGCATATTGAGGCTTTGGCGCATTTAACCTGTGTAGGGAATAAAAAAGAAGATATTTTATCTGTCATAAGCGCACTGGAAGCACAGAATATTCACCAGGTTCTTGCCCTTAGAGGAGACCGCCCGAAGGATATGTCTGATGAACAATATGAATCGCGCGAATTTTCGCATGCTTCTGATTTGATTACTTTCCTGAAAAAAGAAACTTCCTTCCACTGTGCGGGCGCCTGCTATCCCGAAAAGCACTTTGAGTGCTTCAGCAAGGAGACCGATGTAAATAATTTGAAAATCAAACAGGAAGCCGGTGCGGATTTCTTTATCTCACAGCTCTTCTTTGACAATGATTATTTTTATGACTTTATGGACCGCGCTGTACGCAAGGGGATTACGGTTCCTCTCTGTGCCGGTATTATGCCGGTTACCTCCGCCACCCAGCTCGGCACTACTGTTTCGCTCTCCGGCTCTTCCATCCCGAAAGCCTTCTCCGATTTGATTGCCACTTACGGCGACAACCCGGAGGATATGCGGAAAGCGGGTATTGATTATGCTATCCGGCAAATTCTGGACTTGCAGAAAAACGGTGTGGAACATATTCACATTTATACGATGAACAAACCTAAAATCGCAACTGAAATTACAAACGGCATCCGCTAGGACGCCGTTTGTTCGTCATGGACAAATTATTCAAATCTTATTATCTTTCTGACATACTTAAAATACCGTTCCGGATCGTGATACAAATAGGTAAGTCCGCCGGGAGAAGTATCCAGAGTGCAGCCGTTTGCCTCATAGTCAAACTTCGCCATTTCCTTTTCAATCTTTTCTTCCACACTGCAGTTTTCCTGCTCATAATGAAAAGGACCATGTTCAAATACAATGTATTCTGCCTCCGGAATATCCGTCAGAAGCAGCGGTTTGGGCACCTCGCCGTTATAGTCGGCAGGAAGGCGTACGCCATAACACTCTGCACGCGGAATCCCCCATGCGCAAATTCTGCCATCCGGATCATTGATATACGCCATAAGCTGACCGCTTCCACTGTTTGCCTCGCTTCCGCCATCATCGTCCAGCTTTCCCTTGATGCTGTCCAAAAGCCCGCATATCGTCTCGCAGTCCTGGCCTGGAATCTGCGCCTGCTTTTGCCAGAAATCCCAGTACCCGTTACTCTCATAATTTCTGATGTGCAGAAATTTGTGCGCGGGTATCGTCACAAAATAAATTTTTACATCATTTGTTGATTGAATCATGCCAATCTCTCCTAATCCTAAAAAGTAGCGGTCAAAAGTGTTCATTTTGGTACGAAGGACCACAGGCGTCGGATTTTTCCGGTATTCGCTCGGCGTCACGCCATAAGCATTCTTAAATGCCCGGGTAAACGCCTCGTGCGATGAAAATCCATAGTCAAAAGCAATGTCCAAAAAGCTTTTATCGCTGTCCCTGACCTCCTTTAGCGCAAACGCCAGTCTCCGGCCGCGCAGGTATTCCCGAAACTGCATCCCCGTTATTTCTTTGAATTTCCTCGTCGTATGAAATTCCGAATATCCCAGCCTGCGGGATAGAAAGCGCAAGGTCAGCGCTTCATCCTGATGCCCCTTGATACATGTGTCAATCTCATCCATAATAATTTGAATCTGCTTCTGCCATTCGTACATCTTTATACCCCTGCATATCACATGCGCGCTTGCAATATTTCACTAATAAGGAGTTTGAAAAGAACTTCAACCGCCCTATGCTTATGATACAGAAAACGGAGAATCAGCGCTTGATTTTACTTGCTAAGATGCGCCATGTATTTCCATGGCCTTTCCTTTCCAAGCCAGCCCTGCTCTTTCCAGTACTTTGCATCATAATATGCAGGGTTTTCTTTATACAGCTTGGTTTGCATTATACGCACAAAAAGAAACTTAATCCTTGTGAGAGCACTTACATGGGCGGGCTTTCCATAATCAATACCTGCCATTTTTTCTGATAACCGCTTTATTTTCCTTGTCAGGCTGCACCGCTTTTTTTCTGTCAGCTCATCCCAGAAAATATTTCCCATCAGTTTTTCCGTAAAGACCTTTATTTCCGAAATCCCCCACCACGAAAGACTGTGCTTTATGTCATCCGCCGTGGTTTTCGCCCCTGCTCCCAGACATTGGGTGATAATAACGGCGCGTTTACCAAACATTTCAGGGGCGGGACGATGCGGTATCCACAGATAACCAAAGTGATCCAGCATCGCTTTCATTGCACCTGTCGCGTGGAAAACATAAGCGGGCGATGTCATGACAATCAACTCCGCTTCCCGCAGTGAGGCAGCGATTTTTTGCACAAAAGCAGCATCCTTACAAGTATCTTCCCCCTTCAGAAAACAGCTCGTACACCCTGTACAGAAAGCAGGGCAATCCTTTGGCAGATAATACTCCGTGATTTCTGCCTTTTCCCTAAAACTCTCCAGAAAGATTTCCTTCAACCGCCAGGTTACACCGCACTTTTCCGTTCCGTTTATCACTGTAATTTTCATCGCGCATCCCCCTCACCCAAAATGTCCCGCAGCATTTTGTCATGAAACGCTCTGCGCTCCTTCGGATTTGTCAAATCAATCCCCTGCGTCTGCAAAATGACCTTGCTGCGCAGAAAAGACTGCTGCATCGCCGCAATCAGGCAAAAGGTTTTGCGTTCTAGCGTTTCCCTGTCCCAATCCGGACGGCATGCCGCGACAAGCGGCAGATAGGCGGAGTAGGTTTTATGGGTATTGTCATCCTCATTCGGTGCCCGCATATCGGCAAGCATGGAAATCCTCGATACCGCATAATGCTCAAACAGAAACGTCAGCGTCATATTGCCGAGATAGGAAAGCTTTTCCATCGGGTCAAGCCCCTCGGTTTTTTCCTGAATGGAATGAAAATGATCCACAATACCATTTACCATGCGCTCTACACACAATTCTATCAACTTGTCTTTGTTTTCAAAATGGTAGTTGAGAAGTCCCAGCCCTACATCCGCTCTTTTGCAGATTTCCCGCACCGTAATCTCCTGTAACTGCTCTCCCTTTTCCTGAATCAAGTCTATTGTTGCCTGTATGATTGCTTCTTTATTATCCATATTTCCTCCTTGAACAATGTTCAATCTCATTATATTGAACATTGTTCAATTTGTCAACTATGAATTTTCAATAATTGAATTATCTGCATAAATTGGAATTCATAGTATTACGAATCATTATCTGCAATACGAACACCTTGCATTTTAGCAGCATGTTTCAATTCATATACGGTTTCTGTTAAGCTGGCTTTTGATATGTCGTTTAACTCTTTTTCTGCACTTCTAAAGAAGCATAACATCCAAGCGTAGTTTTTTTGTTCATTCCCAGAATTCCTTTTGTGACTCCATAAAGAACACATACAGGAAGCTACGCGTCACTGATTTAAAAAATAATATAAGTTACGCCCGAAGTCCCGCCAAAGTTCATTCCATCGCAGATATATGGCGGCAAAAGCACACATAAAAATAATGGCAATAACGATTGTAAATACCTTTTTGTGTATCCCTGCTTTGTGTGCCAATTGCTCATTCAGTAATGCTAACTGTGCAGCAATTTCATTTACATTGTCTTCTTGTTCAATTCTGACTCCTAACAGTTCGCTCACCGATGTGTCAAATACATCTGCAATCTGCATAAGCATATTGGCATCAGGAACAGACAATCCTTTCTCCCATTTGGAGATGGTTTGGCGCACTACATTTAACTGCTTAGCAAGTGTTCCTTGTGACATTCTTTTTTGTTTGCGAAGTATTTGCAAGTTTTCTTTAAACATACTATACTGACCCTCCTTTTGTTTTGCTTTCGCATACATCATTATAATTCTCAATCGCCGGTTGCCACAAGCAATGCAGATTAACATACTGCCAAAACACTCAAATTTGCCAATATATAAATACTACACAAAAGAAATGTAAAGTGATTCATAATAAAAAATTTCAGCTGCTACAAAATTTTATATGTATTTTCCAATTCTTCATAGGATATGTTTTGTACAATATTATTTACACTTAACATTAATTCGGTATACAATGCAGAGGCTTTTTGGGCTAATTCCAGTCTGTATTTTAAGGAGATGGAACCATGATTCGTTCTAACATGATTCATAAATGCCATATATTCCTGATTGGAAGTAAGCAATGCAGTATGAATAAAAGACTTTCGGGCAGCATGGCATAAAGTCGGTCCGCCAATATCTATTGCCTGCCTTTTACTTTCGATGTCAGTATTATTGTCAATTTCTTTTTGTAAATCATAAAAGTTGATAATAACCAGGTCAATAGGATATATTTCATGTTCTTGCATAAATTCTCTATCATCATCCGTATATACGTGACCTAAAATCCCTGCATGAATTTTGGGATGTAAGGATTTCACTAAGCCTGTTTTCATTTCCGGATAGCCGGTGTATTCAGATAACTCAATCACATTGAAACCGGCTTTTTTCAAAACTTGAAAAGTATTGCCCGTAGAAATAAATAAAATATCAGGATTTATTTTTGATAACTCTCCTATTATGCCATTTTCCGGATAGCCGTCGATAGATATTCCGGCATTAGAGGTCAGACCAATTTTATTTGTACAACTGACCAATACTCTGTTGATTTTGATATTGTCATCAATACATGTTACTTTTTGAATGGTTGCCATTTAATAGTCACTCCTTTTTATTTTAATTTTTACGTGATACCTTATCAATGCTTCCTTGGCACTATCTGTAAAGTATATCCCAGTGGTCCCAATACCTTAAGCAGACTGTCAAGCCTTGGAGAATGTCCGCCTGTCTCAAGTCTTGCTATCGCAGGCTGTTTTACCTTGCATAATTCAGCCAGTTCTGCTTGTGTCAGCCCTCTTTCCTCCCTGATTTTAATCATGGCACGAATCAGTTCTTTTTCCAGTTCAATCAGACTTTGCTCTTCCTCGCTGATATGCAGCTCACTTTTTACTTCTTTCCATGTCTTTGCCATAAAGAGTTCCCCTTTCCTTAAAATCTTTCAGATTTTCCATTGCCATCCTCATAAAAAATAATTTTGTACATTATCCTCCTTTGCTCTATAATAACAAATTTGATATTATTCGTCAATAACAATTTTGTTATTATTTCTTTTGTTTAATTTTTTTGAATAGTGGGGATATCCCTGATAAATGAATAAAAAGAAATTATACAAACAATATGTATGCTTACTGTACAAAAAGAGAAGCAAAATGTCAAGAACTATTTTGCTTCCCTTTTTCCTTACAGTTTTTTCACAAACAGGCAGCGAATTGCATTCAGCACCGCAAGGATCATTACGCCTACGTCCGCAAAAATCGCCAGATACATATTCGCAATTCCCACAGCCCCTAATGCAAGGCAGGCAAATTTAACCGCCAGTGCAAATACAATATTCTGATAGACAATCCGCAGACATTTCCTTGAAATTTTAATTGCCTTTGCAATCTTGACCGGGTCATCATCCATCAAAACAATGTCTGCCGCTTCAATTGCCGCATCTGACCCCATCGCGCCCATAGCAATACCGATGTCCGCTCTGGAAAGCACCGGCGCATCATTGATACCGTCGCCAACAAACGCCAGCTTTGCCTTGCCCGGCTTCATACGCAGAAGTTCTTCCACCTTTTCCACCTTATCAGCCGGAAGAAGCTCACTGTAAACTTCATCAATCCCAAGGGAGGTGGCAACCTGATCTGCCACTTTCTTCGCATCGCCGGTCAGCATGACGGTTCTTTCTACCCCTGCTTTCTTTAATTCCGCAATCGCCGCCTTAGCATGCGGTTTTATAATATCAGAGATTACGATATGCCCTGCATATTTTCCGTCTATTGCCATGTGAATGATTGTTCCGGTCTGATGGCAGTCCTGATACGGAATGTTCAAGTGCTTCATCAATTTATCATTTCCAGCAGCTACTTCCATGCCATCCACTTTTGCTGTCACACCGTTTCCGCTGATTTCCTGTATATCCGATACACGACTTCTGTCAATTTCTTTTCCGTATGCCCGCTGTAAGCTCTTGCTGATTGGGTGGGAAGAAGCGCTCTCTGCCAGAGCCGCATATTCAATCAGTTTCTCATTCTCTATCGTAGAATGATGAATACCATTTACCTCAAAAACGCCTTTTGTCATGGTTCCGGTTTTGTCAAAAACAACATACTTGGTCTGAGAGAGGATTTCCAGATAGTTGGAACCTTTTACCAGCACGCCCTCTTGGCTTGCACCTCCAATACCCGCAAAGAAACTTAAAGGAATACTGATTACCAATGCGCAAGGGCAGCTGATAACTAAAAAGGTCAATGCCCGGTAAATCCAAACGCTCCAGTCCGCAGGCAGCCCCATAAAAAGCATACGGACAACCGGAGGAAGGAACGCCAGCGCCAATGCACTGTAGCAGACAGCCGGCGTATATATCTTTGCAAATTTTGAGATGAAATCCTCTGATTTTGATTTGCGGGAACTTGCATTTTCCACCAAATCCAAAATCTTGGAAACCGTAGATTCCCCAAACTCTTTCGTTGTCTGTATCTTCAATACACCTGTCATACTGATACATCCGCTGATTACTTCATCGCCGGCTTTTGCCTCCCTCGGCAGACTTTCCCCGGTCAATGCGCTGGTATTCAGACTGGATGTGCCCTCCATGATAATTCCGTCAATCGGCACCTTCTCTCCAGGCTGTACAACAATCATACTGCCAATTTCTACTTCATCCGGATCCACCTGCTCCAGTTTTCCGTTTCTCTCTACATTCGCATAATCGGGCCGGATATCCATCAGATTGCTGATATTGCGGCGGCTCTTCCCCACTGCATAGCCCTGAAACCATTCGCCGATCTGATAAAACAGCATAACGGCAATTGCTTCCAGATATTCACCGTTTTCATAAATAGCCAGTACCATTGCCCCAATGGTAGCCACTGCCATCAGAAAACTTTCGTCAAAAACCCGACGGTTTTTAATGCCCTTTGCCGCTTTCTTTAAAATGTCATACCCGATAATAATGTAATCTATCAGATAGCACACAAAACGAATCCACCTTCCTGCAGACAGAAATAAATATCCGTCAATCCTGTCAAACATCTCTGCGGAAATAAACTGGAGAGCCAGTAGGATTGCTGCAGTGATTAAAATTCGAATCATCATAATTCTCTGCTTTCTGGTCAAGCCTCCTTTAAGTCTGCCAATAAAGAGGAGAACAATGGCAGCCATTATGATAACGACCGTCAGCAGTATACTTATCACTAATTCCTGCATATTAACACTCCCTTCAAAATCTTAAAGGAAAATCTCGCAGTCCGGCTCTACCTTTTTACAAGCCTTCAGCACATCCTCCATCACAGCCTTCGGCTCCTGTCCCTCTTCAAATTCCACAATCATCTTCTGGGTCATAAAGTTGACAGTTGCGCTCTGCACACCTGCAGTCTTGCGGGCCGCATCCTCCATCAGATTTGCACAGTTGGCACAGTCTACCTCGATTTTATAAGTTTTTTTCATTGAAATATCCTCCTTATTATTAAATTTAATGATTAAGTACTTGTTTAATCTTTATGTTTGCAGTATAATACGCATAGAAACACACGTCAATATCTCCGAGGTATTCTCTCCCAAATGGGCGAAAAGTATTTCCATTTGGACGAAATGCATACAAAAAAGAAAGGAAGACAATATGGACTATATGAAATTACCACACCAGCATGGAGAAGGACAACAAACCGCACTGATACAGGAACAGTTAAATCATGTTGAGCACTTTCAAACTGTGGCAGAAGTGTTCAAACAGCTTGGCGATACCACCAGAATCCGCATTTTCTGGCTTCTTTGCCATTGTGAAGAATGTGTTCTCAATATTTCAGCTATGCTTCAAATGTCAAGCCCCGCTGTGTCACATCACCTCAGACCATTAAAAAACAGCGGTCTGATTGTCTGCCGCCGTGAGGGAAAAGAAGTTTATTACCGTGCCGCAGATACGGAACAAAGCCGCCTGCTGCATCAAATGATTGAGCAGGTTATGGAAATCACCTGCCCGGAATTGTGAGGTCTGCCATATGAATGATGAATTGATTACGCTTTATCCCGGTATAGAGTTACGCTACCTGACATTTTCATCCGATTCTTTTTCCATACAGCATAAAGCTGCTGCACACACGATTCAGATTCACTATTGCAAAGCCGGACAGCTTGTATGGGAAATGGCAAATGGAAACCGCATTTATCTGAATCCGGGAGATTTTTCCCTGCATACAATGAAAGTCTGCGCCGATTCTGTACTTATCTTTCCGGGCAATATGTATCAAGGACTTACCATCTCTATTGATTTACAGGAAGCCTCTGCTAATCCGCCGGAATTATTAAAGGATAACAATATTTTTGAAACCGTATTTCCCGAAAAATTCTGCCGGAATGATACTCCGGTTTTTCTTGCCGGAAATGAACAGACAGAAAGTATTTTTTCCGCATTTTATAACCAGCCTGAAGCCCTTAAACTGTCCTACCGGAAAATCAAAGTTTTGGAGCTGTTTCTTTACCTTGCCAAAATAGCACTCACTCCCCCAAGCCAACTGACTTCCTATCAATCCGAACAGGTTGATGTCATCCGAAAAATTCATGACCAGCTTTTGCTGCACATGGAACAGCGGATTACCATAGAGGAACTTTCCAAGCAATATCTCATCAATCCGACAACTTTGAAAAATGCCTTTAAGTCAGTTTATGGAACTTCCATTGCGGCGCACATCAAAGAACACCGCATGGAGCAGGCAGCAAAAATGTTAAAAGAAACGGATAAAACCATCGCAGAGATTGCGCAGGCTGTCGGCTATGACAGTCAAAGCAAATTTACCGCGGCCTTTAAAGCTTTTTTTCAAGTCTTGCCAAAAGACTATCGTAAACCAACTTCATACCTGCCGTCATAAAATCCTGCCAGCTTTTCATTCACTTTATGTGTGACAAAAAGAACCGTGACGTCCTCAAGCGCAAGGACGGCGCGCTCCACTTCATCGGCCGTTTTTTCGTCCAGGCTGGCGGTGATTTCATCCAGCAGCAGCACCGGCGAGCCTTTCAATATCGCTCTGGCAAGATTAATCCGCTGCTTTTCGCCACCCGAAAAATTACTGCCGTTCTCGGATACCCTGACCTCCAGGCCGGTTACGCCGTCATGGGAAAGTCCTTTCACAAATTCCTCCAGACCGGCAAGCCGAACCGCTCTCTGAATCTCTCCTTCTTGATACTTGTTATCATACAGTGTAATATTGTTTTTCAGCGTATCGTTAAAAAGGAACGCTTCCTGAGACACCACGCTGACCAAAAGAGAAAGACTCTCCGCCTCCATACAGCGCACTTCCACATCATCATATCTCAGACTGCCTTCATAATTGTCATACATGCCTGCAAAGAGATTTAAAAGTGTACTCTTTCCGGAACCGCTCTGCCCCGTAATCAAGTATTTTCCTCCTTTGTTAAAGGTCATGCCTGCATATCGGAGTGTCCTGTCCGGATAGGCAAAGCACAAGTCCCGCACGGTAATCCCACTGCAAAGTTCCGTCTTTCTCTCCTGCTTTTTCCGGTTCCCGTCCTCCGCTTTCAGGCTTTCTGAAAATTTGACGCTTAACGCTTTTGCCGACTGAAATTGTACATAAATACCGGAGGCCTGCATAATAGGCGACATAATCTTTCCCGCAAGCTGACCGAACGCAAAAACAATGCCGATTTCAAAGGAACCCTTGACGGCAAATACACCTGCCACACCCATGATGACAAGCGTCGATGCCAGCCCCAGCAGTTCATTGACTCTCGCATACAGACTTCCGTCATTGCCGTTTTTCTCTTTCAACCTTTCCGCTTCCGCGTTTTCTTTTTATGTAAGGCTGTCACTGCCGCAGCACAGTTATAATTTTTAATCAGGCGGTAGCCCGCAAAATAATCCTTGAGCGCAGCAAGATACCTTCCGTTTCCCTGCGCCAGCGCTCCTGTACTGTTTTGCAGCATCTGTCCGCATTTTTTGGAAACAATGGCAATCACTACGGAAAACGCCACAATCACAAACAGCATCATCGGCTCAATCAAAATACAGAGCACTACTGCCATCACAAAAACAAGAAGTACCATCGGAAGCTGCAATACATTCGTAAAATACACATCTGAAAAAGTATTCACGTTACTCGTAATTTCATTGATGTACTGTGCACTGTTATCCTTTTCATAATCCACGGTATTCTTTCTGAAATACGCACAGAACAAATCCTGTTTCAGAGAAGTCCTTGCGCAGTATAACAGACGGTTCAATACTCTGTCATACAGATATTCGCAGGATACCGCCACCAGAATAAAAAGAATCCCTCCTGCAATCGCCCAAAGCAGCCCCTGCATATTTCCTGCAGCCGTCTGATTAATCACCTCACTTAAAACAAACGCAAAACCGACACCGCCCACGGATGCCAGCAGCGTTAAAACAAAATATGCAAAAAACAAGCCTTTCTTTTGTGTAATGTATTTACTCATTCGCTTTCCTGCCTTATTCATTATAATTATTTCTATCATAACATTTCCCAGTCTGTATGCCAAGTACAAGAAACATTACGAAATCTTCACACTAAATACAAAAAAGCCTGTTATAATGATAAAAAGGAGGCGCTTATGAAGAAAATTTTAATTGTGGAAGATGATTTATCCATACAGGCACTGCTGTATGATTTTATAAAAGAAGCCGGCTACGACGCAGTGACCGCCGGAGATGGCGTAGAAGCCCTCGCAAAATATGCGGCGCAGGATTTTGATTTGGTACTGCTCGATATCATGCTCCCGAAAATTGACGGTTACGGCGTCTTGGAGGTTATCCGTCAAAAATCCAATGTGCCTGTCATCATGCTCACGGCGCTGGAGGAAGAAATGTACCAGATAAAGGGGTTGGACTTACAGGCTGACGACTATATCACAAAACCTTTCTCCCTGCCTGTCCTGATACGGAAAATTGCCGCCGTCCTACGCCGCTCTTCTCCATCGGACACAGTCCCGCAAACCATTTCTTACAAAGACTTGACACTGGATTTGGACGGATACAAAGCTTATGTAAAAGGAGAAGCCATCGACTTAACGCCCAGGGAATTTGAAATTCTGCGGGAGTTCTTGTCCCACGCCGGACGGATTCTGACACGGCAGAACCTTTTACACAGCCTGTGGAAATATGAGTTTTTCGGGGACGAAAGGGTCATTGACACGCACATCAAAAATCTGCGAAAAAAGCTGGGCTGTGCAGACTATATTGAAACAATCAGAGGGGTGGGATATCGAATTGATAAAGAAAATAAGAAGTAAACTTTCCATCAAAGTGTTTTTACTTACGGCAGTTCTGATGCTTATATGCTCTTCCATCGTCTGCCTCTGCATCTTCCGCTTTGCGCCTTATATTTACAAGTACAATCTTTCCGATATGGAATTTATGGCGCCCGAATTTTCGGAAGTACTGTCCTATTCTGAAAACCTGACGGATCTCGCAATATATGCTGAGGGGTTCTCTACCATGCTCTCCGAAGATTATAATGATGAATACCGCCTGCATATATTCACGGTTTCCGGCAAAGAAATCGCACTGCCCGGTTTAGACAGCTTTACCGGGAAATCCATGTACGATTTCAGTCCGCAAAGCAGGTCATCTTTCTATTCTATTACATTGGCTCACAATACCCAGGTCTATACCATGTGTATCGCGCAGAATACAGAGAAACAGAGCCAGGTTACAGAAGCGCTCTATAAGACACTCCCCATTTTAAGCATGGTAATTCTTTTCGCCTCTGTGCTCGCGGCATTTATCTGCTCTTTGTATATGACTGCTCCGGTTAAAAAAGTCAGCAAGATGGCAAAACAGATGGCAGATATGGATTTTAGTGTTTTCTGTCCTACGGGACGCGCCGATGAAATCGGCGTATTGACAGACAGTCTGAACAAGCTGTCCCAACGACTGGCCGAAACCATTTCCGAATTGCAGAATGCCAATCAAAAGCTGTTGGCAGATATTGACATGGAAAGACGTCTGGAACAGCAAAGAACCACATTTTTCTCAGCAGCCTCACATGAATTAAAAACACCTATTACCATTATCAAAGGGCAGCTTCAGGGAATGTTGTATCAGGTGGGACGCTACAAGGACAGAGATACCTATCTGGCACAGGCATTGTCCGTTACGGATGCGCTTGAAAAAACAGTACAGGAACTTTTACTGCTCTCCCGCTTAAGCACGCCGGAATACACCTGTCACAAGTGCAGGCTGAACCTCAGCGCGCTTCTAAACGAACGGCTCACTGCATATGAAGATTGGTTTATGCAAAAGGAACTGTCTGTTGAAAAAACAATTGTGCAGGAAATTTTTGTTTTGGGTGATGCCACCCTCCTGCAAAAGGCTCTGGATAACCTTTTGGGCAATGCAGCCTCATACTCGCCTGCCGGAAACCGCGTGCTTGTAAGACTTTGGACGGACAACGGCAAGGTAAAGCTTACCATTGAAAACACAGGTGTTCATATTCCCGACGAAGACATTCCCAGACTGTTTGAAGCGTTTTACCGGGTGGATTCCTCCCGAAACCGGCAGACCGGCGGTACCGGACTGGGCTTATACATTGTAAAAACGGCACTCGACTTGCACGGCGCAGACATAGAACTTGCCAATACGGCGCAGGGCGTTATGTGCTCTATTGCATTTTAAAAACTTCATACAAAAAACACAAAGGCTCCAACATCTGTTCAAACTGCGCAGGTATGCTAAGAGCGTAACAAATAAAATGCACACAAAAAAGGAGAAACCTATGAAAAAAAATGTTACCTTAGCACTTGTTATCTTTATTTTCCTGTCCACACTGGCAGGATGCGCACAGCAGAACAATATGCAAAAGCCGGAAGCCTCGGACAATTCCCTTCCTGTCCCCACGGTTGTTTCCGTCAAAAACACCGGCACCGACAAGCCGGCAGCCGCTTCAACGTCTGACACATATGCTTTACTGATTGCACACATGACGGAGAACTATGGTAAGAAAAGTGTGACGGACTTCAACACCACCCTTGCCCCCAATGACGATGCACTTGGTGAAATGCTGGCGGCTTATGCCGATGTAGATGTGCCCGCCGACGATGAAAATTACCACTTTTTTGAAAATACTCTTCGTTTTTCTCTGAATGAGTTATATTGTGAAAAGATGGGAGAAACATGCTGCTTTACGGGATTCGTATCAAAAGAGACAGGTCCTTATGCTAAATCAGATGACGGCATAATATTTTACCGGTTTACCTGCTACATTTACTTTGCAGTCGATTACGAAATTCTTTCCCCTGAAACGCTTACCATTGCAGAACGGGATGCCACGCTCCTGACATTTCAGGCAGAACTGCAAAGCTATATGGATAGTCTGAGTGAAGACGAAATTACAGATGGCGATATCAGGACAGCATTCACAGACAAAGCCGCTGCCCTTGCCGCCCAAATGTCAAACGATAATATCCGCCTGACCGCCGAAATCAGTTTCATTGACCTCTCTGACGCACGTTAAAAGCGCGAGATTTAGAAGTTTTAAGGCGTCCTTTGACGCCTTAGAACTTCTTCTCATGCTTCCCACTGTGCAGCGGAAATCTCCAGTTTCCTATCCCGCAGCATCAAATCCTTCACTGCCTCAGCCGCGCTCTTTCCTGCAAAGAGCACCTCATTGACCTGCTCGATGATGGGAAGCTGGACATTGTATTTTTCGGCAAGTCCCATGGCGGCTTTTGCAGAGTATACGCCCTCCACCACCATCTTTACCTCGTCCATTGCCTCCTGCATGGTTTTGCCCTGCCCCATCAGGATACCCGCCCTACGGTTTCGGGAATGCATGGAAGCACAGGTTACAATCAAATCGCCGATACCGGTCAGCCCGCAGAAGGTTTCAAACTTAGCGCCCATGGCGGTGCCAAGTCTGGCAATCTCGGTGATGCCTCTGGTAATCAGCGCTGCCTTTGTATTGTCCCCATACCCCAAGCCGTCTGCAATGCCGGCGGCAAGTGCCACCACGTTTTTCAGAGAGCCGCCCAGCTCGATGCCTAATATGTCCGGGCTGGTGTAGACACGGAACACATCGCTCATAAACAGATTCTGCAGATATTCCGCTGTCTCTTTTTTCTTCGCCCCGACTACAATCGTGGTCGGAATCCCTTTTCCCACCTCTTCAGCGTGAGATGGTCCCGAGAGCACCGCAACGACCGCCTGCGGCACCTCTTCCTCAATAATTTCAGACAAAGTCATCAAGGTTTCTTCCTCTATGCCCTTTGCCACATTGACAATAATCTGTCCTTCCTTTACCACATCCTTCAACAGCTTTGACGTGCTTCTGGTAAAAGGTGAAGGTACTGCCAGCACCAGCACATCCTTTCCGACAGCCGCTTCCCCAATCTCTGTCGTAAACTGCATATCCTCCGGCAGCTTCACGCCCGGCAGTTTATCCTTATGCTCATGCTGCTCCTGCAGCATGGCAATCTCTTCTTTTAATTTGGACCAGACAATTACCTCATGCCCGTTCTTATGTAATAACACAGCCAAAGCCGTTCCCCAGCTTCCCGCTCCTATGATACCAACCTTTGCCATACATGCCTCGATTCTGCTGTCAAACAGCCTGTTTTCAAACCCGTCCGTTATTTTTCCGCCCGGTCCGTCTCACGTCCGCTTCCGTCTTCCAGCTTATTCTTTTTGAACAGATACGTTTTTCTCTCTTCACCCTTTATCAGCCGCACAATATTTGCCCTGTGCTTCCAAAACGCCATCACCGTCAAGATAAACGTCACAAGATACAGCTCTATCAACTGTCCCTGTGTCATGCCTGTAAACACGCCAAGCTGCCCACAGACAATCATCTCAATCAGCAGACCCGCATAAACCAACAGGGAGCCAAGCGATACATAGTGCGTCGTCAGGAACGCACCAAAAAACAGAATCACGCCCATAGGGATAAAATAGGGGTGGAACGCGAGCACAAGCCCTGCCGTCGCCGCAATGCCCTTTCCTCCCTTAAAATTCATGTAGAAAGGAAAATTGTGCCCCAGAATCACGCCTGCTGCCGTGTATATGGCAAGCAGATATACAGCCTCTGTGTGGTTCGTTCCAAACACCAGCGTGTGGCTCGTTCCAAACACCAGCTTTGTGAGCACAATGGCAAGTATGCATTTCAAGCAGTCCCCTGCAAACACAATCAGTCCCGCCTTTGTGCCAAGCACCCTGAGCGCGTTTGTCGTGCCGGAGTTGCCGCTTCCATGCTGCCTGATATCGATGCCGTGCGCTTTGCCGTAAAAATAGGCCGTCTGAAACAGTCCGAATACATAGCCAACTACCAAACATATCACTCTTTCCAGTATCATCTATCCTTGTCCTTCCTCTCCCTGATAATAAACCTAAGGGGGGTTCCCCTAAAACCAAAGGTCTGTCTGATTTGATTTTCAATATACCGCGTGTAGGAAAAATGCATCAGTTCCTTGTCATTTACAAAAATGACAAAGGTAGGCGGTTTTACGGAAGCCTGCGTGATATAGTAGAGCCGCAGACGCTTGCCTTTGTCGGAAGGCGGCTGCTGCATGGCAACTGCTTCCGCCATAATTTCATTGAGCACGCCCGTCTGCACACGCATGGCATGGTTTTCGCTCACCATATCGATGGTTTCATACAGCTTTGGCAGCCTCTGCCCCGTCTTTGCAGAAATAAAAATAATCTCAGCATACTGCATAAAGGAAAGTATATTTCTCACCCGCTCCGTAAATCGGTAAATGGTCTTGTCGTCTTTTTCTATGGCGTCCCATTTGTTGACCGCAATGATGACGGCTTTTCCCCTGTCGTGTGCAATCCCCGCAATCTTGGCGTCCTGTTCCGTCACGCCTTCCACCGCGTCAATGACTAACACCACCACGTCCGCCCGCTCTACAGCGCCTACGGTGCGGATAATCATATAGTGCTCCAAGTCTTCTTTTACTTTATTTTTCCGCCGGATTCCCGCCGTATCGATAAAGATATACTCCCTGCCCTGATACGTTACCTCCGTGTCAACAGCGTCCCTTGTGGTGCCTGCTATGTCCGAAACAATCAGCCTGTTTTCTCCTAACAGCTTATTGATAATGGAGGATTTGCCCACATTCGGCTTTCCTACAATGGCAACCCGTATGCGGTCGTCCTCTTCCTCCCCGGCCGTATTTTCCGGAAAATGGGATATCACCACATCCAGCATTTCGCCCAGCCCAAGCTTGTTGGCGGAAGATATGGGATAGGGCTCTCCTATGCCCAGATTATAAAATTCATAGACGTCGTTTCCGTACTTTTCAAAGCTGTCCACCTTATTGACCACCAGCACCACCGGCTTATGGGAACGGCGCAGCATATCTGCGACCTTTGCATCGGCGTCTACCAGCCCCTGCCGCACATCTACCATAAAGATAATCACGTCCGCTGTGTTAATCGCCATCTGCGCCTGCTCGCGCATCTGGGACAAAATAATGTCGCGGCTGTCCGGCTCAATACCGCCGGTATCAATCAGGGTAAATGCTTTGTCGAGCCATGAAACGTCCGCATATATTCTGTCTCTGGTGATGCCGGGCGTGTCTTTCACAATGGAAATCTTTTCTCCTGCAAGCGCATTAAACAAAGTAGATTTGCCTACATTCGGCCTTCCTACCACCGCTACAATCGGTTTCGATTTTCTGCTTCCCATCAGCGCACCTCCTCAAATACCCTAAGAATACTGTCCACAAAGTCACAACCCCTTGATTTTACAATATCTGCCTTTACTTGTAAAGTCCCTTCCAGTTCAGAAAGGCGCATATCGTCCAAAAAAACATCCTCACCGCTGCGCAGCACATTCTGCGGAAGCAGAAGCCGCTTTCCCAATTCCCTGCCTTTTAACTGGGCGGCAATGTCCTGCCCTGTGAGCAGCCCCGACACCGTAATCTGCTCTCCGAAAAAGTCGTTGCGGATTTCATAGACCAGTATGCGGATATTGGGAAAGGCCGCTTCCATGCTGTCCGCCATCCTGCGGATATAGGGATATGCCAGTTTTCCCGTCGCCATGGACACCGTCCCCGACGGCTTTTCATCCGGCAGACTCCTCTCTACAGAAAGCTCCTTCATGGATTCTTCAAACTCATTTAACAACAGCCTGAGCATCCCGACACCGTTCTCAAGCTGAAGATAGCCGTCGTAACGCTCCTTCTCCGGCAGCTCGCGTCCGGCAAGAATATACCATTCGTCGCTGGCATGTATAAAGTGCGTTCCATATTCTTTATACAGCTTTTTCTGCCATGCCTCAATCAAATCGATAACCGCCTCCGCGTCCTCCCGCTCAAAGGGCTTAAGCGGAAACAGCCCGTCCCGATATTTGGATAAACCCACCGGCACCACGGACACGCTCTCCAGATAAGGCAGATATGCAGTCAGCTTTTCTATGCTGTAAGCAAGCTCCGCACCGTCGTTTATGCCCTTGCACAGCACAATCTGCCCGTTCATGGCAATCTCCGCCTCATAAAGCCTGTCCACCTTTTTCAGTGCCTCCCCCGCAAAGCGGTTGTTCAGCATCTTGCAGCGAAGCTCCGGATTCATGGTCTGAAAGGAAATATTAATCGGCGCCAGACGGTACCGGATAATCCTGTCAATGTCATGGTCCGACATATTGGTCAGCGTAACATAATTCCCCTGCAAAAAAGAAAGCCTGGAATCGTCGTCTTTAAAGTAAAGCGTTTCCCGCATCCCCTTTGGCATCTGATCAATAAAACAAAAGATACACCGGTTGTGACAGTGGCGGTACTCATCCATCAAACCATTTTCAAATACAATCCCCAAATCCTCGTCAAATTCCTTGTCAATTTCCAGAATGCATTCCTCTCCGTCCTTTGTCAGGACAAGAACCTCCAGATACGTATCCTGAATCAAAAATTGATAATCAAAAATATCCTCTATCTCGGTGCCGTCCACCGCCAGTATGATATCTCCGGGCTCCAAGCCCATTTCTTCTGCGATGCTGCCCTGCTCCACCTGCTTTATCACATGTCCCTTTTTCTTTTCCATTTTCTTTCTCCGATTCCACTTTATGTATCTATTCTACTAGAAATTTCTTGACGTGTCACTAGCATAATGTTATAAATTAATTGTTAGTACAACCTACAATACGGAGGAAAATATGCCTGATTTACATGAACTTGAACACACTATGCCGGTGGCGCCCTTAAAGCTTGTCGCGCTGCCCTCTGCCCAAAATCTAGCACGCAGGATAGACGACTATCTTGTGAGCTTCCGTAAAAGCGTCAACAACAAGGTGAAAAACGACCCCGCTTTTCACGGCTATATTGAAAACAGCTATCTGACAGATTTTGAATGTCCCCGCTTTGGAAGCGGCGAGGCAAAGGCTGTCTTTCACGAGTCTATCCGCGGCAAAGACCTTTTTATCATCACAGATGTCTGCAACCACAGTATTACATATAATGTATGCGGCTATACCAACCACATGTCGCCGGACGACCATTATCAGGATTTAAAACGCGTGATTGCCGCCTGCAACGGCAAAGCACATCGCATCAACGTTATCATGCCCTTTCTCTATGAAGGCAGGCAGCATAAGCGAAACGGCAGGGAGTCCCTGGATTGTGCATTCGCGCTGGAGGAATTAAGCTCCATGGGCGTTTCCAATCTCATTACCTTCGATGCGCATGACCCCAGAGTACAGAATGCAACGCCGCTAAACGGCTTTGACAATTTTACACCGCCCTACCAGTTTATCCGCGCGCTTTTGTCCGCTGAGGAAGACTTGATAGTGGACAAGGAGCATCTCGTTGTCATCAGCCCTGACGAGGGCGCTTTAGACCGTGCCATCTATTTTGCCACGGTTCTGGGCGTGGACACCGGCATGTTCTACAAACGCCGCGACTATTCCATCGTGGTAGACGGTAAAAATCCCATTGTAGCGCATGAATTCCTCGGCGATAAAATCGAGGACAAGGACGTTATCATTATCGACGATATGATATCCTCCGGCGAAAGCATGTTAGACACGGCAAAGCAGTTAAAAGCAATGCATGCGAGACGCGTCTTTATCTGCTGTACCTTCGGGCTGTTCACAAACGGGCTGAAATCATTTGATGAGGCATACGAAAAATGCTATTTTGACAAGGTTATCACCACCAACCTGACTTATCTGCCCCCCGAAATTTCCCAAAGACCCTATTTCGTGGAAGCAGACATGAGCAAATTTACCGCATCCATCATCGACTTTATGAACCATGACGTGTCGTTAGCCAACACTATGGCGACCACGGAAAAAATACACGGCATACTGGAAGCCTACAACATGCGTATGCCCTTCAACTAAAATCACAGCAAAAAAACTCCGGAAATCTCCGGAGTTTTTGATTGCCGTCAGACCGCTTTTCTATTTTTTTTCCGCACCTCGCTCTTTCCCGACAGTTCAATCCCGGGAAATGACTTCAGCATCTTACTGAACTGTGAATAGCCGTAGGCTTTGCAGTCAAAGTCTGGATATTTTTTCTTCAATATGCTTCCCAGCTCGCCCAGACCTACCCACGCGTGATCCGCAGGCTGCTTTGCAAGAATATCCAATACCGCCTTCTGTATCGTCTCTAAGCTGACGGACGTGTCCTGCGTCCCCACCATCCAATCGTTTCCCTTACGCAAAAGCTGGATTTCAGGAAAGGACTCCACCATCTTGCTGAACTTGGCAAATTTGTAGACACGGCAGTCAAAATCAGGATACCGTTTCTGTAGTGAAGTGGAAAGCTTGCTGAGCTGCATCCAGCCTCCCTCCTCCGACTGCTCCTCGATAATTTCCTTCACCGCTTTTTGAATTACCTTAATGCTTGTAATCGGCTTTGCCTCAGGCGCGCCCTCACGTGTCTTCGCATTGTCCTGGGACTTGATTTCCGCCGCACCTGCGCCTTCCTCTATATCAAGCTCACCCTTATAGCTTTCATATAAAACATCCAGCGTCTTAAACTGCTCGCACGCCTTGATAAACGCCATGGGCGTCTTGCTTTCCCCCATACCGATTACCATCTTGCCGTCCTCCCTGAGCCTTCTTGCCAGCGTGGTAAAATCGCTGTCGGAGGTCGCAATGATAAAGCCGTCCACATGATTACCGTACAAAATATCCATGGCATCGATAATCATGGCGGAGTCAGAAGAATTCTTCCCCGTGGTATAGCTGTACTGCTGTACCGGCGTCAGGGAATTCCGCAAAAGGCAGTCCTTCCACGACTGCTTGGAATTGTTGGTCCAGTCCCCATAAATCCTTCTGACACTGGCAATCCCGTAATTGACCGTTTCTGTCAGAATAATATCGATATACTTAGGCGATATATTGTCCGCATCTATCAATAAAGCAAATCTTCTATCGTTTTCCATTCCAATCCCTTCTCTAATCCATCACTTTAGACATTTGCAAAACTCCCACTTGCCGGTTCCGAATTGTGCATATTGTATATTTCATAAGCAGACCCTTGCCAGCCGTCGGTACTTAGCGAGGTATTTTCGAGCTTAGTACCGCTACGGCTGGCTCGGAGCGAAAGCGTGTCTGCGTTGAAATATACAATATACACAATGACAACCATATGCTTTTTGAGTTTCGCCAATACCTAATCAATCACTTCTATCTTTTCAATCACAGGACGATTTTCCACGGGTACAATGCCGTTTTCATCCTGCCCTGTCGTATTTTCACAAATATCGTCCACAATGTCCATCCCGTCCGTCACATAGCCAAATGCCGCATAATCCCCATCTAAGGAAGTGCTGTCTTCATGCACGATAAAGAACTGGGAACGCGCACTGTCAGGCATTTTGGAACGCGCCATGGATATAGCGCCCCTCGTATGGGAAAGCGGGTTATCCACGCCATTGCTTGCAAATTCACCCTTTATGCTGTTTGCAGAGCCGCCTGTGCCGTCGCCCCTCGGGTCTCCACCCTGCATCATAAAACCACCTATAATCCTGTGGAACGTCAGCCCGTCATAGAAGCCATCATTTGCAAGCTGTATAAAATTTGTCACCGTTATGGGAGCGCTGTCCGCATCAAGCTCCACGGAAATCACACCCATGTCCTTGATGTATATCTTGACATGGTGCTTGCCGGAAAGCAGCTCCTCCTCAGACTCCGTACTCTCCTGCTCCTGCAAAACCTCCCCGGAACCTTCCTGTCCCGTGGTCTTGTTCGTATCCGCTTCCTTGCCGCACCCCAGCAAAGCAAAGCACAAAAGCCCTGCCGCCACACCAATCCATCTCTTTACACTCTTTTTCTTCATCATTCCATCCCTTTTCTGTATTTTTTATTTTAGGTAATTGTGAAACACAACCTTTTGCAAACCGAATTGTGCAGATTGTATACTTCATAAGCAGACCCTTGCCAGCCGTCGGCACTTAGCGAGGTATTTTCGAGCTTAGTACCGCTACGGCTGGCTCGGAGCGAGAGCGCGTCTGCGTTGAATTATACAATCTCCACAATGACCCTTGCTGCAAACCCAATTTTCACAATCTCCTATTTCTTCATTTTCCCTCTTATCTTATCCATGGAATCTACAAATACCAGTATTTCCGCCACTACCTCGTAAAGCTCCGGCGGAATCATATCGCCGATCTCCAGTCGGGAAAGCGTATCCGCCAGCTTATCGTCCCTATGGACGGGAACATCCGACTCTTTTGCCTTCTCAATAATCCGCTCCGCCAGCGCCCCGCGCCCTGTCGCTATGACTTTGGGCGCCTCTTCATCCGGATTGTACTCCAACGCAATCGCTTGTTTTACTTTTTTCTTCTCTTCCATCCTGTCTCACCTTCTAAGCCCTGACATCAAAAGCATACTGTGATGATGCCGCCGTCTTCTTGTCTGCGTGCAAAATACGCTCTATGGGAGTCTCTTCCTGACTGTTTTCCTCCCGCACCGACATTTCCACATTCATGGCATAGCCCTTCTTTTCCAGCCGTTCATTCAGAATATGGATATGCTCCTGCAGAAAATCCAGCATATCATCGTCCCTTAACGTAAAGCGCGTATTGACCCTGCCCTGCTGCATGGCAACATAAACGTCCACCGGACCTAAGTTTTCCATATCCAGATGCAGAAGCGCGCTCACCGCGCCGTCACGGTTTGCCAGAGAACGTTTATTGGTATACACATACAATTCTCCATTCGCATGCCCGTTATGCATTTTTAAGGGAATCTGCACATAGGTATACATTTGGTTTACCTGGTTCATAAAGTCCACATTCTGACTTAAATTTGCCGCACTTCGCATGGCACTGCTCTGCACCGCACCGTTTTCTGACAGTGCTTCCCGGATGCCGGAAAGTCCCTTTTCCAGTTTCCTGTATACCTCTTCTACTTCCCTGCTTCCCGTCACCTGCTCCGGCTTCATCGTCCACTGCTTCAGCGCTTCTCCCAAAAGCAGTTTCTGGTACGCGTCACTCTTGAATATTTCCGCCAGCGCAGCATGAGCTTCACTGCCCACGGGCGGATGCATGTCGGAGAGCGCATGCAGAACCTTTGTTGTGTCCGCCGTTCCCCGCTCCACCTCCTGTGCCAAGTCTTCCAGCCCCGGATACGCTTCCTGCGGCAGCGCTGCTAGCTGCTTTGCAAAGCTTTTTAACTCCTGCGGGCTTAAGCGCTCCTGCAAGGTATCTCCCTCTGTCTGTAACAGGGGCTGACCTTCCTCACCGGAAACTATTTCTTCTGCTAAAGTTGCGTTTTCCAAAACAACTTCCGCCTTTTCTTCGCTTATCAGTTTTACGACTCCCTCTTCAAAAACGCCTGCAAGACCTTCCTGCTCCATATCTGCGGCATTCGACAGTTCTGAAAGCACCTGACCATCTGCGGCAGTATCCGGCAGCAAACTTTTTAGTATCGCCTGATACATCTGTACCGCTTTATCCGGCGCCTGTGCATAAAGCTCGTTAAATGCCGCCGGAAGCTCTTTAAGCACATCCGTCATCCCTCTTACCAGCTCATGCGTCAGCTCCTTGTAGCTTTGAAGCTGCTGCAGATTTTCTTCGGTCACTTCTATCCCCAGGCCGCGAAGCTGCACAACGTCCGCCGCTGCCGCCTCCGGATGCGCCGACACTTCCCTGAACATGCTTTGCAGCGAGTTGCTGTCCACACTCATGCCCTGCTGCATCATTGCCTCCGTCATGGACACCGTCTCACTGTTGATGGGAAGCCCCGCCATCTGCAACGCCTTAAAGACATTGTCTGCGTTTGCCGTATTGGCAAACAACGGGCTTAAGAACAGGCTGCTGCCATTGTTCTTTACCTCAAAGGTCAGCATCTTCCCGTCCTCCACATTGACATCCCTGTCCAGTTTTGCACTGATTACCAAGTCGTCCGACAACTTAATCTGCACCTCTTTGCCGGTTCTGCCAACCACCTCGCCCTGCAGAAGCCTGCCCGGCGTCAGTGCCTTTATCTGTCTGTTCATGCGCTCGCCGCTGCCCGACGTCCTTTCTGTCTGTACTTTTTCTTTTTTGTTGTCTACCGGTTTAAATGTCGCCGAAAATATTTCGGAAAGCTTCATTCACTTCCCTCCTCTTATCACAACTCTACAAAGTTTCCGATAAAGCTTTTGCGGTGAATCGGTGTGGGACCGTATTTCTTCAGTGCATCGATATGAGAGGCAGCGCCATATCCCTTGTTCTGCGCAAAGCCGTATTTCGGAAACAGACTGTCGTACTGCCGCATCAGCCTGTCTCTGGTGACCTTGGCAATAATGCTCGCCGCCGCTATCGACACGCTCTTGGCATCTCCTTTGATAATCGGCACCTGCCTGATATCCACACCCGGAATCGTCACCGCATCGTTTAAGAGAATATCCGGTTTTACCGAGAGCTTACCAACCGCCTCGCGCATGGCTTCATAGGTCGCCTGCAGAATATTGATTTCATCAATCCGCTCCGGAGACGCACAGCCGACGCCCACCGCCAATGCCTTTTCCATGATAATCTCATACAGTTCCTCTCTCTTTTTTTCGGATAACTGTTTGGAATCGTTTAGATATAAAATATCACAATCTTTGGGCAGTACCACGGCTCCTGCCACCACAGGTCCCGCCAAAGGCCCCCTGCCCGCCTCATCGATGCCGCAGATAATCCCGGCCTGTGCATACTGGTATTCATAGCGCTTCATGCCCTCTAAGCGTTTCTTTTCATCCGCAACAGCCTTCTGTCTCTTTTTTGCGCCGGCAATCAGGCTCTGCACACCACTTCTCGCATCCGCCTTATACGCCTCTATAAGTTCAGGCAGCTCATCCACAGCGGCTGCCTGAAAAAGTACCTTTATTTCGGAAATTTTCTTTTCCATGTTTCTATTTTACTCCTTATTGATGCTGTAATACCCCAAAACGGCTGAACGGCCATATCCGAATCCACGCCCTGCCCACAATTTCACTTCTGTGAATATTCCCCACGCTGGGGTCACGGCTGTCTTTACTGTTGTTGCGGTTGTCACCCATGACAAAATACTCGTCCTCGCCAAGCTGCACCGGCTCCAACGCCCTGCCCGGGTCGGCAATTACCTCCTTGCCATAGCCCTCCTGCAGTACTTCGCCATTTATGTAAATATAGCCGCTTTCATCGATTTGTACCGTCTCCCCCGGCAGACCGATAATCCTCTTGATAAAAAATTCACCGGTGTACCTGTAGGGAAACACAATAATATCAAATCTTTGGGGATCATGAAAGCGGTATGTCAGCTTATCTACGATCAGGTTGTCCCCCTGCTTTGACGGGTCATTGTCATCTGTTCCACTGAGTGTCGGCTCCATGGACGATCCGCGTACCACCGTCCTCTGCCCGACAAATACAATCACCATATACACTGCCGCCAGTACAAATAAAAGATAAAGGCTTGTACTCAGAATTTCTTTTAGAAACTTCTTTTTTTTCATGTATGCTCCTGCCTTTCCTGTCCGGCATTCCCCTGCCGCATGCTCATGCCTCTTTTAAACGACATCCTGCGGAAATTCCAAGGTAATCCTTCCCAGCCTTCCGCTTCTGAAATCCTCTATCAACAGGGAAGCCGCCTTCTCATAGTCTACCTCCCCGCCCTTCATATAGCATTTCCTGCTTTCTGCAATCTCTTCTAAAATATACAACGCCGCTTTTTCCTCTGAAAGCGCCTCCGGATATTGGATGCCGTATCTATCCGAAAACACCTGCGAATATCTTTTTGCAATATGACGAATAAAGTCCAGCGCAAGCTCCTGTATCACAATAATCTCATCATTCATGGAGCCGATATATGCCAGCCGCAGCCCAACCTCACGCTCCGAAAACTTCGGCCACAAAATCCCCGGGGTGTCCAGAAGCTCCAACGATTTATTCAGCCGAATCCACTGTTTTCCCTTCGTCACGCCCGGTTTATTACCGGTTTTGGCACAAGCCCTTCCTGCGAAAGAATTGATAAAAGTTGACTTGCCGACATTGGGAATCCCCACTACCATGGCGCGTACCGGTCTGTTTACGATACCTCTTTTCCGGTCGCGTTCGATTTTCTCCTTGCACGCACTCTGCACCAGCCCCTGAATTGCCTTTGCGCCGGCGCCCGTTCTGGCATTCATCTCCAGCACATGAAGGCCTTGCTCTTTAAAGTACGCCGTCCATCTGCGATTGCCTTCCTCATCCGCCAAATCTGCTTTGTTTAAAAGCACAATCCGCGATTTATTTTTCCCCAGTTCGTCTATGTCGGGGTTTCTGCTGGAAAGCGGAACTCTCGCATCCACCAGCTCTATCACCAAATCTACAAGCTTAATCTCCTCCTGCATCATACGTTTTGCTTTCGTCATATGACCGGGATACCAGTTGAGATTTGCATTCGCCGTATTTGTATCCATGACTGTCTCTTCTCTGTTCCTCTCTTTTTCACGCGCCCTGCTGTCATCCTGAACGCTCAGCAGTTATTCCACAAACCCCATGCCTGCTGTACCGCCGCCCATATGAAACCACGCACGTCCCAAAATATCCCTGCCCCGCACGGGACCGATATTCGCCGAGCGGCTGTCCTCCGAATTGTTTCGATTGTCACCCAGCACAAAATACTCATCTACGCCGAGCACAAGCGGGTTCTCCGCGATTCCGGCTTCCGCCATCTTGTCGTACCGCTCGTCAACAATCTGTTCGCCGTTGACATATAACCTGCCGCCTATAATCTGCACGGTGTCGCCGGGCACCGCTACCACACGTTTGATATAATAGTGGGAATTGCGGTTGCCGTTCGGCAGGAACACCACCACATCTCCCACCTCGGGGGAAGCCAGAAGATAGGCATAACGGTTAATCAGTACACGCTGCCCATTGTACAGCTCCGGCTCCATGGAAACGCCTATCACACTGGTGGACATGCCGACTGCATACACCACCACAAATGCAATAAAAACGGCGGCAAAAATACCGAAGCACCAGACCAGTATTTCCTTTACCAGCGCAGCGCTTATTTTCTTCTTTTTTTTGTAAAAGCTCAAGCCTTTCTGTCGCTTTCCCATTCACGTTCCCTTTATCCTAAAAAACCGTACTCTTTTTTATTATACTACCTGAAAGCGGCATCCGCCAGTAAAAAATCACACCTTTTCCGGAAATTCCAAAAAAGGTGTGATTCACACATGCATACATTATCTGATAACTTCTTTTACCTTTGCTCTCTTGCCGACACGACCCTTTAAGTAGTTCAGTTTAGCCCGTCTTACCTTACCTCTCCTTACTACCTCTATCTTCTCTACATTGGGAGAATGTAACGGCCAGGTTTTCTCTACGCCGATGCCATTGGAAGTTTTTCTTACGGTAAAGGTCTCGCGGCTGCTTCCGCCCTGACGCTTTACAACGATTCCTTCAAATACCTGAATTCTTTCGCGGTTGCCTTCCTTGATTTTGCCGTATACCTTTACGGTATCGCCAACGTTGAACTGGTCTACGTTCTCCTTCAACTGTTCTGCTTCAATGCTCTTGATAATATCGTTCATCTTTTTGCTCCTTTTCTAATGGATGTTCTTAATACATTCGTAACAGAGGACCATCTCGTTATCACAACATTCATACTTTACCATATTAGCGCTCTATTTGCAACTATTATTTTTTCGGCTTTTTATACCACCACACATTTTCCCGTGCGATATACAGACCAAGTTTCTCCTGCAGCTTTAAGGAAGCCTCATTTCCCTCCTCCACCTGACAGTAAGGTGTGTACCCTTTCTGCAGGGTCTTGTGAATCAAAAAGCTTTCTAACGCCGCCGCCAGTCCCCGTCTCCGATACGCAGGAAGCACTGTGAGCATCCCCATACCGCCCTCGGCATGTTCTCCGATAAAGCCCGCAAGTTCATTCTCCACAAAAATGCCATACATGGCACCGCGGGAAATCCTGTCCCGAATATAGGCTTCGTCATCCATCGAATAATACTGCCCCACGACCTCTGCGTGCTCTGCTGAAAGCTGCCTGATATCCTGTGTCTTTAACGGCGGGGCTTCCCTGCGGGTATATACCGCCTGTCTGGTGCAGAGAAAAACCGTCATATGCAGCCGTCTCGCTATTTCTTCTCCCAAAAAGTCCTGATGCACCGCCCAAAGCCCCGGTATTTCCTTTCCCGAACCCAAAAATGTATCCAGTATCCGCCCGCCTGCCTCGCGGCTCTTTGCCGTAAGCATAAAGCAGCCACTCACCCTGTCCCGCAGAAGCGTTCCCTCACCGTCATGATAAAGAAGCTCTGCCTTTTCCCTGAAAATGAGTTCTGCCATGTCCATATGATGCAGCTTGTCCTGTAAAAGCTCCCTGCGGCACTGCATAAGCCTCTCGTATGCGGCATACATATCCGGTCTGTTTATACGGGTCCGTTCCTCCGCCTTCTGCTGCCTCCACTCCCGTATCTTTTTATGGTTTCCCGATAAAAGCGTTTCCGGCACACGTTCCCCCATCCACACCTCCGGTCTGGTGTACTGTGGGTATTCCAGTAAATATCCGGAAAAAGTTTCTTCCACAACAGAACTGTCATTGTGAAGCACATCGGGAACCAGTCTAGCGATGGCATCTATCATCACCATGGCGGCAAGCTCGCCTCCCGTCAACACAAAATCGCCAAGAGACACATAATCCGTGACCACCCGCTCCAAAACCCTTTCATCAATGCCTTCATAATGCCCGCAGAGGAAAATCAAATCCTCTTCCTTTGCAAATTCCTCCGCCATGCCCTGATGAAATGTCTTTCCCTGCGGCGTCAGATAGACGGTACGCACTTTGCCCCTGCCAATTTTCTCGAGTACGCTTTTATGCGCAGCATAAACCGGCTGCGCCTGCATCAAAAGTCCCGCGCCGCCGCCGTAAATATAGTCGTCTGTTTTTTTGTGTTTATCATCGGTAAAATCGCGGATATTGACTGCATTGATACCGATGAGGCCCTTTGCTGCCGCCCTTCCGATGATGCTTTCCGAAAGACCTGCCTCCACCATCTCAGGGAACAGCGTCAATACATGGAAATTCATATGTCAAGCAACCCTTCCAGCAAATGTACCGTCATTTTTTTCTCTTCCGTATCTACGTCTAAAATGCACTGTCTGATAGCGGGAATCAAAATCTCCTTCCCCGCATTTTCACCGGCAAGACTGCTCTCTGCCAATTTAACAGCATACACATCGTTGGCTCCCGTCGTAATGACATCCGTAAGCCTGCCGAGGTGGGTTCCATCCTCCGTAAATACCTCTATATCAATCAAATCCGCAATAAAATACTCGTCTTTTTGAAGTTTTACTGCATCCTTTCGCTCCACATACAGACTTTTCTGCCTGTATTTTACCACGTCATCGACATTGTCAAGCCCTTCAAACTTGAGTATGACCATATTCTTAAAAAACTTCACATGCTCAAGCTGCAAGGGCAGCATTTCCTTTCCTGTGTCCAAAAGCACCTTCTTTAAGCGCTTAAACCGTTTGGTATCGTCCGTTGTGGGAAATACTTTGACCTCTCCCTTGACACCGTGCGTAGAGGTAATAATTCCTACCTGCAATACGTCGTCCATATTTGTTCCCTTTCCATTATGTGTAAAAACAGGGGCGTTTTAAAAACGCCCCTGCATAAGTGCAGCTCCCTAGATGATTTCCACATCCACCCGCAGATTCTCTTTGGATGACGCCGCCTTTACGACAGAACGGATTGCCTTTGCAATCCTTCCCTGCTTACCGATGACCTTACCCATATCGGACGCAGCAACATGAAGCTCTACAGTGACATTTTTTCCTTCTGTCTTTTCTGTTACCACCACTTCATCGGGATTATCGACAAGTGCTTTTGCAATTACTTCAACCAATTCCTTCATAATCCACCTCCAGGCACATCGTTAGCAGGACACTATTTTTCAATGCCGGCAATCTTGAACAGCTTGCCCACAACCTCTGTAGGCTGTGCGCCGTTTGCCAGCCATTTCTTTGCCAGCTCTTCATTGATTTTGAAAGTGCTCGGCTCTGTGCTGGGATCGTAGGTACCGATTTCTTCGATACATCTGCCATCTCTGGGAGAACGGGAATCTGCTACAACGATTCTATAATAAGGAGCCTTTTTCTGTCCCATTCTTCTCAATCTGATTTTTACTGCCATGTTCATTCACCTCCGCAAATTTTAAATTAATTTATTTATGATAAGGTCTTTTCTTTAGAAAATTCCATATCCGTCCTGAAATTATTTAGAAGGGAAATCTTCCCTTACCGCCAAAGCCCGGGAACCCGCCCATTCCAAAGCCTTTTCTCTTACCGCCGCCAAACTGCTTCATCATCTTCTGACTCTGCTCAAACTGTTTGATAAAGCGGTTTACCTGCGCAATATCCACACCAGCGCCTTTTGCAATCCTGTGCTTTCTCTGCGGATTTAAAAGCTTGGGGTTCCTTCTTTCTGCGGGCGTCATGGAAAGCACAATCGCCTCCATGTGGGCAAGCTGCTTATCGTCAACCATGGACTCGATATCATTCAGTTTACCTCCCATACCCGGCATCATGCCCAGTATGGCGGAAAGCCCACCAAGCTTTTTCATCTGCTTCATGCTCTCCAGGTAATCTTCGAAATCGAACTTACCCTTTTTCATGCGGTCAGCCATTTCTTTTTCTTTGTCCGCATCAATATCTATATTGGCCTGTACCTTGTCGATAAACGACAGGACATCTCCCATTCCCAAAATACGGCTTGCCATTCTGTCCGGATAAAACTGTTCCAAATCGGAGAGCTTTTCTCCCATACCTACATACAGAATCGGCTTGCCCGTCACAGCCTTTACGGAAAGCGCCGCACCGCCGCGGGTATCGCCGTCCATCTTGGACAGCACCACGCCGTCTATTCCGACTTTTTCGTCAAATTCCTTCGCCACATTGACCGCATCCTGTCCGGTCATGGCGTCCACCACCAGCAAAGTCTGATGTACTTCTATCTCGGACTTGATTTCCTGAAGCTCCGCCATCATGTCCTCATCGATATGCAGCCGGCCCGCAGTATCCAGAATCACGACATTATGTCCGTTCTTTGCTGCATGCTCCAAGGCCGCCTTGGCAATGTCCACAGGCTTATGCCCTGTTCCCATGGAAAAGACGTCTACTTCCTGCTTTGCACCGTTTACCTTTAACTGCTCAATCGCCGCGGGCCGATAAATGTCACATGCCGTCAAAAGCGTTTTCTTCCCTTTTTTCTTAAGCTTTCCCGCTATTTTTGCAGTTGTGGTTGTCTTACCTGCACCCTGAAGACCCGCCATCATAATAACGGTGATGGCTTTGCCGGGCTGCATTTGTATCTCCGTGGTCTCAGAACCCATCAGGGCAATCATCTCTTCGTTTACGATTTTGATGACCATCTGCCCGGGATTTAAGCCGTTTAACACATCGGCTCCCACCGCGCGTTCCTCGACAGACTTTACAAACTGTTTTACCACACGAAAGTTTACGTCCGCTTCCAAAAGCGCCATTTTCACTTCCTTCAGCGCGTTTCTGACATCCTCTTCCGTCAGGCGTCCCTTGCCCCGTAAGCCTTTAAATATATTTTGCAGTTTATCTGTTAAGCTCTCAAATGCCATATGCACTCCCTGTATCTGCCGTTACAATTCTTCCAGAAGCCTGTTCAAAAGCCTCTTTATCTCCAAAAGACTGTCCTCTGACGTTTCTCCGTCCTCGCTTACAAGCTCCGCTTCCGTCAGCTTAAGCGCCTCACCCACCGTCTTCTTTGCCTCGGCAAAACGTGCTGCCAAATGCAGTTTTTCTTCGTATCCGCTCAGTATTTTGTCACAGCGCTTTATCAAATCGTGAACGCCCTGCCTGCTGATGCCTTCTTCCTCGGCAATCTCCGAAAGGGACATATCGTTGTATACCGCTTCTTCATAAATCCTGCGCTGATGCTCCGTCAGAAGCTCTCCGTAAAAATCATACAAAAGCCCCTGTTCAAAAATCTTTTCCATTTTCCACGTGTCCTTCCACGATTTCTCCGCGACACCTTAGCAAGTGTACTACAAAAGAAAAGACGTGTCAAGTATTTTTTCTTGACACGCCTTTTTGTTTCCGATTTACTTCTTGTCACTTATCCCCAGCAGATAATCCGATGATACGCCATAAAGCTCGCACAGCCCGTAAACCATGGCTACCGGCAGCACATTCCGCCCGGTCTCGTACCTCGAATACACCCTCTGATCGATTTGCAAGACCGCTGCCACCTGTTTCTGCCCATAGTCGTGATCCTCGCGTAGCTCTTTCATTCTGCGCAGATATTTTCTGTTGTCCATTGCATGTCCTCCTTTTCTTTTGCTGTAATAATGATTACAACCAAATTTTAACATGCATTCTACAGATAAAGCGTTTTTACTACTAAGTTGGCCTATTTTCTTACACGTCGATCTCAAAAATATATTTTTCGTATGCGTTGATAACCTGCGTCTCGTTATAAGTGGACAGACGCGGAATTTTAGCGCCATAATTCAAATGTACATGTCCATGCACAAAAAATGCCGGTTTGTATTTGTCAAGCAGGGTACAGAATGCGGCAAAGCCTCTGTGTGGCAGATCATTCCCATCATTAAACTGATAAGCCGGCGAATGGGTCAGCAGAATATCAAAGCCCCGATTGTATTTCAGCTTCCACCACAGCCTTCGCACACGCCGGTGCATCTGCGCCTGCGTGTACTGGTGCGCGCCGGGCTTATAGCGCATGGATCCCCCAAGCCCCAAAATCCGGACGCCTTTATGCACATAGATTTTATCCTCAATGCAGATACAGCCATCAGGCGGCGTGTCGGCATACCTGTCGTCATGATTGCCATGTACATACAAAACCGGCGCATGTGTAAAGGTAGCCAGAAAGGATAAATACTGGGGCTTTAAATCTCCACAGGAGAGGATCAAATCGATTCCCTCCAGATAACTCTTGTCAAAATAGTCCCACAATAATTTTGATTCCTGATCAGCAATTGCCAAAATTTTCATTAGACGTTCCCATTTCTTCTTTCATTCTCTCATTTGTAAATAATCAGGCTTCGGACGCCTCCAAACCGCTCAATCCCTGTATTTTGGTAACTGCCTGCGCCTCTTTTGTCAAATCTGAAATGGAAGGGATGCTTCCTACCACATTTTCTGCCAGCCAGTCCATTGTAATAATATCTTTCGGTAAAATAATCTGATCTGCTTTATTCATCACCGTTCCATCCTGCGCCAGCATTTCACCGGAAAAGGGAACCAGAACATCCGCACAGATATTGCTGCGCAGCAAATCCACCAGCCGCTTCGTCCCCTGTGGCAAATCCTGGGAACAAATCAGATCAACCACACCGGCGGACATGCCCCACCAGTAATTGATGGCACGGTTTCCTATGGCAGCATCGTCATCTTTCCATGTTCCATTCAATATAGTGCGGACAATCTTTTCGTAAAGCTTTCCCCAATGCCATGTCGTCATGGCCAGATTATCCGGCGCTCCCTCATTGATATGGTAAAGCCCGAACCGTCGGGAAGCGCTGCCGGGTGAATTCATATCCTGATCCATGATATAATTAATTTCAGGGTCATTGACAATTTCCACTTCCTTGTCTTTCAGAGTGCTCCAGTCCAGATAAACCCTGGCGTTGGGATTCACCATCTTAGCGCCCAGCGCAAAGGCATTTATATTAGCCACCATGCCATAAATAGGATAGTTGGCAATATAGCCCAGCTTGCCCGTGGTCGTCAGGGAGCCTGCAATGACGCCTGCCAGAAATTTCGCCTCATACATTCTGCCGTAATAAGTCCGCAGGGTAGGATGAGGAGTATTCAAGGAACAGTTCAAAATCTTCACATTCGGGTGGTTTGCTCCAATCTTTAAGCTGGCAGGTATCATCACCGGAGTCGTGGTAAAAAGCACATTATAGCCGTCCTTGATAACCTGCTCCATCATCTCCATATCATTTTCACCGGCAATGACATTCTCAAATGCCTTCGTCTCCACCTGCCCGGGAAATACATTTTCCAAATACAGCCTCCCAAGCTCATGACTGTAGGTCCAGCTTGAGGCTCTGTGGGTTTTCTCATATAAAAATGCAATCTTAACCTTGTTCATATTGTCCGGAAGAATCAGGTTCAGCAGGTTTTTATATATATTGTGGGAACTCTCCTTTTTGGAAGGCTCCATGGACAGCTCTATCGACTGCTCTTCCGTCAGCACCAAAAATTCGTCCCAAATATTGGAAAGGTCTTTTTTAATCTCCTGTACCGTCTTTTGCTTCGTCTCCTGATAGCCGTACACGGTAAGAAATGCCAACAGCGCATCGCCTACTGTAATCGGCAGTTTTTTTCCGCCTTTCGACTCAAACGCCTTCCGGAAAGAGATGTAAACATTATTAAATTCTATGCGGTCATCAAAAGTCCATTTTTCTCCCTTCGGCGTGCCGATCCGCGCCAGAAGCCTGGCAAATCTGCCGGTCTCGCTGAAATAAATATAATTCACATTGGTAATTTCATAGAAATCCAAAAATTCATAATAAATGATATTTTCTTTCGTGTCACTGCGCTTGGGAACGACCCGAATCACGTTGCAGGGCACGCTGTATGAATCCAGATATTTCAAAACGCTGATTCGCTTATTACCCTCCAACACATAAAACCGGTTCATAAACTCATAAACTTTCACCGGATCCCGCAGTCCCTCCTCCTGCATGGAAGTGTATAAGCGTATCCATTTATTGGCAAATTCAGAGTATGGATCCAGAAGAGGCATAAAATTAGCGGCAAAAGCGTTGGTTCTGCCCCTCGTTCTGGTTCCCACAATCAATTCCAGAGGCACCTCGCACAGTCCAAGGCTCACCTCATATTCTACCTTCACATAAGATAAAATCTCATCTAACGCCGGCAGATAAGGATAATCCCCCTTCAGCAGGCGGGCACGATACTCCTTCTGCGCCGCCTTTAAAGCATTGCTATATTTTTCGTATGACATATTTATACCTCCCTGCCCGCTTTTTCGGGCATCGATTCAATATTTGTTTTCTGACGGGTTTTGGGCCAGTCTTCTCTTGTACGCCCGCAAGAAGGTTGAATAATCCCGAAATCCCGACTGATAACAAGCCTGCGTCGGCGGGACTCCCGCAGCCATCAGACTCTTTGCTAAAAGCACTCTTTTTTCCGTTATGTACCGATGAATGGTATATCCCGTTTCCTCCTTAAACTGACGCATCATATGAAACTTACTGATATAAAAATGCGCTGCAAGGTCTTCTATCGAAAGTTCCTCTGTCAAATGCTCCCCGATATATTTTATCAAGTCTATCATTTTCTGGTTAAAGTTCACTGCCCTGTTGAATGTACCTGTTCCGTCCATACAGCAGCGGTTGACCAGAATCATAAATTCCATGAACAGAACGTTTGCATAGAGTTTTGCTGCATACTGCTCATTTTCCTGTCCGTTTTTTTCGATTTCTTCTATCACGGAAAGAAGCCTGCTGTTTGTCATTGCCGGAAACCTCAAAACATCCGTCCCTTCTTTTCCCGCCATTTCAAAACATCTCTCCAGATTATATTCGGCTGTCTTATGCCTTTCCAGAAACGCCTCTGAAATATAAAACACAATCCGCTCATAGGGCTCCTTTGCCTCCACCCACGGCCTGTGGATTGCCCCTTTATTCACCAGCACCATATCATGTGGCTTCAGCCTGTAGCTTTTTCCTTCTATGCTGTAGGTCACGCTGCCCTTTAAAAAAATCAGCAGCTTGTAAAAATCATGGTAATGGTAGGGATATTCCCTCTCCTCCTCATCTACAATGTGGAACATTCTGAAATCGTCGTAGAGATATCCCCGTTTCTCATATCCGAGATTTTCCATCACAATCTCCATTCTTCGGACTATTTACACAATAAGACACATAAATTTCAAAGCTTTTCACTAAAATAACTCTTGTAGCCTTCACCATAGATTTCCGTTGCGCTTGAGATAATCATAAATGCCTCCGGATCTTCTTCCTTGACTATCTCCTCCGCCCGTGGTGCAAGCTGTTTCCGCATAACGCACATAATCACTTTTTTCTCTTTTCCGCTGTAGGCGCCCTGCCCCTTTACGTAAGTAACGCCGATATCCAGTTCCGCCAAAATCCTCTCCGTAATTTTTTCCGAGTTGTCGCTTATAATATAAATCAGCTTTGCACCGTCCCTCCCGTACAAAACAAGATCCAAAACAAACGAAGTGACAAATACTGAAATTCCCGCGTACAGCGCCCTGTCCAAATCCTGAAATACCAGTACGGAAGCTGCCACTATCATAACATCAGTCATAAAAAACAGCGCTCCTGTCTTCATATGCGGATATTTCAGGCGCAGCAGTTTAATAATAATGTCCATACCTCCTGTGGTCGCTCCCGCCTTAAATACGCCGCCCAGCCCGACCGCAACCATTCCCGCTCCGGCCAATGCCGCCAAAAGAGGGTCCTCGGTCACAGCGCCATAGCCGCTCAGCACATTGGTGAGCAGGGAAGATAACACCGTACAGTAAAGAGTGGATAAAATCAGTTTAAAGCCAAACTTCCACAATCCCAGAAGCAGTATGGGAATATTGATGATAAGAATCAGATTACCGACACCGATGGGAATCAGCCGGTTCAAAATAATGGAAAGACCTGACACGCCGCCGGGTGCCAGATTGTTCGGGTCCAAAAACAGACTGATTGCCGCCGCATAGCAAAGGCAGGATACTGTCATCAGAAGATAATCCAGCACACGTCTCTTTGGTGTTTTCTGCTCTTCCTGCTGCCATTCTTTTTGTGTTGCTGTTTTCATAGCGCGTCCTTTCTGGAAATGTAACGGATACAAAATCCGCATATATAGCATATGCGGATTTTGCAATATAATCACAGTACATTCTGTTCTTTAACTGAAAATTGTCTGCACCGTCTGCAGCAGCTTGGGTCGATATCCTTCTTTCTCAAGCGCATCGATAATCTGCGTTTTGTGCTCTGTTCCAAACGCTTCCATGGTAATCCGCAATTCCACTGCCGCATTGCGGTTGGTGGATACAAACTGATTGTGCTCCAGCTTGATGACATTGCCGTTCAGTTCTGCCACAATACCGGAAATCTTATAGAGCTCGCCCGGTTTGTCCGGCAAAAGTACGGATACCGTAAAGATTCTGTCCCTGAAAATCAATCCCTGCTGCACCACGGAGGACATGGTAATAATATCCATGTTACCGCCGCTTAAAATGGCAACCACTTTTTTGTCCTTTACCTCCAAATGCTTGATGGCCGCCACCGTCAGAAGTCCGGAATTTTCTACCACCATCTTATGATTTTCCACCATATCAAGGAAAGCGCCGACCAGTTCCTCGTCTTTTACCGTTATGATGTCATCCAGATTCTGCTGTATGTAGGGAAACAATTTATCGCCGGGCGTCTTTACCGCCGTACCGTCCGCTATGGTATTGACGCCGGGCAGCGTCACCACTTTCCCTTCCTTAAGGGATTCCTGCATACAGTTTGCTCCTGCCGGCTCCACTCCGATTACCCTGATCTTAGGATTGAGAAGCTTGGCCAGCGTGGAAACACCGGTTGCAAGACCGCCGCCGCCAATCGGCACCAGAATATAGTCCACAAGAGGAAGCTCTTTAAAAATTTCCATCGCGATGGTTCCCTGTCCCGTGGCAACCGTCAAGTCGTTGAAGGGATGAATAAAAGTATAACCGTTTTCCTCTGCCAGTTCGTATGCCTTAGCGCACGCCTCGTCATAAACATCGCCATAAAGCACAACCTCCGCTCCATAGCTCTTGGTACGGTTTACCTTCATGAGCGGCGTGGTCGTCGGCATCACAATGGTTGCCTTTACTCCATAGCTTTTGGCTGCATAGGCAACGCCCTGCGCATGGTTTCCGGCAGACGCCGTGATGACGCCCTTCATCCGCTGCTCCTCAGAAAGCGTGCTCATGGCATAATATGCGCCGCGCACCTTATAGGCTCCCGTAAACTGCATGTTTTCAGGTTTCAGGTAAACCTTGTTTCCGGTCTGGGCGCTCAGATAATCGCTGTAAACCAGCTTGGTTTCCAAAGTAACCCGCTTTACGACTTCGGAAGCCTCCTCAAATTTTTCCAGTGTCAACATTTTTTCTTCCATCTTTTTGCCTCTCTTTACTCAGAAACGCTCTCCGGTATATCAAACAGAGCGTTCACAAATTCCTCTGCGTTAAACTTCTGTAAATCTTCTATGGTTTCTCCCACGCCGATATATTTCACCGGCACATTCAACTCTGACTGAATTGCCACCGCAATGCCGCCTTTGGCTGTGCCGTCCATTTTGGTAAGTATGATCCCCGTCAGTTCCGCCACGGAACCAAACTCCCTCGCCTGCGCAAGCGCATTCTGTCCGGTGGTGCCGTCCAGCACAATCAAATTTTCCCTGTGGGTATTGGGATATTCCCTGTCGATGATGCGGTTCATCTTTTTCAACTCTTCCATCAGGTTCTTCTTGTTGTGCAGCCTGCCGGCCGTATCAATCAGCAGCACATCCGCCCTGCGCGCCTTTGCTGCTGAAACCGCATCAAATACCACGCTTGCCGGATCGGAGCCCTCGCTGCCGCCAATCATGTCGACGCCAGCCCTGTCTGCCCACTCCCTGAGCTGTTCGCCTGCCGCTGCCCTGAAAGTATCCGCCGCCGCTATCAGCACACGCCTGCCGTTATCCTTCAGCTTGCCCGCCAGCTTGCCGACCGAGGTGGTCTTGCCCACGCCGTTGACGCCAATGACCATAATGACCGACTGTTCCTTTTCAAAATCATACGCCGTCTCCCCCACCTGCATCTGCTCCTTGATGCTCTCAATCAGCAGTTTCTTGCATTCGGAAGGCTCTTTGATATGCTGCTCTTTTACCTGCGTCTTCAGACGCTCCACAATCTGCATGGTAGCGTTGACACCGATATCTCCCATGATGAGGATTTCTTCCAGCTCCTCATAAAAATCTTCATCAATTGCTGAAAATCCGCTGAATACGGAATCAATTCCGCGGACAATATTGTCTCTGGTCTTTTGCAGACCGGATTTCAGTCTGGCAAAAAAGCCTTTCTTTTCCTCGCTCAAAATGACCTCCTTCTAATCATCCAAATCCTTATCTATCAAGTTGACACTCACAAGCGCCGACACGCCTTTTTCCTGCATGGTGATGCCGTAAAGCCTGTCAGCCTTTTCCATGGTGCCTCTCCTATGGGTAATGACGATAAACTGCGTGTTCTTTGTGAGCTTATGTAAATACTTGGCAAAACGCCCTACATTGGACTCGTCCAGCGCCGCCTCGATTTCATCTAAAAGGCAGAAAGGCGACGGCTTCAGGTTTTGAATGGCAAAAAGCAGTGCAATGGCGGTAAGCGCTTTTTCCCCACCGGACAACTGCATCATATTCTGCAGTTTCTTTCCGGGCGGCTGGGCGATGATGCGGATGCCCGCCTCTAAAATATCCTCGTCCTCCATCAGTTCAAGGCTTCCCTTGCCGCCGCCGAACAGTTCCTTGAACACCTTGTCAAACTCTCTGTTTATCTCACCGAATTTTTCATGGAACTGCTTGCGCATGGCAGTATCCAGCTCCGTGATAATACCCTCTAAGGTCTTCTCTGCCTCTACCAAATCATCATGCTGGTTCTTTAAAAATGTGTAACGCTCCATCAGATTTTTATAATCCTCAATGGCGTTGACATTTACATCTCCCAGTTTCTTAATCTGCTCCTTTAAAGAAGTGATTTCCCGCTTCATGGCAGAAAGATCCGTCATCTCTTCATTGCGGATGGAAGCGGCGTCGGACAACGTAATTTCATACTCATCCCACATATAGTTTATCTGGGTTTCCATCGCCTCCTCAAATTTTTCCTTTTGGGAATTCAGGCGGTACACCTCTTTGTCGAGGGAGGTCATCTGCTCTGCAATCGCTTCTCTTTCCGCAAAGAAATTCTTCTGCTTTGCGGAGAGTTCTTCCTTTCTGGCAATATTGTCGGAAAGTTCCTGTCTGGACTGTTCCTGCGTCGTGTGGGAAGCAGCAATTGTCTTTTCAATTTCCGAAATATTTTTCGTCTTTTCCTCCACATTGCGGACATTGTCCGAAAGACCGCCCTCTATTTCAGCAAGTTCCGCCTCAAACCGCTTGATTTCACCGCTGATACGATCCACATTCTGTTGCTGGAACCCTTGCATCTGCAGCATTTTTTCCACCTTCATGTCCCACTCCGACACTTTGGCTGCGCTTTCGGTTTCTTCCTCCCTGCGCTCCTCAAGCTCCTTCTGGCAGTCTACAATCTGTTTCTCTGCTGATTTTTCCAGCTTTTCAGATTCTTCCAGTTCCTGCCTGATTTCCTCCTTGCTGCCCTTGATATCCAATATCTGCTTTTCGATTTCCTGCTCCTCATTTTTCAGGGAACGTGAACCGGCTTCCGCCTCTTCCATTTTTTCCTTGGCAGCTTCCACATTTAAACGAACTGTATTCTGCTCCAGGAATTTCCTCTGTATCTCCGCTTTATGTGCCTCAATCTCCAGCCTGAGTTTGTTGCGCTTCTCCTTTGTTTCTTCAATTTCCCTGCCAAATGTCGTCACAGATGCAAGGAGCTTTTCTGTTTTTTTCTCCAGCTCTTCAATCTCACGCCGTCTGCCCAGAAGATTGCTGTTATTTTTAAAAGCGCCGCCGCTGATTGCGCCGCCGGGCACCAAAAGCTCGCCCTCTAATGTCACCATACGGATTCCATAGTCGAACTTTCTGGCGATTTTGACCGCATTGTCCACATTATCTACCACCACAATGCGCCCTAACATAGCTCTCGCCACATTTCTGTAGCGCTCCTCCGTCTGCACCAGACCGTCCGCCATCCCGATAACGCCTTTTTCCGTAAGTGCTTCCGGATTTTTAAACTCCTGCGGGTTTGTGATGCTGGTAAGCGGCAGAAAAGTGGCCCGCCCCAGCTTATTTTTCTTTAAGAAACCTATCATTCTCTTGGCGGTTTCCTCATCATCCGTCACAATATTCTGTATATTGCCGCCGAGCGCCGTCTCAATGGCAGTTTCATAGCGTTTTTCCACCTTAATAATATCTGCCACAACGCCTACGATGCCCTTCTCGGTATCCTTCTGTTCCATCACCCGCTTAACGCTTCCGCCGTAGCCCTCGTAACGCTCTGTCAGATTGGAAAGGGCATCCAGTTTTGATTTTTCCTGATGGTACTGCTCCTGTGCCTCCCGCAGTGCGGCATCTTTCCCCGCAAGCGTCTCCCGCAGCCCCACAAGCTCCTTTTCCATGCTTTCCGTCTGCTTATTCATAGCGGCAAGCGTCTGTGTAATTTCCTCAAACTGCTGCTCAAGCTGGCGGATGCTGTCCTCCCTTGCTGCCTCGTCCGATTTCGCACGGAGAAGTCTGGAATTCAGTTCTGCCTTTCTGATGGCAATCTGCTCCAGCATGGTATCGTAGCGTCCCAGCTTTGACTTTATGGTAGCGCGCTGATTCAGTTCGCCGATAATTGTATTTTTACCGTTCTCAATGCTGTCGTTCAGCTCCTGAATCCGGTTCTGCACCTGCTCCAGTGCCAGCCGCACCTTGTCTCTTTCTGCCGTTATCTCTGCAACCTGTCCGTCGATATCCTGCTTTTCCTTCAGTATCTTATCTCTGTCCAGATTTTTTGCATCAATTTCAGCCTGTACGCTCTCCTGCCTGTGCCTTAAATGCTGCTCGTTTTCCCCTGCGGAATGAAGCTGCTCCTTTAAGACATTGATTTCACCCTCCAGCTTGCCGCGCAGAACCGAGGTATCCGTCAGGCTTGTCCGCGCCTGCTCTATCGTCTGTTCCAGAAGTTCAATATCGTTCTGGATTTTCTCGTATTCTTCCTTAATGCTCTCGTATTTTTTGCCGGTGCTTTCCAGTTCTCCTGCTGCAGCCGCATATTTCTCTTCCGCCGACAGTAGCTGCTCTTTTAAACGGTTATGCTCCAGTAAGAACATATTCACGTCCAGCGTTTTTAATTCTTCTTTCTTTTTTAAGTAAACCTTCGCCGTTTCCGACTGCTTTTCCAGCGGCGCCACCTGCTTCTCCAGCTCCGAAAGAATATCGTTTACACGCACCAGATTCGCCTTTTCATCCTCCAGTTTTTTCTGCGCTGCGTATTTCCTTCGCTTAAACTTTACAATGCCGGCAGCCTCGTCAAAAAGCTCCCTTCTCTCCTCGGGCTTTCCACTCAGTATCTTATCTATCTGTCCCTGCCCGATGATGGAATATCCCTCTTTACCGATACCCGTATCATAAAACAGCTCATTGACATCCTTCAGCCTGCATGCGGATCCATTAATCAGATATTCACTTTCTCCGGAACGGTATATTCTTCTTGCAACCGTCACTTCATCGTAATCAATGGCAAGCTGATGGTCTGCATTGTCCAGTGTAATTGCCACATAAGCATAGCTTAAAGGTTTTCTGGTTTCTGTTCCCGAGAAAATGACATCCTGCATGGAAGCACCGCGAAGCTGCTTAATTCGCTGCTCTCCGAGCACCCAGCGCACCGCGTCCGCCACATTGCTTTTTCCGCTCCCGTTCGGTCCCACAATACCTGTAATACCATTGTGAAAGCGGAATGTTATTTTGTTGGCAAAGGACTTAAAGCCGTATACCTCAATACTTTTTAAATACATGAATCCGATTCCTTCCCTGCCGCCTTGAATTTTAATAACGCTTCATAAGCAGCCTTCTGTTCTGCAGCCTTTTTGGTTCTTCCCTGTCCGCTTCCCAGCCGGATGCCTTCCATCAGAACCTCAACCTGAAAGGTTTTATCATGCTCCGGTCCCGATACGCCTATCAGTTCGTAATGAAATTCCTTTTTCAAGTTTTTCTGAATATATTCCTGCAGATTGCTCTTGCTGTCGTAAAACAAAGTCTTGTGCTCCAAATCTGAAAGCACAAAACGATAAATATGCGCCTTTGCCGGCTCCATTCCCCCATCAAGATAAATGGCTCCGATGATTGCCTCCATCACGTCCGCGATAATAGAAGCCTTAATCCTGCCCCTGTCGCTCTCTTCACCTTTACCCAGCAGCAAAAAACTACCCAAATCCAATTCTTCGGCGCAAAGGGCAAGCGACGACTCACATACCATGGACGCTCTTGTCTTGGAAAGCTTTCCCTCCGCCATATCCGGATATTTGTGGTACAAAAAGTCACTTGTCACCAGTTCCAGCACCGCATCGCCCAAAAACTCCAGCCTCTCGTAATGCGGCTTTTTGTTGATTTTCTGTTCATTGCTGAACGAGCTGTGCGTAAGCGCCTGTTTTAAAAGCGCCTGGTTATGAAAGTGATAACCGATTCTGTTTTCCAGTTCCTCCGGCATATATAGGGGCATCATAACATATTCCTCTGTGTTTCCATTTCATAAACAAAGTATTCCTGATACCGCTTCGCTTCTGAGCAATAAAGCTGTACACTTTGCCTTATAGACAGCAGACGGTACACAGGAATACCTTAAAGTTACTCTTTTTTTAGTAATTAACTGCATTTTTAATTAATTCCACCGCTTCTTCCACGGTAGAAATCTTCTCAGCCTTCTCTGCGGGAATCTCGATATCAAATTCCTCCTCGATGCCCATAATAATCTGAAAAACATCCAGAGAATCCGCACCCAAATCATCCATAAAAGTTGACTCCGGCGTGATTTCCTCAGGATCCACATTTAATACTTCCGCAATGACTTTTTTCAGTTTCTCAAATTCCATACTTCATTTCCCTTTCTTAATCTTCTAGTGTAATTTTTTCTTTTATTTTATCATTAATTCTCTGTTCTTTAAATGTTACACACTGCAAAACAGAGTTTTTGATTTCCACTGCCTTTGAGCTTCCGTGTGTTTTTACTACAAGACCGTTTAACCCAAGCATGGGAGCACCGCCGTATTCCTCCAAATCAAACGCCTTCAAGGTCTTCTTTAATGCCGGTTTTACCAGAAATGCGCCTATCTTACTTCTCAGGCTGCTCATCATACCTGTCTTTACCTTTTTAATCAGCGTAGCGCCAACGCCTTCATAAAGCTTTAGGACAACATTGCCCACAAATGCCTCACAGACAATTACGTCCGCCACTCCCGCGGGAATGTCTCTGGCCTCCACACTGCCGATGAAGTTGATTTCCGGACAGTTTTTTAAAAGCGGAAAGGTTTCCTTTACCAACGCGTTTCCTTTCTCCTCTTCCGCTCCGATATTGACGATTCCTACCCTTGGGTTGTGAACTCCCATAACATTTTCCATGTATACGGAACCCATTTTTGCAAACTGTACCAGATGGGAAGGTCTTGCATCTACATTGGCGCCGCAGTCAACCAGCAGCGCTGCCCCGTTTTCCGTCGGAATCAGGGGAGCAAGCGGCGGTCTCTCCACGCCTTTAATGCGCCCTACCAATACCTGTCCGCCAACTAAAACCGCTCCGGTCGAGCCAGCCGATACGAAAGCGTCACAGGTTCCATCCTTCACCATATGCATCGCCTTTACAATGGAAGAATCCTTCTTGCGGCGTATTGCCATAACAGGCGGCTCTGCCGTCTCTATCACCTCTTCGGCATGTACGATCTCCACTCTCGCACTGTCATATGTCTGTCCTGCAAGCTCTTTCTCAATCGCCTCCCTGCGTCCCACGAGAAAAATCTTTACGCGCTCATCGGCATTTACTGCTTCGACGGCTCCTTTTACAATCTCTCCGGGTGCATTGTCACCTCCCATGGCATCCACTGCTACATTTACCATATCCGCCATTTCGTTTCTCCCTTTCGTTTAAATTCCATTCCTTTTTTACTATACTAAACGACTATATAAAAATCAAGTCCAAAAAAGGCTTTACCCTAAATCAATCCCAGAAAATATGCGATAAAATATAAAACCAGCAGATGGATGGGATAAAACAGGTAGAAAAAATATTTTATTTTCAGTCCCCTTTCTCCATTATAAAAAGCGATGGGAATAAACGCAAGCGGCGCAGTCAGTTCGCTGCCGCCTGTAAAAAAACAGCTTGCAAAAAAACCTGCACATCCCGCAGTAATCTGGGCCGCCTTATTTTTCCGAAAAATATACAACGCCATAATGCACCCGACACCGATTGCATCATAGTCCGTTTTCAGACAGAATGCAAGTCCCATGCCCGCCCCAAGCGCCACGACATACAGGATAAGCTTTATCCACACAGCTGCCTTCAGTTTCTCCGCAATCCCCCTGTATGCCATCATGACCAGCAGGCCGATAAACAGCGTAAAAAATACATTCTGAGATTCCGGTGCAAACATCCTTCCCTTAACCGCAAGGTCAAACGGAATTTCGGAAATCAGTGCAAACAGAAACAGTCTCACTGCGTATTTTACTGCATTGTGCGTGTGGTTGAATCCCTCCACCAAAAGGAAACAAAAGATAGGAAATGCAATACGCCCAATCAAAAGCCGCATGACATAGTATATAATTTCCAGACATCTGTTATCCCATGCCTGCCGCCAAAACCCATATACCACCACTGCGCCGATATGATCTGTCAGCATGGCAATAATCGCAATTATTTTCAGCGTACTGCCGCTGATTCCCCTCTTACGTACCGGTGCAAAACCTTCTTTTGCCCGTATAACAGACATATTGTCCATGTTCCCTCTCCCCCTTAATTCGATTTTCTTCAAATACAATAATCTTTTTGGAGAGTTCTGTCAATACGAAAGCAAAGTGGAGAATTTTTTCCTGATAATTTGATGAAATAATGAAATATGATAGATTTTAGAATCAGATTTTAGTATAGAAAGATTGTCACAGTGCCTTCAATTTACTATTGTGCATGTTAATATAAATATCCTGTATTTCCTGTTTTGCTTTGATATCACTTGAAATTTTGACACAGTCGTCCAATTTTCTGGATAAATCAAGATGGCCTTCGGCTATGCGCTGAATATTCACGCGAATCTCATTTTCCAGTGTCATATCGGTTTTGGTCACCCTTTGCCGGACTTCCTTCATGTCGCCTTCAAGACTATTTACCCTTTCATCCAGGCTGCTCACCTTCTTGTCAAGGCCGTTCACCTTCTCATCTAAACGGTTTACCTTTTCATCCAGACTGTTCACTTTTTCCAGAATCAAATCCAGTTTTTTGTTATCTGTCATCCTGTCACCTCCTTCTTTGTGTATATGTTATGTAACTGTGTGTAGATAAGAGTATATCATGAATACGATTTAATGTCTACTATTTTATTATTTTACCGCAATTCATTCGCCACCGGCTTTGAAATTATATATTGGCTTTATAACCTGCATAATCTCGACGGTATCGCCGATATTGTTTACAATATCATCCATCCCTTTGTAAGCCATCGGACATTCATCTAAAGTATCCTTATTTACAGATGTTGTATAAATTCCACTCATCTGATTTTTAAATTCTGATACTGTAAAAGATTCTTTTGCTGCCGCTCTGCTCATCAGGCGTCCTGCACCATGCGGAGCCGACTGATTCCAATCATCATTTCCTTTGCCGACACAGACCAAAGAGCCATCTCTCATATTGATCGGAATCAGTAATTTTTCGCCTTTCCCTGCAGCTACCGCGCCCTTTCTTAAAATCATGGCATCTGTATCAATATAATTATGAATCGTTGTAAATTGCTCCATAACATGAAGCTTCATCCCCTTCACAATTTCATCCATCATTGCCTGTCGGTTCAATTCTGCGTATCTTTGCACAATTTTCATATCATGAATATATTGTTTAAAAAGCTCTCCCGACACATACGCCAGCTGTTTCGGAATTTGTGTAGAGCCATTTAACGTTCTGTACCCCTGCTCTTGATAGTAACCGGCCACCTCGAGTCCCAAATGGCGGCTGCCGGAATGTACCACCACATAAATATTGCCCTCATCATCTTTATTTGCTTCTATAAAATGATTGCCTCCACCCAGTGTGCCCAGACTTTTCTCTGCTCTTTCAGGATTTATATGCTTATAGCAGTACAAATCATCAAGATTGATTTCTTCAAAATATCTATGGGTCTTCTCCCGCACATGAAATCCGGACGGAATTTTATCATAAATCAGCTTATCCAGCTTTTGCAGTTCTATATGCTTTTCCTTAATTTTAATGGTTTCCATTCCGCATCCGATATCGACTCCCACTAAATTAGGCACAATCTTATCTGTAATTGTCATAGTGGTTCCAATCGTACAGCCAGCGCCTGCATGAATATCCGGCATCAATCTAATCTTACTGCCGGACACAAATTCCTGATTCAGCAAAAGAAGCACCTGCGAAATGGATGCTTCGTCTACAACATCTGTAAAAATCTTAGCTTCGTTATACTTTCCTTTTAATTCTATCATGTGTTTTCCTCAAAAATTAGTTATACCTAAAATAAATTGGATAAATAAAAAAATCAAGGAATTGTATTTCACAAATTCCTTGATTCCTCTTTGCCTTTACGCTTAGTCCATGCTGATGATTTCTTTTTTATTGTAAGAACCACAAGCCTTGCATACTCTGTGAGGCATCATTAATGCGCCGCATTTGCTGCATTTCACTAATGTGGGAGCACTCATCTTCCAGTTTGCTCTTCTCTTATCTCTTCTTGACTTAGAAGTTTTATTCTTGGGACAAATAGACATCGTTACACCTCCTTATTTGCGTTAAAGATATCTTGTAACACCGCCATGCGGGGATCCGGTACAAAGGTATCGCATCCACAATCCCCTTCATTCAGGTCCTTGCCACACTTCTTACAAATTCCCTTGCAATCCGGCTTACAAAGTACCTTCTCAGGCTGGTTCATCAAAAGCTCGTTGTATACCAGTGATTCTATGTCCAACTGACAGCCGTTTATCAATTCCAAATCACTCTCATCAGAAAGCTCCCCGTCCGTTACTGCCACGATCCTTGTAAAATCCAGTGTAATCTGTACGGGAACTTCCTTCAGGCAGCGGTCGCAATCCATAAGCTGTGTCAATTCCACATGTCCGCAAAGCTCTGCCTTACCCTCTCCCACGTTGCTGAGATTCAGGTACAGCGGCGTTTTTTCCACGATTGGGAAACGCCCCATGCGGCTTTCAAATGCAGTCATTTCAACAGCAATCTCTTCCGACCTCGTTTTTCCTTCAGATGTCAATACGTCAGTCAAATTAAGTAACATAGCCTGCTCCTGGCGAAAGCATCTACACGCTTTCGTTTTCACACACTGATTTATTATACCCATGCCAGCCGACTTTGTCAACTCTTAAATTGACACTCTTACATTTATTTTATAGCCGCCTTCATAGAGCTCACGTAACGGTATAGTTCTTCCTCCGCATTTGCACCGTTTTTTTCTATCAGTTTTACAATGGCGCTTCCCACAATGACGCCATCTGCATAGCCCGCCATTTCTGCCGCCTGCTCGGGTGTACTGATTCCAAAGCCAATGGCACAGGGCGTATCCGTCACTGCCCTGATTTCCTTTACCATACCGGCTATATCTGTTGTGATTTTGCTGCGCACGCCGGTCACGCCCATGGAGGACACGACATAAATAAAACCTTTCGCTTCTTTTGCTATCATCCGTATCCGCTCCTTCGAGGTAGGCGCAATCAGGGAAACCACATCAACGCCAAAACGTGCCGCAACCTCTTCCGCTTCTCCTTTTTCTTCAAAAGGAAGGTCCGGGACAATGATACCGTCTACACCCAGGCTTTGACAGCGGGAAAAAAACGCCTCATATCCATAGTGGAAAACCGGATTTAAATAGGTCATCAGCGCCAGCGGCACCTGCGACTTTTTTCTGACCTCTTCCACAATCTGAAATACGCCTTCCGTCGTCATGCCGCCCTTTAAGGCGCGCAGGCTTGCCTCTTGAATTACCACGCCCTCCGCGGTGGGGTCTGAAAAGGGTATGCCGATTTCAATCAAATCCGCCCCCGCCTTTTCCATTTCCAAAATATAGTTTACCGTACATTCTGCAGTCGGGTCTCCCGCCGTCAAAAACGCAATAAATGCCTTGCCGTTCGCAAATGCTTCCGTGATTTTACTCATGAATATTCCTCCCTCTGTATCTTGCTATCGCCGCGACATCCTTATCTCCCCTGCCGGAAATATTGACGATAATAATGTCATCTTTGTCCATACTGCCCGCTATTTTCTGCACATGCGCTATGGCGTGGGCACTCTCGATGGCACAGATGATGCCCTCCGTCCTTGCCATATATTCAAATGCCGCAACCGCCTCATCGTCCGTCACCGGCACATATTCTGCCCTGCCCGTATCATGCAGGTAAGCGTGCTCCGGACCGATACCCGGATAGTCAAGTCCCGCCGAGATAGAATAAACCGGTGCAATCTGTCCGAATTCGTCTTGACAGAAATAGGATTTCATGCCGTGGAAAATACCGACGCTTCCGGTTGCAATGGTTGCCGCCGTAAGTGCAGAGTCCACGCCCTTACCTGCCGCCTCACAGCCGATAAGCCTCACCTCTTTATCCTCAATGAAATTGTAAAAAGCGCCCATGGCATTGCTGCCGCCGCCCACACATGCCACCACTGCGGACGGCAGTTTTCCTTCTTTTTCCAGTATCTGTGCCCTTGCCTCCCGCGAAATCACACTCTGAAAATCCCGCACAATCATGGGGAATGGGTGCGGGCCCATGACAGAACCCAGCACATACAGCGTATCGTCCACGCGGGACGCCCACTCGCGCATGGTTTCATTGACCGCATCCTTCAAGGTTCTTGTACCGCTTTTTACCGGATGCACCTTTGCGCCCAAAAGCTCCATACGGTACACATTGAGCGCCTGCCGCTCGGTATCTTCCTCACCCATAAAGATTTCACACTCCATGCCAAAGAGCGCCGCTGCCGTCGCCGTAGCAACGCCGTGCTGTCCCGCTCCCGTCTCCGCTATCAATCTGGTTTTTCCCATTTTTTTAGCCAGAAGAGCCTGCCCCAGCACATTGTTGATTTTATGGGAGCCTGTATGGTTTAAATCCTCGCGTTTCAAATAGATTTTTGCGCCGCCCAAATCCTTTGTCATCTTCTCTGCGTAGTAAAGAAGGGACGGACGTCCTGCATACTCCTTAAAAAGCGTATCCAGCTCTTCCAGGAAATCCTTGTCCTTTTTATAAAATTCATAGCTTTCTTCCAGATGAATCAACTCATTCATCAAGGTTTCGGGGATATACTGTCCCCCATAATTTCCATATCTTCCTCTGCTTATCATATTTTCTTTCCTTTCTTATCTGTTTCCTGCTCTTACCTGCTGCACAAACCGGCACATTTTCTCCCTGTCCTTTACGCCGTCCGTTTCCACGCCGCTGCTGACGTCGATTCCGGCAAGAAAAAGATTCCTCTTTATACTTTCTAATTTTTCCACTGTCATGCCGCCCGCAAGGAAAAAGGGCCTGTCAAAACCGGACAGATAATCCCATAGAAAGACGCGTCCCTCTCCCCTGCCGCCGTCAAATAACATCATATCCGCCTGTGAAGAGCGCCATCGCTCCACATCAGCGGCGCTTTTTACCACGACAGCCTTCCAAACCGGTTTCCCTGATTTTTCCTTAAGCCACCGGATTTCCTCCTCCGTCTCCGCCCCATGAAGCTGTGCAACGTCAATGACACCGTCTAAAAGCAAACGAAGGATTTTATCCGGCGATTCGTCCACAAATACGCCAACCGCCTGTATGCGGGAATTCAGTTTTTTCTTTAGCTGCGCTGCCAGTTCCTCACTTACATACCGCCTGCTTTTTTCCCAGAACACAAAGCCCGCGAAGTCCGGCTGCGCCTCATTTGCATATGCTATATCCTGCTGCCTGCAAAGCCCGCAAATCTTAACCAGCATTGTCTTTTCCTTTCCTCATCTGCGCAAGTGTCTCCTGCACGTTTCCGCTTCTCATCAGCGTCTCTCCTATCAGGACGGCATCCGTCCCGTTTTCCATAAGCACCTGCACATCCTGCGGTGTTTTAATCCCACTCTCCGAGACAAATATGATATCCTCCGGCACCATTTTCCGCAGCCTTACGGAATTTTCAATATCCACCGAAAAATCCTTTAAGTTTCTGTTATTTACCCCGATAATGGAAGCCTTGCAGGCAAGCGCCCTTTCCACCTCCATGCCGTCATGCGCCTCCACAAGCGCCGACATGCCAAGGCTTTTCGCAAGCTGTACATACGCCGCAAGCTGTGCGTCCGTCAGAATGGCGCAGATTAAAAGCACTGCATCCGCCCCTAACACCTTTGCCTCATATATCATATATTCATCTACCGTAAAATCCTTCCGCAGAATCGGCAGCCCGCTGTGCTCCCTGATTTCTCTTAAGTAATCATTACTTCCCTTAAAATAGTACGGTTCCGTCAGCACCGAAAGTGCATCTGCCCCCGCCCTTTCATAAGTTTCCGCAATTTGGACATAAGGAAAATCCTCTGCGATAATGCCCTTTGAGGGAGACGCCTTTTTCACCTCGCAGATAAAAGAAAGACCTTTCTTTTTCAGTGCCGTTGCAAATGGGAAATCTGCGTTTCCCCCGCAGTTTTCTGCTCTTTTTTTCATCTCGGCAGGCGTTATCTCCTTTTTTGCTTCTGCAACCCGCTGCACTGTCCTTTCTGCGATTTCCTGCAAAATATTTAACATACCTGCTTCTCCTCTTCATGGGAAAGACGGATAAACGCCTCAAGCTGTTTTTCTGCCTTTCCACTGTCTATCATTTCCTCCGCAAGACGAATACCGCCTGCTATATCCGCTGCCTTACCCGCAATGTAGAGGGCGGCGCCTGCGTTCATCACGACTGCATCGCGTCTGGCTCCCTTTTTCCCCTGTAGAATTTGTCTTGTAATGGCTGCATTTTCCTCAGGAGTACCACCCGTCAACGCTTCCTTTTCACAACGCGCAAATCCAAACTGTTCCGGTGTGATTTCATAAGAGCGCAGCTGCCCGTCCGCAATTTCACACACAGTTGTCGGCGCGCTTAACGAAATTTCATCCAGCTTATCCTGTCCGTAGACCACCATGCCTCTCTTTACGCCAAGATTCATAAGCACCTTCGCCATATCAGGCACCAATGCCGCGTCATACACGCCCATAAGCTGCAAGGAAGCCCTCGCCGGATTCGTCAACGGCCCCAATATATTGAATACGGTCCGGATACCCAGTTCTTTCCTGATTGGACCCACATATTTCATGGCGCCGTGATATCCTTGTGCAAACAAAAAGCAGATTCCGATTTCACGCAAAATCTCAGCGCTTCTTTCCGGTGAAATCATAATGTTTACACCCAAAGCCTCCAGCACGTCTGCCGCTCCTGATTTAGAGCTTGCCGCACGGTTTCCGTGCTTTGCCACAGGAACGCCTGCTGCCGATACCACCAACGCCGCTGTCGTGGAAATATTAAAGGAATTGGAGCCGTCCCCACCGGTTCCCACAATCTCCAGCGCTTCTCCCTCATAAGGCAGCTTTGTGGCATGGTTTCTCATCTCTTCCGCGGAACCGGTAATCTCCTCAATGGTTTCTCCCTTCATGGACAATTCGCTTAAGTATGCCGCTTTCTGAACGTCAGTTGCTTCGCCGCTCATAATTTCGTTCATCACCGTTTTTGCTATTTCATATCCGATATCTTCTTTCTTTGCCAGTTTGATAATTGCCTCCTGAATCATTTTTCTATTCCTCCCACATTCTAAATTTTAAGAAAATTTTCTATGATCTGTTTTCCCTGCGGCGTCAGCACGGATTCCGGATGGAACTGCACGCCAAACACCGGATATTCCCTGTGTTCTACCGCCATCACCTCACCGTCCGCCGTCCGCGCCGTTACCCGCAGACAGTCCGGCAGCGTGCGCTCTTCAGCCGCCAGCGAGTGATACCTTGCCACCAAAAAGCTGCTTGCCATTCCGGCAAAAAGCCGGCTGTCCGCCTCCGTAAACACCTCGGACTGCTTGCCGTGCATCAGGTTCTTCGCGTATGTGATTTGTGCGCCATACACCTGACAGATTGCCTGATGTCCCAGACAGATTCCCAATATTTTTACCCTGCCGGCAAGCCGGCTTACCACATCACAGCATACGCCTGCCGCCTCCGGTCTTCCGGGTCCCGGCGAAAGCACAATTGCATCCGGCTTTTCCCGTTCTATCTCCTCCACCGTCATTTCATCATTTCGAATCACCTTGATATCCGGCTCAACGCTTCCGATAAGCTGATATACGTTATAGGCAAAACTGTCATAATTGTCTATCAGTAAAATCATGTCAAATCCCTCCCTTTGCCGTCTCCGCGGCGCCTACCACTGCCGCCGCCTTCTGGATACATTCCCTGTATTCCTTTAGAGGCACACTGTCCGCCACAATCCCTGCTCCGGCACGCACATACACCTTTCCGTTTTTTGAAAAAGCCAGCCGGATTGCAATGCAGGTATCCATGCCTCCCGTAAAGGAAAGATAGCCGATGGCGCCGCCATAAATCCCTCTCTTGTTATCTTCCAGTTCGTTGATAATCTCACAGGCACGGATTTTCGGCGCACCGGAAAGAGTTCCCGCCGGCAGCACTGCTTCCACGGCGTCCAGACCATCCTTGTCTTTGCGGATTTTCCCTGATACGGTAGAGCCAATATGCATGACATGGGAAAACCTGTGTATGCTCATGTACTTTTCTACCTGTACCGACCCGATTTCACTTATTTTTCCCAAATCATTTCTTCCCAAATCTACCAGCATATTGTGCTCTGCAAGCTCCTTCTCGTCCTGCAGAAGTTCCGCTTCAAGCTGCTCATCCTCTTCTCTGTCCTTCCCCCGCCTTCGGGTACCGGCCAGCGGAAAGGTGTACAGCTTTTCTCCTTCCAGCTTCACCAGTGTTTCCGGGCTCGCTCCGGCAATCTCGCCGTCTGCGCCGGAAAAGTAGAACATGTAGGGTGAGGGGTTCTGTGTCCGCAAGACCCGATACACATCCAGCAGGCTTCCTTCCATTTCTGCCTCCAGCCTGTTGGAAAGCACCACCTGAAAGATATCGCCCTCCCTGATATAATGCTTTGCCTTTTCCACCATACTGCAGTATTCTTCTTCCGTAAACAACGGGCTGAACGGCGATGTCAGGGCAAATCCCTCTTCTTCCTTCTTTTCCCCAAAAAGCACCAGTTTTTTAAGCTCCGCAAGGTCATTTTTCACCTTATCGTAATCCGTCTGTACCTGTGCTGCGTCTACATTCTGTATCAGCAGGATTTTCTGCCGGTAATTGTCAAAACAGATTAGTTTGTCAAACAACATCAGGTTTATGTCCGCAAACTGCTCGGAATCCTTCGCGTCCAAATCAAGCGCCGGTTCACTGTACTTGATAAAATCGTAGGAAAAATAACCGACAAGACCGCCGCTGAAAGCGGGAAGGCCCTCTATATAAGGGCTTTTGTATGTCTGAATCAATTCCCTCACACATTTTGCCGGATTGTCATACAGTATCCGCTTCTCTCCCTTTTTCGTTATCAGCACCTTTCCGTCCCTGCATGTAATTTCCAGCTTCGGATCAAATCCCAGAAAGGTGTATCTTCCAAAGTGCCTGTTATCCTCCGCACTCTCTAAGAGAAAAACATGGCTGCTCACTTTTTTTAATCTTCTTAACACCTCTATCGGTGTCGCGGCATCCGCGTAAACTTCCGTCCAAAGAGGAATGATATTGTACTGCCCGCCCTCAATCAGTGTGTCAATCATTTCCTTTGCCGGAAAAATTTCCATTTTATCTGTTTCCATCTGTTTCACTCTGCGCCTCCCGTCCTGCCTGTCTTGTGTTTGCACTTGCCGGTTTGCCTTAGAGGCTTGGAACCGCTATGCTGACAGGCACAAAAAAAATCCCTGACAGATATCATCTATCTGTCAAGGACGAGTTAACAATTCACCCGTGGTGCCACCTTGCTTCACCCACATGCCATAGCATGTGAATGCACTTTTCAGGATACCAACATATCCCTGGCAACTAACGTATGCCTTACGTCACAGCTACTTAGAACTACTTCTGTTCACCATGCCCTCCGTGGTCCATTTAACAGCCTGCGTTCTGTCCGGTTCTCAGCCTTCCGGTCTCTCTGTAAGTGCACGTTCTGTTTTTATCTCCACATCATCGGTTTCTTTACCACTATTTATTTTTTATCATATTACTACCATTGCAATTGTGTGTCAATATTTTTTTACAAAATGTGATAACTGCTGACTTCTACTCTTCATCACGGTACATCACCAGCAATTTCTCAAACTCTGCCTTAACTTCCGTAAATGCTTTCAGCAATTTTGGGGAAAACGCGCCGCTGTTCCCATTGATAATCATCTGGTACGCTTTTTCCGGTTCATATGCCATCTTGTAAACACGCTTCGTGACGAGTGCATCATAGATATCCACCAAGGAAACAATCTGCGCCGCAATGCTGATTTCGTCTCCCTTCAAGCCATCCGGATAGCCTTTTCCGTCATATTTTTCATGATGATGTCTTGCAATATCACAGGCATAATCAAAGAGCTCCTCATCATTCAGCTTGATTGACTGCGCAATCATCTCCTCACCCTTTGTAGTGTGTGATTTTACAATTTCAAATTCATCTTTCGTCAGTTTCCCTGCCTTCAGAATGATATTATCCGGAATCGCAATCTTCCCGATATCGTGAAGGGAAGAAGCCCAGCCAATCTTTTCCAGCTGTTTTTGCGTAAGGTTGTACTCCGGATAATGTTTCATAACACTGTTTCCCAGGCAAAGAACAAATTCACGTACTCTCTTAATATGCTGCTTTGTCCCCAGATTTCTGAATTCTACAATATTACTCAAGGAATCAATCAGAGCCTCGTTCAACTGGTTCAGCTTCTGCGTGTGCTGCTTCAATAGTTCATTTTGCTTTTTGAGGCTTTCATTCTGCTTCTTTACCACTACCTCTAACTTCAACTTGTATTGGAACCAGCCAACCGCATTGCTGACTACCTGCTTTATGACTGCAGGCTGATAGGGCTTCCTGATATAGCTTACAATACCATATTCATATCCCTTTATTTCGGTTTCATGAGAATCATGCCCCGTAATCATAATAAAGGGTATTTTAGTCAGTGTCTTTTTCTCTTTCAAATATTGCAGCACTTCAAAACCGTCCATCACCGGCAGCATATAATCCAGCAGGACGACCGCAATGGAAGAAAAATGACTGGTCAGGAGCGCAATTCCCTCTTTGCCGTTTTCTGCTTCCAGAATCTTGTATTCCGGTTGGAACAGATCAGCCAGAATTCCACGTTCAATCTCATTATCCTCAAAAATTAATATTGTATCACGTTCCATCTTCATACCATACTTTCTTTGTTTTATAAAGTCACCATGATTACCTGCTTATTCCTAAGTCTGAAAACCACCCTGCTGATTTCCTGTGACAGCATATATTTAATCGTATTTATCACTATCACGCTGCCCCCATATGCGTTACCCCTGACACAGACGGGCGCCTTCACGGTCTGATCTGTTTCATTTGCCAGCTTAGTGGCTTCCGCATCTAAATCCGCCAGTTCCTGCCCCTTAACTGTGATTGTGGCATGTACCTTACTCACCATCTCTTTGGAAACCTCTTTCTTTGCCGCAATCATCTGCAACAGCATATTCCAGCCTTTTTCCAGCATGGCTAACTCATTTAAAAGCTGCTCTCTCTTTTCAGCAAACAGAGCCTGCTCTCTTTCATACAGTGCGTTTCTTCCTACCTCCAAAACGGTTTTGAGATGGGCGCTGTTACCAAGATTGTGGGTATCCACGCCTTTTACCGCGCATATCCTGCCGCCTAAGAGCACTCCCTTGCTTCCCGAAACAATTACCCTGCCCATCGTATTGATATTGCTGTTCATAATATAGTTGGCCTTCACATTGCCCCTTGCATTGATATTGGCCGCTTCAAAAAAACTTCCGGAAACCTCGCCTCCTGCGTCGATAAAACAGTCATGCTTAGAACAGCTTCCTTTTTTTATCATAACGTTACCACCGGCAATCAGCCTCGCAGTCTCCACATTATACTCAATAATAATATCCCCGCTCGCCTTGATATATCCGCCGGAATAGATACTGCCTATTACATATACGGAACCATCCACTTCCAGTTTGCCGGTAACCGCAGTCACATCCTCCCTGACAACCAGCATGTTGGTAATGTTAATCCTGCCGTTTATATATTCAAATTTTCCATTCATTTTAGAACGGTAGGTTACGCCGTCCGGCGCAATCTCAAATCCGACACCGCGCAGAGGCTTTTTCTCCGCTCCACTATCTCCATGCATCACTTCCCCATAGATGTTCTTCCCATCCCTGCCTTTTTCCGCATGATGATAGACCGCTATTTTTTCTCCTTTTTCAACCATTTCAAACGCTTCTATATTGACATAGTCAACCCCGCCATCCGCCAGCGGCGCAGGAATACGCGGCAGATCAAGCCTGACAAAAAATTCAAACCAGCCATCCTTTCCTTTTTTTGCAGGAATCCCTTCCGCAATCAGGACTTTTTCATTCATCCGTTTCTTTTCAATCAAATCAGAAATGGCTTCTGCCTTGATTCCATAAGTGATTTCCCTTCTATCCAAATCACGGTAAATATCTTCCTTGGTGACAATATTGCCGGGGATCCATGGTATATAAGCATATGCCTTATTACCGTTATCCTCGACGGAAATCACAAATTCATTCTTTCTGAAATCATCAAAAACGGGATCCGTCCCTGCGACAGTCTCTATCTTTGCAGTTTTTCTGTTTAACAGTTCCAGCCGCTTTTCCCTCATATCTGTAGCGGAATACAACAGTTCACAATAAGAAGATACGTCCAACCCCGCTTCCAGTCCAAGGCGGATTTCCTGCATTTGAAAGTGGCTGAACAGATAGTTTGCATAAAGAGTAATGTCCAGCTTTTTCTCCACTCCCAGACGAATCTGCTCCATCTGCATCCAGTTGTACCGTATGTCTGCATAGGCGGAAACATCTAACTGCTCACACAAACCAAGTCGGATTTCGTGGATTTGCGGTGCACACATATTATCCACCAGCCAGTCATCAATGGACAGTTTATCCTGCAGGGCAAACCGGATTTCCTCCAAGTCTTCGTCTGTAAACCCTCTTTTCAGATAAGGAAGCAAATTCATTCCGGCATACAAGGATAGCCTTATCTGCCGCATAGTCTCATAACTGTAAGCAGGATTCGCATACAGGGAAGCATCCACCTTGTCCTTAAGTCCCATACGAATCTGCTCCATCTGCAGCCAGTTAAATTCCGGGTTAGAGTAAAGAGAAACATCCAATCCTTCCTCTTTCCCTCGCTTAATTTCCTGATACTGCGCCTTTTGATATTCTGCATTTTCCATCATGGCAAAATGCAGTTCCTGATATTGCTCTCTTTCCGGATTCCATTCATTCATATCTATTACCATATCTGCCTTTTATTCTTATTTCATTTCAGACCATATTCCCAAATATATAGACTTGTCAGAAAATTCTATCTATAATCATCATATCAAACAAACAACAGAAAGTCTACTGCTTTTATTGCGAATGGACGCCTGCATCTCATAAACTATCTTGTCATTTACATAAGTTGGAAGTATAATCAATTATATCACAAATACGAAAGGAGATTCTTTCTCATGGACAAATTAACACCTTATTTCCCGCTTAACGCAAAAGTAGACAAAAACAACGTTGTCAGCCTGATTTTGGTGATTGTAATCTACATTGTAATTGCCGCAGTACTCGGCACTATTGTAGGTTTTATCAGTAGGATTCCCATCGTTGGCCTCATCTGCGGAATCGTTGCCCTTCTGATTGGCATCTATGAACTGATTGGCATCATACTTGCCGTACTTACCTTTGTAAAATAAATTTTTTATCATTGAACACAAAAAGGGACGCCTAGCGCATGGCGTCCCTTTTTCTATACCGGCATTTTATACCAGTCTGTATGTTTCTCTCGCAATGGCAAGCTCCTCGTTGGTAGGAATTACCATAACGGTGGTGCTGCTGTCAGCCGTCGAAATCGCAATGTCCTCTCCACGCTTCTTGTTGGCTTCCTCATCCAGCTTCACACCCAGGTAGCCGAGGTAGTTATTGCAAATCATGCTGCGGATAAATGCGCTGTTCTCTCCGACGCCCGCCGTAAAGCAGATAACGTCCACACCGTTCATGGCTGCGGTATATGCGCCGATGTATTTCGCCACCCTGTAAGCAAAGGTCTCCATGGTGTTAATGGCTCTTGCACTGCCATCGTGATAGCCTGCCTCCAAATCCCTGAAATCAGAGGAAAGATTGTCGGAAAGCCCGAGCACGCCGGATTTTTTATTTAACACAGACATAATCTCATCAATGGACTTGCCTTCCTTATGCGCGATAAACTCAATGATGGCAGGGTCGATATCACCACTGCGGGTTCCCATGATAAGCCCCTCTAAAGGCGTCAGACCCATGGAAGTGTCCACGCATTTGCCGTTCATAACTGCGGAAATACTGGCACCGTTGCCCAGATGACATACGATAATCTTTAAATCCTCGTATTTCTTACCCAGCACTTCAGCCGCCCTCTTGCTCACATAGGAATGGCTGGTGCCATGGAAACCGTATCTTCTGATTTTGTATTTTTCATAATATTCATAGGGCAGACCGTACATATACGCCTTATCCGGCATGGTCTGATGGAACGCCGTGTCAAATACCGCTACCATGGGAGTGTCCGGCATCAGTTCCTTGCAGGCATTGATGCCAATCAGGTTGGCGGGATTGTGCAGGGGCGCAAGGTCGTTGCACTCCTCTATCGCTGCAAGCACTTCACTGTCAATCACGGTGGACTTTGCAAACTTCTCCCCGCCGTGCACGATGCGATGCCCTACCGCGCCGATTTCCGCAAGGCTCTTTACCACACCGGTCTTTTCATTAGTCAGCGCTTCCAGCACCAGACGGATCGCATCCGTATGGTTGCCCATAGGCACTTCCCTCTCCTCTTTTTCGCCGCCGTCAGGCGTGTAAGAAATTTTGCTGCCGTCTATGCCGATTCTCTCGCAGAGTCCTTTGGCAATCAGCTTTTCATTTTCTGCATTGATAAGCTGGAACTTTAAGGACGAGCTGCCGCAATTGATTACTAATATATTCATATCTGTTTCCTTTCTTTATCCATCACTATATAGGTGCCTGCGAAACTCATTATGCTGCAAGTGTCATTGTGCAGATTGTATACTTCAACGCAGACACGCTCTCGCTCCGAGCTTACCGTAGCGGTACTAAGCTCGAAAATACCTCGCTAAGTACCGACGGTAAGCAAAGGTCTGCTTATGAAGTATACAATCTGCACAATTCGATCTACAGAAATCGGATTTTCGCAATTGCCTTTCTACTATCTACTACTATACAAGTTGTGCCTGAACTGCGGTCAGGGCTACTACGCCTACGATATCTTCCCATGAACAGCCGCGGGACAGGTCGTTTACTGGCTTGGCAATGCCCTGCAGCATGGGGCCGTATGCTTCCGCGCCGCCCAGTCTCTGCACCAGCTTATAGCCGATATTGCCCGCATCCAGATTCGGGAAAATCAATATGTTTGCCCTGCCCCCAACCGGACTGCCCGGTGCCTTTGACTTGGCAACGGAAGGAACCAGCGCTGCATCGGTCTGCAGTTCGCCGTCCAGTACAAGGTGCGGATACTGCTCCTGTGCAATTTTTGTCGCCTCAACTACCTTGTCTACCAGCGCATGCTTTGCACTGCCCTTTGTTGAATGGGACAGCATAGCGATAACCGGCTTGGGACCCACCAGTGATTTAAAGCTTCTGGAGGAGGTGTCCGCAATGGCCGCAAGCTCTTCCGGCGTCGGATCCTGATTCAGACCGCAGTCGGCAAACAGGAATGTGCCGTTTTCTCCCTGATCCTTCATCACCGTGTCCATGATAAAGAACGCGGAAACCAACTTTACGCCGGGAGCCGTCTTTAAAATCTGAAGAGCGGGACGAAGTGTATCCGCTGTCGAGTGGCACGCACCCGCTACCATGCCGTCAGCATCGTTATTCTTTACCATAACAATACCAAAGGTCAGATAATCCTTTAAGAGAATTTCCCTTGCCTTCTCCGGCGTCATACCCTTTGCTTTTCTGGTCTCATAAAGTAAGTTTACATACTCATCAAGCCTGTCCGTTGTCTGTGGATTGATGACTGTGATGCCGTCAAGTTCAACCTCAAGCCAGCCGGCGCCGTCCATAATCTTTTCTTCATCGCCAATCATAATAATGTTGGCAATCCCTTCTTCCAAAATCTTTGCAGCGGCAAGCAAGGTTCTCTTATCGTTAGACTCCGGCAGTACAATTGTCTTTTTGTCAACCTTTGCCCTCTGCTTAATCAGGTCAATATATGACATATCCCTTCTCCTTTCAGATTTTTCTTTTCAAATCCATCTGTATCCATTATACTAGATATGTAAATTGTATACAAGGAAAAATATGCGGAAAATTGTACAATTTCAAATACAAATTTTTTGCTATTTTGTCCCTGAAAACGTGATATTTTTAACAATGTAACCGCTTACAGAATATGTTATTTTTTTCACATTGGAAATAATCATTTTTACACGCTTTTTCGTTTTAAGGAGACTATATGAAAACTGTCGGTATTATAGCAGAGTACAATCCCTTCCATAATGGACATCTTTACCATCTGCAACAGGCAAAGGCGCTTTCAAACGCTGATTTTGCCATTGTTGTCCTGAGCGGTGATTTTACGCAGCGCGGCACCCCTGCCCTTCTCGACAAATATGCCCGCTGTGAGATGGCATTATGCTGCGGTGCTGATCTGGTTATCGAACTGCCTGTATGCTTTGCCACCGGCAGCGCCGAATACTTTGCAAAGGGCGCTGTTTCCATTTTGTCCAATCTTAAGACAGACGCTCTCTGCTTCGGAAGCGAGTGCGGCAGCATCGACGCCCTCCGCCGGACTGCGCGCGTACTGGCAGACGAGCCGGAGCCTTTCCGCAATGCCCTGATGCAGAATCTGCGCAAAGGCATGTCCTTTCCCGCAGCACGCAGCCTTGCCTTGTCACAGTACCTGACAGGAGCAGATTATGATGATTCCCTGCTCAAATCACCTAACAACATCCTTGGCGTTGAATATCTGAAAGCGCTGATAAAACTTGACAGTCCTATGGAGGTCTATACCCTGCCCAGACAGGGCGCAGGCTATTCCGACGATTCCCTGCAGGAGCAGCACTTCTGCTCCGCCCTCGCGTTAAGACACCGTCTTCTCGACGGCGGAACTTGTGACGAGTTTTCTCCTTTTATCCCCAAAGCCGCCCTGCATATCTTAGAGAGGGAGCTGGCTTCCCGAAAATCGGTTCATACAGACGATTTTTCCTCCATGCTCTTTTACCGCCTGCTGCAGCTGCAGGCCGAGGGCTATTCTGCCTTTGCCGACGTGTCGGATGCACTCTCAGATAAAATGGCAAAACTTTTGGAGCATTACATTTTATGGTCGCAGTTTTGTTCTGATTTGCTGAAATCAAAGGATCTGACCCACTCGCGCTTAAACCGCTCCCTGCTCCACATTCTTTTGAATATCAAAAAGCAGGACTTATGCGATTACGAGGCTTCGGGAAATGCGCAGTACGCCCGTGTACTGGGCTTTCGGGCAGATTCAAAACCACTTTTTTCCGAACTGTCTAAAAAGCTTCCCCTTATCACCAAGCTTTCTGATGCTGACAGACTGCTCTCTCCTGTCGGTATGCGCCAACTACAGCAGGATATTTTTGCAGCGCATTTATATGAAAGCGTAAAGACACAAAAAACCGGCGGCCCCATGCTAAATGAGTACCGCCGGCAAATCGTGATTGTTCCGTGATATCTATCGATTAATTTTTAAAGCTGTGAATCGGCGCCGGAATCCGTCCTCCCCGATTGACAAAGGCCTCGCAGGAAAAGCCATTGACCGGCATAATGGGCGCATAGCCGAGCAACCCGCCAAACTCCACGGTCTCTCCCACGCCTTTCCCAATAACAGGTATAATTCTGACTGCCGTTGTCTTTTGGTTCACCATGCCAATCGCCATCTCATCCGCAATAATGCCGGAAATCGTTGCCGCCTTCGTATCCCCCGGAATCGCTATCATATCCAGCCCCACCGAGCAGACACAGGTCATCGCCTCCAGCTTTTCCAGAGTGAGCGCGCCCTGCTTGACCGCTTCAATCATGCCGCGATCCTCGCTGACCGGAATAAATGCGCCGGACAGCCCTCCCACATAGGAGGATGCCATCACGCCACCCTTTTTCACCTGGTCATTTAACAGGGCAAGCGCCGCCGTGGTTCCCGGCGCTCCTGCATATTCCAATCCCATTTCACACAAAATATCCGCCACGCTGTCGCCCACTGCCGGCGTGGGAGCCAAAGACAAATCCACAATGCCAAAGGGCACGCCCAGAAGTCTGGAAGCTTCCTTTGCCACAAGCTGCCCAACTCTTGTCACCTTAAACGCCGTCTTCTTGATGGTCTCACAGAGCACTTCAAAACTTTCTCCCCGCACCTTTTCAAGCGCCGTCTTTACCACGCCGGGACCGCTGACGCCTACATTGATAATTTTGTCCGTTTCTGTTACGCCATGGAACGCCCCCGCCATAAAAGGATTGTCATCCGGTGCATTGCAGAATACCACCAGCTTGGCACAGCCTAAAGAATCATCCTGTTTCGTATACTCCGCCGTCTGCTTCACAATCTCACCCATCAGCCGTACTGCATCCATGTTGATACCTGTGCGGGTAGAGCCTAAATTGACAGAACTGCATACCCGCTCTGTCTTGGAAAGCGCAAGCGGAATGGAACGTATCAGAAGTTCATCTGCCTTTGTCATGCCCTTGCTCACCAACGCGGAATAGCCGCCGATAAAATTGACGCCAACCTTGTGCGCCACCTCGTCAAGCGTTTCTGCCAGCTCGGCAAAATCCTCCGGCATCCGGCAGGCAGCGCCTCCCACCAGTGCAATCGGCGTCACCGAAATCCGCTTGTTCACGATGGGGATTCCATACTCTCTGGAAATCGATTCCCCGACCTGAACCAAATCCTTTGCCGCCTCATATATCTTGTTGTATATTTTTTCTTTTACCCTTGAAAGCTCAGAATCTATGCAGTCTAACAGACTGATGCCCAGCGTAATGGTGCGGACGTCAAGATTCTCTTTCTCGATCATATTATTGGTTTCCACCACTTCATATATGTTAATCATGACCTATCCCCCGCTGTATTAGATTCTGTGCATCTTATCAAATATTTCTTCCTTCTGGCATTTGATAATGACGCCTATCTCTTCACCCAGCTTTCCGAGTTCATCCGCCATATCTTCATGCTCTTTTTCACCGTTCGACGTGTCCACCACCATCATCATATTGAAATAGCCCTGCACAATCGTCTGCGCAATGTCCAATATGTTGATGCCATTATCCGCAAGGTATGTGCATACCTTCGCAATAATGCCCACCGTATCTTTTCCCACAACGGTAATAATTGTCTTTTTCATGTTTCCTTTGTCCTTTTTCCTTTCCTGAAACTATATTGTCACTACACTATATTATTTTTTAGAATTGCCGCTAAACCTGATTTTATCGCTGTCATTGTATCACGCGCCATGCAAAATGGCAATTCCTTTTATACCTCAATAACAGGAGACGGCTCACTGCGCAGCGCAACAGAGATGGGAAAATCCTCTGCCGTATAGGGGCAGTCACCCAGCGTAATTTCCATCCGGACCGACTCATAGGCAAGCTCCGGCATATTATTTTCTTTGCTCAGATGGCCCAACACTATCGCCTTCAGATTGTCATGCAGGATACGGCTTAACAGCCTGCCGGCATTTTCGTTGGACAGATGTCCCTTATTGCCTAAAATCCGCTGTTTTAAATAATAGGGGTAGGGACCCACCTGCAGCATGTTGACATCATGGTTTGCCTCCAAAAGCAGAGCGTCCATCCCTTTCAGACATTCCACCGTATAGTCGTTGTAGACTCCCAAATCAGTGCACACCGCAACCTTTTTTGCACCGTAACCTATCCGATAGGCAACTGGCTCGGCGGCATCGTGTGAAATCCGCATGGGCGATACCGCCAAATCCTTGATGATCAGCTTGCTGTCCGCCTCTATTTCATGAAAAAACGACGGCTCCGGTGCGTTTTTGCCGCCATTTTTTAAAATTGCCTGAATGGTTCCCTTCGTTGCAAAGATAGGAATTTCATATTTTCTGCAGAGCACACCAAGCCCGGCAATATGGTCTGAGTGCTCATGCGTCACGAGTATTCCATCAATGTCGCAGCCCGCAAGTCCCAGACTGTTTAATCCTGCTTCTGCTTTTTTCCCGCTGATTCCGACGTCCACCAAAAGATGTGTGGCGTCGGAACCCACATAAATGCAGTTACCACTGCTGCCGCTGGCTATACTGCAAAGTCTCATCATTGCACCTCTTATCCGCTGTACCCCAAACAATCCACTCCAAAGCGTTTATGGGTTCCAGTAAATTTCAAAGACGTCGCCGTCCTTGATTTCTCTTAAATATTCCGCCTTCTCGCCGTTTAAACCGGTGTACACACTGCTTCCATGCGGCTTTGACAGATCAAAATCTATGTAGTCGAACACGTCCACATATACATAGGACGACTTGCCGCTCATCTTGACGGGACTGCCATTGACAATCACGGAGATATCTTGGGGCGCGGGCTTTTCTGCCGCCTCTGCAACTTCCTCTTCTTTCACAATGACCTCTTCTTCTGCAATGTCCTCATCTTCCGCAAGGTAGTCCTCCTCATCTGCATTTTCCACAGAATCCGCCTCTGCCTGCTGTGTGTAGAACACAAGCGCCTTCTCTCCCCAGTCCAAACTAAAATTTTCATATACCGGCGTATTTCTGTCCGCCGCCACATGATTGACAGCAAAGGGCGTATCCTCCGGCAGCAAAATATCCATAAATTCCAGAATCTGTGCAACCGTATAAAAATTCAGCATTTCAATGGCGTCGCCATCCTGTATTTCGTAGTAGCCTGACTGCAGACTGCCATTGACCTGCGCAAACTTAGGCAGCGTCACCTTTTTTTCATTGACTACCACTGTAATCGACTGGTGAAACTCAGGCAGGCTGCGGATATCCAGACTGGCCGACGCACCCGCTGTGGAAGGCGCAACGCTTATCAAATCGTTTGCCTTAATCGCCGTATTAATATCTGCCGTTTCACCGTTCACCGTGATAACCGCTGCTTCGCCGAGTTCTCCCCGCTTGATTCTTGCCTTTCCCTCCACCGTATAGTGCAACGCCGGACCGCGCTTGGGGAATAAATCCTCGTTGGGAAACTCCGCCTGCATGGCGGCATCCACAACGGAAAGCTTTCCGTTGTCATATACCTTAACTCTCTCGTTATTAAACGTCACAAACGCAAAATTGTTATTCTGCTCGTAGAAGCTCAAACAGATGCCGACAGGCGTTACCAGCATGGAATCCTTCTCCACATAGTCGGGGAAGTCCACAAAACCCATGACCTCACCGCCCCTGAGCGCAACCCTCTCCTTCACAATATCCAGTTTCTCCGAGAGGCTTTCCGTATACCCGGGAATCTTTCCGCCGCCGCCTACCACAAAAACTGCGCTGACCGATTTATCCCCGTTCAGCTCCTTTATACACTCCGCTACCGGAACGGTCATATTCTCAATAAGCGGGGCAAGCAGTGCGGACAATTCTTCTGCACTTATGGTCTGCTCCAGCCCCATGATATCCGTATAGGCAATGCCGCCTTTCCCTGTCTTTCTGCCTGCTGGCGCCTTTAACGCATCTCCCAGACTCCGCTTTATCTGTTCCGCCGTATTAAAATCCACCAGACAGTGCCTTGCGATTTCTTCCGTCAGGCTGTCGCCGGCAACCGGAATCATGCCATAGGATACAATCGCACCATCCCTGGTAATAGAAATATCGGAGGTGCCGGCTCCTACATCCACCAGCGCAATATTCAGCATCCTGAACTTCTCCGGTATTGCCACCTGAATGGCGGCAATGGGCTCCAGTGTCAGATTTGCCACCTGCAGTCCCGCGTGCTCCACGGCCTTGTAAAGCCCGTCCACCACATCCTCAGGCAGAAAGGTAACAATCATATCCGCCCCTATGCTCCCTGCTTTGTGCTCCTCGGGATTGCCTATCGGATAGTGGTTCATATAATAGCGGATGACAGAGTAGCCGACACAATAAAACTTCATATCCGTGTCATTTCCACTCTGGAACTCCTCATACGCCTGCTCCACTCCCATGGCAGACAGTGCATAGACGTCCTCCTCCAGAACCACTCTTTCCTCGGGAAAATCATGATCCACATGCGTCGTCACAGTTCTGAGCACCCTGCCCGCCGCTGCAATACAGACCTCCGTGAGAGGAAAACCGATATCCTGCTCCAAAGCTTCCTTTACAGCAATTATGGTGTCCCCGACCTTTTTGATGTCATGAATCTGTCCGTCCAGCATAGCACGGGTTTCATGCTCCTTCATTTTTTGTGCCATCACAACAAAACGGTCCTTTGTTCTGTATCCCACCGTTCCCACTATGCTTCTGGTACCGATATCCAGTCCGAACACCGCTTTTCCCTGATGTGCTATTCCTGCCACGTGTATGCCTCCAGTCTTTTCTTAATCTGTTCATGCGCTTCTGCAAGTGAAGCGTCATTGTTTATCACAAAATCGCAGTTCTCGCGGAAGCGCTCCTCCGAGAGCTGGCTTTGCATAATCTGCTCTGTCTTTTCGTCACTGTAGCTTCTGCTCTGTCTGAGCCGTTCCTTTCTGACACCGACAGGTGCGTAAATATACCACATTTCATCCACATAATTCCGATAGCCGTTTTCAATCAGCAGTGCCGCCTCGATAAAAAACAGTTCGGTTTCTTTATCTGTGCGCGCTTCCTCCACGGCATTTTCCAGATATTCCCTGACAGCCGGATGAACAATAGCGTTTACTTTCTTTAAAAGCTCGTTGTCAACGAAAATCCTTGCCGCCATTTTTCCCCGGTCTATACTGCCATCTTCTTTTAAGACGCCTCTTCCGAGCAGCGCCACTATCTTCTCATAGCACGCATGCCCCGGCTGCTGTATCAGGCGCGCCACCTCGTCTGCCAGATAAATCCTGCAGCGGTAGTGCCGTCTGATAAAATCCAATATTTCTGTTTTTCCGGCTCCAACCCCGCCGGTAATGCCTATCAGCCGCATAAAAAACCCCCGTTATTATTTTGCCTCGTACCAGTTTACGCCGGTATGCATGTCGATGGCAAGCTCCACGGACAGTTCTGCTGCCCTGCTCATGCAGTCTGCCAGTATTTCCGCAACCCGTTTTTCTTCGCCGATGGCAGTTTCAATCAGCAGTTCGTCATGCACCTGCAGAATCAGACGGGATTTCAAGTTTTCCTCCCGAAGCGCCCGCCACACCTTTATCATGGCAATCTTGATGATATCGGCCGCGGTTCCCTGAATCGGTGAATTCATGGCTATTCTCTCACCAAAGGAGCGCTGCATGAAATTGCCTGAATGAAGCTCCGGCACCGGGCGCCTGCGCCCGAAGAGCGTCTCGGCATAGCCGCGTTCCTTCGCATTTTTAACCAGCCCGTCCAAAAAAGATTTGATGCCGGGATAGGTGGCAAAATACTGCTCGATATATTCTGCAGCCTCTTTTTTTGTAATGCTCAAATCCTGACTTAAACCGAAAGAACTGATGCCATACACAATACCAAAATTGACCGCCTTGGCGTTCCGCCGCTGCAAATCCGTCACCTCTTCAAAGGGCGTGTGGAATACCTTCGAAGCCGTGATACGGTGGATATCCTGCTCGGTCCTGTATGCCTCAATCAGTTGTTCGTCTCCCGACATATGCGCCAGTACGCGCAGTTCAATCTGAGAGTAATCCGCATCGGTAAAGACAAAGCCTTCCTTTGGCACGAATACCTTGCGAATCTGTCTTCCCAGCTCCATGCGCATGGGAATATTCTGCAGGTTCGGCTCTGTGGAGCTGATTCTTCCGGTCGCCGTTATGGTCTGGTTAAAGTTTGAGTGAATCCTGCCATCCGCCCCGATACAGGTTGAAAGTCCGTCCGCATAGGTGGACTTCAACTTGGCAAGCCCACGGTACTCCAGAATATCCTGCACAATCTTATGCTCCGGCGCCAGTTTCTCCAACACCTCAGCCGCCGTGGAATACCCTGTTTTTGTCTTTTTACCGCCCGGAAGCTGCAGTTTTTCAAATAAAATTTCACCTAACTGCTTGGGCGAATTGATATTGAAATCCATGCCTGCCTCTGCGTGAATCTGTTCCTCGAGCTGCGCAATCCTGCCCGTCAGGCGTTCCCCGTACTCCTTCAGCTCCTCGGGACGCACCAGCATCCCCAGCCGCTCCATGTCAAACAGGACTAAGGACAGCGGCATCTCAATTTCACACATCAGCCGGTACATGCCTGCCTCTTTCAGTTTTTCCACAAGCACGGGTTTTGCTGCAAGCGCCGTCACGGCCTCATAGCAGGCATATTCCGCACATTTCTCCGGATTTTTTTCATAGCCGGCCCTGTGCGTATCCTTTCCGAATACCTCCTTGTGCCCGGGCATCATCCACCCCAAATGCTCGCCTGCAATCGCTTCCGTGTCATAGTCATTCTTTAACGGGTTCAGCAGATACGCCGCTATTAAAATATCAAAATAACTGTCTGTATGCTCTTTTTCTATCAAAGAATAATACTGCTTGATGTCAAACACCGAAAGACAGATACTTGCAGATAACGCCGCCAGACGCTCCCGCAGATAAGCGTCGGTAATCTCCTCATTTACAGCGAGAAAACAGACCTCGTCCTTTGAGATGGCAAGCGCAAGTCCCGTGATATCTTCCTTCTCACGGCCGTCCGCCAGCAGATAGACGCCCACTTCCTCTGCCGCCTCCGCCTTTTTGAAAACCGCCTGCGCATCGGCAGGTGATACCACCGTCCGAAAGCCTTCCGTCAGGGAATCCGTGCTCCCCGCCGCTTCGCTGTCAAACCGGCTTAAAATATTTTTAAATTCCAGCTTCTTACACAGAGCATATGCCTCCTTGGTGTAAAAGCCCTCCGCCCTTGCCTTCTCATAGGAAAAATCCAGTTCACAGTCCGTCTTGATGGTGGCGAGCCGCTTGCTCAAATCCGCCAGCTCCCTGTTCGCCGCGAGGGTTTCCTTTACCGATTTTTTCTTGATTTCCTCCAAATGCGCATAGATATTGTCGATGGAGCCATAACCTGTCATCAGCTCTGTCGCCGTCTTTTCCCCAATCTTCGGAACGCCGGGGATATTGTCCGACGCATCTCCCATCAACGCCTTCAGCTCTATAAACTGCTGTGGCGTCACCTGATAACGTGCCTTCACGTCATCCGCATAGTAGTCCTCTATCTCCGTCTTTCCCGATTTGGTCTTGGGAATCCGTATTTTAATATGGTCTGAAGCAATCTGCAAAAGATCCCTGTCGCCTGATACCAGAGAAACCTCCATTCCCTTCTCTTCCGACTGCTTCGCAAGGCTTCCCAGAATATCGTCCGCCTCCCATCCGGCATGCTCCAGTATCTGGATCTCCATGGCGCCAAGCAGCTCCTTCATCACAGGTACCTGCTCCCTAAGCTCCTCCGGCATGGGCTTTCTTGTCCCCTTGTACGCCGCATACATCTCATGCCGAAAAGTCGGCTCCTTCCTGTCAAACGCCACGGCAAGATACGCAGGCTTTTCCTCTTCCAGTATCTTGAACATAATATTTAAAAAGCCGTATATTGCATTGGTGTGAAGTCCCGCCGCATTTGTCAAATCCGGCACTCCGTAAAAAGCCCTGTTCAATATACTGTGTCCGTCTATCAGTACGATTTTTTCACTCATATGAATCTCCATCTTTTCCTATAATGCAAATACAATCGCCAGCAGAATAACCGCAGCCACTGCGATGGCTTCCATGGTAATGCCGATATACCGGAACATTCGATGCAGCCGTATGCTCTTTTCCGCTTCCTGCATACGCCGCTTCAGCTCCCTCTGCAAATCAAAGGCACTGCCTTCCTCCAACCGCGCCAGACCCTCTGATATCAATACCTGTATGGTAAGCTCCTCCCTGCACTCCGCGCAGTTCTCCACATGGGAAAGGAAGTTGTCCAATTCCTTATAATCCAATGCATTTGCCACAAATGCCGGTATTTTCTTTTCAAATTCCTTACAATCCATAGCAAACCTCTCTTCCGCCTGTTTGGACCTGGCGGCTAAGCTTCCTGCAATTTCCTTTCCATTGTACCATATCTCTAAAAATGTTGCACCAAAAATTCGTCAGCACTTATATTTTCCTTTCGACAGGCAATACTTAAAATAAAAACAGGAGCAGCATTATGATAAAATCACTATGGACCGACACGGTTACCCTTCCCTCTTTTCCCACTCTTACACGCGATGAAAAAACAAAGGTCTGCATCATAGGCGGCGGCATGGCAGGTATTCTCTGCGCTTATTTTTTAGAACAGGCAGGCGTGGATTATATTCTCTGTGAGGCGGATACCATTGGCGGCGGCGCCACTGCCGGAACCACCGCCGTCATATCGGCGCAGCATGATACGCTCTACCAGACTCTCATGAAAAAATTCGGCTACACCAAGGCGCGCCTTTATCTGGAAGCCAATCTGCACGCCGTTTCCACATACAAATCACTGTGCAAAAATATCGACTGTGACTTTGAAGAAATTCCCGCCTGCCTCTATTCCTGTGAAAACATCCCTCTTATGGAGGACGAGGTAAAGGCGCTGCACGCGCTCGGCTATAATGCCCGCCTGCTGCACAAAATCCCCCTTCCCCGCCCTGCGCTTGCCGCCGTAGAATTTCCCTCTCAGGCACAGTTCCACCCTTTGAAATTCCTTGCTGAAATAGCCAAAAACCTGAATATACGGGAACATGCCAAAATCCTTGCGCTGAAACCCGGGCTGGCTTTGGCCGAGCATTTTTCCATCGCCGCGGATAAAATCATCGTTGCATCCCATTTTCCATTCTGGAACGGCTGCGGCATGTTTTTTGCAAAACTGTTCCAGAGGCGTTCCTATGTGCTGGCTGTAGAAGGGGCTGATACGGTGTCCGGCTCCTACACGGAATACGGCAAAAACGGGCTGTATTTCAGAAGCTATGGCAATCTTCTGCTTGTGGGCGGCGGCGACCACCGCACCGGAAAGTCCGGCTGTTATTTTGCACCCCTGAAAAATTTTGTCATGGAACATTATCCCTCCTCTTCTGAGCGTTATGCATGGTCGGCGCAGGACTGCATCAGCCTCGACGGTATTCCCTACATCGGCCCCTACAGCAATGTCCTTCCCAATGTTTATGTCGCCACGGGCTTTAATGAATGGGGCATGACCTCCTCCATGACCGCCGCACGTATTCTCACTGATATGGTGACCGGCAGACAAAATAAATACGCCGGCGTGTTCTCTCCGGCGCGAAATATGTTTACCAAACAGCTTTGGTGCAATATGGGTTCCTCTATTGCAGGACTTCTGACTCCTTCCCGCCTGCGCTGCCCCCATATGGGCTGCGCCCTCAAATGGAACGCCCTTGACAAAACCTGGGACTGCCCCTGCCATGGCTCCCGCTTTACCAGGGACGGCAAATTAATCTACAATCCCGCAACGGAAGATTTACCCGGCGCAGGAACATGGAAAGAAAACAGCCGTAAATCCTAAAAAGAATTTACGGCTGATATATCCGCTGCTTTGCCTCGTACTCCGCTGTCAAGTTCCAAAATGCCTCCCTGTTTTGCAACGCTCTCATATCACTTTTTACACTTACCGTTTCTACCGGCTCATAATCGGCAAACAAAGCCTGTTCCTGCGCCGCAATCATATCCATTGTCACGGAATTGCCGTCTGCATCGATATAGGACGCACTACCTTCTGCGTCATAGTTTACCGTATAACCAAAAAAGGATTCCCGTACTATATGGCGAAAATCTGAAAAATCAAGCATATACCATACATACTCATAGACTGCCAGACCCATGTTATAATTGCCCACCACTATCCAATTAAGTTCTCCTGAATCCTTATTTTGGTAACACAAAAAAGAGTCCGGAAGAAGCCACTCTCCAAAATCCATGTTGACAATCTCGCCGTCCTGATACGAAAATCCATTCATAATAGAGGTATTACCGTTTGCTGCCTGCCACACAAGAAACAGTTCCGGCACAGCATCAAAATTGACATCTATCAAATAGATGGACAGGCTGTCACTGATTTCCTGCTCTTCTATTATTTCAAAGTAAGCCTCCTGCCAGAATTTTGGTACCGGCGTCTTCTCGTGACAGCCTGACAGGCATGAGCAAAAAAACAAAATGGCATACACAACATATTCTGTCAAAATAATCTCCTTTTACAGATACTGTCCTGCCTGCACTCTCCACATTTTTGCATATTTGCCGCCGTTTTCAAGAAGCGTATCATGGCTCCCCTCCTCGATAATGCTGCCGTTTTCAAGCATATATATCCTGTCGGCAATTCTGGTTGTGGAAAGTCGGTGAGAAATAAACACGACCGATTTATGTTCCGCAGCCGAAAGCATCGAATGATTGAGATGATACTCGGCTATGGGGTCAAGGGCGGAGGACGGCTCGTCGAGGATAATCAGATTTGCCTCCTTGTAAAATACCCTTGCCACCGCCAGCTTTTGTCCTTCGCCGCCTGAAAGGTTCACGCCGTCATCCTCAAATTCCGTTGTCAGATTGGTTGACAGTCCGCCGGACAGCGTTTCCAGACGTTCGGAAAAACCGCTTTTTTCTATGGCTGTTCTGACTGCTTCATCAGAACCTTTTTCCGCAAAATCAAGCAGCACATTTTCTTTTACCGTTGCCGCAAAAATTTTGAAATCCTGAAAAACCGTTCCGATTTTGCGGCGGTACTCCTCCACGTTGTATTCCCTGATATTGACGCCGTCAAGGAGAATTTCACCCTCGTTCGGGTCATACAGACGCATAATCAGTTTTATCAGCGTGGTTTTTCCCGCACCGTTATAGCCGACAATCGCAATTTTACTGTACGGCTCTATTTTCATACTGATATTTTTCAGAATATAACCATCCTTTTCATTGTATCCAAAGGATACGTTTTTCAACTCGATTTCCGCGGGTTTTTCCGGCAAAGCACGGTTTTTTCTGCTGATAATTTCAGGTTTGATATTTAAGAAATTCTGCATTTTTTCCACATACAGGCTGATTTCCTGCATTTGCGGATAAACACCTGAAAATTGACGCATTTTGTTTTTCATACGGTTTGCTGCGCCTCTCATCACTGCAACATTGCTGTATGAAATTCTGTGAAGAACCGCTGCACTGTATACTAGATAAACCATATAGACAACATCAATGAGGAAATCGTTGCAGAGATAGTCCTTCGCAAATTGCCTGAAGAAACGTTTTCCTGCATATTTCCTGTCGAGCGCGAGAGTGCTGTCATTGGTTGCATCAAAATCCTGCAAAAGCAAGTCCGAAACCTCGGTGTTCAGCCGCACTTCTTTCGCATAATCGTTCAGATAGAACACGCGGTTGACATATCCCAACTTGCGCTCATAAGGATTTTTCTCGTTCCGAATTTTAAAATTCAACTTATTCAGCGCCTTGCCCGCCCAAAGTGAAGCAACAAAAGAAACCGCAACAAACAGGAAGGAAACAGGGTCGTTCCCGACAAAAAATGCGCCCGAGAGAATAATGGAGGTAACTCCCGTGAACAGGCTCTGCAGTACGCCAAATATTCTGTCAACCTGATTTTCCGCCTCGGAAACCGACAACACATAATCATTATAAAATTGAGGATCATCGTAACAGGCAAGGTCGATTTCTCTCGCCTTTCGATACATCATCTCCTTCATTGCCTGTTTCATCTTAGGCATGCTCTTCATCTGCACTTTCTGATAGAGATAAGCGTTAAAAAGCAGTCCGAGCACTACAAAGCCAAGCAGGCAAAGTAAGAATACTGCCGCGTCCCGAAACGACCTTCCGAATTCCGCACATTCCAGTACATAATTCAATCCGAATGTAAATTCCAGAAATATGACAACTTCGTTTCTGATGTACTCTGTAATCAGCAGGATGACACAGACGGGGGCCGCTTTGAAACAAAGCCAAAACAGAAACCAGTTATCAGTAATCACTTTTCTGAAGCTGTGTTTTTTCATGCCTCTGCCTCCTCTCTGTAATTTTCATCCGCAAGATAATTCTGCGCCTGCTTGGTAAACATCTCGCAGTACTTTCCATTCCTCACCATAAGCTCTCTGTGGCTGCCCTGCTCGATAACAGAACCATTTTCAAGCATAAATACCATATCCGCGTCCTTTACCGAGGAAAGCCTGTGAGAAATAAACAGGGTAATATGCCCCTTGCTTTCGTCCATAATACCCTTGTACAAATCATATTCCGCAATGGGGTCAAGGGCGCTGGATGGCTCGTCAAACACTTTGACGGAAGCGTTTTGCGCAAAGGCTCTTGCCACCACGATTTTCTGCTGCTCTCCACCCGACAAGACCGCTCCGTCAGGATCAAATTCCTTTGTCATAACCGTATCGATACCATTTGGCAGAGACTGCACCTTATCCAAGACCCCTGCGCATTGCAGCGCGTGCTCTGCTGTTTCTTTCGGATTTTCAAATTCCGCACCCATCAGCACATTGTCTTTCACCGACATTGCCATGACCTTATAATCCTGAAACGCCGCCGAAAATAATTTCCGATACGCTTTCAGGTTGTACTCCTTAATATTTACGCCATTCACAAGAATTTCGCCGCTTACAGGGTCATAAAGCCGAAACAGCAGCTTGATAATCGTCGATTTGCCCGCACCGTTATGCCCAACCAGTGCGCAGACTTTGTCACCTTCAATTCGAAATGAAAGGCTGCGAATCACCGGCTCGTCTTCTTTATACGCAAAGCAGACATTTCTGAATTCGATTGTATGTACCTTTTCTTCCGGCATGATGCCGTCCTGATCTTCGGGGATTTTTTCCTCATACTCCATAAAGGTACGGAAGTATTCGAGAAACTGCCCGTTTTTCATTGCTTCCAGAAAATCGTTGAACATCCCGATTAAAATCCACGAAGAAGTTGACATTGCGGTAAACATGATGGCAAGCTCTGCAAGCCCCATTGTTTTTGACACAATTGTCCTGTATGCGGCATAAATCATGATTCCCTCAAAAACGAGGGCAAAGGTCGTGACGTTCTGCGCCCATGAATAGAGAATTGCTTTTTTGGCATACTTGTCTGCCACCGCAACATTCCCCTCTACCGCCTCATGATAGCGTTTCATCATCAGTTCATGCATGTTGGAATATCGGATTTCTTTTGCATATTCCGCAAGATGCATGACACGGTTGACATACTCCGCCTTGCGGTTGTGTTTCACATTGTCGTTGTAACGCCCTCCCCATATTTTATTCATCAATCCGCCAAAGACAAAATTTCCGATGATGGGAGATATGACGAACAGTACAGAAAACGGGTCTATCATATACATGGAAGAAAACGCAGCCGCAGCCGCAATGACACCGAAAATCACCTGAAAGAAAAAATCCACCGACTTGGTCATTTTCTGTGCGGAACCGTCCAGCGCCATGGTGTATTTATTATAGAAATCAGCATCCTCAAAACAGCGCAGCTCCACATTTCTCGCTTTTGCATACAATTTGCGGTAAAGGCTGCGATAAATCTGATTGTCCGTAAACGGTATCACCACCGAATTCATGTAGCTTGTATACATCGCAAGCAGACTAAACACAGCAAAACAGATTCCGATAAAGCCAAGAATCCTGACAAACGGCGCTTCTTTTTCAATTGCATTTATCACGTACCGCAGGAAAAAAATACTCATGAAAATCCATTCAACATAGCCTGCCACAGCATACACTGCCGTATGGATAACACGCCTTTTGCTGATGCCCCACACGGTCTTCACCGCGTAGGCATTGTTGGCAAAGACTCGCACTCTGCTTTTTTTGCTCTTACTCATGGTTGTTCTCTCATCTTCGCTTAACTTCGAAAAATGATTCTTTTTCATGGTATTCTCCTCTTACAGCGACACCTGCACTCTATAGGCACCATTCCAATTTTTCCGCAGGTAAAACAATATAATTATCCATTCCATCGCCCTGACGAAGATATACATTTCTGATACCTGCCTGTATAATCATTCTTGCACAAAGAGGGCACGGTTTTGCTTTATGAACAATCGCATCCGCAGGATTTATTCCCGTCAAATAAAGATCTGCCCCTATTGTTTGTTCTCTGGAACAATTCATTAAAGCATTTGCCTCTGCATGAATTGCCTTACATATTCCATAACCTTCTCCTTGATGCATTCCACGTTTTATTCTGGGGCACTCGCCAATATCACAACAATTTTCTTTTCCTCTGGGAGAACCGTTATAGCCTGTAGAAATAACAACATCATCCTTAACAATCACAGCTCCGTATTTTCTCTTCAGACATGTACTCCTATATGCAAAAACCTCTGCACAATTCAAATAGGTATCTTCTTTAGACACTCTTTCTTTTCCTTTTGTAATTACCATACTGCACTTCCTCTGAACTTTCGTGTTTTTAACAGGTACACAATCCCGAAAAGGGAGTAAGACAAAAAAGGGCACGTAAAACGTGCCCTTCATGCTGGTGGCGGGACTTGAACCCGCACTGTGTCGCCACAAACAGATTTTGAGTCTGCCGCGTCTGCCATTCCGCCACACCAGCTTACTGCTTTCACAGCCGAATATTATGTTACCATATTCGGCTGTTCTTGACAAGCGTTTTTTTAGAAATTAATTCGGTTGTAAATGTCATAACCGTCAAAGGTTGCAAAATAGTCTTTCGGCGTCTCCGCTCTCCTGATAAGCTGTACGCTGCCGTCCTCTTTCAAAAGAAGCTCCGCCGATTTGAGCTTACCGTTATAGTTATAGCCCATGGCGTAGCCGTGCGCACCAGTGTCATGAATCACCAGATAATCTCCCATCTCCACCTTTGGCAGCATCCTGTCAACTGCAAATTTGTCATTGTTCTCGCAAAGGGAGCCTGTCACATCATATTTATAATCACAAGAATCATTTTCTTTTCCCAGCACAGTAATGTGATGGTAAGCGCCGTACATCGCAGGGCGCATCAAATTGACGGCACAGGCGTCCACGCCGATATACTCCTTGTGGGTATGCTTTTCATGGATTGCCGTTGTCACCAAATGTCCGTAGGGACCCATCATAAACCGTCCCAGTTCCGTATAAATCGCCACATCACCCATGCCTGCCGGAACCAGAATTTCCTCATATACCTTGCGCACGCCTTCGCCGATAACACGGATATCATTCGGCGTATCCTCCGGTCTGTAAGGAATGCCGATACCGCCTGAAAGATTGATAAAGCTGATATGCGCGCCCGTCTTGTCGCGAAGTTGTACCGCCAGTTCAAACATGGACTTTGCCAATGTGGGATAATAGTCATTTGTCACGGTATTGCTTGCCAGAAAAGCGTGCATGCCAAAGTTCTCCACGCCCTTTTCCTTCAATATCCGATAGCCCTCAAACATCTGCTCCGTGGTAAAGCCGTATTTTGCGTCCCCGGGGTTGTCCATAATGCTGTTTGCAATGGCAAAATACCCGCCCGGGTTAAAACGGCAGCTTATAGTTTTGGGAATGTAGCCGATGGTTTTCTCCAGAAAATCAATGTGGGTGATATCGTCCAGATTGATGATAGCATTTAACTTCGCCGCATAGGCATATTCCTGCGCAGGCGTGTCGTTGGAGGAAAACATAATATCCTCTCCCTTTACGCCCATCGCTTCGCTCAGCATAAGCTCCGTGAGGGAGGAGCAGTCACAGCCGCAGCCATATTCCCGCAATATATCAATCAGAAACGGATTCGGAGTCGCCTTCACCGCAAAAAATTCCTTGTAGCCCTTGTTCCACGCAAACGCTTCCTTCAGCGCCTTCGCATTTTCGCGGATTCCCTTCTCATCATAAATATGAAAAGGAGTGGGATAGGTTTTCGTGATTTCTGCAATCATTTCCTTTGTCACAAATGCTTTTTTCATCGTATTTTAAGCCTTTCTTCTGTCTGTCTTATTTATTTTTAGATATTAATGGTTTTCGCGTTTTAAGTCAACCCTTAATTTAAGGAAACACGGATGAGAATCCTGTTTCAAGATATCAAATCCCGAATCACTTCTCCCGCAAGCAGAAGCCCCGCAATACTCGGCACATAGGAAATGCTGCCGGGCACCGCACGCCTGCTGCCCGCCGCATTTTCTTCCGCTGCTTCCTGATATATGCCTTTTGGCTGCAATGCCGGTTCCGAGGAACAGACTACCTTCAGGGACTTGATATCCCGTTTCCGCAATTCCCTGCGCATCACCCTTGCCAAAGGACACATCTGTGTTTTATAAATATCCGTCACTGCAAACGCAGAAGGATTGAGCTTATTGCCCGCTCCCATCGCTGAAATAACCGACGTACCGGCATGCTTTGCACGCGCAATGATTTCCAGTTTTGCCGCAACCGTATCCACGGCATCCACTACATAATCATAAGAATAGAAATTAAAATCCTCTGCGTTTTCGGGCAGAAAAAAACAGGTATGGATTTCTACCTGCGCCTTCGGATTGATATCCAGTATTCTTTCCCGCATAACCTCCGTCTTGTACCGCCCAATGGTGGAATGGAGAGCGATTACCTGTCTGTTGATGTTTGACAGGGAAACCACGTCATTGTCCACAAGCACCAGACTGCCAACGCCGCTTCTCGCCAGTGCCTCCGCCACATGGCCTCCCACGCCGCCGATGCCAAAAACTGCAACCCGGGCGGCGCGCAGCTTTTCCATAGCGTCCCGCCCTATCAGCATCTCCGTTCTTAAAAATTCGTCCATGATAATCCCCATTTCTTTATCTGTTTTCTATCTGCCAGTCTATCGGGCTTTCTCCGTTTGCCTCTAAAAATGCATTGGCGCGGCTGAAATGCTTACATCCGAAAAATCCCCTGTAGGCAGACAGCGGGCTCGGATGCGGCGCCTGCAAAATCAAATGTTTCGGATTGGTCAGCATGGGCATTTTACTCTGCGCCGGTTTTCCCCAAAGCAGATACACAATGGGTCTGTCCTGCGCATTGACTGCCTGTATAATGGCGTCCGTAAACTGCTCCCATCCATGGCCTTTGTGGGAATTCGCCTGATGTGCACGCACTGTAAGCACCGTATTTAACAATAAAACGCCCTGCTTTGCCCATTTTTCCAGATAGCCGTTATCGGGAATCTCACAGCCCAAATCGTCATGTAGTTCCTGATAAATGTTCTGCAGGGAAGGCGGAATCTCCTTTTGCGAAAGGGGCACCGAAAAGCTTAAACCATGCGCCTGATTTTCATTGTGGTACGGATCCTGTCCCAAAATCAAAACCTTCACCTCGCCGAGCGGTGTCAAATGCAGCGCATTGAAAATATCCTCCGATGGCGGATAGATAACCGTTCTGCTGTACTCATCCTTTACAAACTGAAACAAATCCTTGTAATACGGCTTCCTAAACTCACCCTGTATGGCGGGAAGCCAGTCGTTATCAATCATTGCCATATCTGCTCCTCCTATTGTACCGCACAGGCGGCTGTTCCGAAAACGGCGGCCATTTACAGCCGGACAGACACGCCCTTATCCCGCAAGTATTCCTTTAAATGCCTTATCTCCAGTTCCTTGTAATGAAAGAGGGAAGCCGCCAGTGCCGCCTGTGCGCCGCCCTCCGTCAGCGCCTCGTAAAAATGCGCCTCACACCCTGCTCCGCCGGATGCAATCACCGGAATCCGCACCGCCTGTGAGATTGCTTTTGTCAGTGCGATGTCATAGCCCGCCTTGGTGCCATCACAGTCCATGCTGGTCAGCAGAATCTCTCCCGCGCCAAGACTCTCCGCTTTCACCGCCCACTCTATGGCATCGATTCCCATATCAATACGTCCGCCGTTTTTATATATGTGAAAACTGCCGTCGGCACACCGCTTTGCATCGATTGCCACCACCACGCACTGGCTGCCGAATTTATCTGCTGCCTCTGCAATCAGCTCCGGATGCATAATTGCCGCAGAGTTAATCGAAATCTTATCCGCGCCTTCGCGCAGCAGCAGTTTAAAGTCCTCCACGGTTCTGATGCCGCCGCCTACGGTAAAGGGAATAAATACCTTTTCCGCCACTCTGCGCACCATATCCGCCACCGTGGCACGGTTGTCGCTGGAAGCTGTAATATCCAGAAAAACCAGTTCGTCCGCTCCCGCCTTATCATATGCCGCCGCAGTTTCCACAGGATCGCCTGCATCTTTTAAGTCTACAAAATTGATTCCTTTTACCACCCTGCCGTCCTTTACGTCCAGACAGGGAATGATTCTCTTCGTGTGCATCAGGCTTCCTCCCTCTCAAGGCTTACAAAATTACGCAATATGGAAAGCCCCGTGTCCGAGCTTTTCTCCGGATGGAACTGACAGGCAAACACATTGCCGCTCTCCACGGAAGCATGAATCTGCACACCATATTCCGAAACCGCCGTCACAACTTTGGGATCCTTCGCCTCCAGATAATAGGAATGTACAAAGTAAACATAGGACTCCTCGGGAATCCCCAAAAAAAGTCTGCCGTTGTTTGAAAAATGCAGGGAATTCCAGCCTATATGAGGCACCTTAAGGTCGTCCCGCTCCGGAATCCGCAGTATCTTTCCTTTCAAAATTCCAAGTCCCGAAACGCCCGGGCTTTCCTCACTGCTTTCAAACAGAAGCTGCAGCCCGAGACAAATTCCCAAGAAGGGAGTCCCCCGCTCTATGACCTGCCTGATAACGGAAACCAAGCCGTAGCGATGCAATTTTTCCATCGCATCTCCAAAGGAGCCGACACCCGGCAGCACCACCTTGTCTGCCTGCAATATGGTTTCCGCATCTCTTGTCACCACTGCTTCTGCCGAAAGAGCCGCAAACGCTTTTTCCACGCTTTTGATATTTCCCGCATCATAATCAATAATTGCTATCAATTCTGTGTTCCTCTCTAATCGGCAAAACCCGGCTGGTCTAATTCTTCTTCCGCCGGAAGCACATCCTTCAGGTCTTCATCGGGCAGTGTAAGACCGCCCTGGCCTTCGTCCTGGCTTCCTGCCATGGATACGCCTGTTCCTTCAATCAGCGCAGTCAGATACCTCGTGTAATCCACATTACTCTGACAGAGAGCAATTGCTCTCGCCGCATCCTGATCCACACCATAATTGTCTTCCAAGATCTGTATAATACTGTCATACAAGCCTGCTACTTCCGGACCGGCGCCACATTCCTGCGCTTTTGCGTACATGGCATCATAGTCCGCCACTGCCTGCATCAGGGAATCCAACGCTTCCAGTTCTCTGCCCTCGCCCATATATTCTTCATAAATCTTGATACGACGCTGCACCTTCAGTACAATTTGCGCATGGCGGAACATAATTTCCTCTTCCTCATTCAGATCCATGCCGTACATCTCTTCATAGCAGGTCATATAGTCTCTTTGATCAAATGCATCTCTTGCACTCTGCATGCGCAGTTCACCGGAGAACAGTGAAATGGCCAGGAAGATACCGCCGAATACAGTCGCCGCAAACAGCACCACAACAATAATGCTCTTGGGCGATATCCGTTTGCCAGGTTTCTCCGGCTCTTTTGGCTCCTTCGGCTCTTTCTGCTTTTTGGGCTTTGGCTCCTTTTTGGGCTTTGCTTTCTTTTTGCCCTTTGCACCGCCCTCTTCGTCCTCATCAGATTCGCCTTTTCCGCCTGCGGGCTTTTTGCCTTTTTTCATCTTTTTCTTCTTGCCCGCTTCTTTTAAGTCCTCCTCTTCCAATTCCTGCATAATTGCCTGATTTTCATCGGAAACGTTATTCTCTTCCTCTTCGGTGAGCGCCGTGAGCAGTTTTGAGAAAAGTCCTTTCTTTTTCTCCGGTTGTTCCGCTGCGGCACCTGCCTCACCTTCTGTCACTATAGCATCTGCGCTTTCCACGCTGTCTGCCTTTTTCTTCTTCTCTCTTTTTTCCTTTACTTTCTTTTCCTTTTTAGGTTTGCGTTCGCGCTTTTTCTTTCCCTTTTTCCCGTCTTCCTCTGCATTCTCCGCAGGTTCTTCTTCCATTCCCGCTGAAAATGCAATATCGGGAGAAACTGCCTCCTCTATATTGGAAATTTCTGCCTCTGCCGGCAGTTCGCCGCTGTCCGCTGCCTCCAGCAAATCACCTATGGCATTCAGGTCCTCATTGCTGTCCAAGCCACCCAAAAGCGCCATCAAATCATCCGCCTCTGCTGCATCCTCCATATTTTCCGGTATGGCTTCCTCTGCCGCTTCTTCCATCTGTGTTCTCGTACTTGCCAAAAGCGCCTCTATTTCTTCCTGCGACATATCCTTCGTGCTCTCTACCGTCTGATATGCCTCCTGCTCTTCTTCGATGGAAGGTGCAGGCTCTTCTTCCATGAAAGATATAGGTTCTTCCTCTATGGGAGATACAGGCTCTTCTTCTATGGAAGATACAAGCTCTTCCACATCAAGTTCTGCTTCCGTTTCCTTTGCCAAATCCTCGGATGCATTCACGGTTTGATATACACCCGCTCCTTCCGGCTCGTCCTCCGCAAGTTCCCCGTTCAATATTCTTTCAGCCGCAGCAAAGAGGGCGTCGATATCCTCATCATTCATCTCATCTGCGCCATTCGCTCCCTGCGAACTGTTGTCTCCATCCATTGATTTTAATAAATTATCCAGATATTCTTCATTAGAGCTCATAAAAATTGCCCCTTTCTTATGGTTTACACCAAACAGTTTATCATAAAACTATCATTTCCGCCATAAAATCTACAGCATTTTGTGAAATTGATTTACCTCTGCCTGAAATTTCAGCGGGCATTTGATACAAACTTCTATGAACCCTGATAATACTTGCCTTTTGATTCAATGCCACTATTTTTTCAAAGCGGAAACGCAGGATACCCGCAAACATCAGCCCTGCTCCCAGTTCCAGAATACAAAGCTTTTTTCCCACCGTACCCTGCAGCCATTTTGTGTACCTCTCCCAGTTCCCTTGGTATCCTTCCTCATTATAATGCTCTGCATACAGACTATTGAAAACCATCGGCGCCTGACATTTTTCGCACACCGGCGCTCTTAATGCTTTCCATTCCTTTTCGCCCTGTATACACCGCTCAACTTCCCTCAGAAATTCATCTTCGACAGGTTGTATGCTCCCCTTGCACCCTTTACTGCACTGCAGTTTTGTATAGGATCCACAGGGCTCTGCAATCCTGTCCGGCAAAAGCCCTGCCCCTGCGGTCATGCCGTTCATGCAGGCTGAAATCACAAAATAATTTCTTTTTTCCATAAGCCCGCCAAGCGCATGCAGCGCTGTTTTTAACTTCTCATTCTTTTCCAAAAAGAACCTGTTTACATAGGGCATCACCCATTCCACGCCCGCAGCCGCAACGCCGTCGCAGACCCTTCGGTAGCTTTCCTCCAAAAGCAAAGCATCCTTTTCTTCAAAATCTTCCCCGATGCCAACCAGTACCATATCGGCAGCGTCAAGCATTTCCACCAATTCTGAACGTTCCATATTTCATCCTTATTTTTAAGCAACGAAAGACCGGGAATATCCCGGTCTTTACTACTTTGCAGCATTTATTTTTTTAACAGCAAATTGTCCAGAACACCGACCAGTTCACCTATTTCAGGTTTTGAAAGCTGTGCACTCGCACCAAGCTGCTCGCCCTTAACACGCATTTCATCATTTACCAGCGATGAGAAAATAACGACCGGAATATCCTTTGTCTCCTCATCAGATTTGATGAGCTTCGTCAAACGATGTCCGTCCATCATCGGCATCTCAATATCTGTAATGACACATTGTACATGCTCTGATAAAGAGCCCCGCCTCTTGAACGCCGAGATAACACCGTACGCCTCCTGCC
>JAIDHX010000017.1 GCA_029053015.1 Lachnospiraceae bacterium
CTATTGAAATTCTCCGAAGTATCTATTATAATTCTGTTAGGTTTATTGAAACCGCTTACACTGTCGATTTCCCAAAACAGTGTTATTTTTTCAAACAAGAGGGCTTATCCATGACAACAAATATGACTATTTACGACATTTCCGAAAAGGCCGGCGTTTCCATCGCTACTGTTTCCCGTGTCCTAAACGGCAGCAGCAATGTCAGTGATAAGACCAAGAAAAAAGTTCTGGACGTTATCAATCAGTACGAATACACCCCCAATGCTTTTGCCCGGGGGCTTGGTCTCAATACCATGAAGACCATTGGCGTTATGTGTGCAGATTCTTCCGACCTTTATCTCGCAAAAGCTATCTACTTTATCGAGCAGAAGCTGCGCGCCAACGGCTACGACAGCATTTTGTGCTGCACCGGCTACGAACTGGAGACGAAAGAAAAATGTTTAAATCTGCTGATTTCCAAAAAGGTTGACGGCATTATTCTGGTCGGCTCGCATTTTATCCATGAAAACGAAAACGACAACCGCTATATTACGGACGCCGCTCTTCAGGTTCCGGTTATGCTGTTAAACGCATCCTTCGACGCCCCCAATGTATACAGTATTGTTTCCGACGACTACAATTCCATGTACGAAGCTACCAAGCTGATGATAGCTTCCGGCATTAAGGATATCCTGTATTTTTACAACTCTACCTCCTACAGCGGAAAGCGTAAGCTTGCAGGCTACAGGGCAGCCATGGAAGAGGCAGGGCTTTTGAGAAGCGGCAATCTGATGCAGTTATATACGGGCTCACACGAAGATATTCAGGCTATGTGCGATCATTTGATGAAGGTACAGAGCAAGGGGATTCTATTCCGAGGCGTTATTGCCTCCGACGACAATCTTGCCCTCGGCGCCGTCAAATATGCGCGTACTGCGGGGCTGCGCGTACCTGAGGAGCTTTCCATTATCGGCTACAACAATTCACTCCTCTCCGCGTGCTGCAACCCTGAGCTCACTTCCATCGACAACAAGCTGGAAACCTTATGCCAGCATTTAATTACCACACTGATGGGTCTGCTGGGCGGAAACGAGATGCCCAAAAAGACTGTTTTTTCAGGCGAGGTTATCCATCGCGGCACGACTCTTTCCTAAAAACGCATTAGCCCTTAAAACCTGCTTCGGCGCTGTTACTGCGGGTTTTCGGGGTTTATAAATAAAGCAGCGCAGAAATCATGCCCGCTAAAAGGGGCGAGGAGGTATTGCATGAAAACATTTATGGACAAAGATTTTTTACTCGACAACGAAACTGCCAAGGTTCTCTTCCACGATTACGCGGAAAACACCCCCATCCTGGATTATCACTGTCACATCAATCCAAAGGAAATCGCAGAGAACCGCAGTTTTGACAATATCACGCAGGTATGGCTCGGCGGCGACCACTACAAATGGCGCTTTATGCGCTCCTGCGGCGTAGATGAAAAGTACATTACCGGAGATGCTTCCGATAAAGAAAAGTTTATGAAATGGGCGGAATGTCTCGGAAAGGCAATCGGCAACCCCCTGTATCACTGGAGCCATCTTGAGCTGCAGAGATATTTCGGTTACACAGGCACCCTGAACAAAAATACTGCGGAAGAAGTTTGGAATCTGTGTAATGCAAAACTGGCAGAGCCTTCCATGAGCGTGCGCAATATCATCAAACAGTCCAATGTGACCTTAATCTGTACCACCGACGACCCCATCGACAATCTGGAGTGGCACAAAAAGCTTGCGGAGGATACTTCCTTCGATGTAAAAGTGCTTCCCGCATGGCGTCCCGACAAGGCAATGAACATTGAAAAGCCCGACTATTTGGACTATCTCGCCAAACTGGCAGCCGTGACCGGCGTTTCTGAGATCAATACCTTTGCCGCACTGAAGACGGCCCTGAAAAAGAGAATGGAATTCTTTGCTTCCATGGGCTGCAATGTATCCGACCATGCGCTTGAATTTGTAATGTACTATCCCGCTTCCGAGGATGAGCTTGAGGAGATTTTCTTAAAGAGACAGAACCGCATTGAGCTTTCCAAGGAAGAGGAATATAAATTTAAAACTGCCTTCATGCTTTTCGTAGGCGAACAGTACCATGAATTAGACTGGGCAATGCAGCTCCACTACGGCTGCAAGCGTGACAACAATACCCTGATGTATGAAAAGCTGGGACCTGACACCGGTTATGACTGCATCAACAATTACGCTCCCAGCGCACAGATGGCGGACTTTTTAAACGCCCTGATTAAAAAGGATAAGCTTCCGAGAACGGTGCTCTACTCCTTAAATCCCAACGACAATCAGGCTATCGGCACCATACTTGGCTGTTTCCAGGATTCTTCCGCCGTTGCCAAGATACAGCAGGGCAGCGCATGGTGGTTTAACGACCACAAGACGGGAATGATAGAGCAGATGACCTCTCTTGCAAATCTCGGCAATTTGTCCGGCTTTGTCGGCATGCTGACAGATTCAAGAAGCTTCCTGTCCTACACAAGACATGAATATTTCCGCCGTATCCTGTGCAACATGATCGGCACATGGGTAGAAAACGGAGAATTCCCCGCAGACATGGATACCCTGTCAGAAATTGTAACAGATATTTCCTACAACAATGCAAAACGATATTTTAAATTCCCCTTATGATTTTTGATGTGTTTCCTTCAGCATTGTTGTGTTTATCCGAACCCCTTTTTCATTATAAGCGAAGAGCCATGCCTCACGGCATGGCTCTTTGTCGTTATGGAAAACTAATATACCATCGCTTTTTCTTCCCCGTTCATCACGCGGAGCGCGCCCTGCGCAAGCGCAAGCAGCTCGTCCTCGCCCGGGTATACGGTAAAGGGTGCAATCCACTCTGCTTTTTCTTTCAAATTGGCGATAACGTCCTCGCCGTAGGCAATTCCGCCGGTCACGATAATCTGATCTACCTTACCCTCCAGCACACATGCCATGGAGCCGATATCCTTTGCCACCTGGTACAAAAATGCTTCCTTCACTTCTGCCGCATGTGCATCGCCCTCGTTTGCCATTTTTGTCACATTGCGCATGTCGTTGGTACCAAGGTACGCATTGAATCCACCCTTGCCCACAATTTTTCCGTACACCTCTTTTTCGGTATATTTGCCGGAAAAGCACATTTTAATCAATGCGCCTGAAGGCACTGCGCCTGCTCTCTCCGGTGAGAATGCACCGTCGCCGTCCAGTGCGTTAAATACATCTACCACCTTGCCGTCAATATGTGCTCCCACGGAAACACCGCCGCCCATATGGACAACAATCAGCCGCAAAGACTCGTAAGCCTTGCCAATCTCCTTAGCATAACGCTTTGCCACTGCCTTCTGATTCAGCGCATGGAATACGCTGGTGCGGGGCAGTTCAGGCACGCCGGAATACCGTGCAACGGTCTGCAGCTCGTCTACTACCACGGGGTCAACAATGTAAGAAGGAACACCGATCTCGTCCCCGATTTCACGCGCCAGAATACCGCCGAGGTTGGACGCATGCGGTCCCTGCTTTCCGATTACCAAATCATGCAGCAAATCATCGGTAACGGCATAGGTTCCGCTGGGAATGGGTTTCAGCATTCCGCCCCTGCCTACTACCACATCAAGTGTTTTGATATCAAAGTTCTTTTCCTTTAAAAGTGCAATAATAATATTTTTGCGGAAATCCTTCTGGTCTACAATCGTCGCATAGCTGCTGATTTCCTCCGTCGTATGACGCAGCGTTTCCTCAAACAAGAGGTTCTCGTCCTCAAACACACCGATTTTGGTGGAGGTGGAACCGGGATTAATAATCAGACTTTTCATCTATTGCTTCCTCCGTTTTTTTCTGTTTCCTTTCTTTTTACTCCAGACTTTACCATCCACTGCTGCTACTATGATATCCAGTACCAGTTCCAGTACTTCCAGCAGGAATTCAAGCATTCTTCTTCATCTCCTCTGCCACAACAGCCGCCAGTGCAAGGGAGTTTACTTTCGTCTCAAAGGTATCGGAACGGCTGGTTAAAATAACGGGAACCTTGGTGCCGGTAAGGATACAGCCGTTCTTTACATCCTTCACCATATGTACGATTGCCTTGTACACCAGATTGCCGGCATGAATATCCGGAAACAGCAGAATGTCTGCGTCGCCCTGAATCTTTCTGTCCGTCGCGCCCTTGTGCTTTGCCGCCTCAGGGTCAATGGCAAGGTCCAAAGAAAGCGGTCCGTCAATGATACAGCCTGTAATTTCGCCGGCCTCATTCATGCGGGCCAGCTCAGCCGCCTCCACCGTCTCGGGCATCTTGGGGTTGACTACCTCTACCGCCGCAAGGGGTGCAATCTTGGGACATGCAAGACCACATGCATTGGCTACAGGCAGAGTATTTTTGATGATATTCACCTTATCCTCCAATGTAGGATAAGTCATAAATGCCACGTCAGTCAGGAACAGAAGCTGGTCGATGCCGGGTACGTCAAATACGCATACATGGGAGAGCACGCCGCCGGTACGGAGTCCCACTTCCTTATCGAGCACGCTCTTTAAGAAGTTCTTTGTATCAATCAGACCCTTCATGTACATATCCGCTTTTCCCTCATGGGCAAGCTTTACCGCCTTCAGGGAAGCCTGTATCATATCCGGCTCGTCGATAATCTCATAGCCTGCAAGATCCATGCCGATGGACGCCGCAATTTCACGGATTTTCGCCTCGTCGCCCACTAAAATGGCGTCAGCGATTCCTCTCTTCTTTGCCTCCTGCACTGCTTCCAGCACCGCCTCGTCCTGCGCAACGGAAACAGCCACCTTTTTCATACCGCACTCATTCACCTTTGCGATAAGTTCATCAAAACCTTTCTTCATCTCTTTTCCTCCATTCCAAAGCGGTACAGCTTCCCGCTTTCATCGTTAAAATAATAACACGGTCTCATGCAAAAATCAACCTGCAACGCAGATATCCGCGTACTCTGCCTTTGCCGCCTTTAACAGATTATCCGGCGACAATTCAATTTGAAAACCGAGCCGTCCGCCGCTTACAATCATGGTGGGTAACTCGGCCGCACACTGTGCAATTTTTGTCACATACTGCTTTTTCATGCCGATTGCCGTACAGCCGCCGCGGATATAACCCGTCACGGCATTGATGTCTTTTACATGCAGCATTGCCACTGATTTTTCTCCAACCGCTCGCGCCGCTTTCTTCAAATCAAGCTCCGCCTCTATCGGTATCACAAACACAAAATAGGCTTTGGAACTTCCCTGTGCCACCAGCGTCTTGTACACCTTTTCATGGGGCAGGGAAAGCATATCCGCTATCTGCACCCCGTCAATAAATTCTCCGCATTCATAGGTATAGTGCTCATACGAAATTCCCATGGAATCCAGAATCCTCATGGCATTGGTTTTTACCTCTTTACTCTTCGCCATATCAAATCACCTATCCTTCCACTATCCTCTTTGCCATGCATAATATGCATTGCACAATGTGCAATGCGTACCGCGCCGATTCCCACAAGAAAAACCGCTGCTGCCAGCAAAAGCAGCGCTGCCGCCGCCCCGCCAAAGCCGGACCATTTTCCCGTCATTCCCACAATGAAAAGAGCCGCCGCCGTACCGCACAGAACCGGCTGCAGTACAGTAAAAATTCCGGCGAAAAGCGCCGTTTTGCCCCTAAAACGTCTTTTCCTGATATCCTGCAGGGCTTCCAGCACGCCGACAATACCGCACAGGACAATGCCGGCGCCTGCCGCCGCTTTCGTGGGATACGCGGTATGCGCTTCCGCTCTGCCGCCCGCCGGCTCCACTGTGCCGGAAATGCTAAGCTTTTCAAAGGAGAATGTACTGTCATCGGAGAGCTTGCGGACAAACTGTCTTCCCGCTTCCTCCCGCAATGTTTCCTCTCCCACTTCCTGCAGCACACCTGCAAACATTTCATGTTCTGCAATGTATCCTTCAAACCACTCCGTCGATATTGCGTAAAATATTCTTTCAAATAATACTTCATTGACAACGCGGGTCATGGTAGAATCTGCCTTTTCGTAGACTTCAATGGACCACACGCCGTCTCCCGCCAAGATTTTCTTCTGCAAGTCTTCCTGCAAAACATAACCACATTCCGCATTTCCTCTCATTACATTCCGTTTTACCTCTTCGGAATCGCTGCATATCAGAAAATGCACCAAGCCGTCATACTCGGAAATAAGTTCCCGCAATTCCGTATCCGGTGTGTACACAGCCGCCGTAATCACCGTATCCGACTGCTTTTCCAGATTGTACTGCAAAACAGAAAGCAGCACCATGCCTGCAAGGCAAATCCAGATTGTCTTTTTCCATAACAACCGTTTTGCCAGTATCCAGAACAAAAGCGGTCCCTTTTTCGTCCTGCTGTCGGTGCAGCAGCCAACATTTTCCTGGGGTCCGCCTTTATGCTCCGTGCCAACAGGCACTTGGGACACAGACCTGCGCTCCATTCCTGCGGATACTTCCCTTTCTCCTCTCTGCCTGCTGCCGCCAAACTGTGCTGCAAACAGACTGCAAAGCCAGAATACCCCGAAAAAAAGGCACAAGGCAGCCGCCGTCTTCCAAAAAGCAGTACCGCTTCCGGAAAACACAGTCGTAAACGCCGCTTTGATATAGGTGGTGGGCATCACTGCCGCAAGCCGGTTCACCACCTTGGGCAAAATTGCCGACGGCACAAAACAGCCGGAAATATAACACATAAAGACAGCCGCAAAACCAGCCGGAAGAATCGCCGAGCGTGCGCTCTCCGCAAGCAGATAGATAAGCTGCAGCCAGGAAGCCACACAAAATACTGCCAGCACCACAAGAAACATGCCCTGTAACGACCAGCTTATCCGAACTGCTTCCCTGACGCCGCCCGAAAGCCACAGAAACCCTGTTACAAAAAGAAGCAGCAAAAGGCAGCCGGCCGTGATAAAGCTTCTCCCCAAAAACTGCGCTGCATAGGAAATACCGCCCCTTTTTTGCAGCAGGAGCATTTCTTCCCCGTCCCGTTTTAAAAGACCTCCCAGAAACATGCCTGCCACAAGCAGATAGACGGTAAAAAAAGCGCCGGCATAATAGACCGCAAATCCTGTATTTCCGGTTTCAGAGAGCTGCCTGAAGCGGAAAAACTGCTCTCTTTCCGTGACAATCCCCAAATTGAAAGTATCCAGCTCCTGATACATCTGTTCCAGTCCGTAGGGCTCCACATGAAAATATTCTGTCAACGCATGTGCCGCATAGATTTCTGCCTGCGCCACGGCAAGCATTCCCGTCGCCGCATTTGCCAATTCCTCAAACACAAGCCCCGTCGGGGAAGGATTCTCCGCAAGATAAAGACCTGCCGGCTCATTGCTGCCCGACAGGATTCCCTCTATCATATTCTCCGGCAGCACCAGAAGCGCCGCAAGCTCTCCCTCCGCTAAAAGCGCCTTTCCTTCCTCCTCCGCCACGGGCACAAAACGGCATAAGCCTTTTACAGCCTCCATATTTTCCACATACGAAACCGCCATGCGGATAAGCGGGCTCTCCTCTGCCGCATATCCAATCTGTACCGGCTCTCTGTCTGCAGACGCAAGTCTTATCTTTTGCGCGCAAAAAGCAATCATACCAACTAAACCCAGCAATATGACTGCTCTTCCCAATGCAGCGGGCAGCCGCAGCGCCGCCCGCTTATATTCTGTTTGAAACCAAATCCAAAATCTTTTCATGTCCTCTTAAAGAGGGGATACGCCCCACGGATTTTCCGACGAATGAATAATTTCATAAATTTCGCTTATAAACTCCAAAACATCTTCCTCGCTCATTTTCAAAAAGTTTACAGCTTCGGATGGCATCTCTATCGTATCCGTAAGCGGTCCCAACGTCAGCGCACCTGAAAGCCTGCATATCTCTTCGCCATCTTCCAGAACCTTAAGCTGTCCCAAACGGAAGGTTGCACGCTTTCCTTTTTCGACGTCTTCAAAACCTCCCTTTATTTCAAAAGCAAATTCACCCATCTCGTCATACACCTTGTAAACTGCTTCAAATTCCCGGTTCTTGAGGTCCCATGTTACCTCATAGGCCATCTCCGTATCCCAAGCATTGCCGAGGGTTATGACAAACTCGCTGCTGTATTCTGCAGCCGTGAGCGCCGCTTTTCCCTCCAGTTCAATGTACGCTGTATCGTCTGGAGTCCTAAACGTTATCGTACCGGAAATTTCGTCCACCGTCCGCTCTTTGCCGGAAAATACAAAGGAAAACTCTATGCCTTCTACCTCAGAATCCTCTATTTTGATTTCCTCGGAAGTTTCTATGCAGACGATACGGTCTTTCTTATCCAGATAAACCGTCAGCTTTACGTCCGCTTCTAAACGGAACGAAATATCTAAATCCCGCCCTGTGCCTGCAAGCTCCTTCTCAATCTCATCAAAAAGGTCATTTATCGCTTCTCTTTCGATTGTTACGTTTATGCCGCTGCAGCGCACGGTTTTTCCGTCTATCTTAAACTCTTTGGATTCACCGTTTTCAATCGTAATGCTTTCAGCAAATTCTTTTAAAGTTTCTTCGAAAGTTCCGTCGTCAGATCCTTCCTCATCCTCTGTCAGCTCAGGAAACAAATCTAATGCATAGTCCCTTTCCATTCCGCCCAGTCCCATTGCCTCACGCCAAACAGAATCATTATACTCTTGTCCGAAAGTAGCGGTATTGACATAATAAGTATCACGGAGCATCCCAGGCATGCCAAGATAGATTCTCTCATCATTTGCTGCCAGCTTCATCTGTACAAGACTGATGTTGTACGCGCTCACAATGAGGTCCGCATTCATAAGCTTGTTAACACGATCATAATTCTGTATATAGTCGAAGCCAATCGTATCTTCTCCCGGTATGGTGACATTCAGACTCAAGTCAACATTTCCCCCGTCCGTCTCCAGCGTTTTGAAGATTGTCGGATAATCTATATCCTCCAGTATTGCCGTTTCGCCCGCCGTCATTTCCTCTCTCAGATTCTCAAATCCTTTTGCAAGCCTTACCTGCGGACTGTTGGACATAGAAGCATGCACAAAGACGCCTATTCCTACGGCAATCGCAATCACTGCCACCAAAACGCCGGCAATCACTAAGCCCGTTTTCTTTTTCTTCTTTCCGCCTTCCTTCGGAGCCGGAACAGGCTGCATCGGCGCGCCATACATATAAGGGGACTGGTTCTGCACAGGCTGCTGTGCGTAGGTATATGCCTGCTGATTCTGCGCAGGCTGCTGGCCGTAGGTGTACGCCTGCTGATTCTGCATGGGCTGCTGGCCATAGGTATATGCCTGCTGATCCTGCATAGGCTGCTGATTGTATGCATATGCCTGCGGGTTCTGCTGCATTTGCTCTGCAGCGGGCTGCGCCTGTACCGGCTGCTGCTCATATGCTGTCGTCTGCATGGTTTGCGGCATCTGTCCTGCGGCAGGCTGCTGTCCGTCTGCTGCTGCCGGTTGGGTTTGTGACGCCTGTTCCGCAGCGGGCTGCTGGCCATCTGCCTGCTGGTTTTGCTGCTCTTGCTGCAAATTGTTATCTTCCATTTTCATTCCTCCCTGCTGCGCCCTCTTCCTCAAACCACCTTCCGTTTAGGATTTGCCGCAGCTTAAAACTTTTTTATGATTACCTTCAAAGTATCTGCGAAAGCAATGCATCTCCCCGCAGACCGGCATCAATCTCCCGACATCGTCCTTCCTTCAACGCATACAGCTTATCACAAATATCCAATTCTGTTTCTTCATGAGTGGCAAGCAGGACTGTTCCTCCCATGCCCTTATAGCGCTGCAGATGCTCCCTGACCTTTGCTTTTCCCGGCAAATCCAAAGCTGCTCCGGGCTCATCCAACAGCAAAACCGGCGGATTGCCTGCCAATGCGCAGCCGATACTAACCTTCTTTTTCATGCCGCCGGAAAGCTTTCCCACCTTTTGGGAACACATCTCCGCAAGCCCCAGCAGATGCAGAAAACCTTCCGCAAGCTCCCGCTCCAGAACCTCGCCGTCACCATACCAGAGCAGCAGATTGTCCCTTACGCTTAACTCCGGTATCAGTGTGTTCTCCTGTGGGACATATCCCGTATAACGGATAAAGAGCTGCTCACTTCCCTTGGGGGGGCGCTGCCTTTCCTGCGTGATACAGTCCGCCACCACGCCGTCAAAGGCTATCATTCCCTTATCCGCCCGCCGCAGACCTGCAAGAATATTTAACAGCGTAGATTTTCCACAGCCGTTCGCACCCACAATGCCGACACACTGCCCCGCCTCTGCGGATAAGTCCACGCCCCTCAGCACTTTCTTTCTGCCGTATGCACTTTCTATTCCCGTCACGCAGATACGTTCCATTTTTAACTCCTTACTATAACAAATCATAGCATAATTCCGCGTTTTATACAATGCAGAGTTTTTATTGCGTAAACTTTGTAATTTTTTGTCTTGACAAATATATCGTCTGGCGATATATTAAATCTATAATATATCGGGAGGCGATATAATGAAAAATACACCACTAACAGAAGCATTGTTCTATATCCTGTTATCACTGCGGAAACCAAACCACGGATACGGTATCATCCTCGAGGTGGAAGAACTGACAAAGGGCAGGGTAGTACTGGGACCGGGGACGCTGTACGGCGCGATTCAGACGATGATGGAGAAGGGCTGGATACGCATTTACAGTGAGGAGACGGTCTCCCGAAAAAAGAAACAGTATATCATCACTGATTTAGGCACCTGCGTTTTTTTGGAGGAAAAAATGCGTTTGGAAGAATTACTGGCAAATTCTGTGCTTTTTGAGGAGGATAATAAAAATGATAAAATTTAAAATGAGCTATAACAAAGACAAACTAACGGAATGGCTGGGCCGGATGGCAGCGCAGGGCTGGGCAATGACGGACTATGTCCTCGGCTTTTATCGTTTTGAAAAATGTAACCCCGGAGAATATATCTATCAGGTAGACATTGCAGAAAACCTGTTCAGCGTGTCGGAGGACTATCAACAATTTATGGAAGAGATGGGGGTGGAAATTGTATGCCTCTGGGGTCCTTGGGTCTTTCTGCGTAGAAAAGCTTCAGAAGGGAGCTTTGAAATGTATACGGATGTGGAATCCTCTGTCCGGCATTATACCAAAATCAAAAGAATGTTTCAGGCATTGGGAGGAATCATTGGCGCCTGCCTGCTTTTGGGAATCTATGGCGCAGTATCGCAGAAACGCGCCATTCTCTGGGGAATCGTGGTAACAGTTCTAATTCTTATGCTGCTGTTTTTGAGGGCGATTGTGCACCTAAGCAGAATACTGACGGAGCTGAACAGCAGGCTTGGGAAAAGAACTTCCGAACCGGGCGGGATGTCCTCTGTATTTGCTTCGATAATGCGTGCAGCAGGCGCTGGTATCAGTATGCTTTTCGCCTTCTTTCTGTATTCCCTGCTGCATGAGCTTGGACATTGTATTCCCGTTTGGATTTGCGGCGGAACCGTCACGGGATTCTATCCCACTGACTTAAGCCCCCATATGACATATGAGGGGATTACCGGCAGTTTACCTCTCGGACTGGTTGACATTGCAGGCTCATTGCTGCCGCTTATGGCAGCAGCGGCAATTCTTCTGTTTTACAAAGGTTCGAAAAAGCATCCCTGGTTGAATATTTATTTGGGATTCATATCCGGCGCTTTTATATTTTCGCTTACAGCATGGATTCTGGAACCCATAATCGGCGGACAGCAAAATTCAGATATTTCGCATTTTATAAATCATACCGGATTACATCCGGCTGTGGTAATGCTGTGTGCAATCATTGTTTTCGTGCTGATGTGCCTTCTGTTCGTCAAAAAAATGCCGAAATTATTCGGCGGAATTGTAAGTAAAAAATTTATTATTTCAATTGCCGCCGTAGCGATAACGACAGGGGCTGTTATCGCTACGCTCTGCCAGCTCTTTGAGGCAGATAAGCTTTTAGCGAAAGGAAATGTCCGGTATACGGTGGAAAGCAGCCAAAATTCCATGCTGCAGGAAGAGTTCTCCATAGAGATTGAGCAGCCGGGAGAATATGTCCTATATGCGGAATGCGAAGTAGACCGGGACGGCGTCATTGCAGCAGTTGTCTTTTGGGATGAAGATACGGTGTATTGCCATTGCACAGGCGCCACACTTTTTCAATTAGAATCTCTGCCCTTCCATCTGGACAGCGACAGTTATACCCTTTCCTTCTATCTCCTCTGCAACGAGGAGGATTGGCAGGAGTATTGCCGGATTACCGGAATCGATGCAAGCGCCATAGAAGATTTTCCTTATCAGCCGGATGCGCCGGCCACTGTCACAGGCAGCTATAGGCTTGTGTATAAACGTTCGAAAATATAATTGACGAATTATTGTTTGAATGGTAATATAATAAAAGAAAGGGCATTACCGTGTGTAACGGTTCGCCTTGGTTAACAGTTACTTATCAAAAAAGCAACTTATCCTTGGTCGGGGCGGTTGCTTTTTTGATGTTTTTCTTTTTTGGCTGTCTGCCGGATGCTGATAACTGTCACGATAATGCTGATGACACCGGAAGTTCTCAAAATGTACTCATTTTGGCAAAAGGCGAACCGCTTACCGTTTAGGTAATGCCCATATTCCGATTATATCATGGAAACTGTTTTTTGAAAATATATTTTTGGTAAAATGTTATTTTTTAAATTAAGTATTGACGTGTGACAACATAAATGGTAGTATAATAAAAGAAAGGGCATTACCGTACAGCAACGGTTCGCCTTGGTTAATAGTTACTTATCAAAAAAGCAACTCATCCTTGGCGTGGGCGGTTGCTTTTTTGATGTCTTTCTTTTCGAGCTGTCTGCCGGATGCTGATAACTGTCACAACAATGCTGATGACCGTCACCACGATACCGACAAGCCCTACTATTACTTCAAACACCATTTACTCCTTTTTCCTTATTTTCCATATGTATCACCTCCGCTGACACTGGAAGTTCTCAAAATGTACTCATTTTGGCAAAAGGCGAACCGCTCACCGTTCAGGTAATGCCCATATTCCGATTATATCATAAAAACTGTTTTTTGAAAATATATTTTTGGTAAAATGTTATTTTTAAAATTATAATCATTGCATTAATGACTCAGTTTAATCGAAAATCACAGATGGCAGTTTTGACAATGTTTCGACTGCCAAATATGTCGTACCCAGCCATTGGGATATCGATATTGCATAAACACAGACAGGGCAGCGCCGCTGCCCTTTTTCTTACCCTTGCCGGAAACTCCATTAAAAAATTCCATTTTTGTCACACTGACAACCCGACTTCGATATGATAATTATAGATTGGCAAATCACAAACCGGAAGGGAATATCATGACTCCTCCTCTTTCCTTATATCATCTCGTCCCCGGCGAAAGCGCCGTGGTAAAAAAATTGTACTGCAGCGGCAGCATCCGGCGGCGTCTGCTGGATATCGGCCTGACAGAACAGACAAGGGTTATCTGCGTCGGGCAGAGTCCCGCCGGCGACCCAAAGGCTTTTCTCATCCGCGGCGCCGTCATTGCTCTCCGCAGGGAAGATAGTGTCAATATAGTAGTCGAAGGTAAGGAGAAAGTAAATGGAATCTGCTAAAATTGTTGCCATCGCCGGCAATCCCAATGTGGGCAAAAGTACTCTTTTCAACGGCCTGACCGGCCTGCACCAGCATACCGGCAACTGGGCGGGCAAAACGGTAGCCAACGCCCATGGCTGTTGCCGTACATCAAAATACGCCTGTACCCTTGTTGACATTCCCGGTACATACTCCCTGTTTGCACATTCTGCAGAGGAAGAAATTGCCAGGGACTTTCTCTGTACGGGAAATGTTGACGCCGTTATTGTCGTCTGTGACGCCACCTGCCTGGAGCGAAATCTGAATCTGGCATTGCAGATTTTGCAAATCAACCCCAATACCATTCTCTGCGTCAATCTTATGGACGAAGCCGAAAAAAAGGGGATTTCCATTGATTTTTCCATTTTGTCAGACAATCTCGGGATTCCCGCCGTCGGTATCTGCGCCCGAGAGAAAAAAGGCGTTAAAGTACTTCTTGACACACTGGATGAAATGCTTTCCGACGCAGAGGACAATGCGGACAAAAATACGGCTGAACCGTGCCATACCGTTAGAAATCTGTCGGACGCCACCGCGAACAAGCTTATCCAGACTGCAGAAACAATCGCCGCAAAAGCAGTTACCTATCACAACCCTCATTACCGCGAAAAGGATATCCGGCTGGACAGATTCCTGACAAGCAGGCTGACCGGCTATCCCGTCATGATACTTTTGCTGGCTGTCATTTTCTGGCTCACCATCTCCTTTTCCAATTATCCATCCGCCCTGCTCTCCGGCCTGTTTGCAAAACTGGGGAACTGTTTATCCTCCGTGCTGCTTCACGTAAGAATGCCTATGTGGCTGCACAACCTTCTGGTTCAGGGCGCTTACCGCGTCCTATCATGGGTTGTCGCCGTTATGCTCCCTCCCATGGCAATCTTTTTCCCCCTGTTCACCCTTTTGGAGGACATGGGGTACCTGCCCCGCATTGCCTTCAACCTGGACCACTGTTTTAAAAAGTGCCACGCTTGCGGAAAACAGGCTCTTACTATGTGCATAGTATGTGTGTATCTGCAAACAGTTGTGTCAATATAGTACTATCAAAAAAAACAGCGAGACAATCGAAACTGTCTCGCTCATAAAGTCTAACTCGAAGAGGTCACATCTAAGACAAGAGGCTGATTTTTACCGAATCAACATAAAATTCTCTATCGGTTATAATTTTCTCAACAAGCAAATGAAAGTAATAAATATAACCACCACTATTTTTTATCTGCCCTGCTGTGCCATTTTAATTTCCTCTTCAAATGTACTCTTCATTTTTTCCTCTGATACTTGTTTTGATTTTGTTTCAGAATAATAATCCCTCGCTAAAATATCCTCAGGATTTTCCTCCTTATCAATCTTTTGTCTATATTTCTTTTTCAGCATATCACGCCAATCTTTTTTATTAGACCTGATACAAGTCAGAATAATCTGCAAATCATCAATAAGCCCTTCAACATCTGCTGTCTCTAGCCCATTTTCTCTTTGATCCATTAATCTGTTTTTAGCTATCAAGACCGCCGTTTCTGCATCCTCTATATGTCTATAGGTGCTTTTTGCAATTTTATGCTGATTACGTTTAAAATCTTTTCCGGCTGTCTTTTTTGTCAAAATCCACGCAAAAATAAAAGAAGAATATAAGCTCAGATACTGCGACTCTATTTGTGCAGCAATTCCTAACATTGCATTCACCATACATATAGCAGCGACTAAAAAAGAAGCCAACATAATCCAATTTTCAAGATTTTCTATCCACTCCCTTAGAAGCTTTTTTTCTTTTGCTTTATGGCATTTCCATCCTATCAAAATACCTAATATAAAAACGACTATTACAATACACAGATACAACCAATACCTTTGAAGCCACACCAACACTGAATTTCCTTGCCCTTCCATTGTTCTCCCCCTAAACCCCTAATCTGTTTCCATAATATTCTTGCATACTCGTATCGGAAATTACATTTTTACACGGCACGTCTCCTGCCAAATTTCCTCTTGCCTCTTTCCAAGGCTCCTCAAAATGTGTCATTTTTTCCAATTCATCCGCAGTATAATCCCCATATAGTCCATATACTTTATTTAAAAAAATAATTATGTTATTATCTTTAAAATGCGGTCTGCTCTGCAAGCCGGTTATAGTTAACCCCCCCCAATCCCTATACCGAGTATATAATCTTGGAGAAACGGGCCCATGAACCCAAGCTTCAAAATCCGTGTCCATCAATCTAGTTTTATATATTGCCAAATACAAAGCCTGTGCATAGTAACACAGTTTTTGCAGTTTTTTATGCTTCATTGCCTCACGTGTCAAAAAATACTTTGCCACTTCTAAAATGTCTTCCATTTTTCTTTCACCCCTTTTGAAGAAAACAACATTCCCCATTCATGCACCTCCATATATTCCAACCAACCATTGAAACTATAATTACGTATGTACACTGAACAAGGATTTATTCCTTTTTCTAACTTTATTTTAACATATTCTGCTTAAAAATCAATATTTGTGGACAACTTTGTGGAAAACATGTTGATAAGTATCAAGAATGACCTGTAAAGCAGAAAATAATTAAGATTAACAGAAGATTTTGCCTTGCTTGTATCCACACATTTATTTCTATAATTGTATAACACGAAACACACTTTTGCAACTACAAAATGTTGATATTTAACTAAATAATAAGTTTTCTAAACAGTCTAACCGACAGACAAATTTCCATGTTATATGCTGCAAGTACGCAAATCGTCGCTTCCATAAAGACTCTCCTCAACTTGATATCAAAGTTTTGATAGTAAAACGCAGAAAAGTAGCCAGAAACAGAATCTTGTTTTAAAGACAGCAATTCTGTTTCCATCTTCACCTTTTACTTCCTGTCACTTATCCCCAACAGATAATCAGACGACACTCCATAAAGCTCACACAGCCCGTAAACCCTTGCCACAGGCAGCACATTCCGCCCCGTTTCATACCTCGAATACACCCGTTGATCAATCTGCAGAACTGCCGCAACCTGTTTCTGCCCATAATCATGATCTTCGCGCAGCTCCCTCATCCTGCGCAGGTACTTTCTGTTTTCCGTTGCATGTCCTCCTTTTCTTTTGCTGTAACAGTGCTTACAGCCGGATTTTAACATGCATTCTACAGATAAGTCGTTTTGCTACTGTTCTGGTATAATTTCCCTAAAATGCTGTAGCAATTATAAACCTAACAGCGACCGCCACATTCTCCCTCCGGCCGTTACCTCCCCATCCGCCTTTCCATACCCCAGTACCTGCGTCTGGTACCGGTTTACTGCAGATTCAAACTGGGGACCTGCTATGCCGTCCAACCCGCCCGTATAAAATCCCATAGACCTGAGTTTTTTCTGCAGAGGCAGTACAACATGGTGGCGGCTGTTCTTCTTACGGCTAACTGTCACGGTCCTCTCAAGTGTCTTGGGTCCCGCTTTGCCGTCAATGCCGGCTCCATTACACATCTGCACTTCCCGCACGAAATCCGCCTGCCGGTATTCCCCGCCTGACACAATGCCGCCTGCCTTTATGTGCTCCGGTACCTCCACCGCCCAGTAATACTTGACCTGTGCCTTGAAGGTGTCCCAGTTGTTACATGCCCTGGCCGCACTGCTGCTTGCGGGGTCGTTGATGTACACCATGCCGTCCCTGTACCCGTATGCCACGATGTAATGCCCGGAGCTTGTCCACAGCCCTTTTCCCATGCATGCGATAAGCCAGTTCCCTGCCTGCAGTGCCGCAAGTGCCTCCGCGTGGACACCGGAGCCTGCATTGCCGTACACGTTTGACGTGTTAAGCCTGCGCACAGACACGCCGTACTCTGCCCCCTGCGCTGCCGGGTAGGTGTAATAACTGCCGCCGCCCTTTGCCTTGTACCCGTTCTGCAGTGCCCATGCTGCGCAGGTAACGGGGTCTATGTATGTGCTTACGATGGCGGACAGCACGTCCGCCATCGCCGTGGGACCGCAGCCCGCGCTCTTTATGGTGCTGGCTTCGCCCTGCACGGCATACTTGAGACTCCCCCACTTTCCGTCTGTCTGTTTATAGTCCACTGGCTTAGTCATCTGTATCCTCCTGTCGGTCGTTTTCCCCGTTCTCCGCTTCCGGCTCTTCCACTGCCGCCGTGTCCTCAAGCTGCCTTTTTATATTCTTTACCAGCGGGAGAAGGAATGGCGGCAGGGTTACACCAATGTCCATCACATTTTCCAGTATGCTGATGATTTCATTGACAAGCAGCCACACCGCCACCACGACAGCCACAATAAAAGGCAGGTCAAAGCCGGCCCCGATGTTTTCCAGCGCGTAGTTTATCAGTATGTCCACCACCGCGCCCACCACGATGAGCAGCCACATACACACTTTTTTGATAATGCCCCTGAGTCCTTTGTAGCTTGTGATTTCCTGTGTCCGGTACTTTGCGGCCAGAAGCCCCGTCACATAGTCAATCAGGTTGCAGCCTACCAAAAGGAATACCGGCACGGCCAGTATCCCCATCCATGCCATGAGCGCCGACAGCGCCGCAATTACCGCCATTTTCATTTTTTCCATTCTGTTTTCCTCTCTTTTTTTGTTTTGTATGCAAAAGTGGATATTATCCCCTTAGAGCCGCGCGGCATCCATGCCTGCGGCTCCCTTACTGCCTTATGTTTCCGTTATGGTGTATGTCACCTTCATGCTCTGCGCCGCGGTCTTTTCCACCGGCGCGGACAGGTTGTTGACCGTCATCAGCATGCAGGGGTCTATTGCGGGGATAAAATTAAAATTCCCGCGGGTACCTGAACCGACATTCAGATACAGCCCCGCAGTCAGTTTTTCGTAGTGGAATATACTATTGCTGCTTATGCTTACATTTTTCGCATTCAGGTATTTTATTTCCATCACGGACGGGTCAAGGAGCATTGGTTTCAGATTGACGACGGAACCTGATGAAAAATTGTATCCCATGAGGATATGCCTTCCTCTTGCGCCAATAAATACAAACATACTTGTTGTGATGTTACCGTCATAATCCCTGAGTTCCACCCGCGCCGCGTCCGTCCCGTCCGCAAGGCTGACACGGTACAGCCATGTCCTGCTTGTTTTGTCCTCATCCTGTTCTGTTGCAATCAGGTATGCATGTGTATCCGTCAGATATATGTTCCTCGTTGCCCCGTAGGCGACGGACGACAGGTACAGGTCGGTTCCCGTCACGTTCGGGAGGGATACCACCTCCGCTTCCAATGTGTTTTTTTTCAGCCGCAGGAGTTTTATGTCTTTCCCTTTTTTCGTGCTGACATTACCCGCAAACAGGTACACATAACTGTCACTTACACAATAATACATCTGTGGATGGCTCGTGCCAAAATCGGTTAAAAATGCTGCCGGTACTTCAATCTCATGCTCCTTGACCCTGTAAAGGTTGTAACCGTCATAAAACGGTGATATCTTCGATAAAGGAAAACCATACTCCATAACGTGCAGTTTTCCGCTGTTGCTGAAATGCATGTCCGGATAACTCCCGCTGCTGTTGTATGTTATCTCATGCTTGCTTTTTATTACATAAATACGGTTTTTTGAGTAGGAAGCAAAAAGGAAGCAGCTTCCGTCCATTTCGTCAGTATATCTCACATATGCGCCGTAGTTTCCGCTATCTGTCAGCAGTGTATAAATGTCGGCATTTTCCGCTGTCTGCGCCGAGTTCCATTCCCTCGTGCCGTCCCCTTCAATGCCTCCCGCATGGGTGGTGAGGGCAAGGGCGCGTATGGTGCCGTTTGCCTGCGCCGTGGTAAAGTCCCACACATGCCGAAAGGAGCCGTCCGGCTGCAGCCCGCTCTCCGCCTCATTGTAGCTCCCCCTCCGGGTGTCCACGCCGGAGTAGGCGTTGTGTGCGCCCTTCCCTATAAGGGCTCCCAACGGCAGTTCCAGGTTCCCTGCACTTTCCTGTAAGGTTTCCCCGAACAGGAACACCCCGCCGAGCAGGTGGTCCATGACGGATCGGTTGTAATTCATCTTCTGTTCATCTGTCGTCGGCGCGCCGCTTCCGCCCTGGTAGCCTGTCGGGTATGTGTACCTCCCTATCTGGGGTGTGAGCGCGATGGACAGCCCGTTTGTGAGCATGTTTTCATGCCTCACATATATTGTTTCCCCCGTCCTTTCGTCGCGCAGTTCGATTTCCGCCAGTCCTTTCAGCAATGTTTTTTCCTCCTTTATCCGTTTTTTATGCTGTTTCCGTGGTGCAGGACACTCCTGCCGATATGCCGGGCAGGGCAAGTCCCCTGAGCTCCATTGCCGGCACAGGTGCGCTTATACCCTGCCGTTTAAGCGGTACATGTGACACACGGGGCACCGCTGCCGTGCCTGCCATGGGCAGCATGGGCAGCCCCATCTCTGCAACGGCTTCCGACACCGTTATGGTGCCGTCCCATGCCGCCGCGCCTGCCATTCCCTGTGCATAGAGCACTGCCCGTATGGTTCCGCGCACAATCCCTGCTGCCGGAATGCTTTTATCTGTTTCAATGGGGGCATATTCCCCTGTTTCCGCAAATTTCTCCAGCGCCGTTATGGCGGCCGCCTGCCGCCTTGTGTCGCTGTCATGGTATTCCGTGGCGGCCGTGACCTGCAGCATGATCCTTTTGTCTTTTTCCACGGCAAAATGGTTGCTCAGGGTCACAAAATGCTCTCCCCGCTGCAGGTACTCCCTAAGCACGTCCCCCGGAACCCCGTCAAGGTAATACCGCAGCACCAGGTTCCCGTCCCTGTCCATGGTAAGCGGCACGGTTGCCAGGAATACGGGGTGCGTGTCGGCTATGGTGGCAAAATTAAAGGTGATGATGGTCTGCTCTTCCGCTCCTATGGTGAGGGCAGAAGCATTGGTGTAGGAGTGGACAACCAGCTCCTTTTCATTGATACTTGCCTCCAGATTATCCAACTGCTTGTTAGAATTATCCTTTACCGCCGTAATTTTGGGATTTCCCCCGACTGCCTTGATAGTGCTTTTGTTCCTGTAATTCCATTCAAAATGTGTGACTATACTTCGGATGTCTTCGCTGGTACCGTTAATATTTTCAATCAGCACCATATCGCCGAGATCGATTGCCGGATTGCCATTGTAATCCACGGAATAAGGCGTGTAGTCCACGCCTTTCACTACCTCAAACATGGACTCCAGTATTTCCCGCTTTATCCCCTCAAGCCCCTGCACGATGGGCACATCGCCCAAATCCAGCGTAAGCCCACCGTCTGGCATTTCCTTCGCAATGCCATAAGTTTTGTATGCCTTGTCCTGAATAAAACGTGCCCGCATTCCGTCATAGTAGGTCCTGAAGTCGGATATAGTTGTTTTACTTCTGATGTTCCTGCTCAGTTCCACGTTGGTGACTGTGGAAAACTGCCGAAGTGCCAGTTTCCCCGTCCTGTCCATGCAGGCAAAACAGGTAAGCAGCATGGCAATGTAAGCCACCGCGTCCCTATATTTTTCAACGCGGGACGCATAAATGCTTAACAGCCGGCTTCCGTTTGGCAGCGCCAATATTTCCTCCTCTTCCTGCGCCATCTCCAGCCCGCACTTCTCACAGATAAAGGACAACAGCTCGTAAGGTGTCCCTACGATATTTTCCTGCACTTCCACGTCAAGAAAAGACAGGGCGTCATAGGCCCTGATTTCCGCCCAGTCCCCGTTTCTCTGGATATCCTCTGCGAAATACACGCCAAGAGGCACCTCTTCCAAGCCTGCGTCCGTTTCAATCTGGAACCACAATGCTATTTTCGCACCATAAAGGCTGTAACGGTCTATGCTGGTTCTTATAGACATATCCAGCTCACCACAGTAAACCGCCCCATACTCAAAATCAGAGCGGTTCACACACTGGCTGCTGACACTGACGGAGCCCTCCGCCACGTTCCTGTCCGATACCGGTATGACCGTGCCACTGGCCGTCTCAACAGAGCCCCGCAGGGAACACCTTCTGTAATTTCTGCTTATGGCTTCCCTGTATTCTTCCGATACGCCGTACATTGTCCCTCCTTAATACTCTGTCATGGATACGGATACATTCCATCTTGTTTCATTATCACCGACAATTTTCATGTCCACCTTTTTATTGCCGGCATACATCTTCTTTTCAAGGTATTCCCCAAAGAAAAACACCACCTGCACCGCTTCCGGCTTGATGGCGTTAAGAAAATCTGTCATGTCCTTGTCTGTCAGATTTGTGCAGCCTACACTTATTTTGTAAACGGGGTCGTCGCCCCCCCTTACTCTGTCGCGGTTCATAACCCCATTCTCTGAACGCCCCGAACCGGCAGCGTCCACATCGGAAACCTCCACGGAATACTCTGTCAACTCCCGAGGCTCATAACCTCCAAATTTTACTATGCTTTTCATCATCTGCCTCCGTTCCTGAAGTTTCGCCTATCCTGCGCCGTCACGATGAATTCATCCAGTTTTGTGCCTGATATATACACAGGAATGATGATGTCACCTCCGGAGTCGCCTCCCTGCGGCTGCAGGCTGTCCAGAATATCCCTGAGCGCGTCCTGCATGGCCTTGTAAGTCACCTCATACATTTTGTTTTCAGGCGCCACAATCTCTCCGTGTCGCTTATTGTCACCAATCACGGCAAGCTGCGGCTGGTTTACACCCACATAGCCGCCCTCCGCAAGCATGGGGATTCTGGGAAGCGATATCCCCCACGAATCAAAGTCGATATTTACCCCGGGAATCTTGTTAATAAACCCGAGCAGATTTCCCAGCCCCTTGATAGCGCCATTTACGAGGGACTCTACGCCGCCAATCATGCCGTTAAAAAAGCCGATTGCACCGTTCGCTGCTCCCTTGAACGCCTGCGTAAAAGCGTCCGGTATTGCTGCCAGCATATTCTTCCATCTTTCAAGAGAAAACCATGGTGCTACAGAATCATTCCACCACTTGACCAGCGCGCTGTTGTTCCACCAGTCCACAATGCCACTCCATACGTTTGATAATGAGGCGCCAATATTAGAAAAAATGCCCTGCCATTTTTCCAGCGTAAACCACGGCTTAACGCTGTTATCAAACCATGAGCGTATGTTTTCGGCAATCCCAAAGAAGAATGACACTACACTTGTGCCAATACTTGCAAAAAATCCTCCTACTTTTTCCCCAATGCCGGACATAAAACTGTCTATCGGATTCCAGATTTTTGTTATGATAAAATCCCCTATACCACTCAGCAGACCTGTAAGCCCGTTCCATAAGCCGCTGAACAGCCCGCCTAATTTGCTGCCGATATCGGCAATCATGTCTACCAGAGCGTCCCCGAGAATAGATAAATCTGTGTTGAATATGGTGTCAAAAAAGCCCTCATCACCGAACCATGAGAAATTATCATAGTAGTCCGCTGATTCCGGAAATATCAGTTTACCTAACGCCTTTCCGCCCTCAAAACCGGCAAATGCGGCAACTATCCCTCCAATTACACCGGCACCGATTGTAAGTCCGATTTCTGTTGCGGTACCTGCGCCGAATATTGTCGCAAGGTCCATTGTCATGAGACCTTTAATACCGCCTAACGACTTTAGGGCTGTGTCAAGGGCTTCTGCTAAAGATGTTTCACTAAGCCAGTCAAAAAGTGATTGCAGTGTTTCAACCGACTTCTTTATTTTTTTGTATGCAAACAGTGATGTTGCCAGCACGCCAAGGGCAAATCCCCAGCTCCTTGCTGCTTCAGGGTCGTTTCTGTTCAGCCAGTCCGTCATTTTTACAAGAGCTCCGCCCTCCCCAAACAACAACTCAAAGATGCTGAAGGAAACGTCAGACATAACTTCAAAGAAATCAATCAACCCTTCGCCGAAGTTTTCCGCATACGGCTCGATTGCCTGCCAGAATTCGCTCAGGTTTCTGTTGATGGTATCCCAGTCTACCCCGTTTAAATCCTCATTGATGATATTTATTAAACGGGTAAAGCCTTTATCCTCTGTGCCAAATGCCCACTTACCAAGAGGCTTTAAAAAGTTATTATAAAAGTCCTTCCACCCTGTAGCGGAAAATTTTCCAAGCTTTGCCAGACCGCCGTTCCATAATCGCTTCAAGGCATTTGTCAATGGCTCTATCTTTTTCAGGAGGCTTGATACTTTTCCGTCAATCTCCCCTACTATGCCGCCTGTTTTCTCTGCTGCAGTGTTAATGCTTCCAAAGTCTGCTGCCGCGCTGCCGGATATGCCACCCCCTCCTGACGCATTTGCCGCGCTTGGAAGCACATTCAGTTCGTCTACGCTGATAAGGCCTACTGCTTTTGCCGCCTTCTTTGCGGCGTCTGTTACGCCACCCAGCCCCGATACCAATGCTCCTGTATCCTGTACCGCGCCTGCTATGGCTGTACTGCTGCCTCCTCCCCTGTCACCCGAAAGCATTTCCGTAAACGCCTTGAACTGCTGCGCAAGCGCCTGCAGTTTCGCCATCAACGTATTGATAAGCTGGATAAGCGGCGTGAACAGGTTGATAAAGCCCTGTCCCAGTGTCGCCTTCAGCGCGTCAAACTGCAGGGACAGGATCCTCGTCTGGTTTGCCCAGCTTCCGGAAGTCTTGGCAAAGTCACCTGAGGCGTCCGCCAATGCAGACATGGTATACTGATATCGCAGCATTACCTTTTCCTGCTCGGTCATGCTTGCCGTCGTTTTTCCGAACCCGTTGTTCAGGGCATACTGGTCTAAATTAGTCTGCGTCAGCAGGACACCTATGCTCTTTAATGTCTCTGTTTCCCCTGTCCATATGGACTTCAGTTTGTCAAACGCTTCGTCTGTGGACAAATTATAAAAGGATGCCACATCACCGGTAAGAGCCGTGACGGAAGCCGCCATATCATAAGCCGCCTGCTCCGAAAAGCCCATTGAATTAGACATCGCGCCCAAAGTACCAATATACTGCTTTGCAAGGGTTTCCGACATGCCATAGTTCATCATGGCACTTTCAGCAAATGCATTCACGGATCCGCTCATGGTCTTAAATGTGGTATCTACCACGTTTTGTACTTCTGTCAGATCAGAACCTAAATCGAGGCAGGACTTGATAAACTTCCCAGTAGAGCCTTTAAGCGTGCCTTCTATCAATTTTCCAATCGACTTAAAAGCATTTACAATAGGCGTCTGCGCGCTTTTTGCAAGCCCGTGAATCTGTCTGTTAAATAAACTCTGGTTTACATTCAGCCCTAAATCTATTTCACCAATATCTGTCCCCAACTATTCCACCTCGTTTCTTTATTTTCTGCTGAAAGCACTCTTACAGAACGCCTGAAATTCGTCCATGTACGCCCTGTACGCCGCAGGGTTTTCCTTGAGTTTCTGCATCTTCTTTCTCTGCCAGTCACTCCGTATTTTTTTCTGTTCTTTCGTGAAAGTCTTTAGTATCTTGCTGTCCTTTTCTGCCCGTATGCTGACAATCTTGCCGAGCGGCGTGTCCGGCAGAAGACCGGACAACAGCGTGCAGAACTCACTCCACGGCATGTCATCTTCGCGCCTGAGCCTTATGCCATACTGCTCTGCAAAAGAGGCTTCAATCAGGTCATAGTCGTCATACAGGTCATAATACGTGTCTGTCGTTTTTCCATCAACGAAACTGTTTCTCCGCTTCTTCCAGACTGCTGCCAGTAGCTGCTGCCATAACAGCTGTATAAACGGTTTTGTAATCAGGAAGCGGCAGGTTCATTGCTTCGATCTCTTTTGCCGCCTTTTCGCCGACAAACATTTTCAGTGTCTTTCCAATCATTTCAATTTCATTGAATGTCCCGTCACCCTTCTCTGCCTTCCGCTGCTCCTCCAGTACCATTGCCTGCATATTCAGGATATCGTTTTTCCTGTTGTTGACTGTAACTACCAGTTCATCCGTAATCCGCACCATCGGCAGTTCGTTTGTAATTTTCTTTGATATGTCAATAATCTGTCCCATATAAACCTCCTTGTTTGTGCAATCCAGACTCCCGCGCAGGAGCTGCAGTAAAAAGGGAGCGGTTTCCCCGCTCCCTTAGGTTTATTCCGTGTCCGCCTCGATGTAAGACGGTATGCCGTCTGACTGGGCTTCCCATTCCAGCGCGCCCGTGGCCGTCGCCTCTCCTCCGAGACTTGTCACGCTGATGACGCACGGCATTACCAGTTTGTCCCCGTTGGGGAACGTAACCGTAAAAATGGAATTGCACGCCTGTCCGTTCTTTGTGGCAAGAGAAGCCACATAGTCATTGCCGGGATCGCCATAATTACGCTTTCCCCCCATGCTTATGGTGATGGACTTTGCCGTCATCAGCCTGCGTTTCCAGCCGCCCGCGTCCATTGCGTCCCACTCGTCTATATTGTTGTCGATGGCTATGCTCAGGCTTTCCGCGTCCTTTACAACGATGGACTCATTGCCTGTCCTGCCGTTCGGGTTAACACCGAATGTTATCGCATTGACAGGATGCACACCCTCACCTCCAAAAAACTGCAAATTATACTTCATTTTCCTTTCTCTCCTTCCTTTCGTAATAGAATTCTGCTTCTATTACCATCTCATATATGTCGTTTTCGTCCGTGCCAACGTCTACAGGGCTGTCAGTAAGCAGTCTGGCAAACAATACCCGTTTACCTTCCATATCTGCGTTTTTGATATTTCCTACAGCCTCATACAGTTTGTCAGCAGCAATTTCCGTCCGCTCTGAGGATTTATCCCAGTGCACAAGCAGACTGACCGGTTTTACCCTGTAGGAACTGTTTTGGTCGCCTCCTATGGTCTCTCGTTTTTCGCGCGAGCCGGAAAGATTGTATACGCATATACACTTTTCCTTTTTGTCCGGCATTTTCCCGCAGTATATATGGCTCCTATCTAAAATTCCCAGTGCCGGAAGATAATCTGCTATGTTTAAAAGAGTCAGTATCATAGTCCCGCCCTTCTTTTATAATTGGCACTAAATGCTTTCTGTGCAAAATCCGCCTTTTTTCCACCTGGCAGCCAGTCAGAAAACCACTTTCCCTTTGCATTGGGATTGCCATCATGCGTCACGTTTGATACGCGCCCGTCCTTGCGTTTTATGGTTTCAGCCCATGGCTCCCTGTGAAAATAGTATTCCGGATGAAAATACAGGCGGCGCGCATATGGTCCTTCATGGACTAAACGCACCTTTCCTTTTCGTGCTCCCGATTCATCCACAAAGAACTTTTCATCTTCCAACGGACCATCCATGCGTGGCACCACATCCGCGCGCCGTATTTCGTCCCTGAGCATGTCTGCCGTATCTACCAACGCAGGTGCCATGGCGTCCGTAAGTTGTCTTACCTGTTTCCTGTTCAGCGTGATCCTGCACGTCACATTCTTGTTTGCCACTATTCCACCTCCAGTAAACAGTAATTGACGCTTCCATCAGGGTTCCTTGCCTTTCTTCCCGACACAATCCGGCGCTCCACTCCAAATATGGTGACATGCCCTCCGGATATAACAGGGAGTTCCGGGCATATGTCCTCCGGTATATAAGCGCTTCCCGCCACCTCCACCAGTTTTTTCTCCGCTGTCAGCACGGTTTTTGCCTTATCCTGATAATTGCACAGCCCGTCAAAGGAAATGCCCTCCAAAGGTTCCCCGTAATTGCTGTAGCCTTCCCTGTCAAGTTCTGCATGGATAGGCGTTTTACACATTCTTTTTTCCACCAGACAAGGGTATTTCATCTGCACAGCCTCCTCGTACATAATCCCGTGCGGCAGAGCGTCGCATAGACGTCCCTGCGGATTGCAACACCATTTTCCACCTTGACATTCCAACTGTCGCCGAAACTCATGGACACTCCGTTTAAGGCATAGTTTTTCAGCACAGTGTCAATCATGTCCGCATTTTCATACTCAAAATCTGCCTGCAGGCAGCATACCTCCCGTATGGTATCCTGCTGGAAGGGCGTCAGATTATAAAATCCCTGGCCTCCGATTCTGCCGAAAGTCAGGGAATCTATGTGTCGTGACGCTTTTTTCAGGGCTCCTGCAAGTTTATCATCCGGCACTGTACTGCCGCCGTACTCTGTCTTATAGTACTCTTCGTCCGCGTAAACCATATCAGCTATCCTGTTTCATGGCAGCCTTAATTTTTTCAAGGATACCATCGCGCGAAGTGGTCTTGCCTATATCAATCTGTCTTTCCTCGGCATATGTTTTGAGCTCCTCCACAGACATGCCACTTATATTACGGCTATCGAAATCCGGACTGTTTTCCCCGCTGCCATCACGCGATTCAAGCAACTCTTCCAGTTCGTGACAGCGGGCTGCCAGCTCTGCGTTGCGCTCATCAAGATTTTTGTATTTCTCCTCAAGCGCCACATACTGCTCCATCGGCACAGTGCGCCCTCTTCCGTAGGAAATTGTTTCTCCGGAATCCGACTGGATGTCATAGCCTGCTTCCACATACCGCCGCTTTTCCTGCTCCGTAATCGTGTAGGTCTTATTGCCTTTAGTTGCCCTCATTATCCTCCACTCCCTCCTCGTCTTTCGCTCCTTCTTCGTGCTCGCCTTTTGCCGGCGTCACATTCATGACACAGCCCTGCACCTTCCTTTCCAGAAGGAAAAGGTCGCCAAAGCAGCGGTTCTGGTACAGGTAGCCATCCGCCGTGCGTGAATCCGTCCCGGGGGTAAACAGTTTGATATAGGAATACTTATCCCGGCACACCACACAGGACGGATGAATCAGTATCCAGTTAATCTGCGCCGCGTCCGCCGCAGCCACACAGCCGTCGGTAAAATCATACTTTGTCTTCATTCTTGCCGAAGGAACCATCTTTATGGTTACATCATCAAGCGAGTGCACCTTGCGGTTGATGGAAGACGCTGTATTGACAATGATACTCCTTGAAATCCCTTCCGCCGCTTTCACAATTTTATTCATGGCCGGCGTGACATAAAGAATGCGCCCCTCTTCCGGCACACTTGCTTCGTCCATGCGCGACATTTCTTCGTCAAATGCGTCCAGAAAGACTGCAGCATTTATTATGGTAGTATCAATCCTGCCGGAAAGCTTAGTCAGTTCCGCATGCAGTTTTGAGTACCTGTAACTGTCCTTTTCAGGGATTGCCTGTTCTGTCTCAAAAATGTTCTGTATATTTGCTACGGACAGGGTAAGGTTAGTCTCATCAATATCCATGGGATCAACAAAAAACTCGATGTCACGGTCATGCTCCAGTTTGTGGGGCTCCCAGTCGTTGGACATTGTCCCTGCGTTAAAACCGGGCGTCCTTGTGTGGTCCTTATAGCCGGATACCGTCAGCCTCGGCAGTTTAATTGTCTGCGCATTGATAAAAGTTACATTCTGATTGCTTTTCGTCAGCGCGTCGGAGCAGAGCTCCTTCTCATACTTTTTCTGTAACAGTCCTGTGAACTGTTCTGCATAATCATATACAGGCATTTCTCATTCCTCCTTGTTTTTTTAAGTCAGCCCGAATGCCGCTTCCAGAGCCTCCTTGTTTGCTTTATTCTGCTGTGTTCCACCACCGCCGATCTGGAAGCCTTTGTTTTCCGCTGCTGCCGGCTTTAACTGCGGCACGTCCTCCAATACCTTGTTGATGGCGTTTTTGATGTTCTCCTGGCTTGTTTTTCCGTCCTGTCCCACGGCATTGGACAAGTCAGCCATTTTGAGGACATAAGGGATTGTCTTTGCGTCCAGCCCCATTCCCACTGCTTCCATAATTGCCGCATTTTCAATGGCGGCACGCAGGGATTCTTCCTGTGCTTTTGCAAGCTGTCCCTGAATCTCCTTCACGTCAGGCTGTGACGCCGCTTTCTGCTGCTTGAATACCGCTATTGCCTGTTTCATTTCCTCCTCGGTCATTCCCTGATTGCGGAAATAATTCTTCAGCACGGTATCCTCCGTTACAGTCTGCTTACCCGCCACAATGTCGGCCAGCCTTGCATAATCAAATACAGGCGGCTGATTCTGCTGGCTGCCGCCCTGCTGGTCCAGCTGTGTGGTTCCATTCTGCTGTGTCTGGGACTGGCTGTTTCCTCCCTGCGTCCCGTCAGGGCTCAACAGTCTTCTTACAAGTCTGTTTTGCATATTGTCCTCCAGTTTTAGGTGTGTCTCACCATAGAATCAGTTTTAAGGGTGTCTCCCTGTTTCAGTTATTGCTCCGGTGTCTCCGCGTAGTTTTTAGGGTGTTTCCTGCGGAAATCCCCTGCCTTCGGGCATATAAAAAGAACGCCTGAAAAAGGCGTCCTCATTATCATAATATTTTGTTTTCCTCACTGTCTATGCAATTTAATTAACGGCTTACTCACTATAATTCCTCTAGATAATATTCAAGTCCTTATTCATCTTGAATATTTTCCCCCTTTTAAAATATTATTCTAACCACGGATCATCATCGTCCAGCGAATCCTCATCGTCCCACACTATTATCGTATCCTCAGGATAATACCCCTGCTCATATAATTCTACCCAATTTTCAGGCAAATCTTCAACTTTAATCTTTAAAGGGTTCCCAGCCATATTCTAAACCATACCTTTCAGAAAAAATTCTTATGACTTCATCACTTATCATCTGCCTAGACTGTATTTGATTTATATTATTCTCAGTATAGACGCTTTTGTAGGATTGCGCAACATCTTTACGTATATCTTTCATAATTTTCTTTATTTTTTTCAAAGAGTTTATATCCTTGCTCCATTTCTTCGGTGGTCTCGCAAAAAATACACCTCCTTCTACAATTACCCGAAGCTCTGCAAGTCCTCCATTTTTTAACAACGATATATCTTTGGCAGAAAATGAACATCCTGAAGGGTGGTTATGTGTGACAATATTTCCCCTTAATCTAAAAAATTGAGAGACAGAAAATTGTACTTCTCTTTTATTTCCTCTTTGCTGGAACAAAAATTTTCCTTCTTTGTCATATACTACCGCAGTTTCTTTCTCACGGTTCGACAGCACTCTTTCATCTTTTAACAATTCTTCTTTTGCTGTCATATCCCATTCGTCTGTAGAATCCGCAAGTACATGTCCTTCATCATACTTTCTTTTCCACTCTCTTGCTCTTTCCGCATACGTCTTCCTGTTGTTTTCATCCAGTGAATACTTCGCAAGTCTGTCACAGCTCTCCGCCTGCCGCTTTGCATACTGCCTTTCGGCTTCTTTTTTCGCCTTTGCCTCAATATCTGCAAGTTCCTCTTTGGTGAATACATCGTCAGGCGGCGTGCTGATACCGGGAAAATATGTAGAGTGGATATCTTTACATCTTGGATGGTAGAGCCCTGCGGCTATTGCGGTTGACATCAGCGGATAGGGACCGTCACGGCTGCTGCCACCGCTCCATACATCGTCTATCAGTACCTTGCCTACAAATGGCAGGCATTTCGGGCAGGCGTTGCCGCGCTTGTTCATAATCACGGTTGTTATGCCGCGCTCCCTGCGGCTTTCCCCTTCTCCTGTCAGATATGCCCGCTTGCTTGCTGTCCTGATTGCCATATCCACATAGTCGGAAGCCGTGTGGCGCGCTCCGTTGCTATACTCCACACAGTTAATGCCTGCGCGCAGGAAATCCTTTGTTGCCATGTCTACTGCCGTTTCATAGGTTCCTGCACCGGAAGCGGCATGCATCTGCGCGTCAAAGATGATTTTCCTGTATTTGTCGTTTGCCATGCGCAGGATTGCATATTCTGCTTTCTGCATATCCGCTGTTGTCGCCTGTATCAGGGCATTTATCTTCCTGTCATTGGCAAGAAAAAAGCGGGCGTTTAGTTTCGCCTGCCGTCTTGATACCTTTTTCAGTTTTGCGCCTTTCTGCAGTGCTTTCAGAATGGCGATTTCCTGTTCTGCATAGCCTGCTGCCCTCTGTATTTTGATAAGGGTCTCTATGCGGGCATTGATGTCATCAAAAATATCTCCATATTTTGCTGCATTGCGCTTCTTAAATTCCTCCAGCGCCGCGAGCTGCTTCACCTGCCACTGCTCCCAGTTGATACCTTCCTTATCCTCCTCCGCCCTGTGGTGGTCCAGGTTGCGTATCATGGAAGCAATTACTTCGTCCTCTATCCTCCTGACTGCTGCCGCGATGTCGTAATCATCAGCCATCTGCTACCCTCCGAAATTTGTGCTGAAATCCCCTGCATCCATATTGACGGTAGGCTCCTCCACTTTTGCAATGCCCTGCTCTTCCTTTATCCGTGCCACCTCTGCATTTTTCCACTTCTTATCCTTGGAATCTCCGTACATCTCTTCCACACACGCCTCTGTTGACATAATGCCCTGCGCTTTGGCTTTGCCTACGGTTTCTACCTGACTTTCAAAAGAAGGGTTTGCATATTCTCCGAACGCTACTTCGCAGGTCACATCTTCAATTGGTGTTTTATTCAGTGTCATGTATGCTTTTAGCGCCATATTCACTACTTTCGGCACGGTCTTCTGCACAGCCCGCACCAGTTTATTGCGTGTATACAGTGTGACCTTTTCTTTTTCCCTCTGTGCCTCCGCATTATCCAGTTTCTTGATGTCAATGCCGAGCGTGCTCGGTGACAACACGCCCTGCAGCGCAAGGTCAAGTGCATTGCTGTACGTGGACAGATAACTGTCATGGGGAATTGCCGGCTGTTCTACCTCTATTTTATCGCTGCTGCCCTCTGCCATTGACTTGCTTATCTTTATGTAGGCGTTGTCAAACGCATTCGGTGGCTGTATCGCTCCCGTTTTCGGGTCAACGGGCAGCATGTTTTCCGGAATATATTCGCGGGAGCGTCCGCGCCGCAGCGCGTCCATCCACTGGCTCCATGATTCGTCCAGACTGTCAAAAGCGTCCGTTTTTCCGTCAAAGATGGAAGCGCCCCTATCCGGGTACTTATCTGACTTAAATGCCATAAAGCGTACCGCAAGCATAAAGTTTCCGGTAAACGTCACCTCAGGACTTAGGGATTCTGTGTCCGTTATGGTGTTCAATGGCACAGGATCCTTTCCCTTTAGCAGTTCAGCCCGCACATAATTCCTGCCATAGTGTTCTTCCAGTATAAAAGTTCCTTCTTTTTTGGCGTAAACTGTCCTAAATATAATCTCTTTTAATCGCCCCCGCTCCGTGACATACTCTATGCAGTCCCCGGGAACAAATTCTATGATAGGCAGTTCACTGAGTTTCGGCTGAAGGACTACCCGGAACGCTCCATCACCTACCGTGAGAATTTCATCAAGTGCCTTTTCAATGATATCCTCAAACTCGCTGTCTTCCCCTATTTCCGCCCATATGCTTTCCCATTTGCCGTCTACGGTTATTTTCCCCATGTCGGAAATAACAATATCCGTCAATATGCGCCGCATGAGTTTTGGAAGCCCTGTATGCAGTTTATTGATGTCATTCCCCTCTGTTGGCACTGCCGCCCAGAACCGTATCCGGTTTACTGTGCCGGGCATTATCTTATACATATCCTGTATCTCGCTGGCGTCGCCACGCGCCCAGATACGGTTTACTGCGGCATTGCCGTAGTAGTCCATCTGCTCTGTTACCTGAAATACAGTCTGCTGCGGAGGATTTATCTGCAGAAAACTCCGCAGCCCGTTTCTTATTCCGTCTGCCATCTTGTCAAGCCACCTCATCTCTCTTCACTCCCACTTGTTTTAATCTGCTCTTTATGGTCATAATCCCCTTTCAGTCTTGTGTTCTGTCAATGATCTTATCCCTGTAAGGAATCCAACCATACTGAACACTGTTTATCAGATGGTCGTTCCCGTCCTCAGGCACATTATCCTTTGTTTCGTCCCAACTGTAGGTTTCCAGTTCCCCCGTATAGTTGCTGCAGCCTTCCACGATGAAAAAGACAGGTTCTTTTCCTGCCTTATCGTCAAATGCCATCCAGCCAAGCTGAAGGTTTATCCTGTCTATGATTTGCACTTTTTTATATGCGTTGTTAAACATGTACAGGCACTCCGGGTGCATGCGCTTATACTTTTCAAATTCTGTTATGGTTGCCTGATCGGCACTGTCTACAAATGTGTTTCTGGCAAATCCCCATTCCTTACGGCAGCGTTCCAGAAATGCAATGTAGTTGACGACTGTGTCCGACGGCGCTATCGGCGTGCCGATTTCCGCATTGTTATATACTTTTTCCTCAAGCACAAAACAACGCCCCAGATTTGTAATGCCGGTAAAACTCATGGCTATGGTGTCAGGGCTCTTCTGGGAGTACGCCGTGTCCAGTCCGGAACTGAAAATCACAAACCATTCTTTCTGCTCCCGGTCATTCTCATTCCGAATCAGGCTTTTGGCATACCGGCGTGTCACCACATGCTTCCGGCTATCAAATATGCCGAACACAAGCCCCGTTGCACGCCCGCGCAGACCCATTATCTTATTCTTCCAAATCTTTGTCCCCTTCGGTGTTGTCATCTTTACATGTGCTATCTTTTCAGAACTGGCACCCAAATTATGTTCAAAAGAAAAGAACCAATGCACCCATCCGGGTTTTGGTTCTTCTGTGAGCATATTGTTAAGTTCTGCCGGCGCGTCACTCTTGTATTGCGGAAGAGGGCGGCTGTGGTTGATGTATTCCTTATATACCGGCAGGGACGGGTTATCCGGATTGAGTGTCCCCATGAAGTAATCGCACCGCATGGAAGCCTCACGAACAAATTCTATATCTGCTGTGTTGATTTCATCTATAAACAGGCAGCCATACTGTCCGCCAAGGGCTTTTTTCCACTTTTCTTTGTTGCCATAGCCCATAATCAGGATAATTTTATCGCCGCCTGATGTATGGAAAAGAACATGCGGTAGTTTCAGTTCCCTTGTGCCGTTCCCCTTATATTCCGCAAGCACGCCGAATAAATCCGTAACGCCGAATTCTTTCTGTATCAGGTTCTTTTCTGCTGTCCCTGTATCCGCGGCTGCCATGATGTGCAGTTTTTTGGGGCTTGACGCCACCTTCAGCATGAATTTGAAGAGACCTACTGTTGTTTTTCCTGCGTAGGTAGTTCCTTCCAGAAATTCCACCGGAGCAGTACATCGGAGGAATGACTTATACTTTTCCGATAAGAGCAGCCTTTCTCCGTTCACGCAGACATCACCCGCCTTGCCCGTTCATCTGCTTTATCAGGTCATCCAGCTTTGACATCTCACCTTCTATGCCCGATACCTCTACTTTATCCTTAAACATTCCTAAGTGTCTTCCCAACAGTTCAAGCGCCCTGACTTTGTCGCACGAAGAGACTTCTACTCCGTGTTTTCCCTGTTTGATTCCTGACAACGCTTTTTTCTGTTCGGAGGAAAGATTGTCTGTAAGCGTCAACTCCACAGCATTTACCATAACCGGTTTCCCTTTGCTGTCAAAAAGGGAAATGCATACTCCCTCATCCGTGGTAAATACTGCCTGTTTTTCTATTACCTTCGCATAATCTGCTGCATTGGAAAAGGCAATTGCGGCCAGTTCCTTCAGAACTTTGTCCTGCGTGATTTCTGTACGTCTCTCCCTGTCCTTCATACGCTTTTCAAGATACTTATTGACATTAACATCTTTTAACAGTCTGGCACCTGCTGCCGCAGCCGTTTCATCCCTTTGCACATTGGGATAGGCAGCTTTATAAGCCCTTGTCGCATTAAGGTCAATCAGATATTCATCCGCAAAGCGTTTTCTGCATTTTGTAAGCGCCATAAAAATGCCACCTTCCTTTCTGTTTCGTTTGATTGAAAAGCTCTGCCATAAAAGTTCAACAAAAAGACGCCTGCTGTGAAGCGGACGTCTTCGCAAAGGAGGTTTTAGCATAAAGGGAATTTTTGCTGGTTCCTCTATTTTTTATTATACCATGACTTTTTATGTTTTGTATGCAACTTTCAAAAAATCAGAAATTTTTCTTGAAACCACACTCTGATTAAGATGTGTCGCCGCCGCTATGACTTCCTGCCGCGCACCGTCAAGGAAATACATCCGGAATATCCGGCGCGTCAGACTGTCCTCTATGCCTTCCACAAACCGCTCTGCCTCCTCACATTCCGCTTTCAACTGTTGTATTTTTTTATCGTACTGCTCCTTTCTTCTCCAGAACTCCGCCCTATCCACCCCCACTACAGCTTGCGCCTGCGGATAGCCGGAACGGTAATCGAATACCGTACTGCTGCCCATCAGGCTTTCATCGCTGCCGAGTTTTCTGATATAGGTTTCCAGTTCTGTGATTTCTGCTTTCTTGCTTTTGTACTGCTCAAGCTGCTTTCTCGTCAATATGCCCTCCTTTCCGGCGACGTATTGCCCCGCCGCCAGAGGCTCGTGATATAAATGCAAAACAAATATGTAAATGACTGCTGTCGAAAGTGCCTTACGTCTCAGGTATTTGATACACCTTTGGCATATCAAACAAAAATGTCAGTATGCTTTTCCAGTCTGTCCAACTACAAATCCTCTTCCCATTTTCTTCTCGTAAATTCTCCCGCCTTACGGTAGCCGTCCGGCACAGGCCTTACTTTTACCTGCGCAGCATATTCTGCCGCCTGTTTCTGTCCGTAGGTGGTGCCTGCTGCCGCTGCTTCGTTTGCGTAATCATTTAGTCCCTGGCTTTTCTTTTTCTTTCTCATGAGTTTTTTCCTTTCTGGTATCTACACGCTTACTTTTTCATGTGCCTGCAATTTGGGCACAAGACTCTTTTTCCTATACTCCAACCGTTTTTCTCGCCCATGCAATGATATGTGTTTTAGTCGGCAGCCATTTATCGCTTGTCCGTCTATATTCAACAGTTTCTCCGCACTTATCACAAAAATATCCACTAAAAAGCATTTATTCTTTTCTTCCCCTTATCTCCTCCTCTTCTCTTTTGGTTCCAAATACTGTTTTTCCAAATTCATAAAATGTTATGCTCCTATTGTCACGCTCATATTTAACGCCTTGAAAACCCTGTCCGCGCTTTCTAGATTTATATGCCGCTTTCCCAGTATATGACTGCCCTGTCCGTGACACCTGCTTTCTCCGCCAGCTCCTTTCTGGATATCCCCTGTCTTTCCCTCTCTGCTTTTAACATTTTCCCGTATTTCATGCCTGCACTCCTTCCTGTTTTTTAAATCAGGGACAGCTCCATCTGTTCTGCCGGAATGTCCTCCCACTCCACACCGATGTAACTGAGCACCCTTCCCCATCCGTATTTTTCCCCGTTACTGTCCGTGCAGCATTCATACATCCAGTAATGCCACTCCTTTTCATTCCGTTCCCTGAGCCGGTCAAAGCGGTGCGGGCGGCTTTCAAGGTGTATCCCGAACCCGCACATACTGCACCCTGTCCGCTGTGCCCCTGTGGTATACAGGCTTCCGTCCGGCTTTTCCCGGATACTGCCGTATATTGACGGGATTATGCTCTTAACCGGCTCATAAGGGATAAGGTTTCCGTCCCTGTCCCTGCTGTACGGCTGGCGGTAATAAGCAGCCTCAAAAACCTCCACATGCTCCCTGTACCATTTATCCATTTCCAGTGCCAGGTGCAGCAGGTCGTCCCGCAGGAAAATGGCAAAGGGAGCGCTGCGCATTACTGTTTTCCCATAATAATTACAGCCGTGCTCCACCAGTGCCTCCTCCCTCTGACCGCCCTCCGAAGCCATCAACCCTAAATACGGAAAGGAATTATGCTGTTTTGCCCAGTCGTCGCAGGGCTTTTCCTTCAGCCAGTAGCAGCACTCGTTTGACACGGGAAAATCCGGCTCCGGCTTTCCGTAGCGGGTTCCTTCGTCCCCGTTCCCGTAACCGCCGAACAATGTAAGCCATTTCTGCGGCAGTTTCATTCTGCTGTTTTTGGCAAAATGCCCCTGCTCCCCGCACTCCCCCGTCATGATGGCATGCCTGACGGTGCGGTTTGTCTCTGTCGGGTTCTGCAGCATGTTTATCCGCCCCGCGTATTTTTTTGAGATGACGGGAAACCCGCACTCCTGCAACACTGCTGCCTTTGTCCTGTATGGCTTTATGGTCTCAATCCCCAGTGCCCTGTGCACGTCCTGCACACTTTTATCTTCCAGCACGGAGACAGACACGACAGGCACCTCAATGCCGAGGCTCATGAGCCATACATACAGCGTTATGCTGTCAAGGCCTCCAACGGAAACATGGCACCTGCTGCCGCGCTTTTCCATTTCCGCAAGAAATTCCCGCGCCTTCATTTCCTGCCTTTCCAGTTTTTCCCCGTATGGGAGCGCCTGCAGGCTGGCAAAGTTTTTCCGCATGTCACTTTTCGCTTTCTTCCATGCCTCACGCACCATATCCGGAGCGCCGTCCTCAAGCCCTGTCATTTCCTCCTCGTCAAAGAGCGTTATCTGTTTCATGATTTTCCTCCTTCTTCTCTTTCCCGCAGGCAGCCCGGCAGGGGAAGAGGACCCCCGATACAGATAAACCCGTCCGCCGGCTGCCGGAAGCCCTCTTCACATGGCTGCTGCCGCGCCGTTTTTCCTTCCGGCTCATGTTCCCATGAGACATATCTTCCAAAAACGTCTTTAAAATCCTTCCCGGGGAAGTGCCTTTCAAATGCCGCCTGAGCCGCTGATTCCACGTATCGCCGGATCCTGTCATTGCGGTGTACTGCCTCCGGTCCTCCGTCATACGGGTGATGTGGTATACAGAGGTATACCTTAAGCCCGTACTTTTCAGACAGTTTTCTGTTTGCTGTCCCGCCGATTGCGTGGTGCTCCTGTAATACACTCTTTCGGCTGTAGTCCCCGTGCAGTTTCATGCACAGGTAACAGGTTCCGTCTTTTCTATCATGCATTATGCTCTTCATAAGCAGCCTCCTCACGCAAAACGGAGCTGCCCTGTCTGCTCCTCTGCCATGCGCACGTTTGGCGTCCTCTCAGCCACGCACAGCTCCGGCAGGTTTGCTTTTACCAGTGCCGCCGGTATGGGCGGGCATACCGCATTGCCGCAGCGTCTTACCTGCTCACTCCTCGGGTACGCCTTACCACTTAAGTCATGGTCGATTATGTAGTCCGGCGGAAATCCCTGGCACCCATACAGTTCCCGCGGCTCAAGCATGCGCAGGCCGATATCCGCTATCATGTAATCCTCGCCTTTTATCGTCACCAAGCCAAACCTGTCGTCCGTCGTGATTGTATGCAAAGGCTCTTTTATATCCTGCCCTACCGCGCCGTTGTAGTATTTTAGTAAAAATGCCCTTACTTCCCCGAAGTGTCCGGCAGAGGTTGTTACCGTATGAAGCGGCTCCCTTAAGTCCTGCCCCGTACATGTGCCATAAAACTTGCTCAAAAATGACACGACCAGACCATACCTGTTGGAGGCGTCAACCGTCGTGATGGTCGGCAGTGGGCCTTCAATGTCTGCCCCTGTGTTGTTTTCATTGTTGCACATGATGTACGGTGCCGGTTTTGGTACAACAACGCCAAACCCGTGCTTTGACGCGATTACCCGTAAAGGCTCCTCCATGCTGCTGCCGGTATGGTTTACCTGCACAGTAAACGGCTCCGCACTGTCAATCACAAATTTTTTAAACCCATGCGCTATCCGCTCCATAGTCTTGTCTGCCAGCGGGCGCACTGCCCGCACGCCGTATTTTTCTTTGATTTGCTCCGCCGTGTCAAATATGCTGTAGCTGGGAAGCGAGAAGTCTATCTGCGTCCATGCGCCCACGTATGGCTGCTTTATGCCTGCTGCCACTTCCGCGCTCCCTGCCGGCGCATGAGTCGGCTCCGGGAACCGGACAGCCTTTCCGTCACATCGCGCTACAAGGAAAAAGCGCTTTCTCATGGTAGGCGTGCCATAGTCCGCGGCATTGAGCACGCGGTATTTCACTTTATAGCCCAGTTCCTCTAACTGGAAGATAAACCTATGGAATGTAACGCCCTGTTTTGATTTTATGGGGCGGTGTCCCCTGTTTAATGGCCCCCACGTCATGAATTCCTCCACGTTCTCCAGCATGATGACCCTCGGTCTTACCAATGCCGCCCACCGGAGCGCCACCCATGCAAGGCCTCTTATTTTCTTGTCTTTGGGCTTCCCGCCTTTTGCCTTGGAAAAGTGCTTGCAGTCCGGACTAAACCACGCCAGCGCCACGGGCTTTCCGCCGCACGCCTTTACAGGGTCAACGTCCCATACACTCTCACAGTAATGCTTTGTGGACGGGTGGTTTGCCTTGTGCATTTTTACCGCCTCCGGATCGTGGTTGATGGCAATGTCCACGCTTTTTCCTGTTGCCAACTCTATCCCGGTGCTGGCACCTCCCCCTCCGGCAAAGTTGTCAATTATCAGTTCCCCGTTCACCATGTCATTTTCTCCCTTTAGCCTTCGGATTCAGCCGGAACCGTATCTCGTCCCATTCTGCCAGTGCTTTCCGCTTGCTGTTTTCATTTTCAGCAGTCTGCGCCTCCGTCAGCGTGTAACCGTGTATTTCCGTCCCGCTCTGAGCCGCCTCCCTTACCATTGCCTGCCCCTCTGCAAGCATGCGACTTATCTGGCATACTGTGTAATCACCGTATGTCTTCCCGTTTTTTACCATCGTGTATTTCTGTGTCATTCCCTTTATTCCTTTCCGATCCGATGCCGCTCCGCATTTAGTCTTTATCGCATTTCATACCCTCAGAAGTCCGTTTTTCCAACTCCCATGAAATCCAGTTCCGCCATTCGTGTTCTGTCTTAAGCCTCACACTGACAGGACAGCCCGCCGCATTTAGCAAAACTGCGGTTTTCTTCCAGTTTTCCCAGTCCGCCACGGGCTTTCCCTTTTTTGTCATAAAATCCCTTTTCTCCCACTCCGGCAGCCACTCTGAAAGTGCCGCTGCTATGTAGGGGCTGTCCGTGTACACCGTCAGGATGCATCTGCTCCGCACATGGCCAAGCGCTTCGTGCAATGCGGACAAAAGAGAACCATGTGCCGTGGTCTCACCGACGTACATGGTCTCTGCCATCGGGTTCTTTGCCGATGGCGGGCGGTCAGGGCACTCCAGCACATAGCCGCAGCTTCCTTTTCTCCGCCCGGGTCCCTTCACGGAAGTGGCAATGTACAGGTTCACCCGCTTTAACGGCTCTTCTTCCTGTCCCGCAGTGGCAGGTGTTTCCAGTTTATCCGCCATGGCCGCCTCCCTTCCCCTGCACGCCTACCGCGCCAGCAGTTTTTGCTCCAAGTCATGATAGTTATAGTCCCTCTGGGGGAAGGCGTTGAAACTGTTTGTGCTGCCGCGCTGCGGAGGGGCAGCCTCCCTTTTCTCCCAGGTTATCACTGCCGATTTCCAGTCTTTCATCGGGTTCTTCCCTATCATCCAGTCTTTGCTCTCGTAAAAAGCAACAAAAGCCTCTGCGTCTATTCCGTTTTTCCGTTCCGCGCAGTAGGCCGCCACCTCTTCGACAGAGGGCGATGCGGAACGCACACTCTTTTTATTTTTATTTTCTTTATTTTCTTTACTTTCCTTTCCTTTACTTTGTCCGTTTCTGTATACATTTTCTGCATTTCTGCATACATTTTCCGATACAATGCTTACATTTTTTGGAATTTTGTGTGCACTTAATAAGAGGTACTCTTTTCTTACCTCCACACATGTGCGCCTTTTAACAGCCGCAAGATAGGTTTCCTGTATCACGGCGGAAGTGAGGACGCCGTGCTTTTCATAGACTTTTTTGTCAAATATGCCTCTCCTGAGTGCTGCCTTTACCACTTCCGAAACCACACCGCAACTCTCTACGTCTACGGGAATCCCGCAATCCTTACGCGAAAACAGCAATGCAACTTCGTCGTTCCATTCGCAGTAATAGCCATGCCCGCCATATATTTTCTGGTACAGCTTTATAAGCACTGCAATTCCCTTGAGCCCGAATTCTGCTTCCAGGAACTCTGTATCGGGGTCGAAATGGCACAGGACAGGAAAATAATCCAACCCTACAACTGCCAATATGCCGCCCTCCTTATCTGACCATTCCTGCAGGCATGAGGGCCATCTGCCCATCCGCCTGCTCCTTTATGCAGCGTGCCGCCGTCTTTTCCCAGCCTGCCACGCCTGCCTCTTCTTTTTCTGCCGCCTCACGGCAGTCATCACATATGCCGCCCCTCAGCTCACCTGCGTCGTAATTAAAACCGCACCTGCTGCAGACGGCGTAATCACGCTGTACCATCGTCATCACTGCCTGCCCTTTCCCTTTCTTCCCATTCCGGCGTCCCTGCTATCAGTCCCGCCTCTTCCAGCCATGTGTATCCCATGTCTTTATGCCTCCTTTTTTGTTTTATTGCCATGTCCTCCGCGCGGAAGGCATGGATAAAATTAATTCATTTTTTCCTTGTCCACCTCCGAAAGCTTCCGTCCTCCAACATTGCCCATACTCCGCACAGGATTCCTGTAAGGAACAAAAGCAGCGCAGCCGCTATCCCGTACTTATTTATCTGTTCCAGTTCCGCCGTGCCGGCGAAACCCGCCGCGCCGGTAAGAATCAGCAAAAAACTGACATAGGTCAATATTTTATGTAACTGCATGGCTTGTCCCTCCGTTTACCGCCTAAGCGGTTTCATCTCTCTGTTTTTCCTGTTTATTTGGTTCTTTTTTAGGGATGTAGTTTTCCACAATTCGGTAAAACATTTCAGTCTGCTCATTCCTTGGAATATGCACATCTGCCGGATTCGTATACCGGATACCGTCCTTTACAATCGTTACCACGTAAACCACCTCCTCTACAATTTATGAATATCTGCCTGTACAACTTGCCTGTATCCTCTGCGCGGCACGCAGGCTAGGGGAACCTGCGCGCCTTGGGCAAATAGGAATGTACTACGGCACCTGTGTGCCGCGCGGAAGGTACAGCCGCAAACTCACTGCTTATGTTTTCTGCAGTTCCTTTTTCTTCTCCATCTCCTGTCTTGCCGCTAACAGGTTTGCCCCGTTTACTACCAAAAGCAGGCTTGTTTCATCTAGTTGTCTTAGAATCTGCACTATCTTTTCTATTTTTTTTTCTTTTTTCTCGCTCATCAATTTACCTCCCGATTGTTGATTGTATTGCTATTATATGCAATCTAATTGCTATTGTCAATACTTTTTTGTTGACTTAATTGCTTTTTTAAGATATTATAATCATTGAAAGGCGGTGAACTATTTGAAAGAACGAATTAAAGATCTTAGAAACTCCTTAAAAATGACTCAACAAAAATTTGCTGATAGATTAGGATTAAAAAGGCAAACTATCGCAGCATATGAAATTGGAAATATTGTACCAAGTGATTCTACGCTATTGTTGATATGTAAAGAATTTAACGTAAATGAAAAATGGCTTCGCTCTGGAACCGGAGAAATGTTCAAGACAATACCTGCTGAAGATGAAACTGCTGCCATTGTTTCAAATCTGCTTGAGGAAGAAAATGCTTTTTATGACATTATAAAAAGCATTATGAAGACTTTTGATCAGTTAGATCCCACATCGCAAGACGCACTTATTTCTTTTAGCGAGCAGTTACTACATAACCTTAAGACAAAAAAAGAGGACTAACGCCCTCTTTTTTCTATATGCCTATGCACAATCGTATATACTTGTATCAAAAATTTATTATCTGACTTATCCATGCCCTGGATCATGTCAATAATCAGCTTTTTGTAGTCTGGAGTATTTACACATACATCCGCTGTGTTTCCGGTCTGTACTTCCTTACCCACTGTCATCATTCCTTCCCTTTTTTCAAACAAACGTTTTTTGTTGATTTATCATATTGCACCTGTTTCATGATTTCAATCATTTTGAAACAAGTGTTTCTTTTTGTGTTGATTCTATTGAAATACCGACTTAAAAATATACCTTACTTCTTACCTCTTCCCTTTCTCCCCTAATCTATGCCGTGTATCGGTAGCCTGCTGCCTTTAATTGTTCCAAAAACTGTAAAAACAGCATATGCATATTAAACCACATAAATTACTAAGAGTATTTGATTAATTTACCTAAATTTTCAAAAATTGTTTTACTTGCACTATTATTTATGATATACTCAAGCCAATTAATACGGTTATTTCTAGCTCTAATGATAAAATTTGAAATAGTGGGGGGACATTATGGGATTGTTTGATATCTTCAAGACCAACAGCCGTAAACACCAAACCACGTCATCACAAAGTTCTAACAGTTCAACACATTATGATATGGACTCATTAGAAGGAATCCGTTCTATTCCCGTTCCAGCAAAAAATTATTCTACAGGCGATCCCACCAAAGATTGTATTTATTACGTTTTACAACGTAAGGCCACCGAACACAAAAAATGGCAAAATGGATCTGGCTATTGCATGCTTACGCAAATCAAACGAACTATCTGATTATGAACCTCGACCCCTTTTATTAGAAAAAGATTATCTCCGATTAGTAAAATATATTGCTTCCACAGACAATACTGTTTTAGCGCAGGAGGAAGAAAAGAAAATCTATACAAGACACCCTGAGTTCTTAGGCAAACGTATCAGTAACAAAAAGCGCTTCGATGAAATACTCAAAGACTCCAGAAAACGCCAGAACGATTTAATAATTATCGCAGCAAACCGACATTGCCCTACGTGCCAAAAATACAATTAAAAAGTTTATTCTATTACGGGAAAAACAAAAAGATACCCCATTCTTCCAAATGAGTTCCGCACACATGGAGGGTTTTGTAAGGATTACAGTGTTTGTTTTACATTTTACTTCGAGGGCATTAGTCAACCTTGAATACACAAAATATAAAAGCAACTGACAACAAAACAGCACCTCCCACTTACACAGAGGCGCTGCTTTACTATTTAAATTATATTATATATCTATTTGCAAAATCTACAACCTCATTAGAAATACAGTATAGAACATTTCTCTATATTTGCCGCCTCTTCCTTTTCCCCTAACCTATGCCGTGTATCAGTAGCTTGCTGCCTTTAATAATTCCAAAAACTGTAAAAACACCATATGCATATTAAACCACATAAATTATTAAAAATGTTTGGTTAATTTATCTAAATTTTTAAAAATTGTTTTACTTGTACTATTATTTATGATATACTATGAACCACTTAGTAATATTACTAAAGATAAAATTTGAAATAGAGGGATAAAAAATGCATAGTCAACGAACATCTTCTACTTCCAACAAACTTAGTACTACCGGAATAATTCTTGGCATTATATCCATCTCGTTATCGATTTTCTTCATTGGTGGTTTTATCGGAATAATAGGTTTCATTATCTCTTTATGTGGGCTCCGAAAATCAAGACAGCCTGATGGCTGTGCAATAGCCGGAATTGTATTAAATTCTATTGCCATGTATATCCTTCTTGTTTTTATTGCAATGGCAAGACATCCCAATATGTTGCCCACATCCAATAAGCAGGCTCCCCCAACCCCAGAACCTTCCACTACAACAATTTCTTCCACACCATTGCCGGAACCTTCGCCGACTGTTACTGACATTAATGCAAACATCATGGCTAATGATATTTGGGAACTCACACTGTTGGATGCCAAAACTTATACTGAAATAACTGGAGATTTTTATTCGGACACACCTTCTTCCGGCAAGGTATATATGGTTGTATTTTTAGAAGCTAAAAATATTTCAAAAGATGATGAATACTTTAATACGCTCTATGTAAATGCTTATGACGGCGATTATGCTGTGGATGTAACCGTAGTGCTTAACGATGTCGAAGGGTATTCTCTGATGGGCGGTACTGCTGCCCCCGGCAAAAAAGTAAAGGGCTACTACGCATTTGAAATAGATGAGAACTGGGAATCTTTTGAATTTACTTATTATGAACTTTTTACTAACAAAGATCAAAAATTGCAATTTACTATTTATAGATCCGATATGGAATAATTATTTCTGTTTTAAAAGCTTAACTATTTTGCACTCTCATTAAAACGTCTTTGACGGTTTAATATCAAAACTACTACAGAAAAGAGGAAGAATATGGCATTAATAAACTGTCCCGAATGTGGAAAAGAGATTTCTGATAAAGCTACGTCTTGCCCGAACTGCGGCTGTCCTGTCAACAGCAGCAACGCAAACGACGTTCAGGATATGTCGGCTCTTTGGACCGATATCGTTTCTCCATCATCTCCACAGCCAAATACAACACAGCCGATTGTTATGCCGACATACAATACTGCTGATGTTCAAAAGTCTTCCAAAAAGAAAACACACTCAACTCTAAGCTGCATAGCCTGTGCATTTGCCGGTGTTTCCTTCCTACTGCCTATGATACTTATAATCGGACTATTATTATCCTTTACTAGTATGGTTATTGGTGTTATTGACTTATGTATCCACGAAAAAGGAAAAAAACATATAGGTTCATGGTTCGCACTTATCGTATTTATTTTTTACCTCATTGTATTTGTATTCTGACAGCAAAACAGCGCCTTCTGACTCTACAGAGGCGCTGCTTTCTTATTAATACCAGAAACTTTTATTGACTATAGGGGGCCTATTCCGTATAATAAGCACATCCAAAGGAGGCATTGAATATGATAAGAGGCGCATGCTACGTCCGCGTATCTACGGACAATCAGTTAGAAAACTACAGTATAGAGGAGCAGACAGACCGACTGAAGTCTTACTGCGCGGCAAAGGATATAACCATTACCAAATTTTATACGGATGGTGGATATTCCGGCGGCAATATCAATCGCCCTGCCCTGCAGCAAATGCTGGCTGACATAGAGGCAGGCGCCATCGATGTTGTTGTGGTATACAAACTCGACAGGCTGTCGCGCAGCCAGAAAGATACTCTCATGCTGATTGAGGACAAATTTCTTGCGGGCGGCGTGAACTTTATATCAGTCAATGAAAATTTTGATACTGCTTCTCCCTTTGGAAAAGCCATGATTGGTATGCTCTCTGTGTTTGCACAGTTGGAGAAAGACCAGATCACAGAACGTTTTACTATGGGACGTATCGGCAGGGCAAAGAACGGCTACTACCATGGCGGTCCCACAGCGCCCACCGGATATGACTATGCAGACGGCTGCCTGGTCGTAAATGACTATGAGGCTCTGCAGGTAAAAGAACTATACGAACGCTTTGCAAGCGGCCATACACTGCATGAGTGCTGGCGTCATATGCAGAAGAACTACACAACCAAGTATGGTGCATGGAGCAGCGAAACACTGGTGCGCCATATACTGCAAAACGACATATACATTGGCAACGTAAAATTTAAAGGAGTTTCCTATAAAGGCAGACATGATCCCATTATATCGGAAGAACTGTTCTACTCTGTGCAGAATATCTTTGAGAATGCCAAACGGAATACACCGTCTTTCCGCCGTTCTCCCTTCAAGGCACAAACGCTCCTTTCCAATTTAATTTACTGTGGAAAATGCGGGGCGCGGTTCCACGGGGAACACGGAAATTATTCCTGTTACAGCCGTACTAAAGGCGATAGGAAATATATCATAGACCCAAATTGTAAAAATAAGAAATGGAAAATTGCTGATTTAGACGCACTCGTAACAGAGTACCTTACAAAACTCAGTTTCAACGATTTAGGGCCGCGGCCTGTCACACCGGTAAAAAAGGACTACTCCAAACGCATTGGCGAAATTGACAGGCAGTTGTCCAATCTGATTGATTTGTATCAAGTTGGGAGTATTCCCATGGAGGTTATTTCACAGAAGGCAGACGCGCTGTCAAAAGAAAAGGCTTTTCTTGTTCAACAGGAATCCGAAGGCAACTCAATTCCTGTCAGCAATGAAGAAATCCTTCTCTTTAGGGACCGCTTTTTACAGTTGCTCTCTTCCGACGATTTGCAGGCAAAACGCGCCTGCCTGACAAACGTTATTGAAAAAATAGTAGTTGATGATGACAATGTAGACATTATTCTGAAATAAAGTGCAGATATACACAATCTATGTGTATGAGCTTCGGATGCAATGCCGCCGGTGTTGTGGGCTGCCGCATCATCGATTCCCCCAGAGAGCGGCTGATTGCCGTGCTGACCAACAGCCTTGTGCCGTGCAATGGGCGTTTTCCTCTGCTGATTACTTTAAGCACCATATTTTTTGCCGGAGCTGCAACCGGAGTGCTGCAATCCGCCGGCTCTGCCCTGCTGCTCACCTGCTTCATTCTTTTGGGCGTGGGTATGACCTTTCTCGCTTCGAGACTGCTGTCCGCCACGGTTTTAAAGGGACTTCCTTCTTCCTTTACTTTGGAACTGCCGCCCTACCGCCGCCCTCAGCTTGGACGTATCCTGCTGCGCTCCCTGTTCGACCGCACACTTTTTGTTTTGGGCCGCGCAGTTCTGGTTGCTGCCCCCGCCGGTATCATTATCTGGCTTGCCGCCAACATCACGGTGTCGGGCTCCAGCCTGCTCTCCCTTTGCGCCGGTTTCTTAGACCCTTTTGCGCGGCTTATGGGACTGGATGGCGTTATCCTGATTGCCTTTATTCTGGGAATTCCGGCCAATGAAATTGTGCTGCCGATTGTCCTGATGGCTTACCTTTCCACAGGGAGTCTGGTAGAGACGGGGGATCTTTCTTCCATGCATGCTATACTTACCGCAAACGGCTGGACGCCTGTTACCGCGCTGTGCACCATGCTTTTTTCCCTGCTGCACTGGCCCTGCGCCACCACGCTGATGACCATAAAAAAAGAAACCGGCAGCCTGAAATGGACGCTGGCATCATTTCTGCTGCCCACACTTTTTGGCTGTGTCATCTGTATCCTGGTAAACGGAATCGGCAGTCTGCTTCTGAGCATTTAATCCACATTTTAAAAGCCGGAAAACCATTTTCACAGTTTTCCGGCTCTGTTTATGTCTCTTTTTTGTCTGCTTCCCGACAGTCTTATTTTGCTGCCAGTTCTGCTTTCAGCTTTTCGGTCAGCATGGGAACGATTTTGTTTAAGTCGCCCACGATACCGTAATCTGCCACTTCAAAGATGGGAGCTGTCTCATCCTTGTTGATAGCAATGATAATGTCGGATTCTTCCATACCTGCCAAATGCTGGATTGCACCGGAAATACCGATTGCAAAATAAACATTGGGGCGAACGGTCTTACCGGTCTGTCCAACCTGTAAATCCTTCGGCTTCCAGCCTGCGTCCACGACTGCACGGGAGCAGCTCACGGTTCCGCCGATTGCCTCAGCCAAATCGTCCAGAAGCTTGAAGTTTTCAGGGCTTCCTACGCCACGGCCGCCGGATACCAGAATCTTTGCATCCATGATATCTACGGTATCTGCCACAGACTTTACAATCTCCAGGATTTCTACATACTTATCATTCGGTGTGAATCCGGGATTGAACTCTTCCACAACTGCCTTTGCACCTTCTACTTTGGGCAGTTTCTGCATAACGCCGGGACGAACGGTTGCCATCTGGGGACGGAAATCCGGACAGGCAATGGTTGCAATGGTATTGCCACCGAATGCCGGACGGGTCATCAGAAGCTGGTTGTGCTTCTGCTCGATGTTGGGCTTGGGCTCCAGAGGGAAATCGCCGATATCAAGCTGTGTACAGTCTGCGGTCAGACCTGTATGGATTCTCGCGGAAACGCGGGGACCTAAATCACGTCCGATTGCAGTTGCACCAACCAGGAATATCTCCGGTTTATATTTTTCAATGACAGAAGCCAGTGCATGTGCATAGGGCTCTGTTCTGTACTCCTTTAACTCAGGGTCGTCCACCACGATAACCCTGTCCGCACCGTATGCTGCAAGCTCATCTGCAAGACCTTTCACATCGCTGCCGACCAAAACTGCGGTCACTTCCGTACCCAGATCACCCGCAAGGCTTTTTCCCTTGCCAATCAGTTCAAAAGCGATGCCGCTGATTTCATTATCTACCTGCTGCGCAAAGACAAATACGCCTTTATATTCTTCTAAATTCATCATTTCCTCGCTTTCTGCCGCCAAAGCGGCACATGTTATAGAGCTTAAATTACATGTTTTTCTTTTAACTTGCCTACAATATAATCTACGGATTCAGAAGGATCCAGAACAACCTTTTCTCCGGCACCCTTTCTTACCTTATTGGAAGCCTTTGCAATCTGGGTAGGTGAACCCTTCAAGCCTAAGTTGGAGTCATCTACATCCACCAGATTTGCTCTTCCCCATGTGGTAATCTCTGCCTTCACAGCATCAAAGATACCGCCCGGGGTCATGTAACGCGGCTCATTCAACTCAGAAAGCGCCGTAATCAGGCAAGGCATCTGTGCCTTTAACACATGGTATCTGTCATCAAACTGACGCTCTACGATTACGCTGTTGCCTTCAACTTCAATCTTCTGCGCATAAGAAATAACCGGAATTCCCAGATGCTCGGAAATCTGCGGTCCTACCTGCGCAGTATCGCCGTCGATTGCCTGACGTCCTGTGATAATCAAGTCATATTCCAGATTGCGGATTGCACCTGCCAGTGTCTGGCTGGTTGCCCATGTATCTGCACCGCCAAGCACGCGGTCCGTCACCAGAATCGCCTTGTCAGCGCCCATTGCAAGCGCCTCGCGAAGTATATCCTCTGCCGTGGGAAGTCCCATGGTAATAACGGTAACCTCTGCGCCGTATTTATCCTTCAGTCTCAATGCTGCTTCCAGACCTGCTTTATCATCAGGATTCATGATAGCAAGCATGGCGCTTCTGTCAAGTGTACCGTCAGGGTTGAATTTAACGGCGCTCTTGGTATCGGGTACCTGTTTAATACAAACAACGATTTTCATTGTATTTTCACTCCTTATTTATAATATTTGCCGCAGCTGAACTTGCTGCCTATGCCTTGTATGTGCTATTACTTCAACAGATTTGCGGAGATAACCATGCGCTGTACTTCGCTGGTTCCTTCATAAATCTCGGTAATCTTTGCATCACGCATCATACGCTCTACATCATACTCTCTGGTGTAGCCGTAACCGCCGTGAAGCTGTACAGCCTTTGTCGTAACCTCCATTGCAACCTCTGCAGCATATAATTTAGCCTGTGCAGCTTCAAAGGAGTATTCCTTCTGGGTAGCCTTTGCCATTGCTGCCTTGTAAACCAGAAGCTTTGCAGCCTCTACCTTGGTCGCCATGTCAGCAAGCTGGAACTGCGTATTCTGGAAAGCGCCGATTGCTTTGCCAAACTGTTTTCTCTCCTGCACATAAGCGATGGTTCTCTCCAGTGCGCCCTCTGCAATACCGAGTGCCTGGGAAGCGATACCGATACGTCCGCCGTCCAGCGTATGCATTGCAATCTTGAAGCCCTGTCCTAATTTGCCGAGCAGGTTTTCCTGCGGGATACGGCAGTCGGTGAAGATAAGCTCATATGTAGAAGAACCACGGATACCCATCTTCTTTTCCTTGGTACCGAAGCTAAAGCCCGGAGTGCCTTTTTCTACGATAAATGCGGAGATTTCCTTAATCATTCTGCCGCGCTTTTCTACTGTGCCGGTCACAGCAAAGATAACATATACGTCTGCTTCCTTGCCGTTGGTAATGAAGATTTTGGAGCCGTTTAAGATATACTCGTCGCCGTCTAAAACAGCCTTGGTCTGCTGTCCCTGTGCGTCGGTACCTGCGCCGGGCTCGGTAAGGCCGAATGCGCCAAGCTTCTCACCTTTTGCAAGAGGAACCAGATATTTCTGCTTCTGCTCTTCCGTACCGAATGTCATAATCGGGTCGCAGCACAGAGAGGTATGTGCGGATACGATAACGCCTGTGGTGCCGCAGACCTTGGAAAGCTCCTCCACGCACATTACGTAGGTCAGAGGGTCACAGCCCTGTCCGCCGTACTCCTTGGGAACCGGAATCCCTAAGAAGCCCAGCTTAGCCATCTTTTCTACGGTACCGCGGGGAAATTCCTCGGTCTCGTCCACCTCTTGCGCAAGAGGCTTTACTTCTTTTTCAGCGAACTCCTTAAACAGAGTGCGCGCCATTTCATGTTCTTTTTTCAAAGTAAAATCCATGATATTATTTCCTCCATCAAATTATTTGTTCAATCTGCAACTCATGCCGTTATGCGGCACAAGTAATCCGTCTGCTTACTTTGCGTAGTCGTAGAAGCCCTTGCCGGTCTTTTTGCCGAGCTTGCCTGCACGTACCATCTTTCTGAGCAGGGGATGAGGACGATACTTCGGGTCGCCCGTTTCATTCTGCAGCACTTCCATGATGGCAAGCACGATATCCAGTCCAACCAAATCGCCAAGCGCCAGAGGTCCCATGGGATGGGAAGCGCCCAGTTTCATTGCCTCGTCGATATCCGCTACGCTTGCAATACCGTCTGCGTAGATGCCGATTGCTTCATTAATCATGGGAATCAGGATTCTGTTTACCACAAAGCCGGGAGCTTCCTTTACTTCAACGGGAGTCTTGCCGATTTCGGAAGCGATGCCCTTAATCTTCTCTACCAGTTCGACCGGTGTGTTCTCGCCTGCGATAACCTCTACCAGCTTCATTCTGTCAGCCGGATTGAAGAAATGCATACCAATCATGGGTCTGTCAAGGCCTGCGCCGATTTCTGTGATGGACAGGGAAGAGGTGTTGGTTGCAAAAATGCAGTCAGGCTTTACGATATCCTGTAATTCCTTGAAGGTTGTCTTCTTAATCTGCATATTCTCGGGAGCAACCTCGATAACCAAATCACAGTCCGTGCAGATATCCTTCAGACCGGTTGTAATCTTGCCCAGGATTTCATCTGCCTTATCCTGTGTGATTTTTTCCTTATTTACTAAAAATGTCATGTTTTTGGCAATTCTGCCCTTGCCGCCGTCAGCAAATTCCTGCTTAATGTCACAAAGACATACTTCGTAACCGTCTGTCATGGCAAATGCCTGTGCGATTCCTGCACCCATGGTGCCTGCGCCGATAATACCTACCTTCATTGTAGTTCCTCCTTATTTTTTATAATTAATTAAGTAATGGATTAGCAGTTTTTGAACGGCTCTTTTACTTTTTCCTTGTTCTTGTCAAGGAAGAATGCCATGCCGTATTTCTGGTCTTCCGTTTCAAAGCAGTCGCCGAAAAGCTTCTCTTCCAGCACGATTGCCTCGTCCATGGAAAGGTCAAGTCCTTCGTTTATCGCCTTCTTGCAGTTACGCACTGCGATAGGTGCGTTCTTTGCGATGCCCGCTGCCATCTTCTCAGCCGCCGGCAAAAGCTCCTCCTGCGTATAAACTGCATTGACAAGACCAATGCGAAGCGCTTCGTCCGCCTTGATATTTCTTGCGGTATAAATCATCTGCTTTGCCATGCCTGCGCCGACCAGACGTGCCAGTCTCTGGGTGCCGCCAAAGCCGGGCGTAATGCCCAAGCCCACTTCAGGCTGTCCGAACACCGCATTGTCAGAGCAGATTCTGATATCACAGCTCATGGAAATCTCGCAGCCGCCGCCCAGCGCAAAACCGTTTACCGCTGCAATCACGGGAATCGGGAATGTCTCCAGCTTGCGGAACACATCATTTCCCTTTTTGCCAAACGCCTCTCCCTCCGCTTTGGTCAGCGTGCTCATCTCTCCGATGTCAGCACCGGCCACAAAGGATTTCTGTCCTGCGCCGGTTAAAATGAGGCATCTCACTTCGTTTAAATCCACTGCATCGAGCGTAGCATCAAGCTCCTCCAGAACCTGAGAATTCAAAGCGTTTAACGCCTTCTCACGGTTGATGGTAATAGTTGCAGTCTGTCCTTTTTGTTCATATAAAATATATTCCATACTAATCTCCATTCTTGCTGCAACCCGGAAATTTGGGCGCAAGCACAAATTTCTGTGTGAAAAATTCATTTTTCACACTAGCCTCCATGCCGGAGCGCAACCTGCATGAAAAAAGCCGAAACTGCATTTGCCTCTTTATAACACACACAAACACCTTTCCGCCTTTTTTCACAGGCTGCAACCTGCCGAAATTAATCTTCTATTTTTACAATTGTGGAGCAGCCCATGCCGCCGCCGATGCAAAGCGTTGCAAGACCTGTCTTTGCGCCTCTTGCCTGCATCTCATGAAGCAGTGTAACCAGAATACGGCATCCGGAAGCGCCTACGGGATGACCCAGTGCAATCGCGCCGCCGTTGGGATTTAACTGCTTATCTACATCGATGCCCAGATCCTTGCCGACTGCCACGGACTGTGCAGCAAATGCTTCGTTTGCCTCGATGATATCGAAGTCTTCAATCTTCATGCCGGTCTTAGCCATAACCTTCTTAGTCGCTGCCACAGGACCGATACCCATTACCTCAGGTCTTACGCCTGCAAGCGCGCCTGCCACAAAGGTTGCCATCGGCTTAACGCCAAGCTCCTTTGCCTTTTCCTCACTCATTACCACGATAGCTGCTGCGCCGTCGTTGATACCGGAAGCATTGCCTGCCGTTACAAATCCGCCCGGGTTGATGGGACGAAGCTTTGCAAGTCCTTCCATGGTAGAGCCCGCGCGAGGACCTTCATCTTTGTTGAATATGATGGTTTCTTTTTTCTTCTTTACTTCTACAGGAACGATTTCCGCATCGAATGCACCGGAAGCCTGTGCTGCTTCTGCCTTTTGCTGGCTCTTTAATGCAAACGCATCCAGCTCTTCACGGGTCAGTCCCCACTCTTCGCAGATGTTGTCTGCCGTCTTAATCATATGGTAATCATTGAAAGCATCCCAAAGTGCATCCTTAATCATGGTATCCACCATGGTTGCGTTGCCCATACGGTATCCATAACGCGCCTGCGGAATCGCATAAGGTGCCATGGACATATTTTCCATACCGCCTGCCACTACGATATCTGCATCGCCTGCCATAATCATCTGTGCAGCCTGATTCACACAGTTTAAGCCGGAGCCGCATACAACATTCATGGTAACAGCGGGAACTTCGATGGGAAGGCCTGCCTTGATGGAAGCCTGACGTGCAACGTTCTGTCCCTGTCCTGCCTGAATTACGCAGCCCATGTACACCTGGTCTACCGCTTCAGGAGCCACACCTGCTCTGTTTAATGCTTCTTTGATTACGATTGCTCCCAGCTCAGCCGCCGGAGTCGTGCTCAGAGTGCCGCCCATGGTACCGATTGCAGTACGGCATGCGCCTGCTAATACAACTTTTCTTGACATTTGTCTTTCCTCCATTTTTCCGCATTTTCGGGCTTTTACAATGATTGTTATTTTTTTGTCATTGCCGATTGTTTTTATTTTAACATAGGAGAATATGTTTTGCAATGGCTTTTCATGTGAGTTTTGGAAAAAAGAAAACAACAATATATTTGACGGAAAAACCTATCCTATATTAATATGAACATGTATGCAAAAAGAAAATGTACTGTAAGGAGTCATATGGATCAGTTATCTTTATTTGACATGCCGGATGAAAACGCTTCTTTTTCCGTCTCAACGCCGCTTGCAGACAGATTAAGGCCGCAGACACTGGATGACTATATCGGACAGAAGCATCTTTTAGGAAAAGGAAAAATACTCCGCCAAATGCTGGAGCGCGATTTGATTGCTTCCATGATATTTTGGGGACCTCCCGGTGTCGGCAAGACCACGCTGGCGCGTATCATTGCCAACCGAACCAAATCCCGCTTTATCAATTTCAGCGCCGTTACCAGCGGTATCAAAGAAATCAAGGATATTATGAAGCAGGCCGATGAAAACCGCGCCTATGGTATCCGCACCCTTGTCTTTGTGGACGAAATCCACCGCTTCAACAAGGCGCAGCAGGATGCCTTTCTCCCCTATGTGGAAAAAGGCAGCATCACCCTGATTGGCGCCACGACGGAGAATCCCTCCTTTGAAATCAACGCCGCTCTTTTATCGCGCTGCAAGGTCTTTGTCCTGCAGGCGCTGACTACGGAGGACTTGACAGAGCTGCTCACCCATGCCGTGGAGGACAAGCGCGGTTTTGGCGGCAGCACCATCTATATGGAAGAAAACGTACTGCCCGCCATTGCTTCTTTTTCCAACGGAGATGCGCGGACAGCATTAAACACACTGGAAATGGCCATTTTAAACGGGGAAATCCAGCCGGACGGCTCCATCTCCATAAAACAGGATACGCTGGAGCAATGTCTCGGAAAGAAGGCGCTTCTCTACGACAAAAAGGGAGAGGAACACTATAACCTGATTTCCGCCCTCCACAAATCCATGCGCAACAGCGACCCTGACGCGGCGGTTTACTGGCTGGCCCGTATGCTGGAAGCAGGAGAAGACCCTCTTTTTATTGCCAGGCGGCTGATACGCTTTGCCAGCGAAGATATCGGACTTGCCGACAGCCAGGCGCTGCCGCTTGCCGTAGCTGCTTATCAGGCGTGCCACTTTAACGGTATGCCGGAGTGTAACCTGAATCTGGCGCAGACGGTGATTTATCTGTCCCTCGCGCCGCGCTCCAATGCGGTCTACACTGCCTACGAGGACGCCAAAAAGGACGCCCTTACCATGCTTTCCGAGCCTGTCCCTCTTGTAATACGCAACGCGCCCACTTCTCTTATGAGCGAGCTGCACTATGGGGACGGCTATGTGTATGCCCATGACACCGCTGAAAAGATGGCGCAGATGACCTGTCTTCCCGACAGCTTAAAGGACAGGCGCTATTACCTTCCCACAGAAGAAGGAAAGGAAACCTTTTTCAAAGAACGGTTGGAAAAAAGCCGCGCTTTCCGGTTTAAAAAAACATAACAGTCCGCTGCAGTGGTTACTCTGCAGCGGACTGTTATGCCTCTGACTTATTCCGGATGCGCCTCATGATACGCCTCTGCCGCCGGATCCTTCATATCATAAACGCGCCTCCACTCCCTTGTATTCTCCACCTTTTCCACTTCGCTTCTATGCTTATACAGAAACTGCGTGAGAGGATACACATCTATCCATATCTGATTGCTGCCATCCTTTTGCGATTCGTCAAAGATAAGCTGCATCCCCCAATGCAGATGAATCACCTCTATATTATTTACATTTTCCGTGGCGCTGTAGCCCGTATGCCCCATGTAGCCAATCACGTCACCCGCCGTTACAATGCTTCCTTCGGCAAGCCCTTCCGCATAAGGATAATTCTGCCTCATATGGGCGTAATAATAATACCGCCTGCCGTCAAAGCTCCTGATGCCAATCCGCCATCCGCCGTACTGGTTCCAGCCGATTGCCTCCACATAACCTGATTCCACAGCGATAATCGGCGTGCCAATCTGCCCCATCATATCGTGTCCGAGATGTGGTCTCTGATAGCCATAGCTTCTGTTGGAACCGAAATCCGCATAATGGGTGTACTCAAACCCCCTCGCAATCGGGGAAAATGCTTTCAGCCCGTATACCCGCTTCCACACCTTATTTCCGTTTTCGTCCGCCTCCTCTATTTCATACTCTCCTACCATACCACCCAGAACAGCGCCGTAAGCCTCCTTATAATAGGCGTAGTACTGCATATCCTTTGTCAGTTCTTCCATGGTTACGCCTTCTTCAATAAGCTGTTCCGCCAGCTTGGCCACGTCCTTTGCCAGTTTTTTGTCATTGGAAGAAAAATCGCCGCCGTAACGCGCCCCCAGATAGGCGAGCATCTCCACCCAGTCAATATGTACCTCTTTTCCCCATGTATTTACATCCCACTCATAGGCAAGGCAGAGCGCATCATAACTGACATTGAAATCCACCCACTTAATATAGCCGTCGCTGAGCGCTTCCTGCACCCGGCTTTCACTCTCCGCCGCATCCTGCTCAGCTTCTATGCTTTGTGCTTTTTTTCCGTTCCCCTCTTCTCTTTCACACAAAATACCTGCAAAAGCTGTCAGGCACAGCACTGCTTCCGCAGCAATCACCAGCTTCCACTTTTTTACCCTGTTTTCCTGCACTTTACACCTGCCCTGTCCGCGCCGTTTGTCCATGCATGCGCTGTATGTTTCGCTCTTCTCCATAGCAAATATATGAAGATGCAGGGACATTTATCACAAAGCAGATGCCACGCTTTCCGGACAACTATCTTTCAAGCAGCTCTCCTATTTCTTTTAAAGTCGGGGGACTTAACTGTAGCGGATACCTCGAGATTGCCACCGCCGCGCAGGCACTTGCAAACCTGACAAGTGCATCGTCATCCATGCCCATGGCAAGTGCATAAGTACAGCCCGCCTTGAAGGAATCACCCGCTCCAAGCGTACTTGCAACAGGGACTCGAAAAGGCCGGAAGGTTTTTACTTCTCCCCCTTTTCTGCCATAGCTGAACTCGCCTCCGCCGTTTGTAATAATAGTGAGCCCTCCGCCATTTTCCGCATAGAACGGAAACAGCTCTTCGCGTGTTTGTTCAGGGTACAAATTGCTGATTCCCTCACCTGAAATAACTGATACTGCGGAGTGCTTATGAATATAGCTGTCATACCTGCAGTCGATGGTCACATAAGGCTTTTCAAGCTTCACACAAAGCGCAGCAGCAAGCTCTGCGTCATCTCCAAAGCAATCGTCTATAGCAGCGGCGCTGCATCCGGCAATATCACTTTCTTTCGGTTTGTTCCAATGTCTGATATTGCTGCCATAGGCCTCTGCGAAAAAATGGCCGAACGTACCAAAGGGGGTTCTGGTATCGCCTGCAATCAATATATAATCCTCCAGTCCGTCAAAACTGTCATCAAACGTAAGTGAATCAAGATTCACCGTTTTATCCCTGTAAAACTCTCTAATCATCTGCGCGCTGTTTTTGCCAATATGCGTACCGTCAACCTTGACATCTGCCCCCAGCGAAGCAAGAACAGTTGCACAAGTTCCCGTCTCACCTCCCGGAAACCGGTAACTCTGCTGAATCTCCATATATTCGTCCGGAACCGGAAAATCATTTAACTTAAAACTGTTGGAACAACATATCATTCCATATAGATAAATCTGCATAAGTCCACCTTTCGCTAAATACCATTTCTATCTTAAACAGGAGCAGAAAGCGGACACACCAAATCATTTCCGATGTATCCGCCTCTTTTCATTATTTTCTGTATTATATTTTAATATTCCGGCTCAATCAGTCCGTAGGTATCGCCCTTACGCTTGTACACCACATTGACCTGACCCGTCTCCGCGTTGTTGAACACGAAGAAATTATGTCCCAAAAGCTCCATCTGCACACATGCATCCTCAGGGTACATGGGCTTAATGTCAAAACGCTTCGTGCGGACAATCTTGATTTCCTCATCCTCCATATAATCGTTCTCTGCAAACATTTTACTGAAGGAAGCCGCTGACTGCTGCTTGTCCACCAATTTGGTTTTATACTTTTTCAACTGGCGCTCGATAATCTCCTCTACCAAATCAATGGATACATACATGTCGTTGCTGACCTGCTCGGAGCGGATAATGTTTCCCTTCACAGGTATCGTCACTTCTATTTTCTGCCTGTCCTTCTCCACACTCAGCGTAACCCGCACTTCCGTATCCGGCGTAAAGTATTTCTCAAGTTTTCCGATTTTTTCTTCAACTGCCGACTTTAACCCATCCGTTACCTCAATGTTTCTGCCTACAATAATAAATTTCATGTCGCTCATCCCTTTCGGTTGTTTATTGTATAAGCATTATACCATAAATTCACCCTTTTTTGCAATAATTTGGGAATGAATTTGGTTATTTTTGACATTCAAAATGTCAATATATTTTTCGACATTTTTTTACAAGATATCATTTTTATTCATTCTTAACAAAACATTTGTTTATTTGAGGATAAAGTGTCCCTTCCCCCTTTTCGCCAAAAAATGATGTGGACAATGTGGATAACTCAGTGCATAAGTAGCATTTATCCGTTTTTTGGCATTTTTTCATGTGGATAAGTTCTTATTTCCCAAATTCTAAATTTCGACAAAAATAATTGTTCCCATGTTTGTTTTGTCTATTTTGTACAAGTGTGATTTTGTCAATAGGATTTTAACTATTTTTTATTTTCTTGCAATAGGCATTGCACTTCACAAAAACAGCCCCGTGAACCCTGCCTTGTGGCACAGTTCATGGGGCTGTACTTCTTTTTTTAGAAAATACGTCTGATTGCCAGAATCTTTTTATTGCTGTAATTTACATTTGAAACGATGATACCGGTTCTCGAGTTGGAAGCATGGACAATCTGTCCGTTGCCGATATACAGCGCTACGTGACCGGAGTAGCATATCAAGTCGCCGGGCTGTGCATTTTCCAGACTGTCTACCGCGTAACCCTGACTTCTGTCAGACTTGGAGCTGTGAGGCAGGCTTACACCAAAGTTTGCGTATACACTCATAACAAATCCGGAGCAGTCCGCACCATTTGTCAGGCTAGTGCCGCCATATACATAAGGATTGCCGACAAACTGCAGTGCATATTCTGCAACCGCTACGCCAAGCTCGCTGCCCTCTCCTACCGTATAGTTCGTATTCTGGGTGGGAGCCTGTACCGGTGCCTGTTGCTGCTGAGCCGCCTGCGCTGCCTGACTTGCACGCGCTGCCTCCTGTGCCTTTCTTCTCGCTTCGGCTTCTTTTGCAAGACGCGCTTCCTCTTCTGCCTTTGACTCCGCTTCCACAAACTCCGTGCGGATATCTACAAAATCTCCGGAAACCCAGCCGTCTCCTTCTTCCATATTTATCATAACCCAGCCGTCATCGGTCTCGTCAAGCACCAGAAAGTCTTCTCCTCCCGGCACCATGCCAAGCCTCGGCGCATCTATACTAGGCTCTGTACGTACATACAAGGTCGTGGTGTTGACTGTCGCCATTCTCGAACCAACTTCCCTTGCAAGCTCTGCCGCCGCTTCACCTGTGACACAGTATTCCGCCTTTACATATCCGGTCACCGTACCCGATGTAATCAGGTACCAGCCGTTTTCCTCCGCAATAAAGGTGCCTACGGAATTGTCGTACAGCTTTCCTATAATTTCTCCTTGCTCGCTCGGCAGGCTCCTGATATTGACATACCGGTTTACCTGTGCGATAACCAGATTGCGGAACATTTCTTCCTCCGGGCTCTGTGTTCCTGCGGAGGCAGCATTCATAACCTCCTGAATATCCGCAACTGTAACAGAGGCTTCGATTTTGCTTTCCGCGCCTGTCTGGGACGTCTGCAGGCTTTCCAAGGACGTATCCTTGACCAGAAACAGATTGACGCCGCCCGACGGCAGTACTGAAGTAACTTTATCCGAAGCCATTACATCTATATGCAATCCTGAAAAGGTGATAACTGCAGCCAGCGCTCCTGCCGCCAGCTTTACACCGTAATGGTTCATGGTTCTTCCTCCATAGTAAAAATATTACGAATTTGTTACATTGTGTAAAAAATATAACATAACCATTACGATTTGTCAACAGGGTCGCGATATAATTTTGTAACAATATAGAAATACTTCTGACGCACAACAAAATGTGCCGGCCGTTATTTACACGCCATTTACCAGTGCTGCAGCCGCCGTCGCCGCATTAGCGCCGTCCGCTACGGCTGTAATAATTTGACGCATGGGCTTTTTCCTGATGTCACCGGCGGCAAAAATGCCCGCTGCCGACGTGCAGGTATCCTCCCCGGCCAGAATGTAGCCGCCCTCATCACATGTCACAAGTTCCCTGCAAATTTCCGTCTGGGGCTTAATGCCGACTGCAATAAATACGCCATCCACCAAAATTGACGTCTCTTCTCCGCTTTCTTTATCCGACAATTTCAGCCCCTCCACCATATCGCCGCCGTAAATCTCGGATACCGTGCGGTTCCACAAAACCTCTACGTTGGGCAGCGCCATCAAGGCATCCTGAAGTACCTTTGCAGCGCGCAGGCTGTCCCTCCTGTGAATCAAATATACCTTTTTGCAGGCACGCGCCAGAAAAATGGCGTCCTCCACGGCCACATCACCGCCGCCCACTACCGCCACGGTTTTGTTTTTAAAGAAAGCGCCGTCACAGGTTGCACAGTAGGAGACACCCATGCCCGTAAATTCTTCTTCACCGGGAACCTCCAGATGCGCATGCTGCGCTCCCATCGCCAGAATCAAAGTTTTTGCCTCAAGATCGCCTTCCGCGGTATGCACAATTTTTACCTCTCCCTTGTCTTCGATTCCGGTTACCTCAGCTTCCTTAAACTCCGCGCCCACCTTTTCCGCGTGCTCCCTGAATTTCATGCCCATATCAAAGCCGTTTATCCCCGGCAGTCCCAGATAGTTGTCCACCTCGTAGGTATTGAGCACCTGTCCGCCGCTCATGGGATTTTTTTCAAGCACAAGCAGCTTAAGCCCCGCTCTCATCCCATATACGGCGGCTCCAAGCCCTGCCGGTCCGGAACCGATAATAATCAAATCGTACATCTTTACCTCTTTTCTGTCCGTCCTCCATCAATCGCCGCTTCTGCCGCAAAGAGCGGACCCTTTCGATTAGTGTACCAATTTTTCGCTAAAAATACAACTGGCGCAATTTTTTTGACGGCAGCAGGCTTGCACGCTAAGGCGCCACCCTGTTGATGTCCCTCGGAAAGAGCGATGCATACCTAACATTTTCCAGCATAAGCAGGCGGCTTGTAAAACGCTCCAGCCCGAGGCCCAGACCGCCATGCGGCGGAATTCCGTATTTGTGCAGCATCAGATAACTTTCAAACTGCTCCGGCTCCAGGCCGAAACGCGCCATCTTGGCAATTTGCTCCTGATAATCATGAATCCGCTGTCCGCCTGTCGTAATTTCCAATCCGCGGAACAGCAAATCAAAACTTTCCGTCACCTTGGGATTATCCCCGCTTTCCATTGCGTAGAAAGGCCGTTTTTCACTTGGATAATGGGTCACAAAAACAAATTCGCTCCCCGTCTCTTTTTGTACAAGTTCACAGAGCAGACGCTCCTCCTCCGGCTCAAAATCCTTTGCCTCATGTGACTGACGGTGGTAAGCTTTTGCGATCATCTCCTTTGCCTCGTCAAAGGGAATTGCCGGAATATCGCCGATAACCGGCAGTTTGACGCGAAGCAGCCCCAGTTCATTTTCATAATGTTCCTTCAGATACTCTATGGAGAACCGAAGCATTTTTGTTTCCATCTGCATAATATCTTCAAAGCTCTCGATGTACCCCATTTCAAAATCTACACCGGTATACTCGTTTAAGTGCCTTTTTGTGTCATGCTTTTCCGCGCGGAATACAGGCGCAATCTCAAACACACGCTCAAAAACGCCAACCATCATCTGCTTGTAAAACTGCGGACTCTGCGCAAGATACGCCTGTTTTCCAAAGTAGTCCAGTCTGAAAATATTGGCGCCGCCCTCCGCGCCCGCCTGCACAATCTTCGGCGTGTGGATTTCCGTAAAACGCTCCCCCATCAGAAATGTCCGAAAAGCATTGGCAATCCCTTCCTGTAATTTAAAAATAGCGCGCTGGCTGCTGTTCCGCAGCGTAACAGGGCGGTAGTCCAGCAGGTTTTCAATCGAAGTGTCCACCAGCTTCTGATTGATAACAATCGGGCTCTCTTTATGTGGGACAGATAAAATTTCCGCCTCCTTCAGCCGCAAATCATACCCTGTTTTGGAACGTTCTTCCAAGACCACCTCCGCAGTCAGTATGACGCAGCTCTCCTCCTTCAAAATCTCCAGCGGAAAGCCGGCATATCTCTGCTCATAGACGCATTGCAGCACCTCCCGCCCCGTGCGCAGCAGCACAAAGGCAAAATCACTCATTTTCCTGATTTTGTAGATACTGCCGTGAAGCCTTACCGTTTCACCTGCATGGCCTTTGATTTCTTCCGCCGTAAGAGCCGCCGGAATTGTGGTTCCTGTTATTCTTTTCATATTTAACCTCTTTTCTGCGCTGCTTTCTTGTACAAAGCCATATCCATACAAATTTGTGATTGCAGCGCAGACACAAACTTGTGAGTGGAAGATTTTCGGACGCAAAAAAACCACGCCGTAAACCATTTTACAATTTACCGGTGTGGTTTCGTTTCCTACTCATCCGTTGGTCTGCCGCAGGCTCTTTTTTCCACACAGGTACAACACTGAAAGCGCCTGTACCTGTGCCATGCACGAATACAAGCGCTATCTATCGTCGTCCCTGTGCGATTTCCGCATCTGCATCCGATACATAACAAGCCTCCTGTAAAGCCGCTTATGGAAAGCGGTTTTCTTATTGACGAAGTATAGCACAGCCCGCGTGAGGTGTCAAATGAGAAAAATTCTCATGGGAAATTTTCTCATGGTATTTTTGCTGATATTTCAGCAAAATAAAGACATCTATTTTCGCTGTCTGATATATAAATATTGCCCGCTGCATCAATATCCATATACATATATAGTTCTGTTGACGGCAATACAAAAAGTGTTTCAAAGGCTTCGTCCTGCCTTGAAAAGCGGTTGACTGCACCTTTTCCGATAGACACCATGTAAAGGTGGGCACCCCAATAGCAAAGTGCTGCCGGTGCGTATTTATCATCTATCTGCGCTATCGGCACAAGTTTGCTTTCCGCAACCTCATACAACATATTTTCCCCTGACTGTATTGCCATGGTATTTTCTTTAATTTTAAATTCAAAGATATTTGCAAAATACATACTATTTTCTCCGGCACATAAGTAACCGACGACTTCTTCCCCGATTTTTTCCCACTCACCATTTTTATAAGCAAATACATATGCATCCATTACATTCGAAGAAATTGCTGATACGTAAACAATTCCTTCTGCATCAACGGCAATGCTTACATATCTGCCTAATCCCTGCTGCGCATACAAGGGATGTAAATAGTACATTTCCAGATACTGAAAATCAGACGTAAATTTTTGAACGCGGTTATTTTTACTATCCAACACATAAAAGCAACCGTCTGAAAAAGTAATATCTCTCGGTTCAGAGAAATTTCCTTCCTCCATTCCCAACGTTCCGAATGAATCCTCCTTGACAAAATCTTTGCCCAATTTTACAACACAGTTATTTGAGAGGTCACATACATATATACTTTCATTGTATATGCAGATACCCCCCGGCGCTTCAATGCCAAGTTCAGTCAAATCAAGCTCCTGTAAATCATATCCTCCTTGAATATCCGTGCTGAGTTTTAGAAAAATCGGCTCATTTTGTTTGCCGCAGGATGTCAACAAAAAAGATGATATCATGCATAAAATGATTATATAACTTGTTCTTTTTACAGTTATTGCTTTTTGTTTATTCAATTTGCTTTTCCTATCCTTCCTGTTTCTCGGCAACATAAAAGCATTTGTTTTCGACATCAGTAATATACATGTTTCCCGCCTCGTCTATGTCCATATACATATGCTGGCTTGCTTTCGGCAACACAAGAAGTGTATCTAAATTTTCTTCCTGCTGAGAAAAGCAATGAACCATTCCGTATCCGGCAGATATCATATAAAAACAGTCATTCCAATACGTTAAAGCGGTTGGTGCATAACCAAAACAAATCTCTGCCAAAGGGGTAAGCTTTCCGTTCTTAAAAGAATATAAAATATTTTCTCCAGATTGAATTATTGTTTCTTTTTTCTCTTTTCTAAACTCAAAAAGATTTGCAAAATAAATATTTCCGTCTCCAGTACATAAATAACCGACAATTTTTCCCGCCTCTTTCTTCCATGTGCCATTCTTCCAGCAATATATATATGCATCCTCCGTATCTGGTGCATCTGTGGATACATATATAGTGCCTTCTGCATCAACCGCAATACTTAAATAATTACCTGACCTCTCAGAATGTAACGGTTCTAAATAATAGGTCTCAAGATATTCAAAGTCTGAATCAAATTTTTGGACACAATAATTTCCATTATCCAACACATAAAAGCAGCCTCCCGAAAAAGTAATATCCCACGGTTCCGAAAAATTTCCTTCTTCCATTCCCAGCGTACCATAAATCGCTTCTTTTTTTAAATCCTTTCTCACTTTTACAATACAGCTGTTTGAAATATCGCATACATATATATTTCCATTATAAACACAGACACCTCCCGGCGTTTCAATACCAAGCTCATCTAAATTAATTTCTTGTAAATCATAACCGTCACAAAGCTTATAGTTCCCCTCTTCATCCAAGAAATCTAAAAACAGTGATGGTTTCTTTTTACCGCAGGCTGCTAATGAAAACATCAATACTATACATATGGCAGCCAAACTTACACTTTTCATTCTTCTTTTATTCGTTATTTTCTGTTTATTCAACTGACTTTCCTCCCTTTCTGCCCTATGAAGCAAATATTACTCTATATCATATCTTTTTAATAAAAGGGGAGGAGCAACAAGCCTCCTCCCTTTTACTACAATACCATTAATTATACGGGCAACAACCATTATCCGTTGTCTCTACATAGTAGTCCTCATACTTTGTTCCAAGTTCATTCGTACATGTTCTGACATATTCTCTTTGTACAAAATAAGTGCGGTTTCCAGTATGACAAATTGGTGTGGCACAATAGCCTCCGACCTTACCCGTCGGAGTCCCCTCACCGCAGTCTGCTTCCGCCTTAATCGGAAGCATCCACAGCGTAGCCACTGCCATCAGTGCCGCTACTGCCAAGTAACCTTTTTTGTTTCTTTTTCTTCTCATCTTTTTTCTCCTTTACTTGTATATTGACATTTGTAAAATGCCTAAACCCAATGATTTCATCAGGTTTTTTACTGTTTTTCAGCCACATAAAAGCAGCCGTTCTCACTATCGGAAATATACAAATTACCTTCTTCATCCACCTCCATATACATATATGGGCATGCCATCGGTAAGGCAAGAAGCGTATCAAAGGTTTCCTCCTGCACGGAAAGCCGATTAACAGTCTTATATCCGAAAGATATCATATAAAAGCAGCCATCCTGATAGGTAAGTGCTGCCGGGGCATAACTGGCACGTATCTGTACCAGCGGCTTTAACTTTCCGTTCTGAATCATGTACAAGCTATTTTCTCCCGATCCCATGCTTGTTTTCTTTTCTTCCACCTTAAACTCAAAAAGATTTGCAAAATAGATATTTCCTTCTCCGGCACACAAATAACCAACGGCTTCTTCTCCAAGCTTATCCCATGAACCATCTTCCCTACGGTATATATAAGCATCCCACACATCAGCAGCATTGGTAGATACATAAATAACGCCTTTTTTATCAACCGCAATGCTTATATACCGGCTAAATCCCATTTTAGAATGTAACGGTCCTAAATAATATTCTTCCAAATATCGAAAATCAGACGTAAATTTTTGAACTCTGTCATTCCCACTGTCCAAAACATAAAAGCAATCTCCTGTAAAAACAATATCCCTTGGTTCGGAGAAATTCCCTTCCTCCATTCCCAATGTACCGTATGCAGCCTCTTTGACCAAATCCTTATTCAGTTTTACAATGCAATTATTGGAAATATCACATACATATATGCTGTCATTATAAACACAAATACCGCCCGGCATCTTAATTCCGAGGGCAGCCAAATCAATTTCTTTCAAATCATAATCTCCCGAAATGTCATAACCGCCGTCTGCATTTAAGAAATCTAAAAAAACAGGTGGTTCCTCCTTGCCACAGGATGTAAGCAGCAATGCTGCTAATAAACACATGACAACCACACATCTTATTTTTTTCCTCTTTGCTGTTTTACACTTATTCAACTTCTCTCCTCCTTCAATTCTCCTTCAATGTGACCGCTACATTCTTTGCCCTGACCTCATGCATGCCCAGCAAAACAGACACCATGCTAAATAAAAATGCCGCTGCAAACACAATCCCGATTCCGGCCGGATTCAGCCTAAGCTCTTCCTGATAAATTAAAATCTTTTTCAATGCGGGTGTAATCAGGATTCCAAGTATGCCGCCCAGCAACAATACCGTAAAAATTTCCGCCATAGTTTCCATCCTGATTCTGCGTATTGTAGAGCCATAAGCAGCCGAGACCGCAATCATATGCCGGCGCTTGTTTAAAAGTAGGAACATGGAACCCATGCAGCCCACACCTGAGAGAAGCAGTATGCTGATCGATGCAAACAGCCACCTGTCCATGTCATAATTGAAATCTTCCATCCTGCTTTTTAACCTCGCATATTCGTCATCCACACTGAAGTAAAAGCGATTATCTGCAGCATTTAGTTCTCGCAGCATTTGTGCGACAAGATCTTCTCTCCATTCATCGCCAAGATAACGTAAGAACAAAATACTCCTGAAATTAAACTGTGCCGTATCCTGCTCCTGCAAATGTGCCATTGCACCGACAGGAAAAATGACAACCTTTTCCATATTGTTCCCTGTCGTATCATATCCCGGCATAATTGTACTTTCTTCCAACGGCATGACAACCTTATAAGAATACGACTCACCATCTATGATAAGGGAATCTCCAGCAATATACATTTCCCTTCCGGTAAACATAATCTCTTCGCCTTCCGCAATGGCAGTTCCCGCTTCAGATAATTCCTGATAAGCGGTATTTCCCAGATACACAACGTCATCTTCACGGGAAAAGCCATAAAGATACGCAAATAGATTTTCATTCATGAAGTAGACCCATACCTCGTTAAATTGCTGTGATTTTGGAAAAAAGCTGTGATTCTGACATGATATAGCAAAAAGCATCTCCAAATCTTCTGTGTACCTTTCGTTTGCAGAAAGCTGCCGATAAGTATCATAAGAAATGCTATAATAATCATGTATTTCTTCCTCGCTTCCGAAAGCCACAAGCATTTGCTGCGCAATCGTGACAACTCCTTCCGCTTTTTTCTGCCTGCTTTCCTCCAAACGTTCCCTGCTTGTCATGACATAATTCATGCATGTAATAAAGAGACCCGCACCCAGCATAAAATTAGCAGCAATAAAAACATATATGGGCAGATTATAACGCAGATTGTGAAAAATTCTCTGCAATGAATATTTCATAACGACAACTCCTCCCTACCCTTTTAACAGCCGCGCGACATCTCGTTTTCCGTAACACACAAAAAGTACAACACTGTCAATCAGAAAAACCAACACCACACCTGCCATACCGACCTGCAAAAGCGTCCTAAACTGCAGACCGCGTGCTCTGGTTATCACGGCAGACACCAGGGGATAAAAGGATAACGCCAGCAAAAGAGAAAAGAGCACGAGCAGCAGGTTTCTGATAAGCGATTCTGCCCATAGCATTTTTCTGCTCGCTCCCAACGCAGTGCGGACTGCCATATCATACTTTTCTCTGGCAATCATACCGACAAAAAGAAACAATATATTAATACCGGCAAATACAATCACTATCACAGCACGCTGTATACGGTAACGGTTTACCGTCCATATAGACTCATAGTAAAGCTCCTCCTCCTGTACGCCTGTCTGCGCCATAATCAAATTTCCCATCTCGAGTGGAAACAATCCGGCCGCAATCTGTATCGGTCTCGCTTCTGTTTCGCTATAAGCCAGAATACGGTACTGAATCCTTCCCCCCAGTTCGGAGGGCAAAGCAGAGACTGCCGCATAAGGGAGCAGTATACCCCCATAGGTTCTCGGCGCACGCACAATACCCTTTACCCTATATGCAATGCCCGCGATTTCAACCATATCACCGACCTCAATACCACTTATTACTAATGTTCCGCCATACTCCAGCAGACACACATTTTCCCCGCCTTCCGCATAGTCTTCCTCCGAAAAGACTGCCCCCTCCACAATCTCATAACCGGCTAACGACAGATACCCCTCACTGATAGCACAGATACCGCTTGCATAAAACGCATCCTTCGCGCAGACTGTCAGCCCCTTGGAAAAAAAATAACCGGCAGTTTCAAATAGCCCCTCTTTAAGACAATTGTCGATTGCCGCATCCATCTCTTCTTTATCCTTGTACTGCATCAAATATTCAATCACCGCTACATGGGGCGCATCTTCATACCGCGATACTTCCCCATCCCTTATCAGGTCATTGATATCATTGACTGCAAGCAAAGGAAAAAGAAATCCAAGTGCCAGCGCGATAAGTAGAATAAAACTGTTGTATTTATGGTAAATAATGTATTTCCATCCGTTTTGAACTAAAAAGATAATAACCATCCCTTCTATATTTTGCCCGTCCCCGTTTTGTCCTCCGACATTTATACTGAAAAAGGAACCGCCACTAAGGCTCCATCTGCTTTTTATTATATTGACATCCGAAAATGCCTAAACCCAATGAATATCATCGGGTTTTATACAATTTTCCCATCCGACATGCAGATTTTTCTGTCCGCCAAATCCGCCAGCTCTCTATCGTGTGTCACCATAATGATGGTAGTACCCTCTTCATTTAGTTCCCGTAAAAGCTTCATAATCACTCTGCCGTTTTCATAATCCAGATTGCCCGTAGGCTCATCCGCCAAGAGGGTCTGGGGATGGTTTGCCAGCGCACGGGCAATTGCCACCCGCTGCATCTCTCCGCCGGAAAGCTTCGTCGGATGCGCTTTGTATTTTTCGGAAAGCCCCACCCTATCAAGCAGCGCCTTTGCCCGCTCCTTCCGCTCCTTTCCGCCGATACCGGCATACCCCAACGGCAATGCCACATTTTCCATAGCTGTCAGCTCCTTGGCCAGATGGAAAGACTGAAATACAAAGCCGATGTTGCGGTTCCGAAACTTTGCCAGTTCTCTTTCACTTAATCCCGATACAGGCGCATCATCATAATAATATTCCCCTTCCGTCTGCCTGTCCATTCCCCCCATAATATTTAAAAGCGTGCTTTTGCCGCATCCGGAGACTCCCGTTATGGCAACAAACTCTCCCTTTTCAACCTGCAGGGAAACTCCTTTCAGCGCCCTTGTCTGACTGCTTCCCTTCCCGTATTCTCTGACAATCTGCTCCATTCTGATTAACATGTCTATCCCTCCTCTTTCAGCGTCGCCACCACATTTTTTGCCTTAATTCCATAATTCCTGTAGCAGCGTCTCTATCGGAACCTCACCAATGATTCTGTATTCCTCTTCCGACTGTAAAACCAAAAAGGAGGGATACCATTCAACGCCGTAGACCAGCTTCAGCAGTGCATACTCGTCCCGCTCATGCGACGGATCCGTGTCATTGTATGTATATAGGTAATGCAGGCTTCTTTTGTCCTTCCCGTCATCATTCGCAAGGATATCATCGGCTGCTGCACAGTCCGGACAGCCATCCATGCAGAAGTAAATTATCTGCTGCTTTTCAAAATCTGCAATCCCAAAGTATTCCATTAAATAGCGGTTTGCATTTATCCGAAGCTGTTCTTCCAGCCCTTCTTCGACTATCTGCATATACAGCTTCTCCATGCAGATTTTGATGTCCGAATTGTAGTATATGATGCTGCCCTGACTGTCAAGCAGGTACGCCGTCGGGGTCGGCGTGTTGATTGCAATGTTGTCGTTTATGCTGAAACAATTTTCGGACGCAATACCATATTCTTCTATCAAGGACACCGGCATGGAATCACTCCACAAAAGCAGTACCTGCAGATTGTCCTCACCGAAGACACTCTGCAGCCTTCCCACAAAGCGCAGTGCATCGCCGCAGCTTGAGCAGGATGGAGACAGATAGAATAAAACGGTGTTATGCTCCCCGTATTTGAATGCCGCTTCATTTCCGTCCGCATTTACTACCGGTATTGCATCAAAGCTATCACCATAGCGCAAATCCTTTACGGTTACATCTGATATTGTCCTTATTTCATTTGGTTCTTTTAGTTGGTTTCTCTGTAGAATGATAATGACAAATTCCAATATGACAAGAAACAGTAATAAAACTGTCAGAATATACAATATTCGGTTTTTCCCCATTTGCAAATCTCCATTCCTGTTAATTCCTGATTTTTTTACACCCTATACAAGCAAACCATACACAATTATCTTACCTGTATGGTCTCAATTATACCATCAATCAGATTCATGTCAAGTTCCTAATCCATCTTGTAATCCCGCCTCCCCTATGCTACTATAAAACCATCTCGCAATCGCCTTACAGAAAGGAACCCTCATGAAAACTGTGCTTATCACCGGCGCGTCCCGAGGTATCGGCGCTGCCATTGCAAGGATTTTTGCCGAAAACGGCTATCATACCTTTATCACCTGCGCGCGCAGCACGGAAGCGCTTTTTACGCTGCAAAAGGAGTTGACTGACACGTTTGGCAGTCCCTGCACGGCGATTCCCTGCGATATGTCGGATTACGAAGCAGTTGAACGCCTTTTTGCACAGCTTCCGCCCCTTGACGTGCTGATTAACAACGCAGGCCGGGCTTATTTCGGGCTTCTCTCTGAGATGTCTGTTGCGGACTGGCACAGCGTCATGGACACCAACCTGAGTGCCTGCTTCTACACCTGCAGGCTTGCCATCCCCTCCATGGTCCATAGAAAAAGCGGGCGTATCTTAAATATTTCCTCCGTCTGGGGACAGACCGGCTCCTCCATGGAGACTGCCTACTGCGCCTCCAAGGGCGGACTGAACGCCTTTACAAAAGCGCTTGCCAAAGAGCTTGCGCCCAGCAACATACAGGTCAACGCTCTTGCGCCGGGTTTCATTGACACCGACATGAACCGCTGTCTTTCCGACGAAGATTGGAATGCCCTGATAACAGAAATACCTGCCGACAGAGCCGGAACCCCCGAAGAGGCTGCCGCACTCGCGTGGCAGGTAGTAAACGCTCCCGCTTATATGACGGGACAAATTATTGCCATGGACGGCGGCTGGATTTAAGCTTTGGCACATGCTACGCTTTTTCCGCCACCGCTGTCTTGCTGATATACGCCTTCTCAATTCTTCTGTCCTGTATATCCTCCACGTGGATATGCAGGCCGAAGCCATCCACGTCGAAGCTGACGCCATCCTCAGGGATTGCCTGCAGGAGACTGATAATCAGACCGCCCACTGTGTCGTAGTCTTCTTCCTCCATGGAAAGTTCGACGCCAAGCTCTTCCGCCAAATCATCGATGGTGGTGTTGCCGGTCACTTTCCAGAGATTATCCTCAAGCTGTACGATTTCGGGCTCTTCTTCCGGATCAAACTCGTCATAAATATTGCCCACGATTTCCTCCACCAAATCCTCCATGGTGACGATACCCTCCAACGCACCATATTCATCTATAATAACCGCAATATGGATTTTCTTTCTCTGCATATCGGCAAACAGCGTATCCGCGTGGATACTCTCCGGCACAAAATACGCCGGACGAAGAATATCCTTAATCTGCGGCTGCAGCCCCTTTCCTGCGGCAAGCAGAAAATCCCTTGCATACAAAATCCCGATAATGTCGTCCAAATCCTCGTCATACACCGGATAACGGGAAAGGCCGCTCTCCTCTATCAGATTCAGAATCTCCTCATTCGTGTCTCTCAGGGAAATGGCAACCACATCGGTCCGCTGCGTCATCACCCTGCGCACACTTAAATCGTCAAAATCAAAAATATTCTGAATCCATTCCTTCTCGTTCTCGTCGATATTGCCCCTTTCCTCGCCGATATCCACCATCATTCTGATTTCTTCTTCCGTGACATTTTCCACCTCTGTCTCCGGCTTTATATGCAGGATGCGCAGCACCAGATTCGTGGAAAAAGAAAGAAAGCAAATCGCAGGCTTCAAGACAAAAGCAAACGCCGATATCACCCGATAAGAAAATTTCACCACCCCGTATGGCTTCTGCAGGGCAATCCGCTTCGGCACCAGTTCGCCAAACACCAGTGTAAAATAAGCCAGTATCAGGGTAATCAGCACAATCGCAATGATGACCAGAGCCTCCTCGGAAATCACGGTAAAGCCCCAGTCCACATAAACCCACTTTACCAGATACCTCGAAAAATTCTTAGCCGCCAAAGCACTTCCCAAATATCCGGCAATCGTGGTTCCGATTTGTATCGCAGACAAAAAGGCTGACGGTTCCCCCACCAGCTTTAAAAGCCTTGCCGCATGCTTATCTCCCTCATCCTCCATCTTATGAAGCTTCGTCGTATTTAAAGAGACGACAGCCAGCTCCGTGCCGGCAAAAAAAGCGTTCACCAAAATCAAAACAACCTGTAATAGTAACTGTAAAATAATCGTACTCAAAATGAATTCTCCATTTCCGCATGTACTTCCGGTTCCTGTCTATAAAAACAGGATACACAAAAAGGCATAACCTGTCGTACTCTCGAACCACAGGCTACACCTATCTCTATTATGCTCTATGCAATTATCCGTATTATTTTCCGCGTCGCCGTCAGCGTCGTCCATTGCTGTTTCTTTCCTTTCACCAGTCTGGAAATTTTCTGCTCTTTATATTATCATACTCTATTCCATTATGCAAGTCTGACTGTATGGTCAATGCCTACGGAGCAGATCACCGCCCCTGCCTCCGTCTTCATCCCGTGCTTTTTATGAATCATTTCCATGATGGCATTTCGCCTTTCGGCGGACGTCACAATGGCAATAATCTCTTTTTCCTCCTGTACGGAAATCCCATAAAACTGCGCATCCTCCGGTCCTGCCCATCTTGCTCTGATAACGGTGCCGCCCCTCGCTCCGGCTTCTCTCGCCGTGTCCATCACAGCATCCGTATGTCCCTGATTAACTGCTATCAAAATCAGGCTCTGGCCTGTCTTTCCGCTCATCTCTACTCCTCCTGTCCCATTTTGCTGATTCAACAACACCGTCGCTACCAGACTGCTCAGCGCCGTAAGCGACATGTCAAATACAAGCCCGTTGCCGTAAGCGGCTCCCTGCGATTCACTGTCCAGCTTGCGCAGAAGCCGCGCCGCAGTTTCTTTTGCCGCATAGCTTATCAGGATATCCTTTTCTGCGGTTCCCACACCCAGTACGTCCAGTAAATCCGAGGATGCGGTTCCCCTGCCCATACACTGATAGCTGCAAAATACGCCCTGCTCCGCATAGAGCTTTGCCAGTGCCTTGCCCTTGCCACGCTCCGCAAAGGTCACAATCAGTTTTACACCTTTTTTTTCTGCCATGGTTCCTCCGCTATTTCTTAATCAAAATACATCATACCGTCTTCCGCTCCCTGGAGCTGTATAATCAACCTGCGTTTTCTCATCTTTCTCTGTACGCCGTCCGCAAGTCCCATTATCTGAATGGTGAAAAGAGGCGTCATCGCCACCATCGCCACAATACCAAAAGCGTCCGTCAGCACATTTCCGCCCAACGCTTCACAGGCACCCATGGCAAGCGGCAAAAGAAAAGTCGTCGTCATCGGTCCGCTTGCAACGCCGCCGGAGTCAAACGCGATACCGGTAAAAATCTGCGGTACAAAAAAGGTCATTACCAGCGAAATCAGATACCCGGGTATCAGAAACCACATAATATTCAGCCCTGTCAGAATCCGAAGCATGGCAATACCTACCGAAAAAGCAATACCGATGGACAGACTGAACCCAATGGACTTCTGGGTAATGGAGCCGCTCGTCACATCCTCCACCTGCCTTGTCAGTACCTGTACGGCAGGCTCCGCCTTGACGATAAAGTAACCGATTACCATACCGATCGGAATTAATACCCACGGCGTCGCGCCGCCCGCCACCGCAGAGCCGATATACTGTCCCGCAGGCATAAAGCCCACATTGGCTCCGGTTAAAAACAACACCAGCCCGATATAGCTGTATATCAGTCCCGAGACAATCTTGATAAGCTGTCTCTTGTGAAATCTCCGGAAAATACACTGAAAAATCAGAAATAATCCCGCAATCGGAATCAGCGCAACCGCAACCTCCTTTATGTACACCGGAAATGCACGGGCAAATTCCACTGCAACCGCTCTCGTCGTCGCAAGCTCTGCAATGCTCACCGGCGTATATGCCGCGTCTTCGGGGTGATAGCAGATACCCAGAATAAGTACGGAGAGAACAGGGCCTATACTGCAGATTGCCGTCAGACCGAAGCTGTCACCGCTGGAGTTCTTATCACTTCGCACGGAAGCCATACCAATACCAAGCGCCATGATAAAGGGCACCGTGATAGGTCCGGTGGTCACGCCTCCCGAGTCAAAGGAAACCGGTATAAAATCCGCCGGTGCAAAACAAGTCAGAATAAATATAATGCCATAAAAGAAAACCAATATGTAGGAAATTGGAATTTTTAACAAGATACGAAGCTGCGCAATCACTAAAAAGCAGCCGACGCCGAGAGCTACCGTCAAAATCAAGGTCAGGTTCGGAATGGCCGGCACCTGCTGCGCAAGCACCTGCAAATCCGGCTCTGCAAGCGTAATTAAAATTCCCAGAACCAAACACACTATCAGCGGAATCACTATCTTTCTCGCCTTGGAGAGCTGTACGCCCACGCCCTCTCCCATCGGTATCATGGACATATCCACGCCCAGAGTGAAAAATCCCATACCGATAATCAAAAGCGCCGCCCCGAACAAAAACAGCGTCAATATCCCCGGGGACAACGGTGCAATGGTTATACTCAGACACAGTACAATGATAGTGATAGGAAGTACTGATGTGACAGATTCATAAACTTTTTCCCGTAATAATTCGTTGTGTCGCAAGTTGTTTACTCCTTTTTTATTTATGGTACTATTAGGTAAGCTTGAAACTCAGTGATTATGCTGTTGTCATTGTGCGCATTGCATATTCCAACGCAGACACGCTCTCGCTCTGAGCCAGCCGTAGCGGTACATAAGCTGCCAAAATACGGCAGCTAAGTGCCGACGGCTGGCAAAGGTCTGCTTATGGAATATGCAATGTGCACAATTCGAAACTGGCAGATATGTGTCTTGCAATCACTGCATTTTTGATAAATATAAGTTGTTCTGCAAGTGTTCTTTATTTTATATAGTACTATGAATTAGTTTTTGTTGCAATAAATAATCATAAATGCGTCAGCATTTTTTGATACGCCGCTGTATACACTTTGTCAGTTCTACAATCGGAATGATGGTCGCGGCAATTAGTAGGGACACGGCATATTCTGCAAGGGAGATGTGGGTAAAGCCAAAGGCTTTCGCTAAAAACGGGATATAGATAACCGCAGTCGTACAAATCAGGGACAGCAGCATGGCGCCCCACAAAAACGGATTCTGCCCTTTGATGGAAAATATGGATTTTTCCAGCGAGCGCATATTGAAAGAGTGAAAAATTTCCGCCATGGACAGGGTCAAAAATGCCATTGTCATGCCATCCTCACTGTTCGTAAATTCCCACACGCCCGCTTCCATATAGTGACCTACTATATATGCGGCAAGCGTGATAATGGATACGATAATGCCCTGTAAAACCACGTGAACGCCCAGCCCGCCTGCAAAAATACCGTCCTTTGCATCGCGGGGCTTTCTCTTCATAATATCCGTTTCCCCCTTTTCCATGCCGAGCGCCAGTGCCGGAAAACAGTCGGTAATCAGATTAATCCAAAGCAGATGCACCGGTTTTAAAATGGTGAAACCGAGCAATGTCGCAAAAAAGATGGAAAGCACCTCGGACAGATTGCTTGCAAGTAAAAACTGAATGGATTTTCTGATGTTGTCGTAGATGCGCCGACCTTCGCCCACCGCGCCTACAATCGTTGCAAAATTGTCATCAGCTAAGACCATATCCGCCACATTCTTGGTGACGTCCGTGCCGGTAATGCCCATTCCCACACCGATATCCGCGTTCTTGATGGACGGTGCATCGTTGACGCCGTCGCCCGTCATCGCCGTAATCCTTCCTTTTGCGCGCCACGCATTGACAATCCGCACCTTATGCTCCGGCTGCACCCTTGCGTATACGGCGTACTGCTCTATCCGCTCTGCCAGCTCCTCGTCCGAAAGCTCATCAAGCATAGCGCCGGTAACTGCCTGTTCGGGGCTGTCGATGATTTGCAGCTCCATGGCTATGGCAACCGCCGTGTCTTTGTGGTCGCCTGTAATCATCACAGGCTTTATGCCCGCCTCCCGGCATTCGGCTATGGCTGCCTTCACTTCCGGACGGACAGGGTCTATCATGCCGGTCAGCCCGATAAATACCATATCCCGCTCCAGATTTTCCGCCTCATAAAGCGCCGGCTCTTCTGCAAGGCTCTTGTATGCCGCCCCCAAAACACGGAGCGCGCTGTCCGCCATCGCCTTGTTTTCCGCAAGCACTTCTCTGCGCAGTTCTTCCGTAAGCTCGACCTCTCCGTCATCCTTCAAAATACGCACACAGCGTTTTAAAAGCTCATCCGGCGCGCCCTTGGTGTACTGCACAAGGCTGCCATCCGGCCTGCGGTGCACGGTAGTCATCATTTTCCGCATGGAATCAAAGGGCGCTTCCCCGATTCTCACATTCTCTGCTTTCAAATCGTCTTTCCCCATGCCCTTCTGAAGCGCATAGTTGACCAGTGCACATTCCGTAGGCTCTCCCACTGCCTCGCCGTTTTCGCCTTGTTCTGCGTCGGAGCAGAGCGCCATCGCCTTTGCAAGCAGCGCCTCATCCGCACTGACTGCCTTTACCACAGTCATCTTATTCTGTGTCAGCGTGCCTGTCTTATCAGAGCAGATAACCTGTGCACACCCTAATGTCTCCACCGCCGTCAGCTTTCTGATAACTGCGTTTCTCTTCGACATGTTGGTGACACCGATGGACAGCACAATTGTCACCACAGCGGCAAGTCCTTCGGGAATCGCCGCCACAGCAAGGCTGACCGCCACCATAAAGGTATCCAGCATGGCTGTACCGGTAACATTGGGATAAATCCGCAACAAATCTATGGCAAAAATCACAACGCAGATAGCAAGCACCAACACGCTTAACACCTTGCTCAACTGGGAGAGCTTCTGCTGCAGGGGCGTCTGATTGTCCTCCGCCTTGGAAAGCGCGTCCGCAATCTTTCCCATTTCCGTATTCATGCCGGTGTCCGTCACCACTGCCCTGCCGCGCCCGTAAACCACCGTGCTTCCCATATAAACCATGTTTTTGCGGTCTCCCAGAGGCACCTTGCCGTCTGCGCTGGTAAGCACATCGCTCGTCTTTGTCACGGGAACCGACTCACCGGTAAGCGCTGCTTCCTCTATTTTTAAACCCGCACATTCTATGATTCTCGCATCCGCAGGCACGGAATCTCCTGCTTCCAGCGCAATGATATCTCCGGGCACCAGTTCCTCACTGCGAACGGTGGTAAGCCGCCCGTTACGGATTACCTTGGAGGTCGCCGCCGCAATTTCCTGCAGCGCGGCAATCGCTTTTTCCGCCTTGCTTTCCTGCGCCACACCGAGCACCGCATTGATAAGCACCACCACCATGATAATAATGACGTCTGCAAAGGATTCCCCCGCATATACCGCCGTGATTCCCGAAATCACAGCCGCCACTATCAGGATAATAATCATGGGGTCGGCGAGCTGCTGCATAAACCGCACAAGCAGAGATGTCTTTTTTCCCTCTACCAGCTTGTTGCTGCCATACAGCCGCTGCCTCTCCTCCACCTGTACGTCCACAAGCCCGCTTTCTGCAGACTGTTTCTCCTTAAGAACCTCTTTCACACTGCTTAGATACTCTTTCATTTTTGCTCCCATCTGCGTGCTTTCGCACGCGTACAAATTCTCCCATTCACATGCATTTAGGTATTCCTCTCATCCCGCCATGCTGTCCTAAAGTTTACCCTAAATAAAGCAAAAAACTCATATACAATGATTTTAACCACTGTATATGAGTCTCATTCTTTATAGATAAACCAGACGGCTGCCGCCGCCATGCTTGTTGATTTATCGCGCAGTATGCGGAACTACTCCCTCATCTATGCAATTGTTGCATTTATCATAGTGAAATTTCCACTATTTGTCAATGGCAAAATGAAGATTTTATGGTTATTTCATAATTTAAAACAACTGGACTTTCTTCTCCTTATCAAATATAATCTATTCGTTATTATTATTGTATATGCAATTGCGAAACTCAGAAACGATACCGTTGTCATTGTACACATTGTATATTCCAACACAGACACGCTTTCGCTCCGAGCTTGCCGTAGCGGTACTAAGCTCGAAAATACCTCGCAAGTCATGCCCGCATGACTTTGGTACCGACGGCAAGCAAGGGTCTGCTTATGGAATATACAATGTGCACAATTCGAGATCAGCAAATATGAGTTTCTCAATCGCTTAGTTATTATAAAGAAAAGGAGAAAATACCATGCGATTAATCATGCAATACTGCCACCGGACCATGAGACGCTACCCCAAAATTTTTATGCGTGCCACGGGACTGATTATATTTATAACGCTGATGAGCGCATTGATACCGTATGGTATGCGGATTTTTCTGGAGCGTGTGATTGCTGCAGCGCATTATGGCTATGCGGCGCTGGGCATTCTGGGATTTGCAGTATATTTGATTTTAAAAACGCTGGTGGATATACAATGGTACAGGCTGTTGGATGAGCTGGGCGGATGCTGTATTACGGATCTGTCAGTGGAACTGGAAACCGCCATGGCAGAAACCTTTCAATCCCATATCGACGCAGAAGAAGCCGGCAGGATTAAACATATTATGTATGCAGATGTACTGGACGTATTTCGGGTAATCGGGCATCATATCCCTTCGCTTTTGGGAAGTGCCGCTGTCATTCTCGCCAGTCTGCTTCTTGCCGCATTTTATGATTTCCGGCTGATGCTCTTTATTTTTGCCTCACTGGCTCTTGGCACGATTCTTTCTGTTGCGGGAAAAAGAATGATTACCCAAAAAGCGGGAAAGACCAATCTGAAATTGAAAGAGCACCACATGCTGTGCGACCAGTATGTAGATTCCATTCCTTTGGTACAAACGAATCCGGTACTGCCTTATTTTACGGATAAAACAAGAAACAGCATTTGCGACTTCATTTCCACATCGCAGAAAGAAGACGGCGTGCAGATATTCTGGTCGGAAGCCGTAAGTCATTACAATACCCTGTTTAATCTGGCGCTGTCCACCCTTTTGGCGCTTCCGGCGGCTGGCGGCTCCATCGTAAATCTTGTGTTTTTTATTACGCTGGCGGACATTATTATGTCCGAAGGACAGAGAAGCCAGCTATTGATACAACAGATTGTGAGGGCACAGGTCAGCTTTGAAAACGTGGACAGGCTGCGGCAGCTTCCCAAGCGTCAGGGAACGGAAATGCTTTCCCAAATTACCAAAATAGAGTTTGCAGGAGTCAGTTTTTCCTATCGTGAAACCGGCGTGGACGTTCTGCATGACATCTCCTGCACCCTGCAGTCAGGCGATAATATCCGTCTGACAGGCAGTAACGGCAGTGGAAAATCTACTTTTATCAAGCTTCTGACAGGCGTGTATCCGCCGCAGGCAGGCGAAATCCACATCAATGGAAAACGGCTTGACACTTACTCCCGTGAAAGCCTGAACGAACAAATATTATTTGTCAATCAAGACGAGATTTTATTAAACGAATCTATCCTTCATTATCTGGAGTTGATTAGCGGCGCTTCCTTTGACAGGAAAAAAGCAGAAGAAATTCTGCAGTGGACAGCGTTGGAAAAGGAAGATATCACAATTGAAAACAATGGACTCTCCCTGTCTGCCGGACAAAGAAAAAAGCTGCTGATTTCCAAGTTATTGCTGCGGTACGAAAAAGCGTCCGTTATTATTTTAGATGAGCTGGAAGCAGGACTGGATAAAATTACACTCCGAAAATATATGGATTTTCTTCGCGGCATGTTTGCAAAACATGAAAAAATATTCCTGATGGTGGCACATAATATCGACCATGAGCTTCCATTTGACAGGGTATTTTTGTTTGAAGACGGCAAAATCAAGATTTCATCAGAGTAAACCATATCCCTGTGCATATCTTTTGAATTGATTGATAGAATTATTTTTGATTTACTTTGACACCCGATACTGTAAGACACAGTATCGGGCGCAGATTATTGATAGATTTAGAGATGATATTCCTTTAGCATTTCCTGATAAAAAACTTCTTCCTTAAGTTGGGGAATCAAATCCGTCTTCCCGTCGGCTATCATGCAGGAAACCAGTTCCAGCATCTGCCGCGTACCTTCGTCATGTTCTCTTTTGAGCAACTCTTCAAACTGCATGTACTTTCCCTCCAGTTCCCTGCTCTGCTTCAGCGTTTTTATCCGTTCGTGTATTGTAATCCACTTTCCACTCGCCATTGGCAAAAACATCCCGCCGCACACGCAGAAATTACCATATCTTTCCTTTTTGAAAGTTATCTGCTTCTTTTATTTTAATACTGACTACAATAGCATAATACAGCCCGACTATTGCAAGATATGTTTTTTCCGACGAACATTGCTCCGCCACGCCCGTTGTAAAATAAACCCACCAATCATATACAAAGAAAAAAATCAGCGGAACAAACACCATATATGAGAATGCCCCTAATAGTGACATCTTATTTCTTTTTTCTGCGCTTGTTGATATTCCCCAAGTATTTCTATATGCAATTAACATTGCACCAATCTGTTGTTTTTTATGGTGATTGTTCTACTAAATGTTTTAAAAGTCATAGAAAGCACTCTGCATGCCCCTATGGAAAATATCAGTATAAGTATCTGCATAAATAGCATTGCTAAAAATCTCATATTAATCGCCTTTCCTGGCACAAACAGGATATGGTTTCCCTCTTATCGCTATTATAAACGGAGAAAAGTATTTTTGCAATCTTTATTTCCATTATCTTTTATTGTTGAAGTCTGACAAACAATTTTCGAATATGATATAATGTTTAAATAATAGTACCTGCTTCTCCATTGTACCCATATGTTCCCAAATCACCATACAATGTACAAAAAATCATGAAAAAAGGAGGCCATTATGGACGAAAATATTATTTATGAAATACTTTCTGTTGTAGACGAAATACCAGAGGGAAAGGTTGCTTCCTATGGTCAGATAGCACGGCTCATTGGCAGGGAGAAAAATGCCAGAATGGTTGGAAAAGTGTTAAGCCAATCCGCCTATTACGGTGATTATCCCTGTCACAGAGTTGTAAACCATGCCGGCAGACTGGCTCCACATTTTCCGGAACAGCGTGACTTACTGCTTGGCGAAGGCATCATCTTTAAAAACAAGAATTATGTTGACATGAAAAAATGCCAATGGGACTGCTGATTTTTGTTTTATTGTTGGTATTTTATATATGCAGAGTAAACCATATCCCTGTGCCATATCTTTTGAATTGATTGATAGAATTATCGTTGATTTGCTTTGACGCTGATACTGCAGAACGCAGTATCAAGCGCAGATTATTGATAGATTTACAGATGATATTCCTTTAGCATTTCCTGATAAAAGGCTTTTTCTTCTTTAAGTCGGGGAATGAAATCCGTCTTTCCGTCTGCCATCATGCGGGAAACCAGCTCCAACATCTGCGCGGTTGCCTCTTCGCAGCCATTTTCATAACCACTTCCATAACCGCTTTCATAGCCATTTCCGTAGCCGCTTTCATAGCCCGTTTTATAGCCTTGTTCATGCCCTTCGTCATGTTCTCGTTTGAGCAACTCTTCAAACTGCATGTACCTTTCCTCCAGTTCCCTGCTCTGCTTCAGCGTTTTTATCCGTTCATGGATTCTTCCAAGCCTCAAATCGCCTGCCTGTTCCACATAAGAATCCGTGGAATCTGTGACATACTGTAAAAAGCTGACAAGCTCTTTCGGCACAGCCTCTTCATTCGTACCCTTTGTGTTTAGAAAAATACGCCTCGTGCCATCCTCCAAAGGAAAGTCCGCCTCTAAGCATCTCGGTTCAAACGTATAGCGGTACAGTCCCTTTCCGAAAGGGTCGAAGCTACAGATAAACACAATCACACTGGGCTTTAGTTCTTTGAAGTCCTGCCCGGGCTTTAGGGACGACAAATCCATCTCTGCCTGATGGTAGCGGCTTCTCTGCGGAAGGTTCTTCTCGTCTGCGTTCTGCATTTCCAGATTGTAATCCACATTCCACTCATCGCTGGCGAAAACATCCAGCCGCACAATGCGGAAATCGGAACGGAACAAAATACTCCGTTCCGCTTTTACCTTTACCTTTCCCACCGGCGTTCCCAGAATACACTCCAGCACCAGCCGGCAGGTTTCTTCGTCCTCCAGCGCTGCTGCAAACAAAAACGCATTGCTTAAATCCAAATCTTTAAATTGTTTCTTTTGTGCCATAGTCTCCTTTCATGGCACAATCAGGATATGGTTTTCCTCTTATCGTTATTATAAATGAATAAATTCTTTTTTGCAACCTCTATTTTTCGTTATAACGCACATTTTTCACTGTTCCATTCAAACTTTACACAAATCTCCACCTCATGCCCATCGCCGCAAAATAACTGTTCTGGTACGCTGCGGGCATGGCCTCCATATAGGAGTCATAAAAATAAACCATGCAGTCCTTAATAAAAACAGAAGCATCATACAAATCCGCAAGATAATTTTCAGAGGGTGGTACAAGCTGTATGAATCGCGGTGCAAGTAAAATCATCTCAATTCCTCTTGCCCACTGACTTTCAAAGACAAGCCTGATTTGTTTCGCCACCGCTTCGCTCAGATGCATGTTTTTGTCTTCTGCCACATAGTCCCCCGTTATGTAAGTAAACTCCTTTAGCACCGAGTCATGAAAGCCGCAGAATTGTTCCATCAGATTATCGATATCCTGCTGCTCCTCCACATAATTCCAGTCGGATAATTTGGTTACAATCTTGTGAGAGCACAGCCTTTCCTTTGCAATACAGCCTTTGGCAATCAACTCTGCCAATGCTTCTTTTTTCTCCCAGATAAATGCATAACCCCTGAAATAATGGTATTTACCGGACACGCCGACGGCGGCATTGATATGCTCCATCTCCTCCTTTTCCTTGTTTACCCATGGAAACGGCAGCGGATTTGCATCGATTTTTTCCACATATACGGGATACGGCGGCTCGGTGGAAAAATCCGTGCAGTCCACTAATACAAGAGTCTGCTCATCCTCTCTTTTTTCCACAAGGTATCTGTCAACTCCGCAATTTAAAATGCCGTATACCTCAGATATATAATACGCTTTTTCTCTGCTGTCGTAGATTCTTGCCCTCATATATTATCTCCCCTAATGCTCTTCCCCTTATATCAGCTCAGCAGCACAGCCAAGCTTTTTTCGCCTTTCCCGCTTACTCCTCTGTCTCTCCATTCACCGCCATACGCACGGAAATCCCGTTTACTTCAACTTCATTGTTCAGTTCGATGACAAGGCACTGCCTGCCGTCGATAATCCTTGTCTGTACCAAATCCGTCCTCTCAGGGTTTACCTTTACAATCACGTCCGGCGTTTTGATTTCAAACTGTCTTGTGTTTGCCAGATTGGAGGCAACAAGCTGCGCCCTCTCGCCTGCTGCCGCGTCGTAACGCTCGTCAAAATCGGAGAGCCGCTCTTCCTCCACGCCGCTGTATTCCAGAAGCCGCTTCACCTCAGCCTTATCCAGCACCACAGGCTCCGGCTCATCCTTTTTCTCCTCTATCATCTCGTTTAATTTTTCGTGAATATTCTTTACCACCTCATACTCACACTCTTCGCCCAGCGTTTCCTCCACAAGCGTCTGAAAGGTCTCCTTCTGCCCGCCTGCCGACATGGGCGGCTCACAGCCGAGCACCGGCTCTACAAAATCAAAGCGCAGTTCCTCCGGCTTTGCCGCATAGTACAGAAAGCTGTGGATATCTGTTCCCCTGTCATTGAAGGCAGGGAACAGAAAACCGATATCCGGCATATCCACCACCCTGTCCAGGGTGCGGTTTCTAAAGGTATTGTTCTCCTCATCATAGGCAAGTCCGGGTTTGCTCAATGTAACCGGGCAGATACAGCATAATATGTACTCGTAGACCTCGTCGGAGGCGTCGAACATTTCCTCCCCATCCGCCGCTTTCCCGGGCACGTCGTATACTGCATGTATCAGTAAAATCAGGTAATTCTCCACAGAATAATAATTCTCAATTACCTTGTCATAAAATTCTTCCAGCAGGGCGTCGTCCTTTAACGCCGTGTTTTTCAGCCGCAGCAGAAATTCCTGCGCGCCGCCCTGTTCCTCCGCTTCTAACGGAAATTCCATATTGAGCAGATTTCTGCCTATGCTTCCCGAGAGCGCCTTGCGGAATATATTGAAATACTTAAAAATCTCCTCCTCCGGCAGGGAGAGAAACGCCTCCTTTAACTCCGTCTTTTTATTTTTTTCCCCATCCACATAGCAGCCGCAGATACGGGTAATCGTGCACTTCTCCTGTGTAAACTGTTTCTTGATTTCCGCTATTTCCTTCTTGTTCATGGTCTCCACTCCTTTATATCTCTTGTCTTTGGCCGCCTGCTTTTGCCGCCTCAGCTACCAAAAACTTTACCACAGAAATAGCCTCTTTTCAATCCAAAACTAGACTGCATCCTTTTTCTTTTCTCTTCGTCCCTGCACAAACGCCAATAGAATCCCCGCTGCAAATACGCCTATTCCAACCGCCGGTGCAGCGAGCATGGGTTTGTCGATTTCACCTAACTTAAAGCAGGCCAAGCCGCCGTACACACAGCTAAAAACAGCAACCGGAATCTGCCACGCAATAGCGCTCACATGACTGGACAGATAATTTGTAATCGCAAACACAATCAGCGAAAGTCCCACAGAAGCCAATACCATAAGCAGCAGAACGCAGACTGTATAGCTGCCCAGCGTCCATGGAAGCCACCCGATAAAGCCGCTGGCAAAACCGGAAAGCGGACAGTTCCAGAACGCAAACACCCTGTCTATTCCGGCACAATATAGATACAGAGCGCATTCCACTGCCGCAATGCACAGAACCGTAATGACGACTGCCATCATCCGATTTTGGTAATAGGATCTGCCTTTTCGAAAACTGTACTGTAACGCCGGCATACGGCTCCGGTTCTCGGACACCATGTACGGCATCACAAAAAAGGTGGTGCTGAGCATCATAAAAACAGCAAAACGGCGCAGCAGTTCAAAATTATACTCTGTCACATTCGAGGGAATCGGACTGTATACTTCCTTCTTGTTCCGCTCCTCTACCCTTCTCTCCGCCTGAGGCGTCAGATTCTCATATTGTCTTCCTCCCTGCTCCGCCTGTTCATAGGACTCGATATAATAATCCCATATATCGAATAGTATCAGTCTCTCCATATCCTCCCCAACAATTTTTGTCGAAACCCCTTCATACAGCTTAAACCACAGGCGGTTCTCTTCTTCCAACGACAATTCTCTTCTCTCTATCAATTTCAGAAGTTCTTTTAAGGAGTGCACATTTAACGCTGCATACTCCGGATTCTGTTCGATAAAAATATCCGTCTTCCCCGCTTCGTATACAGGCCTCTGCCCTTTAAGCTGCTCAAATTCTTCCGGTAAAAGCGCCGTTCCGTACTGTGATACAATTTCTTCGGCCAAGTCAGCCTCCATCTGCCAGCTTCCCGCATATAACATTACATACGGCTTCAAGACGGGCAGAAAATACAACAGAAAAAATCCCAAAAGCAGAAAAAGTTTTTTTACTGTTATTATCTTTTTAAGCTCCAACATGTTCAAATATCCTCCAACTTAAATTTTTTGTACTGTCTGATAAGGAGCAGCAGCAAAAGCGCGCCCCAGAACAGGCCAAAAACCGCCTCATAGTATCTGACGGATAAAAAACCCGCTCCGCTTGCAAACCACCGCCCCGCCTTTTTCACAAACTCCACAGGCTGAAAGCGCAGTATAAAAAACAACAGGGAATCCCTTGGCGCAATCTCAGCAGCAGCCGCCGCCAGCGCGCAGCAAAAACTAATTTTAAAAAATGCCGTCACTGTCCGGTGCGTCCTTGTCACAAAGAACGCCGCCGCAATCCCAAAAAGCAGCGCCATACACACGGACAACGCTGCCTGCAGCAGCATATATGTGCTGAGGCTTATGGAAAAACGGCAGATAATGGGATAAAAGAAATGTAACATCATCATGCTGCCCACCTTCACCTGCCAGAGCTCTCCCATCCGGAACACACCTTCCGCAAGCAGAATGGTGCTGCCCCAGAGCGCCACAGCAAACAATAGTATGGTAAAAAGCGCACTCTCCGTCTGCAGCCGGTTCAGCTTTCTTCCTGTTTTTGTCGTATAGACAAGCTCCTTGGAGCGGTTGTCATAAGGCGCATTGACACAGCGCAGCATAAGCAGAACAGCCGCAAGAGAAGCCTCCACCGTGCAGGCTATCGGCAGAAAGTAAGAAAACAAGTCAAAAAAGCCCGCCGTACAAGGAACAAACAGGGAGACGGCCGTATCGTTTTTTCTGTCTCGCAAAAGCAGTTCTTCCAACGGCGCACAAGCGTTTCTGACCATGTCCGCCGCCTTTCCCGCCAGTCTTAAATCCTCTATGAAAATTTCCGCAAAATCCGCCGCCTCAAGGTACTCTGCCATCTGGGGAACCACCTCCACGGCATTGCGCACACTTATTTGTGCATTGCCGGGCTCTCTTCCCGCAAACGCCGCAATGATCTCTTCCTTGTTTTCTTCTGTCACATGATGGACACCATTTTCTTCAAGCCCGACAGCGGCAGCCACCATCGGCACATTCCCCCTATAATTCATGATAAACCATAAATTAACAACCAAAGCGCCCGCAAATAAAATCCAAAAAAGACGCCCCCTCAAAATCCTCTTTACCTCTTCCCTCCTACAATCCACGTTGTTTTCCTCCTATTCTTTCCCGTAGAGAAACAAAAACACATCCTCCAGCCCCGGCTTTACCGGCTGCCATCCCTGCCCGCCGTTTCGGCTGATAAATCGAATCACGATGTCCCTTCCTTCCCTGCGTCTGGAAACCACCTGATACCGCTCTTCCCAGCAGGAAAGCTCTTCTTCCCCCACCGCCGTCTCGAATATACTTCCTTCCAGCTTTTTGCAGATATTTTCCACCGTGTCGTTACAGTGTACTTTTTTGTCCTTCAGCATCACAATATGGTTGGCAATAAATTCCACATCAGAGACAATATGCGTGGAAACCAGCACGGTCTTATCCTTTGACAGAGAGGTCAGTATTTTGCGGAAACGCATACGCTCTCCCGGGTCAAGCCCCGCCGTAGGTTCATCCAGCACCAATATCTGCGGGTCGTTTAACAGCGCCTGCGCTATTCCCACGCGCTGTATCATGCCGCCGGAAAATTTCTTCATCTTTTTGTTCTTATGCTCCGAAAGACCCACCAGCTCCAGCATCTGTCCGATTTTGTCCTGCAGTTCTCTTCGCTCCATGCCTTTTAATACCCCGATATAATGCAGATATTTTTCCGGCGTATATTCCCGGTAATAGCCAAAGTCCTGCGGCAGAAAGCCCAGCTTTTCCCGATAGAGGGCGTCCAGCTTACGGATTTCCACCCCGTCGTAAAGAATTTTTCCCTCTGTCGGAAACAGCAGGGTCGTTATCAGTTTCAGCAGCGTGGTTTTTCCCGCGCCGTTCGGCGCAAGCAGCCCATAGATACCGTTTTCAAATTCCAGATTGATGTGCTCAAGCGCAACAAAGTTTTGATAATTTTTAGTAACATCTTGTATTTGCAGCATTTGTATACTCCTCGTATTATATAGTAGTAGTATTTATAGTCCCTCTCCAAGGACTGTATGTTATACTGTTGAAGATACTGTGGA
>JAIDHX010000018.1 GCA_029053015.1 Lachnospiraceae bacterium
TGGGGCGGTGAATATCGTCCGTTAGCTGAACTTATTGCAGAAATGGACGACGTAAAGCGGAAAAGCAAATAGACAAATTCCAGTTTGAAGAATTGTTAGGTGGATGCAAATTCAGTAATCATATGTGAGAATATGCAGTGAACCTCAAATTTTAAGCAATGGAAACATTTTTCTGAACAGAGGTAAATATTTTAAAATCGTGTTATTGAAACTTGCTTCAATAACACGATAGAAGCTATAAATTTTCTGCCGTATTCAGCGAGGGAAACAGTCTGACCGTCAAGCGATTCCGTGGGAATTGCTTAACGGTCGGACGTCCCTTGCCGCAAGTCTCACTCCTTCCCCTTTTTGTCATAATAATCCTGCACCGCCGCCCTGACTGCCTCTTCTGCCAGCACGGAACAATGCAGTTTGTGGGCGGGCAGACCGTCAAGGGCTTCCGTAACCGCCTGATTGGTCAGCTGTAAAACCTCTGACAGCGGTTTCCCTTTAATCATCTCCGTTGCCATGGAACTGGAGGCAATCGCGGAGCCGCATCCAAAGGTCTCGAATTTTACGTCTGACACAATATCGTCGTCAATTTTTAAATAAACCTTCATGATATCGCCACATTTGCCGTTGCCTACCTCGCCAACGCCGTCTGCATTTTCAATCGAGCCTACATTCCTCGGATTCCTGAAATGATCCATCACCTTTTCGCTATATAAAGCCATATTAATTCTCCTTTCTTTCCTAAATCTTAATAGGTGGCGGGGAAGCTTATACCGTTGTCATTGCGCACATCGTATATTCCAACGCAGACACGCTTTCGCTCCGAGCTTACCGCAGCGGTACGTAAGCTGCCAAAACACGGCAGCTAAGTACCGACGGCAAGCAAGGGTCTGCTTATGGAATATAGCATGTGCACAATTCGAAACCGGCAGCGTGAGTTTCACAGTTACCTATTACAGCACAAACTCCTTTTTACCGCTCATCTTATCTTTCCACAAGGGTGACATATTCCTAAGATACGCTACAACTTCTGGCACCGCCTGTAAAATCTGCTCTACTTCTTCCTCCGTATTGTCCGCACTGAGAGACAGGCGCAGAGAGCCGTGTGCCACCTCATGGGGCCTGCCGATGGCAAGAAGCACGTGGCTTGGGTCAAGCGAGCCTGAAGTACAGGCGGAACCGGAGGACGCACAGATTCCTCTGTCGTCCAGCAGTAAAAGCAGACTCTCTCCCTCGATGCCCTCAAAGCAGAAGTTTACATTGCCGGGCAGTCGGCTCTTTGCATCGCCGTTCAGCGCGGAATGTGAAATTTTTGAGAGTCCTTCTATCAGTCTGCCGCGCAGTCCAAGCAGCTTTTTATTATTTTCTTCCATATGGCTGTAAGCTTCCGCAAGCGCTGCTGCCATTCCCATAACTGCCGGCACATTTTCTGTTCCCGCACGTTTTCCCCTCTCCTGTGCACCGCCTTCAATAAGGCTCTCCAGAATAATTCCCCGCCTTACATAAAGCGCCCCAATCCCCTTCGGCCCATGAAATTTATGTGCCGAAAGCGACAACAAATCAATATTCTGTTCATTTACATTGATTGGCAGATGTCCGACCGCCTGCACGGCATCTGTATGAAACGGTACTTTTTTCTCCCGGCAGACAGCACCGATTTCTGCAATCGGCATAATGGAACCAATTTCATTGTTGGCATACATAATTGTCACAAGGCAGGTATCTTCCCGAATGGCGTCCGCAACCTGATCGGGATAAACCATGCCATTTTCATGAACATCAAGCAGTTCCACTTCAAAGCCTTCTTTTTCCAGCTTCTTCAACACATGGAGCACCGCATGATGTTCAAACGCCGACGATATAATATGCTTTTTTCCCTTTTTCTCCCCATTATGGGCGGCGGAAAGAATCGCCTGATTGTCCGCCTCACTTCCTCCTGAAGTAAAATAAATCTCCTGCGGCGCAGCTCCAATACAGGCAGCAATGCGCTCTCTGGCTGTCCACAGCGCCTTTGCAGCCTCCTGTCCCGCTTCATATAAACTGGAAGGATTGCCGAAAATCTCCTCCATATATGGCAGCATGGCGTCAATGGCAGTCCTGCTCATCTTCGTCGTCGCTGCATTATCTGCATAAATCATATTTGCTGCTCCTCTCCTTTCTTCTACTGTGCATGAAATAGGTGATTGTAAAACTCATAATTATCCATTTCGAATTGTACACATTGCATATTTCATAAGCAGACCCTTGCTTACCGTCGGTACTTAGCTGCCGTATTTTGGCAGCTTACGTACCGCTACGGTAAGCTCGGAGCGAAAGCGAGTCTGCGTTGAAATATACAATGTGTACAATGACAATAATATAGTTTCTGAGTTTCACAATTACCTGGTGCAAAAGAAAACGCCAATGCCTGCGGCATCGGCGCTCTTTTTTCTACTCTGCAAAAAGCGGTGTCGAAAGGTATCTGTCGCCTGTATCCGGCAGCAGTGCCACAATCGTCTTCCCTGCATTTTCAGGCCTTTTTGCCAGCTCTATGGCAGCATGTGCCGCGGCGCCTGACGAAATGCCGACAAGCACCCCTTCTTTCTGTCCAATCAGCCTGCCTGTGGCAAACGCATCCTCATTGGTCACTGTAATAATTTCATCATAAATCTCCGTATTTAAAACCTTGGGCACAAATCCTGCTCCAATACCCTGAATTTTGTGCGCTCCCGCTACACCGGTGGATAAAACTGCAGATGTTGCAGGCTCTACCGCCACAATTTTAACATCCGGCTTTTTCTCCTTCAGATATTTTCCGACGCCGGTAACAGTTCCACCCGTGCCGACTCCTGCGACAAAAATATCAACTTCGCCGTCCGTATCCTCAAAAATTTCCGGGCCGGTATGCTCATAATGCGCCTTGGGGTTTGCCGGATTGTCAAACTGCCCGGGAATAAAGCTGTCGGGGATTTCCTTTGCCAGTTCTTCCGCTTTTGCAATCGCGCCCTTCATACCCTTACTTCCTTCTGTCAGCACCAGCTCTGCGCCATATGCCTTCATAAGCTGGCGACGCTCCACCGACATGGTTTCCGGCATTACAATGATAATGCGGTAGCCTCTTGCCGCCGCCACAGCAGCAAGACCAATGCCTGTGTTGCCGGAGGTCGGCTCAATGATAACCGAACCCGCCTTCAGCGCGCCGGTGCGTTCCGCTTCGTCAATCATCGCCTTTGCAACCCTGTCCTTAACCGAACCGGCAGGATTAAAGTACTCCAGCTTGGCAACTACCTTTGCCTTTAAATCATATTCCTTTTCAATGTGTGCCAGCTCCAAAAGCGGTGTTTTCCCGATTAACTGCTCTGCAGATGTGTAAATGTTTGACATAAATCTATTCTCCTTTTTCCTGTTTTCTATGATTTCTTAACCCTGTGCTACAGCGGCAAATCCACGCTCTAAATCCGCAATAATATCATCGATATGCTCCGTACCGATGGAAAGACGGATTGTGTTCTGGTGAATTCCCTGCTCCAAAAGCTCCTCATCGGTAAGCTGGGAATGTGTGGTAGTCGCCGGATGAATCACAAGACTCTTGACATCCGCAACATTGGCAAGCAGCGAAAAAATCTGCAGATTGTCAATAAACTGATGCGCTTCCTTCTGTCCGCCCTTGATGTCAAATGTAAAAATAGAAGCGCCGCCGTTCGGAAAATATTTTTCGTACAGCGCATGGTCCGGATGATCCTCCAAGGAAGGATGATTGACCTTCTCCACAAGCGGATGCGCCGCCAGATATTCTACCACCTTTTTCGTATTCTCTGCATGTCGCTCTAGACGCAGGGACAGCGTTTCCACGCCCTGTAAGAGCAGGAATGCATTGAACGGAGAAATCACCGCGCCGGTATCCCTGAGCAGAATTGCCCGGATATAAGTTACAAACGCCGTCGGTCCGACAGCATCCACAAAGGATATGCCGTGATAGCTGGGATTTGCTTCTGCAATGGCAGGATATTTGCCGCTTGCCTTCCAGTCAAATTTGCCGGAATCCACGATAATGCCTCCGAGCGTCGTGCCATGTCCGCCGATAAACTTTGTCGCAGAATGTACCACGATATCAGCGCCATGCTCAATGGGACGAATCAGATACGGCGTGCCAAAGGTATTGTCAATCACGAGCGGAAGGTTGTGCTTGTGCGCAATCTCTGCAATGGCGTCGATATCGGGGATATCGCTGTTGGGATTGCCCAGCGTTTCCAGATAGATTGCCCTTGTATTTTCCTGAATGGCATTTTCTACCTCTGCCAAATCATGCACATTCACAAAGGTTGCCGTGATGCCATAACGCGGAAGCGTATGCGCCAGCAGGTTGTAGCTGCCGCCGTAAATGGTTTTCTGCGATACAATATGTCCGCCGTCAGAAGCAAGCGCCTCAATGGCATATGTAATGGCAGCCGCACCGGAAGCCAGCGCCAGCGCAGCAGCACCGCCCTCTAATGCCGCCAGTCTCTTTTCCAACACATCCTGCGTAGAATTTGTCAGTCTGCCGTAAATATTGCCTGCGTCAGCAAGTCCAAAACGGGCTGCCGCATGTGCGGAATTTTTAAACACATAGGAAGTTGTCTGATAAATCGGCACTGCCCTGGAATCGGTCGCCGGATCCGGCTGTTCCTGTCCAACATGCAATTGCAGAGTTTCAAATTTGTAGTCGCTCATAATAATATCCTCTTTTCTTTCTGTATTTCTCATGTCCATTGCCGTTATCATACACTTGTAAACCTACTTTGTCAATAGGTTATATGTATTTTATTTTCTTTTATTGAAAATCGGTGCTGTACCTGCCGCCCTCCATACGGGTAATCGTTAGCGGCTGCAGGGAATATTCCGTCACCCGAAAGCCCTCTGCGGTGAGCGATACGGTAAAACCTGCCATACCGCCCTTGACACAGCTTTCCTCATCCTGCGCGCTGATATAGTTGCCGATGGAATAGTAGACCAGCATCTCATGCCCTGTATCATCCCGCAGCATCTCGTAAGGCTGCAGCACATGCGGATGCGTGCCGACCACCACATCGACCTTACTGTCCAGAAACACCTGCGTCCACTTCTGCTGAAACTCGTCCGGCTGTTTTTCATATTCCGTCCCCCAGTGGACGAAAACAATCACAAAATCCGCCTCTTCTTCCGCCTTTTTTATCTCCTGCATAACCCGTTCTTCGTCATCCAGCAAATGTACCATGTCCGGATTTTCCTCGGGAATCCTGATTCCGTTTGTGCCATAGGTATAGTTAAAAAGCGCAAAACGAGTCCCATTCCTGACAAGGATTTCATAAGGCCTGCCATCCGCTTCGTCCACTGTCTCTATGCCAAGGCAGGTCACACCGCGGGAAGTAAAAAATTCCTTGGTAAAGCAAACGCCGTCTCCTCCCCTGTCAAGCACATGGTTGGTCGCACAGGTCACCACATCAAAGCCCGCATCCACAATCGCCTGCCCCACCTGCGCCGGTGTGCCGAACCGCGGATAATCGCCGTACTGTTCCGGATTGTCCACAAGCGGCGTTTCCTGATTTATCACCGCCACATCACTCTCCGCAATTACATCCTTCACATTTTCGAACAAAAAATCAAAATCCTCTTCCTGTCGCAGACCGTACCGATATATGGGCTCATGTATCAGGTTATCTCCGAACACGACAAAGGAAACCGCCGTCTCCTCCTTTGTAAATCCCCAATAATCCCACCTGAATTGGCTGATTTCCCCGTCCGGCGCGGTCAGCAGAAGCCGGTTGAAAGGCGCCTCCCTGCCATTTCCCTCCATCTTAGCCACATCCTGCCCAATGTCGGAGGACATCCACTTTGCCTTTATCTTTCCGTTTTCATATTCATACACAAAGATATGCTGCGACCATTTTTTCTCGTCGCGCTCTACCCAGAAGGGCCTATGGCTCCCATACCGCCCTATTTTCCAGCACAACAACAGCAGCTCGTCCATGCCGTCGTTGTCGATATCACAGGACAATACCGACTGTACCTTTACGCCCTTCGGGGAATTCCATACGGACACGCCGCCATACAAAATTTCAACCTTTTTGTTCTGAAGGACGATTTCATAGCTTTCCGAACTGTCGTAAAAGGAACCGCTCTGCCAGGAAATCCATCGCGGCAGAAATGCGCCCCCGCTCCATAAAAGATATAAAATGGCGCCGGTACTTACCAACGCCATTATTATCAAACCTGCTCTTTTCATCTGCTTATTCCCAATCATATTGATACCGATAACTTCCGGTCCAGTCCGGTCTCTCAATCGGGGCATCCTGATTGTAATAGCCCTCTTCATTTACCTGGAGGCCCATCATGATCCGCCATTTGGTATCCGTCAGCCTGCCCAGCCAGGTAAACTGATAGAAGGAATAGACACTTCCTGTCGCAATCCGCAGCTTGCCATCCACCTTTACCACCACATAAATCTGTGACGGATTGCCTGTTGCCACTTCCAATACGCTGCCGTTAGGATCGGTCGCGATATCCACTACCAGTGCCGACGGATATTCCTCAGGGAACACATAATCTCCCGAATCCTTTACTGACTCATACCAGAAATGCTCCAGATTTCCGCCGTAATCTTCGATAAACCGGTATTCCTCATCTGTCAGTGCCTCGTCCAGAAGCTCCTTATTGGAAATCTCTTTTAACCGTTCCGCCATCTCGGACAGGCGCTTCAGATTTTCTTCATCATCAGCCGTCAGCATGTTATATGTCTTTAAGCCCTGCCTCGTCGCATCTGCAAGGTCTGCAAATCTTGCATAGACCTCCGGTTCCGGCTCTACATATCCTCTGAAATCAATGATTTCCATATCTTCACCGCCGCCCATTTCCGCCATAACCTGCTTGGCGTAGAGCACCGTATCGTGCTTCAGCTCCGTAAAACTGCCCGCAAAACATTCCAAATCCTTTTTCAGCCATTCCTCACTCTGCATAAACATGGGGTAACCCTCTCCCTTCACTGTAAGCAAAGGGCGGAGTGTATACAGCCATCCCGCATACAGACTTGCGGACCAAAGCTCAGGATTTTCCTGTTCCAAAGCTTCCCGCAGCAGGTTCATGTTATCCATATACCCCGCATATGCCGTGCTGCCGTTTTCCTCCAGAATCTGAAGCGCGGTGTCGCTGCCGAGCGCCGCCGGCACATCCAGCACATCAGGGAGCATACGGTCCTCCACGTTGCTGTCAATTAACCGCTGCATAATTGCTGCGTCAATGGTAAAACGCTGTCCCATAAAACGGAAGCCTAAAATCACATTATCTGTACCGTCCGCAATCGGTATGGAATTAATCTGCGGCGGAGCAAGCGCAGCCGTCCGTGCATGGAAATCTGCAAACGCTTCCTCATTTCCAATCAAATCCTTTGTGGAAGCATCACCGTACGCCTCCACAATCAGCGGTGCGTACTCACACACGCCTAAATCGTCACTTGCACCTGCAAAGAAAGAGGTCACGGCATAGATGGATTCCCACAGCGCATAGGCTTCCGAATCTCCTGCAGCTGCCCTTGTCATCAGAAGCGCGCTTCTTTCCATATCCTCATTGTCCTGCAGAAAATGCATCCTGCCATACCACATCATCGCCCTGAAATACTGCTCCAGCTTCTCGTCGCCCTCATAATAACCCCGCGGCACATACTGCGAATAGTCCTCATAGATTTCCGAAACTTCCGAAACATCAATCCCTTCGGCACTATTGATATGGTCAAGCTCATAGTTTACAATATCCGCCACATAGTCCTCAACCACAGTGCTATCGTCAAGCAGCTTTGCGCCTACCGTGAAAAACGCCACGTTACGCTTTGCCGCATGCTCCCACTCCGTGCCCTCAAGCGCCTCGTACTGGGCAATGCTCGCCGCAAGCATCCGCTTGCTTAACTGCGCAAGACTGTCTGAAAGATAGCTTCTCTCAATATTTTTTAACAGATAAGCAAAGTACAAGTGATAGGTATGCATCATGGAATCCACAGTTACAAAGTTAGGAATCTGATTGTAACGGTTCGTCTCATATATCTCAAAAAACTCGCTGCCGCCTCCGCCACAGACAACAAATCCGTTCTGCGCCAGCTTAGCCGCCAGTCCTTCCCCGAAGTAAAACTGCCCCAGATTCTCCACATTGCTCAAATCGGATGCCACTGTATAGGGCTCCACACAGGGCGTCACGCCGGCCTCTTCTCTCATCTCCGCCGTAATCAGCACGGGCCGCTCCCCGGTCACAAGATGAACTGCGCTATCAGAACCTTCCGGCTCCCTTATGTCGTCCTGCCTATCCGACGGCGTGCTATCGGTCTGCTCCGTCTGCGGCTCCCTGCTCTCTTTATTGTCCTCCTGCTTTGGCGCAGCACACGCGGCAAAAAGACTGACTGTCAGCACCAGTGCCAGCGCCTTTTGTACTCTCTCTTTCATTGTACCACTCCTCCTCATTTTGTTTCAGTGTAGCACAATTTCCAAGCCGGTACAAGGTTTTAGCCCGCCTGTCTTTATGAATCTTTCTTAAGAATTTTCGACCATACGGCAGGACAAAAGGTTTTCCACTTCGCTCACAGAAGGCATTACACGAAGCGCACCTTTTCTGGTCGTAACAATAGAAGCGGCAGCATTTGCAAATGTCAGCATTTGCCGCAAATCCTTCTCCCCCAGATTTTCAATCCCATATTTTAGGATATGATGCAAACAACATGCTCCAAAAGTATCTCCTGCGCCGGTGGTATCAATGGTGTTTTCACGCAGGAAAGGGGCGGCCTCCACACATATGTCCTTATAATATGCCCGGCTTCCTTCCTTTCCCATGGAAAGCAGAATCAACGGCGTATTGTATTGCTCTTTTAAACAGCGAACACCCGCCTCTAAATCCTCTTCACCAGTATACCATTGAATTTCATTATCAGAAATTTTTAAGATATCACACTGGGAAAGTCCATATGTTGTCTGCTCCTTTGCCTCCTCCAGCGACTCCCACAGGGGCGGACGAAGATTCGGATCAAAAGAAATGAGTACGCCATGTTTTTTTGCCTCCGAAACGGCTTTTTTTGTCGCCTTCCGCACCCCTTCATGTGTCATGGAAAGCGTACCGAAGTGAAAAATTTCAGAATTTCGAATCACTTCCTCCGGCACCTCTCCTTCCGTGAGCATCATATCTGCTCCCGGGTTACGGTAAAAGGAAAAATCCCTGTCTCCATCCGGAAGGGTATGTACCATAGCAAGTGTGGTATGCACCATTTCATCCTCAGCCAGATATTCAGGTGTAATTCCCACCTCCTGAATCGCACTTCTCAGTTGTTCTCCAAAGAAGTCCTTTCCCACTTTTCCTATAAATGCAGTTTTATGCCCCAGCTTTGCCAGCATTGCCAGCACATTACATGGCGCACCACCCGGATTTGCCTCAAACAACGGATTTCCCTGCGCACTTACTCCATTTTCTGTAAAATCAATCAACAACTCTCCCAAAGCAGTTACATCATATTTTTTCATAAAAACCTCTCCCTGATTTCACCACAATCAGTTCAAATCATACTTGATGATATCCATCAGAACCTCGCCGTCAGCATAAAAAGATATTCCGTCAGCAGACTGCGCCGTGTAATAAGTTATACTTAAAACCTGTTCTCCATCATTTACAAATATTTCAGCACTGAAACGGTCCAGAATCAGCCGCAGTTTCAGACATCCGTCCTTCGTTCCGAGAAGGCATCTCCGCTGATGTATAATAGCCCTGCGGGAACCGGAAAACTTGCGGTCAACCTTTAGGATGGCCTCATAGGGACGGAAGCTGACCGCCGTGTGGCAGACCTCGTCCTGTGCAAAACGCACTGCAAATTTTCGAAACATCTTTTCCGCAGCTGCCGGACGAAGTGTGATTTCCATATCAATCCTTCTTCCGTGAATTCCGTCCAGCCTTATCGTATCGGAAAAAACAACGTTCTCATATCTGACCTCTGCTCCCCGCAGCTTCTCCAATTCCCTGACCGGTCTCTGTATCAGACGGCCGTTCTCCACGGAAAGCTCACGCGGCAGGCTCATCTGCCCGAACCAGATTCTGTCATCTGCATTCTTGTTACAGGAATCCCAATTCTGCATCCATCCTATCATAATCCGCCTTCCATCCGAAGTCTTCAATGTCTGCGATGCATAAAAATCAATTCCGTAATCAATAGCCTGATCATGCTCTTCCAGGAAACGCCCCGTTTCCTCGTCAAAATCTCCAATCAAACACAGCGTTCCGTTTCCGTTGTGGTACTCAAATCCTTTTGGCATCATGTCCTGCGGGCTGACCAGCAGCACGTGTTTTCCGTCCAGTTCAAAAAAATCCGGGCACTCCCACATTTTACCGAAGCGTCCCCTGTTTTCCGCCAAAATGGAAACAAATCTCCAATGAATACCGTCCTCGCTTTCATAGAGAAGAATCCTGCCATCCCTGTCAGGTGTACAGTTTCCCACTACACACCGGTAATTTCCGTTCTCTTCCTTCCATATCTTCGGGTCCCTAAAGTCATACCTGCTTCCACCCACCGGTAAGTCCTTTTCCGTCAGCAGGGGATTTTCAGCACATTTTTCATAATTTCTGCCATCTCCGATAGCCGCGCATTGTGTCTGAATTTCTTCAAACCCACCGTCAGGCCTCGGATTTCTTTTCACTCCTGTATACAGCAGAAGCTGCCTTCCATCTGCAAGTTCAACCGCACTGCCGGAAAAACACCCGTCTTTATCATAAGAAGTGTCCGGTGCAAGCACCGCCGGAAGATATTCCCAGTGCAGAAGGTCCTTACTCACCGCATGTCCCCAATGCATCGGTCCCCATACAGATTCATATGGGTTATACTGGTAAAAAAGATGGTATTCGCCATTGTAATAGGAGAATCCGTTTGGGTCATTCATCCAGCCCACACGGACAGAGAGATGAAAAGCAGGACGCTCTCCCGCCGCAATTTTCACTTCCATTGCCTTCTCATATTTCCTTGCTTCCCGTAATTTCTGGCTTTCCATAGTACTTCCTCCGGTTTTCTAATATTTACTGCCTTGTATATTCCCTCAATGACGTAAATACAACTTGATTATTCTCAGCAAACAATTTGATGCTCTTTCCACTTGCGCCATAAATCCTCACAGTGAGAGCTGCCATGTCATCAATATAAAATACGCCTACGGAACCTTCCTGAATATAAGTAAACGAATAATCTTCCCCCGGAACAAGACAAATTTCCTTCTCGGCTATAATCGTACTTCCTTCATTAAAAGAAAGCTGAAGTATGCCATTGCCATCACCCGGTTTTATTGAAATCAGCTTATATTTCTCTGCTTTTCCATTGAAATCAAATGCAAGCCCAAAGGAACCATTTCCGGAAAAGGTAAAATCTCCGGTAAGCATAAAACTTTCATAGCAGGTAAACGCATCCGTATACTGATAGAGCGAACCGGCTTCCAAATACACATGAGAATCATCAAGCAAAAGTTCCCGTCTCACGGAAAACTGTTCTGCAACAGCATCTACCGGTACCAGAATCAGTTCCCCATCCTCCTTGCAGACAATCTTCTGCACAAGTAAATTTCCTGCCCAGCCGGCTACATCCTGTGTGGAAGAAACCGACTCTGCTCTTCTTGCCCAGCCGACCATATAGGAGTTTTCACCATCTTCCACATGTTTCGCCGCATAAAACAGTTTACCTTCCAGACGTTTTGGCTCAGAGTAAGGGCCAAACTGTTCATCTGATGAAGCATACCAGAGAGTATCATCCTGTGCCGAATACGTAATATACCATTTATCTCCCATTTTAAAGGTATCACTGCATTCCAAATTCCAGAAATCCCCCACAGAATTACTGAATATAATGCCATCGTAACTTACACCCTGCAAATCCGCACTGACAGTATACTTCAGAATCCTTGCCACATTGCCCTTGGAGGCCGTTACCGTAAGGGAAATTGTTCCGCTTGCCGTATCGTAATAAGCCTGCGGGTCTCTAAAATCATTTTTCTGTCCAAGCTCTGATGGCGGCGTAATCTCCCATTCGGCCAGTTTATCAAAAGAAGTCAAATTGTTGCTGACTGCAACCATAACTTTCTCCTTATACTCTGCCACTTCCGAACCCGTATGTCCCGTATAGAAGAAATAATATTTATCCTCAACCTTCACCACCGAGCCCGTTCCAATCCAGCCATCCTGACCGCCTTCTCTGGATGCTTCCAGAACAGGCTCTTCCTGTTCTGAATAGGTTATAAAATCTGACGTAGTCGCAAGATAAATGGAATGATTGTAGGAGTCTCCTCCCTCCTTCAAATAATAGATGTAATACACCCCGTTCTCGTAATACGGCATGGTGTCCCCCACATACGGCTGATTCACCCCGTCCACGGAAGGCAGAAAATACATAGCATAGTCATAAGCTGCTTCCTGACTTCCCGGTGTTTTGAGAGAAGAGAAATCCTTGTCGTTTTCAGGATACACAATCTCATCACCGGTATCGACATCCCATCCCGCATAAAGCGTCATATCGGATTTCACCTTGTTCTTTTTGAAATCCCACTTTTCTGTCAGTCCTGCATCCTGAAACCAACCCAGAAAAACATATCCCTCTCGTACAGGCGCCTCCGGCTCCTCCAGCTTCTTTCCCGCGGAAACGGTCTGTCCGGCATATTCGCCGGACGCCGCATAATTTCCACTAAACGCAACCTCATACTGTTTTCCTGATTCCGCACAGCCGCAAAAAAGAATGCATATCGGAAGCAAAAGCCCCATCACTATTGTCCAAAATCTGCTTTTCATACTTTACCCCGCGTCCGCTTCGGCGGACTCAAAATTAATATACACTTCTCTGCAAAATCTTTATATTCGAAATTTCAATCGTAACTTCGCCAAGCTGAGCCGTATCCTCTGAGCCAAACTGGAATAACATCTCAAAATCCATATCCAGAACAAAGGTGTCCGTCGTCTCAAAGGTAAAGGTCTGCTCCTGTGTTGTAATATCCATCCCTTCGGAAATTCTGGGATCCCAACTGCCAAGCGGATTTAAGAAGAAACCGCAGGATACATCCTTTGTTGCCTTTGCCGTAATCTCAATCGTATAATAACTGTCTGCTGCCAGAGTCAGAGGATTTCCTGTATAACCGCATACAAGCTTATTGTGCCAATCCGTTGTTCCTCCCTGGTCAATACGGTAAAACAGACTGCCGTTCTCCTGGTATATCGTTCCTACGCCTTTCTCATTGTCCTCATCAGTTCCATTGTAGGTCATCCACGGCTGCTCCGGATTTGTCGCATTTGCCGTATTCTGGCCATAGGCGCAAAACGCATCTATTGTTTTGACTGTCTCTAAATCTCCCTCCAGCCTGCCGAAAACCACATCGCTGATGCGGATATTATTTTCCGAAACACCGTCAGACGGATTGCCTATCTGCAGACGGATAACTGGATCTGATACTGTCTTGTCTGCAACGAAGGTTCCGGAAATCACTGTCTCCTCGCCGTCGCCTACAAAAAAGCTGTTAAAATGTACTCTTGCTCCGTCATAAAGGCTTGCACTTTCTACAAGACATTCTCCTGCCTGTGCAGAATCTCCCTGAAGCCGCAGGCTGTAGTAATATTTCTGTCCTTCTTCTATGCTGACATCCTGAAGCACAACATTCCCTTTGATGCTCCACACACCGCCGTCAGTCGGATAAGAAGCAATCTGTATCAGAGCTGCACCTTCTTCATAACTTACCTCTGCTGCTGCCCCGTCACCAGCCTCTACTACCACTGCGCCCTCCCCAGAAGAGGAAAAATCATTTGTAAACACAGGGATCTGGGTTTCTTCACCTGAAATCTCATAAATTTCAATTTTATCAATCGTCACCGTAAAGTTCTCAGGTGTGGTATTGGAAGGATTATTCGGGTCAGGTGTAATCTTTCCCAAATTAATCATGATTTCGGCACTGCCCTCTCCGTTCGAGGTAAACTGTAAATCTACCGGAGAAACCTCCTGTCCGATTTCTGCATTAAACACACCTCCGAAGGTGCTCCACTCCTCTACACTTTCATCTCTCGCAATGATGTGGGCATATGTATCCGCCGTGGATTTTATCCAGACTCTTACCCTGTAATCAGCCGCCTTAAGCTCCACACCCTGTTTTACAAGCTGAATGTCGCCATCCCCATTTCCAGGGGAGGTAATGTCAAACACATATGCACCCTGCTTCAGTTCTCCGCTGGCATCTACGCCCTCGGCAATCCTCGCGGTCCATCCTCTGTCATCGACCGTCTGAGACGCAGCAAAATCAAATTCCTTATAAACAACTGCTTCACCGGTCTGTTTTGCAACCGTCAAAGTAGCATAGGCCTCCGTCGTAAGCCCGCCCTTGTCTGTGACAGAATAGATAAGCTCATAATTGCCCGGCTTATCCGGCACAGCAACACCGTTTTGGAACGTCAGCTCCGGCATTGATTCGATAACAATCTTGGCGGTAATATCGCCGTCCTCCGCATCAGAAGCAGACACACCTTCAAGCGCACGGAACTCAGAACCCGCCTCTATCATTCTGTCAGCGACGCCGCTAATCTCCGGCTTCGTATTTTCACCTTTGCTGCCGCATGCCGTGGCTGAAAAAATCATTGCCGCACACAGCAGACCTGTCAAACCTTTACTAAATTTCTTCATGATTACACCATGCCTCTCCATTTTTTATTTTAATCGTCTTTATTCGCTTTCCATCATTCTGTCATAGGCTGCCTGGTAAACTTTCTGCACTTCATAAAGTTTTGTCTTTTCCTCCAATTCCTTCTGGAAGGTACTCCACTCGCTGTCCGACACGCCGCCCTTCATAAGCCAGTTAATCAGATTTGTTCTGATATAATCGTTGATATGGGAGTCATAAGTGTCTAAGACATTTAATTCCTCCATGGTGAACTGCAGATTCACCATACAAGGCTTCACGTTCTCAGGAACAAAAGGAGTTACATAAGCCTGTAATCTTTCCAGCCTGAGTTGCGCTCTGGGCTCCATATTCACCACATGTTCCCACGCATAGTCTGAAAGATAGATAATACCAAACGGGGCATTTTGCAGACGGAGTTCATCTGCCGTCATTTCTCCGGAAATTTCCTTCTGCACCAGCATTCCGTTCTCATCCCGCTCCTCCTCGTAAACAATCCCAATCGGACCGTAGTTGATTTGGGCAGAAATCTCCGGGTCATAATAGCGGTCAAGATAAGCCAGAAGCACTTCTACATTTTCGCAATCCTGAAAAATAACCACTTCACCGATTCCCACCTCCGGATTGTTGGATACACAGACTGTCTGGCTGCCGTCCGGTCCGATCAGAGGTCTACATACAATATAATTTTCAGGGTTGGAAACCACTGTTTCACTCTCCCACCAGTAAAATGCTCCGTAAGTCTCCAGTCCCTTGCCATTTGCCAGGAAATTATCCTGAGACTGTTCAAAGGAAATCTTGTCAATCAGCCCTGCCGTCACCCAGTTTGCAATAAAGTTCGTGGCATCCTTAAATCTGTCATCCGTCACGGTATAAGTGACTCTTCCATCGATAACCACCCTGTGCTCCAGATTATCATTCAGACCAAACATTCCATACAGGTCGCACTGATTACCCTGCCAGTTATTGTAGACAAAACTGAGCGGACGCTCGTCACTGGTATTTCCATTGCCATTCATGTCATTATCCCTGAAATATATCAGCAGTTCTTCCATCTGATCCGACGTCAGGGTGATTCCGTCTTTTAAATCAGCAACTGTAATTCCATTTACAGCACCGGCCTCAATCGCCTGCTGTGCCCAGACTTTATTCAAAAACAGCATATTGGGATTTTGCAGCAGACCCATTTCTTCAATACGGGGAAGTGAATAAATCTTTCCATCCTCCACATTGGTCAACTGGTACTTGATATCCGGTCTTTCCTCCAGAATTTTTGCAAAATTCGGCATATACTCAAGATAGTCACTGATGGGCAGCAGGACATTTCTCCTGGCATACTTGATAATTTCACCATTACTCATACCTGCATGGTAGATAGCGTCCGGACGATTGTCAGCGTTTCCGAAAATCAGATTCTTCTGCTGAGAATAAACGGACTCCGACACGTTCTCCCAGTTTACCGTAACATTCGTACTCTCAAACAAATCCCACATGATCTTCATATCGTTGTAATCAAGCGCAGAAGCATTCTTGGAAGAATAGATAGTAAAGGAAATTTCCTCCGCTCCTCTATCATTCAATATAGGTGCTGAAGGATCCGTCCACTGAAATCCATATTCAGAAACCAGACTGTCAACGCCAACTCCCTCCTTCTTTGAGGTAGTTTTGCCACCACATGCCGCCAATGACATGGCAAGCGCACAAAGGGCAATAACAGACAACTTCTTTTTCATACAAATTTACCTCCTTACATGTATTATTTTACATTTGGTATTTCTTTCAGGCCGATGATTTCTCATGCCTCTTTTTACTCTTTCAGAGAACCAATCATCACGCCCTGTGCAAAATATTTTTGAACAAAAGGATACAGCATAATAACCGGCAGGCTGGATACAATAACCGAAACATACTTTAACTGGTTTGCCAGTCTGTATTGTTCCAATATTGTCTCGCCGCTTCCGCCAACCGTACTCTCGGAAGCAATCAGAATTTCCTTCAGAACAAGCTGCAGCGGATACAAGGTTTCATCCTGAAGAAAAATCATGGCGTTAAAATAACTGTTCCACTGACTCACTGCATAGTACAACGCCATAACCGCTACGGTTGCTTTTGCAAGCGGAACCACCACTACAAAAAACGTCTTGAAATGTCCCGCGCCATCAATTGTGGCAGCTTCAATCAAGCCATTCGGAATGTTCGCTTCAAAAAAAGTCTTTGTCATAAACAGATTCCACACTGACAGGATGGACGGCAGGATAATTGCCCACATGGAATTGACCAGGTGAAGGCCGCTCATCACATTGTAAAACGGAATCAGTCCGCCGCCGAAAAACATCGGGATAATAAAATAAATCATAAATAACTTTTTAGCGGGCAAAGTCTTTCTGCTCAGCGCCCAGCCTGCAGGAATCGTCACAGCCAGAGCCAGCACCACCGTGATTACCGTATAAATAATGGTGTTGAGATATCCTCGCCACACATCTGCTCTCTCTATAATCTTCTGGTAGCCTGACAGCGTAATTTCCACAGGATACAGAACCACTTTTCCTGCAAGTACCGCATCCGGATTGGAAAAGGATGCTATGATAATGAAATATATGGGATATAGTACGATCAGCGCCACCGCACCGAGCAGAGTCGCATTTACGGCATGAAATATCTTATCCCCTGTTTTTCTCCTATGTATCGTTCTTCTTTTATTTATTTTCTTATTCTCTAACGCCTTTGCAGTCATTGACATAGTTCTTTCCTCCTTACCAAAGAGAATTTTCGGAGAACTTCTTTGAAGCCGTGTTTGCCACAATCAGAAGAACCACATTAATCACCGAGTTAAACAATCCGATTGCCGTCGCATAAGCCTGATCGGGAATCCCTGTAAGACCCTTCTTATATACATAGGTGGCAATCAACTCGCTGACTCCAAGATTACCGTCCGTCTGCATCAAGAGCGCCTTCTCATATCCAACACCCATTAATCCGCCGATTGACATAATCAGCATAACGCTCACCATGGGCATAATTGCAGGAAAGTCAACATAAAACACCCTCTGCAGACGGGAAGCACCGTCAATTACTGCCGCTTCATGCTGCTGGGGATCCACATTGGATAATGCCGCTATGTAAATAATGGCACTCCAGCCAAAATCCTGCCAGTTGCTTGACAGAATGTAGAGGGGACGAAATGCCGAACTTTCCAAAAAGTAAGAATATCTTTCCCCTCCAAGGCTTGCAACAATATTGTTCACAAGACCATAACGTCCGAAAAACAAAGTCAGCATACCTACCAAAACAACCAGTGAGATAAAATGAGGTGCCGTAAAAATCGTCTGCAGCACCTTTCCCGCTCTTTTGTTTCTGAGTGCATTCAACATCAGGGCAATTAATATCGGCAGTGGAAAGCCAATGATAAAGCCGGCAATACACAAAAGAAAAGTATTTTTCATTAGTGTCCAGAACTGCACGTCACTAAAAAATCTGGTAAAATTCTTAAAGCCGACCCAGATTGTCGTGTCCGACAGAATACTGTCTCCCGGCATAAAGTCCTGAAATGCAATCAGGACGCCATAAATCGGCAGATAGTTGAACAAAAACACTACCAGCACTGCTGGAAAAAGCATAATCAGGAACGGATAATTCTGCTTGAGACTTTTCAGTCTGGCACTTCCTGTCAGCTTAGCGCTTTTACTTGATTTTTGCATTTCCTTCCTCCTTGTTTTGTTGATTTTGCTTTTTTTAATCGCGCGATATATTTCTTTTTTGTACATTTAATCTAAAACAAAACATTTCCCCTGTCAATTTTGTATGCAAATTTGCCCCAAAAAATGTGCATTTGCACATTTTTATTTGTCATTGTGTGCATTTAGGGGCGGGATATTTGACATTTTTTCCTTCCTACTATATACTTATTTTACAAAGTTTTCCCTTGAAACCAAGTATAGGAAATTGGGAGATATAATAACAGTATGAAAAATTCAGTTACCATTCAAGATATTGCCAATACACTGAATCTGTCCAGAAATACGGTTTCCAAAGTTTTAAACGGGAAATCCGTTCCGCTCAAGACAAGAAATGCCGTTATTAACGCGGCAATTGAAATGGGCTACAAGGGCTATAAGCTTGCAGCCACCACAGAAACTTCTATGGGGGAAAAGAGGTTTGTGCTCCTCTCTTCCCGTTTGCTTATGAATATGGATTATTATGTGTATGTGCTGCGAGGACTTACAGAAAGTCTCACCAATTACGACATTGAACTGATTCAGTTCAACATCACCACACAGAATTCCTTTAAAAAGTTTAAGAATTATTTGTCTGACAACAAGGTTGATGGCATCATATGCATTGAATTTTTTGAACCGGATTATATCCGGGAACTCCTTACGCTGGATCATGCCTTTGCCTTTTTAGACTTTCCCCTTGTAGATTATCCGCTAAAGGGTAATTATGATATTGTTCTTCCCGAGAGTCAGGACACCATCAAATACTTCTGTATGCAGATGATTCGGGAAAAGCAGTGCCGCTCCTTCGGATTTGTCGGCGATTATCTACACTGCCGCTCCTTTTACGAACGATTCACGGGCATGCGGGAGGCGCTCTTCCTTTCCAACCTCCCTGTCGATTTACAGTATTCCATACTGAACAAGGATTCCACTCCTTACACAACGGAAGAACTGATGAAGGCAGTCACACAGCTTCCCGCTGTACCGGACTGCTTCGTCGCTGCAAATGACTCCATTGCACTCAATCTTATGGAAGCCTTAAATCGTCTCCATATCCGTGTGCCGGAAGAAACAAAGATTATTGGGTTTGACAATATCACAAAATCTAAAAATGCAGTGCCTCCTCTTTCTTCTGTCAATGTAAACAAAACCTCTCTGGGAAAGCGGATTACCGCCCTGCTGCTGGAGCGAATTGCGAACCCCAAACAGACAAACCAGATTATTTATATCTCATCAAGAGTCGTTTTACGATCTACAACCTGAAATAATTGCCAAAAAAGCAGCGCTGCTCATCGCAGCGCTTCCTTTTTATTTCAATCATAATATTCATTTGTCTTCCTTAAGAACTTTCCGGTAAGGAGCCAGCATACCCTCCGTCATTTTATTGCCGATTTTTTTCTGCACGGCGGGAGAAGACAGCAGCGCGCCCACCAGATACATTTTCAAAATCGTGCCGGGCTGCTTCTGCGGAAAATCATACTGCCCATGCGCCTTGAAAAAGCGGTGATCCGCCTTCATCATACCCTGCATTGTAAAAATCAAATCCCTGAAAATCTTCATGCCGCCCACGCCGTAAAAGTTCTGCGGCTGAGTATGTCGCTTTTTCATCGCGTAGGAAAGAGTCCGGGCCAGCCTGTCAATGGCGGCATCCGGATTGGTTTCGTCCGTCGCCACACCCGCAAGGAAATTGCCTCCCACCTCGCTGCGCCCCTCGATAATCATCCTCAGGTTTTCTTCCTGACTGTAGTTCCCGCTAATCAAGTATCCCACAGGACTTCCCATGGTGACGGTGCGGTGTCCGTTACAAAACTGCCTGTCGTCATACTTTTTAAAGACAGGTCCCATGGAATGATCCTGAATTGCAAACGCATAGACTGTTGCGTCCGCGGTCTGGATTTCATTGCGCAGAAAATCATCGAACTCATCTTTATAAATACATTTTCCTGAAACCGCACAATGGAAACAGCCGAGACAGCCTCCCCCAAAAGGATACTCCCGTATATTCACAACCCTGCTTTCAAAAGGCAGCACCGCCTGAAAACGTGCAATCATATTGTGAAGCCCCTCATCCTCCGGCAGCGCATCCGTCACAATCACTACCTTGCGCGCCGCGCTCTTTTCCTCCTGCGAAGCTTCCGGTATCTGTACGGGCATATGAGCGGGTGCCGTCTGAGGCGCAGGCAGCGGCTCATAGCTGTCCTCCTTTATGCTCCACAGAACATAGCGGAAAAAGGAAAACGCCTCTTTTCTGCCACGGGGCTTTAACAAATCTTCCATGTCGGCGGAAAGCCCTTTGATAAACTTCATCCCCATATCCTGACAGTTTTCCTGTATATAGCGATGCGCCGTGACATCATAAAAATGCTTGGAAGTGGTAATCTGCGTCGCATATTTTCCCGAAAGATTTATGCCGGACTGCTTTACCAGCTCAATAAAACGGTGCAGCTGACTGGGCGCAATAAAGGTATACACAGGGTAGGCAAACAGAATAAGGTCCGCCTTTTCAAGAGCCTCCTCCGCCGGTGTAAAATCCTTCTCCAACACCCTGATGCGCTGTCCCACATGCAAAAACGAAAACGTATGCTTCGGGAAGTGGTTCTGCAGATACAACACGGTCTGCAGTGTGATGCTGTTTTCCCCTTTGGGGCTGCCGTTTACGACTAAAATGTTCATGGTATTTCCTCCTTTTATCTACCTAAATCCTTCTTTGACCCTTTCAAGTGTATCAACCACTTTATCACACCACCGGTCAAATTCAGGATCCTCTTTCTGACACTCCGGGTGAGCGAGAATATAATCCAGCGCAATTCTCACACCCTCCGCAAAACTGACAACAGGCTTAAATTCGGGAACTGCTCTTTTCAGCTTGCTGTTATCAAACACAACTGATACCGACTTATCGCCTGTCAGACTGCCCTCATAATCGTAGTCAGGACCAACACTGCTCAGAAAATCCGAAGCGACATGATACGGATGCAGCCTGACGCCAAGCGCTTGTGCAATCGTCTGATAAATTTGGTTCCAACTCAGAGTTTCATCGCTTGTGATATGAAATGCCTCGCCAATTGCATGAGGATTCGCCATAAGTCCTACAAAACCAACTGCAAAATCTGTATTGAAAGTTAATGTCCACAGCGAAGTACCATCCCCCTGAATAATAACAGGTTTCTCGTCCTGCATACGTCTGATTACCTGCCAAAAACCATTTTTGCCATGTACTCCCAAAGGAATATGCTGCTCGTCATATGTATGGCTGGGACGAACAATCGTCACAGGAAATCCATTCTCACGATACATTTTCATAAGAAATTCCTCACAGGCAATCTTGTCTCTTGAATACTGCCAATAGGGATTGGCAAGACTCGTCCCCTCCGTGATAATATAATTGCTTGCAGGCTTGTGGTATGCTGAGGCGGAACTGATGTAAATATACTGGCTTGTTTTGCCCGCAAACAGCCTGTAATCCCGCTCCACATGTGCAGGAACAAAACCAATAAACTCACATACAACGTCAAATGTCATATCCTTGATTTTTTCCGCAACAAGCTGCTCATCATTTATATCGGCAACCATGGATACTGCGCCTTCCGGCAGCGGCTTGGTGCCTCTATTGATGACATATACCTCCCACTTCTTTTCAATCAGTCTGCGCACCACTGCACTGCTGATAGTTCCCGTTCCGCCGATTATCAGTGCTTTCATTTATCCACATGCCTCCTATGCTCTCTTATTTCATTTCCGTTTCTACATGTATCCATTATCTAACTTTTCCGGATAAATTTCAACGCTTTCTATAAAATCTACCTGCTTACATAAATTTTTTTCCTCATGCATTCTACCCTGTTTTTTCTGCTTTTTCACTTGAAATTACCTCCTGAAAGCTGCTCTAATCCTTCCATGCTGACCGCAACAAGCGTCTTCATCTGCCCGACCGCAAGCTCTCTGAGCAACATCAGACGTTCCGGCATCTCCCTGCCTTGTTCAATCAGTATCGCATTATAACTTTCCATATTTGCCAGAACAAGAAGCTGATTCAGGTTTGCCTCATCACGCATATTGCCTTTCTTGTCCGGATTACTGTCCCGCCCCTGCTTCGCTGTCTTCCCAAACAATGCAACATTTAAAAGATCGGCTTCGTTGGCATATTTATATGAAATCTGCTCCTGCGTAAGCTCTGACGGTATCAGATTATCTTTGATTGCATTGGTATGGATGTGATAGTTTAACTTCGTTATCTCGCGACGAAGATTCCAGTTTAAAGAAAGCCGGCTGTTTTCATCTTGTTTAAGCCTCTGGTAATCCTTTATGATATATAACTTAAACTCCGGCGAAATCCATGATGCAAACTCAAACGCTATATCAATATGAGCATAAATACCACCGCCATATCTGCCAGACTTGGTAAACAGACCTATTGCTTCCAGTTTTTCAGACCAATCCTTAATAGAAAATACAAACGCATTTGTTCCGGCATTTTCCTTAAACGTATCGAATTCGATACGTTTAAAATTTGGATTATGCAGAACTTCCCATAAACCAAGAAATTCCACCACATCTCTTCCTCTGAGCCAGTTATGAATCGTAATTCTTGGATCAATGCTTTTGTAACGAGCTATATCCGTCAGCGAAATAAACTCATTCTTGAAATCTGTCGTATAGATACCTATATCAATGCCTGCTGCGTGAATTACATCTTTCTTTATAGTATTAGCCATTTATAACGTCTCCTTTGTTAAAAAGTCATATTCCTTTTAAACGTATCGAATTCGATACGTTTAAAATTCTCAACTTTTTGATTGCTTTACCCTTTTTCTTTAACCAATTTCTCATACTTTATCTGATACTCTATCAGCCGCGGAATATATTCCGGCGGGGTGCGTCGCCCCGCCTCCCAATCCTCCAATGTGCGGACAGGTATCCCCGTATGAACCGAAAATTCTTTCCTGTTCTCGCCCGCCTCTTCACGAAGTTCCGTTATTCTTTTTGCTATATCCATATTTCTGTTCCTCCACGCATTGCGATATATGTATCATAGCACATTATTAGTTTCCTCGCAATGCGCTTTGTCTCGCAATTTTTTCCGCTCTGTAGGATTACAATACATATGTTACAACTGAATAATTAAAAGGCGGAAATACCTGTTCTGTGTTATATTTTAATCACCAAACCAAAATCTAACCAGAAAGAAGGTATCTCCGCATGGCAAGTATAACACAGGATATGAAGTTTCGTCTATCTCTAATCAAATATGCTGAAAAATACGGTGTCACCAATGCCGCCATCAAATATAAGACTAACAGGCAGTACATCTACCGCTGGAAACGGCGGTTTAACGGCTCCATTGAGTCCCTGCGCGATCTCTCACGCAGACCTCATCACCACCCTAACCAGCATACTCAGCAGGAGATTAAACTCATTTTGGATATGCGCCGCCGCAATCCTGATTCCGGTCTTGTTGTCTTCTGGGTCAAGCTCATGCAGCGCGGCTATTCACGCTCCATTACAGGATTGTATCGTTTCCTGAAAAGGCTAAACCTGACAGCGGTCCATCCTCCTAACCCAAGTATGTCCCAAAACCCTATGAGCAGATGGACTATCCCGGACAGCGCATCCAGATTGACGTGAAATTTGTCCCTTCTTCCTGTCTTGTAAATGGAGTCAGAGGGAATCATTTTTACCAGTACACTGCCATTGATGAATTCTCCCGCTGGCGCTTTGTGGAAGCTTTTGAGGAACACAGTTCCTATTCTTCCATGCTGTTTTTAGAGCATCTGGTGAAGGCTTTTCCCTGCCCCATTGAGTGTGTCCGGACGGATAACGGCCAGGAATTCACAAAGCGTTTCAGTTCCCATGGCGGCTCCGACAAACCCACCATCTTCTAGCTTCGGCTGGAACAGCTGGGAATCCGCCATAAACTGATTAAGCCCTACACTCCCCGCCATAATGGAAAAGTGGAACGCAGCCACCGGAAGGATAATGAACGCTTTTATGCCACACACACTTTTTATTCTTTCAGGGATTTCAGCAGTCAGTTAAAGGTATATAACCGCAGGGACTACAACAACTTTCCCCTGCGTCCTCTGGGCTGGAAAACTCCCTCACAGGTACTGAAGGATTATCTGCTGTCGGTGTAACATATGTTTGACAAACCTGCACTTTGTCTCGCAATTTTTTCCGCTCTTGTAGGATTACAATACATGTGTTACAACTAAATAATTAAAAAGCAGAGATACTGCCTTTGTGTTATAGTTTAATCACCACAAAAAACAAATAGAATTACAATACAAATTATATACATTGAATATTATTTAACATATCTAACTCATGTAGATAAAATTTATCCGAACGACAATAATCAATCACTTCTTTTGTAATTGATACCTGCGGATTCGCGATATTTAGTAGTAGTAGTATTTCATATATACATTTTGATAATTCTGTATATGAATCTTTATGAGATGAAGAAAAAGGTTCAATATTTATTATTTTCAAATTGTTTGATGAACTCAAAATAGGACAACCATGTTCGCGTACTCTAATAAATAACTTTATTATGTCTGCATGATTGCTTACACATATATTTTTATTATTATCCTTAGTTACATTTTGATGAAATCTACAACCGTCATATTCTATTGCGACAGAATGGCTGGGAATAAAAATATCAAATTCGCTACGAAAATTAGCGGTGACTTGAGTATTATTAAGCAGCCATAATGGTTTATAGTTTGGTATATATGGAATATATTGACCAATAAAAAAGCAAATTATTTTTTCTGGAAGAGAGCGATGTGTACTGACAGTAGGATGACCAATCTCACCTCTTTTAAAGTCAGAAAAGGATTTATTCGTTACAATACAGCCATCTTCAAATTCAATATCCAAATCAGTGGCACTTCGATAATTTATTATCTTCATTTTTAATCCATTATTAGCTATTTTTTCAAAGCCTATACGATTTTCTATAGGATATAAAATACACCCATCTTTAAAGTTTTGGTAATATCGATGTTTAACTATTGTGCCGTCTTCAAATTGGATATCAATATCTGTGTTATTTCTGTAAGCTATGATAGTCATTTTCATGCCACTTTTTGAGTACATTTCTTCGCCTATGTGATCAGGTCTTGGATAAGCAATGTATCCATCTAAAAAATGTGTGTAATTTTTGTGTCTTACAATTGCGCCATCTTCAAATTCTATATCAACATCATGGGAATTGCGATATTCTATAATCCTTATCTTCATACCATTTTGGGCTATATTTGTCTGCCCAACACGACCTTCTAAAGGCTTAGCTATATTTCCTTTTAGAAAACTGTAATAATCTCTGTGTTGAACAATGGTTCCATCTTCGAATTGAACATCTATATCTTTGTTGTTTCTAAAGTCAACAATCTTTAAAGTATGACCATTTGGAGCATAAATCTCTTCTCCTACTTTACTTTTGTAGAAATTGGGATTAGATATACTGCCGTTAGAAAAACTTCTATAATCACGATGGGCTACAATAGTACCATCTTCAAATTGAATATCTATATCGTTTGAATTACGATAATCAATAATTGTCATAAGCATACCATTATTAGCAATTTTTTTTTCACCTAATCGATTATCTTTGGGATATCCTATTGTACCATTTAAAAAGTTATGGTATGACTTATGCGGTATAATAGTACCATCTTCAAATTGAATGTCTATATCTCTATAACTGCGATAATTGATAATTTTCATTTTATGACCGCTCGTAGATGTATTTTCTTCCCCTATATGATTAGAACGAGGATAAGCTATTTCTCCTTTAAGAAAACATCCATAACTTTTATGTTTAACAATAGTACCATCTTCAAATTGAACATCAATATCTCGATAATTTCTATACTTAATTACAGTCATTGATAATCCACTGTTGGATATACTGTTTTTCCCTATACGATTCTCAGTTGATTTTCCGATCTTTCCTTTTTTAAAATCGACTAAATTTTTATTTTTTACTATGGTTCCATCCTCAAAACGAACTGTAATGTTGCTAGAGGATATATATTCAATTATTGTAGCTAATTGCCCATTTGTCATAATACCAGATAATCCGATTGCTTTATCTTGAGCTTTTTTCAGCTTATACTTAGGGTCTTGTTTAATACCATAACTATTTGCTAATGAGCGTATTTTTTTAATAGGTGTATCAGGAAACATCTTTTCAATTTCAGGATAATTTAATGTTGGATAATTATCACGAAGACATTGAATTTGCTCTTTTGTGTATTTCATAACACCTTGTATGATGTTTATAGAAGCAAAACACCATAACTTCCTTGTATAATGTATTTAGGTTGTTTGAGGGATACCTATAAACCCTTATACCTACTTTCTGCATCTCCAGTCTAAAAAGCGATAATTGCTGTATTAGATCGAGAGGATGATAGTCCCCTCCTTGAGTGGCTCCCGCTCGTACTTGAAAAACGATAACTATGAACATTTGCAATTTTGCAGCATTAAGGATCTCATAATAAAAAAGCAATTCTTACTCCCTTCTTTGTAGTGTAAAATGGGGAGCTTCTAACTTTTCAATAATTAATTGTAAAACATCCAAGTAATTGTTTTAAACCGTAAACATTCCTTGAGAAAACAAAATTTCAACTGCTTCATTAAGTTCAATTATAGTCTTTATTGAAAAATCAAGTAATCTATCTGTATATGTAGTTCAAAATCAAGATTTCCATTATTAGTGAACCACAAAATTGAAAGGTTAAATCATCCTATATGTGCTACCCAATATCAGCCACTCTACTTTTTATCACTTTCTATTTCCATTTTCAATTCATTTATGCATGCCTCACATGCTTCTTGAGGTAATATAACAGCATTTTCATCATTGTTTAAAAGAGTTTTAAATACGCCTTCCGGATATAAAACTGGATATTTATCATCTGTTATAATACCCTCAAAAATTCCTAATAAATACTTGGATAATTGATAGATATTGTGCTGATAATCATGCGCTGCATATACCCCAAACAAAAGCGTATCATTTGAATTAAATGTCAATGAAGCTCCTATCGGAATTTGACTAAACTTATTAATTATACCAACCGTTTCTTTCTCCCCAAACAATTGCTTTTGCCGTTTTAATCCCTTAATTGATAATGACATATCTAATAAGGCTTTCTGTATATTTCCAGAATTATACTTACCAATTTGATTATTGTACCTTAAATATACTCCCGCATTTATTGCTGCTGTAATTACCTCTAATGACAATAATTCTCCCTGCAATGGTCCTATCACTGCAAATGTTCTTAGATGCAATATTTCATTATAATTTAAAATATATGATTCTCCAAATTTTTCAGGTAATTTTTTCCTAGCTAAATTTGCATAACTAAAAAAAGGGAATATCTCTTGGTTAGCAGAAGTGCTTAATCTTGCCAAATTTTCAGAAATTTCTTGCTTTAAAATTTCATTCCATTTCTTTATTTCCACATCATATTCAACACTCAATTCAAGTTTTAGAACATTAATTATGTCTTCAAAATTTTCAAATTGATTAATCCAGTTCCTTTGTGGATAGTCTTCACCTGATTGGACAGCTTTTTTCATTTCGTCAATTTTAGTCACTTCTTTAATAAAATCAAAAATTATTTCTGTATCTTTAATAATTGAGCTGGATTGCTTTGTAATTAATTTTAATTGTTCTTTCTTACTTTTTAAGGTTTCGTCTTTTAATAACTCATTTTCAATATACTTTTGTAATGACTTTCTGTCTTCCCGAATATCCCACACACTTTTTCTAACAAAAACTAATAATTTTTTTATTACACCTTGCTGTGCTAATTCATTAGCATGCTGATATTCTTTTTGTGTAATTGTTATCAATGGGTTTTGAGAATAAATACCTCCTGCCCTAGAACCAATCAGCAAAATAAAATAATCACATTCTCCAATTGAATCTAAACACGCTTGATATGAATTTTGGCTTGAATCTTTTTTAAAATCATTACGCTCTGACATCCTCACTTCATACCCTTTTTCTGTTAACCAATATTTTAAAGCTGAACGCAAATCTTTAAAATCATAAATTGTTGAACTTACAAAGACTTTTGGTTTATTCATATATTTCCTTTCACTTTTTTGGTAACGTCATATTTTACCCTATGCATAATTGTACCACATATCTGCTTTCTGTTATCAATTTTCAAGTTGCTCATCAATATGTAAAATGTTATTTTGAATCTTTTTCTTTTGAATTAGTCCTTTCTTTGCCTGTCTTAATATTAATTTTCTTATCCACATTTTCTGTCAATCCAACTAAATTCATCTGTATTTCACTTCTAATAATTTCTCGTAACATATCGTCTTGTGCTTCTACGGTACTAAATTTCCCAAGCAAATTTACACTTGATAAAAAACGTTCGTCCTCATGCAAAGCCTTATGATAATGGTTAAGTTGTAACAAGGAATTTCGATATACCACCAATGCCGTACCTGCAATCAATTCAGTTATAACACCTCCAACAGCAGGAATAATCGACATTTGAAAACTCAGTCTAAACGCAATTGGCAATATAATCGATGCTATCATTAAAGCAAATCCAGAAATACACATAGACACTGCTAAAACAAACGATGCTTTTGCTTGTTTTTGACTCCAAGTGTAAAACTCTTTAATATCTTCAAGATTAATCAACATACGTCCTAACGCATCTATTTCATTTTTCTTATCTTCGTTTTCTGAATGTTCATGTTCTCCTTTTTTTATTTCTTCTGGAACTATGGCTTGTTTTAATCTTATTGAATAAGATTCTATTTCCTCTTTATCATCCTCCTGCCATCGCCTTTTCATAATGGATAAATAGCTTGTAAAAAGTGTAACAACTGACATCATAACAGTTATTAAAACTAATGATAAACTTATTATATTTTCCATATCAAAATATCTAAAATCAGAAAATGGATATCTTATGAACAAGACCACAAACAACACTGCAAGCATTTCAATTGCTAAAGTTATAATTATCATTGAAGATGTCCGACTATGGTTTTCTTTTGTATGCTTATGTGCGTAATTTCTTTTATGTTCCAATACTTTTTGAATATTCAATTTTGTTTTTCTTATATCTTCTTCGGATTTTGAATCACATTTAACATGTATCATCCCCTCTAAAGCAGTGGGCACAATAGCATTGTCTAAAATAATCGGAATCAATATCGGTGTTCTATTTTTCTTACCCCAAATCAGTGCCCATTCTAATTCCATATAAAGCATAGTATTACCGATAAACTTCTTATCAACTATTGCCAAAACTACATCTGAATCTTTAATTATATTCATAGTAGAGTTATCTATATTAGCTACTATCCCCTCTTCTATTGAATGTGAAATAATCCTAACATTTTTAATATCTTCAAGGAGTTTCTCTGCAAAGGGGATGTTCTCTTGAGTTGATATAATATATACTCTCATATTTTCATTCCTTTCACACAATTTTGACAATTTTATTATAACACATACCTAATATACTTCCATTATTTATATAAAAGACGGCATCAGCACTTACACCAACACCTTTTTTCCTCGGTCAGTTTCGCCGTTGTTTCCGCCTCAAACATGCCTAAGACTTTTGGATATTTTTCATAAAGGTTCTCTATTTCAACTCTTACGGCACAATATCCCTCTTTTTCTCTGAACAGCTTTGCTATGACAGAATCAAGGTATTCATTAAAGATATTGAGAACGTGCCAGGCAAATCATCTAGTCTGCCATAGCCAAGTGATATCGTAAGATTTACCTGTGCATCCGCAGCAATAAGCGGACTTTCTTAGCCTGCTGTGCCATACTGACACTCAAATTGACTGCCGCAGTGTTCCTGCCAACACCGCATTTCTGGTTCGTCAGAGTGATTACTTTGCAATTTGATTTCTCTCACAAATTTCATCGTCTTTTCTTTGCTTCATTATACAAAAAACTAGCGATAATACTTAAATGTGTAAATCAAAGAAAAGGTGTCCTACCATTTCTAAGCTACCATCAAATCATACAAAAATATTCCAATGCTTCCCTAATAGCTACCTCCTTCTCCGGCGGACACTGCGGCACCTTGGCATCATCATTCTTCGGCAGATTATAGTTCTGCCCTACATCCAGTCCACATTTCCGCTTTACCTGTGCAATATATAGAGATGATACCGACAATCCCGTCTGCTCCTTCACATAATCCTTTATCTCCTGATAGGTTGCACCTTTCCGGAATCCGGACATATCCATATCCTCCAGCGAGAACTCTACCCCCACCTTCTTAGAGTCGATTTCTCCCTTGGAAAGCAGACACACCGTCTCCACATTCGCTGTCCAAGGAAACTGGTCCACCGCTGCCGCTCTTTCCACCACATAGCCATTCTCCAGAAAAACCTCCAAATCCCGCGCAAGGCTGGTGGGTTTGCAGGAAATATAAACAATGCGTTCCACGCCGTAGTTTATGATTTTCGGCAGGGCTTTGGGATGGATACCATCCCTTGGTGGGTCGAGGATAATCAAATCCGGCTTTTCCGTGAGCGAATCCAGCACCTTCAACACGTCCCCCGCGATAAATTCGCAGTTGGAAAGGCCGTTTGCCTCCGCGTTTTTGCGGGCTGCCAGGACTGCTTCCTCCACAATTTCCACGCCGATCACTTTCTTGGCAGCAGGCGCCATGAGCTGGGCGATGGTGCCGGTGCCGCTGTACAAATCGAATACCACCTTGCCGGAAGCCGCAGAATCACTCTCCAAATCTCCGATATACTCCCGCACCGTGCGGTAAAGCACCTCCGCACCGTAGGAATTCGTCTGAAAAAAGGAAAATACCGATATTTTAAACCGCAGCCCCAAAAGCTCCTCGTAAAAGAAATCCTGTCCGTACAATACTTCTGTTTTATCGCTCTGAATGACATCCGCGGGTGAATCATTGGTAATATGTAAAATCCCTGCCAGCGTTCCGCTCAGGGATACACTTTTTACGGTCTCGCAGAAACCTTGCAAAAGGCTCTCCGGTCCCTCTTCTCCTCCGGACGGCTGCGATGTCGTCACCAGTGCCACCAGAATCTCACCCGTTTTGGATGCCTTCCTCACCAGCAGATGCCGCAAAAAGCCTTCATGGGTCAGTCTGTGGAAAAAGCTGACTTTTCTTTGAGAAAAATATGCCAGCACAGCCGAGAGAATCCGCCTGTAATCCTCATCCACCAGTTTACAACCGCTTACCGTAACGATATCGTAAAAGCTTCCTCTTTTATGCATACCAAGCGCAAGCGGCCCGTCCTTCACTTCATCGCCAAAGGAAAACTCCATTTTATTGCGGTACTCATACTGCTGCGGACTCTGCCGGATTCCCTCCCAGAGATAAGCCTCCTGCCTGCCGGTAAGCACACCGTCAAGCAGCTTTTTTACCTGCTCCGCCTTCATTTTTGCCTGCTCTTCATATGCCATGGACAGATAAGTACAGCCTCCGCACAACCCAAAATGGGAACACGGACTGCCCGTTTCTAAAGGTGACTTTTCCATCACCTCTAAAAGCCGGCCTTCCGCCTTCCCTTTTCTCAGCTTGTTGACGCAGAAGGATACTTTCTGTCCGGGCAGGCTGTTCTTTACGATACAGGTTTCTTCTCCCACGCGCACAACGCCCTTATTGGGAAAGTCCACCCGTTCTACAATGCCTTCATATACCTGTCCTTTTTTCATGAAATTCCTCCATGCCAAAGCATGCTTTCTATTCTTTATTCTTCCGGAGTTTCCTCTTCAAACACTTCGTCCTCGTCGAAATCGTCCTCGAACTCGTCTTCAAACTCATCTTCGAAGTCATCTAAATAATCCGGTCTCATATAACGGTATACCGCATAAGCGATTGCTGCAACAGCCGCTACCGCGCCGATAATCGCAAGAACCCAGAGAACTTTGTTGCATTTCTTTTTCTCTTCTTCTTTTTCCTTCTTGCGAAGCAGCTCGTTCACCTTTAATTCGTTTGATTTTACCATGTCCACTAAAGCTTCCAGTCTGTTCATAAATAAGCCCGCCTTTCTATACTTTACATAGTATACCTCAATTTAGAAATAGTATAGCACGAATCTATACTTTTTGCTACACTCTTTTCAATTTTGCAAAAGAAGCGTACATAATTTTCTGTCCTGCCTTGTCAAACAGCACTGTGACCTTGTAATCACGCGGCTCCTTCTGCATAGCCAAAACGGTTCCTTCTCCGTATTTTACATGGTTCACGCGGTCGCCCTCCGCATAATCCGGCACTGCCGGCGCTCCGATTGCGCTTCCTTTGGAGATACCCGCCAATTCATTCAATGCGCCTATGCCCTGTGCGATATACGGCTTTCTCGCCGGTGCAGTTGCCCGCGGACGCACAATGGCTTTGGGACGGGCATCAAATTTTTCCTGTGCAGCACTCATTTCATCCTGCTCCGCACGCTTTGCGCCTGAAGGCTTATTGTCCAGAAATGTGGTGGGAATTTCCTTTACAAAACGGCTGACCGCGTTATACTGCGTCTCTCCCCGCACCATACGCATTTTTGCGCAGCTCATTGTCAAATCATCCTTGGCACGGGTAATTCCCACATAAGCCAGACGGCGCTCCTCCTCCAAATCCGTCCTGTCGTCCGAGGTAATGGACATATAACTCGGGAACAGCCCGTCTTCCATACCGGCAAGATATACACTGGAAAATTCAAGACCTTTTGCGCTGTGAAGCGTCATCAGAAGCACCTTATTGTCATTTCCGTCTACATTATCGATATCTGCAACCAGCGCTACCTCTTCCAGAAACTCACTGAGCGTAGCCTCCTCATGGCTTTCTTCATAGTACGCTGCCTTGCTTATCAACTCATCGATATTGGAAATGCGGTCCTCTGCATCCTCGTCGTCAGACTCTTCCAGTTCCTTTACATATCCGGTCTTGTCCAATACATCTTCCACGAGCTCCTTCAATCCAAAATATTCCAGCTTGCTCCGAAAACTCTGTATCAACAGCACAAAAGGCTTAATTTTATCCGCCGCTTTTTTCAGCGCCACAATCTGGTCCGCCTCCCGCAGCGCATCGTAAAAGCTGATTCCGTGTTCCTCCGCATACGCCTGCACTTTGTCGATGCTGGTCTGTCCGATTCCGCGCTTTGGTACATTGATGATACGCCTTGCCGCCACATCATCCTGCCCGTTGTCTATGGTTTTCAAATATGCCAGAATATCCTTAATTTCCCTGCGTGCGTAAAAGTTCACCCCGCCCACTACATTGTAGGGGATTCCCTCTGCAATCATACGCTCCTCCAAAAGGCGGGACTGTGCATTGGTGCGGTACAGCACCGCGCACTCACGGTACTCCGTCTCACCGCGCCTCACTCGGTGCACAATATCGTCTGCAATATATTCCGCTTCCTCGTATGCCGTCTCAAACTGCCTGAAATGAATCCTGCTTCCGTCCTTCTTCTCCGTCCACAGCGCCTTGTCTTTCCGGCTCTCGTTGTTCCGGATAACGGCATTGGCCGCATCGAGAATCGTCTGTGTGGAACGGTAATTCTGCTCCAGCTTGATAACCTTCGCCTCCGGATATATTTTCTCAAAATCCAGTATATTGCGGATATTGGCGCCCCTGAATTTATAGATGGACTGGTCGTCATCGCCCACCACGCACAAATTGCGGTATCTGTCCGCAAGCAGCCTGATAAACTCAAACTGCGCTGTGTTGGTATCCTGATACTCGTCCACCATAATATATTTAAAACGCTCCTGATAGCTGTGAAGCACTTCTTCACTCGTCTTAAACAGCTCCACCGTCTTTACAATCAAATCATCAAAATCAAGCGCATTGTTCTTTTTTAACGCCGCCTGATATTCTCTGTATACCGCCGCAATATTTTTTTTATTATAATCAAAACCTGCATTCAGCTCATATTCAATGGGAGAAATCATTTCGTCCTTTGCAGCGGATATGGCGGCAAGCAGACTGCGCTCCTTGTATATCTTGGGGTCCAGATTCAGCTTTTTGATAATTTCCTTCATCAGCGTTTTCTGGTCATCCGTATCATAGATGGTAAAATTATTACCGTATCCCAGCCTGTCTATGTAGCGTCTGAGTATTCTGACGCAGGTGGAATGGAAGGTCGCAACCCAGACCTGCTCCGCGCCAAAACCAATTAACTTGTTCACTCTCTCACGCATTTCACCCGCCGCTTTATTTGTAAAAGTGATTGCCAGAATGTTCCATGCATTCACTCCCATTTCATCTATCAGGTATGCCACCCTGTGAGTCAGCACGCGGGTTTTTCCGCTCCCGGCCCCTGCAAGCAGCAAAACAGGGCCGTCCACGGTAAAGACGCCCTGCTTCTGCGGTTCATTTAAGGTATCGTAAATACTCATTCTGCCTTGTTAAACTCCTTTAAAAATTTCCTGAAATCGGGAATTGACATGGGGCGGGCATAATAATAGCCCTGTACCATATCACAGTCCGCGTTGTCCAAAAGCAAAAGCTGCTCTTCAGTTTCCACGCCCTCTGCAATCACCTTGTATCCCATATGTTTCATCATCTTAACCAGATATTTCACAATAACCGGCCCCTTAGAATCCTCGTCCGTATAGGCAAGGAACTTCTTGTCCAGCTTTATAATATCCGCATCCACACTTGCCAGAAGATTCAGTGAGGAATAACCGCTGCCGAAATCATCTATGGAAATGGCGATGCCACTCTCTTTAAGCCTCCGCAGATTGTTCATCAGCGCGGACAAATCCAGCATAAAGATGGACTCGGTGATTTCCGCCTCAATCAATCCTGCAGGAATCTTTTTCCCTTCCAGGCGTGTCAGTATTTCATCCACAAAATTCGGATTTTCATTGTGACGCCTTGAGAAATTCACGGATATGGGAACCAGCTGTTCCCCCTCCTCCATGGCCGTCTTTAAGTATGCCAGAATCTGATCCAGCACTGCAAAATCCACGTTGGTAATAAAACCGTTTTTCTCAAAAACAGGAATGAAGCTGTCCGGATATATCATGGTGCCGTCCCCGCGCTGCCAGCGTACCAGTGCCTCTGCGCCGACTACCTTTCTGGACTTAAGGGAAACCTTTGGCTGCAGCCATGCCTTAAACTCGCCGTTTTCCAACGCCGTCGCCATATTGGCCAGAATCGCCTTTTCCGCCTCATTCTTTTCTTTTATTGTCTGATTATATACGACAACCACCGTGTTGGCAGTATCCTTGCCGTATTTTCGCGCAACATTTGCCCTGTCAATCACGGAAGAAGGCAGTTCCTTTACATCATACACACTGCTGAAGCCCGAGACCGTAATCAGATTGCTCTGATCGTACTTACGGTTTATCTCGGCGCAGAACTCTTTTGTCAGCGCAAGATAAGCGTCTTTTACATCATCGGCGTCCTCACCCTCCAAAAGTCCGGCAAAATGGTCCGACGTCACACGGGTAAACCAGATTCCTTCCTTCATGCCGCGCAGTCTCTCAGCAAATGCCTTTAAGATTTTATCGCCTTCCGTATAGCCGTATAGTTCGTTCATATATTGGAAGTTTGAAAAGTCGGAATAGATGAAATGGTATCTGCCATCCACATTCTCCCGCATATACTGTGCTGCCAGCGATATAAATTTCTGATACTTGGGAAGTCCGGTAACCGTGTCATAATTAATCCGGAATTCTATTTCATTTTTTTCCTGCTCTCTCTCATGCACCTTTTGCAGATGATTGAAGAGAATACCGGCAAACTTGTACAGTCCCTCTCTCTCCTGATTCCAGTCACGGTCATGCTTTCTGTCAACAAACGCAATAAAGCCTCGTATCTCTTCCTCTTCCCCCGTTCTCACGAAAAGAATGGAGCCCACCTGCTCACCCGGCATCTTTTGTATCTCTTCGTGCCGAAGCGCCAGAATACCGCGCTCGTCAAAATTCTCATGGATATACCGCCAGGCTTTGTCCGACCGCTGCAGAATATATTCCTCTTTCTGCCGTTTGTCGCGCCTGCTCCAGTGATACTTCTTTTCCCTGTACTCATTCTCCATGGAGATGTATACAATGTCATCAATATCAAAAAATCCGCAGATTCTGTCAGACGCCATCCGCAGTCCGCTCTCCCTGTCAGGCACATTGTCCAACAGTTCCAAAACAAACAGAACCAGCTCCTCAACACTGTGAACTACCGTCTCTTCCCTGACATAGTCCTCTTCTTGTTCACGTCTTGTATAGGTTCCCTCGGGAAGAATCCCTTTCTTGCCTGCCGTAATGATGAGATAGCCGTTCTTGCCACCCTGTCTTATCTGATACAGCGCATAGTCCGCCCACTGAAACAGCTTTTCAAACTCTCTGCTTTCATCAGTACAGCGCGCAACGCCTATGCTGCAGGAAATCTTGATATTTCTTTCCTTGTCTTCATAAACGCCCTTTACCGTATTATTCAACGTCTGCAGGCGCTCCTCCAGCGCTTCTTTTGAGATGCCCTCTGCAAATATCATGAACTCGTCTCCGCCGACTCTGCCCAAAAGCGAGTCCTTAAAGGAGTTTTTCAGTTCATCCGCAACCATGCACAGTACAGCGTCTCCGACAAAATGCCCATTCGCCTCATTTATCAGTTTGAAATTGTCCACATCTAAAATAATCAGCCAGCACGGAAGCTGAAGCGCCGGATTTTGCAGTCTTGATCTGATTTTATCTTCTATCACCTGCAGATTGTAAACCCCTGTCAGGGAATCCCTCTCCAGAATGTTTTTTAACTGCTCTTCCTTTTCCTTGCGCTCATCTATATTTTTGGTATGACCCATTACTTTTACAGGTTTTCCTGCATAATCACACAGCGTCACACCTTCTATTTCCACCCAATGATATTTTCCATCCTTGTATTTTTTGCGAAGCTCCGTCAGAATATGCTTTTTACCTACATGCAATTCATTGCAGAACTGCTCAAGTCTGTCCGCATCCCCCGGATGTACATAACCGGTCTGCCGGATTGTCTTGGTATAGGTTTTTGCAATCTGCTCGTTATTGATAACAGCTTCATCCTGGCGGGTATATTCCATGGTATCCGTTTCAATGTCGTACTCAAAAATCATATCTCCCGACATGCTCGCCAAAACATCCAGTTTCTTTTTTTCCTGTTCTAACTGGAAGTAGGTTTTTTTCACATCCGTAATATCCGTTATTACACTTTGGAGCACGGTTTTTTCGTCATTTATCAAAAGTACCGCCTGCATCAGACGCCACTCTTTTCTTCCGTCCATATAATACACGGCATATTCCATCTGGATAACATCGCCGTCCTTGCCGCTTTCTATCTTGCTCTGCAGCTCTTTCCATTCGTCTTCGGCTAAAAGTCTGTCGTAACGGTTACCGTAACGCTCTGCAAATTCCTCTGCCGTCACCTTCATCAGAGCGAACATACCCTCATTTGCATACTCCAGCAAAAGACCGCCGCTATACACCAGCCGGCACACGCCGCCCGGTATACTGTTCATCAACGCACGCAGTTCCAAACGCGCCGCCTCAAGACTTTTTGTAATATCCATATTTTCCCCCGAAAACTTGTCCTTTGCTTTTCCTTCCATAAAAAGCCTCCTGAAAAAAGAAGCTAAATCTCTTTTACGTCACTGAAATTCCAGGAACGTATATTTAACTCCATAACCGGTGTACCGCAGTATGCACATACCTTGGCCCCCAGACCTGAAAGCGGTGCACCACAATTGGGACAGTTTACGCCCAATGCTGCGTCATCTACATTCTCCACAAAATCTCTGTCCTGTATGTAAATACATTCCACATTGTATTTGGACTGCTCTTTTGTGTTCCGGCTGCCTGCCGTCACATTGCCGCCCTGCGTCCGGTAATAATAATATTCCACCGCAGACTGAAACACAATACTGCGCCTTCCCTTCTGATAGCGGTATTGATTTATTTCCGTCTGATGAACTTTAATCTGTTCATAATGCACCCGTTCCTCACGGGAACGATGCATTTCCAACTGCATTTCAAGCTGGTTTTTAAGCTCGTTCGTTCCCTCCGCAAGCAGCGCCATATTGTTGGAATCGATGCTGCGCAAATAGGAAACCAACACATTTTCCGCCCTTTTTTTCATCTCGTCATAATGAAAATCCGGAAAATCCTTCATGATTCGCGGCAGATAAAGGCTCGTTGCCGCCGAAACAGATTTGGGCGTAGCCGCATAATCCGCTTCTACTTTTTGAAATCCTTCCCTTAGGGAATCTGTCCCAAAAGCCGTTCTTGAAAACGCTCTGATTTTATTCCTTATGGTCCGGTAGGCATAGTAAACTATGCCCACCAGAGCCAATAAAAGCACCAGTACAACAATTATTCCTATAAGCGTTATACTCATCTTGTTTGTCCGCTCCGTTATTTAATATCATTCTCGTCGAAAATGTCTCCACACTCAGGGCAGAACTTGGGCGGATTGGTCGGATCTTCCGGCTCCCATCCACACTTGTCGCATTTGTAAAGCGGTGCGCCCTGCGGTTTCATCTTTCCACATTCCGTACAGAATTTTCCCTGATTTACATTGCCGCATCCACATGTCCATCCGGCAGCAGCAGGCTTGGGATTTCCACATTCCTGACAGAATCTGCCGCGGTTATCCGTCTTACCGCAGGCACAACTCCAGCCTAACACAGCGCCCGCAGCTCCTGTACCGGACATCCCTACTGCTCCTGTGTTTCCTGCACCAAACATACCGACACCTTGCTGCATTCCTGCCTGCTGGCCCTGCATATTCTGATTCTGCTGACCCATTGCAAAGAGGGAATTGGCATTCATGCCGCCCGTCATCTGCGCCATATTCATAGCGGCAAAGCCCATCATGGCACCAGCTTCCTGATTGGAAGCAGCCGCCTTCATTGCCTCACCCTGTGAACGTGCAAGGAATGCCGCCGCCATCTCGGGAGATCTGTAAATAGCGGTCTCCTGTGCTTCCTTAATCCGCTTCTCGTCTTCCTCGGATGCCTTCATGGAATTGATAGCCATGGAGACCATCTCGATACCACGTAACTGCGCCCACTTTTCAGAAAGCTCCTCGTTCAATATATTGGTCAGTTCCATTGTGTGCGCCGGAACTGCACTGTAGAGAACGCCCATAGCAGATATTTTTGCAAAAGCAGGCTGCAGCGCTGTGAGCAGCTCCGCCTTCATCATTCTTGACAATTCATCGTTCTTACGGTATACATCCGTTACATTACCGCTCACGCTGCTATAAAATAACAGCGGGTCTTTAATCTGGAAGCTATATTCGCCGTTGCACCTGATGGCGATATCCATAGCCAGATTGATATTAGGGTCCACAATACGGAAGGGTATCGGTGAAGGCGTCCCAAACAGGTTATTCATAATCTCCTTGGTATTGACAAAATACACCCTCTGATTTTTTCCTGTATTGCCGCCCAGAGAAAATCTCTTGCCCACAACGCTGAAGGACTGTCTTAAATTCTCACCCAGCTTGCCGTAGAATAAGGAAGGCTCAGAGGAAGTATCATAGATAAACTCTCCCGCCTCCGCACAGAACTCCACAATCTTTCCCTGGTCCACGATCAACATACACTGTCCTTCGTTTACCGCTATGATGGAGCCGTTTGTGATAATATCATCCGCCCCTTTTGTGTTGCTGTTACGTCCCGGCGTTATCTGCTTTACGCCCTTTGTCACCAGCACATCGCTTGGTATGGACTCACAGTAGAAATACTCGCGCCACTGGTCAGCCATCAAACCGCCGATTGCATCTTTTGCTGCTCTTAATAAACCCATTTTTGATCCTCCATTAAATATGTAGTTTTGCTTCCATAATGCAGTTTATGAATCCTATTCATCTTATTGTATCAAGTTTTCTTATTTTTCTCAACTCACTTTTACAATTATTTGACCTTTTTCTTTACAAAAAGTCTATTTTTGCATAAACTGTATTATAGAATCCATTTTACCACAAGAGGGAGTTGAAATCATGGGAAAAAAAGCAACCAAAGCCGCCGATAATATGTACTATCTCGCACGTTATGAGGCTTCCAAAACAAATGATGACTTTACCAGCCGTGAAAAGGCTGCTGAAATTGTAGGCATAGACCGCACCCGTCTTGCCCGTATAGAGCTTGGCTCCATCACCCCGTATCCCGAAGAGGTGCTCGCCATGTCCAATACCTATAACTGTCCCGAGCTGTGTAATTCCTACTGTGCAAGGGAATGTCCTATCGGCAGGACAAGCGTAAAGGAGGTCGTTATTGACGATTTTGACCGCCTTGCGTTAAAGGTGCTGGGCTCTTTAAAGGATATTGACGATTTGAGAATGGCGCTTATCGCCATCTCGGAGGACGGCGTCATCTCCGAGACGGAACGCCCTACCTTCCAGCATATTCTGGATTCTTTGGAGAAAATATCCACAAATGCCAAGGCGCTCCAGCTCTGGGCTATGAAAAACATACACATTCAATAAAACAGCCTTGTTTTTTGCACCTTTTTTCATTACCGCAATATAATAAAGCATCACGAAAAACTGGAGGATTCTATGAAAAAATTATTTAGTTTATCGCTGGTGCTTTTATTATGTCTGTCCGCTCTGACCGGCTGCGGCAAAAAGACAGGCGGCAGCGAACTAACCAAGGTAACCCTGAACGAAGTTGCACACAGCATTTTTTATGCTCCCATGTATGTCGCCATTGAAGAAGGCTATTTCGAGGAAGAGGGAATCGATTTGACACTGGTGACCGGCTTTGGCGCCGACAAAACCATGACCGCCCTGCTTACCGGTGAGGCGGATATCGGCTTTATGGGCAGCGAAAGCACAATTTACACCTATAACGGCGGCACACAGGACTATGTCGTAAACTTTGCGCAGCTTACCCAGCGCGCCGGCAATTTTCTCGTATCGAGAGAACCTATTGAGAACTTTTCATGGGATATGCTTGTAGGCGCCAACGTCCTCGGCGGACGCCCCGGCGGTATGCCTGAGATGGTGTTTGAGTACATTCTGATAAAAAACAATATAGATCCCATGCAAGATCTGCACATCGACCAGAGCATAGATTTCGGCTCCACTGCTGCCGCTTTCTCCGGTGGTCAGGGAGATTTTACAGTTGAGTAGTGTTTGTTACCGCACTATTTTCACAAGAGAAAGAGCAATACTAATTTCTGTATTGCTCTTTCCTAACTTATATTAAATAACTGAACAGCATTTAGTTAAATATTAAATTTTCTCAAATTATGTTCTGCCTTTTGTGATTTCACAAGATATTCATCCCAAAATTTTTTAACCAAATCTGTAAATTTCCTTTTTTTCACTGTAAGAATAGGTGTATTTTGTTTATAACACTTCGTTCTGATTTCTAAGTTTTCGCCCTCTAATGTTTTAATTATTATTTTTAACTCTTCATCTGTAACTGTTTTTGCACTCGCGTTAACGGAAATATACCTCTTATTTTCCATTTCTATTTTAGGTGCTTTCGGAACTACATCCACTCGAACTAATCTCTTATTATTTTTCATATAATCACCATTCCCCTATCTCGGCTGAGCAACCAACGCTTTTTCTAGTTTGTTCAACAGTAAAGTAAAATATGTATAAGGTACAAAATATCTTGAAGCAAGTTCTCTCACCTCCTCTTCTTTTTCTGCAAGATATGTTTTATTTAAGCACACTATTTCAAACAAACCTACCATTTTATCATCATTACAAAAAACAGGAATGGCAATATATTGATTATACTTATTCTTATTTTTCCTTCTTTTATTTGCATTTTCATGCTCAAATACTTTATCTATCTCCTCACTACCCATTATCACTTCTGTTTCAGACTCGTTTTTCCTAAACAATTCTATATCATGGTATTTGTGGCTGGATTTGTCACGTTTCACATTATACACTGTAGGCCTTTTCATATCTTTATTTGCATACGCGTTCGTATACACACTCATTTCCGGTTTTTCGCTCTCATCGAGCCTATCATATATAACCTCGAATTCTTTTCCATATCCTATTTCGCATAAAGTATCATATATATTTTTACATACCCAAAAACATGCTTCGTCAAAACTCCAAAGTTCTAAATCAGCACTACTTCTTTCTATAATAGATTTTATAACTTTGTTTGAACCGCTAGAACTTTTTCTACATACATTCATTAAACCTGTCATTACTTGCTCAAACGTTTTATTTTGTTTTTCATATAAAATTGATGTTTTATTGGTATTAATTTCATAAGTACTATAAAATGCAAGTGATGCCAGATATGCTAAACTTATAATTCCTAAAAATACTACTTTTGCATAAAAATAATGATCTTCCTTCGGATTCCACGAACCCATTGCAGAACATATTCCACCGATTATTAATGTACTGATACCTAGTAGCATTGATTTGCATAACGGATGATTTAAGAACTTTTTGAATTTATTCATCATTTGTGCCCCCTATTTAACCTATGTCCAATATACTATATATTTTGCTTTTCTGCAATAATATTTTCAACTTTTCACTAATATATCATATTCTACATAATTTAAACAGGAACCAATATAAGAAAAGAATATTAATACAAAGAATTTTTCAGTCCTTTAATTACCATATTACAGAACGTACATGCAGTCAGAAACAGAATACTGCCCAAAGGGCAAAGATTCTGCTTCTGACCTTACTCTTTACTTCCTGTCACTTATCCCCAGCAGGTAATCCGATGACACTCCATAAAGCTCACACAGCCCGTAAACCATTGCTACAGGCAACACGTTCCGCCCCGTTTCATACCTCGAATACACCCGTTGATCAATCTGTAGAACTGCAGCCACCTGTTTCTGTCCGTAATCATGATCTTCGCGCAGCTCTCTCATCCTGCGCAGGTACTTTCTGTTTTCCATTGCATGTCCTCCTTGTCTTTTGCTGTAACGGTGCTTACAACCGGATTTTAACATGCATTCTACAGATAGGGCGTTTTTACTACTGTTCTGGAATAATTTTCCTAAATTCTTCTTTTCAGGACTACTCCTTTTCTGTTAGTACATTATCTTCAACTATGATTATCTTCACATCATATTGGTCTTCAAACTGCCGGATCAACGCCTCTTTTGCCATTTTTTCTATTTCTGGTGTAAGTTCCGGCACTCCACCTTGATTCATGGAAATCACCTATGATATAGTTTATGAATATAATTTTATGAATGTCTGCCTGTACAACTTTCCTGTTCCTTCTCCTCGACTATTTTCTGTTTTGCCTCCAATAAATTTGCTCATATGCTACTAAAAGTAATCTCATTTGACCTAATTGTCTTAAATCAACAAAAATTTGCTGATAGATTGGGATTAAAAAAATCAAACCATAGAAGCTTATGAAATCGGAAATATTGTACCAAACGATTCTACGTCATTGTTGATATGTAAAGAATTTAATGTAAATGAAGAATGGCTCCACTCTAGAACCGACGAAATGTTCAAAGTAATTTCCGAGGAAGATAGAATTGCTGTCACTGTTTCTAATCTGCTTGAAAAAGACAATGCTTTTTACGATATTATAAAGAATCTTGGAAATAAACTAAGCCTCTTCCCTCCTCTCTTTTCCCCTAACTTATGCCTTTTGCCGGTAGCCTGCTGCCTTTAATAATTCCAAAAACCGTAAAAACTCCCTATGTATATTAAACCACATAAATCGCATAAAGTATGCTGGTAATTCATGAAAATATTTCAAATATTGTTTTACTTATACTATTATTTATGATATACTTTGAATCAATTAGTGACGTTACTATTTCACAGCAGATGGGATAATCTGCAGGAAAACTATTTGGATTATTGGAACACATGAGAAAAGGAGAAAACATGGCAAAAAAGGGCACAATAGGGATTATAGCAGGGGTTGTTGGCGTATCTGCCATAATCGGGATTTTTTCACCCAAAAAAGCAGTTGAATCAATAAACTTATCTATACCAAATAGCCAAATAGAATATGATATTAATACAGAAATTCCCATAGAAATTTCTGTGTTTCCCAAAGGTGTGGACACAAGCACACTGGAATATATTTCTGACGAGGGTATTACTTTCACTGACTCCCAAATCATAACCGGAAACATGGAAGGCACTTATTATTTTTATGTTACGTCCGGCGATATCCAGAGCAATGTTTTAAGCATTAAGGTTGTAGACATCATTGCACGTGAAGAAGCAGTAGCACGGTGGCTTGAAAAAGAACAGGCTGCCAAGGAGGCAGAGGAGCAACGGCTGGCGGAAGAACAGGCGGCTAAAGAAGCTGAAGCACAGCGGCTGGCGGAAGAACAGGCTGCCAGAGAAGCTGAAGCACAACGGCTGGCGGAAGAACAGGCGGCTAAAGAAGCCGAAGCGCAACGGCTTGCAGAAGAACAGGCTGCTAAGGAAGCAGAGGCCCAGCGTCAGGCAGAAGAACAGGCTGTCGGACAAGCAGTGCAGAACGCCCAAACTTCCGAACAAATTGAAGAATCGTCGGGCACACAAAATAACAACTCGGACTCTTCCGGTGACGCAAGCAATTTTAATACATATGACAATTCTTCACAACAGCAGACCGAAGCTACCTATGTATTAAACACACATACAATGAAAATACACCATCCTTCCTGCTCCAGTGTAAAGAAGATTGCACCGCAAAATTATGCCACTTCCAACAGTTCCCTTGATGATCTGATTAGCCAGGGCTATTCCACTTGCGGTAACTGTTTCAAATAGTTAAACAACAAGCAGCGTCTCCCACTTACTCGGAGGCGCTGCTTCCTTGTGTTACCGTCCTACGTTCATTTTGCTGCTCCGGCCGACCAGATAATCCATTGACACACCGTACAGCTCACACAGTTTGTACAGCTTGTGCACAGGCATTTTCCGCTTACCTGTCTCGTAGATAGAGTATGTCCTCTGATCTATCCCGAGTTTATATGCAACATACCGCTGTGTATAATCGTGGTCTTCCCTCAAGTCGCACATTCTTCTCAGTATAATTTCTTTATTCATCGCCTTGCCTCCTTTTCCCTTAAAACCATTTGCCTGTAGTTACGCCTTTATTGTAACCCCCAGCAAAACAGGCACTGGTTTTGATCTGATGAAAATACTTCAATATAACTCCCATTTCTATATTGACATACGTATTATTACGTGCTACAATATTTTCAGATAAGGAAGGGAGATACAAAAGATGCCAATGACTTCACAGGAAATGATTAAATATCTAAAGAAAAACGGTTTTGAAAAAGTCAGCCAAAACGGTTCCCATATAAAGATGAGAAATCCATCTTCTGATAAAACCGTAATCGTTCCTTATCATTCCAAAGACCTTAAAAAAGGACTGGAAACAGCAATACTGAAACAAGCTGGGTTAAAATGACCCATACTCTGAATATGGAGGCACATTGTATGAACAAATTATTTTATCCCGCAATTTTCCACAAGGCAGAAGAAGGCGGATTTTGGGTAACATTTCCCGATATTCCCGAATGCATGACACAGGGTGACAACATGCAGCACGCATATGAAATGACTGTTGAGGCACTCGGCCTCGCCTTAATAAGCCGCGAGGAAGAAAAACAAGAAATACCGGTTCCTTCCGAACCGGACAAAATTTCAACTGGTTCCGGCGAATTCTGTGTAGTAGTAGAATTTGATATGTTAGCTTACAAAAAACGTACCGGCACAAAAGCCGTCAAAAAAACATTAAGCATTCCGGAATGGTTAAATGAAGAAGCCATTGCACTCGGTGTAAACTTCTCTCAAGTACTGCAGGAGGCACTTATACAGAAGGTAGGGGCAAAATAAGCATTCTGTTGCAGACTGTAACGCTTTGAAAACCATTTTTCCCACAAGGAGGTCCCATGGAAAAACCAATCCGCTGCGCATTGTATGACCGCGTATCCACGGACATACAGGTAAAGGACGGTCTGTCGCTGGAAGCGCAGAAGCAGGCGCTCACAGAGTACGCACTCTCCCACAACTACCAGATCGTCGGGTATTACTCGGATGAGGGCATAACTGCCCGCAAGAAAATGCAGAACCGGAGGGAACTGCAGCGGCTTTTAAACGACGTCAAAGCAGACAGGATAGACTTGATCCTTGTCACGAAGCTCGACCGCTGGTTCCGCAACATAAAGGACTACCACAATACGCAGGCAATCCTTGAAGCCCATGGCTGCAACTGGAAAACCATTTTTGAAGAATATGACACTACCACGTCAAACGGACGCTTTGCCATCAACATCATGCTTTCCGTCAACGAAAATGAATGCGACAGGGATTCCGAACGTATCAAATCTGTTTTTGCATATAAAAAGCGGAATAGGGAACATTTAAACGGACGGCCGGCATACGGCTACACCACGGATGAGCAGAAACATCTGGTGAAGGATCCTGCTACCAGGCATATTGTAGAAGATATTTTCCGCACCTACTTTGACACCTACTCCAAAAAGGCAACCGTGCGGCGGATACAGGAAACTTACGGAGAAACTTCACCGACTATGTACCAGATTAACCGTGTGCTTTCCAGCGAGACTTACACCGGGCTTAAATTTGGTATTGCCGGCTACTGTGAGCCCTACATAACACAGGAGCAGTTCCAAAAAATCAGGCAGGTGTCCGATTCCAAGATGATCCCCCACCAGACGGAGCCGTTCATCTTTTCCTCGATGATACGCTGTCCGGTATGCGGCAAGAATATGTCGGGGTTTGTGAGAAGACGGCAACTGAAGGACGGCAGCACAAGCGAATACAAACGCTACCGCTGTGGCGCCAAATTTACGGAATTCCACAACGGCGCCTGCATTTCCGAATCCGTCGTAGAAAAATACCTGTTAGACAATATTGTACTCAGATTTAAAGAAACCATGATTGATTTGGAGAAAAACAGCCAGCGCCGCAATGGAAGCAGAAAGAATCAAGCCGCCGCAATACAGGCGGAAATGGAACGCCTGAACCTGCTCTTCCAAAAAGGAAGGATTAAAGAAGACTACTACGACGAACAGTATGAACTGCTCTCTGCAAAGCTCGCGGCATGTGAACCGCCAAAGCAGACTATATCTCCGGAAACCTGCAGGACGCTTGCAGCTACCTTTGAAGGCGACTGGATATCTCTTTACGAAAAACTGGACGCCGCCCATAAAAGAGCTTTTTGGAAGGGAATTATAAAAGAAATACACGTTGATAAGGACAGCCACAAGATAAGCGGCTTTACTTTTTATCTGTAGTGGTGCAGTAATCCATATCACTCTGTTGAATTCGAACCTCACGCTACTTCCCTGGAACAGAAGGGGGACGGCTATGTTGTTGCCTCTCTGGGAACAGATTCCGGCTATGTGCCTTACACCGCTTTTTCGGCAAAAGCAAGCTATATCAAGGATCATCCGGAAATTATTCAGGCGTTTACCAACGCACTGCAAAAGGGAATGGATTATGTCAATTCCCACACACCGGAGGAAATTGCCAAAGTCATAAAGCCCCAGTTTGAAGAAACAGATTTGGATACGCTGACCATCATTATAAACAGATACTACGAGCAGGACACATGGAAGGAAGATTTGATTTTCAGTGAGGATGCCTTCACGCTGCTTCAGAATATTCTGGAGGAATCCGGCGTGCTTTCAGAGCGCGTTCCTTATGACGTGCTTGTAGACACCTCTTTTGCGGAAAAAGCAAAATAATTCGACAACGCAAAAACGCATCTCGCGCATATCTATTGTCATAAAAGAACCGGCACAGGCAATCAGCCTGCGCCGGTTTATCATGTAAGCCTCTCTCTTATTTACAGCCTGTCCGGCTTTACAATTTTTCCAAGATTATTCAAATCATAATTTAAGACCAGCTCCTTCGGAAATCCCGCTTCTTCCAGAACCGCCAGTACTTTCGAAAAATCTCCTATGGTGTAACAGATATGGCTGTCCGTTCCCAGAAGAACCGGCGTCTCATACCGCTCACACCAATAGAGCAGCTCCTTGATATTTTCCCGCGCGTTTTTTCTGGGGGCAAGGGGATTCAGGGAGGAATTGTTGATTTCAATCGCAGTCCCGGTCTCTTTTGCAGCACGCACCAGTTTTTCACGGTCAAGAGGATATCGGCTGTCATCCGGATGTCCAAGCACAGTCACATGGGGATTCTGCATTGCCAAAATGGAAGCCTTTGTATTTTCTTCTATCGTACCCGGACGGCAGCACTGTATATGCATACTGGCAATTACATAGTCCATCTGCTTTAAGAGTCCTTCTTCCAAATCCAGTCCACCGTCATAGTCACAGATATTGGCTTCCACACCGCAAAAAAGACGTAAACCATCATATTCTCTTGGAATACAGCGATAGTTGGAAAAAAAGAAAACATGCGGGCCTCCCGGTATTGTCGGTCCATGCTCACTGAGTCCCAGCGCACGCAGCCCTCTTTCCTTTGCCGCCTCAATATTTTCCTTCAGGGTACTGTACCCGTGCCCGCTCGCCATTGTATGCGTATGCATATCCATAATGGGGGTCATATCCGCTCCTGTCTGCGCATCCTGTGCACGTGCAAATTGAGAAATCTATTTCTTTTCCGCTTCTCCATCACGCAAATCATCCACCAGTTTTTCAATCAGCAGTTTTTTCACGTATACGTCAAAGCTCAGCAGACAGATAAAAGAAAACTTTTTGAGAAACGCACGATCCTGCTCAGGCGCATCCGCAAAGGTTTTATCCGCCGTCTTAAACTTATCGAGCACGTCCTGCTTCAAGTGCTGCATCTGCTCTTCTTCCATACCGAATACTTCTCTGTAGACGCTCTCTAAATTAAACTCTTCTTCCGTTTTAAAAAACTCTTTTGTAATCGGCTTCAGCAATGTCTGAATATCGCTGATGGAAAGAATGTTCTTATAGTAATAAATAAATATTAAAAGAAGCATATGCTCCTTATTGTATTTCTTCTTTTCAGGCGGGGGCAGCAGATCATTCTTGGCATAGTTGTTTATCATGGTCTTTGTCAGAATTTTATCTTCGCCCGGATTTCTGGTCTTATGCCGCAGACGGTCGTCCATAAATGTGGTCACCTGATCCATATATAAATCAATATTGGGAATATCCTCAGGCTTAATATATTCCACCTTTGCAAGGTTGTCCAATATAGAATGAAGCAGCTCTTCCGTGTTTGTTGTCATCAACTCTCTCCCCTTCTCTGGCAGGTTCTGCCTGCCGTCTCATATGCCGGGACGACTACTGTATATATTATATAGTAATGAATACTACATGACAAGATTTTTCTGTATGATTTTCGAAAAACTTCTCTGCCGCAATTTTTACAAGATGTTTCAAAAAGGCTTTACTTTAAAACTTTAGTATGATAAAATTTCATAGTCAAGACTGTAAAATTTTACAGTGTAAAAGTAAACAGTGAGGTAATCGTTATGAACAAAAAACTAAAAACAGATGCCGTGGACTACCTGTTTGATGCCATTTTAAGTCTGAAAAACCGGGATGAATGTTACAGTTTTTTTGAAGACCTTTGTACCGTAAACGAACTACTGTCATTATCCCAGCGTTTTGAAGTGGCAGCCATGCTGAAAAGCCGCAAAACCTATCTTGAGATTGCCGACAAAACCGGCGCCTCAACAGCTACCATCAGCCGCGTAAACCGGTCACTCAATTATGGAAATGACGGCTACGATTTGGTTTTTGACAGAATCGACAAAAAATAAGATATACAAAAATAAGAAGGGTTGTCAGCGACAATCCTTCTTATTTTTAATGCAAAAGCTTTTACAGTTCCATTTTATCCGTACCCATGGAAGCGGCAGCCAGAATCTCATCGTCATCATCGCCTGCCTCTTCTGCTTCTCTCAACGCTTCCCTGATGGCCTCTTTTGCAGATTTCTTTCCGGCTCTGCTTTCTCTTGCCGGATGTTTTTTAATTTTCACATCATCCTGATTCATATCGCATCTGCCCTGGAAAATTGCCTTTTCGTCAATCACAATCAAGGTTGTTTTGATATCCCCCATTAACCTTGCCGTGGAAGTCAGTTCTGTTCTCAAGGAAGCGTTGACATTTCCGATTATCTCTCCGCCAATAATCACGGATGTCACATCCAGATTTCCATGGATTTTACCTGCCGCGCCGATAATCAGATTGCCTGCCACCGTCACATTTCCCTCAATAGTGCCATCCAGCCTGACTGAGCCGCCTGCTTTGAAATCTCCTTCCACAACGGAATCCTTACCAATAATAGTTGTAATTGCTGTCTCTGATTTTTTCATACTTTTCCTCATTTCTGCACTGCCCTTTTTATTCTTACATCCTGCATCGCAGCGCTGACACAAAATGTTCCTGCCGCTTTACACGGCGTTTTTAACCGTTGATTGACAACATATCTGTAGGTTTGATATACTCGCCATCCTTCATAATCTGATAGACAAGCTGTTTATTGTCATTCCCTACAAGGAACAGGGTTCTCCCCTGTGCCACTTCATCACCCGCCTTTACCTGTGCTTCTCCTCCGTTGCGATAGATGGAAACATAACCGTTTCCATGGTCTATTACAATTCTGTATCCGTAGGTTTCATCTTCCTCTACCGCTGTAACCGTACCTTTTGCCGAAGCTACTACAGCAATGCCCTCTGTTGCAGTAAAAATCACCATAGGTTCGCCTTCCGTCACTTCTTCGATAGACGCGCCGCCGGTAAGCGGATACTCCGTCGGCAGGCTTTGCTGGGAAAGTTCCTCCTGCAGCGCCTCCGCAGTCTCTGCCTGTGCATTGACCGCTGTACTCAGGGCTTCTATCTTTACGTTCAATGACTCTATCTCTGCCTCCAGACGGCCTTTTTCTTCCTCCAGGGACGCAATCACTGCCTTTTGCTCATCATCATGCGCTCTGTTCATCTCCCATATCTGCCCCTCATATGCAATATAGCCTATGAGACCGCCGAACAGACAGCAGAGAACCAGCATAAGCAGCCGTGCCACCATGGGTCGTATTCTTATCTGCCTTGTTTTTGCATTTACGGCATCAGTTGTCAGTATCACTATACGGCTTACTTTTCTCTTGTGCTTCCTTCTTGCCATAAAAAGTCACCTCCAGTAAACTCTAATTATTTTACCACAAGTGACTTTTTGAAACAATGTTTATTTAACATTTTTGTAACATTTGGACAAAATTTTGCTAACATTTTATGTAAAACATACGCTTTTTACATGTTCAATGCCATATCGCCCTGGAAAATCCATCCTTTTTTACGCATAAATTCCGATATCAGCAACGTAAGCGCAGCAGGAAGGACAAAATGCATCAGAAGAATCAGCCCCAGGGCGCCAATTCCTGTCATGCCTGCTTCTGTCATCGCGCCATAAGCGGCAATCTGCCCCACGAAGCCGGCGGAACCCATGCCGGAGCCGACCGGCGTACTCACCATGCCAAACACTGCAGAAGCAATCGGTCCCAAGATCGCGCTGGACAAAATCGCCGGTATCCATATCACCGGTTTTTTTACGATATTGGGCACCTGAAGCATGGAGGTGCCGACCCCCTGCGCCACAAGCCCGCCCAGCTTATTTTCTCTGTAACTTGCTACAGCAAAACCGACCATATTGCAGCAGCAGCCGATTGTCGCCGCACCTGCCGCCAATCCGCTGATACTCATGGAGATGCCGATTGCCGCCGAACTGATGGGCAGCGTCAGAATCATTCCCATCAGGACGGAAACCGCAATTCCACCTAGAATCGGATGTGCCTCCACATTGACATTGACCAGATTGCCCAGCCATGTCATAAATACGGAAATATACGGTCCTGCGACAAGGCCTGTTATCGCACCGGAAACAATTGAAACAAAGGGCGTTACAATGATATCCACCTTTGTGCGTCCCGCTACAAGATGTCCTACCTTTATCGCCACAAGAGCGGCGATAAAAGCGCCCAGCGGTTCTCCGGGTGCGCCCAGCTTAAAGGCTTCCATCGCTGCTACCGCAGGAAATGCGCCTATCATGCCGGTTACTGCCGCAGACACAGTCACAAGCGGTCCTTCCTTATACTTACATGCCACTCCTACTCCAATGCCGGCTCCCGTCAGACTCTTCGCCACATTTGCCATCGCCACCAGATAGCTTCCCACCGTTCCTCCAATCAGGGCTCCGAACTGGGCGATTATCGTACCTATTATCAGTGTGGAAAACAAACCAAGCGCCATACCGGATAATCCGTCAATAAATATGTTGTTTAAAATCTCTTTGACTTTTTTCATTTTCAACTGTCCTTCCTCTGCTGTGTACTCATCTGTCTTGTCAGCCACAGAAGAAATTATCACAATATAAAATAAAAATCAAGTCTTTCTCTTTACTTTTTTCCATTTATATGCTATTCTACTTATGCTGTAAGTGTACGATAACGTACACAAGACTTGATTTATATTTTTGGAGGTAGCACAATGAACAAAGGTACAGTAAAGTGGTTCAACAACCAAAAGGGCTATGGTTTCATCTCTGATGAAGCTGGCAATGATGTATTCGTACATTATTCAGGGCTGAACATGGAAGGCTTCAAGTCTCTTGAAGAAGGCCAGGCAGTTGAGTACGAAGTAATCAATGGCGAAAAAGGACCTCAGGCTGTAAACGTAACCAAGTTATAATGTTTTTTCATTATAACAACCCATAATCAATATCACGATGTACCATTCTTACATGTAAAAATTTTACTTTGTATTTTTGTTTACAATATCGTTTTATCGGGTTAGAAAAAGAACCAATCAAAGATTGGTTCTTTTTTTATTCTTTCTTTTTCCTTTTAATCAGCCGGATACTCCCTGCATTTTTTCACTACCTCATCCAAGTCCATGCTTCCGCCAAAGATATTAAGTGCGCTTCCGACTGTTGCATGTACCCTGCCCTGCCCCACATCTCCAAGCAAATCCAAATCATCAAGACTATGGATGCCGCCCGCATAGGTAATGGGTTTTTGCCCCCATCTTCCGAGAAACGCCACCAACTCGCCCTCTATCCCCTGCGACTTTCCTTCCACATCCACTGCGTGAATCAGAAATTCATCACAGTAATTCGAAAGTTCATCCAGCAAATCCCCGTTTACGATTTCCTCTGTTTCATGCTGCCACCTGTCCGTGACCACCTTGTAGTGTCCGTCCCGCTTTCTGCAGCTCAAATCCAAAACGAGGTGTTCCCGTCCTACGCATTGCTCCATAATTTTCAACCGTTCAAAATCTATCCTGCCCTCCCTGAAAACATAGGAAGTTACAATCACATGGCTTGCGCCTGCCCCCAGAAACTGACCCGCATTGGCAGGCGTTATGCCGCCTCCTACCTGCAGTCCGCCCGGATAAGCGGCAATTGCTTTTAATGCCTGCTCCTTTGTCTTCTCGTACATCGGACTGTCCATCGGATTCAGCAGAATAACATGCCCGCCCTTAAGTTTCTTTTTCTTATACAGCTTCGCATAATAGTCCGCTTCCTGCTCGGACACAAAATTGACCTCAAGGCGAATCCTCTTCTCCCCTGCTTCATCATCGCACAACGTGCCTCCCACGATCTGCTTCACCTTTCCGTTATGAATGTCAATGCATGGCCTGAATTCCATATTTCTCTCCGTTTCCGCCGCGCAATGCGGCATTTTTCTTATTGTACTGTCACCTGATTAATATCTGCTGCAAGCATTTTGGCATGACTGTAATAATAATCAAAAACCTTATCCCGCTCCTCCTCGGGATGGTTTAACGCATACTCAATAAACTCGATGTATTCGTTCAGAAGCGCCAGCTGGATATCTCGCAGATACTGCTCCCAGTCCGGCTTTTCCTCCAGCTTTTTATATACCTCTTCAATGTATATTTTGCGATGAGCATCTGTCATATAGAAGGGAAATGTGGTGCGGTCCTCCGTTCCATGCGCAATCAGCCTTGCAACATCCAGCGCATATGGCATAATACCGGCAAACGCCCAGTCTATGACATATACGCTTCCCGCGTGGAAAATCGCATTGAACTGCAGAAAATCACCGTTGCACAACGTTCTCGGACAGGTTTTCTGCCTTTCCAGAAACACGTTATATGCCTGCCGAAGTTCCGGCTCTTTTGCAAGGCATTCCGCCCGCTTCCCGATACGCGCCCAATATTTTTCAAAACGGTCATCCATCTTCTTTTCCTGAAATTCATGTTCATCCTTCTGCCAGTAAGCATTCATAATGGCAGTAATACTGTCCGCGCACGCATACGCCTCTTCTTCCGTAAAATCCCGTAAATCAACGCCTTCTATGTATTCTATCAAAATCCATAGAATTCCTCCGACTTCTATACTACCATAAAAGCAAGGGACTTTAAAAGAACCCCCTGCCAAAAAGTTCTGATAAACATTCTTTTCTCGCTCATCAGATTTTTTTAACACATAGCACTTTTTGTCAGCCGTAATTTTATATACATTATACCTGTTCAGCTCTCCCTCGCCATCGTCACAAAACTGCTCTACCGCAAATTCATTAACTGAATCCGTACCAAGCAGCCCGCAGAATATCTCTAAAAATGGAAACTCCTTCTGCGGTTTATCCATAAACAACCCCATCATTCTACTCCCTTAATCATATTTTGAAACTTATATGTTTGCGAAACTTCCCTGCAGGCTACAGGAAATTTTGCAATTTACTCAAAGTGCTTCAACAGCTCATACACCCTCTCCTTTGTCAATTCTGCCGTCGCCAGGTTCATTGCCATGGACTGCTGCTCTTCATCCTCGTACGCAGTGCCGGCCTCCACAGCCAACTGCTCTCTTACTACAATCCATTCCCTCTCGTTTTCAGTAAGCGTACGCAGCGTCTCTGCATCCTGCGTTTTTTGAAGTGCCTCCCATACGTAGTCTAACGCGGTATCCCACCACTTGCACAGCGCATCCGCTTTTTCGCAGCGTTCCTCCAGCACCATGGAACTATCTGCAAGCGCCTCCTCAATAGGCGCCGTACCTTCCTCAACAGACGCAATCATGTCTCTTAGATTGTCTGCGACACGGCAACTTGAAAAACCATACCGGCGTTCCTCATTGTACAGCCCATAACAAGGAAGAACCTCATCCGCTGCACTATCATAATAACCTGTCCAGCTTCTGTACTCCTCAGGCAGTTCTTCCAACGGCGCACCGGACAGATAAATCAGAATATTCTCCGCTTCCGCCAGACCATAGGCATCACTGTAAATATATCGCACGCCTTCCTTGATTTCTTCCTTCCCCACTTCCTTTTTATAATTCATTTCTTCTATCTGCACAGAATAGGTATAATCATTCACCTTGACGGGCTGCGTAAATTGTCCGCTGAAATCACAGCGGTATTCCGTTTCCTGAAAATCCTCTCCTGTACTTCCGCTATCCACATCGAAATACTCCCCCTGAAAACTTCCGTCAGCATGAATCATCACCGTCGTGCGCCCATTGCTGTCAAAATGAAACTCAATCCCCGCAAGTTCTTCAAAAGAAAACGCACTTTCCTCCGGCACATCCGCTCCTTTGCCTTTCCCTCCACACCCACACGCAAGAATCATCATCCCTACGACTAATATAAACGCTACCACATTCCTCTTCATACCCATCTCCTTATTATCTCCATTTGGTAATTGCAAACTCACATTTGCCAACTTCGAATTGTGCATATGGTATATTCCATAAGCAGACCCTTGCTAGCCGTCGGTACTTAGCTGCCGTATTTTGGCAGCTTACGTACCGCTACGGTAAGCTTGGAGCGAAAGCGTGTCTGTGTTGGAATATACCATATGCACAATGACAACCGCAAAATTTCTGAATTTCACAATTACCCCTCAAGCCTTTTCATCATCCAATGCATATCCGCATAAGTCCCGTCTTTATACTTCATATTATGGGGAAAAGTGCCGAAAATTTCAAAGCCCATTTTTTTATACAAAGATAACGCCCTTTGATTGTCCGCCACCACCTCAAGCTCAAGCTGCTCCAGACCGATATCTGTGGCAATCTGAATCATTTTCCCGAGCATGGCTGTTCCGATTCCCTTACCGGTATACTTCTGATACAACGCAATGCATACGTTGGCGCGATGCCGGAACCTGCTCCGGTTATTTCTCATCAACGCACAGTTTCCTGCATATTCTCCATCCAGGAAGCCCAGCAGCATCAGACTGTCTTCCGACTCATTCTGATTGTCGATAAAGCGGTATTCTTCCTCCATCGTTATCGTGATTTCCTCCGGCTCCCTCACCAGAAAGCGGGTTTCTTCACTCGTCTCTTTGAGATAGTCTAACATCATCCGGGCGTCGCTCTTTTCCGGATTCCGAATCAGCAGCGTATGCCCATTCAAATTTATGGTTTCTTCCTGTATTCTCATAATTCTCTCCCTCTTTTCTTTAAACCTGCATGTTCCTGCACATGTTCCGATCCGCCGGTTCCTAGTTTGTCAGTCCTTCTTTCTGCAGGGCCGTCAGTATCTTTCTCTGATATTCCCTTCCCATTTTTTCAATGGCAGCAAAATATACTTCCTTCTCGTTTTTTATCCACTCCTGTATAAAACCAAGATAAAATTCCTTTTCTATTTTTGTCTTCTGACTGACAAAAACAGCAGAATACATTTTCATAAGTTCTTTCTCTTTTATCTGATATTTTGCAGCCATATTGTCCTGAAAGGAACGTGTATAGTCTACCCCGATGCATCTCAGCATTTCCGCTACAGGAGCCTTCCAAATGTCCACATATCCCTCTTTCACTGCATAAGCACAAAGCCTTTCCGTAAAAGGTGACACCTTTGACATATAACACAATTTCATATTCTGTATGCGAACATTGAACAATCCAATTTTTTGACTGACCGGCATCGTTTCCGGCATTTCATCAGTATCACCGACGAGCCACGCCTGAAACGCCTGTGTTTCAGCAGCATCACAGTTTTTGAGTTCATAACTGTAAGCCAGCCTTCCGGCCTCCTCCTTTGCAATGTCGGCACCTTTTCCTTCCTCGTTCAGAAACATCAGAATGTGGTTCCTCGACCAGACTGTTTCCCGATACACCTTCTTGGCTATTTCCTCATACTCCAGTACCAGCCTCCTAAAATCTGCCTGTTCCTTTTTAGAAATACTATATACGCCCGCCTTTGCATACGCTATAATCTTCTCTTCAATTTCCCTGTTTTGTTCCTCTGTCACTTTTGCTTCCATGGCTTTCTTTCACCCTTTCCTTCTTTTAGCTGTACCAACCCAGGCAGATAAATACTTTTCTTTATAAAACCATAAGCAGCGTCCCGATGCCGATAAAAATACATCCCACAATGGATTTTGCCGTAAATTCTTCGTGCAGAAACAGAAACGCCAGAACCAACGTAATCACCACGCTCAACTTGTCTATGGGAACCACCTTCGATGCTTCTCCCATCTGCAGCGCCTTATAGTAACAGAGCCACGACGCCCCTGTCGCCAGCCCTGACAAAATCAAAAATATCCAGCTCTTTCTGCTTATCTGATTAAGCCCTGTCTGCGCATTGGTCAAAAAAACCATTCCCCATGCCATCGCAAGCACCACCACCGTCCTGATTGCTGTGGCAAGATTGGAGTTGACGCCGTCAATTCCCACTTTTGCCAGAATAGAGGTCAGCGCCGCAAATACAGATGATAAAATTGCAAATAACAGCCACATACAGACTCCCCCTGCCTCAAATATAGACTACAGTTTATTTATTATAATAATCAACATGCTTTCCTTGTGCAAGCTATTTTTTCTCATCCTGTAATACACTGTCATTTTATCTGACTGCCCACACAAAAAGACAGGCGGCATAACCGTCTGTCTCTTTATAAAATGTCTGATTGTATCGTTTTATTTTCCGGCTTCTGTAAATCACTTCTAAATATCCAGCTCCGGCGGCACGTCAATTTCATCCGACACATATTTTCCGTTTTTCTTCCGCTGCCGTACACATTCCGACAAAAGATATTCTATCTGTCCGTTGACGGAGCGGAAATCGTCCTCTGCCCAGGCTGCGATGGCGTCGTAGAGCTTGGAAGAGAGCCTGAGCGGAATCTGCTTTTTCGTATTATCTGCCATAGCTTAATACAGGCTGCCCGAGTTGACTACAGGCTGCGCGTCGTGATTGCCGCAGAGAACTACCAGCAGATTGGACACCATTGCCGCCTTGCGCTCCTCATCCAACACCACGATGTCCTTCTCATTTAATCGTTCCAGCGCCATCTCCACCATGCCAACGGCGCCGTCCACTATCATCTTTCTTGCATCGATAATTGCGGATGCCTGCTGCCTCTGCAGCATAACGGCTGCAATTTCCGGTGCATATGCAAGGTACGTGATCCGTGCCTCCACAATCTCAATGCCCGCCTCGTCAACACGCTTCTGGATCTCTTCTTTAATTCTCTTTGCCACCGTCTCACTGGAACCGCGCAGACTTCCCTCGTCGGCAACGCCGTCGCCCGTGGTATCCACATTCGGCGCCACGTCATAAGGGTAAATACGCACTACATTTCTCAGAGCGCTGTCACACTGCAGGGAAAGAAATTCCTTATAATTGTCTACGTTAAATACCGCTTTCGCCGTATCGATAATACGCCATGTCACCGCAATACCGATTTCTACCGGATTTCCCAGGCAGTCGTTTATCTTCTGGCGGTTATTGTTTAAAGTCATAATCTTCAGGGAAATTTTCATGGTTGCAGGTGCTCCGACTGTGACGCCTGCCGCTACGGCAGCCGCTGCCGCGTCGCTTCTATCCCTGACGTCCCCGCTCTGATTCAGGCGGGTTCTCGCCGCCGGATTGACGGAACTGCAGAACGGATTCACAAAATAGAACCCCGGCTCCTTTAAGGTTCCGATATATTTTCCGAACAGGGTAAGCACCAGCGCCTCCTGCGGCTTGATGACCTTAAGCCCCGGCCAGAGTATCCATGTAACACACAAAAGAACGATTGAGATTATCAGCAGCGCCGGATTTTTGCCTGCCTCCACCATAATACCACCAATTACAGTACCTGCAATGGCAAGCCCGTAAATGACAATCGAAAGCAGTAAAACCAGCATACCCGTCTTTTTTCCTCTTATCACTTTTTCTTCCATTCTGTTGTTCCTCCTTTGTTTGATATCAATATGATATCATTATAATATACCTTTGTCAACACCAAAATGAAGCAATCTTTTGATTTTAATTTTAAAATTGGATTTTTTTGCATTTTCAACTTTACATATTTTCATCCATACTGCAAACAATACTATTGTCATAACCATGACTTGTGACTTGCCGCTTTTGCGGCGGAATGGAGGGAAATTATGAAAAATATGAAAAAAACTTTTGCAATTTGTCTTCTGCTTCTCTATGTCGGCATGTTGTCAGCATGTGGCAGCGGCTCCAAGAAGAACAACGGCGATATGGCTGGCGGCTCTCAGAACGGCACCACCACTGAGAGTACCACCGGCAATACCGGCACCAACAACAATAATGGTACAACAGGCACCAACGGCACAAACAATAACAATGGTACAACAGGCACCAATGGCAGTATCAACAATAACAATGGTACAACAGGCACCAATGGCAGTATCAACAATAACAATGGTACAACGGGTACAAACGGTACGACCGGAAATGGCACAGGCAGTAATGGTGTAAACAATAACGGAACAAACGGCCGTAGCAGCGTGAATGGCGGAAACACCACGAACGGTACTACAAATAGCTCCGGCAGCAGAAGCAATGGTACAAACAATGCAATCGATGACGCCGGCAATGCAATCGGCAATGCCATTGACGACGCAGGAAACACTGCCGGAGATGTTATTAATGATATCGGGGACGGTATCAAAGATATCACCGACGACATGACCGGAAATGGCTCCGGCAATAACAACACTACCAACGGTAGCTCCACAAGAGGCGCTTCGGGAAGACGGTAGCTTTTTCCAAAAAGAGGGCATTTCGCGGTCAGACTGCGAATACCCTCTTTTTTTTATATTCCTCTCTCTACAATGCTGCCCTCTCTGTACGCTTTTAGCAGTTTTTCCAAATCGGCAATCGTTTCCTTGATATCGAGACCGATATCGGTGTCCGCTACGCGCTTCCGTACCGGAAAAAGTTCCACATCAAGTGTATCCGAAAAAATATCGGATTCCTTACGGATTGCTGCTTCCGACGATTCAAAATATTCGTGCGATACCAGCCTCATGCCTCTGGAATTGCACACCAGCGTGTAACCGGCAATGCCTGTTTTTTGGTGGAATGCCTTGGAAAAGCCGCCGTCTATGATAAGCAGTTTCCCGCCGCATTTTATGGGCGACTCCCCATTTTTCTGTTCCACCGGCACATGCCCGTTCACAATGTGGGAACTTTCTGCCGGAAGTCCAAACTCTTCCAATATTTTTGCGATGATATCTTCCCTGTCAAGCAGCGCGTAATAACTGTTTTTCTTTTCTTCATGGCTGCGGCTGTCATCGATAAAGTAACGCTCAAAGGTCGCCATTTTATCCCTTCCGTAAACGGGAGATCCGGGACCTGCCCAGATATACCAAGTCATATCCTGCCCGTTCCTCTTTTCCTCGCCCTCCGTCCCGTAGTAGCCAATGCGGGCGCAATTTTCCAAAATGTCATAGAGCGCCTTACCACTGTAAAGCCTGCCCCCGATACAGATACCGGCAAAGCTTCCGTCTTCTGTCAAAGGAACACAGCCATGGTAGAGAAGGTTAGAATTGTATACCTTATACAGTCCGCCATTGGAAAACAGAAAGCGCACATGACGCTGCAGCTTTTCACTGTGCAGGAACGCCTGCCGCAGCCGCTCCATCACCTTAAGTTCCTCCGCTGTGAGCCTGTACGGGTCTTCCCTGTCCACCGTAGGAAAATCCACGTCCTTTATGGAATAGGATGTGCCGTCTATCTCCACAGTTTTATTTTCGTAATCAATTTTTTGTAAAAGCAGACGGTTTTCCATGCCAAATTCCGGATGACGCAGAATAAGCTGTCCCTCCAGCTTAAACTGCAGAATGGTTATCGCCTTGTGCATCTTCATGTCAAGGCTCAAATCCTTGGTATTGTAGTCGGTATTATATTTGATGGCAAAGGCACTGCAGTCCGTGTCCTGATAAGTTTCCATCGCAAAGGTGGCAAGCGGAATCAGATTGATGCCGTAGCCGTCCTCCAGCGTGTCCAGATTGCCATAGCGCGCCGCAATCCGGATAACTGTCGCAATACATGCCAGATGTCCGCTCGCTGCGCCCATCCACACCACATCATGGTTGCCCCACTGCACATCCACCGAGTGATAAGTGCTCAGGGTATCCATAATGATATGCGGTCCCGGTCCTCTGTCATAAATATCCCCCAGAATATGCAGGTGGTCAATGACAAGCCTCTGGATTAAATGACTCAGCGCAGCGATAAACTGCGGCGCCCTTCCGATTCGTATAATGGTATGTATGATTTCATTGTAGTAGGCTTCCTTGTCCTGCACCTCTTCCTTTTCCGTAATCAATTCCTCGATGACGTAGGCAAAATCCTTCGGCAGAGCCTTCCGCACCTTGGAGCGCGTGTATTTGGACGCCACGCGCTTGGTAATCTGCACCAGCCTGTGGAGAGTTATCTTATACCAGTCCTCGATATTCTCCTCTTCCTCCATCATAATGTCCAGCTTTTCCTCCGGATAATAAATCAAGGTCGCCAGCGATTTCTTGTCGCGGCTGCTCAAGGTATTGCCGAACTCCTCGTCAATCTTTCTCCGCACGGAACCGGAACCGTTCTTCAGCACATGGTTGAACTGCGCATACTCTCCGTGTATGTCCGTCAGGAAATGCTCCGTCCCCTTCGGCAGATTCAGGATTGCCTGCAGATTGATGATTTCTGTCGCCGCAGACGCAATGGTCGGATACCGGTCCGCCAGACTTTTTAAATACTTTCTTTCCAGTTCAGTCATTTTTACCTCCCACCACAGAACTTCTTCTCATACTTAACAACCCCCGCTTCTTTCCAGAAGCAGGGGTTGACTTTTTTTTAACAATCATTTGCGGATTTAATCACGTCGCTCATATCATACATGCCCGCAGGCTTTCCCGCAAGGAATTTTGCCGCCTGTATGGCGCCCTTGGCAAACACAGCTTTGGAATAGGCGGTATGGGAAAAAGTAATCACCTCGTCCGCTCCCGCAAAAATAACGTCATGGTCGCCCACAATCGTACCGCCGCGGACTGCGGATATACCGATTTCTTTTTTACTGCGCTTCTGCCGCACCCCGCTTCTGTCATACACATATTCGTACTCTCCGCCCAGCTCTTCATTGACGGAAGCCGCAAGCGCAAGCGCTGTGCCGCTCGGCGCATCCACCTTCTGGTTGTGGTGCTTTTCTACAATCTCAATGTCAAAGCCCGCCGGCGCCAGCACGGACGCAGCCTCCTTCAACATTTTTAAAAGCAGATTGATACCTAAAGACATGTTTGCAGATTTTAAAACTGCCACCTTTTCAGCCGTCTTCTGCAGGAGCAAATTCTGCTCTTCGGACAGACCCGTGGTACAGAACACACAGGGAAGCTTCCTGCTCTCACAGTAGGCAAGCAGCTTTTCCGTGCCTGACGCTGCGCTGAAGTCTATCAGCACATCTGCCTCCACATTGCAGTCCTCAATATTTGCAAAAACCGGATATGCATTGTGTCCGTCATCATAGATATCGATGCCCGCCACAATTTCCGCCGCTTCATCCGCCTCAACCAAACCGGAAATCACGCGGCCCATTTTTCCATTACAGCCGCTCATTATTATTTTGTACATAGCTACCTCACTTTTACAGTATCCCGAAATCCTTCATTGCCTTTTCCAGCTTCTTTGCATTTGCCTCTTCCATCTCGGTAAGCGGAAGCCGCAGTCCGCCTGCTTCCATGCCCATCAGGTTGAGCGCTTTCTTCACCGGAATCGGGTTGACCTCACAGAACAGTGCGTCACAGAGCTCCATCGCCTTAAGCTGCAGCTCCATGCTGCCCTTTACATCTCCTGCAAAATATTTTTCACAGATATCATGGGTCTGACGCGGCGCCACATTGGAAAGCACCGAGATAACACCGATGCCGCCCAGCGAGAGAATCGGCACAATCTGATCGTCGTTGCCGGAGTAGATATCCACCTTGCCGCCCGCTTTTGCCGCCAGTCTGGCAATCTGGCTGATATTGCTGCTTGCCTCCTTAACCCCTACAATATTTTCTACCTCTGTGACAAGCCTTACGATGGTATCCGGCAAAATGTTACAGCCCGTCCGGCTGGGTACATTATAAAGGATGATCGGCAGTTTCACTGCATCCGCCACCGTCTTAAAATGCGTGTAAAGACCGTTCTGTGTCGCTTTGTTGTAATAAGGGGAGACCAAGAGCAGACCATCCACGCCGTATTTCTCGGCTTCCGTCGAGAGATATATCGCTGTCTCCGTGCTGTTGGAGCCCGTTCCCGCAATCACGGGAACCCTGCCTGCAACCTTCTCCGTGCAGTACTTAATGACCTCCAAATGTTCCTCATGAGACAGGGTAGAAGCCTCTCCCGTCGTGCCACATACGATAATGGCATCCGTACCGTTCTCAATCTGAAATTCAATTAACGCAGCAAACTTTTCATAATTTACCTCGCCGTTTGCCTTCATGGGCGTTACAATGGCAACACCCGCACCTTTAAAAATAGACATCTCTTTCCTCCTCAAACTTTTAACCCACAGAGCGCTGTACGATTCTGCAAATCATAGAAAACAAAAACGACCCATATCGCAATACGGGCCGGATCCTCCTGTTTCCATTCCGATAGCGCCCCATCTAACCTTAGATGACAGTCATACAGTTATTTACTGTATGCCCAAGACTTGACTGCAGTTCATCTCCTCTTTCGGCGTCCTCCCCTTTCAACCTTTCTCGCCTGTGTCTGCCACATCAAAAGGACTACTATTGAAGCACGCAACCTCTATCTTTCTGTTATGATAGCATCTATCATGCCCTGTGTCAATGCGATTTTGACCTTTTCACCTTGCAAAAAGTGCAACTTATATTTTCATTACATTCTCTAAGTCGGAAATTATCGCCTCAATGGTTTGCAGAAGCATGTCTGAATCCGTAAACAGATTCCGGAACAGACAATTAAGGTTTTCCTCAAAATGAACCGGAAGCACTTCTGCCTGCTCCTTTGCATACTGCACCATCCGCTTTTCTCCCGGATGAGTCAGCTTATTCAACGCAAAAATAATATCAAAATAAGATTCCAGAAAAGCTGCGGTTCTGTGATTGACACTTACCCAGTCTTTGCGGGCTGCCGCTTTTTTAATCTGCAGATTATATGAGGGAAGATTTCCTCTCAGCAGCCGCAGATTCTGCCGGATAATACTGTCCTTTAATTCATCCGGATAAGGAATATTATATTGGCGCTGCAGCATTGCCAGTTTTCCGTTTTTATCATAAAGAATCCGGCTATGTAAAAGATTGTGCCACATACAGGTGGTATAGCCGTTATGTGCCATATGCTTTTCGACAACCGAATGAATTTCCTGCGAAAAACCTTCCAGATTTCTATAAAGAATATCAATGTCCACTCCGTCTTTCAGTGTACAGTCGTCCTCAAGCTCCCAAAAAGCATTTCCAATCTCCATGTATTGACAATACTTTTCCAGAATCTGCTTTCGGATGCTCTCTTCCGGCGTCCGGGTACAATAAATATATAAATCATAGTCCGATTTTTCATCGTAATGTGTACCGGCTCTTGACCCGCCCAATGCAATTGCTTCCACCTCGGGAATCAATGCAAACTCATGCCACAATGATTCAAAAAACATATTTTTCCTCCTCTGTCTGCAACATTTGCTTCCAAATTATTCCATACTCAAACACATCAGTGCGACACACAATACAGGATATCCCCCACTTAGATTTACTGCCTTGATTATATCATATTCATAATGCAGTAATCCAAAAGCATACTGCTGAAATCAACGAGAGTGGTGTCATGATATATTTTTCTTTTTTACTTTTTGAAATAAAATTCATAACCGTATTAAATGAAAGATACACCGCCATAACAATACAGATTATTTTTGTCACATTACGTGAAAACCATAATGGTATAAATCCACCCATTTGTAAAATTATAATCACAAAAAATATCTGCAAAATAAGTTGTGTCACTAAAACACCCCTCAATTTTTTAGGAAAAACTTTATATTGCCCTCCCATTGTCAATTCTCCTAATGGCAAACCGCAAATTATAAGCACTGATAAAATAATTACGATTGAAAAAGTACTTGCACCTATTATAGCTATCATATTAAATCTCCTCCGCTGATGAATCTGTACTGCTGCTATTCTTCTTTCCAAACTTTTTCTCCATCCATTGGAACGTAAATCCGCCGGGAAAAACACTATTAACAAGCAATGCGATGATTACACCGATTGCCGTGTCTACAATACGATTTAGCGCATAACTGACGTAGCTTTCTACCGGCGTGCTGAAAAGCAGAATACACAGCATGACTCCGCCTGGCTGAACGCCGCCTTTCCAAAAAATCTGACAAACATAAATCAATAGGACTGTTCCAAGAAATACCAATGGCACCAACAGCAGCGTATCCCTGCCATCAGGAAAAAAGATGAGGTAGAAGCGGAAAAGTGCCATTCCTATGATACCGCCGATAATCGTACCAAACAAGCGGTTTCCGCCATTTTGTTTGGAACTTTGCAAGTCGCTTCCCATGCCGAAAATTGCACCAATGCACGCAAAGGTAGGTGTTCTATGTACCAAGTAATACAGCATTGCACATAATGTTGCCGCAAAAGCTGTTTTAATATTGCGCATTCCTATTTTGGGAATATTGTCATTTTTCATATCGTCTCCCATCTTTAAAATTCTTGAATCTTTTTTAATTATCCGTAATAGCCTTTTATCCCGATACCTATAGTCGCCCAGTGATTTGCTTTTCTCATTTCATATTCAATATCTGCAGCAGACATTGAAACGCCTTCTGCTCTTGCTTCTTCTATCATTTCATGAACACTCTCCGGAACTGCCTCCCTGAAAACACCAACACTAATATTCTGAAAAACATAACTATAACCGTTTTCATTGTCCCCGGCACTGCCATTATTTTTTTCCAAAAGAATATGATACAGTTCTTCTGCCTCCGTTTTAAATGCAGCCGCTCCATATATCTCAGGCTGGACTTCTCCATCAATTCCGCCCAGAAACTCAATAAACTCCAGTCCTCCTTTTTCATCAAAATCAAACCGTAATTCATTATTAAAATAATACCATGCATTTTTCCATTCTTTACAGGGCACGCCTAATAAATTTCTCACCTCTTCTTTTGAAGATGACAGGGCTATTGATTTATCATTCCATTTTATACCCACTAATGGGATTATTTCTATATTTTCCATACATTTTTCTCCCTAAATATTTAATTCATCTCCCAGCCAATATGCAAATTATATCAATTTTGATTATCACCATCTCTACTTATATCCATATCGTTTAATCGTCTCATCACTCCATACATGAACCTCAATATATCTTTCAGGACCGTATTTTCCGTCATCATTCCAATCCTGCGGAAGTCCATACTTGTCAATTATCTCCAAAATATCAAATTCTTCAATTGGTATTTTTATAAAGTCACAATTTTCAAACCATGAAGATAACCACGGACTATGTTCAACCACCATATAATGTGGCGCCACTCTGGATATTTGTCCTCCCTTTTTGGCAAACTCTGTTCGAATTATTCTTTCACAATTCCGTCTATATTCAACATATTTATCATGTCTCTGCGCACCTTGTGAGTTCGGCTTTGTCGTTTTTATTATTTCCAGAACCGACTTCGCCTGTTCAACAGGTAAGTCTGATAAATTCCGAAATGGCCCCGTTGTTTTATCATAATAATGATATAGATACACTTTTTTTACTTCCCTTCAAGTTGGAATTTTGCAGCTTGCTCTCTGTCGGGTCATTAATGTTGATATTATTTTCCCTGAGCCGCCTGGCGGGCCTTTTTCCGCCGCTTTAGGATGGTTGCGCAGACAATGTAGACGAGGATGAACACCCCGATCCACAGCTTGCTGACAATCTGGTAGCCGGGCTGCTGAAGGGCGAACTCGCCTATGGTGAGATATTTATCCCCCACACACTCCACAAAGTGGACGCTGTCCGCATAGCCCTCGCCGGAGAGGGCGCCGGAGTAGTCGGCGGGCAGGTTCAAAGTGTTCCAGCGGCCCACGGGCAGCAGGTACAGCGCGTCGCCGCTCTCCGTGGTGCCGATGCCCTGGATGTGCGCGTCACCGGAGAGATGACCGATGACCACCTCGCCATTGGGCAGGGTCAGGTTGTAGTACCGCTGGTTCTCCACTACATCCGCGGACTTGTAGTGGATCACCTCCAGGGCAAAGGTATCATACTGCCGGATGTCCGCCAGGGAGGTGGCATGGGGCGTGTTTTCGGCAGCGTCATAGCCCACGCTGCCCGGGCCAGTCTCCACCGTCTCCAGGTAGGCCGGGTAGGCGGTTTTTTCGATGTAGGACTGGTAGAGAGGTATGGTGGCGTACAGGACCGCCAGACTGCAAAGGATGGCCACGGCAAAGGATATGGATAGGTGAGCGGGAATTTTAACACGCATAATAGACACTCCTCATTGTATATTTATATTTTTGGAGGTTTTCGTTACAGTGCGAAAAACTCCGATTTTTCAATTTCTTCATCTTATCAACAAGCCGGAAATCAATCCCACCAACAATAATAAATAAAATAATCATCACTAAATAGCTTTGTACTTGGAATTAGTTCTCCATTATCACCAATGAGAAAAGTTGGTTGCGAAAGCTCTGTTTCCTCTCCAATATCGCTTGGAAATATATCTTGTGGCGCATTAAAAATTTGTTTTATCTCATAAAGCGATAATTTGCTGAAAATAATCAAGGTATCTGCACAAATGCACTGCTCATTATTATCTTCTTCCAATCCATAGACTTGTACAAAAATTTTCGCAGTTCCATCTATGCTAAGCAAATTTTCAATCAAGGCAATGTACCCTTGTTTTCCATCAAGACGTTCACATGAGAAATCCGTAAAATCATCTGTTGGGTCTAAGAAATCCTTATATGAAAACCAATAATTATTTGTATAATTTCTGTTCATTTTATCAACTTTCAGCAATGTTAAAATAGTGCCTTTTTGTTGATTATCCATGTTGATTCTCCCTTAAAATTCCAATTTTGCTCTCTTTTTAGTTTCGCGGCAAACCTGAAAGTTATTGTTCAAAATCTAATTGAACCAGCTTCTTTCCATTCGGTAATAGATTTTCTGTCTGTGCGATTCGTTTATATCCAATCCCTTTCAACGTCTGAATCAAAAATTCCTCTTCCACTTGCGTATGAACTTTGTCAAGATTATCAAATACATGGATATATGGCGAATCGGATATCCAACTGTTATCTACATTTATTTGAATAATGCATGAAACATATTTCGGCTGTACTCGTTCAACTGCTTTTGGGAAACAATCGTATCCAATATATCAGAAAAATCGGAATACCTCTCCGCGACTGTTGTTAAATATTCTCTGTTAATATCAACGCCGTATACTTTTTGAAATTTATTCTTGTCAATATGTTCCAGCCCATTACCACCGGCAATCCCCAAAATCATAACAGAACTGTTACGAACTCTCATAGGGGAAAAAATGAGGGAAAGAAAAACCTATAAAAAATTATATCATAATATAAACCGAACATGAAGAACTGATTGAAATACTTTCACAATTTTTTAGGGAACGGCTCCTATTTATCATAATTCAAAGGGACGACAGCACTTTAGGCTGTCGCCCCTTCGGATTTGCCATAAAAATCTCCGTACATAATTATTCCGAAAACGCATTAGCAGCAATGCCAAAAGCAACGGATAAGTTAAGGGAATCAATTTCGTGATTATGTTCAATATATATGCTGTCCCCGTAATTATGAAAAATATCGGGAAGCCCCGAACCCTCATTACCAAAAACGAGAGAAAAAGGGGGGTTCTGCGGCATTTTTTTAATATCCTTCAAATTGAATTTTCCGTCCAGCATAAATAAATACATTTGATAATTTAAAAATTTCTGCCTATACTGTTCAAACGAATCATAATATGTAAATCGGACATGAAAAAAAGCGCCCATCGAAGATCGAATTGTTTTTGGATCGTATATATCAACGCCGGGTTTAATAATAACATAGTCCCTGAATCCAAATCCCAGCCCTGTCCGTAAAATCGTACCTAAGTTTCCTGAATCGCTGGGGTTGACCAAAACAACATGCGACTTTCCGGATTCAACATTCCTATCATGTTTGTCAAATATACCTATAACATAAACATTTTCTTTCGTTGATAAACAATTAAAAACTTTTTGATTTATTTCGATAGGCAATTGCGCTTCATTACAAATTTTAAAAATATTGTATTTGTTATCTTTTGGCACATAATCAGGATGAACATATATTTTTCGTATAAGGTATGAGTCCTTTTGGGAGATCAATTCAATTGTAAGAGCCATTCCCAATGTATAGGAATAGGCTGCATCATGTTTATATCGCCTAATTTCCATAATTTTCACTTGCCTTCCTACATAAGCGACCCATTCATGCCTATCAGCTTATTCTTTCTTCCAATACGTCCATTTCACCGCGGACTTATAGCCGATTTTTTTATAGAACTCATTATCTCCGCCAGTCATATGGGTCGCACCTAGTTTCTTTGTTTTGCGGTACATTTCCGATAATGCCGCAGCCGCGAGACCTCTGTTCCGATACTCCGGAATCGTGCAAAGGGGCTCCATATAAGCCAATTTATTTTTGGGAACCCACCACATTCCCGCATAGCATGCATACTCACCTTGTTCATCCGCAATTATGACGTCAAGCTCCTTTGTTGCATGAGGGGCTACCTGTTGTTGGTAATTGTTTTGTTCATATTGATGATCCCATGCGCCCTCAGTTTCCTCATGATCAAAGCCTTTCCAGCAACACTTGCTTATCTTATCCATGTCATATTCTTCCGGCTTAACAAAATGAAAACCCTCCGGCAACGGGTAGTCCAATACATCCTCAAAATCAAATTGCATATCGTTTAGCTCATAAACTTGACGGTATCCCAGTTCTTTTGCAGCATTTATTAATGCGGTTTGTTCACCGGAAAGAGTCAGTTGGTTTTTTCCATCTTTCTTAGGCATATGCTCGTCCGCATAAGCTATCATCTCCGGAGCAAGTTCTTCATATCCCGGCTTTAGACTGAAACAAATATCTGTCACGGGGTTTTCATAAAAACAAAATGCCACAATCTCTCCATTGTCTTCCCAGATACGGTTCTTGTAGGAATAGGATATGTCCATCCAATAGGAAAACGACGAGTAGGCATATTCAAAGAAAGGAGCCGCCACACCGTTTCTCCAATCCCTCTCATAGATGTCCAACATAAACTGATAAATCTTCCCACAATCACCCAATATACTAAATTGTCTAGTCGTAATATTTTTCATTCGTTATCTCTCCTTCCGCTCAGTGCTACAATACCATTGTATAAACCCTATTGCAGACTCACAAGTAGAGAGAATGATTATAATCAAATTTGCTACAAAAAGGCGCCTGTGTTGCATCACACAGGCGCCTTACGATTAACAATATACTATTTTTTTGATTGTACTATATGCCAGACCATATTGATTGGCCAAAGCATCTATGGAATATCCCAATTGAAAAAGTCTTTGAATTTCCTTGTTTCTCTCTTGATAGAATATCCGTGAACCATTAACGGCTCCCCACTCTTTTTTTGAGGCGGTCTTTGGAATATATAGGATCTCTCCATCGACATACATTTGAAGCTCTTTCAATAGGTGTTCCGGCAATATTTCTGCTGCATTTAAATATTTCATCTTCACCGCTCCTTATTTATCTTAGAATAAATAAAGTGCAGAAACAGCAGAACATACAGTTTTTTCGCTCATACAGAATTCTATATGTCTGCTATTCTGCATGAGCAAAGGAGTTCTTGACTCCGCTTCGATAAAATGCTTGCATTCTTCTCATAGACTCACTCCTCTCCTGTGTGTTTTCTTTTATCACTCATTTACGCACATATCATTCACATACCTTCCTATGAGTACATTATACTTTCCGGGACTAAAAAAATCAACCGACTCCTTCCTTATAATCTATTTGTTTTAGTCCATTTCGTAAATCATTCTTAGTTCCGTGTTTGGAGTGCCGAGCATGACTTCCGCTTCTTTTCCGTCAAAGCGAAATCCATATCTTTCGTAGAAGCGAATTGCCTTGTCATTTCCCTTCAACACCCAAACCGCAATCTTCTTATACGCAGAGAGTTTTTCAAGCGCCGCATTCATCAACTCATAGCCTATTCTCCTGCCGTGATATTCAGCAAGAACATAAATTGCAAAGATCTCACCATGGGCAGGAAGCGTATCATCACGATAAGCGCCATAACCCACAAATCCAACAATCCTCTCTCCATCTTTCGCTACTATGATGTTGTCGGGCCATTTGTGAGCTATTGCGATACATTTTTCAAGTGTATGCCTTTTTAGGTATTCCGCATCAATAAGGTCTGTGTAGGTTTCGTGCCAAGATTTGTAATGAACATATCCTTTGCCTTTGATTTCGTCTTCACTTTCCATGTTTTTGATGACATATCCGTCCACTTCCGTTTCCTCCGTAAATATCGATTCTTTAGTTTGTATCTACTTGAGCGGCAAAAATTTTGCTGCATAATTCTGTATATTCATCATATGAAATTTCAGCTCCATTCAATGTATATTTCATTCCCGCCTCTGCATTATTTGGGTCAGCAAGTTCCTCGCCGAAATTCATTTCTGCAACTAAGTTATCAGCTCCTTCAAATTTTTCCATATGGTAAAATTCAAATCCTGCACTCGACCTGTTGCTATACATAATCCATATAGCGCCATTATAATAGGTATAAGAAAGAACGAGTGCAGTGCCCTCTCCTACAGCAAATTCATAAACCTTGTTATCACGCGCATCAAGGTATACTCCGCCATAAGGACCGCAAATAATCAGTTCGTTTTCTCCATCATTGTCAAGATCGACGTTCTCTCCAACAGAATATGCGTCCATATTGAAATCAGTAATATAAAATGTCGATGTCAAATCTGTGGAGTCAACTGCGCTTATTGAGCCATTGATAAATAAATCTAACAGTTCTTCTGCTGTCATTTCCGAATCTGCATTTTCTGTTTCATCTCCTTTTATCTCTGTTACTGTCTGCCCCGCCTCTTCCGGGTTTTCTGCCGGATTCGCATCATCTGAACCGGCACTATCATCATTTTGTATTTCCTGTACTTCGCCGGTATCATCACCTATTCCTGTTATACTGCCCATCATGTCTGATTTATCGTCTTCCGGACTCTTTGCCTGACCACATGATGAAAGTGCTGCTATTATCACTACCGCTGCTGCCGCCATTGCCATTTTTCTCATTTTTTTATCCTCCTGCAATATAATTAACGCCTTATTTATATCACAGTGCAAAAGACAATGAAATACTTCCTGCATAAACGACATCATTTTTGCATAAACGACACAAATTAATTATCGAACCACATTCGCCATTTAAAGAATTCTTTCTTAAACTCCTGACCGTGCACCCTTCCAATTACTACCTTTATCCCATTGCAAAGCGTAACTTCACGGCTGTTTACCTCGTTAATATATTTTAAATTGACAATATACGACCGTTGTATATGGAAAAAGCCAAATTGGGATAAGCTTTGTGCTGCTTCGGATATCCGTCCTTCACAAAAATGTTCTCTGCCATCCAACATAAGATACCTTAGTTTCCTTCCACTTGTCTCAACAAGCAAAAGCTCATTCAAGTTTATCTTTATCTGGATCCCGTCGGTGCCATGACAATAAACAACCCTGTCCTGAACTCTGGTTTTCAGGAAAAAATCAAGCGCTTCATCGATTTCCTCCAAATGTTTTTTGTCAATGTACCTGAATGCATTCACCCGATAACCCAATCTGGCCAGCTCCGTATGTGAAGTCAAAAAACATATCTTACATTGACTTCCGCCATTCATCAGCTTTTCAGCTATCTCAAAGCCATCTTCGCCTTCTGCAAGTTCAATATCCAGAAACAGTAAATCAACATCTGCATTTTTCAAAAAATCTCTTCCATTACTATATACATGCATTTTAAAGATAATATTTTTATCACGGCAATATTTTTCAATAACATCCTGTATCCTATCTCTCCATACTGCTTCATCTTCTACAATACCTATCTGCATGCTTTGTTCTCCCGTGGAATCGCAATACTGATTTTAAACATTCCTTTTCCATTTTCTTCTATGAAATCCGTATAATATTCACCATGATATTTTTCAACTGCCGCAGCAATGGTTTTCATACCAAAGCCATGGTTCTCTTTGTCCTTTTTTGATGTTACCAGAAAGCCGTTTTTTGCGTTTATTTTGTCCGTTATGCTGTTACTGACAACAATAAAAATTTCCCTTTTATGTTCTACAAGTTCAACCCTGATTTTGGGAACGGCGGCTTTTTCTGCTGCTTCCATCGCATTCTGTAATACATTTCCCATAAGAGAGGTAATATCAACCATCTCAAGAGGCATTTTCTCCGTCAGCTTTCCCGACACGGCAAACTCTATGTTTTCTTTTTCCGCCAAATATAAATAATAATTTATAATAACATCAAGAAAACCATCCCCCGTATGAATCTTTAAATCAAAATCCTCCTGCATATCCCAGATTGTATCTATGTAATCCTTAGCATCTCCGATCTTTTTTTGATTAATCAACTCTCTAAGCGCGCCAATATGATTTACCAAATCATGTTTAAAGCGCCGTATTGCTGCCGACTGCTGCAACTGGTAATCGTACTGCTGCTTTTGCATATACATAAAAGATTGAAGCTCTCTATTTTGCCTATTATACAGTATATTTTTAATAGCAAGACTAAGCGTAAGAAAGATGGAATAAATTACACCTGCGATACTGACAAAAAATGTTACATATGCATTCAAACTATACATTGCTCTATTCTCGTCAAAAAACGCAAAGACAAAATTATAGAACATTTGAAAAATACTACCCTGTATTAAAAGTGCAATCTTATACTTAAGCCCTATATCGCATAAATAAACTTCATTCTTTTTTAGAAGCTGAACATATACCAAAAGATATACAAGAAACGAAAGAATATAGGCGGATTCCATCCACCATGCTATATCTGCAGCGTCAATCCCTCCTCCTATTAATATAACTTGCAGCAGCATTACACTAAATGTATCAACGATTCCGGTAAAATACATAAGCCCAAAACTTAATAGGATAAGATGTATCAGATTATCCTCAAAAAATAAACTTATGGAAAGCACACTCCAAAATATATATACAATCGGAGAATTTATATCAAAATACGCATTGAAAACACCCGCAAATAACATAATTAACGCAGATGCACCAATAAAAAGCTTATTTTTTCTTGGACTTAATCTAAAGCCGAAATGACTTATAAATAGATATATAAAGTAATTAAAAATATTGTCTACAATATAAATCATGTTCCTCTCTCCTGACAGTATCCTGCGGTATAACAAGTGTATTTTTCCCCACCCTAATGTCAGATGATAGTTTTCACCCATTCTACCAAAGGACCTTCTTTATGGATGTCTATATACCGCTTAAATAATTCTCTGCTTTCCGTTTCTAATATTCCTGATGTAATGGCAGGAAGACAAAAGGATGATTCTGTATGATGTTCAGCCCAGGTTTTCTCAGCCCATTTCGCCGCACCATCAGAAGACGCATCAAGAGAATAGTATATTTTACCGACAAATGATGATATCGCTGCACCCAGACACATCATGCAAGGCTCTAAATTTGTGAACAATTCCATTTGCATTTTTTCTTTCGCGTTTATTCTTTTCTTATCCAGTTCAAGCAAGGCGTTTATCTCCGCATGAACCAACAATCTTTTATCTTTGCTTTCCGATGTGTGGCTCTGTGTTACGATCGTGTCATTATGAAATATAATACATGCTATCGGTAACTCATTTTTCTCTAATGCCTGTTCTGCTAAATCAATCACAAGCTTCATTTTTTCATTTACGGTCATATCCTTTATAAATCTCCTCTAATTCCTGCTTCGTTTCATCCTTCTTTTTCCTGTTACCTTCTCTACTACCAGTTTGAAAACTTTTGTATGGGGCATTACGGATTTGTTAAACGGAAAATCTTCCTGATGATAATGTTTCATCAAAATACATAAAGCATCGTACTTTTCATCATCAGAAAGCATTTCAATGTACCCTTGTCCGATAACGCTTTCATACTCCATTGTACAACTCCCGCGTTCAATTTCTGTTACCAGTCTATGCTCACAATCCATTTCAAAACTAGCTCTATTATCTTTTTCAATTAAATCATACTTTGTGCCCTCCACGGCTCCATGAAAATACAACTCAATTTTACCTTCTTTTATACACATCCCAAAATTGAGCGGCAATATATACGGATAGCCATCATTGTTTAAAGCAACTCGGCACACATCGCATTTTTTCATAATTGCTACAATATCTTCCAATTCTTTTACTTCCCTATCCGAACGACGCATTTTATCTCCCTTCTGAAAACTAAAATTGCAGTACTAGGATAATTTCAAAATATCCAAAATTTTTCCTGCTACATCTTCTGGCTGCATATGTGTTGTATCAATTTGAGGATATGTATAGGTATCATAAAAACCATAAGTATTCTTCATACCTCGTTCAATCCGTTCTTTTTCTCTTCCATTTTTTACCGCTCTCTTTATATTCTCTTCCCTGTCACATTTTAGAATGATAGGACACAACTCAAATGCTATACCATCTTGTCTAAGCCTGCTTAATACTTGTTCAAATATTTGTTTACGTTCTCCATGAAATCCATATGGAAATATAACAAATTCTATATCTTCACAAAGAAGATAATTTTTGAACAAAGAATAAATATTATTTGTCACTGCTATTTTAGTTGCATCTGTAAAGGGAAATGGATTAATTGCCCGGCACCAATCAGCATCTATAAATGCACACTTGGCTAATTTCTGTAATAATATTTCTGAGGTTGTACTTTTACCAACCCCATTTGCTCCTAAAATAAGAATGATTTTTTTCATATCTGCCATGCTCCCCTTGTCCTTCTTTCATAAACCCCAATTTTTCAATTCCTCCAAAAATTCCTTGTAGTCATCATCTGACCAATAGAAAGTCAGTTCTTCCTCTGTATATTCGCCCGGGGTATCACGCATGAAGTTGTTGCCGATGTCATATCCAAATCTGTTCAATACAGCCTCCGCAAATTCTCTGAAAAACATACCAATCCCTGTTATGACGTTTCCATCTTCCACGATTCCTTTGTGTGTGAAGTTATCTTTTTCCACAAAGTCAAAAGTGTCTGCCATCTGCATAAAAAAGCCCGAAGTAAACTTCTTACCCGTTAGAATGCCTGCTTTAGATAATAAAATTGGTGAGGATGAAATTGCCGCGAAAACGATGTCCGAACCATTTCCGCTCCTAATAAATTCGATTAACTTGTCATCAAACAACGCAGGCAACGGATTGATTGTCCCCGGCAAAATTACACAATCATAGTCTGTAATCTTTGCCTCTGCCGTTGTTTTGGTAGGAATAACCCGCAAACCATCCTCGCTGTAATATTCCTTATTCTCGCTTGCAATGTAATCAATCTTCTCGTCAAACCAGACCGTTAGTGCTGATGTCAGACAGGTTATCTCCTGCAAAGAAAAGTCCGGATATAATAAAACTGCAAATTTTCTCATTCTGCTTTCCTCCATAAATCCAAAATTAACATACTTTTTTGTAAATTAACATTCCATTACCATAAGGGTCATCTTCTGCTCCTAATTCTTCTTTGACAAATTCATAACCATTCTTTTCAAGAACTCTTACCGAAGCATGATTCCCATGCATAACACGTCCATATAAAATGTTTATCTCAAAAGTTTCAGCTATATACTTTGTCATTGCCATTAAAAGTTCAGTCGCATACCCTTTTCCGCTATACTTTTTACAAATTCCGTAGCCGACTTCCACCTCATTTGGATTTCCTTCCACTTCATTTACACCCGTATCACCTATCAATTCGCCTGTACTTTTTAATTCAACAGCCAATACATATGGTAAATGCTTATTATTTACACAATCAATATAGAAATTGATTGCTTCCTCTGTTTCTTCGATATCTGCATAACTTTCATTCGGAATCCATTTTTTTACCTCTTCCTCCAAATGATTTTTATACAAACATCGGGCATCCTCAAGTTCAAATTTTCTAATCTTTAAATGCTCTGTTTCAAATATGTACTCCATTTCCTATTCCTCTCTAACTTCTGATTTGATTATTTAGGCAAGCCTGTGATAAAGGAAATAATCCTTTCTGCCGTTTCCTCAACAGACATATCACTGTTATCAATGAACAGCGGTACCTTTCCCTTATTTTTCCGAAACCATTGATTATATGCAATCTGTGGTCGTATAGCCTCATCAGAATCAAATCCGCGTTCTTTAGGTCTGGCACGAAGACGTTGTTCAATCTTCTCGTCGGTCGGACACAGTACAATAAAGTATGTCGATTCGATATTTTCGGGAATCGTATGTTTTCCAATATAATCCTGCGGATTCAGACAACTGGCAAACACCAGATTCCTTCCGTCAGCCCGACGTACAGCTTCTTCCAGACAGTCATCACTGTACTTATGTTCATAATCCGTTCCCGCATAATCCCACCAGTTAATTCCCACTTCATCTGTATCTATACAGACATATCGACATGAGTCGAGGCGCTTTTCTATTTCCTCCTTTATCGTTGATTTGCCAGCCCCACATGTACCGGTAATAACTACAAGTTTCATGTCTTGTTTCCTCCATAAATACCGACTTATTTCTTCATCTTACCAACAAACCGGAAGTTATCGTTCTCAGCCTACGGTACACAGCTTGCCTCTAAGGACATATCCGATTTTCTCGTAACAAGCATTCGATGCGGCATAATCTGCATCAGTATAAAGCATAGGCATATATCCTGCGTCCTTTGCCATTTGGGTGACCTGATAAACAAGATTTTCTGCGTAGTGCTTTCTTCGATACTCCTCACGCGTATACACTAATCCGACACCTGCCAAATCACCATTTGGTCTGAAGTTACAGATAGCCACATGTCTGCCTTCTGCATTTCTCCAAAGGAAGTGACTGCCACTTCTTATGGCTTCCTCCGCTTTGCGGCGATATGCTTCGAGACTATCTTGATCTACCCCGGTTTCTCTATGAAAGAGATCCATAAACTCAACCAGCTCGTCGATATCCTCCGCCACACATCTATGTAATTCGCCGTCGGCCCGTACATACGGTTCTATGGGGTTTGGGCAGTCATAGGCAAACATATTTGTTGTAATGGATAGAACCAGTTTATCTTCCGACGCTCTTCTTATAAAATAATCGGCTAAGTCATATTTCAAATTGAAAGTATGCCCCTCAGTGAGCAAACCATTTTCTTTGACAAGCTCATAGGCTTTTTCCTTTTCTTCTTTCGCCACATCATCCGGAGTCCATATCCATACCGGATACGGATTGCATGTAAAGCAAATAATTAACCTTTCATGATCAGTTAAAAGCAGTTCGCATTCTCCGCCCATAATGCGGCCAAGCACAAAAAATGTATATTTGTCCTTCTCTAATATTTTATAGTCTCTTTCATCTGCAAAGCAGTCCATAGTAACCTCCACAAATTCCTTTTTAACCACTGCTTCCATTCATATATTGCTGCAACCGATCAGCAAATTTGCCAATGTGTATACCATCAACTTTCTGTCAATCTTCTATGGTTTCTCCGTGAATGCATACTCTACATTCGTCTGGGCACTTTGCATCGAACATTTTAGCGCGGACATTACCGTAATCCAGATCAGCTCCATTTTGTAGAGCATAAACAAGAGGATAGATGTTGCTCCACAATTCGTGGCATAATGGAGGGCACAAATCCTCAACAATAAATTCTTGTCCTTGCTTAAAATAGCCACTTCGACATCGGCTTTCGGTAATCGTAAGTTTCACCCTCCGCATTTCCATTACCTCCATAAATTCTGATTTTTCGTTTTGGAACATTTTTTTGATAATGGGCCAATTTTCGCCCGCTGATTCCGTTTTCAGCCATATTCCCATTAGTGGACCAGGTTAGTCACTTTCGGTATCGATAAGATCATATCCATTGTCTTGTATGGCACCATTAGAAACTTTTCAATACGATCTGGAACTCCCTTTTCAGATCAAGGTTGCTAATGCTCTATTCCCTATAATTCGTCGTCAAAGGGCCGGGACAGGGAACTATCCATAACGGATAACTCCACGAAAACCGGAACTTGTCAATTTTTACTTTTCAATTCTTTTAATCATACCATATCCTGTATATCCAAAAGGCACTTTTGTAAAACCACACTTTTCATAAAACTCTTCTTTTCCACCCATTGACATTAAATTTATACTACTTGATTGACCTTTTTCTGTTCTATTTTCAATTTCTTTTATGATCTCATCTATAATTTTTTTACCTATCCCCCGTTTTTGATACTTTGGATCAACTACAACATCAACGACCAGATAATATAGTCCATCTCCTATTACCCTGCCCATACCTATAACTTTGTTATCATATATCGCCTTTTTAATAATCACGCTATTCTTTATTGCGTTTTCTACTATGTGTATATTTTTAATATTCCATCCCACAGATCTTCTCAAATCATGATATTCATCAACTGTTAATCCATCTCTTATTTCAATCACTTTCATCTCCTCCTATAAATTCCAGGTTATTGCTTTGCATATTATCATACGCCTCCAGAAACTTCAACATAAGTTGGTGAAATTGCCAGAGTTTTATTCCATGTCATGCTTACTTGCTAAATTCCTTATCCTCTCTTAGCTCTTTTAATAAATATGGTTTAACAATTCTTTTGTCTAACTTTCTATGATTTCTTGCAATATACGCAAGTCCTAATGCAGCATTAGCCCGTATTAGGACTTGCTATGTTCCATAAGCTTTACACAAATATCTTGTGCCGGCTTCCAATATTGGGCATATTCACCTATGCTCAATGGAAGCAATAACAATTCATCCTCGTTTTCAATTGTTGTTTAATCATGAATATACTTTAGAACCACATCTTCATTTAAAACTGTAACTTCGTCTCCGTTTACTTCTAACTTTATATAAATCTGTGTTTTTCTCTCATCGTCTGCAAGATGAAAAATAACAAAATCCGGTCCTTTGTCACTTAATAACGACTGGTCAAAGTAGTTTACCTGAACTCCTTCAAAAACAACCAAATCCTTTGCATTATTTTTCTCGATATAGTCATATGCAAATCTTAATTCCTTCAATGCAACATAATAATTATTAATCTGATGGGAGTAAAGTTTTTTGTTGTAGTACATTTCCACATTATCACTCGGAACAATCATACTTACTTCTTCAGAAGTCATGGTATCCAAATATGCATACTTCTCTTCACCAGTTTTTTCATACACTCCAAAAGGCGTAGTTTGAAGCAGTGGTTTTCGATCCTGCAAATCCATTGTATAATCCCACAAGTAAATATCATGTGGCGAATCTTCACCTTGTACCTTAAAGTCCTCGCTATAACCC
>JAIDHX010000019.1 GCA_029053015.1 Lachnospiraceae bacterium
CAGAGAATTTATGATGCATTTAGGCGGAGATGTGGAAAATATTGAAATTCTATTGGATAAAGAAGGACGGACAATTAAATTGATTGATTTGATGCCTGAATATCCACGACATAAATAAATTTCAGCTTGCCTAACTGGAAAATTGGTATTTAACGAACAACCCCTTATATTGCCTAAGGAGATAACTTATGGATATGAAAGAAATCATTGAAAGTGAATTTGGCTTAATAGTTCATGATATTTTCGTTTTAGGACAGGGGTTTGATAGTATTGCATATCTTGTAAATTATGAATATGTATTTAAACAGTCAAAACATGATGAAGCAAGAATTAATTTAAAAAAAGAGGTACAAGTATTAAATTATCTAAAAGGTAAAGTCACATTACAGATACCTAATGTTGAATATTATAGCGAAGAATATGGTGTTTGTGGTTATAAAGAAATCAAAGGTGATAAACTAACCCCTATTATTTACCAAAATATGAGTGATGATGAAAAAGATAAGTTAGTACAGGATATTGCATTGTTTCTAAGAGAAATGCATTCTATATCTTTACCTAATATTGACGAGCTGGAATTGAATGTATTCGATGATTATAAAAGTGATTACGACACTTTAAGGGAACTGATTTATAATAAAATACCTGATAGTTCAAAAGAATATATCGATGATTTATATAAAAGAATACTTAATGATGAACGTATTACGCAATATGTTAAAGCCCTGTGTCATAGTGATTTGGGTTGTAATCATATTATAATTCAAAACAATAGAGCTGTTGGTATCATTGATTTTGGAGATGTTGCTATCACTGACAGAGATAAGGATTTTATATATCTACTTGAGGATAGCAGTGAAGAAATAGGCAGGGAATTTGGTTTGAGGGTTTTAGAATATTATAATCATCCAAATAAAGATATCGCAATTTTGAAAGCAGATTTGAATGATGAATATTATCCTATTGAGCAAATACTCGGGGGAAAAGCAATGGAATTAGATAATATGTATCATGCAGGATTAAATAAAATAATAAATATTTGAGAGTTGATACATATGGCGGTGATGGATTTGAATGATATGTAGTGATTGGATTTGGCTTGAAGGCAGGGGCAGAGCGAATGAAAGTAGATATAGAGAAAACGAAAAAATATTATAGTTCCCTCAAACCGGAATCCCTTTGCAGCTGTAACTACTGCAAAAACTATTGTATGCAAATCAAAGCCGATTATCCTATGATTGCATCATATCTTGCATCATTTGGAGTTGATGTAGAAAAGCCATTTGAAACTTCTCCGCTGGAGCCGGATGAGGACAAAATGATAGAGTATTGTGCTTGTCAGTATGTCGTATTCGGAAGTTGTCCAAACACGTATCATCACAGGATTGGAGATGTTGAATTTCATGTCGCATCATCCTATCCGAGGACGGGAATTGAAGAAGAGCATTTTGTATTGGAGTGTTATCCGATTTATTTGCATTATGTTTTGGGAAGGGATTGAAATAAGAGGGGGTTACAGCATTATGAAATATGAACTTTTCTTTTTAAATAATATACATGATTCCATGGAAATGGTAAATGTCGAAATGGATCCGTTTTTAGATTCATGTCGTGACAGGTATTTTGACGAAATAGGTATGAAGCATATTATATTAAACTTGGCAAATTGTCTGGAATTACTTATTAAGTACAGGCTGGAGCGGGAACACTGGACATTAATTTTTGCAGATTTAAACAAAGCAAGATTTGAAAACTATTTAGATGGAGATTTTGCAAGTGTTGATATCAAGTCGGGAATATCCAGATTAAAAAATATTTGTGAAATTGAATATCCATTTATGGCAAGTATGCGTATTTATCAATATCGAAATCGCCTCATGCATTATACACTGAACGGTATTTTTGAACAGATAATCAAGGACGTGGCAGGAGCGATGAGGGAAGTGGCGGAATTTGTTGAAAAAGAAATTCTGAGGGGTTTACCTAAAGAAGCACAGGAGGACTTTCAACAATCAATAGCCGATTATAGAGAATATGCAGAAACATTGGATAAGTTAAAATGTAATACCTTAAAATAAAAAAGAAAAAGGGAGGTATCAAAATGAAGGTATTAATGTTAAACGGCAGCAGTAAGCCAAACGGGAACACTTACATCGCGCTGCAGGAAATCGGACAGCAGCTTGAAAAGGAAGGAATTGAATACGAGATATTCCAGTTGGGCGGAGGACCGATCAGGGATTGTATCGGCTGCGGCGGCTGCTCGGAAGAGGGCTGTGTGTTCAAAGATGACAAAGTGAATGAATTTATTGCAAAGGCGAAGGAAGCGGACGGCTTTGTCTTTGGAACGCCGGTATATTACGCGCATCCGAGCGGGCGTATCCTGTCTTTTTTAGACAGGGTGTTTTACAGCGGCGGCGGGGCATTTGCCTTTAAGCCGGGGGCTTCAGTGGCGGTGGCAAGACGAGGCGGCGCGAGCGCTTCCTTTGACGTGCTGAATAAGTATTTTGGCATTGCCCAGATGCCCGTAGCAGGCTCTACCTACTGGAACAGTGTGCACGGATGCACGCCGGGGGAAGCTGCGCAGGATGCAGAGGGGCTGCAGACCATGCGTAATCTTGCAAAGAATATGGCGTGGATGCTGAAATGTTTTGCCCTTGGCAGGGAGAATGGCGTGAGCCTGCCGGATACGGAGAGAGGAAACCGGACGAATTTTATCCGGTAAGGAGGAAAAGATGCTGTATCATGTTTCACATACCGGCGGGATTACCGTTTTAGAGCCCAAAGTTTCCACTCATAAAAAGGCGTATGTCTATGCCATTGACAATCTGGTTACGGGGCTGCTTTTCGGAGTCCCGAAAGATGACTTTGATTTTAGGATTTCTACAGGGGAGGACGGAACGCCATACCTGTATGAGTGTTATCCTCATGCTTTTCAGAAAGTTTATGAGGGAAAGGGCTGTTCCGTCTACGAAGTGGGCGAAGAGGGGTTCATGCGGGGCATGACCTCATGGAGTCCGGAACTGGTATCGGAACAGGCAGTTCCTGTCCTTCGCGAAACCGTGATACCGGATTTGTACAGCAGGCTGCTTGCGGAAGAGGAGAAGGGCAGTCTGGTAATTCACAGATATGAGGATACGCCTGCTTATAAAGAGAGGATAGCAAAACATATTGTGGACAGAATCATTCGCTTCGGCATATTGGACGGAGACTGGGAGCAAGACGACAGGTTTTCCGGTTTCTACAGACCTATTATCGAAGCATTATTAGCGGTTATGGATGGACATCTGCTGTAGTTCTAAGGCTGCCTCAAATGAGGAGCAAGATAGGAGTAAAAGGCTTATGCACTTTGGAATGGCGCATAAGCCTTGTTTGTTTTGGCTATTTTATTTTGGTCTGATGGGCAGCAGTAAATCGATTTTTCCGTCGATGCCGTTTTCGGGCCAGCCCATGTGGGAAGAGTACACCCAGTTTAAGTGTTCTTCTAAAAAGCCTCCCATAAACTTTTCTGACTCTTCGTGATAGTCCATCTGATACTGTTCATTTTTTTCTACCCATTCCGTTAGGAACTGCCATTCGTAAAAGTCAGGGAAGTTGATGGTATACGCCGCATAAAGTCCGCCGGTGAAATGTTTTTTCACAAGCGGCTGCGGTACCTCCATATCGTCAGGAATCGTTACGCAGTCTTCATAACCGTGAAAGTCATTTCCGGGCTGCGGTTCGGGATTGTTAAATCCAAACAGGCGGGCGTCCGGCTTTTTTTCATACAGTCTGCTGGAGCGGATAAACTCGTCCATCACATCGCCTACTTTTTCCTCTGGATTATCTCCCACATACTGATAGGATGCCACTGTGCAGGGGGCAAGAAGTACGATTCGGACGGTGCTCCCTTTTTCAATCATTTCCTTGGTACTGCTCATGTTTCGCTCCTCCTTAAAATGATGTTTTTCCAGAGGGAGCAATTCTGCCAGCTCTGCAACCGCGGGCGTCTGCACAAGTTCCATGTAATTTCCGGTCTCCGTATTTTCCTGTAACAGCCATAACAGCTTTTCCAAAGCCCTTTTCATGGTGGAAACGGATTTGACATTTTCGTCCATGTCCTGTATCTGTTCCTGAAGGATATGAAGCGCGTTTACCCTATTGCCGTCCATCATGCTTTTGATTTTCTTCAGCGGAATCTGCAGCTTCCGCAGTATGATAATCTGCTGCACACGCCTCACTGCGTTTTCGTCGTAGATGCGGTAGGCATAATCCTCCTTTCGGGAACTTTCAATCATGCCCATTTTTTCATAATAGCGCAGCATTCTTGTGGAAATCTGAAATTTGGCGGAAACCTCGCTGATTGTCATATGGTTCATTGGCTCACCTCCTGCCTTGCAGTATAGGGTGCGACATCGTGTCAAAGTCAATAGGGAGTTGCGGTTATTTATCATTATTTATTATTGTACTACAGGTGGGGGGAAAATGCATTCTGTAGGTAAAGGATACTTGCATAATTATTGTTGACAAAATCAATAATTAGTGTATACTTATTTTAGTTAGATATAACTAATTAAAAAATGATAAGGCAAGGAGAAAAATTAAGATGGAGATTGTGAGATTAGAGGAGGTCAGCCGGGTTTATACGAGTGGTGACCATGAGCTGAAAGCGCTTGACAAGGTATCGCTGACACTGGAGGAAGGGAAATTTGTGGTGATTTTAGGTCCCAGCGGGGCGGGGAAGAGTACGCTTTTAAATATGCTTGGGGGGCTGGACAGTCCGACCAACGGCAAAATTTATGTGCAGGGCAAGGACATATCCAAACTGTCAAACAATGAGCTTGCGGAGTACAGGGCGTCTACCGTGGGATTTGTCTTTCAGTTTTACAATCTGGTGCCGACTTTGACAGTTCACGAAAATGTGGCTTTGGTAAAGGAAATTGCGCCGGATGCCCTGTCGGCAACTAAAATGATTGAGGAGGTTGGTCTTGCAGACCATTTGAAAAATTTTCCTTCGGAGCTTTCGGGCGGTGAGCAGCAGAGGGTGTCTATTGCCCGTGCACTTGCCAAAAACCCGAAAATTCTGCTCTGCGACGAGCCGACGGGAGCCTTGGATTCCATGACGGGAGTGCTGGTGCTGAAGCTGCTGCTGAAAATGGCGCGGGATTACGGCAAAACCATTATAATCGTGACGCACAACCAGAACATTGCTAAGATGGCAGATGTGGTTATCCGCGTTAAAAACGGCAAAATTGTGTCTAAAGAGGAACAGGCAAATCCCGTTAGTGCAGATGACATTGAGTGGTAAGGAGGCTGGATATGCTTTTTAGAAAATTGTGGAGAACCATGGGGCTGTATAAGGCGCAGTTTATCTCCATGGTGATTATGATAGCGATTGGCATCGGTGTTTTCATCGGATTTCATATGGAATGGGTGAGCATCGAAAAAAATATGGGATCCTTTTTCGCAGATACGGGTTATGCAGATTTCAGGCTTGTACAGGAAAGCGGGTTTTCGAAGGAGGATTTACAGAAAATACTGGACATAGAGGGAGTGGAAAAAGCAGCGCGTTACCTTGCAGTCGCTGCGGATGTGGCGGAGAGGAGCGGCGACAGCGTTTCCCTTACGGTGACGACTGATATTCGCGTTTCCGGGTTTGTTGTGACAGAAGGGGAGGCCTATGATGCGGAGAGCAGGGATGGTATTTGGCTTTCGGATAAATATGCGGCTGCAAATGACATCCATGTCGGGGATACGCTGACCTTTTTGTATAAGAGTATAGAAATCAAAGGAAAAATAAAGGGACTGATAAAAGCAGGGGAGTATATGATTTGTGTCCGTGATGAAAGCCAGCTTATGCCGGATCTCAGTACATACGGTTTTGCTTTTATTTCCCCTGTTTTGTATGAGGAGGCAGCCGGCTTTGCTTTTTATCCGCAGATCAATGTGGTTTCCGATATGGAGAAAAAAGACTTTACCACGGCGGCGGAAGAGGCGCTTGCTGTCACAGTTATGGTGCTCACAAAGGACGAGACGATTTCCTATGCAGAAGCGGAAGGGGAAGTTTCAGAGGGAAAAACGATGGGCTCTGTTCTGCCGGTGCTGTTTTTGCTGATTGCGGTGCTGACGATGGTGACGACCATGCACCGTCTGACTGCGAAGGAAAAGACACAGATTGGAACGCTGAAAGCACTCGGATTCAAGGACAGGCGGATTCTGCGACATTACACGTCGTACGCCCTTATGATTGGAATTCTGGGTTCTGCTATAGGTGTGGCGCTCGGTTACGGCATCGCGTACTATGTCATGAATCCGAATGGCATGATGGGCACCTATATGGATATGCCGGAATGGAAGCTTTACCTGCCCTGGTTCTGCTATGTGATCCTGGTGGCTGCCATCGGGCTGCTTACCTTGATTGGATTTACTTCCGTCAGGCAGATGTTGAAGGGGACTGCGGCAGATGCGCTTCGTCCCTATACGCCAAAGAAGATGAAGCCCATGCTGATAGAGAAAACAAAGCTGTTTCACAGGCTTTCCTTTGGCATCCGCTGGAATATGCGTGACAGTGTGCGGCATAAATCGCGCACGGCAATGAGTCTGATAGGGATTGCTGGATGTATGATTTTGATTGTCGGTTCGCTCGGAATGGGCGATACGATGGACGCGTTTCTTACACTTTATTATGATGGCGCCACCAACTATGCTTCCCGCATTTATCTTGCAGAGGAAGCGACGGAAGCGCAGAGAAACGAAGTCCTTTCGGAGTATGACGGCGACTGGAGTGCATCAGTCGGCGTGCAGCTGGAAGAAAAAACGATATCCCTTGATATTTACAGCGTGGAGCATGATAAGGTGCGCTTTCCGGATAAGGATGGCGGGTATGTCCATATCGGAGATGACGGCGCTTATATCTGTATGCGTCTTGCCGAAGAATTCGGTCTTTCTGTGGGAGATTCCTTTACCATCAGTCCTTATGGTTCCGATGAGAAGTACACACTCAAGGTGTCGGGCGTGATTCGGAGTGTTTCCGAAAGCGTTGTCATAACGCCAAAGTATGCAGACATGCTGCATATTTCTTATGCAATAGACTCAGTTTATACCGATGTGGAAAAGAACGAGATAGACGCTGACAGCACCATTAAAAATGTAACGTCAAAGCAGATGATTATAGATTCCTTCGACACATTTACGGATTTGATGGACACTATGATTGTTATCCTGATTGCGGGCGCGCTGCTGCTCGGCGTGGTTGTGCTTTATAATCTCGGCGTGATGAGCTACACCGAGCGCTACAGGGAAATGGCGACGCTGAAAGTAGTTGGCTTTAAGGACAGAAAAATAGGCAGTCTGCTAATCGGACAGAATTTGTGGCTGAGCCTGATTGGCGTTGTCATCGGCATACCGGCGGGAATGGGCGTACTTGCTTACCTTTTAAAAGAACTGGCGGGAGAATATGAGATGAAAATGGCGGTGAGCGCGGCAACCATTGCAGGCAGCATTGTCTTAACGGTCGGCATGTCGCTGCTTGTCAGTCTTATGGTGTCGAGAAAGAACAAAAAAATAGATATGGTGGAAGCATTAAAGGGAGCAGAATAAGCAGCCGGATTGCGACCATGATTTTCCTTTTTCCTTGTCTTTATGGCAGGCAGGGGTTATAATATTCTATGAAAAAAATAGGATATGCAGTATCGCAGGCGACTTGCGGTATGCAGGGGTATTAACATGTCGGAAAAAGGAAAAAAGAAAAAAACGTATAGCGGCGCGGCAAAGGCTGCCCCGAAACAGGAGGAAGTTTTAAGCTTTCTCTATATGCTGCCGGAAGCTGCGGATGTGCGCAGGCTTTCAGAGGCGCTTGATTTTATGGCCGAGGAAGCGGTTGAAATCTGGACGGAAATCAATCTGATGGAGCTTACGCTTACGGGCGGGGCCATGACTTTTGAGGATCTTATGCCCGATATGCAGGGCGAGGACGGAAAACTGCTGGACGAGCTTAAGGTAAAGCAGGTCTATGCGTGTGATTATGAGACGCGGGACAGGGAAGAAGTGCGGCGGATTATGGAAGCCCTGACAAAAAAGCTGGGCGGATTTGCTGCCTCGGATACTGAGGACTTCAGACCGTTTCTGCAGATAGGAGAGCTGTGATGAACGTGCCGAACTATCAGAAGGAACTGGAGAAGCTGCTTGCCAAAATAGAACAGTCTGAAAAAGAGGGGGGCGAAGCGCCCTCACTCTTTCTGCATAGCTGCTGCGCGCCATGCAGCAGTTATGTGTTAAAATATCTGAGAAGCTATTTTAAAATCACCGTTTTTTATTACAATCCCAATATTTCCGAGCAGGAGGAGTACCGGAAGCGCGTGGAGGAACAGAAGCGGCTGATTGGGATTTATAATGCTGAGGCAGAGGAATCTAAGGCTTTCTATCCGATAGAAATTGTGGAGGGAGATTATGAGCCGGAGGTTTTTTTTGCCCTGACAAAAGAGCATCGCGACTGCCCGGAGGGTGGGGAGCGCTGCTTTTTGTGCTATGAACTCCGCCTGCGGAAAACTGCGGAACATGCTGCGGCAGCAGGCTTTGACTATTTTGCGACAACACTGTCAATCAGTCCTCTGAAAAATGCGGCGAAACTCAATGAAATCGGAGAGAGGCTGGCGCAGGAAATCGGCGTAAAATGGCTGCCGGCGGATTTTAAGAAAAAAGAAGGCTACAAGCAGTCCATTGAGCTGTCAAGAGAGTATGGGCTTTACCGGCAGAATTATTGCGGGTGTGTATATTCACGGAGATGAAAAGAAATACACAATAAAAGCCTTGTCAGATACGGTAAAAACAGATATGATAGTAAAAATAAAGCGATGTGAAAGGAATGAGGTCGAAGCAGCATGAAAAAGATATTGGATTTGATTTCGGAGGAAATGCAGAAAGGCTTTGAGCAGGCGGGATATGCGGGTGAGCTCGGCAGAGTCACGCTTTCCAACAGGCCTGATTTGTGTGAATATCAGTGTAATGGCGCGATGGCCGGTGCAAAACAGTACAAGAAAGCGCCTCTTTTGATTGCACAGGATGTGGCGGCAGTTTTGCAGGAAAGTGAAGTGTTTTCAGAGGTAAGCGCGGTGGCACCCGGATTTTTGAATCTGAAGGTGCGGGAGAGCTTTCTGACAGCGTATATAAAAGAAATGAGAAGCAGTGAGAAATTCGGTCTGGAGGAGCCCAAGGAGCCGAAAAAGGTGGTTATTGATTACGGCGGCCCCAACATTGCGAAGCCCCTTCACGTGGGACATCTCCGCTCGGCGGTGATTGGTGAGAGTGTGAAGCGGATTTTGCGCTACTGCGGGCATGAGGTCATCGGGGATATCCATCTTGGGGACTGGGGACAGCCCTTGGGACTGGTTATCACGGAACTTCGTGAGCGTCAGCCGGACCTTGTCTATTTTGACGAGACCTACACGGGCGAATATCCAAAGGAAGCGCCTTTTACCATAGCGGAGCTGGAAGAGATGTATCCTACGGCAAGCAAAAAGAGCAAGGAGGATGCGGAGTATAAGGCGAGGGCGATGGAGGTTACCTTTAAGATGCAGAGCGGCGTGCGCGGATACCGCGCTGTCTGGGAGCAGATACTGAAGGTTTCCATTGCAGATTTAAAGAAAAATTACGATAGGCTGAATGTGGAATTTGACCTCTGGAAGGGAGAGTCAGATGTCCATGAGTTGATTCCCGATATGGTGGAAGCGATGAAGCGGGATGGCTATGCCCATGAGAGCGAGGGCGCGCTGGTGGTGGATGTCAAGGAGGAGAGCGATGTTAAGGAAGTTCCGCCCTGCATGATATTAAAGTCGGACGGCGCGGCGCTCTATAACACGACCGATTTGGCGACGATTTTGGACCGTATGAACAATATCCATCCGGACGAAATGATTTATTTTACAGATAAGCGGCAGGAGCTTTATTTTGAACAGGTATTCCGCTGCGCAAGAAAGACGAAGCTGGTGAAGCCTGAGACAGAGCTTATCTGGATCGGTTTCGGCACCATGAACGGCAAGGACGGCAAGCCTTTTAAAACCCGTGACGGCGGCGTGATGCGTTTGGAGATGCTTTTACAGGAAACGATAGATGAAATGTACCGGAAAATAACGGAAAACAGGGAGATGTCTCACGAAGAGGCAGCGCAGACGGCGCAGACGATTGCCCTTTCCGCACTGAAATACGGCGATTTGTCCAATCAGGCGTCCAAGGATTATATCTTTGACATGGAGCGCTTTACTTCCTTTGAGGGAGATACCGGCCCTTATATCCTGTACACCATCGTCCGCATCAAATCCATTCTTGCAAAATATGCGGAGCAGGGTGGAAAGATAGAGGCTGCGGCGTTATCAGATACGGAGAGTGAGTCGGAGAAAGCGCTGGTGATGCAGCTTACCGCGTTTAATGCGGCTATGGAAAATGCCTGCGCGGAGATTGCGCCCCACAAGGTTTGTGCCTATATCTATGATTTGGCAAATGCCTTTAACCGTTTCTATCATGAGACCAAGATACTTGCGGAGGAGAATGAGGAGCGAAAGGCGGGCCTGATTGCGCTGCTTGTCCTGACGCGCGACGTTTTAGAGGCGTGTATTGATGTGCTGGGCTTTTCCGCACCGGAGAGAATGTAGAGAAAAAGGAGAAATAAGATATGCAGACAGGAAACAGTATTTCAATACCGGCGATTTTAAAGGTGGGAAAAGGTGCTTTAGATGGCATTGGCTCTTATTTAAAAGAGGCGCGTTTGGAACACGTGGTGATTTATTTCGGAAACGGGCTGATTGATATGTTTGGAATGGGTGTTATGCAGTCATTAAAGGAGACAGGCATCACGGTTTTGGAGTACAGGGAGCTGGATACGGTGGATATCGACGATATCATAACGCTTGCCCTTTCCCTTCCTGCCAACACGCAGGCCGTGATTTCCATCGGGGGAGGCAAGGTGATTGACGCCGGAAAGTATGCGGCATTTTTGAAAAACCTTCCTTTTATCAGTGTGCCGACTTCAAGTTCCAGCGACGGTTTTTCCAGCGCAAGCGCTTCTTTGACTGTGAACGGCAGGAGAGCTTCGATGCCGGCGAAGGTGGCTTACGGTATCATTGTGGATACAGAGGTGATTAAGACAGCGCCGGAAAAATTCATTTATTCCGGCATCGGAGATATGATTTCCAAGATTACCTCGCTGTATGACTGGCTGTACGAGGCTTCTCTGGGATACAGTACTTTAAATGATTACGCCATGATGATAGCGAAAAAAGCGGTGAACAGCTTTGTTCGGACGCCTTTTGCCAGCATAAAAGACGATTTGTTCTTAAAGGAGCTGATGGATTCTCTTGCCATGAGCGGCATCGCCAACGAAATTGCCGGGAGCAGCGCACCTACCAGCGGAAGCGAGCATTTGATTTCCCATGCATTGGATAAATTTTTGGAAAATCCCCAGCTCCACGGTGTGCAGGTGGGAATTGCCACCTATATTATGAGCAAGGTGCAGGATCACCGCTATGTGCGCGTGGGCACGGTTTTGCAGGAGACGGGCTTCTGGGAGTATGCGGCGACCCTGCAGATGAAGAAGGAGGACTTTATCAAGGCAATCGATATGGCGCCTTCCATCAAACCGCACCGGCATACCTACCTGCATGAAGAAAAATACAGGGAGGCAGCGAAAAAGCTGGTGATGGAGGACGAGGTGCTTTCACGTGTGCTGGCAGGATGAGAAATGAAACAGATTTGCCGGCAAGAAGAGCCGAAACAGGAGGATCAAAGTTGAAACGATATGATTTAAACGGACGCTGGCAGCTTAAGGTGCTGGGAGAGAATGTCTACAACATACCAAAGGAATATGTGAATGCGGAGGTGCCCGGCACTGTGTTTGGCACTTATGTGGAAAACGGCATGATGCCGGATCCTTTTTACAGGGAAAATGAACTTGACGCGGTAAAGTTTGCGGACAACGATTTTGAGTACAGAAAGTGTTTCTCTCTGCAGGCAGCGCAGTTAGAAGAGGCAGACCGTCTGCTGCTGGTATTTGAAGGCATCGATACATTGGCGGATATTTATGTCAACGGACAGCTTGTGGAGACAGTTTTTAACATGCATGTACGCCATGAAATAGATGTGCTTGACGTGGTAAGAGCGGGGGAAAATGAGCTTAAGGTGGTAATACATTCCCCCATAAAATACATCAAAGAGGAAAACGAAAAGATTTTTGCGGGCGGCAGTCCGGATGCGATGGAGGGTTATACCCATCTGCGCAAAGCGCATTGCATGTTTGGCTGGGACTGGGGTCCGAGGCTTCCTGATTCGGGTATTTTCCGTCCGGTCTATCTTCTCAGTGAAAAGAGGGCGAGACTGAAGGAAGTCTATGTGACGCAGGAGCATGAGGACGGCAGGGTACGGCTTTCTTTTGACGTGCAGGTGGAGGAAGCGGTTAAGACGGTATGTGCGTCGGGGAAAAACGACGGTGGGATAGCGTGGAGAACGACGCGGACACCGCTTGATGAGAAGCTGGAAATTCAGATATGGTTTAATGGCAGTAGTTTTGTATACGAAGAAGGATGCGAAATAATCGTGGACAATCCGAAGCTTTGGTGGCCGAACGGCTACGGCAGCCAGCCATTGTACATGGTGCATGTATTTCTGCTGGCAGAGGATGGAGAGGTACTTGACGAGTGGGAAAAACGTATTGGGCTTCGCAAGATGGAGGTCAATACTGAGCCTGATGAGTGGGGCAGGCGTTTTGCCCATCAGGTGAATGGTCTTTGTATCTTTGCCATGGGAGCGGATTACATACCGGAGGATAATCTCTTCGGGCGTATCCATGAGGAGCGCACCAGAAGGCTTTTGGAGGATGCAGTGGCGGCGAACTACAACTGTATCCGTGTCTGGGGCGGCGGTTATTATCCCGACGATTATTTCTTTGATATCTGCGACGAACTGGGACTGCTGGTATGGCAGGACTTTATGTTTGCCTGCTCCGCCTATGAATTGGATGACGCCTTTGATGCCAATATCAGGCGGGAAATTACGGAAAATGTAAGACGAATCCGCCATCACGCCTGCCTTGCACTTTGGTGTGGCAACAACGAGATGGAGACGCAGACGCTTGACGGGGTATGGAAGCCGTCTAAGAAACAGACCTGCGACTACAATAAAATATTTGAGTACATTATCCCGGGGATTATAAAAAAGGAAGACCCGCAGACCTTTTACTGGCCTTCTTCCCCGTCGTCGGGCGGCAGCTTCGACAATCCGTGGGACGAAAACAGAGGGGATACGCATTATTGGGATGTATGGCATGGTGAGAAGCCGTTTACGGCTTACAGGAATTACAAGTTCCGCTATGTGTCGGAATTTGGTTTCCAGTCCTTCCCCTGCTTAAAGACAGTGGAGAGCTTTACCGAGCCGGAGGACAGGAATATTTTTTCACGGGTTATGGAGATGCATCAGAGGAATACGGCGGCAAACGGCAAGATTATGAAATATCTTGCCCAGAGTTACCTGTATCCCAAGGATTTTGACAGCCTGCTTTATGCTTCCCAGCTTTTGCAGGCAGAGGCAATCCGCTATGGAACGGAGCATTTCAGGCGTTTCAGGGGCAGGTGCATGGGTACTATTGTGTGGCAGTTAAACGATATCTGGCCGGTTGCTTCCTGGTCCGGCATCGATTATTTCGGTCGTTGGAAGGCGCTGCACTATGCGGAGAGAAGAATGTTTGCGCCTGTGCTGCTTTCTTGTGAAGAAAAAGGAGAGATGAGTGAACGTCCCTACTGTGTACAGGAGAGGAAAGCGCCGATTGAGATATCTGCGCGGCTCCATGTGGCAAACGAGACGAGAAATACCGTGGAGGGATGCGTATTTTGGTCCCTGCGCAGACCTGACGCTTCTGTCATTATGGAAGGAAAAGAGGAAGTCTGCGTGCCGCCGCTTGACGGTACATGGCTGGAAAAACTGGATTTTACCGGACAGGACGAGCGAGGCTGTTATATCAGCTACCGGCTTGTGAAGGATGGAGAAGTGCTGTCCGCGGGAACTACCCTGTTCACACCGCCGAAGCATTTTAAATTTGAAAATCCTCAATTAGAGCTTCAGGCAGAAGGGAATACGCTTAGGGTAACGGCAAAAGCATACGCCAAGAACGTGGAAATCCTTGCTCTTGACGGAGATGTGCGTTTCTCAGACAATTACTTTGATATGGACGCGGGCGAGACTAAAGTGACAATTGTGTCAGGCACAGCGACGAAATTTGCAGTGCGCAGCGTGTATGATATCGCATAAAAACAGTTACTCTCTGTCCGGCATACGTAAGATGGGACTCCGCACCATGTTGATAATAAGCGGAATCACCATGATAATCCATACAATCGGCTCGGACACGATGATGCCCATGTAGTCGATGGCAGGTGCAAGCAGGAAGGCGATGGCGATTTTTCCCACAAGCTCCAATGTGCTGGAGAATACGGGTGTTTTGTTGTCGCCGAAGCCCTGCATACTGTTGCGGAACAGGCAGATAACCGCAGGAACGAAATAGAAGGCGGTATTAACCTTGAGGTACAGGGTGGCCGTATCAATCACCTCTTTTTCTGTGGAAGCGGTAATCAGCCGTATCAAAATGGGTGAAATGGTATAGGCGGCTGCGATAACGACGGCGCACCACGCAAAGGTGACGAGCAGGGTATCCCGCACGCCGGTTTTGATGCGGGAATATTTGCCGGCGCCGAGGTTTTGACTGCAGTAGGTAGCGAGAGTGGCTCCGAGCACGGAGAAGGGCAGCATAAAGATTGAGGTTACCTTTCGGGCAGCGGTATGCGCCACAATCGTGTTTTGACCGAAGGTGTTGATTGCCGTCTGCAGCGCCACTGAGCCAAGGTTGACAAAGGAAACCATAAAGCCCATGGATAGGCCGGTGGCAAGAAGTTTTCGATAAATTTCCGACGGAATGGAGAAATCTTCTTTTGCAAGGGTGAGCGAAGGATATTTTTTCCGCATGTAGAGAAAGCACATAAAGGCGGAGAGCGCCTGTGAAATCACGGTTGCAAAAGCTGCTCCGGCAACGCCCATCTGAAGATAACGGATAAAGGCGTAGTCAAGAAAGATATTTAAAAAGGTAGAGATAATCAAAAAAATAAGCGGCGTGAAGGAGTCGCCGATGGCACGAAGGATCGCAGCGCATACGTTGTAGAGTGTGGCGGCAAGAAGCCCCGCGAGAATGATGGAGATATAGGATTTTGCCTGTGGCATCAGATCGTCGGACACATTCATAAACCGTAAAATCGGAGAGAGGAACAAAAGACAGACTACACTGATGCATATGGAAGAGACAACGCCCAAAAGGACGGTGCCGCCAACCGCTTTTTTCATGTTTTTGGTATCATTTGCGCCGAAAAAGGCGGCAATGATAAGTGCGAAGCCGTTGGTAAGGCCATTTAACAGGCTGAGCAGCATCTCACTTAAAGAGCTGGTGGCTCCGACTGCGGCAAGTGCCTCGTCGCCTAAAATGGAACCGACGATGCGGGTGTCCACAAGGCTGTAAAACAACTGGAAAAGCTGTCCGATAAACAGTGGTATTGCGAATAAAAGGATTAATTTTAAAGGCTTGCCGTGTGTCAGATTTTTCATGAGTAAACTCCTTTCGTATGCGGTTACATGCTAACACAGCGCGCCGGTTTTGTAAATATGAAATTATACCGTTTCCTAATAAAAATAATGAGATATGAGGATGTAAGTGAGGGCAGATATGACAAAAAAACGAAACAAACTGTTACTGCTGTTTTTAACGCTGGTGCTTGTATTTTCTGCCTGCGGCAGCAGACCGGCAAAGGAGGAGCCGAATCCTTCTTCTGCGCAGGAGGAAACACAAAATAAAGCGGAAGAGCATACCGGCTTTTATGTGGACGGCGGTGTGCTTTACGATGCCAACGGCAATCCCTTTGTGATGAGAGGGATCAATCATGCGCACACATGGTTTACGGACAAGCTTTTTTTGTCGCTTGACGCCATAAAGGATACGGGAAGCAACTGCGTGCGCATTGTATTGTCGAACGGTGAGCAGTGGAATGAAAATACAGCCGATACGGTGGCGGGCATTATCAAGGCGTGCAAGGACAGGAACCTGATTGTCATACTGGAGGTACATGACGCAACCGGTTACAACGACAAGGAATCACTGCTTGCGGCGGCGCAGTACTTTGTGGATATCAAGGATGTACTGATTGGGGAAGAGGCGTATGTGATTATCAATATAGCCAACGAGTGGATGGGAAACAGCACCACGAAAGCGTGGAAAGAGGCATACGTGGAGGCGATTCCCATGCTGCGGGAGGCAGGGCTTACCCACACCATTATGGTGGACAGCGCGGGCTGGGGACAGTATGCCAAGTGCATCGCGGAAGGCGGCAGGGAGGTGTTTGACGCGGATCCGCTGGCAAACGTCATGTTTTCCGTTCATATGTACGGTACAGCGGGAGGAAGCGCCGCAAAAATTGAAACGAATCTGAAATATGCAACGGATAACGGCTTCTGCGTCTGCGTGGGAGAGTTTGGCTATAACCATACGGACGGTGATGTGGACGAGGCGTTTTTGATGCAGTATTGTGAGGAAAATCAGATAGGGTATATTGCATGGTCGTGGAAGGGCAACGGCGGCGGTGTGGAATATCTGGATTTGGCAGTCCAGTGGGACGGCAGCGAGCTTTCTGCCGACTGGGGAGACGTTGTGGTAAACGGTACGAACGGTATCAGGGAAACTTCCCTGATATGTACGGTGTTTGAAGAATAAGCAGGAGATATTATAATATGGGAGGAAATATGGAATATCAAAAGGAAAAGAAAAGGACAGGGGCGAAGTTCGGCTGCATTCTTATGCTTTGCTTTGCATTGCTGCTTTCGGCATGTGCTGCTGAAAAGGAAAATGATGCAAACATAAATACTTTGCCGGAATCCTCAGGTGATGAGGCGGATGGGGAAGCGGCGGCAGCAGATTTGGAATCGCTGCTTGCGGCGTGTACTTATATAGATAAGGACATGTACGAGCGTGCCTGTGCCTTTCCGGAAGGGGATTTGTCCCGCATTGCGGCTGCCATGCGAAAAGCAAGGGACGGGGAAAAAGTAACGATAGGCGTGATTGGCGGTTCCATCACACAGGGCTCCTCTGCCTCCAATCAAAACAACTGCTATGCGTCCCTCTTAAAAAAATGGTGGGAGGATACTTTTCCGGATGCAGAAATAGAATTTGTCAATGCGGGCGTGGGCGGAACCAGCTCCTATTTGGGGGTGCACAGGGTCGGGACGGACTTGCTCAGTTATGAGCCTGATTTTGTGGTAGTGGAGTTTTCCGTGAATGACGGCAACAATATATTTTACAAAAAGAGCTATGACAATCTGGTGCGCCGGATTTTGAAGGAGGAAAATGCGCCTGCGGTATTGCTTTTGTTTATGACAATGGAGGACGGAACCAGTGCGCAGGACAACGATTCGCTGATTGGTTTTCAGTATGGACTTCCTATGATAAGCTACCGGAATGCGGTGCTGCAGGAAATTGAGGAAGGCGCTTTTACGTGGAAGGACATTTCGCCGGATAACATTCATCCCAATGACAGGGGGCATGCCATTGTGGGAGAACTGCTTTCCGTATATCTGACAGATATTTACAACCATCTTGATGAGATAGACGCGGAAGTGACGCCTTTTGACAAGCCCGTGATTACCAAAGAAGCCTATCTGGAGGCGGCGCTTCTCGGCAGTAAGGATATCGAGCCAACGGAATGGGGCAGCTTTGCGGAACAGGATATCAATTGGAGATTCCCCGGCAACTGGTATACAGAGACGGGAGAAGAAAGCATTGTATTTTCGGTGGAAGCTGCGAACATCGGTGTTATGTATCAGAAAATGACGAACGGAACGGGCGGACAGTTTGAAGTATATGTAGATGGCGAGTACGCCATGACCCTGGATTCCGATTTTACCGGCGGCTGGGGCGATTACGGCGAGACCGTGGAGGTTTACTCTTCAGGGGAAAAGGCGGTCCACACCGTGGAATTCAGAAAAGTGGAAGGTACGCCGGAGGCTGCTTTTGCGATTCTTGCTTTGATGGTGTCGTAAGTAGGGATAAAAAATCATTGAAAAACAGTCATTGATATGCTATATTATAAACATAAAGGGAAGCCACAGAGGCGGCTACCCTTAAATGAAAACTGTTATATGTTAACAGCCGTCACTATTGCAGTAGTGGCGGCTATTTTCGTTTTTTGCTGAAGATTGTGTAGCACAATCCAACAAGTGCGCAAATGAATATTCCAATCTGAATCAAGTCAGAATATGTAACATACATTGGCAACGCCCTCCTTTCTCACGTCCGGAGGGTGACCCCTCCGAGGTGGAGGGCAGCCGCCTTAGGCTCTATGGTTTCCCGTACACGTACTATAGCACATTCCGTAATATGCTGCAATCTGATTTTGTGAATTCACAAAAAATACATCTTTACAAATCCATAAATCTTTCTTTCAGTCTCTCCAGTGTAATCACATAGGGATGGTTATACACATACCGCACATAATCCGCACTGTTCTGTTCGTGGATATGAATGGTGTGCCAGGTCAGAAACCAGCACCAGTCCACATGTTTCAGGGCAAGAAGCCCCGGCTCTGGAAGAGGTCCGTTTTCGTGATGGCAGATGGGCATTTGCTTGTCCGTCCTTTTTTCGATCCAGTGATACAATTCTTCATGAATCCCTTCGGTATAGGCATCGCCGCCGATACAGTCCACATAGGCGTCCCCGGGATACCAGCCCTCGTGCATCTCGTGGGAATAACCCAGTACCCAGATTAAATGATTGAGCTTATGTAAATGGGTAAAACGTTCGTACATCAGCCGCCACAGCTTTTGAAACGCTTCTGCGCCGCCTTTTCCCCACCAGAACCATGCGCCGTCAAATTCGTGCAGCGGACGCCATAGAACGGGGATTTTTGCGTCGCGCAGAATGGCAAGCGCGCCGGCAGCGCGGTCCAGATTGTCCAAAAGTCCCTGATGAAGCGCTGTGCCCGGAGTGAGCAGTTCCGCCATATCTACGCTTTCCTGACTGGAAGGGTAACCGACGCCGAAAGGCGGGATGCCCCAATGCCAGCAAATAGACACAATGCCGCCTTTGTTATGCCAGTCTTGCGCGCGTTTGTTGACACCTTCAAAGTCATTTTCTATATAGTCAAGTCCTAAAATGGCAGGAAGCTGTCCGCTGACTTCTTTAATATAAGAAAGTTCTCTGCCGTTTGTTTTGTCCCGCGGACATTCCTGCTGCCCGGAAAGGATTCCATTTCCTTTTAAAGAGCAGAGAAAGCGGTAGAGCTTTACGGCAGCCTCCTGTGCGTCCGGATTGGTGAGGGTATAGGTATCTGTTGTCATAAGCAATCTCCTTGTAAAACTATAATAGAATAGAAATAATCGCAGGGAACCTGAATGCTTTGTTTCTATCATATCACATTAGGTAATTAGAAGAAAGCTAAATTTAGCTAAAAAATAACTTTGATTACCTAAAAGTTAAGTAACCAAAGTAAAAAAGACAATAAAAAGTAAAAAAAACGGCAAAAAACCAAATCAAGGAAAAAAGTTTACCGATGCAAAAAGAACAAAAGAGCAGAATGATAGATATAAAAAACTGCACAAAAATGAAAAACCAATATTAGCGAAAACAACAAAATGCATAAAATAGGTTGCGATTTTTGGTGATATGTAGTAAAATTATTGCATAAATTAAAAGAACTTAAAATTACTTAACGTAAAATACAGTATTTACGGCATAAAGTAAGGATAAATAGAGAACCGTCATCTTTTACGTAAAGGGGATATATGACGTGAACAGGAGATTGAATATGAAGAGAGGCGGCAGGATTTTAAGTATCGGTCTGGCAGCGGCTATGGGAGCTGCTATGGCCGGTTGTTCTGCGGGCAAAGATACGGGGCAGCCGTCGGGTGCCGATTTTGTGCAGACGACAATTGGTATATATGAAGCAGAGGACGCTGTGTTTTCCGGCAATGTGCAGGCAGCCAATCCGGTCAAGGAGGGCTATTCCGGAACGGGCTACGTGGAAGGATTTCAGGCGGATGCCGATAGCTGTACTTTTACTGTAACGGTGCCGGAGGATGGTTTTTACGATTTGAATTTTGTGAGTGCCAGCAGCGGCGGGGAAAAGCACAATTATGTCAGCATTGATGGTTCTTCGGCAGGAACCGTGTATGTGGAGGAGAGCAGTTTTACGGACTCAGGACTGACACGGGTATATTTGGAAGCAGGAGAGCATGAGATCAGCCTGTCGAAGTACTGGGGCTGGATTTATCTGGATTACTTAGAGGTACTTACCTCGGCGCCGATAGACGAGAGCATTTATGAGGTGACTGCAGGGCTTTGCAATCCCAATGCCTCCGACGAGACGAAAAGGCTTTACAGCTATTTGTGTGATATCTACGGTGAAAAGTTTTTGTCAGGGCAGTACTGTGATACCGGTCCGAACGGCAAGGAGTTTCAGGTAGTCAGAAGGGCGACCGGTAAGACGCCGGCGGTGATAGGCCTGGATTTTATCGAATACACGCCTTCCCGCGTGGAACATGGAAGCAGGGGTATAGCGACAGATATTGCCATCAATTTCTGGGAGAGCGGTGGTATCGTAACTTTCTGCTGGCACTGGAATGCACCTTCCAAATATCTGACGGGGCAGTGGTACAGCGGTTTTTATAATGATTACACGAACATTGATTTGGCAAAAATCATGAACGGTGAGGACGCGGAAGGTTATGATTTACTGATGGCAGATATAGACGCCATCGCAGAGCAGCTTCTGATTTTGCAGGAAGCGAAGGTTCCGATACTGTGGAGGCCGCTGCATGAGGCAGGCGGCGGCTGGTTCTGGTGGGGAGCGAGCGGACCGGAGGCATATAAGCAGCTTTACATATTGCTTTATGAGCGTCTTACCAATGAATATGGGCTTAACAATCTCATCTGGGTATGGAACGGACAGGATTCGGAATGGTATCCGGGAGATGAATATGTAGACATTATCGGAGAGGATGTTTACCCGGGAGAAAAAGTCTACACTTCACAGATTGATACGTACCTGAATGCGGCGATGAACTGCAGCACGGAGACCAAACTGGTCTATATGACGGAAAACGGCTGCATTTTCGACCCTGAACTTGCAAAGCGTGACGGAGCTATGTGGGGAATGTGGTGCACTTGGGGCGGTGAGTTTGTGGCCAAGGATGTTGCCGTGTTTACCCTGAGCGAGCAGTATACGGAAGAATACATGCTGATTAAGGCGTATGAGGATGAAGACGTTATTACGCTGGAGGATTTACCGGACTTAAAGACATATGAAATCCGTAAGGATTTGAAGTAGAAGTGGAATAAAAATAAACGAAGAAAGAGGTATGGGTATGAAACCGAGAAAAACCGGCAAAAAAATCATGTCATTGGTGCTGACTGCTGCCATGATTCTGTCCCTGCTCCCGATGGTAGGAATGGAAAGCCATGCAAAGACAGACCTGCAGATGGATGACTTTGACGAGATTATCAGTACATACAATATCGACGACTCCATTCCTTCCTATAAGGATTATATGGAGCAGTATGGAAACGAGAACCGTCCTGACAGGACGATTGAGGTTCCGGCAGGCGGGTATGTGCGGTATGAGGAAAGCGACAAGGAGGCAGTTCCTTCCATATATAGTGATTTTGAAGGAATGGCAGGTGACAGTGTACTGACCGGCGAGGACTCTTTGATTGAGTTTGAGGTTGATGTGCCGGAAAGCGGTCTCTACAATCTTTCGGTTGTGTATTATCCTGTGGAGGGTAAAAACTCTGACATCGAAAGAAGTGTGTTTATAGATGGCGAGCTGCCTTTTGAGGAATTGTCACGTCTTACCTTCCCCAGAGTCTGGACCAATTATGTGGAGGATTCCTACATAAATGAAAACGGTGTCAGGATTATGAACTGGGAAAAGGATAATCAGGGCAACGACGTAAAACCGAAAACTATGGAAATTCCGGAATGGCAGAGCAGATACCTCTATGACAGCAACGGTTATATCACAGAGCCGCTTGCTATTTATCTGGAGAAGGGTACACATACCATTTCCCTGCTGTCCTTAAAGGAGCCGATGCTGATTAGCAAGCTGGTGCTCAATACGGAGGGTGCGATTGCTCCCTATGCAGAAGTGAAAGCGGCATGGGATGCTGCGGGCGCTGCAAATACAACCGGTACGATTATTACGTTAGAGGGAGAGTTCGCGACCAAGACCTCTTCCCAGATGCTGTATCCCCAGCAGGATCAGTCTTCTCCTTCAGTTTCTCCTTCCAGTGCCAAGGAACTGTTAAACAACTCTATCGGCGGCAATTCCTGGAGACTTGTGGGACAGTGGATTGAGTGGAGCTTTGAAGTGCATGAAGCGGGCTATTACAATATTGCCCTTTATGATAAGCAGAACTTTTCACGAGGCATCCATGTGTCAAGGCGTATTACCATAGACGGAGTAGTGCCTTTTGAAGAGATGTCTGACTATGCGTTTTCTTACGGACAGAGCTGGCGTGAAGACGTGCTTAAGGATGAAGATGGAAATGCTTATATGTTCTATCTGGAAGCCGGAACGCACACACTTCGTATGGAAGCGGTGCTCGGTGAGTTTTCTGAAATTGTGGGTCTGGTAGAGGATTCCGTGCAGCAGCTCAACAGCATCTACAGGCAGGTTATTAAAGTAACCGGTGTGAAGCCTGATACCTTCCGTGACTATCAGCTCGCAGCAGTTCTTCCGAATCTGCATGATGAGCTTGTGGAGGCAAGGGATACGCTGGATGAAGCGCTTGCGATGCTCGAGGCAGTGGCAGGCAAGAACACGGATAAAAAGACTGTGCTCCTTACCATGCGCGACCAGTTAAACGATTTGATTAAGGATGAAGAGTACTTTGTCCGTACCATCGGTTCTTATAAAATAAATGTCAGAGCGCTTGGTACATGGATTACACAGGTTATCAGCCAGCCCCTGCAGGTGGACAGAATTTCTATCTATTCTCCCGGGGAGAAGATAAAATATGATAAGACCGGGTTCTTTTCGGGTGCGGGCTATGAAATCAAGAGATTATATTACTCTTTTGTAATAGACTACAACAATATCGGAAGTGTCAGCGACGGTAAGGACGGCGGAGAATCCATTACTCTGTGGATTGGCTCCGGACGTGATCAGGCGAACGTAATCAAGTCGATGATTGACGAGAGCTTTACCAGCCAGACAGGCATAGGCGTCAACGTACAGTTGGTAGATATGTCTACTTTGCTGAAGGCGACACTGGTTGGAGAGGGCCCCGACGTAGCGATTCAGGTGGCAAACACCAATGGTATTGCCGGAGCGGTTTTGAATACGGGCAATGACACACCTGTCAATTATGGTATTCGAAATGCAGTGCTTGATTTGAACCAGTTCCCCGATCTGGACGAGGTGCTTGCAAGATTTCCGGAGGCAGCGACGCTGCAGTTTTCCTATGACGGTGCTGTATATGCACTGCCGGAGACGCTGACTTACCCCGTTATGTTCTACCGCAAGGATATTCTGGCGGAAATCGGGCTGGAAACTCCTGAGACATGGGATGACGTAAAAGTGGCGATGACCGTGCTTGCCAAGAACCAGATGGAGTTCGGCATGCTGCCGACGGAGCAGATATTTGCTTCCATATTGTATCAGAACGGCGGCGCGTACTATACAGATGACGCAAAGGCATCGGCGTTGGATTCTGACATTGCTGTCAGCGTCTTTAAAGATTTCTGTGAGTATTACACAGATTACAAGCTGGATAAAGAAACCAGTGTGGAAGAGCGTTTCAGGACGGGTGAATGTCCGATTATCATAGCGGATTACACGACTTACAATAACTTTGCGGTATCCGCACCGGATATTGCAGGTCTGTGGAGCTTTACACAGATACCCGGAACTGTGCAGGCGGATGGCACAGTGGATCACTCCGTAGCAAGCACCGGTCTTGCCAGCATGATTATGGCGGATACGGATCATCCGGCTGCAAGCTGGGAGTTCATAAAGTGGTGGACCAGTGAGGAAACCCAGACACAGTACGGACGTGAGATGGAAGGTCTGATGGGTTCTGCAGCGAGAGTGCCGACGGCAAACTACAATGCATTCTTAAATATGCCCTGGCCGGTAGATGACTTTGAGGCGTTAAAAGAGTCCATGGAATGGGTGAAGGGAATTCCGCAGGTACCCGGCGGATACTACTCATGGCGTAACGTGTACAATGCGTTCTATACGGTGGTGACGGAGACCGATACGGCTCTGCCGCGAGAAGAACTGATGGATAAGGTAATTTATATTAATGCAGAAATAAAATACAAGCGTGAAGAGCTTGAATTGGATGTGGAACGCGGAAAGTAGGAGGAGGAAAAGATGGCTGGAAACGGAGAAATTTCCGAAGTAAAAGTATCACAGGAAGCGCTTGACATAGCTAAAAAGCAGGCGACCCTGGGATACCGAATTAAGCGGAATAAAGCTTGTTACATGATGTTGGCGCCTTACTTTATATTGTTTTTCCTCTTTACGGTAATTCCGGTAATCCTGAGCGTGTGCTTCAGCTTTACTTACTATAATATGTTGGAAATGCCTGAATTTATAGGCTGGAAAAACTATATAAAGCTGTTTTTGGAAGATGATATTTTCATGAAGGCATTAAAAAATACCATGATTCTGGCAGTAGTCACAGGACCGGTCAGTTATTTTCTGTGTCTGTTGTTCGCATGGATTATCAATGAGTTTAAGGGCTGGGTAAGAGCATTTTTAACTTTGATATTCTATGCGCCCAGTATCTGCGGTAACGCCTATGTGGTATGGACCCTGATTCTCTCGGGTGACCGCTATGGCTACTTAAACGGTTTTTTGATGGACCTTGGTGTTCTGGATAACGCGATAGTGTGGATGAAGACGGAAAAATACGTGCTTCCGTTCCTGATAGTCGTACAGCTTTGGCTGAGTTTGGGAACCGGCTTCCTGTCCTTTATCGCAGGTCTGCAGACAGTAGACAAATCCCTGTACGAGGCGGCGGCGCTGGACGGCGTCAAGAACCGCTGGCAGGAACTCTGGTATGTAACGCTTCCTGCTATGAAGCCCCAGCTTATGTTTGGTGCGGTTATGCAGATTACACAGGCGTTTGCTATTGCGGACGTGTCCATACAGCTTGCCGGCAACCCGTCAGTCAACTATTCCGGTGCGACAGTGGTTACCCACCTTTTGGACTACGGTACCGTCCGCTTTGAGATGGGATATGCTTCGGCAATCGCAACAGTATTGTTCCTGCTGATGGTGGGCAGCAACCTGTTAGTACAGAAACTGTTAAGGAGGGTAGGAGAATAATGAGCAGACAAAAAGATTATTTGAAGCCCTACAAGAAACGCCGGTTTTTTAAACCGAGGGAGAAAAAACTGAACCGTTCCATGGCAGGAAATACCCTGTTGTTTGTCCTCATGGCAATCTGCGGTGTGGCGATGATAATGCCGCTTGTTATGGTTATCAACAACTGCTTGAAGCCTTTGGACGAATTATATCAGTTCCCGCCCAAGATTTTTGTAAGAAACCCTACTTTGGAAAATTTCTCGGACTTGTTCACGATTATGAATGATTCCTGGGTACCTTTTTCCAGATACATATTAAATACCATTATCATTACCGGCGGCGGTATGGTGGGGCACGTTATCATCGCATCCCTTGCCGCATACCCGCTGGCAAAGCACAATTTCCCCGGAAAAGGGATTCTGTTCCAGATGGTAGTGCTCTCCATGATGTTCCACTGGACAGTTACGCAGACACCGCAGTACATGATGATTTCATGGCTGCATATCAATAACAGTTACTGGGCGTTAATCCTGCCCGCCTGCTCCTTTGGTATGGGTCTGTACCTGATGAAACAGTTTATGGAGCAGCTTCCTGATTCCCTGATGGAATCGGCGAGACTGGACGGCGCAAATGAATGGCATATTTTCTGGAAAATTGTAATGCCCAATGTAAAGCCCGCATGGCTGACGCTGGCTATCTTCCAGTTCCAGCAGATGTGGAGCAACACGGGAAGCACTTTCCTTCGCGACGAGGAATTAAAGCCCTTGCAGTATTCCCTGCAGCAGATTTCAGCAGGTGGTATGGCGAGAGCGGGCGCGGCGGCAGCGGTAACCTTTATTATCGCGGCAGTGCCGATTACCTTCTTCCTCATCTGCCAGAGAAACATTTTGGAAACCATGACTTCATCCGGTATGAAAGATTAACAGGAGGGAACGGAGATGAAAAGATTTGTAAGGCTACGAAAAATCATATCCCTCTGCCTTGCGGCGTTTGTGTTGGCGCTGGCGGCGGGAGAGAGCGCATACGCCTCCGAGCTTCCGTATGACACCTACAATTATGACTATCGGGAGTATATCCACTTTACACCGGCGCCATATGTGCCTGCCGGAACCGTGAAGGGAACAGACCTGACATGGAACGGAGAACCGATTGGCAGATTTGTGACACCGCAGGATTTGTGTAAGGATGCAGATGGTTCCATCTATGTGGCGGATACAGGCAATAACCGTATCGTGGTGCTCAACCGCGATATGACAAAGGTGCTGAACGTCATTACAACCTTTGACAATAACGGTGTGGAAGATACCTTTAAACAGCCCTATGGTGTGGCTGTTTCCGAGAAGAACCTGATTTACGTAGCGGATTCACAGAACAACCGTGTCGTAGTGCTTGATCAGGACGGAAAGCTGGTTCAGATAGTGGCGAATCCGCAGTCAGAGAGTTTGGAAGATGGGTACGTATTTGTACCCCTCAAGGTAGTAGTGGATTATGCGGACAGAATTTATGTCATTGCACAGAACATGTTTGAAGGTATTATGGTATTCGAGAGCAACGGAACCTTTTCCAGCTTCTTCGGTACCATTGAAGTAGAAATCAGTCTCTGGGAAAAGTTCTGGAAGAGACTGGCAAGTAAGGAAGAGCGTGCAAAACAGGTGCTCTTTATCCCGACAGAGTTTACCGGCATTGATATTGATCCGGATGGATTCGTATACGCCTCCAATATCGACCCCAAGGGCGTGCAGGGCGTGAGAAGACTGAATCCCCGAGGCGAGGACGTTATCAAGAAGGGTGAGAATAAAAACGTAGGCGGAGACCTTTGGATTCAAGGTACATCAGATTATTCCGGACCATCCCAGTTTACGGATGTGGTTTACCGCGGCAACGGCATTTACTCCTGTCTGGACAGGAAGAGGGGACGTATTTTTACATATGACCATGAAGGAAATCTGCTCTATATTTTCGGCGGGTTGGGAACCCAGACAGGAACCTTCTCCATGCCGGTGGCAGTGGAGGATATCGGCGGCATGATCGTGGTGCTGGATGCCACCAGAGGCGAAATCATCTGCTTTAGCGAAACCGAGTACGGAAGGCTGATTAACGAGGCGGTTTCTCTTCGCTATGACGGCGACGAGGCCGAGGCGGTTGCACTTTGGCAGAGGGTATTGGAGCTTGATGAAAACAATGAGCTTGCCAACACCGGTATTGGTAAGGCATACCTGACGGCAGGCGACTATGTACAGGCAATGAAATACTTAAAGCTCGGTATGAGCCGTGATCATTATTCCGTTGCTTACAGACGTTACCGCAATGCCATGCTGACAGCGAATGCAAGTTATTTCCTGACAGGTATTCTGGTCTTGATTGTGGTACTTACGGTGGTAAAGAAAATAAGAAAGAAAAAGAAAGGGGGATCCATAGATGCGTAAGTTTTTTTCAAAGGAAAAATGGCAGTATATGCTGTATACGATTTCTCATCCTATGGACGGCTATTACTGGATACGCCATAGGGACAGAGGAAGCGTCCCCCTTGCAATTCTGATGGTTATTGTGTTTTCCTGCTGTTTTACGGCAAACAGGCTGCTTGCCAGCTTTGTGGTAAATGATTTGGATCCGAGAACCGTGGACAGTTTGTTTGAGCTGATAGGCGTTCTTTCCTTCTATCTGCTGCTCTGTGTCAGCAACTGGTCCATCACTTGTCTGATGAATGGCGAGGGCAGGATGAAGGATATTGCCATAGCGGTAGGCTATGGGACGGTTCCGATCAGTTTTGTGCTTGTTCTTGCAACGATTGTCAGCCAGTTTATCGCGGATGACGAGCAGGCGTTTTACTCCTTGATTCTGGTGATAGGGATTGCCTACGGCGTGATTATGATTCTGATTGGCATTATGCAGGTGCATAATTACACGTTGGGCAAAACGCTTCTGACCCTGTTTCTGACAGTGCTTGCCATGTTAATCATCATCTTTTTGCTGCTGCTTTTAAGCAACCTTTTAGGTATGGTGGTAAACTTCTTTAAGAGCGTGTACACGGAACTTATATTTAGGACGTAGGAGGCAGGATAATGAAATCTTCTAAGAAAAAGAAAACGAAACAGCCCATGAGCAAGACCAAAAAGGTAGTGCTCAGTCTGGTAGGGATTGCGGCCGCGGTAGGAATCTTTTATCTGGCATATTATTTCATTCATTATATGTGGTATGGCGGATACAAGAAATATCTTGGTTCCTATGAGTATGAGCAGGGCGGCGCGTTTACGCCTGTACCGGAGGCAAAGAGCGATGTGCCCGGGTATGAGCTTGTATGTGAGAATGAATTCCTGAAGCTCTACACAGACACAAAAACTGCCAATATAGCTGTGTATGACAAGCGTGACGGTTCCATCACCTATTCCAATCCCCAGAACCCTGAGGAGGACAGCATAGCAAATGCAGCCAATATCAACTACTTGAAGTCACAGCTTGTGGTGCAGTACTACAATGCAGACGTGCGTTCCAGCAACTACGACAGCTACAGCCAGTCCGTTGCAAAGGGACAGTATTCGACCGAAGGGATTGCAAACGGTATCCGCTACATATACCAGATCGGAGATCTTGCAGGCGCCTATGTTGAGGTTCCGCTGGAATACCGTCTGGAACAGGATAAATTGGTAGTGTCCATTCCTGCAAGCGGCATTTCAGAGTATGGTGACTGTTATCTCTACCGTATTCAGTTACTGCGCTATATGGGTGCGGCACACAGCTCGGAGGACGGCTACATGGTTGTGCCGAACGGCTCCGGTTCGCTGATTTACTTTAACAATGGGAAAACTTCTGCGGACAATTATACGCAGTATGTTTACGATATCGACCCCATGGTATCAACCTATACCACCCTTGAAAATGTCAGCAGCGCGAAGCTGCCCGTATTTGGCATCTGCCGGACGGACAGGAGCATGCTTGTCACGGTGGAGGATGGTGCCACCACTGCACTGATAACGGCGAGTGTTTCAGGCAGTTACAATGATTATAATTATGCTTACCCGACTTTTGTTTTGCGCAACATTGACAACCTTCGTATGTTCGGCAATTCTACTACGGATGTTTATGTAATGGAGCCCAACTTATACGATATCAATATGCAGGTAAGTTATGCATTTCCGGGTGAGGATTATTTGGGCTATGCAGGGCTTGCCAATTACTACAGGGAGCGTCTGATAGCGGAAGGTGTGCTGACGCCGGATAAGACAGGCGGTGATATTCCTTTTTACTATGATGTCATTGCAGGCGTAAAGGAAACGGCACATTTTCTGGGAACACAGTATCTGCATACTTTCTCCATGACAAGCTTTGGTCAGGCGAAGGAGATGGCAGAGGCGCTTTCTCAGGACGGCATTACCAATCAGGTGATGAACCTGCAGGGCTGGTTTAACGGCGGTTACTATCATAATGCACCGCATAATATCAAGGTGCCGTTAAAGCTGGGTGGCAAATCAGGGCTTGAAAAGCTGGAGGATGCCTTAAATGGATTGGGCGGCAGACTGTATGTGGATGTGGCATTCCAGCGGGTTACATTCGCTGACAATGGATTCAACTACAATGCAGAGAGCTCCCGTTACTATGGTTCCGGCTATGTGGCGGCATTCGGACAGGTAAATCCGACGACCCTGCGTAATACTTCAGGTCTGGACTATTATGAGACGCGTTATGATTTGCTTTCACCTAAGTTCCTGCCAAGGTATGTGGGCAAGTTTGCGAAGAAGATTAAGAAGTACGATGTTGGCGGCATTTCCCTCAGGGATTTGGGCAATGTACTTACTTCCGACAAGAAGAGAACAGAAATTATCAACAGGGAAGAAGCTCTTGATGTTGTGTTGGGACAGTTTGAACTGTTAAAAGGCACGGGCAAGCGTTTGATGACGAGCGAGGCAAATGCCTACAGCTTTGCCTACAGTACGGATATCATCAACGTACCGATTACGGATAACAGTTATGCTATTGTAGATGAGAGCATTCCTTTTTATGAAATGGTTATCCACGGCTGCATATCCTATTCGACAGAGCTTTTGAACTACGAGGATGAAGAGGATATGACCGGTGTTGTCCTGCAGATGATTGAAGCGGGCGCAGCTCCTCACTATGTGTTTACATGGAAGGATTCCAGCGAGATGAAGGACACCGGATTAAATCGTTATTACGCAACTACCTTTGAAATATGGAAGGGTGAGGCGGTGGAAGTATACAACCGCGTGAATGAAGCGTTAAAGCATGTATCCGGCGCTATGATAGTTGATCATGAAATCTTAGGCGGCGGGGTGCGGAAGGTCACCTATGACAATGGCGTAATTATCTACATCAACTACGGCAGCGAGACACAGAAGGTGGACGGCATGGAAATACCTGCCATGTCCTACAGAATGGAGGGGATTTAAATGAAAAAAAAGAAAAAACTGACTCTTCTCCAAAAGCGCAGCCTGATGGGATACCTGTTTGTGCTGCCCTGGGTGGTCGGCTTTCTGGTTTTTTATGTGCGAAGCCTTGTCATGACAGGACAGTTTGCATTCTCCAATATGACCATCGACGCGTTAAAGGGCGGCTACACATTGGATTTTGTGGGGATTGAAAATTTCCGGTATGCCTTTACGGTGCACCCGAGCTTTAAGCAGGAACTGACAAAATCTGTTATGAACATGCTGATTGACGTACCGCTGATTACCTTTTTCAGTTTGTTCATGGCGATGCTGTTAAACAAGAAGTTCCCCGGCAGATTTTTTGTGAGGGCAATCTTCTTCCTGCCGATTATCTTAAACTCCGGCGCCATTTCCGAGGCGATGGATTTGAGCATGAAGATGATGAACGGCGGTGTTTCCACGCAGGTGGCAGAAGCGGCGACAGCGGGCAATACAATGGCGTTGGACATAGACTATCTGGTCAGCATGTTTATGAACCTCGGACTGCCGGCTTCGGTATTGGATTACATCGTTTCGGCGGTGGCACGTATCAATGACATCATTGCAGCGAGCGGCGTACAGATTATTATCTTTATTGCAGCGCTGCAGTCCATCCCGGGTTCCATGTACGAGGTGGCAAAGATTGAGGGTGCGACGGGCTATGAGACCTTCTGGAAGGTAACTTTCCCCATGGTAATGCCCCATATCATCACCAACGTAGTATTTACCATCGTGGACAGCTTTACGGAATCTTCCGTTGTTGACCTTGCCTACGATGTGGCGTTTAAACAGTATAACTACGGACTAAGCTCCGTTTTCAGTCTGGTTTCCACAGTGATTACCTGCGTCATACTGGTTGCAATCTGCGGGTTCATACAGAAACGGACATTCTACTATAACTAGGGAAAGGAGGAGAAAACATGCAGAAAGCAGTTGCCAAGACAAATTATATACAGAACATAAAAGCAGCAGTGCAGAATGTGGATACGCGCAAAAGGCTGGGAAACAGCGTGAAAAACATCGCGATGGCGTTGATGAAAATTGCCATTCTGGTGGGCGTTGGCTATGTCATTCTTTCACCTGTTATCGGTATTATTGTAAATTCCTTCTCCTCAAACAGCGACGCCATAGACCCTATGGTATTCCTGTTTCCCAAACAACCGACGCTGGAGAGGTATTCTCTGGCGGCGCTCAGAATGGACTATGTGCCGACCATGGCGAGGGATATGTTCTATACTTTGACGATGACCCTGCTGCAGCTTTTAATATGCTCCATGGTGGGATATGGCTTTGCCAGATTTGATTTCCCGTTCAAGAAGTTTATGTTTGGCTGTGTGGTGGTCATGATTGTCATTCCTTCCCACACCATCATGCTTCCCCTGTACATGACTTTCAGGGAGTTTGATCCGCTGGGGCTTGTCAGCCTGATTAAAGGCGCACCCATCAACCTGATGGGCACGACCGTACCCATGTATATTATGAGTTTGCTTGGGTGTGGCGTCAGGTCAGGACTCTACATTTATATCTTTAACCAGTTCTTCCGTGGGCTTCCTAAAGAAATTGAGGAAGCGGCACTGGTAGATGGCTGCGGTGTGTGGTATACTTACTTTAAGATTATGCTGCGCAATGCAATGCCCGCTGTTATTACGGTGACGGTATTCTCCATCGTATGGCAGTTTAATGATACTTTTTATGCAAAGTTATTTCTGATTAGTGAAAATGTTGTGATTAGCAAGAAGATTGCGACATTGCAGAGTGTGATTGCAAACCAGGACAAAATTTTGTCCGTCACTCTGCAGGAGTTGTATTTGGACGCCGGTATTATACTTGTATTGCTTCCGGTGGTGCTGATTTACCTTTTACTACAGAGATACTTTATAGAGGGTGTGGAGAGAAGTGGTATCGTAGGATAAGACTCTCTGCAGAACCCATCAACTTTTAAACAAGAAAAGGAGGATTGAAAAAGTTGAAAAGGCAAAAATTTTTAGCCTGCCTTTTGGCAGGTGCCATGGTACTTTCCATGGCAGCATGCGGCGACAAACCCGCTGATGAGAATCCGGACACCGGCAGTGTTGCTCCTACTACAGAAGACAGCACACCTGCACCTGCACCGGAAGATACAACACCGGTAGATGAAGCTGCAAGCATCGATTTTGAGGACGGCAATATGGCGTTCACAGCAGTCTACTCAACACCGGCAGACGCTGCTGATGTGGAGCTTTCCGTTGTGGATTTCAATGGAAGCAAGGCATTGCAGGTAAAGAATCTGACAGGCAAGGTTCCCTACGTAGCTTTTGACGTAGAAAGCCTTCTGGGCGCAGATGTGGCAAAGGTGGCAAGCATTGAATTGACATTGGGTACTTCTTTTGACAATGGCAAGTTCAGCGCGGTTTCCGGCAAGCTGATTGCATGGAGCGGCGAGGATCAGAATGAGTCAACCGATGACTGGTCCGTTTACATGGCAGCCAAGAATCCTGCTAAGGTAGTGGCAACACTGGCCGCAGGAGAAGAATTTGTCAGCGGCGCAAACAACATTTTCATGGTGCAGTTAAAGACTGACAACGGTGTAGCTGAGGGTAACGGCAGCGCAACCCTTTACATCGACAACATCCGTTTCCTTGATGCTTCCGGCAACCTGCTTACTGCAGATTCTTCTGTAGCGTTTGTAGGTCCTGAGAAGTTTTCAGGCGGCGGTGTGGACAGAAACCATCTTGTGTCGGTTACAAAGCCGGTATCATTTGATGCACTGGTAACTTCAGGCGGTGGTTGGGCACAGGCAGGCGGAGATATTCCGGAGGACGTTCTGGCAGCACTGGTTCCCGGTTCTGTAATTGAACTTGAGTACTCCAGCACAACAGGTAATATGTGGATTGTTATGAACAACTCTGCAGCAGGCTGGATGAGAATTGGTGTTGGTGATGCGGACGGCAGCGGACAGGGCTATGCTTATACCAACAACAGCAAGACGACTGTACAGATTCCTTTTGAGATGATCGCACAGTACTGTGGTGATGACGTGTCCACATGGGGCGGCACCATGCAGTGTGAGTCCGATGGTGACTGGGAAGTATTCAGTGCAAAAGTAGGTCAGGCAGAGCCTAACTACCATTTGGCACAGTACGTAGAATTTGAAGGCTTTGCAACTTCAGGCGGCGCTTGGTCACAGAACGGTGCAGCATTTACACCGGAAGTTCTGGAAGCATTGGTTCCCGGTTCTGTAATTGAGATTGCATATACCAGCGAAACAGGCAATATGTGGGTTGTTATGAATGATTCTGCAGCAGGCTGGATGAGAGTTGGTGTAGGCGATGTAGACGGCAGCGGACAGGGCTATGCAATTTGCGATGGCAACACCTGTTATATTCCTTTCGAGATGATCGCAGAGTACTGCAGCGATGACGTATCCACATGGGGTTCCGGTATGCAGTGTGAATCTGACGGCGCATGGGAAGTATACTCTGTAAAAGTTGGTCCGGCTTCTGAGTTTAAGGCAGTCAACAAGTTTGTAGAATTTGAAGGCTTTGCAACTTCAGGCGGCGGCTGGGCACAGGACGGTGCAGCATTTACACCGGAAGTTCTGGAAGCATTGGTTCCCGGCTCTGTAGTTGAGATTGCATATACCAGTGAGACCGGCAAAATATGGGTTGTTATGAATGACTCTGCAGCAGGCTGGATGAGAGTCGGCGTAGGCGATACAGACGGCAGCGGACAGGGTTATGCAATATACGATGGAAACGTTTGTCAGATTCCTTTTGAGATGATTGCACAGTACTGTGGCGACGATGTATCTACATGGGGCAGCGGTATGCAGTGCGAATCTGACGGCGCATGGGAAGTATACAGCGTAACGATTGCAAGCCAGCAGTAGAAACTTATGACAATGTGGTTCATATGGCATTATGAAAGGAGAACAGATATAAAGTGAAAAATTTAAAGAAATTTTTAGCACTGGGACTTGCAGCAGCTATGGCATTGTCTGTAGCAGCCTGTGGTGGCAAAGACAATACCGGCGATAACAACAACGGTGGTAACAATGGCGGCAATAACGGCGGCAATAGCAGCAATAACGGCGGCGCAGCGGACAACACCGATTTAGCTGGTACAGGCGACGGCAACATCAACATCGGTTCATGGTGGTTAATGTACTATGACAGCGATGATGCAATTGAAGATTCTCCGGACTGGCAGACAGCACAGCCTGCAGAGGGAGATACCGAAGATAAGGCAAAAGAAAAAGCAACCAACCTTAACGTTGCTGAGACAAAGTTTGCTAATGTTAAGAAGATTGAAGAGAAGTACGGCGTTACCTTTACATGGGATAACCTGACCTATGAAGGCGTACAGACCTCCATCAATACCTCTATCTTAGCAGGTAACCCGGACTGTGAAATCTATTTGGTTGAAGCAAGCATGGGCGTTCCTGCACAGGCAAACGGTCTGGCAATCGACTTAAAGACCATTCTGCCGGAAGATGACGACTTATTTACCACTCAGACCAACATGGGCTATCTTGACCTTGGCGACGGCAAGGCATGTATCCTGTATCAGATAGCAGGTGAAGGTACTGTAGCAGGTACTTATCCTCTTGGCTTTAATATGCAGCTTTTGGAAGAGAACAATTTGGAAGACCCCAGAGAGCTTTACAAGAGAGGCGAGTGGACATGGGATAAGTTCATCGAGTACTGTCAGGTACTGACACAGGATACCGACGGCGATGGACAGATTGACCAGTACGGCTACTGTGGTTATGAAAATGAAACCATGGAGCAGTTGATGATGAGTAACGGTGCAAGCATTGCAACCGGTACCACAGAGACACTTTCTTCCGCAGCAACCGGTGAGGCACTGCAGATGATGTATGATATGTACAACACCTATCAGATTGCTTATCCTTATGACTTTGAAGGCACACCTTCTGACAGTATGAGAATTCAGTACCGTGAAGGCAATATCGGTTTCTTCCCTATCGCAGTTTGGATTGCAAACGCAGGCGGTGACTACGGTGTAGAAGATAAGCTTGGATTTGATACCGCATATGTGCGCTGGCCGGTAGGACCTTCCGGTAATCAGGATACCAACCCCGGAAAGAACGCAGTATCCGGAACCACTTACTTTATTATTGCAGCAGGATGTAAGAATCCTGTTACCGCATACCATGTACTGTATGATTTCTTCAACTGGTATGAAGGAGATGTTTCTCTTCGTGATAACAGAGACGTTATGCAGTGGTGGTACAACGAGAATGCAAGAATCGAAGAGCTGAAGAACCAGAACTATGATGTTATGTTTGATGCAGGTTCTAAAACCGAGGCTGACTTCTGGCTGAACATTGGTGTTGACTATGGAACAGATGCAGGTAACGGACTGCAGCAGATTATCAAGGGTGAAATGACTCCCGCACAGTTCCAGGAATCCTTCAAGCAGCAGGTTCAGGATGGCTTGGATGCATACTTTAAGTAATTTCTTATTGACATTTTAGTTACAGGCTTTATGATTAAAATAAGTACTGAAGCGGGGCGGCGTGCCGCCCCGTTTTCAGAATAACGGAGGAATTTATGAGCGATATCAAAATGATTGCCCCTGCCGTTCCGAATGTTCCCTGGCAGGAGCGCCCGGAAGGTATAAAGGGAGCTCCCATCTGGAGATATACGGAAAACCCCATTATCGGAAGAAATCCGGTAGAAGGCGTTGCCAGAATCTTCAACAGTGCAGTAATGCCCTATGGCGATGAGTTTATCGGCGTGTTCCGCGGGGAGCAGACAAACGGCATTCCTTACATTTATCTGGGAAGAAGCAAAGATGCAATCCACTGGGATTTTGAAAAAGATAAGATTCCTTTTGTGGATGAGGACGGCAAGCCTTTTATGCCGATTTACGCATATGACCCAAGACTGGTGAAGGTGGAGGATACCTATTACATCATCTGGTGTCAGGATTTTTACGGCGCTGCTATCGGTATGGCAAAAACAACGGATTTCAAGACCTTTGTCAGAGTGGAGAATCCGTTCCTGCCCTTTAACCGCAACGCGGTACTCTTCCCCAGAAAGATTAACGGCAAATTCTGCATGCTGAGCAGACCGTCTGACAGCGGACATACGCCTTTTGGCGATATCTTTATCAGCGAGAGCCCCGACCTTGTATACTGGGGCAAGCACAGGCATGTGATGGGCAGAGGCCATGAATGGTGGGAGTCCTTAAAGATCGGCGGCGGCGCCGCTCCCATTGAGACAAGCGAAGGCTGGCTTTTGTTCTACCACGGTGTAAGCGGCACCTGCAACGGCTACGTTTACAGCATCGGCGGCGCGATTCTGGATTTGGAGAATCCTTCCATTGTGAAGTACCGCTGTGAAACCTTCCTGCTGACTCCGGAAGAGTGGTACGAGGAGAGAGGCTTTGTGCCCAATGTAGTATTCCCTTGTGCGACGATTCACGATCCGGAATCCGGAAAGATTGCAATCTACTATGGCGCGGCAGACAGCTATGTAGGTCTTGCCTTTACCAAGTTTGATGAGATTGTGGCTTATATCAAGGAGCACAGTGTAGTAAGGGACGACGATACAGAAATCGGAAAACGTTAATACGTTTGTTACATTGTCTTATGATATGTGGGAGATGGAAAACTGTCTCCCACAGTCTGTATATGTCCGTATCTGTATTTGCGTGCAGCGATTTGGTTGTCCGGAAATATGAGCGGACTTTATATGGGGAGAGAGATAATGGCAAAGAAGAAGAAAACTGTGAAAATGGCGGATATTGCGGACAGGCTGGGGGTCAGTACGGTCACCGTATCCAAGGCACTTTCGGGACAGAAGGGTGTCAGCGAGGAAATGCGCCTAAAAATCAGGAAACTGTCGGAGGAGATGGGCTATAAGGTGCCGACGGTAGTGAAGGAAAAAAGACCAAGAAGAAGCTATAACATCGGGGTGCTGATATCGGGCAGGTATTTGGCAAATTTTGATTCTTTTTACTGGAAGCTGTATCAGGAAGTGGCGGATCAGGCAATTCAAAATGAATGTTTCACCTTATTTGAAATTCTGAATGAGGAGATGGAAGAAAACCGGCAGATGTTACGGCTTTTAGAGGAGAAGAAGGTGAGCGGGCTGATTGTAATCGGAAAGCCCGGCTATGAGTATGCGGATTATCTTCGGAAAAATGCGGGGATGCCGCTGGTGTTTTTGGATTTTTATGAAACCGATACAAATGTGGACTGTTTTATATCTGATGGCTTTTACGGCGCCTATGTGCTCACCAATTACTTGATTGACAGGGGGCACAGGGAGATTGCCTATGTGGGGACGCTTTTTTCCACAGAAAGCATCACGGACAGGTATTTGGGTTATCTGAAATCCCTGATGGAGCACGGGATTACGCCAAATCCGGAGTATCTGATTGAGGACAGGGACGTAAAGAGCGGTCTGCGGGACAATTACAGCAGTCTTGCTTTTCCGGAGAAGATGCCAACAGCGTTTGTGTGTAACTGTGATTTTATTGCAAGTATTGTGATAAAGGCGTTGGAGGAGAAAGGACTGCGGATACCGGAGGATATTTCAGTGGTAGGGTACGACAATTATCTTTATCCGGGGCTGTGCGATGTGGACATCACCACCTATGAGGTGGATATCAGGGAGATGGCAAAAGGGGCGATTGAGACGCTCTTAAAGAAGATGAGCGGAGAAAATTATAAAAGAGGAATCCATATAGTGGAGGGCCACCTGGTGGAAAAAAAGAGTGTGGCAGAAAGGAAGATTGTATGAGTATAGCAGCAGAAATGCGGCAGCATCTGACGGAAGGAATCATTCCCTTCTGGCAAAAGCTGCGCGATGAAACCTACGGAGGCTTTTACGGATTTATGGGACCGGAGCTTTCGGTGGACCAAAAAGCAGTGAAGGGTTGTATCTTAAACAGCCGTATCCTTTGGTTTTTCTCCAATGCGGTGATGACGCTTAAGGATGAGGCTCTGCTTGCCGATGCAGCACATGCCTATCATTTTATGAAGGAGCACTGTATTGACAAGGAGTACGGCGGTGTGTTTTGGTCCGTAACCTATGACGGTGTGCCGGAGGATACGACAAAGCATATTTACAATCAGGCGTTTGCCATCTATGCGCTGTCCTCTTATTACGCGGCTTCAAAGGACAAAGAAGCGCTTCAGACAGCGTTTTCCCTGTTTTCCGTAATAGAGGAGAAGGGCTTTGACGAGGGCGGCTACAAGGAAGCGCTGGATCGCACCTTTGCGCCTGCGGCAAACGACAAGCTTTCGGAAAACGGCGTTATGGCGGACCGCACCATGAATACCCTGCTCCATGTGTTTGAAGCGTACACGGAGCTTTACCGGGTGTCCAAAGAAGAGAAGGAATTCGCAGGGCTTTCTGAAAAGGTTCGGGAAAAACTGCTTTGGATACTGGAAACCTTCCGCAATAAGGTGTACAATCCTGCGCGCCACAGGCAGGAGGTATTTTTTGACAATGAGATGAACAGCTTGATTGACTTACATTCCTATGGACATGATATCGAGACCGCGTGGCTTCTGGACAGAGGGCTTTCCGTGCTTGGAGACGAGGCGTATGCGGCAGAGTGGGCGCCCATCATTGCCGATTTGACGGCAGAGGTTTATCGGGCAGCCTACTACAACGATTCTCTTTCCAACGAATGTGAGAAGGGCGTGGTAGACAAAAAGCGCGTTTGGTGGGTACAGGCGGAAGCCGTGGTAGGCTTCTACAACCAGTATGAAAAAACACCGGAGCATACGGAATATTTAGAGGCAGCGGAGCGTATCTGGGGCTTTATTAAGGCGCATGTCATCGATAAGAGAGAGGGTTCCGAGTGGTTTATGCATGTGGACGACAACGGCAATCCGGATATGACACAGCCGATTGTGGAGCCTTGGAAATGTCCTTACCACAATGGACGTATGTGTATGGAAATCATAAGGAGGATGGAGAAGTAATATGATTCACGAAAAATTTTACTGGCTGAAGGAAAGACAGGAAGCATTATTATCCAGAAAAAACGAGGTGGATGAGGCGTTTTATAACGGCATCTACCAAAGATACCGGTATCCGGTGCTGACAAGGGAGCATATTCCGGTGAGCTGGCAGTATGACTTAAACGCAGAGACCAACCCGTATTTTGAGGAGAGGCTTGGCGTAAACGCCGTGATGAATTCCGGCGCGCTTTATATGAATGGCAAGTATTATCTGGTGGCAAGAATCGAAGGCAATGACAGAAAGTCCTTCTTTGGCGTGGCAGAGAGCGACAACGGCGTGGACGGCTTCCGCTTCTGGGACTATCCCGTGGTATTGCCGGATACCTGCCCGGAGGAGACGAATGTCTACGATATGCGTCTGACGAAGCATGAAGACGGCTATATTTACGGCGTATTCTGCTCAGAGAGCAAGGATAAGACGGTGGGTGATTTGTCGGCTGCGGTAGCGGCTGCCGGCATTGTGCGGACGAAGGATTTAAAGACATGGGAGAGACTGCCGAATCTGGTGACGCTCCATTCTCCCCAGCAGAGGAATGTGGTGCTCCATCCGGAGTTTGTGGATGGCAAGTATGCGTTCTACACAAGACCCATGGACGATTTCATTGATACAGGTTCGGGCGGCGGTATCGGCTTTGGTCTGTGCGATGACATTACCAAGGCGGTGATTGACGAGGAAAAGATGACCAGCATCCGCAAATACCACACCATCACAGAGGTAAAGAACGGCGCCGGCGCCGTGCCAATCAAGACAGATAAGGGCTGGATTCACATTGCCCATGGTGTGAGAAATACGGCAGCAGGGCTTCGCTATGTCATTTACGCTTTTGCCACTGCTTTAGACGACCCTTCCAAGGTGATTGCAGAGCCTTCCGGCATGTTAATCGGACCGAGGAACGGCGAGAGAGTCGGCGACGTATCCAACGTGGTATTCACAAACGGTGCGGTGGTAAATGAGAAGAATGAGGTTTACATCTACTATGCATCCAGCGATACGAGGCTGCATGTGGCTGTAACAGATATGGATCGGCTTGTGGATTATGTATTTAATACGCCCAAGGATCCGCTGCGCAGCCCTGACTGTGTACTGCAGAGATGTGAGCTGATAAAGAAAAATCTGGAGCTGTTAGGACAGGCATAATTGCCAATTATATAGCAGGTGGAAAGGAAATTATGAAGGAACTCATTGAATATGAAAAGGGCGTGATAAACGCCGGAGATGACAGCCGCATCAGAAAGGTGATGCGGCGTGCGGCAGACGGGGAAGCCATCAAGCTGGCTTTCTTGGGCGGCTCCATTACGCAGGGCTGTCTGGCTTCTACGCCGGAGGGCTGTTATGCCTATCTGACCTATGCGTGGTGGAAGCAGGCGTTTCCCAAGGCAGATTTTACCTACATCAATGCCGGTATCGGCGGAACCACATCCCATCTCGGCACGGGCCGTGTGGAGGAGGATGTGCTGCAGTATGAGCCGGATTTTGTGATTGTGGAGTATTCCGTCAATGATGACGGCAACAGCGCACATTTTCAGGAAACCTATGAGGGACTGGTGCGCCGGATACTGAAGGCGTCCTGTGAGCCGGCGCTGCTTCTGGTACATAATGTACGCTATGACGATGGCTGTAACGCAGAGCAGATTCATGTGCCGGTGGGAGCCCATTATCACCTTCCCTCTGTCAGCATGAAGCCTACGATCTATGCGCAGGTGGAAGCGGGCAATATCAAGAACCGCGATATCACGCCGGACGATTTGCATCCAAACGATGCGGGACATGCGCTTGTAGCAGGCGTGATTACCCATTATTTAGAAAGCGTGAAGAAGGCGGTGGAAGAGGAGAGCAGCGCAGAAGCAGCTCCCGCGGCCGGTGAAGCGCAGGATGCGCCTTGCGGCGTACTGCCCGAACCCATGACGGCGAACGGCTATGAAAATGCGCACAGATACCGGAACGACGAATTAAAGCCGGTTTTATGCAAAGGCTTTGTGAAGGACGAAAGCGAGCAAAGCTGTGTGTCAGACTGCTTCAAAAAAGGCTTTACGGCGTCCCAAAAAGGCGATAAGATTGTGTTCGAAGTAGAAGGCGCTTCCATCGGTGTGCAGTATAAAAAGACCATGAAAGGCCCCATCCCCAAGGCAACGCTTACCTTAGACGGAGATACGGCAAATACCGTACTTCTCGACGGAAACTTTGACGAAGACTGGGACTGCCTGTATTTGGAAACCATACTGGAACACGGAGAACACAAAGTACACCGCATAGAAATCCAACTCACCGAAACCCACGACAACGATACCGAGCCCTTTTATTTCGTATCCCTGATAGTAGCAGGATGACATTACAATTTCTGTAATTACATAAAACAAAGTAATAGGCGATTGTGAAACCCTTACTTGCTGCTTTCGAATTGTGTATGCTGCATATTCCATAAGCAGACCCTTGCTTACCGTCGGTACTTAGCTGCCGTATTTTGGCAGCTTACGTACCGCTACGGTAAGCTCGGAGCGAAAGCGTGTCTGCGTTGGAATATGCAGCATCCACAATGACAACAGCAAAGTTACTAAACTTCACAATCCCCTAAAAAACAACAAAGTAAAGGAGAACAGTACTACATGAATTACGGCTATTTTGACGAAGCAAACAAGGAGTATGTAATCACAAAACCCAATACTCCTGCGCCCTGGGCGAATTATCTCGGCTCTCCCGCATATGGCGCGATTATTTCCAACAATGCCGGAGGCTACAGCTTTGTAAAGAGCGGCGCCAACGGCAGAATTCTGCGCTACCATTTTAACAGCGATGACACGCCCGGCAGATATATCTACCTGCGCGATGACGAGACGAAGGATTACTGGTCCGCATCCTGGCAGCCCGTGGCAAAGTCTTTGGATGAGTACAAAAGCGAATGTCACCATGGTACGGCGTACACGAATTTGGTAGCAGATTATGCAGGGATTCATTCGGAAGCGCTTTATTATGTTCCCCTGAACAAAACCTACGAAGTATGGCGCGCTAAAATCACCAATACCACGGACAAAACAAGAAAGATATCTGTATTTTCCTATGCAGAGTTTACCAATGAAAGCAACTACGAGCAGGATCAGGTAAACCTGCAGTACACCCTGTTTATCACAAGAACTTACTTTAAGGGCAATAAAATCGTACAGACCATCAATGCGAACTGCGGCAAGAACGAGAAGGGCTCAAACGGAAAAGAGCGTTTCTTAGGGCTGGCAGGAGCGCCGGTTACCTCCTACAACGGCGACAAGGCTGCCTTTATCGGGGATTATCATACCTACGGCAATCCTGTGGCGGTAGAGCGCGGCGAGTGTGACAATGTACTGAACTACAATACCAATGCCTGCGGCGTGCTGCACAGCGCGTTAGAGATTGCACCCGGCGAGAGCAAAGAGCTTGTCTTTGTATTGGGGCAGGCAGACGCAGAGGCGGCAGAGGCAATTCTGGCAAACTATGAGAAAGCAGGTGTCGTAGACAACGAGCTTGCAGAACTGAAAAATTACTGGCATGCAAAGCTTGAGAATTTTCAGGTCAATACGCCGGATGCAGCGTTTAACAGCATGATTAATACATGGAATGCTTACCAGTGCTTCATTACCTTCACATGGTCAAGAGCGGCTTCCTTTGTTTACTGCGGACAGCGCAACGGCTATGGCTACCGCGATACCGTACAGGATATTCAGGGTATCATCCACCTGGATCCCGAGATGGCGCTTGCACAGATTCGCTTTATGCTTTCCGCGCAGGTAAATCACGGCGGCGGACTGCCACTGGTAAAATACAACCACAACCCCGGACATGAGGACACGCCCGACGACGAATCCTACGTGCGCGAGACCGGACATCCGGCATACCGTGCGGACGATGCCCTGTGGCTCTTCCCCACTGTCTGGAAATATGTGGCGGAAACCGGAAACAAGGATTTTGTCAACGAAGTAATTCCCTATGCCAACAAGGAAGAGGGAACGGTATATGACCATTTGAAGAGGGCAATCCAGTTCTCCATGGACAGACTGGGCGATCACAAGATGCCTGCAGGCCTTCATGCAGACTGGAACGACTGTCTGCGTCTCGGCAAAAAGGGAGAGTCCACCTTCGTGGCAATGCAGTTATACTATGCATTCACGGTAATGAAAGGCTTTGCCGAGGACCAGAAGGATACGGAGTACATCGCTTATCTGGAAAAGACCCAGAAGGAATTAGGCGAAATTATCGAAAAAGAGTGCTGGGAAGACGACCGCTATGTCAGAGGTATCAAGGAAGACGGACAGGTTATCGGCTCCAAGCATGACCCTGAGGCAAGCATGTGGCTGAATCCGCAGTCATGGTCCGTTATCAGCGGGCTTGCGTCAAAGGAGCAGGCAGAGGCAGCGCTGGAGTCCGTACATAGAGAACTCAACACCAAATACGGCGTGCGTTTGATGACCCCTTCCTATGTGGACCATGCATTTGACGGCGCACAGGCGCTTCTGTTCAATCCTTCCACCAAGGAAAACGGCGGTATTTTCTCACAGCCGCAGGGCTGGATTATTCTGGCAGAGGCACTCATGGGACATGGCAACCGTGCATTTGAATACTTTACGGAAAGCTCCCCCGCATCGCAGAATGACTGCGCGGAGATAAGAAAGCTGGAGCCTTACGTACACGGACAGTTCACCGAGAGCGTGGAGTCTCCCTTCGAGGGACGTTCCCATGTACACTGGCTGACCGGTACGGCTTCTACCTGTATGGTAGGCTGCGTGGAAGGTATCTGCGGTATGCGCCCTGACTTAAACGGTTTGTGGGTATGCCCGGCAATTCCTTCTGACTGGAAAGAAATTACCATGGATAAGACTTTCCGCGGCAAGAAGCTGCATATTATAGTAAAGAATCCTGACGGCGCAGAAAGCGGCTGCAAGGAGTTTTACATCAACGGGGAAAAGGCAGAGCAGCCTTATGTTCCGGCAGAAAAGATGCTTGCAGAAAATGAAATTGTACTTGTCTTATAAGGAGGATTTGGATGCACTCACCTTTAGAGATTGCAAGAAGCTATGTAGAAATCGGGGTTCACAAGGTAAAGTTGTCCGCTTTTAAAATGCTGATACTCGGTGTTTTTGCGGGAATCTTTATCGGCTTTGCCGGCATTGCATCCAACGTTGGTTCTTCCACGGTGGAAAATCCCGCCATTGCAAAGCTTGTCGGCGCTTGTCTCTTTCCGGCAGGCATGGCGATGGTGCTGGTGGCGGGCAGTGAGCTTTTCACGGGCAACAATCTGATTATCATTGCATGGCTGGAAAAAAAGATTAAGCTTGGCGAATTGTTAAAGAACTGGTTTTTTGTGTTTGTCGGCAATTTTATCGGTGCGGCATTGGTGGCGGTGCTGGTAGTCTACGGTCACACGCCGGATTTGTTCGGAGGCAGGCTGGCGGAAAGCATGGTAAATGCAGCGCTGAACAGAGTCAACCTGTCCTTTGCAGAATCCTTTATCCGAGGCATCCTGTGTAATATTCTGGTATGTGTTGCTGTGTGGGGCGCTTTTGCGTCAAAGCAGGTTCCGGGCAAGCTTATGATGAGTTTCTGGCCGGTTATGGCTTTTGTGCTCTGCGGTTTTGAGCACAGCATAGCGGATATCTATTTCGGTGTTGCCGGAATTCTGACGGCGGGAGAGTACGGAATCGCCGCAGAAGGGCTTACCTGGGGAAGCTTTCTTATAAAAAATCTTCTGCCGGTAACGCTGGGCAATATTGTGGGCGGCGCGGGAGTTGTGGGCGTCGGCTACTGGGCGGTATATCTCCGCCATACGCCGTTGTATGTCAGGACGATTGAATCCGAGCAGGAAGAAATCGATATGGCAGAGGAATATTAATCGCATTGTTTTACGGCAAAAAAAGCGCCGGAGCGTGTATCAGAAAGAGATACGCGTTCCGGCGTTTTTGTTGTTTTATATTTTACAGGTGCTGCCGCTTACTTTTTCATGGCGGCACGTTTCCTGAGGGTGGGGTCTAAGATTTTTTTGCGGATACGCAGCGATTTCGGCGTAACCTCCAAAAGCTCGTCAGTATCGATGAAATCAAGACATTGCTCAAGACTCATGATTTTGGGCGGAACGAGGCGGAGCGCTTCGTCCGCACCGGAGGAGCGGGTGTTGGTGAGCTGCTTTTTCTTGCAGACATTGACCTCGATGTCCTCGCCGCGTCCGTTGCAGCCAATCACCATGCCGGAGTATACCTTGACGCCTGCGCCGATAAAGAGCGTGCCGCGCTCCTGCGCGTTGAAAAGACCGTAGGTTATAGTCTCGCCGTTTTCAAACGCAATCAGGGAGCCCTGCTTTCTGTACTGGATATCGCCCTTGTAGGGGCCGTAGCCGTCAAAGACAGAGTTCATAATGCCGTTGCCCTTGGTGTCCGTCATAAAATCGCCGCGGTAGCCAATCAACCCCCTGGAAGGGATGGAGAACTCTAGACGTGTATAACCGCCGGTGCCGGCTCCCATATTGCGGAGCTCGCCCTTTCGCATGCTCAATTTTTCAATGACAACGCCGGAAAACTCTTCGGGCACGTCGATATAGGTCAGTTCCATGGGCTCCAGCTTTTTGCCGTTTTCATCGGTTTTATAGAGAACCTCTGCCTTGCTTACGGCAAATTCAAAGCCTTCCCTGCGCATATTTTCAATCAGTACGGAGAGGTGAAGCTCACCGCGTCCTGACACCTTAAAAGAGTCGGCGGAGTCGGTTTCCTCTACCCTGAGGGAGACATCTGTGTTCAGTTCCCTGAAAAGCCTGTCACGGATATGGCGGCTGGTGACATATTTGCCCTCCTGTCCGGCAAGCGGCGAGTCGTTTACGATAAAATGCATGGCAATGGTAGGCTCGCTGATTTTCTGGAAAGGAATCGGGGCAATATTGTCGGGAGAGCAGAGCGTGTCGCCGATGTGGATATCCGTAATGCCAGAAATGGCAACAATGGAGCCGATGCCGGCTTCCTTTACTTCCACTTTATTCAGTCCGTCAAACTCGTAGAGCTTGCTTATCTTTACCTTTTTCTGCTTTTCCGGGTCATGGGCGTTGCAGAGCACAATATCCTGATTGACTGCAATACGTCCGTTGTCTACCTTGCCAACGCCGATTCGTCCCACATATTCATTGTAATCGATGGTGCTGATTAACACCTGTGTGCCTGCTTCCGGATCGCCCTCCGGCGCGGGAATATAGTCCAAAATCGTGTCGAACAGGGGCTTCATGTCCTTGTTTTTGACGGTAAGATTTAAGGTCGCGCTGCCTGTTTTTGCGGAAGCAAAGACGAAGGGGCAGTCAAGCTGGGCGTCGTCCGCCTCCAAATCCAGAAACAGCTCTAAAACCTCGTCTACGACCTGTTCGGGGCGCGCCTCCGGACGGTCAATCTTGTTGACGCAGACAATGACGGGCAGTTTTAATTCCAATGCCTTGCGCAGCACAAACTTGGTCTGCGGCATGGGACCTTCAAAAGCATCCACAACCAGAATGACGCCGTTTACCATCTTGAGCACGCGCTCTACCTCGCCGCCGAAGTCGGCATGTCCCGGTGTGTCAATAATATTTATTTTTGTATTTTTATACATGACGGCAGTATTTTTGGAAAGAATGGTAATACCTCTTTCCCTTTCAATGTCGTTGGAATCCATGACCCGTTCCGCCACTTCCTGATTTTCGCGGAACACGCCGCTCTGCTTTAAGAGCTCGTCTACCAGTGTGGTCTTGCCGTGGTCTACATGGGCAATAATGGCAACATTTCTGACATCTTCTCGTTTCTGTTTCATATACATCCTCATTTCTGTAATTACACTTTCAAAACTGTTACAGTATATCACTATTTGTCGTCATGTGCAAGAAAAAATGAGGGAAAGGCAGGGATTGTCAATAGGTGCGGCGGATAGTTGTGCTACGAGCATGCAAAATGGAGTATATATATTAGTACAATACTGGCGGAAGCCGCAAAAATTCTTAAGCGTAAGAAAAGGAGAACAAGTATGACGGATAAGGTTATTGAAAACAATCAGGTAACGATTATGGGAGAAATTGTGAGCACTTTCACCTATAGTCATGAAATTTTCGGCGAGGGCTTTTACATGGTAGAAGTAAAGGTACAGCGCCTAAGCGATTCCTTTGATGTAATTCCCATGATGGTGTCTGAGCGTCTGATAGATGTCAGCGCAGATTACAGAGGCTATTATATCGAAGTAAACGGGCAGTTCCGTTCCTATAACAGGCATGAGGAGAGAAAAAACAGGCTTGTGCTTTCCGTGTTTGCAAGAGAAATCGCTTTTGTGGAAGAAATCGAGGAAAGTGCAAAAACAAATCAGATTTTTTTGGACGGGTATATCTGCAAGGCGCCCATCTACAGGAAAACGCCCCTTGGAAGGGAAATTGCAGACCTTCTTCTGGCGGTCAACCGTCCTTACGGCAAGTCCGATTACATACCCTGTATCTGCTGGGGCAGAAACGCCCGCTTTGCCAGCGGCTTTGAGGTAGGCGAGCGCTGCAGCGTCTGGGGACGTATCCAGAGCAGGGAATATATGAAAAAAATAGATGAGGAGACCGTGGAAAAGCGTGTCGCATACGAAGTGTCCGTCAGCAAGCTGGAACTGTCGCGCGAGGAGGTGCAGGAATAGAAACAAAAAGTTGTCAAGAGACATAAATTATGATATAATCACGGCAAAAATAAAAATCGGACATACATAATGGAGAGAATTTATGAGCATGATTCACATTTATACCGGAGACGGCAGGGGGAAGTCACCGGCGGCAATCGGCAGGGCAGTACAGGCAGCAGCGAAAGGTGAGCAGGTAGTCATCATACAGTTTTTAAAAGGAAAAGGGCTTGAGGACACGGAATTCGTCAGGAGGATGGAGCCGGAAATCAAGCTGTTCCGCTTTGAAAAATCGGATGAGAATTACGAAGAGCTGCCGGAGGAAAAGAAGGCGGAGGAAATCATGAATATCCGCAACGGGATTAATTTTGCCAAAAAAGTGCTGTCCACCGGAGAATGTAATCTGCTGATTTTAGATGAAGTATTGGGACTTTTAGAGAAAAACATTATCACGGCGGAGGATTTGACCGGCCTGCTTTCCCAAAAGGGGGACACGGACGTGATACTCACAGGTATTTCTTTAAACGACGAGGTATGTATTCTGGCAGACGAGGTCTCCAAGATAGAGACCCTGAAATTCAAAACATTTGATATGTAACAGGACCCGGCATAGAATCCCGCAGGCTGAAAGGGATTCGGTGCCGGGTTTGATTTTAGATTATCTTAAGGAAATTTAAGGAAAATTTCTACCCTCTGTTTAGAATAAAACAATATATTTATGATATACTGCTTTCAGGCATTACAAAAGACAACGGAGGAAGACAGAGAGGTTATACGCGACATGGACAACAGACAGGGAGTTATAGGGCTGACAGAGGAAGAGGCGGCAGGAAGGGCTGCAGCGGGGCTTATCAACCGCACAAACATCACAACGGGGAAAACCACCGGTAAAATCATTCAATCGAATTTACTGACGTATTTTAATCTGATTTTTCTGATTCTTACCGTGTTGCTCTGCATGGTCGGCTCCTTCCGAAATTTGACATTTCTGCCGGTTATCGTCGGCAATACCGTGATTGGCATTATACAGGAGCTTCGCGCAAAGCGGACGCTCGATAAAATGAATATGCTGAACGCGCCCCATTCCATTGTCGTAAGAAACAATATGCAGCGCCAGATTCCATCGGAAGAACTGGTAAAGGACGATGTGATACTGCTGTCAGCAGGAAGCCAGATATGCGCGGATGCAAGCGTGGTGCAGGGCTGTGCTTTTGTCAACGAGTCGCTACTGACCGGCGAGGCAGATGAAATCAAAAAGACAGCGGGGGATAAGCTGTTGTCGGGAAGCTTTGTGGTGTCAGGGCAGTGCTATGCAAAGCTTACCTGCGTGGGCAATGAATCCTATATTTCCAAACTGACCGCGGAGGCAAAGGCAATGGGGAGTGGCGAGCAGTCGGAGATGATTCGTGCATTAAACAGGCTTGTCAAATGGGTCGGCATTATCATCATTCCGGTTGCGGCAATTTTGTTTGCCCAGGCATACTATGTCAATGAGGAGACTTTTCGGAAAAGCATTGTTTCCATGGTGGCGGCTGTGCTGGGCATGATTCCCGAGGGACTTTATCTTTTGACAACTGTGTCGCTTGCATTGAGCACCATGCGGCTGGCAAAGCGGAAAGTGCTTTTGCATGATATGAAAAGCATTGAAACACTGGCGAGAGTGGATGTTTTGTGCGTGGACAAGACCGGTACGATTACGGAAGCGGGCATGGAGGTAAAAGAGCTGCTTGCCAGCAGAATCAATCCGAATGGCGCAGTCGATATCCGTGCGTTGGAAGAACTTCTGGCAGAGTATGCGGCGGCGGTACCGGATGACAATATTACCATGCAGGCGATACGGCAATATCCGCCTGTTTCGGAAAGAAGCAGGACCGCAGGGGGAAGGACAGTGCTGTCCACCATGCCTTTTTCTTCAGCCAGAAAATACAGCGCAGTTACCTATGCGGACGGAAAATTTGTGATGGGCGCGCCGGAAATTGTGCTGCGGGGGCAGCAGGAGCTTGTGTCACAGGAAATTTATCCCTATCTGAAAAAAGGATATCGGGTGCTTGCCCTTGGAAAGTGTAAGGATGGAAAAAACGAGTCAGCAGAAGTGCAGCCCGGGGCAGTGGCGCCGCTAGGCTATGTGATCCTGACCAATCCCATACGGCAGAATGCGAAAGAAACCTTTTCCTATTTTAAGGAGCAGGGCGTTGCCATAAAAGTAATCTCCGGCGACAATCCGGAGACCGTCTCGGAAATCGCGAGACACGCGGGCATTGAAAATGCAGAGCAGTTTGTCGATGCCACTATGCTGCATACCGACAGCGAACTGGCGGAGGCGGCGAACCGTTACACGGTTTTCGGGCGTGTGACGCCGAAACAGAAGCAGCAGATTGTAAAAGCATTGCAGGAAGCCGGACATACGGTAGCCATGACGGGGGACGGCGTAAACGATATTCTGGCGATGAAGGACGCCGACTGCAGCGTCGCCATGGCATCCGGCAGCGAAGCGGCGGCACAGGCAGCGCAGGTGGTGCTTTTGGACTCCGATTTCGCGCGTATGCCAAATGTGGTGCTGGAGGGACGCTGTGTAGTCAATAATATTCAACGCTCTGCAAGCCTCTTTCTGGTGAAAAACATATTTTCCCTGCTGATGGCGCTGTTTTCCGCCATATTTGCCCTCACGTACCCCTTAGAGCCCTCTCAGATATCACTTATCAGCATGTTTACGATTGGCATGCCGGGCTTCTTTCTGGCCTTGGAGCCCAATAAGAACCGGATAGAAGGGCACTTTATGACGAATGTGATTGCAAAGGCGCTTCCGGCAGGGCTGACCGATGTGCTGGCGGTGGGTGCGCTTGTGGTCTGCGGCGAAGTATTTTCCCTGTTAGAAACCGATGTCGCTACCGCTTCGACGCTGCTGCTAGCAGTAGTCGGGTTTATGATTCTGATTAAAATCAGCCATCCGTTCAACTCCATGAAATACGCAATTTTGGCGTTCAGTATCTTCGGACTGGTATTCAGCGGAATCTTCCTCGGCAAACTTTTTGCCATCAGCGAGATGTCAGAAATCTGTGTTCTGCTTCTGGTGGTATTCGCCTTTGCAGCAGAATCGCTGTTCCGCTATTTGTCCCTGGGTACGGAAAAACTTTACCAATGGGTGAAGGGCAGGAAGCAGCGTTGAAATGTGCCGGAAATTGTGCAATGACGAAATTGTGAAATTTGGCAAAAAATTCGGAAAAGCTATTGACAAATTGTACCTTTTTAGGATACAATAGCAAAGTCGGTTGTGACATGGGGTCTTAGCTCAGCTGGGAGAGCATCTGCCTTACAAGCAGAGGGTCATAGGTTCGAGCCCTATAGGCCCCATTCCATTGACTTTCAGTCAATCGGAGCGGAAGAGTCCATCTTCCCAATTTCATAAAAATGGCGAGATAGCTCAGTTGGCTAGAGCATACGGTTCATACCCGTAGTGTCGAGGGTTCGAATCCCCCTCTCGCTACTAAAAAAGCTGAAAACGTGATGTTTTCAGCTTTTTTGAAATGTCTGTCTTTGAGTTGCTTAATGAGCAAACATTGATTATAATTATTATAAATATACAGAAGCTTAGACGGTCAATTTGGCATTGAATGCGGCCATAGAGGCGGCGAGAGCCGGAGAAGCCGGCTTTAAGGGAGGCAATGGCATATGGATCTAATGGACTTAATAAGAGATAAATTTTCACAGGATTGTACGATTGAGACGGTTCGGCATCTGGTCATGGCGCATTTTAATCTATCTGAAGAAGAAGCACAGGCTAAGATCGATGAGTACTTTGAGATTGTGGAGGAATATAGCAAATGAAGGAATACAAATTTTATGGTTGGGAAACGGCAGATATACAGGATACCAATGGTTTGACACCGAGGGACTATTACGATATCCTTTCTGATATCTGGTGTGCCGACACCTGTGCACCGCGGATGAGGGAAGAGTGGAGTGTCCATAATCCTACACTTGGGCAGTGTTCAATCACAGCGTTTCTGATGCAGGACATCTTTGGCGGTAAGGTTTACGGTATTTTAAGACCCGGCGGAAACTATCACTGCTTCAATGTGGTAGGGAACTGTGTGTTTGACCTGACCAGTGAGCAGTTCGGAGATGAAGTGCAGGATTACAGTAACTGTCCGGAACAGTTCAAGGAGATACATTTTGCCAAAGAGGAAAAACGGCTGCGGTATGAATATCTGCGGACACAGCTTCTGAACAAGCAGCCGTTTATTCGACTTTGCGCAATGGAGCGTGAACACGATTTATCATATTGAGCCGCTGTGTTTTTCCTTTTCACATTTTGCCAAATTTTCATTTGACGGCTTCTGAAAATTTGGCAGGGTCTGCTTGAAAATAGAGCGGTCGCAGCCCTTTGCACAAAGTATCTGAATAATAACGTTCCATGTCTTGTAGGTCCTCCTTGCGGTATTGTGGCTTTAGGTTAGGTAAAGTATATATTATTTTGGAAGGATTACAACTGGGGGGGAGTGGGAGGAGAGGGATCTTATAATTTTGACTTTGAAAATAAGTAGTGATTTATTGGATTGGTAGAAAGTGTATGATATAATAAGAAAAGATGTTTGGTCATTTTCTTATCAGGGGTCAGATGAACTTGAATGATTGATTTTATCGTAAGAAAGGGAGAGTTTTAATGACAGCACAAGTTGGAGATAGTTTTATATATAAAGGAGATGATTATTCAATAGTTGCAATTAGTGAGCCGATACAGTTCAATCCGTTAGATTATGGAATAAAGCCGGTTGCATGTTGTACAGCATGTTGGAATGGATATTGGTGTGATTATCATATCTCTACGAAAGGAATTATGCTTCAAAATTTATATATAAATTCTCAGGGGGACTATTATCCTGAAATTAATAATGTGAGTCCTGAAAGAGAAGGAAAGAAACCTTTTTTGTATATGGGACATCATCTTTATAAAAATTTAAATATATTTATGGAGTACACTGGAAAAATTCTTATAGGGAAAGATTTTATAAATGAATACTATATACATATGGGATATCAGAGCGCGTGGGCATATGAAGTTTTAGAAGAATTAGTATTTGATAATGGTAAACTCACTAAAACTGTTAACCATAGTGAAATGGCCAAGAAATTGAGATTGGAGAGGAACCAAAAAACAAGCGATAATATACCATTATTTGTGAAGAAAAGTTTTTCGTTAGAAATGAAAGATAAAGCGTGGTGGATTGAATAAAAGTCTGATTTCAAGTGACAGTAAGGGAGACAGTATGAAAATAAGATATTATATTTGAACGGTAAAGTAGAAAAATTAAATGGACGAAATTCTGGTTTTGTAGATTAAAATAAGAGGATAGATGGTATGAGTGATAATGTAAAAAATGCTTTTCTAAATTTCCTTTTAGAACGATTCAAAATTGAAAGAGAAAAATTTGACAGATCAGGTGTGTATGCATATACACAAAGATTGCTTGCCTATAATTCAAATAAGATTGAAGGCAGCACACTTACTGAGGAACAAACCGCCTCTCTATTTGATAACGGAATTTTACCAAAATCAGATAACTATTACAGAGCAAAAGATGTTGAAGAGATGAATGGTCATTTTCTCATGTTCAATAAAATGTTGGATACATTGAACGAGCCATTAACACGAGAATTGATAAAACAATTTCACTATGAATTGAAGTCCGGTGTATTTGAAGATCGTGCTAATGGATATGCTATTGGTGATTATAAACAGCGTCCTAACATGATTGGCATGTATCAGACTGTAAGGCCAGAGAATGTTTCTCAGGAAATGTATTTATTAATGGATTGGTATAATAATCAAGAGGTAAATATTTCTATCTTAGCTGAGTTTCATGCAAAATATGAGTGTATTCATCCATTCCAAGATGGTAATGGTAGAACGGGTAGGCTGATTCTTTTTAGGGAATGCTTGAAGAACGGGATTGTACCAGTTGTGATTGAGGATACTAATAAGAACGAGTATTTGGAGGCATTAAAAGAATATAGAGAAGAAGGGAAACGGGATAAGTTGGTTGATTTGTTTGAAAAGGAACAGCAATTTTATTTGGAAAAGTGCAAGTATTTTATGTAAAGTGGGCATGAATGTTCAGTTTCATGGAGAAGAATAATGAATGTAGAGTATAATTCATTAATAAACAAAGAATATGATAATGATTCATCAGGGAAGATATGGACAGAGTATTACTTCCTTTTTATCATAAAAGTGAAGAAGACGCGGCAAAGCAGATTGAAAAAGCCATATCTTACTGAATATGATTACTAGGTAATCAAAGAAAAATCGTAAAACACCGTATTTTGAAGGAAAACTGGCAGTGTGTCGAGGGTTCGAATTTCCCTCTCGCTACTTTAGAAAAGCCCAAAAGCCTTGTAAAAGATTTTGGACTTTTTTGTTTGTAGGGCAATCTAAATGTATTTTTAAATTGGAACATATATGATTAAATGCAATGTAAAATTAAACGAATTACTAAAAATGTATTTCAAATTATGACATATTATGATAAAGTATATTGCAGAAATAAATTTAAATAAAATTTAAAAAAGTAAAAGGAGATAAAATATGAAAACTTGTCCGGAATGCGGAGAAATATTAGGTGACTCTATAAATGTCTGCTTTAAGTGCAGGTATGATTTTAAATATAAAAGAGTGATTACAAGTACTGAAGTTGCTGACCGACGTGAAGAACGGATTAAGCAGCAGAATAAACTAATTGAAGAAGCCAAATTAAGAGAAGAGCAGAAAGGAATACAATTAGCGAAAAATCCTCTTTTTGAGTACCAAGTGATTACTGTAGATGATTTGTCAACCGGACAAGCTGACCAAAGTAGTATTCAAAAAGTACTAAGTGAATGGTCAGAAAAAGGGTGGAGACTGCATACTATTTTTACAAATGAAATTGGAAAGTCTTCAACAGCTGCTTCTATTGGAGGATTTGGAACTGGCACTAATGCGACTATAGATCAAACAATTCTGGTTTTTGAAAGATGTATTAAGGAATAAATTGTATAGTGGTTAATGTGTAAAGAGGCCACCATAATAAACAGCCCCAAATTAGACCTGAAATCTAACGAGGGGCTGTTAAAGAGTTGGTTAAATATCTTCTATTCAGTGGATTTAGATAACGTATAATGTATTTTGGGGTTTAGGTTCCTTTGGTTTTGCGAGGCATTAATGTTTGTAGATTGTTTTATAAAATTGTGGAGAACAAATACTTAAGTATGGTATAATAAACACAAATATTTTTCTGGAGGAGAAGTGCTATGGGATTGGTAGCGGCAAGGTGTACTCAGTGTGGTGCAAACATAGAAGTTGATGACACAAAAGAAGCAGGAATATGTAAGTTTTGCGGAACTGCTTTTATAACTGAAAAGGCGATAACGAGTTATAACACATATGTTACAAATAACTTTGCAGGTGCAAATATAAATGTTGTTGGTGGTGATATAAAAAATCTTCTTGAAATCGCTACTAATTCTTTAAATGGGGGAAATGGGAAAGAAGCATTTGAATATGCTAATAAGGCATTGGAAATTAAAGCAGATTCTAGTGAAGCATGGATAATTAAAATGCGAGCATTGGAATATGTTGGGACGATAGGTGATCCTAGAGTTGGAGAAGTTGTTACTTGTGGCAAAAGTGCCATACAATATGCCACTGACGAAAAAAAGGAAGAAGCAGAAAATGAGGTATATAAATATTATTTATCAAGGGCGTTGTCATTATTAGTTATTGCCACAGAAAAAATCAATGATGTAACACAGTTAAAGCAAACCTTTCAAACGTTTGCAGTTGTTAGCGCATTAACAGCAGGGCAAAGAACAATGCAGGCAGATAGCGGGACGGTAAATTTAATGGAGGGATTGTCAAATAATGCCTTATTATTAAAACTAGCAGTTCCTAAAGAAAAAATATCTGATAGTGAGGAATACCAAAATCTTGTAAAAGCAGTTGCGAATCAATATGTTGAGTATTCAAAAGGATTAACTGAAAGATATGCTATATATGGTACCAAATTATTAGATAATGCAGTCGAATCAAGAAGAAAAATATTAGGCTTTTTCAAAGATGGTTTAAGTGAGGAAAACAAAAATACGGTATCTGAAAATGAAATCAATAATGAAGCAACTAATAATGGCTGCTACATTGCCACTTGTGTATATGGTTCTTATGATTGTCCGCAAGTATGGACATTAAGAAGATTTAGAGATTATACGCTTGATGAAACATGGTATGGCAGATTATTTATAAAATGTTATTATGCTATCAGTCCTACACTTGTTAAATGGTTTGGCGAAATGAAATGGTTTAAGAGTTTTTGGAAAACCCGGTTAGATAAAATGGTGCAGGCTCTACAAGAAAAAGGAGTGAGTGACGCCCGTTATCAAGATAAATATTAAAATGGTTTGCAGCACGTCCTATATATTAAGTGCATAAAATTTTCAGATGGGGAACGCACTTTATTAGGAATTGCCAATGTAGTTAGACGAATATAGAAAATATATTGTATGAGGTGCAAAATGGCAATTATATGTTGTGTTTGCGGAAAGAAACAAAGCGGTTGGATCACGGATTATCCTTTGGGATCCGAGTTGGAAAATCACAGAATCTGCGCGGAGTGTGGAGAAAAATATCATAAGATACAAAATGCAAAGACATTGGAAGATGTTTCCGAAGAAATAAACTACTTTAAAGAGCAATTAGCGAAAGGTGGACAGGATGAAATAGTAAACCATTTTTTTGATTTATTATTTAAAGGCTTTGAAGCTGAGAAAACATTCATAGATGCAAATACTATTATTGCAGAGCAAAGAGACAATGCAATTAGCAACATAATGGTGACTTCAGGATATGATTTTGAAGGCTATAAAATTACAAAATATTGCGATTTTATTTCTGCCGAGGCGGTATTTGGCATGGGAATGTTTAAAACATTCTTGGCATCCGTATCAAGTATGACAGGAGCAGAATCAGAGGCATTTAACAAAAAAATAAAGGAAACAAAGGCAAAATCTATGTATGATATCAGAAAAAATGCCTTGGAACTTGGAGCAAATGCGATAATTGGATTGGATATTGATTTTTCTACCATAGCTTCTGACATGGTTGTGATTATTGCAAGTGGCACTGCAGTTATCATTGAGGAAACAAAATGAAAGGGAGCAGCCGTTATACTTTAGCGGCTGCTCCCTGTTTTTTTATTTATGGGTCAATTTATCATATCGAGTCGCTGCGTCTTTTCCATTTTCCAAATAAAGTCTTTTTATAGCGTCCAAGGGCTTCAGAAGCGCCCGCAATCTTTTTGTCAGCAGCTTTTTGATAGCAGGATATCGCCATCGGAATATCTTCGGGTACGCCTACCGCCTTATCATACATATCGCCAAGGAACATCCATGCCTGACCGCTGCCTGCCTGCGCTGCCTCCTCCAGAAGCCGTTTTCCACGAATTATATCAGTACCGGTGCCCTTGCCGTAGAGGCAGCAGTACCCCATAAGCTCCTTGGGGTAATTTTGATTTTTGTTTATCAGACCTCTCATCATGCGGACAGCCATCTCATAATTGGGTTCAACGCCATAGCCCCAGAAATAGCACTGCGCAAGATACCATGCGGCGGACGGATGACCGCCATGGAAAGCCTGTTCAAAGCAGCGGAAAGCTTCGTGATAGTCCCTCGTACAGCCCCAGCCATTGTAGTAGCAGCGTCCCGCATTATAGCTGCCGTACTCCTCACCTGCCTGCGCTGCCATATTGAAAAGCTGCAGTGCCTTTGCATCATCCTCAGCAGCGCCTTTGTTGCCGGATAAGTACACCATCCCCAGGTCAACGGCACAAACAGCATCGTTCTCTCTGACACCCTTCTCGCACCAGCGAATCGCATCGGCATGGCGGTTCAACTTCTGATACTCCAGAACAAAAGAATGGTAATAGTCCCGCATATCCACCTTGCCATTCATGGTCTCTGCCCAGCGGAGCGCTTCTTCCGGATTCTTCGTCACACCATTTACACCATTACGCACGCTGTTGAAGGCGTTTCGGAAGGACGGGATGCAGCCCTGTTCCGATGAACGCCGGAACCACTTTAAAGCCTCGGCGGCATTTTCCTTTTCACATTTTGCAAAATTTTCATTTGACGGCTTCTGAAAATTAAGGAACATATCGCCCCAGAAATAAAACAGACCGATTGCATACTGCGCCATAGGCTCACCAGCATTTGCCATAGCCAGAGCCCCATTAAAAGCATCCTCCAGCGTTTCGGTCATCGCAGCCTTGATATCACCCTTCAAAATATCCATACGTTCTGCGCCCAGCACACAAAGGTCACTGCCTAACTCAATGCCCCGCTTAGACAGTTGTTTTGCTTTCCTGTCATCTTCCTTCACATTCCCATCACCCCAGCCATAGCATCTGGCAAGAAAATAGAAAGCGTGAGGCTCTTCATTTGCTACAGCTTGTTCCAGAAAGCGTATCCCTTCCGGAAATTTGGCAGGGTCTGCCTGAAAATAGAGCAGCCGAAGCCCTTTGCACAAAGTATCTGAATAATAACGTTCCATGTCTTGTAGGTCCTCCTCGCGGTATTGTGACTTTAGGAAAAGTATATATCATTTTGGAGGGGATTACAACTGGGGGAGGGGCGAAGTGTTTCACACATATACAATATTGGCTTTCTATAAATACAAAAGGAAATTGTGGGTATGTATGGAAAAGCGGTAGAACGAAGGTTTTGTGATTGTGTGTCGACAAAAATCGACAAAAAATTACATTTAAACATGCGATTTATTACATTTAGCGTATACATGCTGAAAAAGTGCTATATTAATAACAACAAATTGTTACATAAAACGAGAAAATGTATAGACCGAATAAGCTTATGTCATTATGCTCCGTTGCCAGGCTCCTCAATTTATGAAGAGACTTTTTTTAATGGAAGGGAAAGCGTTGAGTTGGGCGATAGGAGCATTCCTGTAATTCAGAAATAACGCCAATAGATAAAAAGAAACCTCGTAGTAAAATAAGAGTGTTCATCTTGGCGAATGAACAAAAACACTTTTAATCAAACGGAGGTTTCTGACGATGAATGTAACACAGAATGACAGATTAAAGCAAGTAACATCTGACATTTTGGTAGTTGGTGTTGATGTTGGATCCAGACCCACTTCGGCAGGGTGTTTGACTGAGGGGGATTTGAACTCTCCCGTAGGGTATTTTAGTTCAGTAACACTGGAATGGGCTTCCTTAGGTGGACAGAGGAACTCATGAATAAGACCGGGATGAAAAAGGTTATCGTTGGCTGCGAGCCTACCGGCTGCTACTGGCTTACCTTCCAGAAGTTTTTACAGGAACATGGAGTGTAGCTTGTGACAGTCAATCCGTTTACGGTAAACAGGAGCATGGAATTGGACGACAACAGTCCTGAAAAGAGTGATCTGAAAGCCCCCAAGACCATTGCTTTACTTGTGAAAGATGGAAGGTTTTCAACGTCGTATTCGCTGGGCGGGGTTTATACCGAGATCAGGGAGGCTTCCGTATGCAGGGATCAGATCATGAAATAGCATGTGGGGCTGTCCAATCAGATACAGGGCTGGCTCCAGAAGTTCTTACCAGAGTATTTGGAGTGTTATGCGGATTGGAACTCAACCAGCGGATTAATGCTTTTAAAAGAAGCCACTCCCACAGGATATCCTAAAAATCGGAGCAGGAGGGATCAACCAGATATGGCGAGAGGCAAAGGTGCGAGCAACAGGAATAAAGAGGGCGCAGACGCTGGTAGAAGCTACACAGAACAGTGTAGGACTGGAAGCCGGAGAGGCAGGCTTGAGATATGGATTCTTGTAAATGACTACATTCTGAAAGCGGAGTAGCTTAAGAGACTTGATGAATATCTGGAAGAAAAAGTAAAAGAAGTACCAAACGTGGAGAAACTGCTCGCCATAAAAGGAGTAGGGCTGGGTACCGTGATTGGCTTTGTTGCAGAGGTTGGAGTATCAGGCGTTTCACCGACCCGAAGCAGATACAGAAGCTTGCCGGATTAGAGATAGTCAAGAAAAGATTTGGCAAGAAGAAAGGGAGCCACGGATTAGCAAGAGGGGCAGAAGAAAACCGCGGAGAACAATGTACGAATCCGCAAGGGCACTGATCAACTGGAATTCGGCATTTCAAGGTGTATTTCTTTATTACCGGAACAGGGAAAGGAATTCTCTTGGAGGAATGCAGGCGAAGATAGTGGTAGCCTGTAAAGCGATCACGATATTTTATGTAGTATTACAGACAAGCTGCGAGTTTGATGAAGAACGGTTCCGTAGGGATATCATTAGGCCGGAAGCAGCATAGCAGCAGGTGAATAAAGCACACTATACCAAGAAACATCCGCCAAGGGTTCGAGTGGTGCTGGATTACAGGGGTGATCTCTAGGCAATGACAAAGCAGAGCAAAGCCGTTATAGCATTTAAATAGGGAATAACCCTAGATAGGAGCAGAAACGGCATCCACTATGGACGGGCTGGACGAAGAAATTTGGACTCTGTGTAAAAGCATCAAATGATCCTGTTAGACATGAGAGGTTAGCAGCCATAGGGAAGAATGGGACACGGAATCGCCTTCATAGAAAAAGGATGACGTTTTCATTTGTGTATCTTTCTGACTGGAAAACGAAGTGCATTGTACCTGAAATGACGCAGTTTTTGCCCATTAACAAATGCGGAGTTATTGTTGTAACTTTATAAACCATTGCATGAATAGCTAAAATATAGGTTTTTTTGTGCAAAATAAATAAGAAAGTATAGAGAGAATAATGTTAGCAGAAGAAGATATTATAAAACAAGTGGTGAATTGGCACTATACCTGTGAAGAATTATTTTGAAGTTAGAAACATAAGGAAAAATATGCTTGTAAATTATAGTGCAAAAATGGAAGTTGAACATATGGACAAAATAATGTCTTCAGAAAAATTAATACTGAAACTAAAGTTTTTTTATCTGCATATATTAGAGGTGGTGCAAAAAAAATTTTAATCAAGTTAAAATTTTAGACATCGCATTAGATAAAGTAAAAGAAGATGATAAAATATTAACTATAGATGCAGATTGGATAAGTGACTTTTGGGATAAAGCAAAAAATATTTCCAGTGAAGAAATTCAAAATATATGGGGAAGTGTTTTATATTTTAGTTTTGTGAATGGAACATGTACAAAAACATTGCTAAACGCTCTATGTTTAATAGAAAAAGGGGTATATCTGATTTTGAGTTAATCAGAAAATTTACTTTTCAGCAGGCGCAAGATCCTATTAAAGTTTATAATTGTATATATTTTATAGATGAAAGCAAAATGTATAAAGAATTAGGTTTGCATAAGTATAGTTTTCATTATCTTTCAACAATAGGATTAGTAGAATATGACTGGAACCATAAATTTATTTTGCCAAAGCAAAAATTAGTTTTGAAATATGGAGATAGTATAGTAAAAATTAGAAGTGAAGAGAGATTGGAATATGGAAATGTTAGTTTAACCTCAGATGGATCATTGTTACATAATGCTTTAAAACCAGTATATAATGAAGAGTATTTCAATTTTTACATAAGAAAATGTAAAGAAAGTAGCGAAACTGTTATTGCAGATAATTACTAATTGATTTAGCAATGAAATGTTGCGTTTATTTGATGAATATTTGGGTTAGATTATTAATGGAGGAATTTTGCAATGGGGCGTAAGCAGGTATTATATGGCGGTGGGTATAAAGAGATTAGTAAATATCCTTTAGAATTAAAAAGGAAAAAATGGTTATTGTCTTATAATGATTTATATTATTTATGTGTTAATAAACAGAAAAATCAAATAGAAAAAGAAATAATTGAAATAGAAGAGAAAATTGGATATTTGGAATCGAAAGGGAATGATGTCGAAATTGTTTGAAAAGTATGTTCTGCTTTTCTGGCTATACTAATTCCAATATCTGCTTTTATTAGTTTTGATACAATAGAAAAATTAGTTGAGATTGACAATAATATATTAAAACTTTTATTTATTGGTGGAGTTATAATAGTTTATTTATTTTTTGTTTCATTATTTGTATCTTTTATTAATATACAGAATGCAAAACTATATAATTATAATTTATATAAGAGGGTATCGATAGAATTACATAAAGTTAAAGATAAAGAAGAAAAAAGCAAAAAACATAATATGAACAAAGAAAAAAGGAAAACTGAAAATTTGCACATGATATTATCTATTATCTGGAAAAATATGATTTTTGCCTTGGTAAAAGAATTTCTAGTGATGAATTTGCATTCATTATTAGAACGGCAGGATACAAACTTACTTTTAAAAATTGTAATTAATACCCCAGGACTGAGGTTTAGCCAGTCACAAGCATATATTATAATAGACAGAGATAAAATTAATAGGGAAATTAGAAATAAATATGATAAAGACAGGTAAAAAAATATATAAAAAATGATGAGTTGGATTGTAATAAAATTCTAGTTTAATGGAGGTGTGATTAAATTGTCTAGTAAAGGAAATAACGAGAAATGAAATTTGTATGTATTGAGATATAATTACTCTAGTAATTACTATGTTGGAACTACTATAAACTTTGAAAGAAGAATGGAAGAACATTGGAAACAAACTTCAGCAAAAAGGGAATTATCAATATGGTCAGAAAAAAATAAATCAACAAAAGGTTTTCAATTTTATTGGTTTAAAATTGAAAAGGAGGGTGTTGAACAGGGAGAAGCAGAACATTGTGAAAACCAGTTGGCTGAACAGCTTGTGCGAGAAATAAAAACATTAAAAGAAATCAACAATGAAGAGTTTAGTGAAGGAGGGCATGTAGGAAATGGACAATGTGTTGACAGAAAATATCGTGTTAATAAGATTAATGTTGGTGTTCCAATTGATGAAAGAATTAAAAAATATTTAAAAAATTTAGAATTTTTGGATACAGAAAAAGGAAGATTTTCAATGAAATGTTGTAGAATCGGTTATGTTGAAGAATATCATCACAATCAACGTAATAAAAGATGGAGAGAAGTTGAATTGGTGGAGTTTTTAAATGATAATAAAGAAAAATAATAGTGTTTTTTGATTTGAAAAGTAACGATATTACTTAGAGAAGTGTAAACGCTTTATAAATATTAATATGAAAGTGAAATTTCATTGTGATAGGATAAAACTGAAGGTAAATAGAGTATGAAAATTCAAAAGCAAAAAGAACAACCAAAAGAAATTAGAAGAATTTGCATGGTTTCATCAGCGGTCTTTAGTGCGGCATCTTGCATATATGGTTGGACAGCACCTATAGGTGCTGCATTAGGATTGGCTGCGAGTTTGACTGAAGACATAAAGATTGAAAATAAGGAAGAATTTTCCAAAGTAGTAGAAAGAGCTTTACAACGTACAAAAACAAGTCTGCATTTTGATTATAAAAAAGCTATATTAGATGAACTTTGTACAATGGAAATAGAGCCAGACACTTTAAGTGAATTAATAAAGAGAACAGAAACATATCAAAAAACGTATTGTACACAAAAGGATATTAAAGAAATTATAAGTGTTTTTGAAATGAACTTTAGAGATGAAATAGCTAATAATTCTCATCTTAGTAATCTATATATTTTATCGTCTGGATTTATGACTTTAGAAAAGTTAGAGTTAATAAACAGTATATTAATCAAAGATGAAGAAAAAATAGATAAAATTCATGTTGAAGTATCTGGAATTAATAAAATGCTCATAGATATAGAAAATGGTTTTAATGAATTTATAAATGGTCTTTCATTTGTTTTAATTGCGATGGCAGTATTTTTGGGAATAAATATATTTACGGAGTATACATATGATCAGATGATGATTGGAACAGCACTTGCTTGTTATGGAATTTCTGAATTTCTTGTATATTTTCTTAATAAAAGTGGGTATGTTATGTCATTACACTGCATGGTAGATAGAATACATATAACACATAGAAAGCAAGGAATGCATGTAATAAATAGAATACACAAAGTATATAATGTGTGTTGTAATATTATAACAATATTTATTATACCTATTTTAATAACAGTTGCCTGCTTTTTGATTATATTTTTGAATATGGGAATAGATAAAGGAATATTGCTGTCAGCATCACTAAATTTAATATGTGGAAATAGTGTAAGTATTCTGATAAAAAATCTTTTATCTAATAAAAATACAGATGATGAACAAAATGTAAATTGATAAAATTTTAATCTGGTTTTATGAAAAATCAATTGTGGTGTAACAAATATATTTTTATAAAGTTGCCATGAAATAACTATTTTGCGAGGAGACCAGCTATGAAAAATCAAGCCTAAATTAGCAGAAGATTTCTTTATCATATCGGCGGTGAAAAAGGATAACTTTAATAAAGCTCCCTAAGGGTGCATTTTCAAAATCTATCGATATTGGTATACAGACCTCTTAGTCGAGGTTAAATTCTACTTCGTCAGTGAGCATCTTCCAGATGACTCTGACAAGCTTGCCGGCACAGTGCCTGAGGGCATTGTAGTGAGTCTGGCTTTCCGCTATCTTGGCATCATAGTATGCCTTGAAGGTGGAATTATTCTTTACCACATTATGGGCTGCGTTCATGAGTGCATATCTAAGCACTCTAGAGCCGCGTTTGGACATTCTGGTGCGTTTGACCCAATAATTACCGGACTGGTAAACAGAAGGATCCAAACTGGCAAAAGCAAGCAGCTTAGAGGGGCTTGAGAATCGGTGTATATCACCAATTTCGCCAAGTATCATTCCAACATTGATGTAACCGATACCCGGAATGGTCATGATAACAGAGTCATTAAATCTCGTGATCTCTGTCAGTTCAGCCTCGACACTGTTTAACTGGCTATCTAGTAACGCGATCTGTGCAATAGAGTGGGTTATCTGAATAGATAGGGCGCTGCCGTTAGCGCCGACAGACTTCTTTGCGAGAACTTTTAATTCTTTCGCCTGCTTCTTTTTGAAGTGGCCGCGTGAGGCAGTTACAAGGAGGTGGCTCAGATGAGTCATGTGCGTGGAAGCAATGTCCTGAGGCGTAGGAGCCTCTTTCAAAAGTGCGTAGACAGCTTTCTGATGCAGGCTGGACTTGAGAAAATACTGAAATACTGCGGTTCCGGAAAGGCCTGGTCAGCATAGGAAGTCAGTGGGATATTTAACCGTGTGCGTTGCTTAATGGTTTTCTGACGAAACCGTCCCAACTGCTTAAGGTCCATTAGGTCAAGGTCATAGAAAAAAACAAACCTATAGGAATCCTGCAGCATGAGTGTTTTGGCAATGATGAATGTGCCGACTCTGTTGGTCTTGCGGATGTTATCTTTGCGTATGACCGAGGTTTTGATGGGGGTCAACACATACACGTTGTAATTACAGGCAACAAGGTATCTTACAAGGTTGTCGCCGTAGTGTGCCGTCGATTCAAGACCGATGATGCTGCTGGCGTCAGAGTAAGAAAGTTCAATAAGACGAGACTGCAGCAATTAGAAGCCATCACCGTCATTCGTAAATTGAAACGGCTTCATGAGTTCTTAGCCATCAGAAGATATGGCTGATGCAAAATGGTTAAGTTTGGCAATATCAATGCCTACGTAGAACATGAGGTGGTACCTCCATTTCATAAAGTCTGATACCGTGATATCCACCAGCGATTAATTATCGTAGACTTGATTGAAATAAGAACTCATGGGCAGACGCTCTGGATCATCCAGCAGATAAACAATTCAGATAAAGGCAGCGGCAATACACTCCTGTTGAGTAGTCAGGCTACAGAATAATAATCAAAAGTCCACAGTATCTGAGTTGTATTGAATCACGATATTAAAAAGAAAGGAAGTTATGGTGTTTTGCTTCTATAAACATCATACAAGAAAAATATGGATAAAATATTTCTGTCACATAGTAGTAAGGATAAAAACTATATAAGGCCGATTTTTGATTATTTTGGTGGGGATAGATGTATATTTGATGAAATGACTTTTGAAATTGGTATGCCTACTCTTGAAGAGATTTTTAAAGGAATAGATGAAACAGACATATTTGTGTTTTTTATATCAAATGATTCTTTAGACTCGGAATGGGTAAAGAAAGAAATATATACGGCAGAGAAACAACTGAATAACGATGCAAAACAACTTTCACAGATTTTTCCGATTATTATTGATGATTCTATAACATATGCAGACGAAAGAATACCGGATTTTTTGAAAAAGGGATTTGGGGCATATAATTTAAGACACATACAAAATCATAAAGTCACTTGTAAAAAAATAAATGATCAATTAACCAAATTGCGAATGGAGAAAGATTTAGATTTTGGAAAGAAATTAACTTTTTTTTATGGTCGTGATATAGAAAAGAAAAGGTTTAAAGATAGTTTTGATGAACGTGATGAGAATGGAAAAATAAAACATATTAAATGTCTTGTTATTTCAGGTATTGATGGAATTGGACGAAAGGCTTACGCTCGTGCAGCCTTAAAAGACTCTGAAATAATGGAACGCTACTATTTTCCTATGAGTGTATCATTATCTCAGAACGATACCATAGATGATTTGATACTAAAACTAAGTTTTGATTTGGGTTTAGGGGAATATACAATTGATGATATATCACTGTTTGGGACTATGGATTCTAAAATTGATATTTTAGCAGATTTGCTATGTACGGCACAAAAGTATCGTGAGCAAATTTTTATTGAAGACGATATGTGTATAGTTAAATCTTCTGAAATTACATATTGGTTTGACAAAGCATTACAAAAAATAGGTAGTAAAATTACGGTCATTGTAATAACACGCATAAGCCTTAATTCTTTTAGATATATAAAGAATAAAGATGTTTTCAGTATTTCATTACAAAATCTTGAGCCAAGTGATACATATGGGTTTTTAAGAGGTTATTCAAAAATCAGTGGAATACCTTTTGAAGATGAAGATATTGATTTTTTCTCTGAAATTTTATCAGGTTATCCTCTTCAGATACAGTATTGTGTGGATTTGGCAAAAGCTAATAATAGTATAAAATATGTAAAAGATCATTCATATATGGTTGCAGATATGCCAACGGCTAATTCAGCAAAAATTTTAGATATAATTATAAAAGCAAATTTAATAAAGGAATATAATGGTTTTTTTGCATTATTGGCACAGTTGGGTACTGTACCCGTTAATTTGCTTGAGGATGTAATGAAAATAAATTCTATTTATAAAGAAATATATAATAGGATTAGAATGTTTACTATCTGTAGCGTTGTTGGGACATCGGGAGAATACATAAAATTAAATTCTGTTATTAGAGATTACATTTTGAGAAGTGGTTTTGAGTTAACACAGGATATTAAAGAAGTACTCAATCAAAATATTGAGCAGTTTATTCAGCGAGTAGATGATCCAGAATATATGAATTATTTGTCTTTTGCAGAGTTTTCATATTACGTAAAAGAAAATTTAAAGAAAAACAACTCGGTTCCTAATAAATTTTTGTATTCCACTATATACGTAAAAACAATTATTGAATTATATAATTCTGGTATTAGAAAATACGATAGGATTTTGGATATTGTCAAAGAAATGAAACAGTCGGGAACCTTTTCCAGTTGTGATGACGATGTAAAAGATGTTATACAATTTTATTTTTGTAGTTCGTTGGCTAGACTTAAAATGATAGAATTTGATGCAGAAGTATCTTATTTTAGAGATAAATCATTGTATGAGCAGTATAATTTTTTGAGAGGCTTCAATTATCGCTTGCAAGGGTTATATCAAATGGCTGAGAGGAGTTACCTGAATGTATTGGATAAAAATCCCAAACATGACAAAGCGAGAAGAGAACTGGTTCTTATCTATACGAATATGCAAGATTATGATACGGCATTGGATTTAGCAGAACAGAATTATAGAGATTATCCTGAAAATATGTACCAGATGCAGGCATACTTTGATTGTTTGATTTATAAACCTACTTTATCTGAAGGGCAAAGAAATGATATTGAGGACATAATGAAAACTGCAGAAAGTATATATAGAACAACGGCTAGTGAGATTTATTTTCAATTGAAAGCGAAATATTTAGCATTTATTGATCATAATAAAAAGAGAGCATTAGAAGTTTTAGAAGAAGGATCTAGTAAATTTGCGCGCTCATTATATATACAAAGGGATTATTTTGATATTTGTAGACGCTATAGTGACAGAACTGGAATGGAAAAGGCTTTTGATAAGATTAAAAGTATTGCAACTTCAGATAATGCAACTTTTATGACGACATTGCTATGTAGGGAAGCATACTTAAGTGCGTATCAAGGCAAATCAAAAGTAGCTATAGAATTAAAATTAAGAGGAGATAAGCATTTCACAGAGAATGCTATTGATAATATTATGAGTCATGTGGAAAATATCATAGGAAAGAAAAATGTTTAAATTTAATGCCGTATTAAAGGATTGATATATTGCTATATATAGCAAGAAGTAAAAATTTTTTAGAACCATTACCTATGCAAATTATAATGCTTAACATTCTAGGTGTCTTGTTAGAACAATTATTGTTTGCAAAAATTAAGCGGATGTTGTTTTTTTAAGAGATATATAAATGAAAATTCTAATTTCCAATCTATGTTGGGGAGAATAGAGTAAGCAGAAGTGGTGAAAACAATATCAAAAAGCTTTTATGATAAAGGTAAAAAAGTTTGCCTATGAGTAGAATGTCGCGGGCTAAACTTAAAGAATAGGAAGTGTCCATATAAACAAGAAAAGTTTATTACATGCGCATGGGAATGCTAGCGTCATATGTTTTTGCTTCCATATACAGAAGAAATGGCATGATCAGATAAAGACCGATGTAGGCGAGCGTATACAGACACTTCGCGGCGTAAAGGGGTGAGATAGTGGTAGGTGATTAAGAGTGGTATGCATAGACCTATACCCTGTGCGTTAGCATAACGTAAAAGATAAGTGTCTCGGATTTCGCGTAATACTTAAAAGAAAGAATTAACTAGATAATTTATGATGGGCTTCTAAAGTTGCAGAGTAAGTGGAATAAAGTATTTTAGAGAGGAGGGTACTATATAGTAACAATAGGCAATCTAGCGGAAGAAGCGGTAGGGAAGTATAGTATATTGTAGAGCGATGAGAAGAGTCAAGAAAAGGAGATAGAGGAGGAGCCGCTTTTTAGCGGCACAAGGAACAGAGGCCTCTTGGGGACCATAGCAAACTCCCGCTTGAAGTGAGGAACGGGACTGTTGGTGCGTTGCAAATGAAATATTGTTTTACATTAGCCTCTTAGTAAGAATTCGATATAAATATGTTATAATATTAATGCTATTATGTTACGAAAAGGGGATAAAAATGATAGGATATGTACAAGATTTTTGGGATACATATATTGTAAGTAATGAAGGGATAACCACACTACTTGTGATTTTGATATTATTGTTAAAGTTATATGTAAACAGAAGAGCTGAGGCAATAGATTATAAAAAAATGCTTGTATCTATCCCAGGTGAAATTATTTTTTTAGTGTTGGGTTTTCAAATGTCATGTATGATAGAAAATGAAACCAAAAATAATTCAAATAGTGTATATGTCTCTGGGATTGTATTTTCATTAATTTTATTGGTGATTCAGTATGCATTAGAAAAATGGACGGAAGATAAACTTAGTGGTAATGTAGAAAGCAAAGTTAAAGTAAGAATATTAATAATGTATATTTTAGCCATATTTACATATTTTGAAACAATATATGGGGGAGTTTAAGATGGATAAAAAAAGGAAAAGAGTCTTTAAGGATATTTGTGAATATTTTTTTATTGGAATATTTGTATCTATTATAGCAAGCGAGGCAATAAATTTTATTGAAAATAGAAAGAATATATTTTCAATGTATCCGGCAGTATGGTTTATTATTGTGGGTTTATTTATCATATCATTAACAATAGCACTAGTTAATAATAGAAGAAATATACGAAAAAAAAATGAAGATGTTTTGTTGGTGAAAGAATGGATTAAGTATGATAGAAAGAGAAAAGAAATTGACCGACAAATGAATTTATTAGCAAAGCAGTTAGTACATTCAGATGCAGCCACATATTTAGACATAAATAGATTGATTTTTGCAGGACAAAAAGACATCTATCAAAATGATTTTATTAATTATGGAGCATTTTTAAAGCAATTTGGTATAGATGTATCTAAATTAAAAGCGAAAAAAAATAGTGCATTATTTTTAACTCCGTTTACCGAGGAAGGAGAAATATTATTTATGAAGTGCCATAATTATTTAAGGGAAATAGATGTTTTTTTGCAAAAGACAGATGTTTGTGTAGAAAAAGATGATATATTGATGAATATTGTTTCTTTAATTATACAATCTGAAATTATTATAGTTAATATTAATGGTAGAAATCCTAACGTTTATTATGAATTGGGTATAGCTCATGCTTTAGGAAAAATTACAATACTACTTTCGGAAGATAACAATAGTTTATTAGATGATATTGGATTTGATATACGCCAAAAAAGGATTATAATGTATAAATCAGATGAAGATTTAGAAAAACAATTATTATATCTTATCAGTAATATAAAACGGAATAGATTGGATAAAAATGTTATATAAGGAATATTTAATAGAGTTCATTAAGAAGCTTTATCCTGAGCACATTTTACGGCCAGAATTAAATTATATAATATTAGCTGAAATGTGCTTGATTTTCACGGAGAACTCGGCTAATTTTAAATAAAAGCAAATAATGACCGAAAGTGATCTGATAAGAGGAAATATATAACGATATCGTATAATAGATTTCGAAAAATGTAGTTTCATAGAAAATAGACATGGTCTATGCCGTTTGGTAGAATTAAGTTACCACACAAAACCTACTAAAGGAGGCATAAATCATGTTTGATAACATTATACAACTAAGCGAAGACTTAATAAAGCACGATCTGAAAGACCTTGTCCGTTCCAGTGTCGAAGAGACTCTCAACGCCCTGCTCGATAAGGAAGCTGATGAATTTATAAATGCCTAGAAGTACGAGCGTTCTGCTGACCGTCAGGGCTACTGTTCCAGTCATTATAAAAGAAATTTCCAGACCACTTCAGGAGAGGTGGAACTGAAAGTCCCCAAACGCAAAGGCGTTCCCTTTGAGACTGCTATCATCGAACGCTATCGCCGCAGGGAGTCTTCTGTAGAAGAAGCTCTGATCGAGATGTATCAGGCAGGGGTATCCGTGCGCCGTGTGAAGGATATCACGCAAGCCCTGTGGGGTACAAAAGTGTCACCCAGTACCATCAGCAACCTCAACAAAAAGGCTTATGAGCACATCGAGACCTGGCATACCCAAAAACTGTCCGGAGAATACCCATACGTCTATGTGGATGGTGTATATCTCAAACGCAGCTGGGGCGGGGAGATCCGGAATGTCTCTATCCTTGTTGCCATTGGTGTCAGCAGTGACGGATACCGTGAGATCATCGGTGCAGCGGAGGGTATGAAGGAGGATAAAGAAAGCTGGCGCAGCTTTTTTGTATGGCTGAAGGAAAGAGGTCTTACCGGTGTCAGGCTGATCATCGGGGACAAGAATCTCGGAATGCTTGAGACCATACCGGAAGTATTCCCGGATGCAAGATATCAGCGTTGTACCGTCCATTTTTACTGGAATATCTTCTCTGTTACGCCACGTGACAAGATGAAGCCAGTTGCCATGATGCTGAAAGCCATCCACGCACAGGAAAGTAAGGAAGCTGCCCGTGAGAAAGCCATTCAGGTAATGGAAAAACTAAAGGAGATGAAACTCAGTTTCGCAGCAAAGAAGTTCCAGGACGGCATTGAGAAAACCCTTACCTATATGGATTTTCCAACCTAGCACTGGAGCCGGATGCGGACAAACAACACTATTGAGCGGCTTAACCGTGAGATCAAACGCCGGACAAAGGCGAACGGCGCCTTCCCGGACGGACAGAGTGCCCTGATGCTGGTATGTGCCAGACTGCGTCATGTAGCCGGGAACCAATGGGGGACACGCCGCTACATGAACATGGATCATCTCGCCAAACCGGAAGATGACCTACTATCTGATATCATAGCCGGTTAACTGCCGATTACCAAACGGAAGAAATTAAATTTGCGAAAAACTATTGACACGATCAAACTACGAATGAGGAAATGAAAAATAGGAAATGTAGATAATCGTTAAAAGATAGTAGGGAATTGTTAAATTGTGTTTGTATCGTTATAAGGTATAAAACGAAGATAATTTTACCAGTGGAGGCGTCTGGAAGATTAATTTGAAAGGAAAATCACGGATGATGAAAGAGTTTATTGAAAAGAAACTAACCATAATGCAGCAAGAGTATAAGAAAAATCCTATTCGCATATATTCGGACTACAACAAAGAACGCGAAGCTTTGCAATCCTATCACGGAAGAGAATTACTTGAGCTATTGCAAAATGCTGATGATGAGCTACGCGATGATATGAAAAAGGAAATATATGTATCTTTTAAGAATGATACTCTTACAATTGCAAATTATGGAGATCCCTTTGATGAAGATGGAATCATCTCTTTGATGTATTCAAATGCTAGCGAGAAGAAATATAGGAAGAAACTAGTAATCGGAAATAAAGGAACTGGTTTCAGAGCTATTCTTGGATGGGCAAAGGAAATATCAATAGATAGTTCTGATTTACATGTATGTTTTTCACAAGAGCATTCTCAGTCAGTTTTAAAAAGTCTTTTTTTAGATGATGGAGAAGAAATCAAAGGAATGAAGGCGGCAACATTAGTTTTTCCAGAGTGGATTGATAAACAATCTGAAAGTGAATATACGACGGTAATCTCTATAAGAATCAAAGAAGATGATTCTGTACGAGAAGATATTAGAAAGCAGATACAAACGCTAAATAAAGATTTACTTTTATTTATGAATAGAACCCTATCGTTGGTCATTGAATTAGATGATCAAGTAATTAGGTATGTAAAAACCGAAATTGATAAGCACAAGGTTAATCTGCAGAAATACATAAATGATGAAATGGTATATAGCAAGGATTGGTTACTTAATAGAGAGGAAGGGATGGTAGTATCCAATAATGAGGAAAAGATATATTCGTTGATAATTGCTTATGATTGTGAGGGTAAGGAGCCAGAGAATCAAGTTATATATAGTTATTTTCCTACGGATGTTCGTTTTCCATTTCCAGTATTGCTACATGCAAATTTTGAGTTGAATGCTGATAGAAATCATTTGATAAAGGGTTCGGTTGCAAATAAAGAAATTTTAGAAAAAGCAGCTTGTCTGCTTATCGATACAGCAAAAAAAGCAAATTCAGGGAAAATATCATATGATATTATAAAATTTTTGATAAAACAGGAAAAGCTTCAACCCGAATTAGTAAGTTATAATTTTGAACAGGTTCTAGTTGAGAGAATTAAGGAAAGTAGTATTTTTCCAACTGTAAACAAGAAATATGTATCTTTTTCGGAAGAATTAATATTTTATTCGACTCCATTAGCTAAATACTTATCAGGTGGCGGTTTTGATAATTTGCTGATGTATGTTGAAGATGAAACGGTTCAAAAGTTTATTCAAAGTCTTGGAACGGACACTTGGGATGATGATGATGCGGTTGAGTATATAAATGCATGGGTAAAACGGCATAAGGCAACAGAAGAACATATTAGACATGTGGCTTATACTGCATTGGCATTTATAGATGAATATGGTGAATATAGTTCATCTAAACCCTATTTTTTTTATAATCAAGATGGAAAATTAATTGAAACAGATAGACCTATTTTCTATTTAACTGAAGGCACAGAAATTACAAAGCCACCGCAGTTTGTGGAAGTAGATTTTATGCATCCATATATGAGGAATTACATTTGTAAAAAACTTAGGAAAGACTATGAATCAAAATCAGATGTACTCGAGCGATTAAAGTGTTATAAAGTTAAAGAATATAACGCAAATGAATTGTTGGATTATTTAAGACTCATCTTTGAGGAGGATATAAAAAACTTAAAAAAAGCTCAGAAACGTTGGGAGAAAATGATTGTTTGGCTTTGGAAAAACAGAAAAACAATTTTTCCAGAAGATAAGACGACTGCATTTTATGTCAAAACGAGAAAAAATGAATTCGTTTTGTCTACAGACACTTATGCGGGAATTGAATATCAAAATGACTTCGGAGAGAAACTCCTTGGGAAAGCATTGCCGGATAAGATGATTTGCGATTTAAGAAAATATCTTGGAAACGAGGCAGAGGATACTGAGATAAAGGATTTCTTAAGGCATTTAGGAGTGGCTTACATGCCGACTGTTAAAGAGAAAGAAGATCATGCATGGCATTTGAGAGGAAATGTTGTGATGAGAGACTATATTGAGAAAGTATATTCGGTACTTACATTTCCGTATAGAACGGAAGGAGATGTATTTCAGTCAGTATCTGACATGATTAGACGTACAAGTCACATTATTATAAGTCATGACTATATAGAAGGGTTGGAAGAAATATTGTCGACTTGCGAAACTGCAGATATTTTAGAATGGATTCGAAAAGATGATGATGTGAAACAATTATTGACTACTCATAAGACAATCTATGTATCTTCTGTTCAATGGACATGGGATTCAAAGCAAAATGATCGTGTAATTAGAGAAATTAAAAAACCATATTCGTATATACTCCATATGTTTCAGAGCATTCCGTGGATTCAAGTGGGACAAGAACGATACAAAATAAGTGACTGCATTCTTTCAACGGAAAAGATTGAGAATCTTGCCCCCGCCCTTGTTGAACCGGAATTATCAGAATATCTCAAGAACATAGATGGGCCGAAGGGAAAACTTAGAACTGAATATACAGATTTGTTAAAAGATATGGGAATGACACGTGATTTTTCTGATTTACCATTAGATAAAATATATGAAGTGCTTTGCCTACTCCCGGAGAGAGAGAATACAGAAGATCTCGCAAAGAGATTTTATGTATCGTTGATTAAATCGCGCAGAGAGTTTAGCCAATCTGAACTTAAGAGTAAAAAGCGACAGGAATTTTTAGAGAAAGGAAAAATTCTGTGTAATGGAGGATATAAATCAGTAAGTGCTTCTTATTATCTAGATGGAAAGGATGTGTGTAACAAGATTGCAGATTCATTTAATCTTGTATGTCTTCCAAAGCGATTGAACAGCAAAAGAATTGAGAAACTCCTTGGGATAAAGAAATTAGTTTTGAAAGGTGATATTATTGGAGTTCCTAAAATTCATAGTGAAAATGCATATTTTGAAAAGGATTTTAGAAAATTCTTGTCATTAGCATTTGTTTATCGTGTGGATGCAAAGGAAGACGTAAAAAAGGAGGCAAGAAGATTTGCGGCTATTGAAATATCTTTGTGTTCAGAGATAGAAGTAGAGTACAACAATACCAAAGCATTTTTAGATGATTATGAGTATATTCTCAAGGGGGCACATGCATATTATCTAAAGGTTCCGGCCGAACTTACCGCAGTTAAAATGAGACACAACATTCAATTGTCTTCTGCTATTGCAAGCATAATTAGTTCTTATTTAGATGTAGGTGAAGTAATGCAGAAAATGCGCGAGCTATATAATGCAGGAACAAATAAAGATAGAGAATTTTTAATCTGTCAGGAATTCGAAGACACATCAATAATAGCTCAAGCAAAGCAGGCGCTTAACATGGATGAAGATATTCGAGACGAGTTTATAGAGATAATCTCTAGATTGTCCGGTGCAGAGTATGATGATTTTGAATATTTGATTCAGGATATTGATTTTGAAAACTTTTCTGAAATTAGTAATGCGAGACCGTTTATCAATCTGTTTAAAACTCTCAATATTGATATTGCAGATTACAACGGTGAAGCACCTGCCATAGATATTGACTTAAGACCTTATTTTGACAGCGTGATTAAGGATATGCTTCCATTATATGAAGATAAGTATAAATGGACACAATATGACAGGTTAAAAGATAAAGGACTTTCTGAAAAGAAGATGCTGGTTGCTAATTTTATGGATTTTGAAGAAACAAAAATAATTACATATAATTCGGTTGAATTTGATTGCAACAAGGAAATCATTTCTCAATTAAGAATTCAGGAGAATATTACAGGAATAAACTTGGTTAACAAGTACAACAGAGAAAAGAATAAATTGAAAAAACGAGTAAAAAATCTTGCCTATTTTGATGAATTCTTGAAAGTGACCGAGAATATGAGTTTGTTATATTATGGGGAGATTGATGAACTCATAAGGCTGTATAATTTGTATGTGGAGAAAATGATTGCAGGCAGTATAGAAAATTCAGTGGATTTACCTCAACAGAAACTTAGCACAGTCTGGAAGCCTGATACACAACCAATTACAACAAAGAAACCTTTAAATAGTAAATCTGGTAAAACAGGAAATAGAAAAACCGGATTTCCGATTTTTAAATCAAGAAATGATCAGGAAATGATAGGTTTATTAGGAGAAAGATTAGTGTATAATATGCTTTTAGAAGACAGTTCCCGACAAAAAGTACGGTGGGTTTCTGAAAATGCAAAGAAGGATAACGTCAATCCGGAAGGCTCAGCTGGAAAAGGATATGATATCGAATATATTGAGGCGAATGGAAAAAGAAAGTACATTGAGGTAAAAACATCAATAGCATCGGCATCAGAAGGTATAAGGTTTTTCTATTCTGACAATGAATACAGATTTGCAAGTGAGCATGTTGGTGATTATTACGTTTATTATGTATCTGACGTTACTTCTATAGAACCTAAAGTACTTATACTAGATAATGTATTCATTGGAGACGATTTTAATAAAGAAAAATATAATATTGAAGTGTCGAGTCAATATGTAATAATGGCGGAACTAAAATAGAAATGTGGAGTTGTAAGATTTATCTTGAGGCTCCTTGTGCATAAGGAGTTAGCAGAGAATATCGAAAAGATGGAAGATATGACATATGGAGACGGTGAAATTGAAGAAAAGGAGGAGGAGAGGAGTTGTGAGTTTAGTTATAGATGTTCTCTGCTACGTATTCATATAAATATTTTTTCCACATTTTTTCAATTCATGCTATTTGCTCCATCTTTTTTATATTTTTACCCCAAAAAACACATGACATATGATAAAATGTAAAGGAATAAATTGGGAGATGCTATAAAGATAATTTATTGTTGGGAATTTGAATGATTCTGTTGAATGCAGAAACGTATTGATTTCTAAGTAGGAATTATGATACTTATGCTTTTGGAAGAACAAATAGATAAAGTAAAAGATTTAATCGCATTTAAACAAAAAGTCAGTTATTGGGATGGTATACAGAAGGAAAACTATTAGATTTACTTCATAAATTTTGCTTATTTTATGATAATCTAACACAGGTAATGTGAAGGCTGGTAAATTGGAGTGGAATATGGTTTAGGAGTGTGATTTCTATCTGACAGAGTGTTTTAGGAATGTAACTTAGGCGATTATGAGGAAAACAGGAGGAATATTAAATGATAAAATCTATTGAATTAACTCGGTTTAAGAAATATAAGGATGAATCATTTAAGCTTAATTCAGAAGGGGTTTCCTTGCTTGTGGGAGGAAATAATGCAGGAAAGTCAACATTAATTTATGCACTGGCCGTTTGGGAATTTTGTAAAATGATTCTCCTACATGAAAAAGGGCGTTCTTCTTTTAATCATGATGAAGTTGGTTCTGGTGAAGGATTTGGAATGAGCGCAGAAGAGTTTTTGCCGATTGCTGTTCCTACATTAAATCATTTATGGACTAATTTAAAAACACAGTTATCTCCAGCAGAAAAGCAAAAATGGCGAGATAATTATCCAGGTTATATCATGCGAATAAAATGCACTTGGGATTATGGAGAGCAGAGGGATAGGTGTCTAGAAATAGGATTGTCACTTGTGAATGATCGCTTGTTTATTCGAGTAACGGAATCTAATTTGATTGCTGGGGATCATATTCTTAATATTGTTTATTTACCGACTTTTGCAGGAGTGTTACCTAAAGAGAATAAGGCAACTCGTGCTGAAAGGAGAGCATATTTGGGGCGTGGAATGGCTGGATCGATTATTCGAAATATGATATATGATTTATATATTGAGGATATTAAGATTCGGAAAGAAATATTAAATGGAAAAACGAGGATGACTGAAAATCAAAAAGTGCAATATTCAAAGAGGAGCCCATTGCAAAAGTTGCAGGATAATCTTCGGAATACATTTTACTCTGAACTTGACATAGAGCCGTTTAGTGAAGATTTCCATACAATAATAAAAGTAAATGAGCGAAAGGTAGTTCGAAACAGCATAGGAGAGTTGGAAACCTTGCCGAAGTCAAAATATACACCGAGAGATATTATTACTCAAGGAAGTGGCTACTTACAATGGCTTAGTATTTTTTGTATATTATACAGTTCAAATGTTGATGTGTTACTTTTAGATGAACCAGATGCGCATTTACATGCAAGTTTACAGAGTGAACTTCTTGATCGCCTTCTTGATGCTGTAACTGAAGATAATAAAATGCAGATTCTTGTTTCTACACATTCAGTTGAAATGATAAAACAAGCTTCGCTAAATATTGTTTTTTCGATGGAATCGAAGAAATATTTGAAAGAAGAAACATCAAGAGTCGCTGTATTAAAAGGAATTGGAAGTGAATATTTCCCAAAATTAGATTTACTCAAACAATACAAACGTCTAATTTTTGTTGAAAATGAAAGTGATAGAAAAATTTTATCTATTTTGGGAGTAAAATGTGGAATTACAATGCCTGATAATGTAGTATATTGGGCAAATACGGACAGCCATGCAGACAGACGTCGTATGTTTGAGGAATTACGCAAGATAATACCCGGACTTAAATGTGTAAGTCTTCGTGATCGAGATATGGATAATCCTGATGTTATTGGTGATGGATTGGAATATAAAGCTATTTCTCTTGCTGCAGATAGTCCAATCATTTTGCTTGAGTGGAGAAGAAAAAATATAGAATCGTATCTATTATGTCCAAGAGCTATAGCTGAGGCTTCTGGACATTCAGTGGATGAGGTTAAGCAATATATACAGCAGAAATTTGCCTTGGCAATTGATGATGATGGTTATGTTGAAGCATTTCCGCCAGAGACAATTATTACGCTTGACGGTAAACATATTTATACAAAAGAGAGTGTTGGCCTGGAACATGTATATCATTGTAACAAATATGATGTTGCACAAAGAGTGAATTCTAATGAGGTGTGTGCTGATATTAAAACATTTATTACAAGAGTAAGAGACCTGTTTGTGAATGAATAATGTACATACATATTGTTTATATGAGAAGACAAAATGGGATCAAAATAGCTTGTCAAATTCATAAAGTAGCGTATTAGACTTTGCTTTTTTGATTTATACTCTTTGAATCTCATTGTTTATGCTATAATACCACAGTAGTAAAAACCCCCAATTCCTACTACGTTTGACGGCATCAACTTGCCCCGTTTTGCCTCGATTTGCTTATTTCGTTACATTTTTCACAATCTCTACGAAAACCGCAAACCTCGCAAATCGTGCCAAAACATGGCAAATCACGGCATTTCAGGAGGAAAAATAAACATGATTTCGATACTTTTTGTGTGCCACGGCAGGACGAAGGACTACTGTTCTGTACTTGAATATTCGGGGCAAAACGGGGCAAATA
>JAIDHX010000002.1 GCA_029053015.1 Lachnospiraceae bacterium
CTCCATGCTCATTTCCTTGTTTTTCTTTAATCGCCAGCGACTTTTTGTACCAGGCTTCGGCCGCTGCAAAATCACGCTGTTTCTGGGCAATTATGCCCAGTTGATGGTAAGTGATGGCTACAACATCCCAATGATTAGAAGATTCTGCTTTTTCCGCAAGTGCCAAATACAACTTATTTGCTTCTGCAAACCGGCGCATTTCTTCCGCATGATGTGCAAGGCTTTGGGTCAAAGCCATATAATCTATATCCATATCCCAGATTTCCGCCAACCGTCTTGCATAGTAAAAATTCGCAACATTCATCTGGTAAACAGTCTTTACCTGATACAGCGGCTTACCGGTCAGAGCATCCGCAAGACTTCGCATGATATCCACAAAACCTCTCTGCATGGGCTCCGGGGCGGGCGTCTGCCGCAGCAGGTATCCCCGCAGGGCAGGATGGAGCTGGTAGACATTCTGTCCTATATGGGTGCAGAAACCGGCGTTTTCCAGAATATAATAGCACCTGTTGACCATATTCTGTTCCACAGGACACCCTGCCGCATCCAGCATTGCTTTCACATAATCCGCATCTGCATGAAACTCATGCAGGCCGGTCACCTGCAATACGGGAAGATACCGCTCTGTAAGGCTGCTGCCGAATACGGTATAAGCAGCCTGCAGATGCCGGGTGCTCTCGTCCCCCTCCATCCCCTCAAAGCTGCTTTCCAGGTCGGCCAGCAGCTGCCTGGCGGAGCAATCTTGAAGCCGCAGCAATATTGACCGGATAGCCAGAGGATTGCCGCACAGCTTATCAAGAATTGCAGTGTAGGCCTCGTTGCTTCGGTCTAGTGTCAGGCCAAGATCTCTTACGACAGTGTTGCAGTACTCCCAAAGGTCTTCCCCAGCCAAGCCGCCCAATGGAAGCCGGTAGCAGGATGGTACCGGCAGCCAGGCTTCTTCGCTTCTGCTTGTGAGCAGCACCTTCGTTTTTCCCTTGCGGAGTCCTTTCAGCAGCCGGTCCAGGATGTCCCGGTCTTCTTCGCTGAGCTGCGGCTGAATCTCCGTTCCCTCAATACCAAAAGCGGATTCAAAGTTGTCCCACACCAGCAGGCAAGGCTTGTCCAAAAGCAGCCGTGTCAGAATCTTCTGCTTTTCCTCTGTCGGCCTTGCCAGGGCGGAAGTGCCCGCCAGTTTGTCCAGTAACTGGCTGATAACATACTCGGCGGAATGGATTTCCTGGAAGTTGAACCAGAAAACGTCCCCCCGCAGCCCGCCAGTCTGGCTCAGCCAGCGCAGGAAGCCTTTTGCCAGGCTGGTCTTGCCGACTCCGGCCTGGCCGTGTATCAGGATTGCCGCCTGGGGCTGACGAAGCATGGCGCGCTCCAGCCTCTGGATATCGCATCCTCTGCCAATAAAGCCGTAATCACCGTCCACCCTTGCTTCCTCCGGCAGAACGGAAGCTTCTTCGCCTGACTCCTCTGCAGGCCGGAGCTTCGGTAAAACCGCACTTTCCGAAGACAGCTGCTGGTACAGGACCGGGACTACCCAGTCCTGCAGGGGCTGCTTTCCGACAATGCAGTCCCGTGCGGACTGCTGCAGCATCTTTCCCCGGCCGGCGCGCACCGCTTCTGATACTTTTCCGGTGGAAAACAAACGCTCATAAAATGCCGGAATGAACTCTTTCGCGCCGCTTACATAGAGGGAGTATCCCATGGCTACCACACTGCGGACCCCGGCCTTGAGCAGTCCTGCCGCCACGCTGGCAAAAGGGTCTTGCGCCTGGCCGTCAATCATGCCGGACTGACAGGCATTCATCACCATGAATGGGATATTATATTCCGCCAGCAGCTGGGCAAGCAGCCTTGTATCGACAGGGGCAGGTCCGCCGTTGTCTGTTTCAAAAACAAGCTGGCCCTCCGGGGCAGCATACAGGTTCCCGGCAGGTGTGTCCATGACCGCACCGTAGCCGCCATGGCCGTCAAAATGTACGATATGGTAGTAGCCGGGATGGTCGTAAAGCACCTTCCTCAGTTGGTCAAAGGTCGGCGGACGCAGGATGTCCACAGTGACCGGCAGGCTGTTTTTACTAATGTACTCCACCAGGCTGTTGACCAGTACGTTATAGCTTACATCGTTTTCTCCATAAGGACGGGGGATGGCATACAGAATATGGATGGAGTTCTGGACCGGAGCGACCGGCAGGGGTGGCGGGTCGCCTATGCTGGAGAGCTGTCGGTCAATACAGCAGCGCAGCGCCAGCCAGCCGTCGTCCCCGCTGTACAGGGCTTCCCAGGGCCAGGACATGATCTCGGGTGAATCGCTTGTAATTTTAATGCGGAAACCTTCAAAATTCCGCCTCCTTGCGTCCTGGTACCAGTCCCGCGCATATCCGGTAAACAGCGTGTCAAAAATTACAGCACCCCATGCCTGCATAGTTTTTGCGACGCACTCTGCCAGTTGTGGAAATACGCCAAAGGGGGTTTGCAGATAGTCTTCCAGATACCAGCGAAGCTCAGGAAGAAATTGCTTTGCAGGATGTCCTTCTACAGGAAACTTTGCCGGATCTGGCAAAGCAACCGCCGCAGTGCGCTTCATATCCATGCTGCGAATTACCTCGAACATAGCGCTGCCGTTCTGATTGCCGGTATGGTGAATCTGAAGTTCCATAAAAACGACCTCCTTTGAAATCAAAATTATTGGTGAGTACATATTGTACATACAAACTATGTCAAACATAGAGGGACTCATTCAGCAACACGATATTTGAATGAGTAAACTCAAGGATTCCGCAAAAGCTCTCGAAGTTTATCGGATGAAAGATGATGTCGAGAAAAGCTTCGATGACCTGAAAAATGACCTGGATACGAAACGGCTTAAGATTCATTCGGCTGCTGCAATGGATGGCCGAATCTTTATCCAATATATTGCGCTGATTCTTCTGTCATATGTAAGAGAACAGCTTAACAAAGGGGAATGGTTCAAGCGCAACAACAATATACAATTAAATCTCTGCGAGTTGTATTAACAAAGAAAAAACGTAAACCCAAATACACAACACCTGCAAGCAACAGGCAATCATAGACATGTTCGGCATCTCATTGTAACCTGCGTTCTATTTTTCGAGATGTTACAATGTATATTTCGTGTATAACACTGCTTTCTCTTAATAGTTTTATTTCTATATTATTTTTATTATATCACATGTCCTTCACAAAGAAAAGACCTCAGATTCACAAAAATTTCCACTAAAAACAGCAGATACTTCACATGACTGTAAAGCATCTGCTGTTCGCTGTATCAAATTATACATAGTCAAATAAACAGGAATTGTTATTCGCGACGAAAAACACTCCAAACACATACCGCTTTCGGCTTGTCAGACGCCCGCAAGCGCTTCAAAGGTTCCCGCCACGTTCAGCCTGCCGTAGCCCCACTCTTTGTTGGGATATACCAAATCAGGGTTTCTGGTTGCACCCCTGATAAAATAAGTCTTAATTTCATTGCTCTCCACCAGTGGATTGTTCTGCTGTATGACCGCCCACTGGAAAAACTGCGCTACGCCGCCCGCAGTCATTGCCGCGGCAATACTGGAACCGGTTCGTTTCCCCAAAGAGGTGGACACATTGACGCCCGGTGCCGCCAAATCAGGCTTTACCAGGCCATTGCGCAAGTAACCGCGTCCGGAATTGACATAAAAACTATTGTTTAAATCGTCATATGTTGACACTGTAATCGGTCTCTCGGCTATACCCGGGTCCGTAATCGTCACATAGGGACTTGGATTTAAAAAATAAGTCTGACTGCTTAAAAACTGGGTGATCGGGAGCCACATATGAAATTCACCGTTTCCACCGTCCTGCGCCGCAAAGATCCTGATGGTCCAGACACCGGCCGTAGGCGCGTCAAACCGGAAAACAATCAGTTCGTTGCCGGAGCTTGGCTCCACTAAAACACTGTCAATCGTAATCTTAGTCCGCTCATATATAAAGCTGTAGGTCAGACTCTGCCCCATTCCCAGACGAAACCGTGGAATCATCTCACCGCCGGGCGTACGAACGGAAGCATAGAGTACATCGGGCACACATCCCCATGTTTCCAGAATGAAGCCCCTTTCTCCTTCTCCGACCCGAAGCTCCACATCTACATAGGCATCTCCGTCCTCCAATCTGCCATGGGGTACGGGTGCACTGAAATGATGTCCGGCATTTCCCTCATTGCCCGCACAAATGACAATTCCCCTATTGCGAATATAGGAAATTTCATTCAAATATTGCGCAAGAGAGGAGCCTATAACATGATTACCACAGTTTGCGCCAATGCCAATGCAGATAACAACCGGTCTTCTAAAGGTGCTGGCAAAGGATTCCGCAAATTTGACCCCCAGCATGATATCCGTCTCTGCATAAGCCGGCACACCATCCGCGATTAGATAATAATCTTTGAGATTTTGTTTTGCCTGCCTTAGCTTTATCACCACAATTTCTGCTTCGGGAGCCGCTCCTCGAAAGCTTCTTCCGCCATCCAGCACACTTCCCGCCGCAACGCTCGCCATCGCCGTTCCATGCCCTATCACGTCATAGCTCGGTACCACGTCATAGGGATTCTCTGCGCGCAGCGCCTCATTCAAATCCTCACGTGTAAATAAGGTTCCGTATTCATAGCCCTCCGGTGGCTGGCCCGTTTGTATCGTCTGGTCCCAGATAGCCAGTATCCGGCTGTTTCCGACTTCGTTCAAAAACTCCTCCTGTGCATAGCGGATTCCCGTATCCACAAAAGCAACCACCACGCCCCTTCCGCTCAACGAAAGCGGCGGTCTCTGGGTCTGCAGAATTCCTGAGCTAATCAGACTGATCGGATCAAAATCATCCGCCATAAGTCCAAACACCTTCGGCAGCGTATGGTACACATACAGACTTCCCATAATACTGTCCAAATCACTCTGCGGTGCATAGGCGATCCCGAAACGACTGTTTACTCTGGTAAAACAATACCTTTGGTTTTCCTCCTCCGTCATAAAAGGATTGGTGTAATCTACAATCAATTCACCATAATCCTCTGATAAAATTTTTTCTTTACAGGTCATAGCTGTCCTGCTTTTCGTCTCTCTTCCTAATATCCTATGACAATATCGCTCTTCTATGCCTGTCCTGTTTTATCCTATCCCGTCACATGGCGCTTGTCATGCGGTTCCCTCAAAGCTGCAGATTGTTACCTGCCCTCTGTCTCCGCAGGCAGTGACCTTAACTCGTCAGGATTTGCCGCCGTACTGCTCCTGATATCGATAATCGGCCCGCCGGTTCCTTCGATGTATTCCCTGGTAATCGTCACTCTTCCTATATTGTCGTCCTTCGGAATTTCGTACATAATATCCAGCATAAACTCTTCGATAATAGAACGGAGCGCCCTTGCGCCGGTCTCACGCTCCAACGCCTTCTCTGCAATAGCCTCCAGTGCCTCCTCCGAAAAATCAAGTTTCACCTCGTCCAGCTCAAGCAGCTTCTGATACTGCTTCAAAATGGCATTCTTCGGCTCCTTCAATATCTTCACCATCATCTCCTTGGTGAGTCCCTGCAGCGTGAAGATAATCGGAAGACGGCCGATAAACTCGGGAATCATGCCGAATTTCCTGATATCCTCAACCGTCACTTTGGCTATCAGGTTCTTATCTTTGTCAAAACGATCCTTAAGCTGTCCGTTAAAGCCCATAGAACTCTGCTTCGTCAGGCGCTCCTTGATAATCAGCTCTAAATCAGGAAAAGCGCCCCCGCAGATAAAGAGGATATTACGGGTATTAATCGTCGCCAGCGGCACCATTGCATTTTTGCTGTTTGCGCCCACAGGTACCTCTACCTCAGCACCCTCCAAAAGCTTTAACATACCCTGCTGCACGGATTCACCGCTGACATCACGGGAATTATTGTTCTTCTTCTTTGCAATCTTGTCTATTTCATCAATAAAAATAATACCGCGCTCCGCCTTTTCCACATCATTGTCGGCAGCCGCCAACAGCTTGGACACCACGCTCTCAATATCGTCGCCGATATAACCGGCCTCTGTCAGAGAGGTTGCATCCGCAATGGCAAGCGGCACGTCCAAAAGCCGCGCAAGCGTCTTAACCAGATAGGTCTTGCCGCATCCGGTCGGTCCAATCATCAGCATATTGGATTTTTCAATCTCAATTTCGTCCATGGTATTGGTCGCAACGCGCTTGTAGTGGTTATATACCGCCACGGAAATTGCCTTCTTTGCATGCTCCTGTCCCACCACATACTCATCAAGACTCGCCTTTATCTTATGAGGCGCCGGAATGTCACGGATATTGAAAACCGGCTGTGCCTCTTTTTCCTTCTCCTTTTTCTTCTTCAGACGCTGTTTGTTTGGAATACCGCCTTCCCCCTGCAAATCGGCAATATTGACAAAGCTGATATTGGGAAAGCCTTTTCCCAAGTCCTGTCCAAAAGAAGGATTGTTCAAAAGTCCCTGATAGTCAAACTGGCTTACCGTATCCATTGTCTTATGCATACAATCGTTGCATACCGTTATATTATTGGGAAGCTTGAACATTTTTCCCGTCTTACTCTCCGGACGCCTGCAGATAAAACACACATCTTCATATTCCTTTTGCGGCTCATCTTGTTCATTTTTTTCAGAAGCCGCTCCTCTTTCCGTCTCTCTGCTTCCTTCCGCTTCCTTATCGCCAGCCGCCTTTACCTGCTCTTCCTCTGGATTTTCCTTATCTCCATCTGTGTATATGTTATCGTAATCTGACATGTTCTCTCTCCTATTATCAAAATAAATATCCAGTCCTATATATTTTTACGTAAACTATTATATCGGATACATGACGTATGTACAAGTGAAGTTTTTCTAAAAAAGGGTAGGGAATTGCGGCGCGGGTGAAGGGGTATGGCGGGGGACGCCTGTACGGCAGGCCATTCCCAAGGAGCCGCGCTCTCGCTCGAAAAGAAGCGTAGCGGACGCTAAGCTCGAAAGAACCTCGCTAAGCGCCGACGCTTCTTAACGGGCTCCTTCGGGAATGGTCTGCCGTACAGGCTGTTACCCGCAAACGCTTCAGCGGCGACGTAAACGCGCCGCAAATGCGGAGATCGATAGTAAGCAGCAAAGGTGAAGGTAGATGCAAGTTTGCGTGAGCAAAGCAGTCCTCATAAGCGCATATTCTCCGCAAACTCGACTTGCCGCTTTTAGCGAAGCGAACGCAAGGCGCACGGCGCTTTTTGCGGTTTTCAGCCGGGAGAGGAGTTATATGCCTGTGCAGACCGTATAAAAACGCCGGCACTTGGCGAGGTTTTTTCGAGCCTAGTACCGCTGCGTTTTTATCCGAGCGAGAGCGCGTCTGCACAGGCATATAACTCCTCTCCCAGCGTGACTCGCCTCCAACGCCCTGCGCCCTTACTGAGCAGACACAATAAAACTGCCCCAAAAGCTTTTCCTCACTTTCAGGGCAGTCATATTTACGATACGAGCAAGCACTCTGCGTGCGCTTTCCCTCTATTTTTTAGTCTTCCTCCGGTCTGCTTCCGAGTGTCACCTGCAGGACAACCTCTACATACTCGCCGTTTATGTTACGCATAACAACAATTTCCACAGTCTCGCCCGGCGCGTAATATTCCAGCGCTTCGCGCAGTTCTTCCGCTGTCAGAAGCTTTTCACCGCCCAGCTTGATAATGATATCGCCAAGCAGCATACCGCCTTCGGCTGCCGGTGTTCCTTCCTCTACGCTGGATACGATAACACCTTTGGGACTTCCGTACAGCTCCGCCACATCAGCGGTAACGGTACGTGGTACGATGCCAAGATATCCTGCCTCTGCCGCCTTATTGCGTACCTCTTTTGTCATCAAATCCTCCAAAATCGGTTTTGCTGCGGAAATCGGAATCGCATAACACATTCCCTCCACCAGCGTGTCGCCGATTTTATTGGAATTGATACCAACCACTTCGCCGTTTATATTGAGCAGCGCACCGCCGGAATTACCGGGATTAATCGCTGCATTTGTCTGAATGAAAGTACCGATGGAACCATCCTCCAGCTCCACGTCACGGTTCAGTGCACTGACAATGCCATTTGTTACAGACTGTCCATAGCCCAGCGCATTGCCGATAGCAACAACAGGCTCTCCGAGCTTTAAACTGTCGGAATCACCCATTTTTGCAATGGATATGGCATCCTGTGTTTCCTGGCTCAAAGAAGTCTTGGGAACCGCAATAATGGCAAGATCCATATCTTCGTCCGTTCCTTTAATGACAGCCTCTACATCTGTATCGTCCACAAAATGCACCATGAGTTTTTTCGCATCCTCAACCACATGGTAATTGGTTGCAATCAGAATCTCATTTTCATTTTCTCCCACGATAATGCCGGAACCGCTCGCCTCACCTTCACGCTCTCTCGGCTGCCCGAAATATGTGACCTGCTCCACGTAATTGTTTACAATGGAAACCATAGCGGGCATCGCGTCCTCCACCACCACGGATACGTCAAAATTGACTTTCGTAATGGCACCTGCACTGACGGTATTGGCATTCTCTCCATTTGCCTTCAGAAGCTCCCGCAGTTCGTTGATTTCGCTGCGTGCATCCTGAATTTCATTGAGCGCGTCCTGAATCTCTTCCGGAATTTCATAGTTTGCAGCTTCTGTCCCTGCCGGCTGACGCTTATCAAGCATCCCCGTTCCCTCGGCTACCGCCCAAACGCCGATGCCGGCACTCAGTCCAAAGCACAGCCCAAAGCTTACACTCGCCAACACCTTGTGGAAGCCTGCACCTGCTTTATGCTCCTTTTTCTTCTGAGGCTCCGATGCCGGCGCTTCAGGTATTACCTGAACTGCCTGCACATCTGCCTGCGGCCTCTGGGTTTCTCCCCAGTTCTGCTGTCTTCCGTCTGCATAAGGACTGTTACCATTTGTATACTCATTATTCTCGTACATCACAACTACCTCTTTTCTTTCCAATGACAAGACCGCCTGTATCTGAAGTATGGTTTTAGTATAATGAACATTTGTGTTCATTTTGTGATAAAATTATGATGTTTGTGTTAATTCAACCATACTACAGCATTATTCTACCGTAACCGACTTTGCAAGGTTCCTGGGCTTATCCACATCGCAGCCCTTCCCGACAGCTACGTAATAGCCGAAAAGCTGCAGTGGAATAATGGCAAGAGAATTTGCAAAATAGGGATTCGTCTCCGGAATATAGGTCACGTAATCTGCCGCTTTCTCTATCGCCTTGTTTCCCTCGCAGGTAATCGCCATAACAAACGCGCCCCTTGCCTTTACCTCCACCATATTGCTGATGGTCTTCTGGTAGAGCGCAGGCTGTGTGGAAACCGCCACAACGAGCGTGCCGTCTTCTATCAGGGAAATGGGACCATGCTTTAATTCTCCCGCCGGATAGCTTTCCGAATGTACATAAGAGGTTTCTTTCAATTTCAGGGAACCTTCCAGCGAAATCGCATAATCGATACCCCTTCCGATAAAGAAAATATCCTTTGCCCCTACATACCGGTTGGCAAAACGTTGTATTTTTTCCTTTTGTCCCAGTAAAAGCTCTATCTGATTGGGAAGCTTCTTCAAATCTGCCAGAAGCGCTTCAAAAAGCGTATCGTCAATAGCGCCGCGCACCCTTCCCAGCTTCATGGCAAGCAGATATAACGCCGCAAGCTGCGCGCTGTACGCTTTGGTCGTTGCCACCGCAATTTCCGGTCCCGCCCATGTGTACATCACGCTGTCCGCTTCCCTTGCAATACTGCTGCCTACTACATTCACAATGCCGAGCACCTTAAAACCTCTCGACTTTGCCTCCCGCAGAGCGGCAAGCGTATCAGCCGTCTCACCTGACTGGCTGATGACAATCACCATGGAATTCTCCTCCAGCACCGGATTCCGGTAACGGAATTCAGAAGCCACATCTACCTCCACCGGTATCCGCACCAGCCCCTCCAGAATGTACTTTGCCGTCACGCCGGTATGGTAAGCGGAACCGCATGCCACAATATGAATCCGCTTGACGCTTCTTAACTCCTCATCTGACATATTCAGCTCTTCGATTACAATTTCTCCGTTTTTGATGCGGGGTGAGAGTGTTTCCGCCACGGTTTTGGGCTGCTCATATATCTCCTTCAGCATAAAATGCTCATAGCCTTCCTTTTCCGCAGCATTGGCATCCCAGTCTATCGTGACAGCTTCTTTTTCAATCTCTTCCTCATCAACACCATAAAAATTGAGCTGGTCTTTTTTTACCCTGACAACCTCCTGGTTGTTTACATAGTACACGGTACGGGTATATTTCAAAATTGCCGGAACATCGGATGCAATAAAACAGCCTTTATCGCTCTTCCCGACAATCAACGGACTATCCTTACGCACGGCATATATTTCATCCGGAAAATCCGCGAACATAATGCCTAAAGCATAAGACCCTTCCACACGGTGCAGCACCTTTGTAATTGCCTCCAGCGGATTTCCTCTGTAGTAATAATCCAACAGATGCGCCAACACCTCCGTATCCGTATCAGAAACAAACTGATAGCCTTTTCCTATCAATTTTTTCTTCAGGGGAATATAATTTTCAATGATGCCATTGTGCACCACCGCTATCGTTCCTTCTTTATTAAAATGCGGATGAGAGTTGACATCATTGGGAACACCATGCGTCGCCCACCTTGTATGACCGATGCCTGCATACCCCGGCATGGTTTCGCCTCCATGGGTCAGGTTTTCCAGTACCTTTAACCGTCCGACTGCCTTTTGTATATTGATTTTCTCACCGTCAAAAACTGCGATTCCCGCAGAATCATATCCTCTGTATTCCAATTTAGAAAGTCCGTCAAGTATAATCGGCGCCGCCTTCTCCGCTCCGATGTATCCGACTATTCCACACATTCTCCTCACCTGTCTGCTCCAGATTTCGCTGAAGCGCCTTTCTTTTTCACAAATACATCTATCACTAATGTATCACATTTGCGGTATGGGTGTAAAGGGATTTATGTCGCCAAAAAGCGGTATGTGCTTTCCGCGAGGGGTTCTTGCGAGGGACGCCTGAACAGCGCCATATTCCCGCGTCGCCACGCTCTCGCTCGAAAAGAAACGTAGCAGACGCTAAGCTCGAAAGAACCTCGCTAAGCGCTGACGTTTCTTAAAGGGCTCCTTCGGGAATATGGCGCTGTTCAGGCTGTCACTTGCCAAAACGCACCGCATACGACATTTTACCAAACGCCGCGGGCGGGAATGGCGCGCTTTTGCCGCTTTCAGCCGGCGGCGGAGCTATATGCCTGTGCAGACCGTATAAAAACGCCGGCACTTGGCGAGGTTCTTTCGAGCCTAGTACCGCTGCGTTTTTATTCGAGCGAGAGCGCGTCTGCA
>JAIDHX010000020.1 GCA_029053015.1 Lachnospiraceae bacterium
ACAAACTTACGCACTTTATTTTTGTGATAAGGTGCGGTATTCTAAGAGAAAGGACTGAAAGGATTATGAATACAGAAGTAAGGGTCAAATCCCTCGCCTTGGCTAGTTAGCATATTTGTGAGATACTCTAAAAAATACGAAAAAACTAGTAGTTTTTTAGAGGAGGATTTCTATTATGGACCAATCAACTCACGATGTAAGGCGTGCTAGCTGGCTCAACATCATAACCGAATGTCAGCAAAGACCTGCCGGTGTTTCCGCAAAGCAATGGCTTGCTGATAATGGCGTTAAAGAAAAAGCTTATTACTACTGGCTTCGTAAGTTACGCAGGGAAGCCTGTGAACAGATACAGCTTCCTGCTGTCACAGCTCCACCGGAAGTATCATTTGCCGAATTTAATGTTCCTGCATCAAATACGGTAAATCCTACGGCATCCGGTAATGCTGTTGCAGTTATCCGCACTAACGTAGCCACGCTGGAAGTAACGGACGATATTTCAGAGCCGATTCTTAAGGTGCTCCTGCAGGAGGTGCTGCATGCTTGAAGATGTACTTGAAATACGGCGTGTCGTACTGGCCTGCGGAACTGTAGATCTCCGAAAAGGGATTGATGGTCTTGCAATGATCATCGGTGATAAATATAAACAGAATCCTTTTGAGAAAGGAACCCTGTTTTTATTCTGCGGCGGCCGTCTGGACAGGATAAAAGGACTGCTGTGGATGGGCACGGGATTTCTGCTCTTGTATAAACGCTTTGAAGACGGCCGCCTTTCATGGCCAAGGACCACGCAGGAAGCTGCGGAACTTACGGAAGAACAATTTCGTTACCTGATGATGGGGTTAAATCCGCTGGAGCCAAGAATCAAAGACGTAAGCCCGCAAAAAATATACTGACGATTGTGCAAAACAGAGAAAATTTTTTATATTTTCCCACATAAAAATCATCCCTGTACAGACGGTATCCGATACTGCTGTGGGAGTGTCAGGCTGCTTTTCCCTGCACATGGCAAAGTAAGACCGAACCTTGAAAACCCTATATTTCCAAGTCCTGAAAGGGGATGCTGCAAAGCCTGGGCCTGCAGCAGAATGACGGACATGTTTTCTGGCGGAATTGGCTTTTTAACGATATTTCTGCTATACTTGTATTAAAAGAAAGGACGGTTTGTATGTGTCGGAAGTTTACAGCAGATGAACTGAATGCCATGGATAATGAAACCAAGAATGATGTCATTTACCAGATGCAGGACCGTCTTGACAGGCTTGAACATGATTATGAAAACCTCATGGAACAGGTCAGACTTGCCAGTCAGCAGCGTTTCGGACGTCAAACGGAAAAACTGGATGAAATTGCAGGACAGATTTCCCTCTTCAACGAAGCGGAAGCATGCTTTGATGAACAGGTACAGGAACCGTCCATTGACGACGTTGTTAATAACGCTTTAAAACCGACACGCAAACCAAAGAAAAAGGGACAGCGTGAAGAAGACCTCAGGAACTTTCCGCAGGAAGAGATCCCGCATGATGTTCCGGCAGAGAAACTGAATGCCCTGTTTGGCGAAGGGAATTATAAAAGCATGCCGGATGAGATCTGCTGGCAGCTTCGTTTTGAACCCGCCAGATGGACTGCAGAAAAGCACATCATCAAAGTATATGTGGGAACCGATGGTATGCATCAGGATGAATTCCTGCGCGGTGACCACCCGGATACCCTGTACCGCGGCAGCATAGCAACCCCTTCCCTGTTAGCCGGAATCATAAATTCCAAATATGTGAACAGCAGTCCGCTGGACCGTACAGCAAGGGAGTTCCAGACCAATGGATTAAATTTATCCAAACAGACCATGTCAAACTGGGTGGTGTGGTCGGCAGAAAGATTCTTCCAGCCGGTATATGACCAGATGAAGAGGATTCAGATACAGGCACATGTAAACCAGTGCGATGAGACGCCCCTGGAAGTGATCCATGATGACAGGGACGCAGGGAGCAAAAGCTACATGTGGGTGCATCTCACAGGGGAGCTCAGTCCGGTTCCCAGAATCATTGTATATGAGTATCAGAAGACCAGACACAGTGAGCACCCGAAAGAATACTATAAGGACTTTAAGGGAATCCTCATGACGGACGGGTTGGAACAGTACCACAAGCTTGCAAGGGAACAGGAGGAACTGATTAACGCCAACTGTTTTGCCCATGCCAGACGCCACTTTGCCAATGCCATCAAGGCGATGGGAAAAGGCAATGCGGAAGCGGTCAAAGCTTCTGTAGCGTATAAAGCGCTGGTACGCATCGGAGCCATCTATGATCTGGAAAAAGCTCTTAAAAATCTTTCTACTGAAGAGCGTCTGAAAGAGCGGCAGACTTCCATCAGACCACTGGTGGAGGAATACTTTGCGTGGATAAAGGATGTTTTCAGGCAGGGCATGGTTCTTCCAAAAAGTGAAACGGCCAAAGGTCTTGCATACAGCATCAATCAGGAAGAATATCTCAAGGTATTCCTGGCAGATGGCGAGGTCCCGATTGATGATTCTGCATCGGAACGTGCACTCAGAAATTTTACCATTGGCCGCAAGAATTGGATGACGATCAATACCGTCCGGGGAGCCCAGGCGAGTGCAGTCATTTACAGCATTACAGAAACAGCTAGGGCAAACGGTTTAAATGTTTATTATTATATCAAACATCTGCTGGAGCAACTGGTAACACTTGTAGATGAGCAGGGAAATATAAAACAATCAGAGTTGGAGCCACTCATGCCGTGGTCAAAAAGTTTACCGATTGATTGTTACAGTAAGCGTCGCAGCTAAGCGGCGCTTAAATTTAATAGAGGGCGGGGGATTTGACCCTTAC
>JAIDHX010000021.1 GCA_029053015.1 Lachnospiraceae bacterium
ATGGCAGGAATCCTGAAACAGATGCCGGACATCAGAAGGGTGACACTTTACACTACCCTTGATAAATATGATGACACTGTCCAGAAGATCCTTGCCTTATCTGATTTTTACGGGTGGTGCGGGGAGAACGGCATCGACCTGATCATAAATATCAATGAGGAACTGCACGGCAAGGTCTATCTATTTTACAGGGGTATCGACGAAAAGGGGTTTATAATCACTTCTGGCAATTTCACACAGAACGGCCTGGAGTATAATGCCGAGTTCGGCATTGCGATTGAAGATACAGGGAAACAGAAAGAGATTGCAAAGGAGATCATGTCAATGCCGTCTTACGGATTGGGGGAGAAAGAGCTTTCTGCCCTGCATGATGCGGCTCTGGCATACCGCGAGAAGCACCCGGAGATAAAAAAAGATGTTTTTGAGGCAAAGAAAATCATAGACAGGAAACCGATAAAGGGCCGGATGGGAAGCAGGAACTTTTATATCAAGCCCGTGGGGACGTCAAAAAATCCGTTTGTAAAACCGAAAATCGTGGAAGATAACCATGAGATGGGATTTAATGATGATCCCAGGTTCCTTCATAAAGGCGACATTCTTTTCTGCCATGGTGTCGGCACGGGATATATTGTCGGATATTATACGGCATCGGATGAAGATGCCTTTTACCATAAGCTGGACGATGGGGACAGATGGCCGTGGAAAGTCCATATCGAATGCCAGTCGGGGAAGTTCAGCAGCCACTGGTGGGATTTCAACATAAGGACGCAGGATCTCGTGGAAAGGTTTCTTGCGGAAAATCCGGGCAGACATATAACGTCTAACGGAAAGGATACACTCGGCGCATTGCAATGGGGAGCTGATCGGCTCCATATTACGGAGGAATTTGGAAGGTATATCATTGACGAGATAGAAAAAGTACAAGAATGACAGGATAGAGTTTAAGGCATCTGCGGACGCAGGTGCTTTTTTCATGGGAGCAGGGATGCTCCTTTTTTTATGCCCGTTTTGAGAGGAGGTGGCAGATTTGGCAAACAGAATAGCGGGAATAACCGTTGAGATCGGCGGTGACACAACCAAACTGTCCACGGCCCTTAAAAGCGTGAATACGGAGATACGTTCCACGCAGCAACAGCTTAAGGATGTAAACAGCCTGTTAAAACTCGATCCCGGCAATACGGAACTTCTCGTGCAGAAACAGAAACTTTTAAGGGATGCCGTATCGGAAACAAAGGAAAAACTGGAGGCATTAAAGACTGCGGCAGAACAGGCTAATGAGAAACTTGCAAACGGCGAGATGTCGCAGTCACAGTATGATGCCCTGCAGAGGGAGATCATCGAAACAGAACAGAAGTTAAAATCCCTTGAGGAGCAGGCCGGGAAGTCGCAGGTGGCGATCCAGAAGATCGCTGCCGCAGGTGAGGACTTAAAGAAGCTGGGAGACAACATATCAGATGTAGGCATGACACTCACCAAAGGCGTGACAACGCCCATCATGGGGCTTGGGGCGGCTGCGGTAAAGACTGCGTCCGATTTTGATACCGCCATGAGCCAGGTGGCAGCCGTATCCGGGGCAACGGGTGATGAGTTCGAAGCACTCCGTGATAAGGCACGGGAGATGGGCTCCAAGACAAAGTTCTCCGCCTCAGAGGCCGCGGCGGCCATGAACTATATGGCGATGGCCGGGTGGAAGACTTCTGATATGTTATCCGGCATCGAGGGCATCATGAACCTTGCCGCGGCATCCGGGGAGGACCTTGCGACCACCTCTGATATCGTGACGGACGCGCTCACTGCATTTGGACTCACCGCAGCGGACTCCGGGCATTTCGCGGATATCCTTGCGGCGGCTTCCTCCAATGCGAACACCAATGTTTCCATGATGGGCGAGACCTTCAAGTATGTGGCTCCCATCGCGGGCGCTATGGGATATTCCGCGGAAGATACAGCCGAGGCCATCGGACTCATGGCAAATGCAGGCATTAAGTCATCTCAGGCGGGTACATCCCTCAGAAAGATACTGACGGAGCTTAACGGCGAGGTAAAGATCAGCGGGGCATCCCTCGGGGAAGTGACGATACAGACAGCAAACGCTGACGGGACCATGCGCTCCCTCGGTGATATCCTTGCGGACTGCCGGGCGGCGTTCTCCAAGCTGTCGGAATCCGAACAGGCGGCGGCAGCGGAGACACTTGTGGGAAAGACTGCCATGAGCGGTTTCCTCGCGCTGATGAATGCAGCACCGCAGGATATACAGAAACTGGAGTCTGCGATCTCCACATGCTCCGATTCAATGGATGGGTATAACGGAACGGCTGAAAAGATGGCTGCCGTCATGCAGGATAACCTTGCCGGGCAGATGACCATTTTAAAGAGCCAGTTACAGGAACTTGCCATCGCATTCGGCGAGATACTCATACCCATCATCCGGGAGGTGGTTTCCTTCCTGCAGGGGTTCATCGACAAGCTGAACGGCCTTGATGACGGGACAAAGGAGACCATTGTAAAGATAGGACTGTTCGCGGCGGCTTTGGGTCCCGTGCTTATCGTGATCGGCAAGGTCATATCCGCTGTAGGGACGATCATGTCGATCCTTCCTGCAGTATCCGGGGCGATCAGCACGGTAACAAGTGTGTTCGGTGCGCTCAACGCGGTGATGCTCGCCAACCCCATCGCACTTGTGATAGCGGCGATAGTGGCTTTGGTGGCAACGTTCGTCATCCTGTGGAATAAATGCGATGCATTCCGTGAATTTTGGATCAATCTCTGGAACGGGATCAAAGATTTCTTCGTGGGGATCTGGGAGGGCATCAAGTCCATTTTCTCCGGGGTCATCGACTTCATCAAAAATAACTGGCAGGGACTTTTGCTGTTTTTGGTCAATCCGATAGCGGGCGCATTCAAGCTGATATACGATAACTGCGAGTCATTCCGCATTTTTTGGGACAATCTGTGGTCCGGGATCAAAGAGGCTTTCTCGGCTGTCTGGGAGGGCATCAAAAATATCTGCTCGTCAGCCTGGTCGGCGATCAAGGATGGAGCCGCGTCAGCCTGGTCCGGTATCAAGGAGACGGTATCCTCTGCGAGTTCGGCTATCAGCGGGGCGGTATCGCAGGCGTGGGGGTTCATTAAAGAGAATACGGCATCAGCCTGGTCCGGCATTAAGGAAACGGTCGGCAGCGCATGGGAGCATATCAAGAGCGCAGGCTCATCTGCGGCGAGTGCAGTCCGTGAAACGGTCAACGGGGCATGGCAGCACATCAGATCCTCCACCTCTGAAACTTGGAACAGTGTCAAGGAAAATGTGTCCTCTGCCTGGTCGAATATCAAAGCCAGCGTTTCGGATGCGATGAGCAATATGCGCGACCGGGTGTCCGAAGGATGGAACTCGATCAAAGAGCGCACGGCTTCCCTCTGGGGCGGCATCAAGGACAATGTGGTGTCTATCGCAGGGGAAATGCGTGAGAAATTCTGTTCTACCATCGGAGAGGTGGCATCGTCATTCTCGGATAAGCTGCGGCAGATGAAGGAAACCACATCCACGGCGCTTTCAAACATTTCGTCCACGGTGTCTTCCGCGCTTGCCAATATCAAGGAGAAAGCCACAACGGGGGTGAGCAACATCATTTCCGGGCTGTCGAGTTCGCTTTCAAATTTGGTATCGAGCATTAAGGAGAAACTCTCCGGCATCGGGCAGGTATTTTCCGACCTTGCGAAGAATGCCCTCACATGGGGAAAGGATATCATAGCAAACCTCATTTCCGGCATCGCATCGAAGATCTCAGACCTTGTGGCGAAGGTCCGGGATGTGGCGAACACGGTCAAGTCTTTCCTGGGATTCTCCGAGCCGGAGAAGGGGCCTCTTTCTGACTTCCACACCTATATGCCGGATATGATCGACCTGATGGCAAAGGGCATCGAGGGGAATATCAGTAAGCTGAAAGGTCCCATGGCGGACCTTGCCTCTGCCATCATCCCCGGACAGACGGGAGTGGCGGCGCAGGCTGATATGAAAGGGGCATCAAACAATGCCGTTGATATCGGGACGCTTACGGAGGCAGTGCTTAAGTACCTGCCGAGACTGGCAGACCAGAAGATCGTCCTCGACTCAGGGGTGCTTGTGGGTGAGCTGGCTGACGGCATGAACAGGCAGCTCGGAAAGGCGTACCTATGATCAGAAAATTTAAGATAATCAATGCACAGGGGGCTGCTTACGATCTGAACAGTAAGCAGTCCTTCTTCCATAAAGTAGGCGGGTTCGGCTATAAGGACGAAACGCAGTTTGAGCGGATCGGGACGGACTTTTATGCGCTTGAAGAGGTGTTTGCGCAGGGAGAGATCACAGGGAACATTTTCTTTTACGGGAAGGATGCCTATGCGAAGTACCGGGCGTTCACGAAGTTTGCGAGGCAGACGCCGCTCACACTCGAATATGTCACGGACGACACCTACCGCCTGCCTGTGCGGCTCTCAGAGATCCGGAAAACTGAATTGATGGACGGCGGCATCGGGCTTGACTGTGAGGCGGTGTTTTCTGCCACCGGGCTGTTCTACCGATCGGTGACGAAATACTCGGATACCGTCTATGTGGGCGGCAAGATATATCCGTATGAATACACTTATTCCTATGCGGATGTGAGCCATAACACTTTGATGATCGACTCCGACACCCATGCGGATTCCCCGTGTAAGATAACCATTTACGGACCGGCGGTCAACCCGGTATGGAAGCACTATGTGAACAATGAACTCTATGCAACGGGAGCATATTTGGGGACGCTGACCGCCGACCATAAGCTGGTCATCGACACGACTTCCGTACCTTACTCCATAACGGAGAGGGGTGTATCGGATGAAGTCGTGGCAGACAGGTACCAGATGTGCGATTTCACAACGGAACGGTTCATCACCCTTCAGCACGGCACGAACCGTATCTCACTTGTCCATGACGGGCTGAATTCAGTAGATATGATGGTGGAGGCAAAGATAAGCTATGAGACCGTATAATGTGGAAGTTTTCACACAGAACTTTGAATTGGTGGCAAATACCAATGTAAACGAGGCTGCATACAAGGAGGACTACCTTTCCCCGGACGAGAATACCATCACAGTGTTTGCTATGACAGGTATAGACAAACAGGACTATATCCGTATCAGCCGGGGTTCAGAGGAGTATGCCGGGGTGATCACGGAGATTGCCTATGGCACGGACAGATCCAAGGAACTGCAGGTCATCTCCTACAAACCACTGATGGAACTCCTGAACACGGACATTCTTTTTGATGTTGACCTTCAGCAGACGGGGACGCTGGAAGGATTCATTGCGGACCGGATCACGGAGATGTTCATCGAAAATGATGATGCCGCGCAGAACATCAAAGGGCTGTCGGTGCAGGTGCAGACGCAGACACCCGGATGGTATTTCCATATCACGCCGAGGGACTCAGGCGGCCACTATAACATCGTGAACCTCATTGATTCCGTCATCATCCCGGCAATGGAGAAGTACGGAGTCCTGGTAAAGCCCGTTCTGGACATACAGAATAAGCAGATCAGGATAAATGTCGGAAGGATCACGGCGGGAGCCTTTACCATAGAGGCAGACCTGCCAAACGTCATCAACAAGCGGATCACGATCAAGAGCGTTTCCGCTGATGTGAACAAGCTGGTCATCTATGATGCAGCCGACTATCAGACAAAGCGGGTGTATTACCTGCACCCGGACTTAAGCTATGACACAAAGGACCGGGACCGCATTATTCCCGTGAACTGCGAGATCACTTCGGTCCTGGTGGAAGAGGGAAGTTCCTTTGAGTCCGCAGCGATAAACGAGGCATACAACAAGTTTGCAAACCTCTCATACTCAAACCTTATCGAACTGACGATGATGAAGGGCGATTCCCTCATCCGCCCGGAGGAGATGGAGTATGGGCAGGAAGTAAGGATCATATCCGGCGGTACCGTATACACGAGCATCTTAACGGGGCGCGAGGTTGGGAAGAACATGAAGCTCATCTTCGGAACGGTGCGGCTGGACTTAACAAAGGTTTTAAGGAGGAAATGACATGGCGGGAAGTATCGTATTAAAGACATTCAGGGGCGGCAATGTGACCCCTCAGAATGATGCAATCATCTACCAGACCGTGATCCCCGGGGCAGGGATATTCAAAGGATGCGAGGTTACCTGCGCAAGGGGGAACATCCTGCATATCTCCCAGGGATTCGGCATGATAAAGGGGCGGTTCTTTGAGATGTACGAGAATGAGATATCCGTGCAGCTTGCGGAGACCGGGCAGACCCTTGACGGGCGGCTGTATATCCACATGGATCTGTCAAATGCCGATGAGCCCATCAAGGTCATTGCAGAAACGGGGGAAACGCTCCCTGCCCTGCTGATGGATGCAAATGTGAATTATAACAACAGCGCCTATGATCTGGAACTTGCTGCCTTTAGGGTGGATGCAGGAGGGGTGCTTGACCTTACACAGACATTCCCCACAGTACAGGCAGGCGGGGGTTCCGGCGGCGGTGGAGGGACCGGCATACAGAGGGATACGCAGTATGCCCTTGGCGATATCGTATCCACGGGGAACGCGCCCGGCTGGTGTTCCCTCGTCTGTACCCAGGCAGGAACCACGGCGGTGGCAGAGCCGATCGGATATACGCAGATAAAGAAGGTGGGTGACAAGGTCCTGGACGGTTCCTGTGTATTTACCGCACGGAGCATCTTCGAGGAGCTGGACGCGGCGGTGGGGAATCTGACAAAGACGGCGGCAGACCTTGGGCAGCTCAAGGAGGAATTTGAACAGTCAAAGAGCGATGAGGATGCCATGGTGTTCAAGCTGATGAGCCTGGAGGAATATGCCGCATTGGAGAACTACGACTCCGCCACCATGTATTATTGCTATGCGGAAGGAAAGCCGGGGCAGATCAAAGCTGTCTACCTGGGCGAGAATGCCATCTTTGCAACAGGCATCACAGTCAGTTACCACATCGATGCGGATACAGTGATCAGGCAGACCGCTTCCATGCCGAATGACGTGGTGGCAGATGCTCCCATAGCAGCCCTTGATGGATACACCTTTGTAGGGTGGCGTGAGGATGATGCACCAAACAAGACTATCCTTGCAAAGAAGATCCTTGACTCAGAAGAGGATGTTGATCTCTATGCCGTGTTCAAGAGGCCGATCACGATCGGGATGCTTGATAACGGAGCAACCCTCATTGACGGCAGGGAAACAGAAAAATTTGACGACATCCTGTATTACAACAACGGCAATGCCGAGAGCGAGGGCATCATTGTCCCGGAATGCCCGTATGAATGGGAGGGAAAGACTTTCTGCGGATGGAATACAGACTCCTATTCGGTCCCCACATATATTCCAGGACAGAAAGGAACCTTCAGTGATGACGGTTACCTGTTCCCGATGTTCGTGGACACTGTCTATGATTTTCCTTATACGGGAACTTATGTGCCGTTCACAATCCCCGCAGACGGGATATATGAGTTTGAGTTATATGGGGCGGCAGGCGGTAGTGTGAGTGCGACCGTAAATAATGAGCAGCTTACAGCCAAAGGCGGCAAGGGCGGCCATGTAAAGGCATACAAGAGGATGAAGAGGGGAGACCTTATCTACATTTACAACGGCGGCAGGGGAAATGGCTCATCAGGAGGAGCGAACGGAGGGGGCGGTGGTTATTCATATTCCGGTTCTAACTCCACAAGGCATTATGGCGCGGGCGGAGGCGGAGCCACCCATGTGGCCCTTTATCCGAATCAGCTTGGGTATTCACAGACGGGGAACAATGCAAATAGATCCCTTAACTATGCAAACAGGCAGAATATCCTGCTTGTTGCAGGCGGAGGCGGAGGTGGGGGTATTTCCGGCTCAACTTATTCGGGGTACTCTGATCCGGCTCAGAACTATAAGATTGGCGCGCATGATGGCGGTGATGGCGGCGGTGACCGGGGCGGAGACGGATCGAACGGTGTGTTAGGCGGCAGGCAGGTCTCCACAGGTTCTTCAGATGATGCTAATTTCGGTAAAGGTGATAGTTATAGCAGCAACTATTCGACTTACTCCGGCGGAGGCGGAGGCTGGTTTGGAGGGCATCATGGTTCAGATGGAAATTCCGGGGCAGGCGGTTCCGGGTATGTGGGCGGCATGCCGCCCTTTACACTGGATAAGGTCTACTACCGGGCAGTAAACGAAGCAGGCAAAAATGAAGGAAACGGATATTCCTATATCCGCTATATAAAGTGTATCTGACAAACGGCAGGCAGGGAGCAGTCAAGGAGGCTGCTCCTTTTTCATGCATAAAAAACAAGGAGGTAAATGACTTATGAAGCAATTTTGGAACATGGTACAGATGGTTTTCACCGCGGTCGGCGGCTGGCTCGGATGGTTCCTCGGAGGGTGGGACGGGCTGATTTACGCACTCATCGCCTTTGTGGCGGCAGATTACATCACGGGGATGATGTGCGCGGCAGTTGACCACAAACTCTCAAGCGAGGTCGGGTTCAAAGGAATCTTTAAGAAGGTGCTGATCTTCATGCTTGTGGGCATTGGCAACATCCTCGATGTGCAGGTCATCGGGAACGGATCGGTTCTGCGCACGGCTGTCATCTTCTTTTATATCTCCAATGAGGGTATCAGCCTTTTGGAGAATGCCGGACATTTGGGGCTGCCTTTCCCGGAGAAGCTGAAAGCTGTGCTTGAACAGCTGCACGACAGATTGGAGGAGGATAAGGATGTTTAAACTGGTGGAATCGTTTCTTACAAACAATCCCTGTTATAAAAAGGGACAGAAGATCACGGTAAAGGGGCTCATGCTCCATTCAGTCGGGTGCGCACAGCCAAGCGCATCCGTTTTTATTAAGAACTGGAACCGGGCATCCTATTCACGCGCCTGTGTACACGGTTTCATTGACGGGAATGACGGGACTGTCTACCAGACACTTCCATGGAATTACCGTGGGTGGCACTGCGGAGGGACCGGCAACAATACCCATATCGGGGTGGAGATGTGTGAGCCTTCCTGCATCAAATATGTGGGCGGTGCAAACTTTACCTGTTCGGATATGGCAAAGGCACAGGAATCAGCGCGAAAGACTTATGAGGCAGCAGTCGCTCTCTTTGCCATGCTCTGTGGGAGGTTCTCGCTCGATCCGCTTGCAGACGGTGTTATCTTAAGCCACAGTGAGGGTAATAAACGCGGTTTGGCTTCTGCCCATGCAGATCCGGAGCATTTATGGACTCAGCTTTCCCTTCCATACACGATGGACGTTTTCCGTAATGATGTGAAGAAAGCTATGGCGGGCGAAGCACCTGTGCAGGAAGTACCGTCCGATATGACGGAGGCTGACATCTATGCCTATTTCAAGGCGCAGGGAATGACAGACTGCGGTGTGGCAGGGCTCATGGGAAATCTGTATGCCGAGAGCGGGTTAAGGGCAAACAACCTGCAGAACAGCTTTGAGAAGAAACTCGGCATGGATGATGAAACTTATACGGCAGCCGTTGATTCGGGGGCCTATGGCAATTTTGTAAAGGACTCGGCGGGTTATGGCCTTGCACAGTGGACCTTCTGGAGCAGGAAACAGGCTCTTCTTACTTTTGCCCAGGGGAAAGGCGCATCCATCGGCGATCCGCGGATGCAGTGCGAATTTCTGATGAAGGAACTGACGGAAAGCTACAAGTCAGTGCTTGCCGTGCTTAAGAGCGCGGGAACCGTCCGTCAGGCATCGGACGCAGTGCTTTTAGGGTATGAGCGTCCTGCCGACCAGAGTACGGCGGTGCAGGAGAAAAGGGCTGCCTATGGCGAGACCTATCTTGAGTGGTACGCCGGGAAGGCTGCCAAAATGCCTTATAAGGTCAGAGTCAGTATTCCTGATCTCAATATCCGCAAAGGCCCTGGAACTGACTATGGGAAGACCGGGAAATATACGGGAGCTGGCGTCTTCACGATCGTGGAAGAGAGTGACGGCAAAGGCGCATCCAGATGGGGGCTGTTAAAAGCCTATGAAAGCAGCCGTAATGGATGGGTGAGCCTTGATCATGCAAAGAGGATAACTGAATAAAGAGCAAAGTAACCCCGCGGCATTCTGTGTGAAAGCTGCGGGGTGTTTTTCGTTATTCAGTTTGCTGCTTTCTGCATGTTCTCCAGATGTAATGGTTTTGTCATCAGTTCCACACAGTCGGAAAAGCCAAGCAGATAGGCGAGTGCGCCGTATCGTGCGCCGAGGGCATTCTGCTCACTGACATAGCGGTCAATCAGCAACCGTATTTCCTTTGTCAGATTCATCTCATCTAGCTGCTTGGAATAAACATCAGATTTTCTGTTTATTTCCTGATAATCTTTATCCGCCTCAATGATCTTATCAAGAATGCCATTCGTCCGCATATCCATCAGTTGGTACATTACGGAATTCATATCCATGATGAAGTCCCTCCTTTCTTAGTGATGCATATTACCTCTGAATCCGTGAGTTATCAACTGGAAAACAGGTATCTAGAGAAAAAGATTAAAAAGGGAAAACCAGTTGCTATATGGAAAAATCTATGCTTATATATGAGACGCCGAGAGCTGGGAAGGAGGTGGAGGAAGATGCAGGAGACTTTTATTTCGGATGAGGAACGGGAGAAATGCAGGAGGGTGGCAGAGGCATTCCGGGAGGCACTTAAAGAGGAGGACCTAGTGGTGTTGGACGCAGGTCGGTTCGGGTTTGTGAAATTACAGTATTACAAGCAGCCATGGGGATTTGATAATGTATTTACATTCCTAGATGCCGGGGCGCTGTTTGATGACTTATGGGAAGAATGGATGGACTCGCAGCTATTGGACTATGCCAAAGGGACACCAATGGTGGAAATGGAATATGACCAGATATTCAGATGTATGCCTAAAGAAATGCAGGATTCCTATGTGCTGAAAAAACAGGAATTTATGGAAGCCGCAGGGTGTGGGTTTCTGTCGGGCTTTGGAAGGACTTGAAAACATACAGCTACGGTAAAAGCCTGCGGTTAGTTCTCGCAGGCCTTTTCGCTTTTAGAGTCAATATTCAATACTGAAAGAATGGCATGGTTCTCAGATGTATTGCTTGCCCTTAGCATTTCTATGACTTGAAATTGTGTTTTTTCATCCAGCAGTGCAGGATATTTTACTACTAATGAATTCATGAGAAGAAGAGTCTTGTCTAGGTCGAATTTTTGTACATTGGCATCCACAATATGTGCATTCGCAAGCCGCTCTGCTCGTTTCTTCATCCGAAGAAAATCTTTGAAAAATTCTATATATTCAGTCTGTGCTTGCTCAAGGGTCATTTCCTCTCCATGATCTTCCATACTATCCGATGAGTGCATTTCTTTTGAATCTCTTATTTCAGAGCCACGGACAGTTTGAAGATTGGCAGATGGCTTCTTTTGTTTCTTTTTATTGATGCCTTTAATTGATGAGAACATCTTGCTTGTTTGTTCTTTTATAGTGCTAACTGCCTTTTTACCGCCCTCGGCAATCTTGATTGCCACTTCTGGATGCTCATCCAAAAAAACCAGGATATTGTTTACCAGAAAGAGGACATTATTGGCCAGATCAACGCCGGATTGCTCTTTTTGCAATCGTGCCAATTCCTCTTCGTGGGCATACATAGCTAGTTGGCTTTCTAATTCACATCTGGTCAGTTCCGAATTATTATCCACAGAGTCTATTGTCTCAATATCATAGACCAGTGCAGAAATAGAACCATCCGGGCGGTGACGGCCACCGCCTCCCAGCTTATCCCCTGTTATATCATTCCCATTCTTATCGTGTCTTTTGATCTTGCCTCTAATCTCGTCATAGTCACGGCCTTCATTTGCTTGCTGTCCCATATCGGCACCTCTCTCATTTGGAACTGAATTATATCGACAAAATAATTATATCAAAAGCGCAATTACAATAAAAGATATTTTGACAAGGTTAAACCCGGCATTTTTCTTTGCCGGCACCTTGAATGGCGGAGCCTTTTAAGGAGGTAGAGATGACAAAGGAGTAGCAGGGGCAGATCTAAATGTAGGCATAGGGAGCGAGAATTCCACCAATCAATAAATTTTTTCAAAAAGGGGAAAAATGTTCTTTTTATTTACATAGTCATCAGATGGGGAAGAAACATCATAACGATGGACGGTTAATCCACTTAAGTTTTGGAGGTAGTTACATGAACGATGCACAAAGAGAGCATATTTGGCAACTTAGGGGAGAAGGGCACAGTTATAAGAAAATATCACAGGTACTTGGAATAAGTGAAAATACGATTAAAACTTTCTGTAGAAGAAACAGACTTGGAGGAGTTGTGCAACAGTCTACCGCTATAAAAAAAGATGGGCATTTTTGTCTTTGCTGTGGGGTGCCTGTTATACAGATGGAAGGGAGAAAAGAAAAGAGATTCTGTTCTGACCGTTGCAGAAATAAATGGTGGAACAGTCACTTGGATCGGGTCAATCGCAAAGCCAATTATGAATTTATATGTCCATGCTGTAAAAAGCCTTTTACGGCGTATGGCAATAAAAATAGAAAGTATTGTTCTCATACATGTTATATCAAGGATAGATTTGGAGGGATTGGATCATGAAAGAGATACCACTGAATGAGAAGTACACATTGTCAATTAAAGAGGCTGCCGCTTACTTTGGAATTGGCATCAAAAAAATGAGAAGGCTGGCAGAGGAACATACCAGTTCATTTGCTGTGATGAGTGGCAACAGATATCTTATTATCCGCACAAAATTTGAGTTATTTTTGCAGGAATCTTCTACGGTATAAATGGCTTTTATCTGCCGATAGTAGTTGCTATTTCTGGGCTTTAGAGTGATATATGGTATGACCAAAACAGGAGGTGAGACAATGGCAAAACCGACACTTGCAGATAAGGATTATCTGACTCCTACAGAGGCAGCCGTATTCTTTAAGCTCAGCAGAAGAAAGTTCTATAAACTTCTAGAGGGAGGCACATTTGATTTTATGGCTATGTATGGAGAACGCAAACTTATCATTAAGAATGATTTTATGAAATACTTGGCACAGCCGGGAGTAAAGGAGGTGTTAGCAAGAGATGAGCGGCACATCAATAAGAAGAGACTCAAAGCACAGAATCTTGCGTAAAGGCGAGTCAATCAGAGCAAACGGTAAATATCAGTTCAAGTATCATGTTGATGGAAAACCGCATTTTGTATACAGTTGGAGATTAGAACCAACTGACCCACAGCCTGCCGGAAAGGCTCCATGCCGTTCCTTAAGGGAACTTGAAAAGGAAATCGGCAGGGATTTGGATTCGCAGCTTGATCCGATGGGCAAGAACATGACGGTAAACGAACTGGTGGAAAGATATCTGAAAACAAGAACGGGGGTAAAACCCAACACGCTTATGAATTACGGATTTGTAAAGAACATTCTTTTAAAGGAAGAATTCGGCTCAAGAAAGATAAGCAGGGTTAAGACATCAGATGCAAAATTATTTTTAATCAAGCTGCAGCAGGATGGGAAAGGATCAAGCACCATCAAAACAGTGCGTGGAGTTCTCCGCCCAGCTTTCCAAATGGCAGTTGATGACGATATGCTTGTAAAGAACCCATTTGGTTTCCAGCTTGCCGGGATCATTTATAATGACGAAAAAACAAGAGAGGCAATCACCAAGGAGCAGATGAAAAAATTCCTTAAGTTTGTTCATGATGATAATGTATACTGCAAGTATTATGAAGTTTTTTATATCCTTTTCCACACAGGAATGCGGATTTCAGAGTTTTGTGGGCTGACTCTCAAGGATGTGGATATGAAAAACAGGGTGATTGATATTAACCATCAGCTGCAGAGAACTTCCTGGGGCGAGTATGTTATTGAGGCAACAAAGACCAATGCAGGAACAAGAAAACTTCCGATGACCGATGATGTCTACCAAATGTTTCAGGCAATCATCGAGGACAGACCAACAGACCTGCCGGAGATCATAGTTCAGGGTTATGGCGGATTTCTTTTCAGAGATAAGAATGGAATGCCGGAGGTGGCAATGCACTGGCAGCACCGATTCAATCACGCAGTAAAAAGATACAATGATATCTTCAAAGTACAGATGCCGAACATTACTCCCCATGTTTGCAGGCATACTTACTGCAGCAATATGGCGAGGGCGAGAATGAACCCCAAAACCTTACAGTATCTTATGGGGCATTCGGACATTTCGGTTACGATGAATACTTATACCCATCTTGGATTTGATGATGCCAAGGAAGAAATGATCCGTTTGGAGGAACTGGAGGCTGCTAAGAAGGAAGTCGAGAAGGTAACGGGCGAAAAACCGATTAGCCAAAAAATGTTCAAAGCAATCTAATATTGTAGGAATGAAAATGAAGCCCTGGGTGCAGAAATGCCATCTGGGGTTTCTTTTTTCGTGGAAAAATACAGATGTTATGGTATAATAGGATTTAGTGTAGATTGCTTTTGATAATAATTTATCAGTAATAAGCGGAAAGGCGCTAAACAAAAAAACCAGGATATTATGGAAAGGACGGAACATGTCAAATATATGAACCTTTATTGCAGATATTTGAAACAGAGTTTGAATTGTTATCCCATTCAAAAGAAGGAGTGATTAGAAAATGGATAAAAAATATCAGGTTTTTATAAGTTCAACATATACAGATTTAAAACGTGAGCGCCAAAAGGTATGTGATGCGGTTTTAACTTTATATCAAATACCAATTGGTATGGAGATGTTTAGCGCAGCAGACGAAGAACAATGGGAGATTATTCAGTCTCATATTGATGATTCTGATTTCTATGTGCTTATTTTAGGAAATCGCTATGGGAGTGTAATAGAAGAGGGAATTGATGCAGGTATAAGTTACACTGAGAAAGAGTTTAATTATGCAGTCAGTGTTGGTGTTCCAGTTTTGGTATTTATTATTAGCGATACAGCACCTATTACTATTGATAAGGTAGAAAAAAATCCACACAGTATTGAGAAGTTAAAGGCGTTTAAAGAAAGAGCATCAAAAGGACGCGAGGTGGTTTGGTGGGAAAATGAAGATGAACTAGCCACAAAAGTAACAGCTTCATTGAGTAAGCAAATAATGAGAAATAAGCGTCCGGGATGGATTAGAGCAACGTCAATAAATCAGAATAAAGAGAAAAAAGTGATGCTACTCAGCCAAGAGGACCACGATATTGATTGTGTGCCCCAAAATGATACTAATGTAATTTGTAATGGGATAGACAATATTAAGAATTCAGTTAATTCTATCCATGTGGTTGATGATAAAAAAAAGGACATAGGGACATCAGGTACGGTTGATTATTTAGAAACGTTAGAAAAGAACATATACGAACAGTATAATGAAGTGATTCACCCATTGCTAGTCATGCTTGAAGTGCGTAATGCTGAACAACCAATTGAAATAATTAATGAGATAAGTTCAACTTTTGGCCACTTATCAAAATATAAGTTAACGGGAAATGAGTCTCAATTGAAGAACGCATTTAGTCATATTGCTCGTGCAGAAATAGATATCTATAAGTATCTTTGTGTATCAATTGAGGATAAGTTTGACACCTTAATAAACAATCGAAAGAAATCAATTTTTAAAACAGAAAGAGTTCCTTATATTTTACTTCAACAAAATAAACATGCTAAAGAGATGCTTATGAGCGCCAGAGAAGCAGAAATACAGGGAATGAATTTTGATGATTTGCGAGTTTTATATGAAAACGTGTTAAAGTATTATATGGAACTTGATGAAGAAATGGATAGATATGTTGAAAGCATGGTTTGATTGCTGAAAAACAGGTAAAGGGTGATAAAATGTCATAATATTATTCAGGGAGGTAGATATGAATAGACTGATGACATCCGAAGAATATATTGATGCTTGGAATCTGAATGCTAAACAGCACTTTAATGATGGAGACTATGAATGGATTTGTGATAGGATTCGCCAGATCCCATCAGATATAAACAAGATTTTTGAAATAGGTTGCGGCTCAGGGTATTCTACATTGACGCTGGTGCTGAGGGATTTTGATGTGGTTTCTATAGATGCTAACAAATCAGCTATTGAAGCAACGCAAAAGCTGATAGCGGAGCATGATTATATTCCCGTTGAGGATTATGCAAAGTTGATTCAAGCTGATATAGTCCATGATTATAAGAAAGTGAAAGATGAGCTAGCAAGTAATCCATGTGATGTGATACTTTTTTGTAATCCTGGTGGAAGTCCAAAGACGAATCTTACTAAGCAAGAAGAGAAGTGGCTAAGGTGGGGAAATTTTACAGACGATGAATTTACTATAGATAATCTCCATCAGTTACATACATATGCGATGATATTTGCTTCCTGTGGTCTGGCATTGGAAAGTGAGATACCGCTTCTGATTGTACAGAGAGATAAGCATGATGGTATCTTGAATACATTGCAGCAGATTGCAAATGATACAGGAGTACGTTTGATCAATAATTGCCTGAGGCAAATAAAACCGACACCAGTGGGTGGGATAACACTATCAGGTGATAATACTGACTTGTATTGGGGATTGGGATTGTATTTTCCAGAGTAGAATAATGATATATGGCAAACCGAAGCATCTTAAACTTAATCGGACTAATTGATCTGAAACGGTTAGGTATTTTGTTTCAAAGCTTCGCAATGAGATGTGACTGACACAAAGACAATTTGCGGAAACGTTCTTTGTATCCAACAAAGCTGTCAGTAAATTTATTTTGCAAATTGACAAACGTTTTTTAAAAACGGTATTTTGCACTGATATTATACATTTGATAAAAAGTTTGGTAATATAAATAGTAGCCATTTACAGTTGCAAAGGAGTATCGTTAAATTGTGAATTCCCCTTTTATGAATTTGAAACCCCTTTAACGATAATACCGTTAAAAAGTTGGTAGTCTGCACTCTTACAATTGACTACCAATTGACTACGATTGACTATTACATTTTGCTCCGATTTGCCTTATTTTGCCTAATGTGCCACATTTCACAGATTTTATGTGGATTTTACAAACAGTGCAAAAGTCCCCAAAACACGGCAAATCATGGCATTTTAGGAGGGAAAATATTATGATTCGTATACTATTCGTCTGCCACGGCAACATCTGTCGTTCCCCCATGGCGGAATTCGTCATGAAGCAAATCGTAGAAAGAGAAAATAAATCTTCTGACTTTTACATCTCCTCTGCAGCGACCAGCACGGAAGAGATTGGAAATGGTATCCATTATGGCACTATCTCCAAACTGAGGGAAGAAAACGTTCCCTGCACGGGGCATAGGGCGGTGCAGATGACAAGGGCGGATTATGAAAAATATGATTATTTGATTGGCATGGACGATGCCAACATTAGAAATATGCTTCGGATAGTGGGACAGGACAGAGAAGGTAAGATATATAAGCTTCTGGACTTCACGGATAAGCCGCGTGCAATAGCCGACCCGTGGTACACGGGGAACTTTGATGTGACTTACGCGGACGTGCGGGAGGGATGCGAAGCTTTTTACAGGTATCTGTGCACGGGTGGAAGGTGAAAAGAAAAACCAATCATGATCTCGGAATGTGTGGAAGCAGGTATTTTTGAGCGTAATGGGCGCAGAGACCGGTGAAAAGTCCGGTTATGGTTCCGCTGAGAACCAAAAAAGGAAGGTACGCGAGAACGCCGACGTTGCGGGTTATCAGAAAAGCAGCACCGAGCTGCCCGGCATTGTGGAGCAGGGCACCGAAAATGCTGGTGATGAAGATAAAATGTCCGTTTAGAAAGCGGTTCAGCAGGCACATAATCACAAAGCAAAAAAGACCGCCGCACAGACTGTAAATCAGGCTGACTGCCTGTCCGGCAAAAAAGGCGGAAAGAAAGATACGTGCGAGCAGCACGATGAAGGCGTCCGCAGGCGTAAAATTAAGCAGCAGAATCAAGGTTACAATATTGGACAGACCAAGCTTTATCCCCGGGATAGGGACAGGGTTTGGAATTGCGCTTTCCAGTATAAAAATGGTCAGTGCCACTACCGTAAAGACGGATAGGGTGGTAAGTCTTTTCAGGTTCATGAGCAAACTCCTTTTTGACGGATTGCCTATAGATAATTTAATAGCTGATAACATCCGGCTGCGACTGATCATTTGTTTTCAACTCTATCACAAGCCGGTGCGGCAGACAGACGATGGGCAGCAGGGTGGAATTGACAAAGCCCGTGGAGACGCAAAGCTTATCAGGGCAATCCGCGTCGATGATACCGATAGTGTCGGGGTGTACCTCGACGGTGTTGCTGCCGCCGTCAGGCGCAGGTATGGTAAAGGTGTAAGATGTCGTGACTGCGTGCAAATCTATGGTTTCAATAAGTTGTCCGTCCTGATAGATGTACGCCGTCAGTCCGTTTGCAGGTTTTTTAAGGCGAAAATAAAGCGTCAGGCAGGCAAGCAGGCAAAATGCCAGAACGAGTGCCGACAGAAGCAGCGCCCGTCTGTAAAAAACAGGCAGCGGGTGGTCTTTTTTTTCTTCTATTTTATCTGATGATATATCTTTCATGTTCAAATTTCCTTATAGTAATCCGCTGTTTTTTTTGTTATACTTTTTTTGTAAGCACATGCAGTATTTATGCATACCATCAGTATAGCAAAAGGAATTGTGGAAATGAAGAGAAAACCGAAAGATTTTTTGACAGCTTTCCTGTTAGTCGGCGGGCTTTTGCTTTTTGTCGGCTGCGGCAAGGTGGAAAAATATTCGATGACTGATATTGCTATGGGAACGATAACCAATCAGACGATTTATTCCAAAGACGGCGATTTGACGCTTGCAGTGAGGAACATCATGTTAGAACTGGAGCAGGAAGAGTTGTCGTGGCGAATAGAAGGTTCCGAGGTGGCGCAGATTAATGCGGCGGGAAGCGGTGTATACACGCCGGTATCCGACAGGCTGTACGAAGAATTGGAAATTTTGATAAAGCTGTCGGAGGACAGCGGCGGCGCTTTTGATATCACAATTCGCCCTGTGGCGGCACTCTGGAACATAGATGCATGGGCGGCAGGGAAAATTTCGGTGACAGAAGAGAACCAGGCAGCAGAAGGCGCTTCCACCAACAAGGAACAACCTGACATAATACCAACCCACGAGCAAATCACCCTTACCCTGACTTACACAGGTTATGAAAACCTGTCCCTGACAGACGGTTCAATCATGCTGCCAAAGGATATGGCGCTTGACTTAGGCGCGGCGGGCAAGGGGATTGCATGCGACAGGATTGCGGCATATTTAAGGGAACAGGATGTTTACGGCGCGGTGGTTTCCGTGGGCGGCAGTGTAGTGACCATCGGGAAAAAGCCGGGTGGGACGCCCTGGCAGATAGGCATTATAGATCCGCGGGACACTTCTTCTTTTATCGGAATACTTTATCTCGAGGGTGAAAATTTTGTTTCTACCTCAGGGGATTACGAGCGGTACGTGGAGGTGGACGGCGTTCGTTACCACCACATACTGAATCCGGCGACGGGGTATCCGGCGGACAGCGGCGTGCGGAGCGTCACGATTTTGTGTGACAGCGGCATTTTAAGCGATGCGCTCTCGACGGCCTGCTTTGTGCTGGGAGTGGAAGAGGGTATGGCACTGGCGGAAAGCTATGGTGCGCAGGCGTTGTTCGTAGACATGGAGGGCAATATTTCCATGACGGATGGCATGAAACAGTTTTTTAAAGAAAAATAAAGCGAGGATAGTAAATTGCAAAAACAAAAAACAGAATCCAGGCGTCTTATCACGCAGTGGGGGCAAAAAATTGAGCAGATGGAAGAAAAGGATACCGTTTTATCCGAATATCCCAGACCTTATATGGTGCGGGATAACTGGCAGTCTTTAAACGGTTTGTGGAAATATGCGTGGCAGAACCGGCAGGAGAGTCAAAAGAGCCTTGGTGAAAAACTGCGGGAAAAAATGGGCGGGAAGCGGAAGGAAAAATATGGGCACGATCTGCCAAAGCACTTTGACGGGGAGATTCTGGTGCCTTTTTCGCCGGAAACCCGTCTCTCAGGGGTGGAAAAGCAGCTTTTGCCGGGTGACTGTCTTTTTTACGAAAAAGAGATTGCGTTCAGTCCGCAGATCATGAGCCGCTATCAGGAGGGCTATCGTATTCTGCTGCATTTTGGTGCGGTGGACCAGCGGTGTGAGATTTTTGTGGACGGCAGGAAGGCGGGAAGCCACAGCGGCGGGTATCTGCCTTTTACGCGGGATATTAGCGGATTTTTGAAGAAGGAAGAGGTGTTAAAGGCGGGTGGATGCAGGCTGGGCCTTCTTGTGCAGGACGACTCCGACACGTCTTTTCACAGTGTGGGCAAGCAGACTTTAAAGCCGGGCGGCATGTATTATCAGGCGACCAGCGGCATTTGGCAGACGGTATGGCTGGAGGCAGTTCCGCAGGTCTATATCAGGGATGTTTCGTGGGATATCTTTTATGACGAAGGAGAGGCGGCGGTACAGGCAGAATTGAATCTCGACATACAAAATCGAAGAAATGACTATGAGATAAAACTCACTTTTTTAAACAAAGAATATGGAGCGGTGAAATTTTGGGCGTTGGAGGAAAAGCGGCTTGCTTTGCCGGATTTTAAGAGCTGGAGTCCGGAAACGCCGTATCTCTACAGGGTACGCCTTGACTTATATGAAAAAGGGAAGGCGACGGCATGCGACAGTGTGGAGAGTTATTTTGCCATGCGTAAATGCAGCATTGGAACGGACGAAGCGGGAATCCGCCGTATCTTTTTAAATAATAAGCCCTATATACAGGTGGGTATACTGGACCAGGGATACTGGCCGGAGAGCATGTACACGCCGCCTTCCGAGGAAGCGATGCTCTATGACATTGAGCAGATGAAAGCCCTCGGTTTTAACATGCTCCGCAAGCATGTCAAGGTGGAGCCGCAGAGGTGGTACTACCACTGCGACAGGCTGGGCATGCTGGTGTGGCAGGACATGATAAACGGCGGCAGGAGAAACAAGGGGCTCTATGTGACCTATATGGCGACGCTGTTCCAGCTTCTTCACATCAAGGCAACTGACCGACACAAATTTCTGCTTTCCAGACAGGATGCGGCGGGCAGGAAGGAGTATGAGCAGGAGTTACGAGAATTGACAAGACAGATGAAAAAGCATCCTTCCGTGGTGTGCATGGTGCCTTTTAATGAAGGCTGGGGGCAGTTTGAGACGGAGAAGATGACGAAGCTGGTACAGGGCATAAATCCTAGTGTGATTGTGGACTCAGCCAGCGGCTGGTTCGATATGGGCTGTGGAGATTTAAAAAGTCTGCACTGGTATTTTTTCAATCTGAAATATGAAAGAGAGGCGAAGAGGGCGTTGGCATTGACGGAATTCGGCGGCTATGTGCAGAAGATTGAAGGGCATGTCTGTCATGAAAAAGAGTATGGATATAAAATTTTCCACTCTAAAGAAGAGTTGGAAGCGGGTTATGAAAAACTGATGCGTGGCACCGTCCTGCCCGCAGTAAAGGGCGGTATCAGTGCCACGGTATATACCCAGCTTTCGGACGTGGAGGAGGAAATCAATGGACTGTTTACCTACGACCGTGCCGTTCTGAAGCTGGAGCCTGCCCTTGTCAGGAAATGGAACCAAAGGCTGAAAAAACAGGGATAGCGTTTATTTTCTCACACGGAATACCAGGATAGCGGCAATCGAGGCTGCGACGGCGTAGCCCAGCACCCAGTAAAAGTGCGGGAAAATGTCCGCCATATTACCGGAGAGCACGGCGCGTTCCAGTTCCACGGCGTGCACAAACGGCAGCAGGTATGCGATTTTTTTGAAAGCCCCGCCTACAAGCTCTAAATCAAACCAGATGCCGGACAGCCATGCGGAGAGGTTGGTAAGCAGCGCACCGCATAAGCCTCCCACCTGTTTTACATTGAGAAGGCTGCCGAAAAGCAGTCCGAGTGCGATAAAAAACAGGGCGGCCGGCAGGATAAAGAGCACGGCGTATACGATATTGACTGTGATAGAAAGCCCTAAAATCAGAGCGACAACATAGCAGAGTAAACATTGTGCCGCTGCGATAGGCAGGATGGGCAGGGTATAGCCGAAGATGAAATCCGCCGCGGTCAGCGGGGAGGTGTAGAGCCTCTGCAAAAAGGTGCTTTCCCTGTCTTTGGCAATCAGTGTTGCAGAAAACAGTGTCATAAAAGAAAGACCGAATATCGTCATGCCGGGTGTAAGGCTTTCCAATTCAAACAGGCTTACGGGAATGTTTGCCTGAAGCGCACTCAAAAGTAAGATAAGAACAATGGGAAATCCTAAGCCGAAAACTGCCGTGAGCGGGTCGCGCAGGATTTCCTTTGCGTTTCTTCCTGAAAAAGTAAGTAGTCTCATTTATTTCTTACCTCCCTCCAAGGGGGAATGATTTTTATCTGCCCCTTTTACAATCGCCACAAAGGCGTCCTCAAATTTGTCTGTGCCGGCTGCCTTTTTCAACTCTTCAGCCGTTCCAAGGGCAAGGAAAGAGCCCGCCCTCATAATGCCGATTCTGTCAGAAAGGCTTTCCGCCTCTTCCATGTAATGCGTTGTCAGAATGATGGTAATCTTTCCTTTGAGAGAGCGGATAACTTCCCACAAATCGCTTCTTGCAAGTACGTCCAGGCCCAAGGTCGGCTCGTCTAAAAAAAGGATTTGCGGTTCATGTACCAGCGCCATCGCAATGCTGAGTCTGCGCTGCTGGCCGCCGGAAAGCTTTCCGGCGCGTCTTTTCAAAATATCATGCAGCCCGAGCGAATCAGAGAGCTCGGCTATCTTTTTTGATGAATGTTCTTTGGTAAAACCATAGATACCGCACATCAACTCTAGATTTTCCCGCACGCTGAGGTTGGGAGCGACGGCGGTTTCCTGCGGTGATATACCGATGATTTCCTTTACTTTGGCGGTGTCAGACAGAATGCTGTTTCCGTTTAAAAAAGCCTCCCCGCTTGTAGGCGGCATCAGGCAGGAGAGCATTTTGATGGTGGTTGTTTTCCCGGCACCGTTTACGCCGAGCAGGGAAAAAAGCTCTCCTTGTTTTACAGTCAGGTTCAGACCGTCCACGGCGGTCAGGTTTTTATATTTTTTCGTCAGATTGACGGTTTTGATGGCGTCCATGTGTTTTCCTCCGATTCTTGAAAGCGGTTTTTTAGTCCCATATACATGTCTGTCAGCATGGCACTGATGGTTTCCGTGTCCAACTCCAGATAGGAAGTGGCAAGCATGGTGGCAATGCCATGGACAAATATCCACATTTCCAGATGGAAATACAGTGCCTGTTCGGCAGTCAGCCCTGTGTTTTTCTGAATCAGGGCAACTATTTCATCCATTTCATCGCTGGGCTGTTCCGCTTCCTTTTTGGTTCTGGTGCGCATAAAGAGCAGCTTAAACAGCTCGGTTTCTTCCTTGGCAAATCGGATATAGGCCATGCCGGATGCCTTGTAGGGCGGGTATTTGCCCGCCGCCATATCCTCCTGCAAATAGCTTTGGTAGAGGTCATTGGCGGCTTTGAGCACTTCTCGCTGAAGCTCTTCCATATTGGTAAACAGACCGAAAATAACCTTGGGAGAAGAATCCAATTTTGTGCCGAGCGCCCTTGCGGTGACGGCGCGGAAACCTTCTTCCCTTGTGATGTCCAAAGCGGCATCCACAATTTCTTTTTTAGTAAATCTGCTTTTTGGCGGCATATTGACTCCTTTCAAAGAAATAAGAAACAACTGTTGCGCAACATTTGTTTTTTATTATGACAGAGAATATTGTGTTTGTCAAGCTTTTCGGTTATTTCGCCTGCATAAAATTTGCACTTAGGATAACGGTTGTATATCCCGGCAAAATAGTTTATTATATTAGAAGAGAACAACGCAAACGCGAACAATGATGTAAGCAACAGGATGTGAGAAAACTATGGATTATGAACATACAGAAAGAATGGTAGAAGGCTACCTTTTCATGAATGAAGAGGATGCAGAGCTGGCAAGGCAGGAAAAGAAAAAAATAGAGTATCTGAAACAGCATATCAACTACAATTCCATGGAGAGTGTGCTGCGAATCTATAAAAAGGCGATTGCGGAGCGCATATTCAAGACGCCGGTGGGAGATGATTTCCTAAAAGAGATACGGGAGTTCCTTTTGCAGAGCGGACAGATAGAGGAAGGGGAAGTGCCGCCAGTGGTGCTGTTTACCACCTACACTATGCGGATGAGGAAGAGTTATTCTCCGGCAAGGCAGTATGTGAAGGCAGAGGAAGAGAAAAAGGCGCATTGGCCGGTGGTTTCCCTGATAGCAAACCTGATTCTGGTGCTTGCTATTATTGCCATGTTTATGATTACGTTGAAAAGCGATAATCCCAACATATTAAACTATGAAAAAAATCTGGTGAACCGCTATGCTGCATGGGAGCAGGAGCTTCGGGAGCGGGAGCAGGTAGTCAGGGAAAAAGAAAAGGAACTTAATATTGGAAATTGGTAGCCGTTTCACAAATTGTACATATTTTTGTGGTAATGTAGATGAAATAGTACAATTTACAGCCACGGAAAGGATACGGCTATGGACAAATTAAAGGTACTGGTAGTGGACGATGAGAGCAGGATGCGCAAGCTTGTGAAGGATTTCCTGTTAAAGAGCAATTATGATGTGATAGAAGCGGAGGACGGCGTACAGGCAGTCGATATTTTTTTTGCACAGAAGGATATTGCGCTGGTGGTGCTGGACGTTATGATGCCTAAGATGGACGGCTTTCAGGTGTGTAGGGAAATCAGGGCGCATTCCAAAGTGCCGATTATTATGTTGACGGCAAAGAGCGACGAGAGAGACGAGCTGCAGGGCTTTGAACTTGGGGTGGACGAATATATCAGCAAGCCTTTCAGCCCTAAAATTCTTGTGGCGCGCATAGAAGCCATCTTAAGGAGAACCAACCAGGGGGCGCATGCCGGCGTCATGAAGGCCGGCGGCATCGAGGTCAACAAGGATGCCCACATGGTAAAAATTGACGGCAGGGATATTGAGTTGAGCTACAAGGAATTTGAACTGCTCACTTATTTTATGGAGAATAAGGGGATTGCCCTGTCACGGGAAAAAATCCTGAATCATGTTTGGAATTATGACTATTTCGGGGATGCAAGGACGATAGACACCCATGTGAAAAAGCTTCGCAGCAAAATGGGGGAAAAGGGCGAAATGATAAAGACCATCTGGGGTATGGGCTACAAATTCGAGGACGTTGTTTGAAAGGCATATTATATTTATGAAACATTCCATAAAAAGACAGTTTGCCATCATATTTATCGCTCTGATGGCGGCAACTCTGTTTATCTGCTGGTTTATCAATCATACCTTTCTTCCACGATACTATGCAGAAAACAGGGAAAAAGCCATACTGGACACTTACAACCTGTTGAATGACGCCGCGGCAAATTCCAGATTTACCTCCGAGGCGTTTCAGATAGAGCTTGAAAAAATCTCGGGCAGATACAATATTATGGGTGTGATTCAGGACTCAAGTGGGATCATTATCGGAACCTTCGGCAATGATATGGAGATGCTGCAGGGATTGCTTTGGGACAGGCTCTACGTGCCGGTGCAGGATCCTCAAATTTTAAGCCGGAGCGACTATTACACCATACAGAGGGTGACCGATTCCAAAACCAGAACCGAATATATGGAGATGGTTGGCTGGCTGTGTGGCGGACAGGTGGTTTATATGAGGACGCCTCTGGAAAATATCAGGGAGAGTGCGGCGATAGCAAACCGTTTTCTACTCTATGTCGGCATAGCCGGCGTTGTGGTGAGCAGTATTGTCATCTGGTTTGTATCCAGAAAAATAACGGAACCGATTTTAGAACTGGCGCACATATCGGAGCGCATGACAAGACTTGATTTTGAAGCAAAATATACCGGAAAAGGCAAAAATGAAATTTCAATTTTGGGAGATAATATCAATGCACTGTCCGGAACGCTTTATGAGACCATAAAGGAATTAAAAACGGCGAACAATGAGCTGCAAAAAGATATAGAAAAGAAAAATCAGACAGATGAAATGCGAAAGGAATTTTTGTCCAATGTATCCCATGAACTGAAGACGCCCATTGCGCTGATACAGGGCTATGCGGAGGGGCTTAAAGAGGGTATCAACGACGACGCAGAGAGCAGAGCGTTTTATTGTGATGTCATTATGGATGAAGCTGCCAAGATGAATCAGATGGTAAAAAAACTGATGACGTTGAACCAACTGGAATTTGGCTATGATGTGGTAAGCATGGAGCGCTTTGATATCGTATTGTTGATTCGCAATTATATACATTCCGCAGAGATTCTCACAAAACAGAATGATATCTCTGTGCGCATGGCTTATGAGGCTCCCCTTTATGTGTGGGGGGACGAATTTAAGACGGAGGAGGTCTTTGCCAACTACTTTTCCAACGCGGTAAATCATTGTGAGGGTGAAAAAATCATTGAAGTCCGGCTTGCCCAGACAGGGAATAAGGTCAGAATAGAGGTGTTTAATACCGGAGAAAGGATACCGGAGGAGAGTATGCCCCATCTGTGGGAGAAGTTTTATAAGGTTGACAAGGCAAGGACCAGGGCTTACGGCGGAAGCGGTGTCGGGCTTTCTATCGTGAAGGCAATTATGGAATCCATGAATCAGGGGTATGGAGTGAGAAATGATATGGATGGCGTTACTTTCTGGTTTGAATTGGAGACAGTCGGAAAAGAATAACCGGAAATGATGAGGGAGGATTTGATTTTGGAGGGAAATGAAAAAGAGAAGGTGTTGCTTGTGGGCGTCAATACCGGAGGAGAAGACGATTTTGAACAGTCCATGAAGGAACTGGAGAGTCTGGCGGAAGCCTGTAATATGCAGGTGACAGGTATGATTACGCAGAGTCTTGAGACAGTGAACAAAGCGCTGTATATCGGAACGGGAAAGGTGGAAGAGGTTCGTTCCTTTGCAGAGGACTGCGAGGCGGAACTGGTGATTTTTGAAGATACCTTAAGCCCGTCCCAGTTAAAGAATCTGGAGGCAGAGTTAAAGCTTCCCGTGATGGACCGCACCAATCTGATACTGGATATTTTTGCGACCAGAGCGAAGTCGAGGGAGGCAAAGCTGCAAGTTGAGACGGCAAGGCTGAAATATCTTCTGCCCCGTCTTGTGGGTATGCATGCTGCACTGAGCAGACAGGGCGGCACAAGCGGCAGTATGAGCAGCAGGGGCGCCGGTGAAAAGAAGCTGGAACTGGACAGGAGAAAAATAGAGCACAGGCTTTCCGAACTGGAACAGGAACTGAAGGCGGTATCGGGGGAGCGGGAGACACAGCGCAAAAAACGGGTGCGCTCCAAAGTGCCGCAGGTGGCGCTTGTCGGATACACCAATGCAGGCAAATCCACCTTGCTGAACGGCATGGTGGACGCTTATATTAAAGATGCAGACAAACGTGTTTTTGAAGAGGACATGTTATTTGCCACACTGGAAACTGCTGTCCGCAGAATTGACAATGAAAGGAATAAGCCTTTTTTCCTGGCAGATACGGTAGGATTCATCAATAAGCTGCCGCATGGGCTGGTAAAGGCATTCCGTTCTACCTTGGAGGAGGTCAGAAATGCGGATTTGCTTTTGCATGTCATTGACTATGCGGACGAAAACTACAAGAAACATATTGAAGTGACAAAGGAAACGCTGAAAGAACTGGGGGCCGGAGACATTCCGGTTATCTATGTTTACAATAAGGCAGATTTGTGCATGGATACTCTGCCACAAATAAAAGAGAACCGGATTTACATGTCAGCCAAAAGAGGTGACGGCATGGAGGCGCTTTTTGATATGATTCTGGACAATCTGTATGCGGAAAACCGGAAAACGGCTTTCCTGATTCCCTACGACAAGGGGCAGATAGTTTCTTACCTGTGCGAAAACACAGAGGTATTGGAGCAGAACTACGAGGAAAACGGCGTCTATCTGGTGGTGGACTGCCCAAAGGCAGATATGGCAAAATATGAAGCGTATATCGTAGGGCAGCAGAACGAAAGGGCGGAAAAATAGATGGATAACGGAAGAATGGGAGTGGAACGCAGTATTGAGATGCTGCGCAGCCAGTCGCAGGATGAAAATTATACAAGATATCTGGAAAGTTTATTGTTGCAGCTTCGGCAGGGACGGATAACAGTGCAGTATGCCGCCGCAGAACTAAACCGAACCTATCCGCTTTATCAGCAGCGAATGGGAATGGCGCAGCAGTACGGACAGCAGAGGCAGTATGTGCAGCCTCAGTATGTGCAGCAGCCGCAAAATACGCAGTTGCAATATGCCCGACCGCAATATACACAGCTGCCGTATATGGGACCGCAGAATACACAGCCTCAGTACATACAGCCGCCGCAGAGCATACAGCCACAGTACGCACAGCAAACACAGAGTATGCCGCCACAGTATGTACAACAGCAACAGGGCATTCAACAGCCACAGTACATACAACAACAGGGAATACAACAGTCCCGGTACGCGCAGCAGCCGCAGAACATACAACAAGCACAATACATGCAGCCTCTGCAAAATGTACAGCAGGCACAGTATATACAGCAGGTGCCATATATACAGCCGCCAAAGGCAAAGCGGAAAAACGTGGAGTTTGCCGTGGGAGCCGGGGTTTTGAGTGTGGTAGGCGTTCTTTTTGTATTGATAGCGTTTGTATTGCTTAGCATCAATTATATGAACGGCATGCTGAAGGGCATGTGCCTGTATGGGATATCGGTGGCAGTTTTGCTCTTCTCAGAACTGTATCTGCAAAAAAAACTGCCCAAACTTGCAATCGGTATCACAGGGCTCGGTATTTGCTGTCTGTACCTGTCTACCATGATAAACTACCTGTATTTTGCAAACTTTAATGTCTGGATAGCGGCCGGCATTTCTGTTTTGATTTCCTTGCTGGCAGTATTGCTTGGCAGAAAAAGAGATTCAGGGATTTTAAAAATTATCAGTTTTATTGGCTGTTATGTTTGTATCTTTCCAATCTGCAGGGTTCTTTCAGGTGAGCAGGGGAAGACGCAGGTAATACATTTTGGCTTCATAACGGTTATTGTATTGTTTATCAACCTGATGACGGTTTTTCTGCCGGTAAAGAAAAACCGTGTTATGGCCAATATTTCTCATCTGATAGCGAACACAGTGTTTACAATCGGGTTTGTAAATCTGATGTGCGGGTATCTGGAAAATCCTTCCTATGTGCTGTTTTTCCTGCTTTCTATTTTATTGGTGCAGGGATTTGTATTCTATCAACTTGAGAAGTCCTATTTTGATGTAGAATCGCACAAGGGAAAAGCAGGAAATGTGACGGCTTATACGGTGACGACCGGTCTGATGCTGGTGTATTTTGTGGTAGTGTCGCTTCTGACAGAGAGAGACGGATTTTCCGTTTTGTTCCATCTGGCGTCAGGTATCTTTTTGGTGGTATGCGGCATCCTGTTCTTTCTATTTAGAAAGAGCAGTTTAAAATGGATACAGTACTGGCTGTTTTGTCCGACGGTGCTGCTTATGTATACGATACGGCTTGACGGTGCAGCGGTAAGCCTGCATATTGTAAGCGGCAGCTTGCAGTGGTGGAAAATGGGCGTGACACTCGCGGTCTTTGCTTCTGCTAAAATATTATCCCGAAAAAAAATTCTCAGGGTAAGCGAACTGCTGATTACGATTTTTACAGCGCTGCAGGCAGTGATGGTGTTTATCGTTTATGATATACAGCTTCATGTTTCCCTTTTGTATCCGGAAAAGGAAGCGGATTTGACGGCAGGCTTGATTTGTACACTCTGTTTTCTGGGAGCTTTCCTGCTTTCGCTTGCGGCATTATATCATTGGAAATCTATATATGAAGAAATTGTTATGTGTGTATTTGGGCTGTTCATACTGATTTTGTTCCGAAATGAACTTACACCGGCTGCGCTGATGTGTGTATTGTTTACCGGTGTGATCCTGTTTAACAGCATAGAATTTTTCAGGGGGAAATATATTAAAATTTTCAATTATATTAATTTGGCCTTTATTGTATGTCTGTATCTGGCAGCGGCATTTGCAAAAAATCATGTCTCGTACGGCATTATGCTTGTGCTGGGAATTTCCTTTATGGTATTGGCGTTCAGGGAACGGTTTGGCATGGATTTTAAAATAAAGGAGATTATATTTGCCCTGTTTTTGTGCTATATGGTATTGATTTGGAACATTCCGATTCCTATTTTAAAGAGCATTGTGCTGATGCTGATTGCAATAGGCGCTGTGACTGCAGGATTTGCCATCAGACAAAAGAGATTGCGGATAACCGGTCTTGCCCTGACACTGGTGGTTTGTGCAAAAGTAGTATTTTATGATTTTGCGGGAGCGCAGACGGTGGAAAAAATCATTCTTTTCCTTATGGTAGGGCTGATTGCTCTTGCAATATCCGGCATATATCTTGCATTGGAAAAAAAAATAGTGTAATCTATAAGTAGTGAGCTTTCATGAGCCAGAATATGTGTGCGGTACAATGCGCAGATGGGAGTAAAAATGAAAAAAAGGGAAATAAGCTGTGGAATAGCAGCATTATGTCTGATATTGTTTACAGGATGCGGTGCGACGCTGCCGCCGATGACGGATGCACAGCAGGATGCAATCGCAGAATATGCGGCGGCGCTTGTAATGCGTCATACAAGAGATTATAGCAGCAGGCTGGTAGACTTATCTTTATATGAAGAAAAAGAGCCGGAAAAAACAGAGGAACCTGAAACCGGTGGTATGGATGAGACAGCGGATACACCGGTGATTGACAACAGTGATGATAATAATATAGAGGAAACGGTTTATCAGTCCATCGATGCATTGCTTGTACCGGATGGCGTTGTGATAACCTATATGGGCAGCCAGATTTTGGATTCCTATCCGGAAAATCAAGAAGACGATGATCTATTCTTTGCATTGGATGCTTCAACGGGGAAAAAACTGTTGGTGCTTCGTTTCTCCCTGCAGAATACGACAGGAGAGGAAAAGAATCTGGATATCTTTTCAGTTGCGCCCAGATGCACGCTTAAGATAAATGACACAGAGAGAACCCACGTGATCTCGACAATGCTTTTGGATGACCTTAGTACTTATATAGGAAGTTTGGCAGCGGGAGAAGAAATTTCACTGGTGCTGCTTGCGGAAATTGACAATACGCTGGATACGATTGAAAAACTGGAGTTGACAGTGAAAACTGCAGAGGAAAGCGCAGTGACCCTGCTGCAGTGAGAAAGAGGACGTTGAAATTATCGAAATGGGTATTGACAAGCAGAAAATCGGGTGCTATACTCAATTTCGTTGCTGACAAGAAGGCAAAAATAACAGCAGCAAATTGAATTAAAATTTGTGATAAAAATCTGTTGACAAAGCTTATATAATGTGTTATTTTAAGTAAGCTGTGTCGAAAACAGCAACAAAGTTTCAAAAGCGGAAGCATTTGAAACAAAGAACCTTGACAAAAAAACAGCAGTGCAGCCCTGAAAATTCCTAAAAAGAATATTCAGAGAAAAAGAACGAACCAAA
>JAIDHX010000022.1 GCA_029053015.1 Lachnospiraceae bacterium
ATGTACATATCCTTCAGGTTTTTGTTTCCGCAGGGCATGGTAACCCATACGCTTTGTGTGACTTTCAGTGGTATACCCAGTCCGTTTGGGACGGTATACAACTGCCCTTCCCGCACAATCTGATAAGTGCCGTCGCTGTTTACGCCGTAAATCACGGTGGGAAAGGTTTTGTCGTAGTAGATTGTATTTAGTTTCTCTGATAAAAGCTTTTCAATAGTCTTTAGAAGTGTTTGGTTAATATTCATTTTACTGTATCATCCTCCTTGTGTTTAACATATCAATCAAAAGCAGCACAGGAACCGTTATTGGCTCCCGTGCTGTTTGTAAAAATGTTGCTTGCGTTACAAATTATTTATTCCTCCTGTGTGAAAACTGGATTGTGTCCAAAGGAAGTCTTCTTAGTTCTTTCATGATATACTCTGCGCCTGAATTGTTGGTGACATTCGGGCAGTTTATTGTATTGTTTTGTACAATATTAACAGCCGCGGAAGTAGTGAAAACGGGAGATAGCTCATTATTAGGAAGGTTTATTAAGGTTTCCAATGGTTTTGTAATGTTTTGGAAGTTGAAATCGGAAGGCTGCATATTCCTGATTCGTTCAAACAGCGACCTTAATTCCTCACTCTGCACCGGTTCCAAATTTTTGGTGTCAAGCATTGCCTTTGTTTCTTCCGCATTTTTGACAACTTCGCCGCCTTCCATGGGAATCAGGGTTGGCTTTGTCACAAGTGCAACATTGCCGTCATTGTCAATAAAGGTTTCCGTTCCGTCCTCGCCTACAAGGTTAAGGCCTTTCCTTGCATGGTCTGTGCCGGAAGCGTACTTTTTACCATAAAAAGCGGGGGGAGTTTCCTCGTTACCGCCTTTGGCATTGGCAGCGGCGTCAGCCTGTGCCTGAAGCAGTGCGATGTACTGTTCCGTGAAGTTCCGCAGGGTGTCAAGCCTGCCGTTTAGTACCTGTGATTCCCAGTCTGCGCCAAGGAGTTCCGCAGCAATCAGTCTATTCTGCTGTTCTTCGTAGATGCCGGAGATTTCATCCCACTTTTCTTTGTAGGATTCGAGCGCATTAATCTGGTTATCAAGGCTCTTTGTTGCATTTTCCATTTCCTCTTTGAGTAATTCTATCTGTGTTTCCAGTTGGGAAATGTTCATCTGGAATTCCTTGTCTGCCAAATCGTCTTCAGCATCACGGACGGCTTCCGTGTCTGCCGCATAGACAAACTGGCTGCCATCGTACACCTTATTTACACGCTGGTTCCTTGCGCGCTCTGCTTCATATTGTGCTTTTTCAAGGTCAATCTGTGCCTTGCGCGCATCGTTTGCCTTGTTTAAGGCGTCGATTTCTTCCTGTATGGCATCGATTTTTACCTGATAGGAGTTTTCTATGGCCTCTTTCTGTTCATTGAGCCTGTCAATCTCATCATCAATCCTGTCTGTGACAGCATTTACTACCCTGTCGTAGAGGGAGAGTTGATGGTCATACATGCTTTCAAGGGCATCGTAATATTCTTCTGCCTTGATTTTGCCGTCACGGTAATAGTCCTCAATGATCTGCCTGCGCTTGTCTGTATATTCTTTGAAGGTAATGACATTTGCCGCAAGCTGTTTTTCAAGAAGGTCTGTTTCTTTGTCAAGAACGTTTTTCCAGTCTTTCTCTGCCTGTTCGGCGGCGGAAGAGGACTTGCTGCTGTCAGGTGCTTTGTATTCTATGCCGACAGGGTCTAGGTTGAAGTTATTGACTTCGTCTTCAAATTGTTTTTTGGCCGTTTCCATTCTTGCCGAAATGTCAGCCATGTCTTTTAGTGCTTCCTCTTTATCCCATTCGGTTTCCGCCATATTGAAGTTTTCCCTGGCATTTTCATATTCATCCTTAAGCGCTGCAAATTCAGACAAAGATGTTGTGGCAATACCGGCAACTGTTGCAAGAGCCATTACATTATTGATATCTGTCTCCGTATCAAGGAGTGTGCCGTTTACAAGAAGCTTCTGTAACTGTAATGCCGCAAGCACTTTACCACAGTAGCCAGCTCCAGCCTGTTCAGCCATAAATGCCAGTACTTCGCTGTCCGTTGCGTCGGCAAGTTCTTTCCCTTTTTGTGCAAGGTATTCCTTTGATAGAGCAAGTTCTTCATTCTTAAGTGCTAATGCTCCTGCCACAACTGCTTCCGCATTGGTGATTCCCATTTGCTCAAGCTGTTTCTTGATTGCATTGGCTGTCTCATCATTTAACTGTTCTAACGTGTCTGTACTGTAGAGGTAAGCGGTAGCAAGGTCATTGAATGCCTGTTGTACCTCATCCTTTGTGCCTCTGTTATAAAGTACATCAAAGAATGTGTCAAGCTGGGCAGGGTCAAAGGTAACACCGATATCTTTTCCTATTTCTGCAAATGAATTGCGCAGGCTTTCCAGTGTAGAAAAGTCTACGGAATTAGGGGAGAATATTACATTTCCGTTGTCGTCAGTCTGGAATATTTCATTATAGAGTTTGCCCAGTTCTGTGAACTGCGGCTCTAATTGTGTTGCAATCGTGGCGATGGAAGAGGAGATGGTCGGAACTAATGTATCATCATCAAAGTTCGCAAACTTTGAGGCTAAGTATTTCTCCATTGCCTCTTCTTTTGTCGCAGATTCTTCTATGCACTGGTTCCAGAAGGCAATTTCGTCTTGTGTGTTGATGGAATTTTCTTCTGCAAATTTGGTAAGCTCATCACTCACCTGCTCATAATACATATCTGATTCAGGGTCATTGCCATATGTTTCCGCTGATATACCGCCGTACTTTTTAAGGGCTTTCTGCATTGTAGAGGTATAATTCTTAGCTATGGTGTCCGCGTCTTCAAAGCCAAGGGCTATTTTTAAATCCAGTTCGTCCTTGCCAATAGCCTTCGCAATAAGTGGTATATACTCATCTACAATTTCTTTTACTTGAGTGGGAGAGAGATCTGATGGGAGAGAATACAATTCCAATAGTGCATTTTTTACCTTTTCATCATCTATATTGCCTATTGCGAGAATATAGTTATCTTCAATCCATTCGGATACTTTGTCCCAATTTGTGGTATCTATATTTTGCTTCTTTGCTTCTGAAAGCCAGTCAGTATTAAACAGCATTTCACGAACAACATCCTGTAATTCGCCATCCAGACTTACATAAGCCCAATCTTGAACCAGCCATGTGTTCAGGTACTTGTTAAAGTCCGCGGTTTCAGCCCTGAGTTTATTGTTATAGTTTGAAACATCATTGGTGGTATCCCTTAATGCACTGCTTATTTCATTCATTGCATTTTCATAATCTGTAATGTGAAATTTTAAATCATCACTATCCGCAGCATTAATTTTTATGAAATCTATTCCAAGCTCGTTCAAGACTTCACAGATTTGGTTATAATAGTCAGTATCAAATCGATTATATCGTTTGTCCAAATCCTGCAATGAGTCGTAAGCAAGCTGCAGCTTATCTTTCCATATTTCCTTAGCCGTCAAATCTTTTTTTGTACCAAAATAATCCTGATTATATCCTTTTAAGATATCTGGTATTTCCTCAATGATTTTCTTGTTAGCCAGAGTTCTTTCTGTCTCAACAAGGGCGTTTAAACTTCCTGTTATGGTATTGATATCACCGGACAGGTTCAGAATGGCATCTCCATTATCATTATATTTTCTGGTCAGAGAAGGGAACAATTCTGCAAGCTGGTTGCTTAAATCCAGAAATTCAGTATATTCATCTGTGCTCAGGGTTTTGTTTTCACCGGTAACCTGATTAACTCTCTGCGCCAACTCCGCATACCGCTGCTTAATATCAGCTACCTTTGAACTTAAATTACTGTAACTGCTTGTAATCTCATCTGCTGCCTGTTTTGCTTCTTTGGCGGCTTCCTTGATTCTTTCTGCCTTGTGTATTAAGTAGTCCACACCTGCTATAATTTGTCCGATTCCCCAGTTTATCGCCATGGAACCTAATGCTGCGCCAACGGATTTGAAAACAGTGCCTGCTTTTTGGGTGAGTTTGGTGAAGGTTGAGGTGGATTTACCGGCGTCTTTGAGATATTGCTGGTAGGAGTCTAAATCTTTTTGAGTGTATTTTGTGTCTTTTAAGAAATTGATTAGAGATTCATCGGCGAGATTCATTTTTTTAATAAATGAATTAAATTTAGCTTCATCTGTAATAAACAAAGAAGTGTTTTTCCAATTCTTCGTTTTATCAAAGAATTTTGTCGCTTCATCACTTATTTCTATAATTCCCTTTTTAGTATTATAAATATCTACTAATAATCCAGACCACTTATTATCGTCTTTATTGTATTGTACTGCCAATTACAATATGATATAATATGTATAAAATAAATTGCTTTCGACAATTTAAATTATATCAGTGAAGGATAATTTTAATATGGATATGCTAAAATTGTGTAATAGATGTAGAGATGAAGATGAGGAAACTTTTCATGGTTATATTGGATGGGTCGATGAAAATTGTTATGAATGTCCTATATGTCAAAATAAAATGACAGATACAATACTTACAATAGATGAATACAATGTAATTGATGCTGTTTCTAATGATATAATATTTCTTGAAGCAATGATTAGATTAAAACAAGATGATGTTATTGAATTTCAGTTCAAGATGAATCAATTCAAAACACAGTTACAACAGCAGGAACAAATTAAAGAACAGCAGAAAAGTAATAATCAACCATACTGTCCACATTGTAAATCAACAAATATTAAATCAATAACCACACTAAACCGTGGGGCATCGATAGCTATGTGGGGAATATTCAGCAAAAAGATAAATAAAAGTTTTGAATGTAAAAACTGTGGATATACATGGTGATTTTGAAACATCACATCCTTTCCTAAAATATTACTTTAGAGTAGGGCTGCTGAACAAATACCATATGTAAAATATGAAATTTGTTCAGTAGCTTTTGTTTGTGTTGCTATTTGAAAACTGTGCCTGCTTTCTGAGAGAGATTGATGAAGATGAAAGTAGATTTACTTATGTTTTCAAGATATTTTGGTAGTTATATGATTAGAATGAAAATAACTAAAACTGTATTAAAATGTAAAAATTGTGATCCAAATCATGAACTTGACAAATTAAATCCAAGATGGAGTAGTGGTAAAAAAGCAGAATATTATAAAGGTTTTGTAGGTATTTATTCAACCGAAAAGTCGCCTATCGATTATAATGAAAAACTTGATAACCTTATTTGTCCATTTTGTAACGGTAAATTAATAGATACTAATTTTTCGCATGATGATTTTCGTCTTATAGGCAAAGTCACTGATTATAATAGAACAGTCCTAGATTTAATGATGGAACTTCATGAAAAAGACTTAATTGAATACCAGCTAAAACTTAGTCAATTTAAAATTCAACAGGAACAATCTGATGCAATAAGAGAACAGGAGAGGGAGAGTAATAAACCACATTGTCCCACTTGTAATTCAACAGACTTAAAAAAGATTTCTGCTTTGTCTAAGGTAGGTTCAGTTGCAATGTTTGGGTTCCTATCTTCAAAAGTCAAAAAACAGTTTCATTGTAATAAATGCGGGTACGAATGGTAGAAAATTCATATCAACCCCTTTCAAAAATTTGAGTTAAAATACTGCGGTATCTTGAATATAGGTGCCGCTTTTGTATATTCTGTGTTTCAGTTATTAATTGTTTAAAAAATTTATAAATACTCGCTTTCGCGAGAGTCAAGACTGTATATCACAACCACATACAATTATGCCTGTATGCAGTCAAACCTTGTCAGTCGTTGAGGGCGCGACATATTGCAATATAGCAACTTAGCCGTTATCCCTGCTTTCAACATGAAAGAGTATTTCATGTCTACCTATAGATTGCCCATTCCTTTTAACATTCCACAGAAGTTATCTGTATAAGATAAAATCGAAAGACTGTGTAAATGCAAAAGCATAAATCACACTTAGGCTCTCGCCATATGCATACTATATATGTTTTTTTCTGCCTTTCAGCACCATTGCCGTTTACCGTTTCCGGTTCCGTTTTGGATTATATATAGTCTTTAGGGGTTCCAGCATATTCGGTTTTTATAATTTAGTAATTAAAGGTATCCATCTTATTTAACGTGGCTGATGCTCCCGTCTGTTAGTTATATGGCATTATATATAACCTTAGAGGGGTGGGCGCAGTACAGTTGCCACTGGAACAATGTACGTTCACCAATACCCGCTTTATTCATTAGAAGACCACTTATAGCACCGATAGAACCAAATGTACCATTAATATTGCCGCCAAATGAATTAATAGTTCCTAATATTTTTGCAAGTCCTTCAAGTGCAGACACGCCGGTAGTTCCTAATTCAACAAGTCCTTTTAAAAGATCACTATCTAAAACTGTGTGTGAAAGCGATTGAAATGCAGCTTCAAACTGCTGTGTTTTTGCTTCAAGAGACGCAAGCAAACGTTCTTGCTTCTGCATTGCTGAACCAGCGGAATTTACAGATGCTTCATATGCCTTTTGGATTTGTCCTGATTGAAATGCTTGTAATATAGCAATACCTTGATTGGCTCTATTTTTACCAAACATGATTTCTGTAAGATCGGCTCTGGCAGAATTATTCAAATCAAAATAAACTTCAGAGATTTCTTTTAGCTGCTCATATGTAGATTTTAAAGAACCATCATTCTTAAAAATATTTACGGAACCATTCGTTAAATTATAAATCTGCGTCTGTATTTTACTGATAGATTCTATATCTTCATATTCTTCTCCGATCGCCTGCAGTTCGTCCTTCATTCCTCTTAAACGCATACTGACAACGCGCAAACTGTTTGATAATTCTCCAATATTCCGGGTGATTTCTCCACCACCGGTAAGAATCGCCAATGTTTGATTTATGTCATTTCCGGCTACAGCCATAGAAGAAGCGGTATTGCGAAGTCCTTCACCTAATGATTTTGCATCTGTTGCAAATTCGTCTCCTAATTTATTAAGAGAATCGACTATGGTTATGCTATCTTGGGCTTCGATATTAAATGCTTTCATAGCAGCAACGATATCTGATATTGCAGTATCATCATTAACCTCACCTATATTTGCATAAATGGAAGATGTTTCTGCAAGTTTAGCTGCTTCATCAATGCTAAATCCTAGTTTTACCCAGTTTGCAGTTTGTTCAACTAAACTTGAAATAGAACGTCCCAATTTATAAGCTGAAGCACTTGCAAAATCCAAGAACTGAGAGTATTTCTTTTCTGTTTCATCCGTTACCTTATAGAGACCGGTCATAGCGGCATCAATTTCATATACTGCCTTTGGCATTTTTGACAATTGATTTAATATTGCTGAAAATCCTTTCGCAATAGAAAAATGCTGTGAAAAATACTGTGAAAATGTCCCTGCAGCTTGCTTAAATTGATCTTTTAGAATTTTTTTTAATTTATCAAAAATGCTTATATTTGATTTTATCCGGACAAATTCATTATTAATGGCTGCATTTGACTTTAAAAAACTGTTTATCTTTGCCATTAGCGAAGATATTTTTTCATCAGCTCCAGGTTGTGCAAGCTTATCATAAGACAACTTAGCTTCGTTTATAGAAATCTTAACAGCTTTAAACTCCTGCTCAAATTTCTCAGCCTGTTCAACTAATTCATGACCTGACAGCAGCTCCATACTGTTTAATATCTGCTGTAGAGATTTTGTCTCGGCTTTAGCTTTGTCAGTGGCTGCTCCATATTTCTCGAAATCGCTTATTAATCCATTAATACGATTTTGGTACTCGCTTACACCATGTCCATTATCCAATGAAAATTGAATTTCATGGATTTGAGATTTAAGAGCAGCATCGATTTGTTTATTGGCTTGTTGAGCTGATTCAACAGCAGAACTTGTATCAATCCCAATATTAGAAATAGAAATCTTTTGGCTAAGCACTTTCTCTAATTCTTTGACAAGAGCCTGTGTTGCCTTAGGATCAAGTTTTGCCTGAATTTTTAATTGCTTAATTTGGGCTTTGATTTTTTCAATGTCTCTGTTGATGTTATTGACGGATTTGCTTTTCTCTAAAGCCGCCTGCAATTCAATTTTGTTATTGGTTGTAGCCATTTAAATCCTCCGTTTCTGTGTTCTGTGGCTCCTTCGTGGGAGACTGGTCTTGTGGGGCTTATTTTTCTATGGGGTATCATCAGGGGCAGCACTTCATTTTACTTTGTTTCCGGCAGCTGCTACTCTTTTAGCATAATCAAGTGTTTTCTGAAGCTGGTTTCACATGATTGGCATACTAATTTAGCCATAACCTATATTCCTTTCGGCAATTGCGGGATTGCTGTGGTTAAAATATTGTGATATACTTAAAAAATCAAGAAATAAACAATATTTGGCGAGGTGTTTGTGTGAAAAAACGTTTTTTGCTTTTGATAATTTTGCTTTTTTGCTTATCCGGATGTTCCAAAAGGGTGAATAATCCATATGAGGTCGTAAAAGGGACATCTATATTATCTTATTATGATACAAGAGATAACATTGATATAGAGGGTTTTAATGTACTGGAAATGAATCCACAAAATATTTTGGACCAAAATAACAGTATTATTGTTAATGAAAATGGAGTTATTAGATGTATAACTATTACTGATGATACAGTAAAAACATTTCGGTCAATATCAGTCGGTGACAAAATTGAAAAAATAGAACACTCTTTTAATCATGAATCCCTATTTAATAACGTTTACCTGGTACTCTTTAATAATAATATAGAAGAAGATCCGGCTAATCAGGATAAAGAAGATACTTGGATTTGGATCGCTTACTATACAGATGGTTCTCAAATCACTTTTATAAAGATATATGATGTATTGTATGGAAGAGCATGGCGATAGATATGTTCTCATTATGATGTTATTTGGTAAACACAATGAAGACGCATGCCGGATTCAGAGATTCCGTTATCCGTGTGCAGCGGCTCTCTATGAATGTGAGAGCCGCGTTTTTTCTTATGGGCTGATTTTTTCCTTAATTTGTTTTATCACCTGCCGGGTCTATCCCGGCTTGCAACACTGTATGCACGAAGGTGTTTGTAAACACGGACGTTTTTAATACTTCTATAAGTTTACTTTTGAGCAAACAAAGTTGCTAAATCGGCAGTTATAGAGGCATAAATAGCGTCACCGCTGGTATATTTTATACAATAGTTGTATGCTACTATATCATCTTTTGCAACGTCGAATGTCAAAATAGTATTTACAACAGCATCGCCATTTTGTGTATTTAATACTGTGTTGCCATTGATTGTGATTGTGTGCCATAGTTTATTTCCGTTATCGATCCCCTGATTAGCGCAACGATAATATGTACCAGTACAAATAACCTTAATTACACCATCATCTGGAACTTTATAACTAGCTTGTACCACAGCAGTACCTCTACTGTTCCATATAGTATTACGTACAGTTTGTAAAGTAAATTTGACATCAGACAGCATAGCGTTCATATCCTTAAAAGGGGTAACTGTATCCGCACCTGCCTTTATATATCCATATCTGCCTGCAGCATCGACACCGAAGGTCATGCCGCCAAGGCTTGTCTTTAATTCGTTCTGTGTGTTTTCCACATCACCCACGACAGTATCCATGGATTCCTGTAATGTTGTTCCGTCTGCCATTTCCACGGAATCTGCATTTGTCCATTCGGAGCAGAGCTTGTAACCGTCTCCTGTGCGAAGGTATTTTTTGAATCTTTTATATCCCGATAAAATTCCCATTATGATTATCCTCACTTTCCATAGTATCGTCTTCAATTGGCTGCAGCCAAAAGGTTTTCCCTTCCATTTCCTCATCAGTTGGTTCGGTAAAGGAGTAGTATTCGTTGGGGGCAGCCGTTTTGTTTAACAGGTAAAGCTGTATTTCTCTGAGCTTGTTCTGTATGGTGTTGAATATTGCGGCACGGAAGCCTTTTTTGTGGTCGGTATTGTCCAGCAGTAAAGCGGCTTCTGAAAACCTGTTCTGTTCGATTAAATTTTTGTGCTGTTCCACAGTATTTACGTCATGGATATCCATATCGCTGTGCGGAACAAAGGAAATATCTTTTTGTTTCATGGGTCCTCCTAATATTCCTGATACCAGCAGCTTCCCTCGTCCTGTGTGGGAGGTTCGGTATCGGATATGATTGCCGTGATGACAGACAGTGCGGCAATGCCCGTGTTGTAAATTTCTTCTTCCAGATAATTTAGATACCTTGTATTGATAAGGTAAGGTTCAAGGGCAGTCCGGTTGGCATTCAATAGTGTGCCTGCCGATTTGACGTCGCCCTGTTTCATATACGTGTTGTATTGGTTCACCAGATTGATGACGGTATCGTCTACATCTTTTCGTGTGCCGACAGCAATACACTCATTTGGGTAATTGCTGCCGAAAGTTCTCTGATAGTTCATAGTTCCTCCCGTTTTGCCTCATGCGGCGTATTTGTTTTCGTGATAATGTTATGGCATTGCCTGCCTTTGCCTTGGTATGATTTTCAAGACTTTTCCATCAGTCAAAATACAGTGGATGGAATCTGTGCAGGGTAATGGTAGAAGTCATGCCCTCTAAATCATGTGACACGGATTTTACAATGTATTCATGAATTTCTGATTCCTGCTGCTTTTGATAGGATACCTTCACATTTACATCTAAAAAGGGTATCATTTTAGTGGTAAGGGTGACGGTATCATTGATAGTAGAGGACTGCCTGTTATGGTAAACTGCGTTTGCCATGGCAGTCGTATCTGACATGATGTTATCAAAGCTGTCTCCGCATTTCGTTTCAAATACAATGCCTAACTTCTGTATGGAGAATGGATTGTCAGGCTCCACACGGAAATTAACGTTTTTACAGTTGTATCTATCCAAAAAGTATTCTTTGGTAAAAACAGCATCTTCAGCCTGATTGGTTAATACGCACAATGCATGCGGCTGAAATTTGCCAAGATAGTAGGCTGCATAAGCGCCGTTAAGGTATGTAATTTTAACACAGCACATGGAATCTGCAGGTATGGTTTTATCCGCAATGGAGTCCGTGGTATATTCCTTGTAAATGGGAATGGAAGGCAGGGAGCCTATGGACAGGCGCATGGAAGCGGTGTTAGTCTCAGGTGCTGTAAAAGCAAGGATATCCCCATGAGAGTATGCGCTGTAATCGGAAAGGGATATTTTGTACACATTGCCGGAAACAGTGCAGGAATCGCCGTATCTGTCAACCTCATAGGTTTTGCCAAAGACCTCGGTGACGTTCCTGACTGTGGTAATGTCGTAACTGACATTTTCTGAACTTTCGGCAAGCAATATCTGCTGCAGGAAATCATTATCCAGCACAACAGGTTCGTTGTTGCAGGATGGTATCATGTTGAAGCAGAAATTGTTATATATGTCAAAATACATTTCGCAGTTTGGATACAAATCCCGTATGTCGTTTAGGATTTCGCTGATATAACAGCCGCAGTTATACTCCAAATCATAGGGAAGCTGGTTCCAGAAAGGATTTGCCAGACGGTAAGTTTCATAATCAGGATTGTTGATATCCATTCCATTAAATTCACCTATGTCTTGAAGAATACAGTTTTCCAGTCCTATATCCTTTAGAATGCCAAGAGCGGCCTGTCTTATGGTGACTTTTTCGCCATTGCCGTCAAGATTTGGTATCAGGATAGTGGGAGCACCGCCCACCTGCCCGTTCCTTGTGCCGTCCAGTTTTGTGAACCAGTCGGACAAATCCATGGTGAGAGTATTGGTAAGGGCATCGTAGGAAGTATTGGTTCCTGTAATGGTATAGGTTCCACATTCATACCAGATATAGTCCGCCAGCCTGATGTGATAGATACCAATCTGCAGCTGCAGGTCGTATCCAATCATGGTTTCTATCTTTTGTTCCACATGCTGTGATTCGTATGACAGGGTATCCAAATGGACGGTAAGGGAAAAGGTTCTTCTGACATCCGACTCGGAATCCACACTGTAACTGCCTGTGCCTGTAATTCCCGTGATGGTGTCCATTACCTTGCCGTCCTTCAATAGGAAAATCCTGTATTTGTAGTTTAAGTTAGACTGTAGAAGAGCATCTTTATCGCTGTTTGTAATGTTATATTTCATCTTTATTTAACCTTGTACCTTAAGTTTTAAAACCACCACCGTGCATCTACATCGGACAGACCGCTTTCATAGAGCGCTTTCATATCGTTTATATCGCCGACTTCGACCCATTCAAAGGTAATGGTTCTTAAATCGCGGTGTCCGTTTTGGGAATCGGTCGGAGCGCCGGTAATCTGAACCATCCATATGCGTCCGTCATTGATTTTTAAAATAAGAGGTTTTTTGTTTACAAGCCTGTCCTTTAACTGTGTCCGGTAATGCAGGCCTTCCTGCGGCTTTACCTCTTCACTTGTTTCATCTATTTGTATGAAACTTCCCGTGATAGAGCCGCTTTCATAGCTGACCTCCGAATTGGAGACAACGGATACATATTTGCTGTTCAATAGCTGCAAGACCTGATTTGCCATGTTCCTGCTTGTGTCACAGCCGTCAACATCGTAAATCGTTCCATACAGGCAGTCCTTATCTGTGATGTAGTATCCGTCAAATTCGGAATATACGTTGTCAATGATAAAGGAGTTTTCGATTCCGTTTGTGTAAGAGGAAACAGAATACTGGTATTCAACACCGCTGCGCGCGTACTTGTCTGTGAAGGAAATATCAAAATCAGATATTTTATTGATTTCCTTTACATAGATTGCTATCCACTGTGTGCTTCCGAGTTCCCGTCTTTTAATGACAACGTGGTCGGTGTTCCGCAAAGAAAATCCTGTGTTTCCTGCATCGAACTTTCCGTCAAAATTTGCGTTTATTTTTGTGTTATAATCCCATTCGTCCGTAATATCATTTACTGTCATGGACGAATTCGATGACAGTATTAAATGGTTGTAAGTGCCGTCAAACAACTGTACTACTGTAATCCCGGCCCAGTTTACGGCAGGATGGTACAGGCTGTTTTCACCACTGAAAAAAGTGTTTCCTAAAAATATCATAATTCCTCCATGTGTAATTTAGTTTAGTAAAGCATATGACTTATGGTAAGCGTTCAAACTGCATACAGAGTTTTCACGTTTGACTTCGAATACAATGAAGTCGTCGTCATCGTAGTTCAGGTTTACAATTTCAAGTACTTTTCCATTGCCGGTAGCAAGATAATCGTCTTCCGTTGTGGAAACGCCTGCTTTGGGGAGAGGGCAGTATAACGCATAGTCATCTGCCTTAAATTCGCAGTAGTATAAATCACATACATGCACGATACTCAAGGTAAATGCGCCGTTTTCTGCCCGCAGAAATGTACCTAACGGCAGTTTTTTTGCTTCGACAAAAAGGGAAAAATCTCCATCGAGCGAAAAACCTTCATTGTATTTTACATAATTATCTTCATACAACGTTACGGTATCTCCCTCAAAAAAGTAATTGTCATTTTTCAATTCGTATCCGATGGATTTGATGTTGGTTTTGATGGAAATGTATCCGCGGCGGTAGACATTTTCCAGCACCAAAACCGCATTGGTCGGAACCACGTTGTAATCAACCGCTACGACAAAGTAGCCGGTATCAAGCTTGTAGCCGTGAGTCGTCTCGCCGATGACGCGGAAGTAGTAGGTGTAATGATTCTGCAGACCGCTGAAAGAGTAGTGCATATGCTCGTCTGTATAAAAGGTGTCGGAGCGGTTCAGTATGTTGTGGTTGGAATCACACATAAAAAACTGATATGATTTCAGCGTTTCGCCCTCCGGCTGGAGGTAGGAAAGCGGAAGCGTGATACTCGCGCCTTTACATACGGTTGGGATGTCTGATATTGTGAAAACCGGTTTTGTATAACAGTAGAACAATGCGCTTTCTGACAGATTGCTTTTATTGTCGTCTATGTCAAATACCTGCACCGCTGCTGTGTAACACTTATTTGGCTGTAAAGTTCTCTCAGGTATGGTGTGCAGAAGCTTCATGGAGAGCACAGTCTTGTCATATACTACCTCATAGGTTTCGGGGTCAGTAATCACCAGGCGGTTTTTGACAGACTGGTTATCCGTGTAGGTAAAGCGGACGTCGTATGGTTCCGCAGGGTCAAACACACCGATTGCCATGAGCGAAGGGGTGGAGAGGGTGATGGTGGGAGTGGCGGGAGTGGGCGGAGCGTCGGGTTGATTCATTCGTTCACTGTCGTCACCGGTTTCATAATATTTTTGATAGGCATTATAATTGTCGAAAATAGGAACGGTTGCTGTATAGTTATCATATTTAGGTGAAGATAATAACTCACAATAAGACAAACCTGTCATCGGTGAAAAACATATCAGTTCATCTGAATTTACCAATGACATGTGGTCGTCATGTGTGTTTGCATAACCGTACCAAGTGGAAGTACGATAAACATTGCCGCAATTATAAAGTCGATAATAGCCATTTTTAAAGACAATGCCGATTCTTTCATTTGAATACAGATTGTAAGTACTATAAGAACCGTTAGAATTAGATCCTGTAAAAGTACCTGCATAAGCAAATTCGATTTTGTCAGGTTCGGCCGTGTTTGTTTGTTCTGCAACAATGCTTATATCAGAAGTAGGTAAAGAATTTGTTGCCATTGTTATGTTTCTCCTTCGTTTTTTAGTTTTCTATAAAAACAATCACTCCTGCGCTGCTGTGAACAGTTGCACTACCATATACTGCATAAATTAGCAGCCTTGGATACGCAGATACTTCAACCTCCACAGTCGGCATTGCGGCGTATACTATTACTGACTGTATTAACTGCTGATTTTTATTAAACCCACTGTAATATGGTATGGTATCATCCTCGGTTGTGCCATAAATATTTAGCGTTACCCGATTGTTGGGCGAGCCAAACTGATCTGCTATATATCCTGCACCTGTCACTTTTAACACAGGATTGTTTCTTTTGATATTTACGGTCCAAGTACTTGTGCCACTAACTTTGCCATATATTTTGGTTCCCTCTGCTTTAAAAGGGATCACTGTATCCGCACCTGCCTTTATGTATCCATAGTTGCCATCATCATCCACGCCAAAGGTAATGCCGCCCAAACTATCAGTCAAATTGCTGTTCAGCGCAGAGTATGCGTCCGCAAGTGCTTTCTGACTTGCGCCCATTCCGTTAGCGGCGTCTCCGTCTGTCACAGCATTTTGGTAGGTATCCGATAATTTTACATGTCCGAATGAGCCTGCCGTTGCTTTTGATGATATATGGCTGATTAGGGTCGATATTGCCTTGGAGATTTTCCCCATAATAGTGCCCGTCTTCTCGCCTGAGTTTATATTGGAAAGGTCAGAGGCTTCCGTAAAGGTAACGGTGGTGTTGCCGGCGTCCTCGGTATTTCCCATTTTACTGTTCCAGCCTGCACGTTCAGAGGCAGTAATGTGTATGGTGTCGTTTCCTGTATGGGAATCCAGTTCCGCCCGGCTTGCTTTCGAGCCGATGGCAGCGTCAAGGGCATCGCTGATGCCGCCGCCTTCCTGTAAGGCCTGCGCAATTTCTCCCAGCGTGTCAAGGGTGGAAGGGGCGCCGTCAATCAGCTCAGCAATTTTAACATCTGTGTAAGCATTAGAATTAGCATAAGCGATATCGATGGCATTCTGCTGTAAGGTAGAAACTGGCTTTGCGATATCAGCTGTATTGTCCACGTCGGAAAGGCCGACTTGTGATTTTGTTACAGCATGGGGGTTGCCGGTATTGGACAGGTGTGAGGAAAGGTTATCGGACAGGGCCTGTCCAAGCGCACCATCGTAAACCGTGTTTTCCGTGGAGCCAAAAGACAGATTGGCAGAAAGGATTTTCCTGCTGCTGTCCAGGGGCGCGACGCCGTTTGCGGAATCGACAGCGGACTGTTTTACAAAATGCTCCGCGATTTCTTCGTGTTCTTTTATGTAGTTTATCAGGCTGCCCAATGAAATTTTCTGTGTTGTGGTGTCATTTTCAATGATAAAAATGCCGTCGTCTTTTACAAGGGCGGTTTCAGGCAGTTCATTTATTTTGATTCTTCCGTTAGCCATTCACAATATCCTCCTTTATGATTTTAAGTTTCCCCTGATGGCGCTGATGTACATATCCTTCAGGTTTTTGTTTCCGCAGGGCATGGTAACCCATACGCTTTGTGTGACTTTCAGTGGTATACCAAGCCCGTTTGGGACGGTATACAACTGCCCTTCCCGCACAATCTGATAAGTGCCGTCGCTGTTTACACCGTAAATGACGGTGGGGAAGGTTTTGTCGTAGTAAATGGTTGCAAGCTTCTGTGTCAATTTTCTTTCTATTGTGTCAAGTATAATACTGTTTATTTTATCCATATATATTCCTTTCTGCGCGATTGTGCGTGCAGTCAAATAAATAGCCATTAAAAATGGGCATATTGGCAGAAGCATTTTTGGCTTCTGCCGTTCATACCCAAAATGTTTTAACGTTTGCGCCTGTGCATATGTTGTAAGTTATCCAGCGGAAGGCGTTCCAATGTTTTTATGAGATAATCGGCCCCTGAATTGTTGGTAACATTAGGGAGTGTAAGCGTAATGTGCTGTACAACCGGAGTTGGTTCAGCACTTGTATTATGCAGCATATGGGAATAATCCATATTAGGAAAGTTTACCATTGCACTAAGAGGCTGCATAAGACTTTGGAAGCTGAAATCTGAAGGCTGCATATTCTTTATGCGTTCAAACAATGCCCTCATTCCTTCGCTCTGTACAGGTTCTATATTACCCGTGTCAAGCATTGCCTTTGTTTCTTCCGCATTTTTGACAACTTCGCCGCCTTCCATGGGAATCAGGGTTGGCTTTGTCACAAGTGAAATATTGCCGGCATTGTCAATAAAGGTTTCTGTTCCGTCCTCGCCTACAAGGTTAAGGCCTTTCCTTGCATTGTCTGTGCCGGAAGCGTACCCCTCATACTTTCTGATATAAAAGGTGCCTCTTTTTCTATCGTATACTGGAGGAATATCAGGAGGATCATCACCATCAGGGGGATCATCAGGAGGACCTCCAGGAGTCTTCCCAGGAGTATCCACATTGCCCGCCTCGGCTTCTGCCTTAATCTTTGCCGCTTTGGCGGCGATGTCAATCTGTGCCTGCTGCAGCGCAATATACTGTTCTGTGAAGCTCTGTAAAGTATCAAGCCTTCCATTCAAAATATCGCGTTCCCATTCAGACCCCATGATTTCAGCCGCAAGGAGTTTATCCTGCTGTTTCTGGTAAATGTCTGAGATTTCGTTCCATTTGTCCTTATAGGCTTCCAGTGCGTCAATCTGGTTATCGAGGCTCTTTGTTGCATTTTCCATTTCCGCTTTGAGTAATTCTATCTGCGTTTCCAGTTGGGAAATGTTCATCTGGAATTCCTTGTCTGCTAAATCATCTTCAGCGTCACGGACAGCTTCCATGTCTGCCGTATAGACAAACTGGCTGCCATCGTACACCTTATTTACACGCTGGTTCCTTGCGCGCTCTGCCTCATACTGTGCTTTTTCAAGGTCAATCTGTGCTTTGCGCGCATCGTTTGCCTTGTTTAAGGCATCAATTTCTTCTTGTATAGCATCAATTCTTACCTGATAGGAGTTTTCGATGGCTTCTTTCTGGTCTTTTAGCTTGTCAATTTCGTCATCAATCCTGTTTGTGACAGCATTTACCACCCTGTCGTAGAGGGAGAGCTGGCTGCCATACATGCTTTCAAGGGCATCGTAATATTCTTCCGCCTTGATTTTGCCGTCACGGTAATAGTCCTCGATGATCTGTCTGCGCTTGTCTGTGTATTCCTGAAAGGTAATGATATTTGCCGCAAGCTGTTTTTCAAGAAGGTCTGTTTCTTTGTCAAGAACGTTTTTCCAGTCTTTCTCTGTCTGTTTGGCGGCGGAAGAGGAGGCTGATGATTTGCCGCTGTCAGGTGCTTTGAACTCTATGTCTACAGGGTCTAGTTCAAAGTTGTTAACTTCGTTTTGGAAATCTTGTTCCAATTTGCGTATCATAATTGCAAGGTTGGAAGCGGTCATAAAGTTTCCTTTTTCTTCGGCTTCTTTATAAGCAGCTTTTAATGTAATAAGCCGTGACAGCGATTCAGTACTAATACCGGCAGCTTTTGCAAGCCTCATTACATTGTTAATATCCGTTTCTGTATCAAGGAGTGTGCCGTTTACAAGAAGCTTCTGTAACTGTAATGCCGCAAGTTCCTTGCCGCAGTAGCCGGCTTCAGCCTGTTCAGCCATAAATGCCAGTACTTCACTGTCTGTTGCATCGGCAAGTTCTTTCCCCCACAGCGAAAGGTATTTCTTTGATAGAGCAAGCTCTTTATTCTTAAGTGCCAATGCTTCTGCAACAACTGCTTCCGCATTGGCGACACCCATCTGCTCAAGCTGTTTCTTTATTGCATTGGCTGTCTCATCATTTAACTGTTCTAATGTGTCTGTACTGTAGAGGTAAGCGGTGGCAAGGTCATTGAATGCCTGTTGTACTTCTTGCCCTGTGCCACCGTTATAAAGTACATCAAAAAATGGGTTGAGTTTCTCAGGGTCAAAGGTAACACCAATTTCTTTTTCTATTTCTGTAAATGATTTGCGCAGGCTTTCCAGTGTAGAAAAGTCTACGGAATCAGGGGAGAATATTACATTTCCGTTGTCGTCAGTCTGGAATATTTCATTATAGAGTTTTCCCAGTTCTGTGAACTGTGGCTCTAATTGTGTTGCAATCGTGGAGATGGAAGAGGAGATGGTTGGAACTAATGTGTCATCTTCAGAATTTGTAAACTTTGAGGCTAAGTATTTCTTCACTACCTCTTCCCATGTCTCGGATTCTTCTATTAATTTGTTAAAAGAAGCAATTTCGTCCTGTGTATTAATGGAGTTTTCTTCCATAAAAGCTTCAATTACGGCTTTTTCCTGTTTAAATAGTTCTCTTTCTTCCTGTGTGACTGGTATGTGCGTGCCATGCTGAGGGGTTACACCGCTAAACTTTTCAGCTGCACTCTTCATGACTGCATTGTAGTTATGTGCTGTGGTGTCTACATATTCAAAGCCAAGTTCTACTTTTAATTCTAGTTCTTCTCCCTCCCTGTCAAGTGCTTTCGCAATACACTTTATGTACTGGTCTACGACTTCTTTTGCCTGTTGCGGAGACAGTTCTGATAAATCATCCGTAAACAGCCCAACAAGTGCATTACGGGCTTCTGAATTAGTCTTGATAGTATCCACGATTTTAGCAACATAGGAACCAACATCTTCCGGATTATCAAATCCGCTGGCAATACGTTCATTAATACTATTTACGATGATGGACGCTGCGTTTTGAGACTGTTCATCCAGTTTTGCATAATCTCCATTGGTCATCAGATAGGCATTTGCAAGTGTCTGGACATTTTTCAGGGCAGAGTTAATTTCAGCCTGATAAGTCTGAATATAAGCCCTCGCATTGTTTGCTATGTTTTTCTTATCCCCATCAGACAGTTTTGACGAGTCTTTTGTGAAACCAATTTCCTTAAGTATTTTCTTAATTTTATCAGTTTTTACACCATTCTTTAAGCCGTCATAACTATTGTCGAATAGATTATAGGAAGTCATTTCTTTATATAGCCGTTTATATTCTTCCTCAGATTCAAACATTGCATTATATAAATCTGTAATGATATTAACATATTCTTTTGTAGAAGAATCCCATTTGAAAAAATCGTCACTAGAATTAGATATTATATTCTGGAAGTTTGTGATAATATCATTACCATTAGAATCCTTACCCGATACAATCAGCATGTTATATGCTTCCTGTTGTGCTTCCTTATATGCGTTTCTTAATTCTTCTACATTACCTTTGAGAGATAAAATAGCATTGCCTTCGCTTGTGTAACCTTGTATAAGGTTAGGGAACATGTCTGCAATCTGGTTTACAATCTTATTGTACTCAGCGTATTCATCTGTTGTTAAGGATATATTTTCACCAAGATTGTTTACGCCTTTTGAAAGTTTTTCGTATTTGTCTGCAAGTTCTTCAACTGTTTGTGCGTTGCTGTTTGCTTCAGCTAAGGCTGACTGGTAGGATGACATTAATTCATCTACGCGCTCTTTACAGCGTTCAGCTGAATGAATAATGTTATCAACCCCTGTAACAAGTAATTCAATTGCTTTACTAACAGCCCACATAACAATCATATTACCCGCTATTGCAAGTGCTTGTAGTGCCACTTGACCTGCTTTTGCTGAAAGAGTCTGTGTTTCGATTGCTTCGTTTTGAGCGAGAGCGGAGGCACGGGCTTGTTGGTTGGCTTCAATAACTTTTTCTTCTGTAATTATTTGTCCTTCCATTTGTTGCCCAAGTTTTGCAAGTTGTTTTTCGCCTTCAGGAAGGGCGTCGAACAGTTTTTGCCAAGTATTTTTGCCTTTGGCAACACTTTCAGTCATTTTTTTGATCTTTTCAGTTGCTTCTGTAACATTAGATGCATCTATTTTGGGTATTAATTTATCTACATCAATTAACTGGTTTTGAATATCTTCTTTTTTAGGATATAAATAGCTCCAAAAACTTCCGACCTGTTTCTTTGCCTCATCTAAAGACATTCCTTTGTAATATATTAAATCATCTATATCAAGCTTCTTTTTATTTTTTGCATCAAAGATATCATTAAATGATTTTCCAAATATACCTATTTTTGCTGTCCATTTATCAATATCATTGTCAAATGTTTTGAATATCATACTATTAATTCATAGGTTTTGGATACCTATATTATACATGTTGTCAATACATGTATAAGTAGTTGTGGAAACTGCTTGTTTTATATGGTAAAATATGATAAAATGAACAACATAATAGAATTAAGGAGAAAACTATAATGCTTTGTTACTGTAAAAAATGCGGAAGGATAGTATTGCTTTTATTTGATCAAGATGAAAAAATATGCGATTGTTGCAAAAGTGAAGTATTTCCCATACCAGAACAATATTTAAATTCTGAGTTTTCAATAAAAGAAGAATTAGAACAACAATTTATTGATGAATATATCAAAACTTCGCCAGAGTTCGACCAATACCTTTTTGACCATAGAAAAGAAATACTCGCAAAACAATCTATTAAATTTGAAGCTGCATTAGAACATGGAAAAACAATCCTAGAAGGTAGAGACAAAGGCAACAAATTTGGTGTCGAGTGTCCATATTGTCATGCAACTAATGTAAAGAAGATTACAAATACCTCCAAGGCAGTACATACAGCCATATTTGGTATCTTTAGTGTTAGTAGAAACAGTAAACAATGGCATTGCAATCAGTGTAATAGTGATTTCTAAACATCACATCCTTTTAAATAGTCTTATTATTTGTCGAAAATATATTAAAATTGTTAAATTATACTGAATTGAGATAAAATATAAAACAATTATACAAATGGTGTTCCGTCTTTTAGAATTGGATTTAAATTTTCATCAACAAGACCCATAGGGGTTATTAAAGCATTAGTTTTGTGCCATTAAAATAATCTATACAAGAGCGTATTCATTTTGTTCGCGTGTATGTTTTATCCAGTGTCGTAAGTGTTCAAAAATTTAATCTATCTCATCATATGCGCATTCGTTCCTTTTTTATAAATGTGTTGCAGACACAATTATGGAATTTAAATGTCTGCTAGTGAAACGTCAAGATTTATACATTTTAATCATTTCACTTTCAGGAGGAATTTTCTTAATCTTAGCTCCTTATCGTGTATACCAATACAGGAAGGAGGTGAAGAATGAGAAAAATCATTACTACATTATTACTGCTTTAATGATTGTTGCTATGTGCTTTATTGAAAGGTTTTGTAATTTTAGAAACTTTCTTTAAATGTAATAAAACACAGAAAAAATCAAAAGTAACTTAAAATCCAATTTATTGTCAGTAAAGAGTGCTATATTATCAATTTAAAGGCGGTATCTTGAAATATAGATGCCGCTTTTTATATATTTGTGTTTGAGTTATTAATTGTAAAAAAATGATAAATGAGACCGTTTCAAGTTTTGTGTAAACTCAAAAACTGATATAAGACATGTGAATAGTTACTTAAGGGGTGGATGCCGGATTTTCGGTCTCCGCCCCTTACTTGTATTATATAGGTGATTCCGGCAATGTCAATAAGAACTGCCGGAGCTGTTCCTGTTACAGGTTTCTACCGGAGAGTCTCTCCTCAAAATAAATCTCTAACTGGGAATGGATCTTGCCCCAGTCCTGACGGTGACCTGTCCATTTCTTTGTGATATCCATCATAGCCAGATACAGCATCTTCAGCAGACTGTCATCCGTTGGAAATACGGTCTTTGATTTCGTCACTTTCCTCAACTGACGGTTAAAGCCCTCGATGGCGTTGGTGGTGTAAATAAGGCGTCTGACCGCTTCTGGGTACTTAAAATAAGTGGAAAGTATCGCCCAGTTGTCATGCCATGATCTATATATCTTGGGATACTTGGAATCCCATTTATCCCTGAACAGTTCCAGTTCATTCAGGGCTGTTTCTTCCGTCGGGGCAGCATACACGATTTTCAGATCTGCCATAAGTTTCTTTATATCCTTATAGGAAACAAACTTCGTGGTGTTCCTGATCTGGTGGATGATGCACTGCTGGATATCTGTCTGCGGATACACAGCCTCTATTGCCTGCGGAAAGCCTGTAAGTCCATCCACGCAGGCGATCAGGATGTCTTCCACACCGCGGTTCTTTAGACCATTCATGATGGAAAGCCAGAACTTGGCACTTTCGTTCTCACCCACATACATACCAAGCACGTCTTTTTTTCCGTTCATGTCGATACCAAGGACGATGTAGACGGCACGTTTTACGATACGTCCTTCGCTGCGGACATGATAGTGTATGGCATCCATAAAGACAACTGCATAAACTTCTTCTAACGGGCGCTCCTGCCATTCTTTTGCAATGGGGAGGATCTTGTCAGTGATACGGCTGATGGTACTGTCTGAGATGTCTATGTCATAGAGTTCCTTCATATGGGATTCTATGTCCCCGGTGGTCATGCCTTTTGCATACATGGAGAGTATCTTTTCTTCCATCTCCTGGGTCACAGTATTCTGATACTTTTTGATAAGATGGGGCTCATACTCGCCGTTGCGGTCACGTGGAACCGCCATCTCAATATCCCCATAACTGGTGTGCATGGTCTTTTGGGAGTGTCCGTTTCTGCTGTTGCTGGTATCCTTATTTTTGTAATCGTACTTTGAGTAGCCAAGTTCCTCATCCAGTTCTTCATCAAGGACACCTTCGAGAAGGACGGACATCATGTCACGCATGACGGCATTGACATCTGTACCATCTTTGATCCGGATATCGTTGTCTTTCAGATAACCGCGCATCATTTCCCGCATTGCTGCTTTTTGTGGACTTTCATTTTTTCTTGCCATAATAAAACCTCCAAACTGAGTAATTTTATCTTACATCAGTTTGAAGGTTTACACAAACTTTGGGATAGTCCCTGATAAATATTAATTTGCCATCTTCTTGTCATCTCTGATAGCAAGAGTTCCAAATTACATGAGTAAAAGACAAGATTTTTACATTTACACAATCTGTTCAAAGATTATCCTGTCATGTCAGGCAGTACCGAGCGCATATTTAATAAGCATCGTTTCATATGACTTATTATGGGAGTTGTCGCTACAGTGAGGGCTTATCTCGTTAGAGATCTGTCCCTGCGGATTCCTTGAGCGCCACGTTGTTACGAACCTAGTTATGTTACCATAATAGGAGAGTAGTGGTACATTGCCATTACGCAATCGTTGTACGCAGTTCCCGCATATTGTCCCTGTTATTTATTTACCATGTGTATTTCACATTCGATAATATGGAAACTTTAGTGTCCTAAAGAACACATATTATTGTCGGCTATTCAAAACAAAAGAGAGAATACACTTTATCTCTACCGACGTTTTTAAACCCAGATAATATTCCAGCACCAATAGTCCCAATAGAACCAAATAAACCAAGTTTGTCAGTTATCCAATCCAATGCATTACCTAGAGAGGTAAGCATATCCAGAACGGACTTCATTTCTTCGCGACCAAAAAGGTTTTGTGCAATTCCTGTGCCGGTTTCTTTAAGTTTATTAAGTTTGGAATCAATTGAATCCATTGCAATAGCCATCGCCGCTTCTGCATTACCAGTCGAATTAGCCATGGATTCAAGTGAAGCAATTACTGTATTAAAATTGTTCAGAACAGCAGCTACAGCCTGGCCATTTTGTTTTCCGGCCAGAGCATCAAGTAATGCTTCCTGGTCTTTGTCTGTAAGCTGATCATATATTTCGGAAATTTCCTGTAACAGCTGCCGTGTTGATTTGTACTCTGTTTTTGCAGCATCAGAAAAAAGACTAATACCACTTGGAGTAGAAGCCGTTTTAGTTAAATCTGCAATCTTACCGGATAATTCCTCGACATTTCCAATAAATTCTCCGGTATTCTCGTCATAACCCCTTATCCTCATGCTGACTGTTTTTAGTGCATGTCCAGCGCCGGCGGCATCTCCTGTAATTTTCACCATTGCAGTGCCAAGTGCAATAGTATCTTCTAAGGTATTATTTGCCTCTGCCATAGCAGAAGAAGAGCGAGTTAAGAAATCAACAATATCACTATTATTTACAGCCTGGGTATTGCCGATGATATTAATTTTACTCATAATGCCATCTACAACTTCATCAGAATCTTGAAGCCCGATTTTAAAAGCTTTCATAATACTTGCAAGCCCATTGGTGGCAGAATTTAAATCCATTCCCGGAGATATAGCAGCAAACATAGAAGAATATTTTGCCATTTTAGTAGCTGCTTCAGCAGTATTGAATCCAAGTCTGGACCAGGCGGCTGCTTGTTCTATAATCGTCTTAGTAGTAACACCCGTCTGTTTTGCCGTATCATTTGCAGAAAAATAGAAATCCTTTAATTCACGGGCAGACATTTTTGCAGTTTGCTTTAGATATACCATTGCGGTATCTAACTCTTTAATGGTACTGATTGCTTGCCGAGTTGATGCTATTATTTTCTTGCCAATAGTAGAAGTACTTATCCAAGATGTAAATTTCTTTGCTCCTTCTGACAGGCTTTGAAATAGGGATTTGCCTGATTTTCCCATACTTCGCATCTGGATGTCTATTTCCGTCAGTCTATTGCTGATTTTAATATATTTTTCTTGATCGATGCAGCCAGATGAAAGTTCTTTCAAATATAATTCTAATTCTTGACGAGCATCGTTAGTTGCTCTTGTATTATTCGATAACCACTTTTTAATCTGATTCGTTAAATTTACTTGTTTAGTAGAAGATATTTCTTTGTTAAGAGCAGCCTCTATTTGTTTATTAGCTTGTTGAGCTGATTCAACAGCAGAACTGGAATCAACTTCAATGTTAGAAATAGAAATCTTTTGTTTAAGTATTTTCTCTAATCCTTTGACAAAAACCTGCGTTGCCTTAGGATCAAGTTTTGCCCAAATTTTTAAGTGCTTAATTTGGGCTTTGATTTTCTCAATATCTTTATTGATGTTTTTGACTGATTTGGCTTTGTCCAAAGCCGCCTGCAATTCAATTTTGTTATTGGTTGTAGCCATTCAAATCCTCCGTTTCTGAAGCAATAATGGTTGTGCTTATTGCTTTGGGCAGCGGCCCTCCATAAGAGAAGCGGAGAGCCGCGCCTGGCTGTTTTTTATACAGGGCAGATGTGGCGGCCCTGTATGCAGCCTTTCAACAATTATGCTTCTGTGGAATTGTCTGCATGCTCATCAGCGGGGGTCTCGCCCAGCTTCTGCATCAGGGCGATAATGCCGTCCTTTTCATCGAGCAGGGAATTGATGGCGCCGTAGAGCATGGATTTCAGTCTGTATTCATTTTTTTTCATCTTAAAATATTCTCTTATCATTTTTTCCTCTTTTCTGCGCTGTTTTAATTGCGCAAAGACTATGGTTTACGAGTTTGCGGACAGGCGGCGTTAAAAACCTTCCTTCAGTTTTTGCCTGTAGACCTCTTGAATGAGGTCCATGGATATTTCGACTTCGCCGTTTTCCAGTCCGTTTTCTTTCAGTATTTTTTCGTACTTTTCGTAAGTACGGATACAGTGGGTAAAGCTGTCCTTGTTGCAGGGGCGTCCCTCGGAAACAATTGTGGCAAAATTATTGATTTCCCATCGCATATCGTCGATTTGTTTATCCACAAACATGCGGGTAAGTTTTTTGATATCCGAGTAGATTTCTTCGTCCCGCCTGTCCGATTTTTTGATATCGGCTTCCTGTTTTTTCTGCAGGGCGGAAAGATTTTGGGAAGTCTGCAGCAGGAGAGTGCGTTCTTCCCTTCTTTTTCGCGTCCATTTGGTCTCAAGTCCAAGTTTTTCCGTTGCCCACCCAAGGGCGGAAACCATCGCTTTTATGCCAAGCAGCATTGCAAAAACGGATAGAAACAGAGCCGTGAAATTTATTTTGGTGAGTTCTGTGATTGCATCCATTTTATTGCTGCCTTTCAGGAGGTCAACTGCTGCAAAGCGGCTTCCAGTAAAATTCGAATCTGCTCCTCGGTGATGACTTCCTTTTTGGAATTAAACATTTGGCAGACAAAGCGGATAACGTACTCTCGTTTTTCTTTGCCGGACTTTGGAGCGTCGAAGAGCATTTCAGCAGCTAATACTGCTTTTTCTACCCATTTTGCGATGGTGTTTAGCTGGGCAGCGGATATCTTGGATTTGATAAGGGGGAGGATATAGCCGGTAATGACTGCACCCAGAACAGGGATGCACAAAAGTATAATATTAAATAAAAATTCGTTCATAATGGTATGCTCCTTTTCTAACGCAGCGCACAATACCATGTTTCACTACCCACAATGCCGTCCTGCCTTAAACCATTATTTTTCTGAAATGAAATTGTGGCGTTATGGCAGCCTGCGCCAAATATGCCGTCGATGCCGTTAGGGTTATATTTTTGGCAGATTAGATATGCCTGCCAGATTGTCACAAAAATGCTTTTGGATCCTTTTTTGATGATATGGGAGGCAGCGGCAGCTTTGGAGGCAGCGCCAAATAAACCGTCCGCAGGCAGTATGCCGGCTTCTGTCTGCCATGCACTGACAAGCGCTTTTTTGGTCTTTGGACCGAAGCAGCCGTCAATGGAAAGTCCTGACTGATAATGCGTGTTGAGCCAGTTTTGGACGGCCTTGATATCGGAGGCTGTCTGTAATTTGTCAGTGGAAGCGGATGGCTGCGGCGTGGCAGAGGCGGGCGGCTGCACTGTAGGAGCAGCAGAGGGCTGCGCAGCGGACGGTGTGACAGAGGACGCTTCCGTGGTGGAAGCTATATCGGAACTTGCGCCGAGTATTTGATTGACTGCGGCTGCAATGTAAGGGTGTTTGTTGTATAAATAATCACCGGGGCAGGCTTTGGCGGCGAACCAGCGGTGGACGGTCATATTCTGTTTTTCAATCTGCCCCACAAGTGTTTTGTCGGCCTGCCATTTTAATTGGCGGATATGATTCCGGCGGCAGATATCGGCGACTAAGGCAATCAGGGAAGCTATGGCTTTGTCGGAGACATGCCAGCCTGTATCTGCGCCGCCGTCGTTTGCCACTTCGATGGTAACGGCACGGTGGTCGTTTGCCTTGTTGGAGGTACACCAGGAGCGGTCTTTTTCCTCCACATACAGGGCAATCCGCCCGTCGCTTCCGATGCCGTAATTAGATGAGGCCTGTCTTGTTTTGGGTGCAAACACATCGCCGCATCTTTCTACGGATAAATTTCCTGCCATACAGTGGATGGTGATGGTGTCGATTGCGTGGTTTCGGGGGCTGGTCCGGTTGGGGCTTATTCTGGTATAGCATATTAAAGGGCTGTTTGTGTAGTTCATTTGTATTTTCCATGTCCGTTTTGATGAACGCATACTGTCCTGTGTCCATCAAGGCGGACTCAAAATCAGTGTTTTAAGTAACAGTAAAAAAGAGGGCAGCCAAATGACTGCCCTCCGTAGCAGATTATTCCTCGATTAAGATGAGGTCAAGGATATTGTCGTCTGCATCTGCAAGCAAGTCGCAGGTGATGGTAAGAGTGCTCGGGTCTCCGGAATTGGAGAAGCTTAAAGACATGTTGGACTGCGGTGCGCACTTTGCAGCAACAATGCGGTAAGGCAGCACTTCGTCATTTTCTGTCTTCATAATGGTATCGCCGTAAACAGTAAAGTTCTTCGGGAAGCTGGTGGACTTGATGTTAATCCGCTGAACGCCTTCGTTCATCTCTTTCATGTAATATACGATAACCTTATCGCTGCCGGAAAGGGCAGTAGAAAGAGTTACGACTTTGTCTGCAACTGTGCATGCAAGTTCAGTGCCGCAGTCATCATCTGCCGCATATACAACAACCGAGCCGGCAACAGGCGTCTCAGCAAGGGTAATTTCCGTGCCTGCCTCGTTTACAGCAGCTTCTACTCTGGTCACGAACTTAGCAGATTTGCTTACTTCGCCGCCGGTAATGAGCTGCCACAGCTTAACGCTCTGAACCTGTGTCTCGATGGTAATGGTGCCGCCTCTCTCACCGGAGAACTGCACGCGCTTGGGATGTCCCTTGCCGCCGTAAGCAAATACGGATTCGCCCGTAAGCTCCGTGGTGGAAACGTTTGCAAAGTCTAAATTAAGAAAAGGTTTCTTTGTGGCATAATCCACAAAAATGAGGTCACATACCTCTCTGTTTGCCATAGTAGCATTTGACATAGTAAAATCCTCCTTTAGGGTTCTTGATTAATTTTTTTGAACCATGCGGCTGCGTCGAAGTGCTTGTCTTTGTCACCCCATGCCGCAACGCTCATGGATTGGATAGCATAAATGCTATTGTTGGAAAGCCGAAAGAAGCAGTCCCATAGCTGAAACACTGTTAAATCCCAGATGTTCAGTATGTTGAGCGATTGGCTTTTGTTTGCGACGGCAGATATGATATTGCCCAGTTCCATATTGTCGTCTGTTTTGCCGGAAGCTTCTTTTCTGGCTCTTCCCTGTTGCAGTTTTTTCGCGATTTCCAGCGCCTTTTTGCTTTTTACCTTTGATAAATCTTCCTGTGCGGCGGACTTGAAGTGATTGCGCTGACGTATAATGTCGCACACAAGAGCATAGTTTTCCTGAGAAATCATGCCAATCCGGCGCTCGGTTTCATCGCAGATAAGAAAGCAGTTGTCCTTCTTTGAGTAAACCACTTTTTCTTGTATAAAAAATTGTAGGGCGGACTGTAAGAGCAGAGCCATTTTTTCATTGGCAGTCAGCAGACCAAACAGGTTTATCTGCGCAAGTTCCGTGCCTGCAAGCTTTTCATACTCCTCGGAACAGCCGATTAAATCGAAATATGCTTTTACATTCATAAACAGAAGGGACAGGTAGTACTGATAGGCAGCAAAACCGGTGGAAGCAATATCTCTTAATTTGGGAGATAGGATACTGCAGGTGTTTGGAATCACCACAGGGTCGGGGGAGAGCAAATCAAAATAACTTAGTTTCAAAACATCACCTCACATTTTTTATTTTTGACAATAGAATTTTTGCGGAGCGTGGATTCTATTGTTGGGCAACAGTAGAAAGAGGCAGGTGACGATACCACAGAAGGAGCAGCACCGCCACCTGATGAAAAAGAAGTTTTCCACCATTGATATATATGAAGCAAAAAACGCTTATAAACGGCGTAAAATCAAGGAAAACCGGAAATTTCTATTTCGTGACATTTTGCCTCCTCTGCCTGTGTTTTCGCAGGCGGGCATCCGCCGCCATTTTCCTTTTGGCGCAGGGCGCGCAGTACATTCTCCGGTTTCCGGTGTTTTCGATGAGAGCGCCGCACAATCTGCATCTTTTATACTTCTGGTGTTCGCGGACATGGTAATGCTGTTTCTGCCACATGACGAGATAGCCCGTCAGACATTTGGAGAAATAGCGGACGTAAAAATTGTCCTCATTCATAAAGTCATATATGCTGTTATAGGTTTTTTCCGGCTCGTAGAGGTCGATGGGTTTGCAGTTGTCCAAAATTTTTTTAAGAAAGCCCTCGATAAGCTTCTTATAATCTATCCATGACAGCTCTATCTTTTGCATTTGGTAAAAAAGCCGCAGCTCGGAAGCTTTTTCCGTTGCCGTACATAGGGTAGAAGTGATTTCCTCTGTCGTCATGTATTCTCCCTTTATCCATTTCAGGTACAGCTTCTTTGGGGTCTTCAGCAAATCCATGTAATCCTTGTTTAAAATCACTTCTTTGTCAAAGTATCTGGTATAGAGATTGTTGATTTTCTGCCGCAGCAGGCTGCACCAGTTGGTTTCTTTGGAGATGGACTTGCAGCCTTTGTAGGAGACGGATGACCATGCGTTGAAGAGCTGTCCTGCATCCGTATCCAGCAAATTCGGCTTGACAGTAAAATGAATGCTTCGTGTATAAACCCGCCTTTTGTTGTCATCAGCCCAGAGGAGGGAGCAGAAATCTCTGAAAATTTCTTCTTTTTCCTCCTCTGAACTGCTCATTGTATAATCTTCAACGATATCGTATAAGTATTTATCTGTGCTCATTTTTTTCCTCAAAAGTGTAATATTTTCCAAGATATTCATAGGAGCCTTCCGTCTGTGAGGGAAGCTCGCTGATGGTAATCCTGCGCTCTGTGTCGGCATTATCTTTTATGTTTTTCAGAATATAGTCGCCGTAGGCAGCCCACGCAAATGCCTTGCTGATGGAAAGGCTCTGGTAGGAAACCATGATACAATAATTGGCAGTGTGCTCCTCATCAAGCTGTAATTCTTCCGACAGTTTTTCCTTGAAGCGTTTTACGGTTTCTTCTATATGAAAGTAAAAATTTTCATCCTTTGATTTTTCCCGATTTAGCTCCATGTGGCGGCGCAGCTCGTCGGCGTAACCATTGATATAGCGTCGTGTGATTCTGGCAAGCCGCCGGTCTGATAAATCGAGTCTGCTGTTTAGAACCAGAGGTCTGACGGCGGCAAGATCTGCCGAAGCGTTGTCCCACAAAATATGCTTCTTTTCCCATGCGCAGATATACCGGCACAATTCATTCATGGGAGAAGGGGAGTGGTAGGCATTTAGTATCAGTTGGTCTTCCTTGTCCCCCGCCTTCTTGTTTTTCTCCGACAGGGCACGGTATTTCTTTAATTTGTCAGGGTAGTTAAAAAGCAAAAAGTAGGGAAGCCGCTTTAAATGCTGTCTGAGCCCATAGTTCATATGCCAGCGGATGCCGGTTTTAAGAAAGTCGATTTCCTTTCCCTGAAAAATACGAAGCAGGGAGGCGTAGTCGGCATACAGCTTTTTGACGGCTTCATTCGTGGTATAACGATTTTCTATGCTGGTCGCCGCATTGGTGATTTCCCCTATGCGGTTGTCCCTCGTCAGAATCTCATAGGCGGTAATATTCTCTTTCGTGTAGGGCTTTGGCT
>JAIDHX010000023.1 GCA_029053015.1 Lachnospiraceae bacterium
TTACTATAGCAGAAAGGGAGCGGTTTGGCAAGGGGCAATATTGGGTTTTGCAGAAAGTCACGCCGACATCGGAGTGGCATGTCTGTTCAGACGCGCTCTCGCTCGAATAAAAACGCAGCGGACGCTAGGCTCGAAAGGACCTCGCCAAGCGCCGGCGTTTTTAAACGGTCTGAACAGACATACCACTCCGCTGCCGGCTGAAAATTGCAAAAGCAGATCGTACCGCACCTTTGACATCCCCGCTTTCGCAGCAGGCTTCTCCATGCCGCTTGCAACAAGCAACAGCCCGAACAACAGGCTGTTCCCGAAGAAGCCCGTTAAGAAACGTCGGCACTTGGCGAGGTTCTTTCGAGCCTAGTGTCCGCTACGTTTCTTTTCGAGCGAGAGCGCGGCTTCTTGGGAACAGACTGCTGTTCGGGCGTCCCTTGCTGCAAACCTTTCGAGCCTAGCACTGCTACGTTTCTTTCTGAGCGAAAGCGCGGCTTCTTGGGAACAGACTGCTGTTCGGGCGTCCCTTGCTGTAAACCTATATCCCTTACCGCACCGCACTCCGTCCTTCTTTCAGAATAGGACTGAGCGGCTTATAAATCAGCATGGTGATAATAGAAATAACCCCTGCTTTTAAAAGGTTTACCGGCGCAACCGCCAGACATGCAAAGGTCGTGAGATTGGTGATTGCCGGATTGACGGCGCTTCCCATGCCGATTATGCTGTCCACGGAGGGCAGTCCATAGAGCACCACAAATTTAGGAATTAAATACACAACATTAAACATGGTTCCGAATACCGTCATGCACAGGGTTCCTGTGACGCAGCCTGCAATAGCACCTTTCTTGCTCTTGCAAAACTCGTAAACCGTTCCTGCAGGCAAAAGCAGGCTGCATCCGATTGCAAAGTTTGCCAAATCTCCCACAAAGGCCGTGTTACTTCCTTTTATCAAAATTTTCAAAAGCACTTTGATAAATTCAATCAGGACGCCTGCCACCGGGCCAAAGGCAAAACTGCCTATCAGAACCGGAAGTTCGCTGAAATCCACCTTATAAAAGCCCGGCGCCAGAAAGGGCAGGGGAAAATCAAAGAGATAAAGCACCGTTGCAATGGCAGAAAGCATACCGGCCATCGCCATCATACGGGTTGAAAATATCTTTCTTTCCACGCCATGCTTCTTGTCTGCCGCTTTTTGCACCGCGACAGCCACCAGAAACATCAGGGCTATGACGCCCACAAACTCCAGCACAAATGCAAAGTTTTCTGTTACCGTTTTCCATAATCCATTCATTTTAAAGTCTCCTTTCGATTTGAAAACATGCGGAGTTCTTCCATTGGCAAAATAAAAGCCCCGACAAATCGGGGCAAAAAATTCACAGCCAAAGCACCTGCACTTTCCTAACATCAAAAGCACGGCGGCATGCGTATTCTTCTTTCATCCAGACTGTACTGTTGGTTCCGGATTCGACCGGATCAGCCGCAAGGCCTGCAAATATGGAAATTTGCAAAAGCTATGCAGGTCGCAGACTCGTCGGAATTGCTTCCGCTTCACTGCCAGTAGGGAATTTCACCCAACCCCGAAGAACTTCTTTCTGTATTCTGCTACACATTGTAATACAAATTTATGAGAAACGCAACCATATCTAACTACTTTTTTCAAGCCTGCTGCCTGTGCACAAATAGATCACATCCATGCTCAGCAAAATTGCCACCACCATCGCCAGCGGCAGGAGACCGGTTTCAAAAGCCAGATCGCAGAATACACATATGACAGCCAGCGCTATGCAGATCACTTGTCCGAAATAAAACGCCTTATAACCCGCCTTATATAAAATCAGTTTTTCCCGCTCGTCACAGCTTTCTTCCCATTTCGCTGCAAAATGCAGATCGTATATGCTGCCCTGCTTTTCGGGATTCATCTGCTTGTAAAGATTCAATGCATTCTTTTTGTAAAACAGACTGACCGCCATTCCGGCAAAAAAGCATACTGCGATACTACATGCCAGCCATCTCCAGTGTATTTCGGGTATTGTTAAAAACTCCATCTTTGCCAAAATGACATGCTCTCCCGCTCCCAAAAGAAATAAATTCAGAACGAGGGAAATCTCCGTGATAAGCTGACAGTGATCCATGCCGCTCTCTATCTGCGCAAGCTGCGCTTCGTCCTCACCGTCGCAAGCCTCATAAAGCTCTTTTGTCTTCCTGAATATATGATGAAGCACAAAGAAAACCACTGCATTAAACAAAAAGATACATACCGGCATGGCATATGCCAGTGCGTTCAGAAACTCTTCTCCTCCAAACGTAAAGGAAATGCCTGTTCTATGACTCTTACTGCTTATGTAGCCCACAATACCGCCCAGAATACAGCCTGCCAAAGACATGACCATGACAAATAAAAGAAATCTGCCAAATGTCTTCCGGTCTTCTTCTTTTATCCTGTCTTTCCTGTTATGTTCCATATTGACTCCTCCTTTCTGCGCCGCTTTTAAGCTTCTGTTTTCTTGTCCGCTTCCGCAGGCGCCCGATGATGCTTTCATTCTCTGTACTCAAAAATATCTTCTACCCTCGCTTCGCAGACCGCTGCAATTTTTAAAGCCAGCGTGACGGAGGGGGAATAGTCGCCCCGCTCTATCTGACTGATGGTCTGCCTTGAAGTTCCCACCATTGCGCCAAACTCCTGCTGATTGACATTCAGCCTTGCCCTGTACTCTTTCAACCGATTATATAAAGGCACGCCGCACCTCCTATTCCATAAACGCCATACTCATGCTGATGCCAAAGCTTATTCCAAAGCAAATGCCGAGACCAATATTGTCAAACACCGTACTAAACAATATGGCCATGGCGATTCCAAATATAAGTCCGAGCGAACAGGAAACCGCCCCAATCCTGACCTTCTTTTTCTGTATCACTTCATCTTCCCACAAAATACCCTGATAATCCTCAAGCTGTATCTTCTCCTTTAAGTCTGCCAGAATTATTTTTTTCATCTCTGCTTTCTCTTCTTCATACGCCGGCAAAATAAAGCTCTCCGTCAGGCGGAATACATTCTGTGGCTTTTCCTCTGCTTTTGCCCCGCCCCCGGCTGCTGCCTCTTCTCCTGCCGCCGTATTGGCCTCATCCTGCGCAGGCTTCCTGCCTTCTTCCTTGCGGACTTTTCCTTCTTTCGGCTTTATTATTTTATCCTTTACAAGCTCCAGCGCCTGTTCCGGCTCTATGACTGCAGAAGGAAGCAGTGCGGTATCCCTTATAAAGAGAAAATAGGCAATCACCGCCTTGTTATCACAATACGCATATACCAGCCCTTTTCTCTGAAGAACCTCCTCCATCTTCCTTTTGTGCACATCTGCTTCCGAACTGCTGATTCCGCTCCCGAAAGAAACTTTTTGCAGCCGCCTCAATGAAAGCATTTTTATGCTAAGTTTCTTTTTACCTTCCTTTTTCATACCTCGCCTCCCCGTCCGACGCAAACTTTGACAACTATTCTTGTCATTATTATATATTTGACAAGGATAGTTGTCAACACATACTTACTACTATTTTCCTTGACTTAAATACGAAATCGGAGTATAAAACAATAGGCGCAAAGTGCTGATTCTTGACACTTTGCGCCCATTGCCATTATAATGAATATACTTAAAATACAAGGGAGGCCACTATATGAAAAAGAAAATCATCAAGATAGCAGCGATTATCATTATACTCCTTATTTTGCTGTTTCCCATTACCGTCCGTTATAAAGACGGCGGAACCGTTGGGTATCAGGCTCTGCTTTATCAAGTCTATGACGTTCACTCCATGCGGATGACAGAAGGTTATGACGAAGGCACTATTATAAACATACTGGGATTCGAAGTATTCAATAATGTAAATTACGAATAAATGTAAAAATCTTCTGATTTTTTAATCTCCCTGCTTCCCGGCCTTGCCAATCTTCATGGTGAGGCCGATTCTCTTCTTTGCCACGTCAACGCTCAGCACCTGCACTTCCACAACGTCGCCGACGCTGACAGCCTCAAGCGGATGCTTGATAAATTTATCCGTAATCTGGGAAATGTGCACCAATCCATCCTGATGGACGCCGATATCCACAAACACGCCGAAATCTATCACGTTGCGGACCGTGCCTTTTAAAACCATGCCGGGCTTTAAGTCCTTCATATCGAGCACATCGCTCCGCAGAATGGGCGCGGGCATACTTTCGCGGGGGTCTCTCGCCGGCTTTTCCAGCTCTTTCATGATATCCGTCAGGGTGATTTCCCCTATGCCAAGCTCCAGCGCCAGCTTCTTCTTGTCGCCGATTCTCTTTTCAATGCTGCCTGCCGTTTCCATCTTTACAGAAGCGCCTTCCTTTGCTGTGGACGAGCCCGTCATGCTTCCGGTCTTGCCGCCTTTCGCGCCGCTATCTTCTAACACAATGCCGCCCATCGCCTGTGCAAGCGCTCTTCCCATCGCCGTGCCTGTATTTCTTACCTGAATGGTTTTTCCGGTATTGCCGGTTCTGCCGCCAGCCGCCTTTTTGCCATCCGCTCCGGAAACCGCGCCCTGTGTGCTCCTGCCGGAATTTTTCTCCGCAGCCGCCTTTTTCTGCGCCTGCTTTACGTCTTCCATGGACATTCCCAGCTTGTCAAGGAGCTTCATTGCCGCCTCGTAGGATTCCGGATGGACGCTGGTAGCGTCTAGCGGGTTTTCTCCATCCTGTATCCGCAAAAAGCCCGCGCACTGTTCAAACGCTTTCGGTCCCAGCTTCGCCACCTTAAGAAGCTGCTGCCTGTTGGTAAAGCGCCCGTTTTTCTCCCTGTAATCCACAATATTTTTGGCAATCGCCTTGCTGATGCCGGAAATATATTCAAGCAAAGATACCGATGCCGTGTTCAAATCGACGCCTACCTTATTTACGCAGTCTTCCACCACGCCGCCCAAAGTTTCACCCAGCTTCTTTTGGTTCATATCGTGCTGATACTGTCCGACGCCGATGGACTTCGGGTCGATTTTTACAAGCTCTGCCAAAGGATCCTGCAACCTCCTTGCAATGGAAGCAGCGCTTCTCTGCCCTACGTCAAAATTGGGAAATTCCTCCGTTGCAAGCTTGCTTGCCGAGTAGACGGAGGCGCCTGCCTCATTTACAATCACGTACTGCACCGGCACATCCAGTTCCTTTATCATTTCCACGATGACCTGCTCGGATTCTCTGGAAGCCGTGCCGTTGCCCACGGAAATCAAGGAAACACCGTACTTTTTAATCAGCTTTTTGACCTCTGCTTTTGCCTCCGCCACTTTATTTTGCGGAGCGGTCGGATACACCACCTTGGTGTCCAGCACCTTGCCCGTTGCATCCACAACGGCAAGCTTACAGCCTGTCCTGAACGCAGGATCCCAGCCCAGCACTACCTTGCCCGCAATCGGCGGCTGCATCAGAAGCTGCTCCAGATTCTTGCCAAAGACATTGATCGCGCCATCTTCCGCGCGCTCTGTCAATTCATTGCGGACCTCTCTTTCAATAGCAGGTGCTATTAAACGGTCATAGGCGTCCTGTACCACCTCCTGCAGCACAGGCGTCGTATAGGTATTGTCGCTTGTAATGATCTTTTTCTCCAGATACCGGATAATACGCTCCACCGGTGCGTTGACTTTAACCGTCAGCACCTTCTCATTTTCGCCGCGGTTCAGAGCGAGAACCCTGTGCCCCGCAATTTTCTTTACCGGCTCTTCAAAATTGTAGTACATCTCGTAGACGCTTTCCGCCTTTTCGTCCTTTGCCGTGGAAGTGATGCTGCCCTCCTCCATGGTGGCGTTACGGATGTAGAGACGATGCTCCGCCTCGTCGGAGATACTTTCCGCCAGGATATCCTTTGCGCCCTGCAGCGCCTCTTCCACGCTGTTTACGCGCTTTTCCTCAGGAACCGTCTCGTCGGAGACATATTTTCCGGCTTCCTCCGAAAGAGGCGCCGCCGCGTCCTGCCTTAAAATATATTCCGCCAGTCCGCCCAGACCCTTTTCCTTTGCCACGCTGGCGCGGGTCTTTCTCTTCGGACGGTAAGGACGATACAAATCCTCCACCACTACCAGCGTTTCCGCCGCCAGAATTTTTTCCTTCAGTTCGTCGGTAAGCTGTCCCTGCTCCTCTATGCTGTGAAGCACCTGCTCTTTCTTTTCCTCTAAGTTGCGAAGGTATGTGAGCCTCTCATGCAGGTTACGAAGCTGCTCGTCGTCAAGAGAACCTGTCGCTTCCTTCCTGTAGCGGGATATAAAGGGAATTGTGTTGCCCTCGTCAATCAGCTTGACCGCTGCCTCCACCTGCCACTTCTGCACTTTCAGCTCTTCCGTGATTTTTTTCATGATATCCATGGTGATTTATCCTCCCGGGTTGACCCTCTTTCTCTGGGAACGGTATAACGCCCAGACACTATTGCCATTATACCGAAAAATTATCGTGCTTTCAATGAAAAGTTATAAAACAAAACTGCTGGAATTTTATAAAGTTTAATTTGTCAAATGGCGCAAAAAGTGTTACACTTATCATGAAAAAGAATTTTCAAAATCGCTTTGCATAAGGGAGTTATCAGTATGGACAGCAGAAATGGACAAAATGGAGGTTATCCGCCGGAAGGCTGGCAGCCGCCGCAGGGAGGTTACTATTATCAGCCCTGCCGCACTGAGCAGAAAAATGCTTTCGCTACGGCCGCCATGGTTTTAGGCATTATCTCTCTCTGCTCTCTTGTCACCGTATATTGGGCGCTGCCAATCGGCGCGCTTGCCATTTTGTTTGTCATTCTCTCCAAAAGGCGGGGATGCAAAATGACGACGCATGCTCTGATTGGTCTTTCCACTTCGCTGACAAGCGTTATCATCAGCGGTTTTATTTTACTGATTTCCGTCATATTCTTTTTTCAGGTTATGGACCCGAAAAACAGAGACTACGCAGATTTACTGTTCCAAAACCATTATGGCTACGATTTTAACGAATACATGCAGAATTATCTTGACAAAATAGAGCAGACCTACGGAAAAGATGCCCGTGACAACATCGGACAGCTTTTCGGAATAGAATAGACCAGGAGGGATTTTATGAGTTTATCGATTGGAAATTACACACAAACCGGTTACGCTTCTCCTCTCGACACAAAGCCACAGCTCCCCGGTATGCCTGAGGAGTCCAAAAAAGGACAGCCGGGAAATGAGGGCGAATGTCAGACCTGTAAAAACCGCAAATATAAGGATGGATCGGACGAGATGGTTTCCTTCAAATCCGCGTCCCATATTCCTGCTGCTGCCGCTGCATCCGTTGTCCGCTCCCATGAACAGGAGCATGTGACCAATGCGTTTACGGACGCAGCTACCCAAAACGGCAAGGTTTTAAACGCTTCCGTCACCCTGCATACAAGCGTATGCCCTGAGTGTGGACGCACCTACGTTTCCGGCGGCACCACGAATACGCAGATAAAATATTATAATGAGGACAATCCATACCAGCAGGAAATGAAAAGCGCTGACAGGTCCAAGTACGAAGGCTTGCATTTTGATGCTGCCGTTTAAGGAGTATATTTATGAACAGGTATGCATCCAGCGCACAGCTAAAAGACAAAGCCAAGGGCTATCTGACAGGACATTACGGGCTGCTGATTGGCGTTTTGATTGTTACTGAAATCATTTCTTCCATACTGGACAAATTTGTTCCCTTATCTGCAAGTACCGCCGGATATATCCTGTCCGCCGCGATTGCGTTTCTTCTTTCCGTTTTTATGGGAGTATTCAATGTGGGAACCGCTTTGGTTTACCTGAAATTCGCCACCGGCAATAAGGCCTCTTTGAGTGATATTTTTTACGGTTTTTTTAATCATCTGGAAAAGACACTCCAGATTTCCCTGGTAATGAATGTGTTGAGCCTTATCCTCTCGCTTTCTTACTCGGTGCCATACAGGATCTATCTTATGACAGGAAATAAACGTTACTTATTTATGATACTCCCCTGCCTTGCGGCTGCCATGATACTCTATGTACCGCTCTCGCTGTGTCTGTCCCAGTGCTACTTCCTTATACTGGACTTTCCGGACAAATCGGCATCGGATATATTGCGTGCAAGCTTCCGCATTATGAAGGGACACAAGGGCAGGCTCTTCTACATTGAGCTGAGTTTTCTTCCCCTGCTTCTTCTAGGGGCGGTTTCCCTTATCGGGCTGTTATGGGTCATCCCCTACATGCAGATGACTTACGCCGCTTTTTATTTTGACATCATGAAACAAGAGCAGAGGTAATTACTCCTCTGCTCCTGCTACCGGCTTAGCTCCCATGCTAAGCCATTTTAAATATCCGTTTATAAAGCTGTCCAGCGCACCGTCCAGCACAGCGTCGGCATTGCCGCTTTCCACACCGGTCCGGTGATCTTTTACCATGGTATAGGGCTGTAACACATAGGAACGTATCTGATTGCCCCAGCCGATTTCTTTTACTTCACCTCTGATATCAGAGAGCTTCTCCGCATTTGCCTCCTGCTTTAACAAAAACAGCTTTGCTTTCAGCATTTGCATCGCCTTGTCTTTATTCTGGAACTGGCTTCGCTCGTTCTGGCACTGTACCACCGTTCCCGTGGGAATATGCGTGATACGGATTGCCGATGAAGTCTTGTTGATGTGCTGCCCGCCTGCACCGCTGCTTCGGTAGGTATCAATCCGCAAATCCTCTTCGTTGATTTCCACGTCCAAGTCCTCTTCGATATCCGGCATAACGTCCAACGACACAAAAGAGGTCTGCCGCTTTCCCTGCGCATTAAAGGGGGAAATACGAACCAGCCTGTGCACGCCCTTCTCCGATTTCAAGTAGCCGTAGGCATTGATTCCATTTATCTGGAAAGTCACGGACTTGATGCCTGCCTCGTCCCCGTCCAGATAATCAAGCACCTCTATGGCAAAGCCCTTGCGCTCCGCCCAGCGGGTATACATACGGTAAAGCATACCGCACCAGTCGCAGCTCTCCGTGCCGCCCGCTCCCGCGTTCAGCTTCAGAATCGCGTTGCTTTTGTCATACTCACCCGCCAGCAGAGTTCCAATGCGTATCTCCTCAAACGTGTCCGTAAAGAGTGTAAGCTCCTCCTGTATCTCCGGTATCAGGGAGGCATCATTTTCCTCGTATCCCATCTCTATCAAGGTCTGAATATCCTCATAACGGGTTTCCAGTTCATGATAGGTCTGGCAGGTATCCTTCATGTTTTTCAATTCCTTCATCAGCTTGTTGGAGCGTTCCGGATTATCCCAGAAATTGGGCGCCTCCATCTCTCTCTCAAGCTCTTCAATCCGCTTCTCCTTGGAAGCTAAGTCAAAGTGAATCCCTCACTTCCGCTAAAGGAGTTTCATAAGTAAGCAGCTTTGCTTTCATATTGTCAAGTTCTACCATTAACGTCACCCACTTTCTTTTTTATATTCTTGTCACAGCCCGATTTTCGTATGACTGCCTTATGCCTTTCTGCCGCAGCACTGCTTATACTTCTTGCCGCTGCCGCAGGGACAGGGATCGTTGGGATATACTTTTGTGTTTTCCCTCTTCTTCGGCGCCTTCGGGCCGCTGTCATCCTTGTTGGTGCCGGTCACCTTCGCCACCTGCTCTCTCTCCACCTTCTGCTCAAGCTTTACGCGCAGCAGCAGGCGGACTGTATCCTGCCTGATATTTTCGGTCATTTCATCAAACATCTCATAGCCGCTCAGCTTATACTCCACAAGCGGGTCGCGCTGTCCGTATGCCTGCAGGCCGATACCCTGACGAAGCTGGTCCATGTCGTCGATGTGATCCATCCATTTCCTGTCGATTACCTTGAGCAGAATCACACGCTCCAGCTCACGCATCATCTCTGCCTCGGGGAACTCCGTCTCCTTCGCTTCATAAAGCTTTACGGCTTCTTCCTTGAGCTGCTGCTTTAACGCGTTCTTTTTCATGGTATTGATACGTGACTTTGTAATCGGCGCCAGCGGGATAATCGGAAGCAGCAGCGTGTTCAACTCGTTCAAATCCCATTCTTCCGGATCCGTGTCGTCACCGATGACCATATCCACACAGTGCTCTGTGATGTCGGTTATCATCTTGTAAATAACGTCGCGCATACTTTCGCCATCCAGCACGCGGCGTCGCTCACCGTATATGATTTCCCTCTGCTCACTCATAACACGGTCGTATTCAAGCAGATTCTTACGGATACCATAGTTGTTGTTCTCTATCTTCTTCTGCGCGGATTCGATGGCGTTGCTCAGCATCTTGTGCTCGATTTCCTGTCCCTCGGGAATCCCCAGCGTGTTAAACACACCAATCAGACGCTCTGAGCCGAACAAGCGCATCAGGTCGTCCTCCAGGGAAATATAAAACCTTGATTCACCCGGGTCCCCCTGACGTCCGGCACGTCCACGGAGCTGGTTGTCAATACGCCTTGACTCGTGACGCTCCGTACCGATAATCTTGAGTCCGCCCGCTTCTCTCGCCTCGTCGTCCAGTTTAATATCCGTACCACGGCCTGCCATATTGGTGGCAATAGTAACAGCGCCATGCATACCGGCGTCGGCAACGATTTCCGCCTCCATCTCATGGAACTTCGCATTCAGTACCTTGTGCTCAATGCCCCTGCGCTTCAGCATACCGCTCAGCTCTTCGGAAGCCTCGATGGTGATGGTGCCCACCAGTACCGGCTGTCCCTTTTCATGCGCTTCCAGCACCGCATCCACGATGGCATGCAGCTTTTCTTTCCTTGTCTTGTACACGGCGTCCTGCCTGTCAAGCCTGATGACAGGCTTGTTAGTCGGGATTTCAATAACGTCCATGCCGTAGATATCACGGAACTCTCTTTCCTCCGTGAGCGCCGTACCGGTCATGCCCGCCTTCTTCTCAAACAGATTGAAGAAATTCTGGAAGGTAATGTTGGCAAGGGTCTTGCTCTCGCGCTTTACCTGTACATGCTCCTTCGCCTCGATTGCCTGATGCAGACCGTCCGAATAACGGCGTCCCGGCATAATACGTCCGGTAAACTCGTCCACAATCAGCACCTGATCGTCCTTCACCACATAATCCTTGTCCCTGAACATCAGGTTGTGGGCGCGCAGCGCCAGAATAATGTTGTGCTGTATCTCCAGATTTTCCGGATCCGCATAGTTTTCAATCCGGAAGAACTTTTCTACCTTTTCCACACCGGCCGCAGTCAGGTTGACCACCTTATCCTTTTCATTGACAATAAAGTCGCCTGTTTCTTCCTGTACCACGCCCATAATCGCGTCCATTTTGGACAAATCCGCCATGTCCTCACCGCGCTGTAACTGGCGTGCCAGTATATCACACATTTCGTAAAGCTTCGTGGACTTGCCGCTCTGTCCGGAAATAATAAGCGGTGTTCTCGCCTCGTCGATGAGCACGGAGTCAACCTCGTCGATAATGGCATAGTGCAGTCCCCTTAAGACAAGCTGCTTCTTATATACTACCATATTGTCTCTCAGGTAATCGAAGCCCAGCTCATTGTTGGTTACATAAGTGATGTCGCAGTTATATGCCTCCCTGCGCTCGTCGGAGGTCATGCTGTTTAACACAACGCCGACCTTCAGTCCCAGGAATTCATGGACCTGTCCCATCCATTCGGCGTCACGATGTGCCAGATAATCGTTTACCGTGACGATATGCACGCCCTTTCCCTCCAGTGCGTTCAGATAAGCAGGAAGGGTGGATACCAGCGTCTTACCTTCACCGGTACGCATCTCTGCGATACGCCCCTGATGCAAAATAATACCACCGATAAGCTGCACTCTGTAGTGCTCCATATTCAGCACACGCCTTGCCGCTTCGCGCACCACCGCATATGCCTCCGGAAGCAAATCGTCCAGCGTCTCGCCGTCCTTTAAACGCTTTTTAAACTCTTCCGTTTTTGCCTTAAGCTTCTCATCGGAAAGTTCAACCAGCTCCGGTCTCATCGCTTCAATTTTATCAACCAGCGGTGCAATACGCTTTAACTCACGCTCGCTGTGCGTTCCAAATATCTTTGTTATTAAACTCATATCGTCTCATGCTCCCATCTGCCTGTTTTTCAGGCATCCATAAACACGTACCATGTACCGCGGATATCCGCCGCAAACGGCTCTATCCAAATACACAAATTTTATTTTAACAGATTCAGACGGTATATTCAACCAAAAGCCGCCTAAATCCGTTAAAGTTTTATGAACAAATTGTAAAAATTACTTTAGCACACATTGTACAAAAAATGCCGCTATCTGCTCAGGCGTATATTGTTCATGTTTGGTAATCCACCACCGCACTGTTTCGGTAAAACTGCAAACAACATGGTTTAACAGATAATCCGCAGGAACAGTATACTGTATTTCTTTGATAAATATGGGAAATGTCTGTTCCAGATATTCTTTAAAATACCCCATAAAGATGTCTCCGCCGTCGCAGGAAAGAAGTCCTTTTAAATTTTTTTTATTATCCTGTAAATGATATAAAATATGCGTAATCTCTGCTTGAAACTCATGCCCTCCACGTGAAAAGTCATGACTGCTTTCCTGCCCTAAGTCATCGGAAAATACATGCTGAAAAATGTCTGTGCACATTGCTTTCAGCAGGCTGTCCTTTGTTTCAAAATGCGCATAAAAAGTACTTCTTCCTACATTTGCCTCGTCTATGATTTCCTGAACCGTAATATTGTTAAAATTTTTTCTTTCAAGCAGACTGCTGAATGCATGAAAAATCGCCTGCCTTGTTTTTTGTTGTCGTCTGTCCATCCTATCTCCGTACATTTTAATCAAAATGTTCCGTATCGTACAGAAAGAACATTTTGATTGTTGATTTACCTCTTGATATTGATACAATAAATACAAAACAAAATGTTTGATAATGTATAGATTGTACAACTGCTAAAATCAGTTGTCAATTAAGAAATAACATATTCTCAGAGAGGCGGCATGATAATGATAAAGCGTATAAATGATTTTCTGGCAGGTCTGCCAATGACAATCGTGGGCGGTATTTTCCTTGTTATGAGCTTTGTAGTTCCAAAAATATTACCAAGCAATATATTTATATTGCTTTGGGATCCGGCCTGGGTCACAGTCATTATCTGCGGGATTCCTTTATTGTACCTTGCAATATGGCGAGTTATTTATAATAAAGGAATCAGTAAGATTTCCTCTGCTCTGCTGATAAGCATTGCCATGATTGCAGCGATTGCCATAGGTGATTTGTTTGCAGCAGGTGAAGTTGCCTTCATTATGGAAATCGGCGCCATTTTAGAGGATATGACAACGAACAGGGCGAAAAAGGGATTAAAGAAATTAATCAGCCTTACCCCGACACAGGGACGGCGGATTACAGACGATAGCGTCGGACAGGAAGAAATGATTCCGGCAGACCAAATTCGCCAAAATGACCTTCTTCGGATCTTGCCGGGAGAAGCGATTCCTGTAGACGGCATCATCATTCAAGGCGAAACTTCCATTGACCAGTCCATTATGACAGGCGAATCGCTCCCTGTCGATAAAGGTATCGGAGAAAACGTTTTTTGCGGAACCATCAACCGCTTTGGCTCTATTGATATCAGGGCAACCAAAGTAGGCGAGGACAGTTCGCTGCAGAAATTGATACGAATGGTTCAGGATGCCGAAGGCAGGCAGGCGCCTATGCAGCGGATTGCAGATAAATGTGCAAGCTGGCTTGTGCCCGTCGCTTTGTTGATTGCTGTTATGACAGGTATTGCGACGCACAACATTGTAAGGGCTGTCACCGTATTGGTTGTCTTCTGTCCCTGTGCATTGGTACTTGCCACCCCAACCGCCATTATGGCAGCCATAGGGCAGGCAACAAAGCACGGCGTGATTATCAAATCGGGGGAAGCACTCGAAAAAATGGGAAGAGTAAATACCATTGCCTTTGATAAAACAGGTACACTGACTTATGGAAAGCTGGAAGTAAGCGATATACTCTCTTTTGACAGTAATATGAGCGAAGAGGAGCTGCTTGCCCTGACTGCTTCCGCAGAAGCCAAGAGTGAACATCCTTTAGGAAAGGCGATTGTGGCCTATGCGAAAGAAAAGGAAATCGCCATAAAAGATTCCGACTTTTTCAGGATGCAGAGCGGGAAAGGCATTTGTGCAGAAGTATCCGGCAGGAAACTGTATATTGGAAATGAAAAATATATTCTGCAATGCGGGATAATGATTTCGCCAAATGCAAAAAACGCACTGGGAAAACTGCGTATTCAGGGAAAGGCATCTATTCTTGTTGCTGACGACACTTCCTGCTTCGGGCTGCTTGCCTTGTCTGATGTATTACGACCTGAAGCAGAAGAAATGGTTTCAAAACTGTCGGGCATGAACACCGACACCGTACTGCTGACAGGCGATAACCCAAAAACTGCTGCCTACTTTGCATCACAGGCAGGAATTACGAAAGTCAAGGCTGATTTACTGCCGGAAGAAAAAGTACAAAGCATTTCTGAAATACAGGAACAGGGAAATCGCGTATGTATGATAGGCGACGGCGTGAATGACGCCCCTGCGCTTAAAATTGCCGATGTCGGTGTGGCAATGGGAAGTATGGGAAGCGACATTGCTGTGGAAGCGGCAGACATTGCCCTTATGAGTGATGATATTTCTAAAATCCCTTACTTGAAAAGACTGTCAAATGCTACGGTTGCAACCATTAAGTTAAGCATTACCCTTTCCATGTGTATCAATTTCATTGCAGTCACCTGTTCTGTCTTAGGTATTCTGAATCCGACAACAGGCGCTTTGGTGCATAATGCAGGCTCTTGTTTTGTGGTTTTGATTGCTGCATTGCTCTATGACAGGAAATTTGAATAAGACTGAAAAGAGGGGCAGAGGCCCCTCTTCCTCAGATTCCCTCCTCATGAAGAATTTCCAGAAATCGTTCTATTGGCATACTTCCCAAATCACCTTCATCTCTCTTGCGGACAGAAACACTGTTATCCTTGACTTCCTTCTCGCCAATTACAAGCATGTAGGGTATTCTTTCCAGCCTCGCAGCTCTTATTTTGTAGCCTATTTTTTCAGCCCTTCCATCCACTTCACAGCGCAATCCTTCTTTTTTCAGAGCCATTTCCATTTCTTTTGCATAATCCATGTATTTATCCGAAATAGGTAATACTTTTACCTGCACCGGTGAAAGCCATAATGGAAATTTTCCGGCAAAATGTTCAATCAAGATGCCTATAAACCTCTCAATGGAACCAAATACAACCCTGTGTATCATAATGGGACGATGTTTATTTCCATCTTCTCCGATATACTCTGCCTCAAAGCGCTGTGGCAGTTGAAAATCCAATTGAATTGTCCCGCATTGCCATGTCCTTCCGATAGAGTCTTCCAAGTGGAAATCAATCTTCGGACCATAAAATGCGCCATCCCCCTCATTTACGGCATATGGCAGTTTCAAATCATCTAATGCATTTTTCAAACCATCTGTTGCCATTTCCCAGTCTTCATCACTTCCGATGGCATTTTCCGGTCTTGTAGATAACTCTACATGATATTTGAATCCAAAATCGGAATACACCTCGTCTATCAAATGAACAACACCTTTTATCTCATCCTGTATCTGCTCCGGCGTCATAAAGATGTGGGCATCGTCCTGCGTACAACAACGAACGCGCATAAGTCCATGCAAAGTACCCGATTTTTCGTTTCTGTGTATCAATCCCAGCTCACTGATACGCATAGGAAATTCACGATAAGAGCGGGGCTCCATCTTATATACAAGCATACCGCCCGGACAGCTCATGGGTTTTATGGCAAAATCCGCCCCGTCAATCAGAGTCGTATACATATTATCCCTGTAATGCTCCCAGTGTCCGGATGTTTCCCAAAGCTGGCGGTTTAACATAATGGGAGTGGATATTTCCACATACCCTTCTCTTGCGTGCAGCTTTCTCCAATAGTCAATCAGCAGATTTTTTAATATCAGTCCCTTTGGAAGAAAGAAAGGAAATCCCGGACCTTCCTCAAACAACGCAAATAAACCTAATTCTTTTCCTAATTTTCTGTGGTCCCTCCTTTTTGCCTCTTCCAATCGATTTAAATATTCCTCCAGCATATCCTCACTTGGAAATGATGTGCCGTAAATTCTGGTAAGCATTTTATTTTTTTCATCGCCGCGCCAGTATGCACCTGCAACAGACAACAGCTTAAACGCCTTAATTGCACTGGTGTATGCCACATGAGGTCCGGCACACATCTCCAAATATTCCCCCTGTTTAAAAAAACTGATTTCTTCCTCTTCCGGCAGTTCGCTCAACATTTCCATTTTATATGGCTCATTTCTTTCTTCCATATCCTGCATTGCCTTTTTACGGTCTGCCGTAAAATGCCTAAGCTGCAAGTTTTCTTTCACGATTTTTTTCATCTCTGCTTCTATTTCGGCAAAGTTTTCTTCCGAAAAGCGAAAGTCGAATTCAAAATCATAATAGAAACCCTCCGCAATAGACGGACCTATTGCACATTTTGTCGTGGGATACAGTCTTTTTACTGCCTGCGCCAAAATATGCGCCGTCGTATGCCTGAATGCATTTTTTCCCAATTCCTCCTCAAAGCCTGCCTCCCTGATGGAACCATCCTTCATCTTAATCTTCATTTTTTCATTTCCTTTCTTTCATAAATTTTTGATTAACATAAGAAAAGCACTCTTAAAGATACTTGCACTGTATCTTTAAGGGTGCTTATTGCACGGTTCCACCTTAATTTTTCGCTTCAGATTCCATCAAATCCTAACCTTTAACGCAGGTATACGGTAATACTTACATCTACTTTCAGTATTACAGCTAAGGAATGGTTTTCACATACAATCTACATAAACATCTTCCACCAAATGATGCTCTCTCTGTCTGCGACTCATATGCTACTCGTTTCCGTCATCGCTTTTTCTTATGCTAACTTTCTTAACATAATAGCATTCATATTACGAATTGTCAATTATTAGAGAATTTGTTGTTTTAACTCAGTCCTAAACCGTATTCTTAAAATAAAGTATCGCCTTTCTGACATCATTAACAGGCAGCCATATCATGAAAAGTATAAAAACGATGCCTGCAATATTTCCTGCCAGCCCACCTTTACTGCTAACCCACGTCAATCCTGCACTAAATGCGACAACAAGAATAACCAAGAGTATGACTGCGATTATATAATTTCCCGTAGCACGCAGGCTGAAGCCAAACATGGACGCAATAAACCAGAATATAACAAAAGTACATATTCCCAAAAAAATCAATTTAAAAACGTTACTGTTTTCCGATGCGCTGTTTATGTTGTATAAAATCACCATGACAGTCATTCCTATGGAGAAAATCAGCTTAAGGATAAACCCTGACGGATTAAAAACAATTGTTTTTCCATCGTTATTTTTGTCGCTCATAAAAAACTCCTATCATCTCAATATTTATGATATCATAGCATTTTTTGACAAATCGTTCAACTAAAAGTTGGTCAAATCCCTTTTAATTTTGTAACCTAATCTGTTATAATTAATCGTGCAAAAACACGGAAGGAGACATTATGAACCCCATTCATTTATATGTAAACTACCCCGATAAAAATCCTTGCTTTGACACCGTCTCGCAGGCGCTTGCCTCCCTGCCCCCTGTGGAAACCGCACCACAGTCATTCCCCTGTGTGCAGGAGAGTAATATTATACCTGTTATTATTCATATTGCGCCCGGGTTTTATGAGGAACAGGTTGTGGTAGAGCGTCCCTATGTTACTTTTCTTGGAGAAGATGCGGCTTCTACCGTTCTGTCCTATCATCTCGGCGCTATGGAAATCATGCCGGACGGCAGCAAACGCGGCACCTTCCGCACCGCATCCGTCCGCATCGACGCCCATGATTTTACGGCAAAAAATATTACCATTCAAAATAATGCAGGCTTTGGACACACAGTCGGACAGGCGCTCGCCCTTTATGCCGACGGCGACAGGCTGCTTTTTGAGGACTGCCGCCTGATTTCCAGTCAGGATACCCTCTTTACCGCGCCGCTCCCCCCTTCCGCTGCCAAACCCGGCGGTTTTACCGGTCCCGGGGAGCACAAGCCGCGGATTATGGGACGGCAGCTCTACAGACGATGCTTTATACAGGGCGACGTGGACTTTATCTTCGGAAGCGCCACTGCCTTTTTCGACGACTGTACTATTTTTACCAAAATGCCCGGCGACAGAAAACCGCCGGAAAGCCCCGACGATGAGGTAATCTACGGCTATGTCACCGCTGCCTCTACCCCCGAAAACACCCCTTTTGGCTATGTATTTCAAAACTGCCGCCTGACAAGCGACTGCCCGCCCAACTCCGTCTACTTAGGACGCCCTTGGCGTGAATGGGCAAAAACCGTGTTTATAGACTGTGAGATGGGTGCACATATCCATCCGGCAGGCTGGCACGACTGGCAGAAGCCTCACGGACACTTCTATTATGGGGAATATGGCTCGAGCGGAGAAGGTGCTGCACACACTGCTTCCGAGGCAGCACCCTGGCATACAGATTTCAAAGAAAGAGCCGCCTTCTCCCACCAGCTTACGGCAGAAGAGGCAGCCTTGTATACAATAGAAAATGTACTCGGAGCACCGGACGGATGGCGCCCATAAGAAAAGGATTTCCCAAGGAGACCCTCAAAACAAACTCAACTGCTCGCCCTCGCCCTTGTCCTCAAAGGTATCCAGATAAGAAAACAGCGCATCCTGATCGCAGACAAGCCCGTACTCTGCGCATTTTTGCCGAAATAGGCGATACAGTGCTTTGCTGTTCGGGCTGGGAAGCTCGTAAGCGTCTCCATAGGTTTTGATGTATTTCTGTTTCAGTCCCGGGAAGTGTTCGTCCAGCTTTTTATAAAAATACTGGCGGTCGCCATCCCGCAGGGTGAGCCCCATGCCAAAGTTGATAATGCCGTATACGCCGGCCCTTCTGCAATAGTCCAGGACACCCATAATATTTTCCTCGGTGTCGTTGATGAAAGGCAGTATAGGGGACAGCCATACCACGGTAGGAATCCCCGCCTCCTGCATACGGCAGAGCACCTCGAAACGCCGCTTTGTCGTACAGACACCTGGTTCTACTATTTTACACAGGCTTTCGTCAGCCGTGGTAAGCGTCATCTGCACCACCGCCTTCGTCCTGTCATTGATTTGTTTCAGCAAATCGATATCCCGCAGAATCATGTCGGATTTGGTCTGAATGGCTACACCGAAGCCATATTCTGCAATCAGCTCCAGACATCTCCTCGTCAGGCAAAGTTCCTTTTCCAAATGCAGATACGGGTCGCTCATGCCACCCGTACCAATCATGCACCTTTTCCGCTTTTTTCGCAATGCCTCCTCCAAAAGCGCAGGCGCGTTCTTCTTCACTTCAATGTCCTCAAACACATGCTCTATGTGATAGCATGTGCTTCTGGCATCACAATAGATACAGCCGTGGCTGCACCCTCTGTACAGATTCATTCCGTTTCGGGCCGACAAAATTGCCTTTACCTCTACCTCATGCATACAAACCACACCAATCCTTCATGCCGCCTCTGACGCCGCTGTGAGACAGGTCTCAGCCGGCTTCCTGATAAAGCTTTAAAATATGATCCCGGCACTGTATATTATCCTCCGGCGTCGTATTTTCCAGCGTCACATGCATAAACGGCTTCTTTTCCCTGATAAATTTCATAATGGCTGTGTAGTCCATTTCACCTAAGCCCGCGCCTACCGAAACCAGCTTGCCGTTTTCCGGCCTGAAATCCTTGATATGCACCATGGCAATGTCCTCGCCCAGCACGTCAATCGCTTCCTCCACGATTTCCTTCTGTTGCGTATAATTGCTGATATCCAGCAAATTCACAGGGTCTAAAATAACCTGCAGGTTGGGTGACGCAATTTCCTCCAGCACCCGCTTTGCACGCGCCGGATTGTATACAATATGCTTCCACACAGGCTCAATCGCTAAAATAACACCTGTTTTTTCTGCGTACTGTACCACGGGACGCAGATTTTTTATAAAAGTCTGCAACGCTTCTTCTCCATGGCACTCCGGCACTGCCTTATAGGTTTCATTCGGCGCTCCCGTCTCCGTCCCCACAACGCCGCAGCCCAAAAGGGAGGCAAAGCGAAGGTGCGCCAGATACCGCTTTGTAATCTCTTGCAATTTTTCCGAATTGGGATTCGCCAGATTTAAGTAACAGCCCAAAACTGCAATATCCACGTCATTCTTAGCAAATACCTTCTTTATGTACATGGCAAGCCCCGGTGTCAGCGCGCCGTCGTCGGTGGGAAACTCGTCAATCACCTTAGACAGTGCCAGATGTCCGCAGGCAAAGCCAAGCTCATGCACATCTGCAATTCTCTCCTCAAAGGGAAGCTTCTTTGTATCATGTAATCTGATTCCAAGCTGCATATTTACCTCTTTTCTGTTATCACATTGTCCACACCGATTAGCTCCATGGCTTCGCCGGTCTGTCCTTCTATTTTTACGTTTTCCAAACGCAGGGTTGCAATATTTCTTGCAAACATACCCCGCTTAGAACTTTTCTCAACCCCTTCAGACATGGCGGGAACATCGCATTTTGCCTCTTCCGCATAGGAAACCATAATGTTTTTCATCACAATTTCTTCGATTTTCTGCTCCGGAAGCCCGTCAAAGAAGGCCGCCGCCACATGGCAGTTGGTACACTCCATGTTTTCAAACACCAGCTTCTTAATTGACGGTGTTCTGTCATCCACGGGATAGGGCTCCCTGCTCTGCACATATTCAGTCTTGCCGTCAGGGTCGCAGAAATAGAAGCTGTTGACCACAAGGGGCGTCATCACATTGTCCAGCGTCAAATTGCGGAAGGTGATACCGTCCAGCACCGCATCCTCGCCGCGCCCGCGCCTTGTCTTGATTCGCAGTCCCCTGTCCGTATGGCGGAAGAGGCAGTCCTCCACCGTCATATTGATAACGCCGCCGGCCATCTCGCTGCCCACCGTAACCGCACCGTGCCCGTTTTCCATCAGGCACTGCCTGATATTCAGATTTTCACAGGGCGTCTTATATTTTTTGCCCATATATATCTTGCCGGATTTGACGGCGATACAGTCGTCTCCCAGGGAAAAACGCACACCCAGAATCTCCACGTTTTTGCAGGATTCCGGATCCAGTCCGTCCGTATTCGGCGAATCCGCCGGATTCTTTACCGTCACACCGATAAAACGCAGGTCATCGGAAAAGAAAGGATGCAGCGTCCAGGAAGGCGAATTCATAAAAGTCACGCCCTGCAAGGTTACATAACGACTGTTACATAAAAAGAACAGCCGCGGGCGGAATGCAGTCCGCATAACCTTCGGATTATCCCACCAGTTCTCTTTCGAGGCATTGCCGTTTATCACACCCTCGCCGTAAATCACCACGTCCTTCACGCCCACACCGCAGATAATACCGGAAAACATCGGCAGCGGATTGCCCTCCCACGTGCCGAGATGGTACTCGCTCTTTTCGTCATAACTCTGGATTGCCGGCGGAAATATGGGAAAATGGCTTCTGTCGGTGTCCGCCTTAAGCTCCGCTCCCTTTTCCAGCTCCATGCGCAGCCCGCTCTTTAAAAACAGGCTGGTAATCCGATAGGTTCCCTCAGGAATCAGCACTCTGCTGTTTTCCGGACACGCCATAATCGCCGCCTGTATAAAGTGGGTGTCGTCCTGCACGCCGTCTCCCTTTGCGCCAAACTGCCTGACATTCAGAGTGACATATTCCTCTTCCGTCCGGAAGCTTATGCTGCCCTCCTCTTTTTCACCATCACGCACAGAGACAGCATACTCCTTCGCAGGCTTCAAATTGTAAAGCCCCGTCACCGTAGTTTCCGTTTCTCCATAATATTCCCCGTTTACATACAGGCTGTATTTCTTTTTCGTAAAATAGCGTCCGCCGTCCTCTATCTCAAAGGAAGCGCTTCTCGCGGTACACATCACAAATTTTAAGTTCATAGCAAAACCTCCATAAGCTGTCTGCCCAGCGCTCCGTATTTTTCCTCGGATAAAAAGCCTTTTTCACACGCGTTTACAAACGCCTGACCGGCAAGCCGCAATGCTTCCTTATCTTTATTTGCCACATCCGTCTTTAACGTTTCCTTGGGGAACTGCGTCATACGCAATTCTTCTTTTTCCACAAAGAAACGCGCCAGACTTCGCAGCATATCGTTCAGTCTCCTATAGTGCTCGTAAATCTCGGGACTCATCGCCGAGAGCGTATCGGCAAAAAGCATAAGGCATCTTGCGGCATCCGCCGTGCTGTAATTTTCCTCCAGCCTTTTTCCCAATACCGCAAGCTGGCTGACAATATCCGGATAGCCCGCCTTTTTTCCTGCCTTTGTCTCATATTGCGCATAGACAGGATATAAAAGCAGTCCCGCCTGATATGTATTTTCCTCTATTGCTTTTGTTTCAAATACGCCGTCCCCGTCTCTTTGCAGGGACAAAACCGCCTGCGCCGCCTCTTCCAAATCAGCATTGGTTCCCACTGCCGCGCGCTCCAATAATGCCTTCATACAGATTTCCTTTCCTGTTATTTCACACCTTTTTACAAAAACGGGCGGACAAATCCTGTCCGCCCACTTAACATCTACAGCGTAACACCCTGTTTGAAAATTGCCATGTCGTGGAAGCCTGCCTCTTCGCTGCACACCTTTTTGCCGGATGCAACTGCAAGCACATAGTCAAAGAACTTCTGCGCAGTTTCCTCCATGCCTGCCTCCTCCGCAAGCACGCCGGCGTTAAAATCGATCCAGCCCGACTTTTTCCCGGCCAGCCTGGAGTTGGTCGCAATCTTCACCGTAGGCACAGGCGAAGCAAAGGGAGTGCCGCGTCCCGTGGTAAACAGCACAATCTGTGCGCCCGCCGCAGCCAGCGCCGTTGCAGCCACCAAATCATTGCCCGGCGCACTGAGCAGATTCAGTCCCGGCGTCTTTACCGTCTCGCCATAAGCAAGCACGCCTTTCACATAGGAACTGCCTGACTTCTGTGTACAGCCCAGGGACTTATCCTCTAATGTGGAAATACCGCCCTTCTTATTGCCCGGCGAAGGATTTTCATAAATAGTCTGATTGTGGCTCTTAAAATAATTCTTGAAATCGTTAATCAGCTCCACGGTCTGCTCAAACAGCTCTTTCGTCTCGCAGCGGTTCATCAGCAGGGTTTCGGCGCCAAACATTTCCGGCACCTCCGTCAAAATCGTCGTGCCCTTTCGCGCCGTAAGCATATCAGAAAAACGCCCCACCAGAGGGTTGGCAGTGATGCCCGAGAGCCCGTCGCTGCCGCCGCACTTCATACCTACAATCAGCTTTCCGGTTCCCACTTCGGTGCGGGTAAAGCCCTTTGCATAGTCAATCAGTTCCCTGCAAAGTGCAACACCGTCCGCAAGCTCATCGTCACTCTCCTGCGCCACTAGAAATTTTACCCTGTCAGGGTCGTACTCGCCGATATATTCCTTCAGTACGTCTATATTGCTGTTCTCACAGCCAAGTCCCAGCACCAGCACGCCGCCGGCATTGGGGTGGTTAATCAAATCCGCCAGTATCGTGCGGGTATGCTCCTGATCGTCGCCCATCTGGGAACAGCCATAAGGATGGGGAAATGCGATAACCTCTTCCACAGTTCCCTCCACGTAGTCGTTGGCTTTTTTGGCAATCGCCGTCGCCACGTTGTTGACACAGCCCACCGTGGGAATTACCCAGATTTCGTTGCGGACGCCCACCTTGCCGTTTTTCCGCTCAAAGCCCATAAAGGTAGCTTCTTCCTTTTCCTCTATGGAAACGGTAACCGGCTCGTAGGTGTAGTCAAGCAGTTCTCCAAGCGCCGTCTTTACATTGTGAGTGTGAATCCACTGTCCCACATGAATATCCTCTTTGGCATTGCCGATTCGGAAACCGTATTTAATCACTTCACCGCCCGCAGGGATTTCACAGAGCGCCATCTTATGTCCGGCAGGAATCTCTTCCGCCGCCTTCACCGTAAGCGCTCCCACCGTAATCTCGGTTCCTGCCGGAATGGGATTTAACGCTACAATCACATTGTCATTGTCATTGATTTTTATAAAGTCTTGCATAACGCCGCCCTCATGCCATTTTCTTTGATATCGTCAAGATAGGAAGCCACCGCGTCGGAAAGGCCTTCTACCTTTGTCAAATCCTGTCCGTGGAAATTCTCATTGGAAAGATAAGCGTCCACAAAGGTCTTTGTGTCTTTGCCGCTGTAGTCGCGGAAGAATTCCAGCACTGCTGCATCGTCCATGATATTGTATTCCTGTCCGTTCCTGTGACCGATAAGCGCCTTGTCGCGGATTTCACTGCCTGTATAGAATGCCATCAGCGCCGCAATGGAGAAGGTCAGATGTACCGGCAGCTTTCCGTATTTTTCCACATATCCCAAAAAGCTGGGCAGACATCTTGCACGCCACTTTGACACGGAATTTAAGGAAATGGACAAAAGGGCATGCTTTACATACGGGTTGTTGAAACGGGTAATCACCGCGTTTGCAAACTCCTCCAGTTCCTCCTTGGGAAGCGTCAGCGTGGGAATCACTTCGTCAAAGATGGTCTTCATCATAAAATTCTTCACATCGTCGTCCTGCATGGACTCCAGCACGATATCGTTGCCTGCCAGATAGGAAGCAAGTACAAAGGAAGTATGGGCGCCGTTTAAGATACGCACCTTGCGCTGCTTGTACGGCTTCTGGTTGTCGGTAAAGATAACCGGCAGCCCTGCATCGGGAAGCGGAAACTCCTTGCTGATATCCTTGTCGCTCTCGATAACCCAGAGTGCAAAAGGCTCGCCCGTCACCAGAATCCTGTCCTCATAGCCCAAATCCTGCCAGATGGACTCCACCTCGTCCCTCGGATAACCGGTGATGATTCTGTCTACCAGAGTGGAGGTAAAGATACATGCATTTTCCACCCATGCCTTAAAGCCATCCTCCAGTCCCCAGAGCTCAATCAACTGCAGCACGCATTTTTTCAGCATAATGCCGTTGTCGTCAATCAGCTCTACCGGCAGCATGACAAGTCCCTTGTCCTCTGCTCCGTTGAAGAACTGATATCTTTCATATAAAAATTTAGTCAGCTTGCCCGGGAAAGTCTTGGGCGGCTCCAATTCCATTTTATCCGTGTCATCAAAAACAATACCTGCCTCCGTCGTGTTGGAAACCACAAAACGCAGGGTATCGATTTTTGCCAAATCCATGTATTTTTCATATTCTTTATAAGTATCCACAGCGTCCGCAACCGCAGTCACCACGCGGTTCTGCACCTTTGCCTCCCCGTCCGCGATACCTCTTAAGGAAACAGTATACTGGCAGTCCTGCTCATGAAACATATCCAGGCTGCCAAACTCAATGGGCTTGATTAAAACAATGTCTCCGTCAAATTTGCCGGATTCATTGGCAATGTCAATCATATAATCCACAAATCCGCGAAGGAAATTTCCTTCTCCAAACTGTACTACCTTGATGGGCCTCTCTTTTTTGCCGCTAATTGCTTTGTTTAATCGTTCCATGTTCCCTCTCCTTACTTTCATTCACATTTTTCTACATTTGCACCTGCAGATGCTGTTTATTATGTAAGTGCTTTCACATTGATTTTACTGCTTTTTGGGTCTTTCGTCAATAAGAAATTAGGGGGGAGAGGGGGTAATTTAGACTTGCGGAAAGTCACGCCGGGGGAGCGTCCCCATCCCTATGCAGACGCGCTCTCGCTCGAATAAAAACGCAGCGGTACTAGGCTCGAAAGAACCTCGCCAAGTGCCGGCGTTTTTA
>JAIDHX010000024.1 GCA_029053015.1 Lachnospiraceae bacterium
AGCCTCGAATTTCTCCTTGTACTCCGCATCATAGATTTCCTGGAAAATATCTTTAAAGGTATGGTCATACTTTTTGGAAATGGTATCCTTTGTGGCAAACCATAAATCCTGCTTTGTGTCGATGGCATAGCCGAAACATGCCCTTGCAAAGCTTTCAATGGATTTATCCGTATTGTGCATACCCTGTAAAACGCCTGCGCCGTCAAAGTTATGAATCAGTTCACGAGTTTCTTTTCCGTCAGCAGAGGTAAAGACAAGCTCTGCCTTACCACCCTCTTCTACCCTTATTTCCGTGTTCTTATACACATCACCATAAGCGTGTCGCGCCAATGTAATCGGCTTCTTCCAGTTTTTCACGCAGGGCTCGATTCCCTTCACCACAATAGGCGTTCTGAAAACCGTACCGTCCAGGATAGCGCGGATGGTTCCGTTCGGGCTTTTCCACATTTCCTTTAAGTCATATTCCGTCATTCTCGCCGCGTTGGGCGTAATGGTCGCACATTTTACTGCAACGCCATATTTCAAGGTGGCATTGGCAGAATCCACCGTCACCTTGTCATCCGTCTCATTGCGGTACGCAAGCCCCAAATCATAATACTCTGTCTTCAAATCGATAAAAGGAAGCAGAAGTTCTTCCTTAATCATCGTCCAGAGTATTCTGGTCATTTCGTCTCCGTCCATCTCTACAAGCGGTGTCTTCATCTGAATTTTGCTCATCTTTTTCCTCCATTTTCTCTGCATTTTGTCATGTTTCTGAAATTGCCCTGTTGTTTTCGTATGCTTCATGTAAGCCGTTTTTCACCATGTTCTCATATGCGTTTATCATATGCATATGTGCCAGTTTTTCCGCACCGTCCGCATCGCCCGCCTTAATGGCTTCCATGATTTTTTCATGTTCCTCGTTGGAAGCGGTGCCTCTGACCTGATTGGCAAGCGTCTTTCTTCTGACGCGCAGCACATATGCGTGAAAATCCCTGAGCTGATGCTCTAACATCTTGGAGTTACAGGCTTCATACAGAATCTCATGAAAACGGTTGTCCAATTCCGCAATCTGCTCCATATGCCCTTTGGCAGCATGAAACTTTGCCAGATATACGTTTTCCTCCATCTCTTCAAGCTGTTCTTTGGTAATATGCTCCGTCGCCCATCTGGCACAAAGTCCTTCTAACAGGGAACGTATCATGTAAATGTCCTTGACGTCCTTTTCGGTAATGCCCGTCACATAAGCGCCCTTGTTGGGAATAATCTGAATCAGTCCTTCCAGCTCTAACTGTCTGAACGCCTCGCGCACCGGTGTTCTGCTGACTCCGAGTTCTTCCCCGATGGTTACTTCCTTTAACTCCTCATGCTCCTCATATTTACCGTTTAAAATGTCGTCCCTGAGCTTATGAAATACCCTGCCCCGCAGCGAATATTTATCCGTCACTTCCTGCTTTACATCATAATTGCTCACTATGCTTCCTCCGCCAACTTCCTGCATCCATTTTCATCCAGAATCATTCCCAGCTTGTCACAGGTTTTCCCAATCACGCCTACCAACTCCTCATCGGTCAGCACCGTAACACGGCCGCCGGCATACTCTTCGTCAACCCACTGCTTTATTTCTTTCACCAGTTCGCAGCCCTTGTCCACCTGCGCTTCTCCCTTTAACTTATAGTAGGTGTTCATCCAATGGGCAATGCCCGCAAGTCCGGAGGTATTGGAAACAGCGCACAAAACCGGTCGGTTCAAAAACTTTTCCGTATCAAAAATATTGTAAATTTCTTCATTTTTCAGCAGCCCATCCGCATGAATGCCGGCTCTCGTCACATTGAAATTTTTGCCTACGAAAGGCGTTCTCTCCGGAATGCGATAGCCGATTTCTTTTTCATAGTACTCTGCCAGCTCTGTAATCACTGTAGTGTCCATACCGTTTAAATTACCGCGAAGCTGCGCATATTCAAACACCATCGCCTCCAAAGGCGTATTTCCGGTTCTTTCCCCGATGCCAAACAGGGAAGTATTGATACCGGCACAACCGTACAGCCATGCCGTAGTCGAATTGGATACTGCCTTATAGAAATCGTTGTGTCCATGCCACTCAATATTTTCATGGGGCACACCCGCATGCGTATGGATGGCGTAGATGATTCCCTGCACACTTCTGGGAATTACGGCGCCGGGATAGTTGACCCCATAGCCCATGGTATCGCATGCACGCACCTTGATCGGTATCCCGTACTGCTCCTGCAGTTTCATCAATTCCGTGCAGAAAGGCACCACATAGCCATAGATATCCGCCCTTGTAATATCCTCCAAATGACAGCGGGGGCTGATGCCCTCCTCCAGACATTCCCGAATGACACTCAGATAATGCTCCATTGCCTGTCTTCTTGTCATTTTCAGTTTTAAAAAAATGTGGTAATCGGAACAGCTCACCAGAATACCGGTTTCCTTCATACCGATTTCCTTGACCAGCTTAAAATCCTCCTTGCTCGCCCGGATCCAGCTTGTCACTTCCGGGAACTGGTAGCCCCGCTCCATACATTTATACACGGCGTCCCTGTCCTTTTTACTGTACAGGAAAAACTCGGAGGCCCGAATCATACCGTTGGGACCGCCCAGTTTATGCAGATAATCGTATATCGTCACAATCTGTTCCGTCGTATAGGGCGCCCGTGACTGCTGACCGTCACGGAAGGTTGTGTCCGTAATCCAGATTTCCTTCGGCATATTGTGCGGCACAATCCTGTCGTTAAAAGGAATTTTGGGAATCTCCGAATAGGGGAACATATTGCGGAAAACATTAGGCTTTTGCACATCATCCAATATGTACATGTGCTCCTCTATTTCCAGAAGATTATTTCTCGAATTCATATTAATCGGTCTGTACTGAAACATATCGTTTTCTTTCATTTCAAAGGTCCTTTTCTATGTACAAATATTTACCTCGTATAATTGTATACAATCATACGAGGTATGTCAAGTACTATATACAGTTAAGCTACCCTTCCATCATTCCCATTACATTAATCATGCCCCAGCCCTGCTGATACCACGGCTCCTGTAAATCATCCGCGCTAAACAACAGCTTTCTCTTTGCCGTTTCATTGTCATATTCCGGATGCTTCTGTAAAAGCAGCGCCAGTGCGCCGGATACCACCGGCGTCGCCATGGAGGTACCGCTTTTCGCAATATAAGCATTTATATATCCCCTTCTGCTTCTTCTGCATGCGCCGTTGCAGGATATAATTTCAGTCCCCGGCGCCACAATATCCGGTTTTTTCATGGTATCAAAACGCCCACCCCTTGCAGAATAAGATGCACAGCGGTTTGGCTTATTTTGAAAATATGCCCCGTCATGACAGCCAACCGTAATCAGAAGACGGCTTCGCCCGATAGAGGAAAGGGAACCGCACACAGGCCCATTGTTTCCGGCCGCACACACTACAAGAATTCCTTTCATCCACAATGCCTCCAGCCTTTCCTTTAAAAGCTCCTCCTTCTCCTCTTCTATCAATTGACCGATTCCAACAGATATATTTAAAACACGGATTTTGTATTGTTCACTGTTATGCTGTACCCAGTCGATGCCCTGAAGCATGGCGTCCACAGTTCCGTCACCTTTTTCGTCCAACACCTTTCCGACTACAAGACCCGCCTCCGGCGCCATTCCCCGATATCTTCCCCCGGACAGATAACCGCTTCCGCCAATAATCCCGCATACATGCGTCCCATGTCCACTGTCATCATATACCGCCGTACTGCCATTGATAAAATCTTTGAAATCGAGAATCCTGTCTGCCAAATCCGGATGCTTTGCCACTCCTGTGTCCAACACGGCAACGGTAATGCCTTTCCCTCCGCCAGACTGTACCACACTGCTGCATCCAGTCTGTTCTCTCACTCTGTACACGCAAAAAACCCCCGGCTTTTTCTCTATCATATGCCGAGGGTTCTTTTTGTTACCTGTTATTTTTTCTTCTTTATCAGTAATACTGCGGCAGCCATGCCTGCAAGCCCCGCCGCCCAGAAATATTTCGGCTGTATATTATCGCCGGTATCCGGAGAAGCATCCATGCGTCCTGTTGCCGCGCCTGCCGTCCTGCAGATAGCAACCGGTGCGAGCATATTGGTTTCAAAGGTCACCTGATTGCCTTCTATTGTATAGGTAAGTCCCGTGAGCTGCCCGTTCCTGTCTGTCTGATAAACGCGAAGCCCGCTTGTAGCCAAACCTGCCGGCAGCGTAACCGTTACCCTGAGTTTTCTGCTTCCCGTCTTGGAAATAGGCACTCTGGTCTCTCTGTCCACCAAATCCATGTCCACACACACTGAAGCCTCCGGAAGCGCTTCCCTGTAAACTGCCTCGTAGCCTGCATTCAGAGCCGTATATGCATCCAGACTGTCAAACACCTGCAGGTAATAAGACCCTGTATTTCCTTCCAGTTCAGCACTGATATCTCCTGACAGCACTATACTTGTGTTCTCAACCGCAATACTGCCTGTCGGATAATCCCTGTCACTGCCGAATATGGAAATATTTTCTCTGCCGGTCACCTGATAATTTTTACCATCAATAATAATATATTCCGGAATATAGATGCCTGCAAGTTCCGCCTCCGTATAGGTAGTGGCAAAGCATGTTACAATTCTCTTGTCGTTGGAACTGATATATGCGATAATACCCTGAAAATCGCTGTCTGCAGGCGACAGTACGGTATCCGCCAGTTCCTCTTCCTTCATTTCTCTTTCTACAATGGCAATCTGCGTATCGCCCAGTATAAATCCTCTTGACGCTTCGTTAGAAAGTCGTTCTGCAGTCAGTTCATGGCACGGTGCAGGCAGCTTCAGACTGTCAAAAACAACAATTTTTTCGGAGTTACTGAACGGTGCATCAGAGAAGTCAAAGCTTAAAAGTCCCAGATATTCAACGTTTTCCCACACATGCGCCGTTTCCAGCGGGCAGCCCATAAACGCTCTGTCACGTATCACGCGCACATTTTTCCCGCCGGTAATGGTATGCAGATTTTTACAATCGGAAAACGCCCCTTCTCCAATGTCAATCAGAGAATCGGGAAGCTGCACGGACACAATTTTCTCATTGCCCGCAAAAACCTCCGGCGCAATCTTTCTCACATTTTCCGGTATTACCAAATTGCCGCCGTTTCCTCTGTACGCTAACAGAATACCGCTTCCGACAATCAAGTATTCTTCCGTACCGCTTCCGCTCAGCCAGCTCTTCAGCCACAGGCTTTGTTCAAACGCCTTTGGCGCAATATCCGTAACGGTAGAAGGTATCTTCACTTCCCTAAGATAATCGCAGTGATAAAACGCGCCATACCCTATCGTCGTTACCCCGCTTGGAATATTTGCTGTCGTAAGATTACTTCTTGCAAAAGCAAACTCGCCGATTTCAGTAATTCCATCCGGTATCTTGTAGCCTGCCGCCTCCCTGCTGTTATAAAAGGCCTGATCTGCCAGTATACTGCCGAAAATCCTATACTTAGGAACCTCTGTGCTCTTTTGTGGATTTGTTCCCCCGGACCCGTTTCCGGGCTGTGTGGCAATATCGTCGTTCCCATTTGCACTGACAGACGTTTCGTTATTCCCATATACCGGTGCAGTGGAATTGTCCATAAAAACGAAAGCACTGTTTCCCACTACATAAGTACTTCCCAACACACTGCCGTCATCCGGCTGATATGGTTCATTATTTTGTCCGTCGTCCTGATCGTTGTTCTCCGGTGGCGTATTATCCGGTTCATCTGCCGGAACATCCGGCTCTGCATTTCCTGTGTCCTCATACTCTGCCTGATTGATTAATTTCCATTTTATATAGTACTTATATGCCACTGTCCCCTTATCTGCTGAAATCACCAGTCTGGGACAGCCATTAAAAGCAGTATTGTGTATGGTCTCCACGGTGGATGGCACCGTTACCATACCCAGACTGACACAGTCTGCAAACGCCATAATTCCGATTCTCTTAATGGAATAAGGAATAGACATACTTTCAAGGGACTTGCAGTTGGTAAACGCATAGTCCGGTATCTCTTTCAGATTATTGCTGAGACTGATATTTTTTACATTGTTGCAGCCCCAAAAAGCATATTCTGCAATATCTGTAACCGTAGAGGGCATGCTGTAGGACTCCCGCTCTCTTGTCGGAAGCATAAAATACAATTTAGTCTTGTCATTGTTGTACAGACAGCCGTCAGTATAAGAAAATGCTGCATTTCCTTCCGTTATCTTCAAGTCCTTTAACGCCGAACAGCCTGTGAACGCACCGATACCAAGCTTATTAAGCCCTTTTCCCAATGTCACTGTTGTTAAAGCCGTACAATCTCCAAAAGCTCCATTTCCGACTTCCGTTACAGAGTCCGGCAGCCGCACTTCCTTTAGTCCTGTACACTCAGCAAATGCCCTGTATCCAATGGTTTCCACACTATTTCCGCGAAATAGAAGCGTCTCCATATCCGTGTTGCCGGCAAACGCCTCCGCCCCGATTGCAGTTACGGAAGCAGGAACAGACACGGTTTTTGCCGTGCCTGTATACTTTACCAGTATCGTTCCATTCATTTGAAAATCCGCATCCGAAGAGTATGTCGGCGTATCCGCAGACACCGACGGAGCCGGTATCTGCGTCACTGCCAATGCCAATGCTAAAAGCAGCGCGCTCACGGAAATTTTGATTGATCTCTTCATATTTATACCCCGCGCATATCGCAATCAAAGGTTCTCCGTTATGCCTTCACCAAAACTTTTTTACCGGTTTTATCCTTTTTTACAAACAGTACCACAGAAATACAGCACAGTGCAACGACTACAAACCACTTCGGGTGAATATCTCCCGTCTTCGGTGAGCTGTCCGCTACGCCATTCGATTGCAGACTGTCAGTCTTGACGTAGATAACATAGGGCGAGAAATGCTCTGCCGTAAAGGTTACGCACGCCACACCGTCAATCGTGGTAAACTTCGGAGAAAGTTTATCCAGCTTATCATTTACCACACCGGCCACCATATTGTTACCGCCGTAAGTAACCAGAGAATCCGGAAGCGGCAGCGTAATCTCAATTTTCAGTCCCGAAGTATCTGTAATCTTCGTCTTGCCCGTAGAATCATACAGTGAAATATCCATCGGGAAATACTTGAGGTTATCAAGGCTTCCATATTCCTCTATCAGCGCTCTGAGCACCGCATCGGTTGCCTGCTGATCCTCGGTAATCTTTACCACAAAGTTGTCAGAAGACCCTTTGATGGTGACTGACACAACGCCGGTATTGGAAAGACCGTATTTATCAATCACAACCGTTGAACCGGTCTTATTGCTATTCGCATTTCCACCTGAAGCGGAAGACCCGTTACCTGTACCGGAACCGCCGCTGCTTCCGTTCGAGGAACCGGCAACAAAGTTTGCGGTTACCGTCACATTCTCAGCCGGCATAACGATTGTAGTTGCCGACACCTCGCTGCTTGCAAATTTAACGGCAGTGTTATCCGTCGTCCACTTGCTGAACCGCTGTGATGATGCCGGATTGTTGGCTATAATGATAACCGTAGCTCCCGCTGCATAACTTCCCGATCCGCTGCCGTTTCGCACTGTCAATGTATACAGATTTGCCGTGTTACCGCTCACTGTGCCGTTCGGATTATTCGGGTTGTTAGGGTTATTAGGATTATTCGGATTGTTCGGGTTATTCGGATTATTTGGGTTGTTAGGGTTATTAGGATCGGTACTTGTGCCCCGCTCGTACTGCGCATAAGTCTTTGTGTCGCTCTGGATATTCGTAATTGCCGGTCTCCAGCCTACAAAAGTATAGCCTTCCCTCGCGGGCGGTACGATTGCAGGTGCATCCTCTCCGGGTGCCACCAAATAAGTTTGTATCGGCTTTTCATCGCTGGTATAGTCGAAAAACTCAACAAGGTATTTTGTCTCATCAGAGTCTATGTTTCTGTAAGAAGCAAAAATCGTTGTATCAGCATGAATATTTGTATAACTTCCCAGCCATCTCACAAATTCCTTTCCCTCTTTTACAGGGGGTGTGGGAGGCGTTGCATCATGACCGACAATCACTTCCTGTACATCGATGAAATTGTTTTCATCGTCCATAAAATAAACCTTGTAAACAGTATTGTCTACACCGTCCCAATCCTCACGCTGAATATTTCCATGTCCTCTTTCCGCTGCATAGTCCGCAGCAGTACTGCCCTCATTACAATAGAAAGTGATTCTGGAGCATGTGCCATTCGAATTTGGTGTCGTATAGGTATTAAATGCTGCCTCTGCAATATTGGTTACACTGTCCGGAATGCTCACTTTGCTGACATAACTGTCGCTAAAAGCGCCGCTCCTGATATACCGGCAGGAGGTGGGAAGTTCCACATCATTCAGTCTTCTTGTATTTTTAAAAGCATTCTCCGGAATACCGCTGATATAAGTCGTCGTCAAATCCGCAGAAGTAACATCCACACAATCCATGAACGCCTCTTCCACTATTGATGTGATTCCGGCAACTTCCGTAGGACTTATCGCATTCGGCGTACTGCTTTCCAAACCGCCCCTGCTCTCCAGACATTCCACCAAAACATCTCTGTTTCCATCTTTCAAGCCATAGATAATGGACTGTCCTGTTGTAAAATAAGGACCTCCCGAAAAATTAACATCCTGAAGTGACGTACATGCCCTGAACGGACGGATTCCCAACTCAGATACCTCCGGCGAAATCGTTACGTACTTCAAGTCTTTATTATTACAAAATGCATAGTTCCCAATGCTTCCGCCACCGCCCTGCATATTAAAAGTAGTAAGCGATGACTGGGATCCCGTACCATCGTTGCCGCTGAGCGTCACATCAAAGGCGTACGCAAAAGCATAATCATCAATTTTTGCAGTGCCGCCGGTAATGTTAATGGTATTCAAATCCACACAGCCGCTGAAGGTGTAGGGCTCATATTCCTCAATATCCGCAAAGGTAACGCTTTGAAGCTTTAAATCAGGCGATTTCCCGCTTACGGTCTCTACCTTATAATTGCCATCGCTGTCCTGCACGCCGGTAACGCCCGAAAACAACCCTGTCTGAATCGCTTTCACGCCAACCGGTATCTGCGGATTCAACGAAGCATAAATCAAATCCATCTCATCCGTCTTCGGCATAGCACCACCGGCCAGATAATCAGCATAATCCTTCGTCGCATTCGCTGCAGCTTCCGCCTGCTCCGCCGTCAGGTACGGATACTTTGTCTGCGTATATTTGGTAAGTTCCACGTAGCGCGGATAATCCACCAAAGTTGCTTTGCCCTCTTTTGTCTGTGGATTTTCCGGCACATATTTTATTTCTAAATTGCTGGGCCATCCGCTGTAATAGGTGATATACGTCAGCGGCTGTGCACCGGCATTGATATTGCTGTCTTTATCCATTGCATAGTTAAATACTACATTGTCGCCTACCGCCCCCGTAAAACTCAGTGTCGGCGTATTCGTCAAATAAGAATTTTCGTTTGGACAATGTCTATGTTCTGACGCCACCTGTGTAGCAAACGCCCCCGGTCCAATGGAAGTGATTCTTGTTGCATCCGCAAAAATCACCGCCTCAAGGTTGTGACAGCCCTTAAAGGCATCTGACCGAATCTGTGTTACCGTTGCAGGAATGGTAATTTTTTTCAATGTGCAGACACCGGAAAAGCACCCGGACTCAATATAGGAAATTCCGAAAGGTCCGATTTTAGCCGGTACTTCTACTTCCGTTACAGTGCCGTCTATAGCAAAGAACAGCAGTTCCTGCAAGCTATTGACCTGATAGGTCAATCTTGCTATTTCATTTCCCGCAGCATCCTTTTCCTTGGTGATAATCTCATATAAATCCCTTCCGGCATACTTAAACGCAATGGCATTTTCCTTCGTGAAATCATGGGTTCCTGATGGATCCTCTGATTCAAAATAGAAATCTGTATGCACATCGCTTATGAATTTCTCCGCCGTATAGTCTGTCGCAGTATCGCCATTATCTGCTTCCAGCTTTGTCTGGAAACTCTCCACCATAACATGCTTCAGGTTTTTGCAATTCTGGAAATTATTCAAATGAATCGTATTGCTGCCAATGGAACTCGGCAAAGTGAGTTCCTCTAAAGCGGTGCAGTTTGCAAACACATAATATCCAAGCTCCGAGAGGCTTCCCATAGTGTCCGCCGCTCCTGACAGAGACACGTCTTTCAGCGCAGTACAACCGTCAAAAGCATGGTCAAAGATTCTGGTCACACCGCTCGTCAAACTGAAGCTGGAAAGGGATTCGCACTCCGCAAATGCATAATCCGATATATAGGTCAATCTGCTGATACCATAGGAAGAATTCCCGCCGAATCCTACTTTCTGCAGATTACGGCACTTTTGAAACGCATTTTTCCCTATCTCTATCAAACTGTTACTAAGCACAATTTCCCTAAGCTCTGTACAATTATAGAAAGCATAATTACCGATTCCTATCAGATTTCCGCCCACTATCAGCTTTCTGATATTGGTCTGGTTTGCAAACACGCCCCTATCCGGGTTATTGTTCAGATAGTGCGTACCCCCGGATACCGTTCTTGTCAGGACGTTGGAAGAGCTGCTGTTCTGTTCTATCACCCATTCCTGCTGAACGCCCGTCCCTCCGGTGCTCGAATTTGTTACCACAGACTGATTACCGATATATACGACAGGAATCCCTTTAATCCACTGTTCATTCGAAGTCGTCGTCTGTATGTAGTTATCGCCATCCTTATAGTAAAATTCATCTTCCTTTAAATTTTCCCAGTTAGCTCTGTCGCCATAGGTACAGGGAGAATATGCCCCTGCTACCCTTTCTCCGGTATCATTGCCGGAAACATCAAGTATAGGATCCCATCTTGACACATAATATAAAGGTTCAAAATTTCTTCCTACCGCCACATGGCTCTGGTTGGAATCTCCGATGTTTTCATTATACAAAGCATAGGCGTCCACCGTATCCGGTACTGTGAGAGTGGCGTCGGTTAACTGTCCTGTTATCCTGTACCCCAGAATGACCGCTACCCATGTACTGGTACCGGCATTCACAAATGCCCACACAAAAGTTGCGTTGTCCTCATAATATGTATATATTTTATCGTAGTTGGAAGGCACAGTGGGAATTTCACTTGTGCTGTTATTGCCATTGTGAAAAATCTCATCATTCCATGTGAATTTTTCTGTAGCAGCTGCCGCCCTTGCCTCCGGCACCGGTATCGCCGCCACTAAAAGCGCTGTTATCAGACAAATAGAACCCAATGTCCTTCGAATCCTTCTTCTTAGTCTGAGATTTTTTTTCTTTGCTTCTTTTTTAGCCATGTTGCATCTCCTTTATCCGATATTTACGCCCGCGTTCTATTTTACTTTTTTCGCTACAACCACAAAACGGCCGTAATCCGTATAATAATCACAAGTAGACAATGTGAGCAGTTCGTCGCCGTATTCAGCGGTCACGCCGGTGTCATACAATGACATTTCAGCCATTTCCCGCATGTAAGAATTGAACTCGGTTTCCGAAGCCGCATTGATAAACTGGTAATACTTAAAAACAATTTCACTCTCTTCATATACCTTGGAGCGAAATACAAACATAACCTCGTATGTGCCTCTTTCATATATGGTATCAAACTGTATCAGCTTGTGATCCTCATAAAAACTCTCCGAGCTGTATTTATTGAGCTGTCCGAACATACGCCCGCTTCTCATATGATGCCCATATAGAATCAGATTGGTGCTCCTCGGCAGTATGGTACAGGCCGCATCCAGAAAAATACTGCCGTTCCTGTCCTGTTCCTGGTCAAAATTGTGGTCTATATAGTAATCATTGTTGCTCGTCTGCAAAACAGGGTAATCTATATATGTATCGTCAATTTTAACCCATCCGATTAGTTTTTGGTTCAAACTATAGAGCATTTTATATTCTTCCAGAATATCAGGAACCACAATCTCCTGATTGTCGTAGTGAATCACCACCGTTTCCGGCGTCACCTCTACTTCCGTCTCCATGCCCTTGAGCCTTTGCTGTTTACCTGCATAGGCATCCAGCCGCTTTACCTGATAATAGTATATGCCAAGGTAGAGAAAACAGCCGGCTGCCACGCACATACATGCGGATATCAAAATCCGCCGTATCCACTCGCGCTTTTTCAGTTCCTTGACAATGAACTTGCGCATATCCTCGTCATAATCTTCCAGGCTGGTATTTTTTTTACCGGCTGTGCCTGCCGCTCTTTTTCCTTCTGCATTTCCTGCCTTGCTCTTCCGGTTTCCGGTTTTTCCTTTGCGGGAACTGCTCTTATCGTCTGCCTCTGCTTGTTTTCTTGCGTAAGCTTCCTCCGTTTCCTCCTTAAAATCCTGTCCCAATATGGTCCGAAAACGGTATTTGCCGCTTTTCAAATCCTCTAAAAGCTGTTTTACTCCCTCTTCCCCATCCAAATCGTATCTTTTTTTAATACTCTCTATATATGCGGCATCCTTCTGCGCCGACTGATAATCGGCTTCGGTTCGAAACTGCCGCCCCGAAACCGTGCGCACTTTCGCTTCCATATCCACACCATCCGTCTGCTTTACATAATACTCCTGATTTTCTTCATACATACTTATTTTACTATATCTTGAAATTTATGCAAGTCTTTTCCTATAGTTTGTGCATGGAAATTTTTCCACGAATTTTTTTCATCAAAATGGAAACGTTGACATGCATACCCACATAAGATAAACCATAACAAAACCTGGAGGCATTTAAAATGAGCGATTTAACTGCTGCTAACTGCGGCTGCAACAACGGCTGCAACAATGGCTGTGGCACTTCCTTGAACAATCTCTTTGGCAATAGCTGCAACTGGATTTGGATTATCCTGTTATTCTCCTGCTTTGGAGGCGGAAATACCAGTTTGTTCAACAATGGCGGCGGCTGCGGCTGCAATAATGAAAACAACAGTTGTGAATGGCTGATTTGGATTCTTCTTATTTCCTGCTTAAGCGGAAATAACAATTCCTGCTGCGGCTAATCACTAAACTGTTTTGCGGGCGGGCTCTTTCAGAGCCTGTTCCCGCATACTTACAGACAATTTTTCATATGCTTTAAAAATACGAGAAACCGGAGAAACTATGCATGGACAGGGATGACAGGGAACAGCCTGATAAAATACAGGCTTTTGATACACTTTTTACTAACAACCACATTCAAATGTACAAAATCCTTCTCCCCTATTTAGACCCTTCCCTGCAGAAGCAGTTTGCCGTCTACATCAAGTACATGGAATTTCAATATACACTTACTTATTTCAAGCTGCATCCCCACGCTTCAATGCCAAGAGAAACGCAGCCTGACGCAGCGGCAATGTGCAGTGAGCTTGCCCCCTTTTGCTCCTCTTCGGAAAAAGCACAGCTTGAGAAAATTACGGAATTGTTTTCCGGCATAAAGAATGCAAAAGAAATGATGGAAACCATAAACATGATGAAAGAGCTGTTCCCGGACGGCTTCTCCTTCGGCGAGGCCAATGATAATGCTTCCGCCCCTGATATCATGCAGATGTTCCAGATGTTTAACAAATAACTCCTGACAATGCAGAAAGGTATGATACGCAATGGAAAACAAACCTGAATGGATGAACGATCCTCTCGTCAAAAATATAGAGGAAAAAAAGCTGGAATTTTTGAATGATCTGGTTTTGGGCGGCAGGGGAAAAAGCCAAAAGGAAGCCATGCCCTATATGATGCTGAAGATGAAACAGGCAAAGGCCGACAATATCAGTTTTTCTTCCGCCGATGTTGCCGCTGTCGTAACGGCAATCAAAAATCACAGCACGCCGGAAGAACTTGCACAAATTGATAAAATCATGAAACAGGCACCAAAGCAGTAACGCGCAACATATCATTTCTACAGCAAAACATACACAGACAAAAATGTCAGGGCAGGATTGTTATCCCAACCTGACATTTTTCTTTTCCGTAATTACGGCTTTACCACAATATTTACAATCCTGCCCGGCACATAAATCTCTTTTACCACTGTCCCTGCAAGCTTTGCACCCAAAGCCTCCTTTGCCATTGCAATCACCTTGTCTTTCTCCTCGTCCTTTGCAATGCTTACGGTGGCCTTTGTCTTGCCGTTAATCTGTACCGCTACTTCCACCGTGGACTCTACTGTTTTCGCCTCATCATATTCCGGCCATGCCGTCTGATACAGCCTGCCTGAAAATCCGGTAAGCTGCCAAAGTTCCTCTGTAATATGCGGTGCAACCGGATTTAAGAGGGTAAGCAGGGTTTTAAACTCGCCCTTCGTCACAGCGTTCTTTTTATAAAATTCATTAATCAGCGCCATCATCGCTGCAATCGCCGTATTATACTTCAGATTCTCAAAATCAGAGCTGACCTTTTTGATCGTCTGATGCATTTTCGTTTCCATATCGGCAGAATATCCTTCTTCTTCTGTCAGAATGTCCTGCAGCTTCCACACGCGCTCTAAAAACCTGCGGCAGCCCTTCACGCCATCCTCTGACCAGGAAGCACTTAAATCAAATGCGCCGATAAACATTTCGTAGGTTCTCAAGGTATCGGCACCGTACTCCCGCACAATATCATCGGGATTCACCACGTTGCCGCGGGATTTGCTCATCTTCTCACCGTTTGAGCCTAAAATCATGCCATGGGAAGTTCTCTTCTGATACGGCTCCGGACAAGGCACTACCTCCTTGTCATATAAGAACCTGTGCCAGAATCTGGAATACAAAAGGTGCAGCGTGGTATGCTCCATACCGCCGTTATACCAGTCAACCGGAAGCCAGTATTTCAATGCTTCAGGGCTTGCCAGTGCCTTATCGTTATGCGGGTCCGTATAACGCAGGAAGTACCAGGAGGAACCGGCCCACTGCGGCATGGTATCCGTCTCTCTCATGGCAGGACCGCCACAGGAAGGGCAGGTCGTCTTTACCCAGTCCGTCATATGGGCAAGGGGAGACTCTCCGTTGTCCGTCGGCATATAACTCTCCACCTCCGGCAGCTCTAAGGGAAGCTCGCTCTCCGGAAGCGCCACGTAACCGCACTTATCACATTTTACAATGGGAATCGGCTCTCCCCAGTAACGCTGTCTGGAAAATACCCAGTCGCGCAGCTTAAAGTTGGTCTTTTCATGTCCAATGCCCTTTTCCGTCAAGAATGCCGTAATCTTTTTCTTTGCCTCTGCAACAGAAAGGCCATTTAAGAAATCGGAGTTGACCAGCGTTCCGGTTGCCACATCGGAGAACACTGCCTCCTCCACAGGCACGGGACTTCCTGCAACCACCTCGATAATCGGCATGTTAAACTTCTTTGCAAATTCCCAGTCTCTTTCGTCATGCGCCGGAACCGCCATAATTGCGCCCGTTCCGTAGGTCATCAGTACATAGTCCGATATCCACACAGGGATTTCCTTTCCATTGACGGGATTCACTGCCGTCAGACCGTCCAGCATAACGCCGGTTTTGTCCTTCGCCATCTCCGTACGCTCGAAATCCGACTTTCTCGCCGCCATCTCGCGATACTCCGTCACTGCGTCCCAGTTCTGAATATCCTCTTTATACTTATCGATAAAAGGATGCTCCGGACTCATTACCATGTAGGTAACGCCGAATAAAGTATCTGGTCTGGTCGTATAGACCGTAAGCTTGTCTTCCTTCCCTTTTAAAATGAAATCTACTTCCGCACCGGTTGATTTGCCAATCCAGTTTTTCTGGGATACCTTGACCCGCTCAATATAGTCCACGGTATCCAGTCCCTCTAAGAGCTTATCCGCATATGCCGTAATTTTCAGCATCCACTGACTTTTCACCTTGCGGACAACCTCCGCACCACAGCGCTCGCAGACGCCGTTCACCACCTCTTCGTTGGCTAGACCAACCTTACAGGAGGTACACCAGTTAATCGGCATCTCCGTCTTGTATGCCAGACCTGCGTGAAACAGCTTTAAGAAAATCCACTGTGTCCATTTATAATAATCCACATCCGTGGTGTTTACTTCCCTGTCCCAATCAAAAGAATAACCGAGCGCCTTTAACTGATTTTTAAAGCGCTCCACATTGTTTTTGGTCACAATTCTGGGATGAATGTGGTTTTTAATCGCATAATTTTCCGTGGGCAGTCCGAACGCATCCCAGCCCATGGGATACAGCACATTATAGCCCTGCATTCTCCTTTTTCTCGCCACAATATCAAGGGCCGTGTAAGGACGCGGATGCCCTACATGAAGCCCCTGTCCCGAAGGATACGGAAACTCAACCAATGCATAATATTTGGGTTTGGAATAGTCTTCTGAAGTGGCAAACGCCTTTTCAGCATCCCATACGCCCTGCCATTTTGTCTCTACTTCTCTGTGATTGTACAATACTGCCATCTTTACCATGCCTTTCTATCAGCAGCAGGGAAATCCTGCCTGTCCTGCCGCCATTTTTTCCCGATTATAACTAGGCTAATTGTAAACATTTGTCCCTGCATTGTCAATTACTTTTTCGGAAGCGGCAGCGTATATTCAGCGCTGCCCCTCTACCACGATCCGCATGCCGTCATAAAAAGAATCGTCATATACCGCGGCAACATTTTCACTTTCCGAAAGGCCGCCCGTAATCTTCACCTTTCCTTCCGTTACCCCCGCCGTCTGCACCACCCGCAGCGTTACGACATCATAGCTTCCGTAAGGCACCGTCACATGTTCCACCACATATATCATATTGTCCCTTACCGCCTCTGCCGGAAGTAACAAAAACTGCTCTTCCCGCATAATCTCCGTTTCCCGCCCGTCAATCGTCCCCGGAACGGTAACGTATTCGCTGCCCGTCTCTATTGTGGCAAGCCGCACCTTGATTCTGAAAAGCGAATCTATTTTCTGGTGAAAAAAAGTACCAAAAAGCATCAACACAAAGAATACAGCCGTTAATCCAAACAGGATTTTTCTCTTCATCTTTCTGCCTCCTTCTGTCACACAAGCAGCATCCTGCTTTTTACGCAAACTTACACTTTCAGCATGCCAAGACCGTCTGCCAGTTCTTCTTCATAAAACCCATACAGGAAAAGCAGCGGTATCATACAGACAATTCCGATTGCATAAATGAGCGGCTCTTCTCCTGCCTGCATGCTGTCTGTAATGATGGACAACGGCTTCAGCTTATCCTGCTTGACATAGTACATGGGCTGTTCAATCATGTTAAAGCCCTCCGCAAACATAAAGACAAACACGGCTGCTGCACAGGCGCGCATCTGCGGAAACACAACATGAAACAATATCTGAAACAAAGAACCTGTCTCCAGTCTTGCCGCCTCCCAGCTCTCGTCCGGCATCCCCTCCATATACCTGCACATCAGATAAATGGCAAAAGGTGAACATATCATGGGCAGAATCAGCGCCCTTCTGGTATCTAAAAGACCCAAATCCCTCAGTCCGATATAATTCGGCAGAAGTGTCGTCTGTAAAGGCATCAGCATAAGAAGAAGCAGCAGAAAGGATACTGCTTTCCCATACCGGAACTCTCCCTTTGTCAGCCCAAAAGCAGTAAGCAGGGATAAAAGGGATGCACCCGCTCCAATCCCCGCCGCATATAGAAGGGAATTCCAAAACTTGGGATAGAACCAGAATTTTTCAATTAAAAGAAAATAAAAATCACCCGGCGCCGCCTTACGCACCATAAAAATCACCGGCAGGAGCAGGACACCCGACACCATAAGCAAAAATATAACCGCAATGATTTTCCCGAACTGCTTTTTCATGCTTACCCCCTTGTCCGCTTTAGCGGTTCCCGCTTCTTTCTTTCCTGCTTCCCGTACATACGGCAATAAAAGCCGCCAGCACCAGTGTAATCAGAATGGAACTCACTGCCATGGATTGATAGTTCAGTTTCAGAAACTGGTTGTTCATATAATACTGCAGGGTATAGCTGTAATCCGGCGGATAATTGCTTCCATAGTACAGATAGCTTTCCCTAAAGGTCCTGAAGCAGTATACCACCCCCAAAACCGCAGTGAACCCAATCGGGCGGGCACAGATCGGCAGGGTTATCCTTCCATGGAGCGCCCAGAAACCGGCGCCGTCCATGCGCGCCGCCTCGTAAAGCTGCGGTTCCACAGCCGTAAGCGCCGAAGAAACGATGACAATTCCCATACCCAGATATTTCCACAAAAACAGGACATATACCGGCAAAGGGGAATCCACATCCGCAAACAGCAGCACAAAAGCTGCCACCACGCTGACAGAAGGCAAAAGCAGCGGCAGAATTGTCAGCTTCCGCAAAAAGTTACCAACCACCCCGCTGCCGCAGTACAGTATGGACAGCAGCACTGCTGCCGCCAAAAAAACCGGCACACAGCAGACAATCATTTTCAGCGTATTGAGACATGCCATCTGAAAATACTTATTTTTCAAAACATCAATATAATTTGCAAATCCCACAAAACTTTTTTGGTACTGCCCCTTAATAAAAGAATAATAAATCACCTTCAAAAAGGGCAGGAAATAAAATACCAGAAGCCCCGCTGCCGCCGGCAGCACGCAAAGCTTTAACTTGAATCTATATTTCCTTTTCATGGCTGCTCCAATCCTTCTTCCCAAACAGGCATTTCCATCATTCCCCAAAATACATATTGACTGTGCGATTCAACTCTGCGATTACTTTTTCCTTATCCGTTATTTCGCCCGCAATATAAGAATAATAGCTCGTAAACAGTTCGTCCGGCAGTTCAAAATCAATTTCCCCATTGCTGTAAAGCGCATAAACATCCCTGCTGAATGCATCTGTCCCATAAATGCTTTCTTCTGCCGACAAATGCCTGCCCGGGTTCGCTATATAACTATTTGACATATCCTCCACAAAATCAAGCACAGCATCCAGATTGGGCGCATTGGGATTGATGATAATAATATCCGCCAAAACCGGATAAGTACCCTCCCCACCGGAAAGCGTCGGCATGCCGCATACATGAAAACCCTCTTTTCCTTCATACTTTTCGTAGTCCCAGTTGTAGCCGGTCACCTGCTCAAAGCAGACTGTTTTCAGAAAAGCCTCCCATATCAGTTCCTGCCGCTCTACATCATCTACATCCATATTATAAAACTCCTGATAATCCATAAAATTAATCTGTATATCGGAGCTTCTGAATCCGGCCCTGGCACCGTATTCGCCTTTTACAAAATCCAACAGTCTGCGGAATTCTTCCGTGTCGAAATCAACGGTTCCTTCTTTCCTGTTCAACCGGATATATTCCTTTAACAGTGCTGAATTTGGATATCCAACACTAAAATGGTCAGTCTGCCCCGCATCGTACAATGTCTTTGCCACCACACAAAAGTCTTCATACGTCCGGATATTTTCCATGCGAATACCGTACTCCGCCAAATTATCCTCCCGGTAAACAACGCCCGAGGCATACAGATTGACCGGCAACATCCAAATGTCTCCCCTGTAGGTGGCTGCCTCCCTGATAAAGGGATAGCACTCATCCAGATAACGCGCAATGCGATTCTCCGGAATCGGGTAATATGCCATGGCATCGCGGATGGCAAGTGCCTCCGGCATATCGGTATTCAGCACCACAAAATCATAATCGCTGTCCCCTGCAAGCACCTTGAGGGCAAGCGCATCCCACGAAAGTTCCTCCAAATCAATGTTATAGCCGCTCCAGTCTGGTACATTTGCCAAATCCAGAACATACCCCTTTAACGGCGTATTATCCTCTACATAAGCCAGCGGTTCAAAACTGTAAATATTCCCCAATGTGGTATCTGACACGAAAAGGCGTACACCCGCCATCATCATATTACAATCATACTGGTATAACCGCTGCGCCGAAAATCTTGCCGCGACCAACGCCTGTTCCGGCACAAGTCTTACATACTGAAGATCCGCCGGCATATAGCCGTATATAGCGTTTTCTTCCTGCACATAGGTAATATCCGACAATTCCTCCATAAAATTCGTTCGGTACTGTTCCGAAAAAAGATTGGTATCCGTATTGTATTTTTGAAAATAGAAGCCATTGTCGTCGTACGCTTCAATCCAATAGTCGCCTTCCATTCCGGAAGTAATCGCAATAGGGGATTCTATGGCAAGAGCTGTAAATTCCCCTGTCTGTAGATCCAGCAGAACCGTCTGCAGAATCCCCACTCCCATTTCAGGAAACATCAACAACAGCAGCGTATCCTGCTGCGCCGCTATTTTTCTGATTGTGGGAATCCCCGTCAGTCTACCGCATACGCGTCCCTCTCCGGTCTCCGTATTTATCTCAATCAGACAGCCATTCTTTTCCCTAAAACAATACAGGCTGTTTCCACGGATACAAAGGCTGGTCAAGTCGTCCTGGTATACCTGCACATCTTCCTCTTCCGCATCCACCCCGACTGCTATCTCTTTTATGAAAGAGCCGTCCGTGCCATACTGGTAAACAGAAGAACTCCCCTTCACTGTACAATACAAATATTCTCCTGCTTCGTCCACACAGTACCCCAACAATCCCGGCATCTCATAACGTCTGATTGTCCTGTCAGCCTGTTCCTTTTCTTCCCCTGCTTTTTTGCCACATGCACAGACAACAAAGCACATTGCCATAAGTAAAAAAATCTTCCCAATCTTATTGCGCATCTTCAAGCTCCTGTTTTGTCTAAATCTAGATTTAAAATCCGGAAACTCCCTGCCACCTTATCAAACAAGGGCAGGGAATTACCCCGCCCTGTTTTCTGCAACTTACCGCAGACTCTGGCAATCGCCAACTTCAGTGTTACATCTAGTATGCTTTATTATACAGGTTCCTGCTACATCGGATCTTAATATAGCGCCGCAGCCAGTACAGGAAATTGTATGCAAATGTATTTCTTTCGTTCTCTGGCAATTCTCTACACTACCATTGTAATATACTAGATGCGATTCTATCGGAGCATTCGCGACCCATCTTCCACACGCAACTTTGGTTGTTCCACAGTGATCCGCCGCATTGACCTCTCTTGCCCCGCTTAACGCCAAAAACAGCGTCAAACCCAGGCAGCAGCATGTTTTAATACTTTTCTTCATTTTGCTTCCTCCTTATGAATGGTTGAAAATAAATGGTTACATTATCACAAGGTATGCGATATTTGTTCAAACCGCATACCAATATGACCTCCTTTTTATCCAAAATGGGATTATTTTTGCAGGGAATATCCCAAATTTTAACAGTCTAATTCAACCTTCCCGTTTTTCCGTCCGAAAACCGATAATAACCCCAGTCGGCTTCCTTCAAAAAAACGGATTCAAACATCCAGTATAAATAGTCTTCTGTCAGATACAGAAATACGTCGCCATGTACACCTTCTTTTCCTTCTACCGTCAAAAATTCCTGCACCTCTTCCCCATCCCATACCATAATCTGAAAGCTTCCCGTAGACTGTTTTACCCAATACAGTTTATTTCCATCGCTTACCGCGTGTTGTGCGTAATATCCCAAGTCTGTATCTGTCCCTGTTTCCAAATCCAATACATGGCGGCTGCCTTTCCACAAGTCACTATAGGACAGCCAGTTTCCTGCAAGCAGCGGGAAAACCTTCCTGCTTTCCACTAGATAATTGGTTTCCGTCTCCGTATCCCAGGCTAGAAGATACCCTCTTTGAAATAGAAAATCTGTATCATCTGTTACCATATTGTAGAGTATATATCTTCCATCTGTATTCAAAAAAACACATTCTATTTCTGATAATCTAGTAAATTCTCCGTCCGGTTCTTCTAATTTCATGCTGACAAGCCCGGAAACATTATTATACAGAATATCCTGCATAACAAAAAGTTCCCCGCACAGATTCTCATACAGTACTTCTGCTTCTTTCGTGTTAATATCAACCCTCACAATGCCGATACAATATAACGTCTCAACATCAACCTCCACAAAATACAGATACCCACTTGAAATATGTAAATAACCTCCGACTCCTTCATAAAGCAGTTCCTTATCTTCACCCTCCGGTCCGCACATAAAAATCGCATGTTGTGTATAATCCACATAATAAACATTGCCTACCTCATCTGTAGTTAAATAACCAGCGTTTAACTGATTGGAATTGTGCATGGACTGTTCTTTATCTGCATAGAATCCCATATCCATTAAATCCAGCTTTTCCAGTGCAGCAACTTCCTCCGGCAGTGGATATTCCGTAACGGTTACCTGCGTAATGTCTTTCTCCCCTGCTTCGGTACTTGGCGCCTGTAAAGAAATTGCATCGTCCTTGTCAGAAGGTTCTTTTCCCTGACTGCCGCAACTGCATAGAAAAATCAGCATCAATCCTAATATCATTATTTGTTTTTTCATATCGATTATCTCCTTATGGATGATTGAAAAATGATACCTACCTTGTACTTTGTCCGGATCGGGATTATCTGTCAGTAAGGAATATTAGAAATGTCAGATGAAATAAAAAGTGTTGTAAGATTTTTAAAATAGCCGGCAAGCGAGATGCTGCCGGCTATTATCATCAGATATTGTTTTCCCCTACTGTATCTTCCTATCGCCCGCACTTATTCATTTCATGATAAGCTGCTTTTTAAATAAAATCCTATTTATATCATAACCCATACATACAATACTGTCAACTACTCTTCTCCGCCGCTTACCTTATCCGCTCTCGCCGCTACTTCCTTTTCCTGTACATCGGAAGGCGCCTGCTCATAACGGGCAAATTCGTAAGCGTATTCGCCCCTGCCGCCTGTCATGGAGCGCAAATCTGTGCAGTATCCGTATAAACCGCTCATAGGAATATCGGCTTCAATAATCTGCCTGCCACCCGGAATAGGCGTCATGCCAAGCACCCTGCCGCGGCGCTTATTTAAATCGCCCATGATATCGCCGGTGTAGGAATCGGGTACGGTTACCTTAAGGGAAGCAATCGGCTCTAACAATACCGGCGAAGCCTCCATAAAGCCCTTCTTGAACGCCTGAACCGTCGCCAGTTTAAATGCCATTTCTGAAGAGTCTACCGGATGGTAGGAACCATCGTATAAAACAGCCTTTACGCCGACAACCGGATAAGCCGCCATGGGGCCCTTTACCACGGAATCCTGCAGACCTTTTTCTACAGCCGGATAGTAGTTTTTCGGAACGGCGCCGCCCACTACTTCCTGTTCAAACACATAAGGCGTTTCCAAATCTCCGGACGGTGAAAAGCGCATTTTGACATGTCCGTACTGTCCATGTCCGCCGGACTGTTTCTTGTATTTGTATTCCACGTCGGAATTTTTCCGAATGGTTTCCTTATAGGCAATCTTAGGTCTTTCCAGTTCTATCTCAACCTTATATTCATTCAGAAGCCTGCTGGCGATAATATCCAGATGCTGCTCACCCATGCCATAAAGGAGTGTCTGCCTGTTTTCGGAATCGTTTACCATGCGCAGGGTGGTATCCTCATGGGTCAGCTTCTGCAGTGCCTGTGATATCTTATCCACATCGCCCTTATCCTTCGGTTTATATCTCATGTATGTATAAGGCTGGGAAATCTCCCACTTTCCGAACTTGATTGTCGTCGTTTTGGTGGAGAGGCTGTTGCCGGTTCTCGCCGCGGTCAGCTTCGCCAGCGCGCCCAAATCGCCTGCGTGAAGTTCAGGCACCTCTACCGGCTTATTGCCCTGCATCACATACAGCTTGCCAATCTTCTCCTCGATATCCTTGTCAACATTGTAAATCACATCGTCCGTTTTCAACACGCCGGAATTCACCTTAATCAGAGAGTACTTGCCGATAAAAGGATCCACCATGGTTTTCCAGATGTAGGCGGATTTTGCCTTGGCAAAGTCGTAGTCGGCATTGTATATTTCATTGGTCTTCATGTTGATTCCCGCTATCTTGCGGTTCTCAGGGCTTGGCATATATTTCACAATATCGTCAAGCAGGGTATAAACGCCTTGGCACAGCGTATTGGAACCCATGCTGATCGGAACAATCGTACCATCGCAGACATTGGTACGCAGCGCTGCACGTATCTCTGCCTCCGAGAAGGTCTCTCCGCCAAAATAGCGCTCCATCATCTCTTCGCTGGTCTCAGCAACCGCCTCCATCAGCGTATCCCTGCATATCTGCAGGTTTGCCTTATTATATTCCGGAATCTCGCAGGGAACCACTTCCTTGCCCTGCCATCTGTTACCGGTTTCCGCAATAACATTGACATAACCGACAAACTTTTCGTTTTCACGAATCGGCAGGTTAAAAGGTGCTATTTTCTTGCCGTACTTTTCCGTCATCTCCTCCACAACCTGTCTGAAGGATGCGTTATCCACGTCCATGTTGGTTACGTACACAAAGCGGGGCAGCTTATACTTGTCGCAAAGCTCCCATGCCTTCTCCGTCCCCACTTCCATACCGGACTTTCCGTTTACTACAATAATGGCAGCGCCGGCTGCACTGATTGCTTCCTCTACCTCTCCCACAAAATCAAAATATCCCGGCGTGTCCAGAATATTGATTTTGCAGCCTTCCCACTCAATCGGTATCACAGAAGTCGAAATGGAAAACTGACGCTTCTGCTCCTCTTTGCTGTAATCACTCAGGGTATTGCCGTCTGTCACCTTACCCATTCGGGAGGTAATTCCTGAAAGATACCCCATCGCTTCTGCCAGACTGGTCTTGCCGGAACCGCCATGTCCCAGTAAAACCACATTTCGGATTTTGTCGGTTGTGTAAACTTTCATAGATATTATGTCCTTTCTTTTCAGTTATTGGTATTTATGCCTGTGTCAATTCCTGTCATCAAAACACCATAGGTATATTTTACTAAATTTCCAGACACATTACAAGTTATATTCATCAATTTTCACATTTTATTGTGTCCGTTGACTTTCACACTTCAACGTGTTAGAATATCCCTGTTTAAAGGAGGTATCCACATGTCTACATTAACCTGTGGTTTTATCGGTCTTGGCTTAATCGGCGGTTCCATTGCCAAAGCTCTGAAGGAGGCTGAACCGTCCATAAGGATTATTGCATATGATATCAACAGGGAAAGCGTTCTTCTCGCCAGGCAGGAAGGTATCGCAGACATTGCGGCAGACGGCATCGACGAGAATTTTTCTGCCTGTGATTACCTGTTTTTGTGCGCGCCTGTCTCACACAATGACGAAAATCTGTCCGCAATCAGGCGCATACTGTCTCCCGACTGTATTCTGACCGACGTGGGAAGTGTCAAAAGCACAACACACAAAGCTGTAGAGGATACCGGTCTTTCCCATCAGTTTATCGGCGGACACCCCATGGCAGGAAGCGAGCGCACCGGCTACCGGAATGCAAAGGCGCTGCTGTTACAAAATGCCTATTATATTTTGACACCTACGGAACAGACTTCACCTGAAAAGCTGTCCGCTTACCGCGCCCTGGTACAAAAAATGGGTGCTATTCCGCTGGTACTGTCCCCCAATCAACATGATTTTGTAACAGCCGGCATCTCACATCTGCCTCATGTAGTCGCTTCCAGCTTAGTCAATCTGGTAAAAGATAATGATTCTGCGGACGGCATTATGAAACAGATTGCCGCAGGCGGTTTTAAAGATATCACACGGATTGCCTCTTCTTCGCCTGTCATGTGGCAGCAAATCTGTCTGACAAACGCGGAAAATATATCTTGTCTGCTGAAAGCCTACATTGATACGCTGCTTGAAGCAAAAAAGGCGCTGGATGAGCGGAACGCTGATGCACTTTATTCTCTTTTTGACTCGGCGCGGATTTATCGGGAATCCTTTATCAACACTTCCAGCGGACCCATCAAACGCATTTTTGACATCAGTATTGATATTGACGATAAGCCGGGAGAACTTTCACGCATTGTTTCCCTTCTGGCTTCCCATGATATTAACATAAAAAACATCGGTATTACACACAACAGGGAGTCAGAGGAAGGTGTGATGCGGATTGAATTTTATGATGAAGCCTCACAGCTTACTGCAAAAAAGCTTCTCAGCGCAGACTGACGCCAATCCGTTTTCAATACAGACAAAAAGCAGAAAAACCGTTTTTCAGTTTTTCTGCTTTTTCACTTTACGTTTCTCTGATAAATACAGCACCGACAGACATAGGAACGCTCCCACTGCGCCGCCGCAGGTATCCAGCAGCACATCGGATACACTTGCCCATCTGCCCGGCACGAAATACTGGTGTATTTCATCAGCCGCCGCTGATAAAAATACCCACAAAACTGCTGCAAAATACCGCTTTGCTCCCTTTTCCATATGGCAGTACAGGATGCGGAATACCAATATGCCCATCACCGCATATTCAGCGAAATGAGCCATTTTACGCAAGGGATGCTCAAAAGCCATAACAAGTTCCGCGAGTTTTTCCGCTGCCAGATGCCCGCCTGTCAAAAAGTCCAGCAGCCAGACTCCCTTTTTTGACACTGACGTACTGATGCCGCTTGACGTTTCCCCGTTCTGTGCCGAAAAAAGAAAAATCACGGCATACAGAAAAAGCAGCAATACTTTACATATGACTGCTTTTCCATGCTTCTTTTTATTCTTCATCACCCAGCTCTTCCATCGTCTGGTACAGGGAAATACGCATGGCATCTATTTCAGGCATCCCGACAAAAATAGCGCCATAGGCTATGGTATCTTCCTTCTTTTCTATCCGTATAATTTCTATGATGGCATGAAGCACTTCCTTCGTCCAGATGGTCAGATATGCCTCATATACTGCACCAATAGACAGCGCTCTGTCACAGTTAAAACCAACTCCTGACTTGGAGACATCAACAACGTCAATGCCTACCTCCTCCTCGGTCTCACCGTTTATCTGCTTCAGCACAATTTTAGACTGCAGCTTTGTTCTTTTGCTTTTTCTTCTTTCTTCCAAAAATATCACCTTCCCACATGTATTTTATAACTCTTTTGCGTGCTTTTATTCTGACTGCAATGTTTAAAACCCCATACTCATTATATGGTAACAAATATTATGCTGTCAAGGAAAAGACGCTTTACCCAAGGTATTTTTTAAGCACAGATATAAAAATATCCATATCGAGAGGCTTGGCAATATGGGCATTCATTCCATTCATCAATGCCGCTTCCTTATCTTCCTCCAATGCATTCGCCGTCATTGCAATAATGGGCAGGTCCTTCACATCATTTCTGGGCAGTCTGCGAATGGTTCTGGTGGCTTCATAGCCATCCATAATGGGCATCTGCACATCCATCAAAATCGCATCATAATAATTTTCTTCTGCCTTTTCCATGATGGCTACCGCATCTGTTCCATCCGGTGCCGTGTCCACAAGGAAACCTGCTTCTCCCAGAATCTCCTCCGCTATCTCGCGGTTTAACTCATTGTCTTCCACTAAAAGAATACGTTTTCCGCTGAAATCTGCCAGCGTCCATTCTGAAATTTCTTCCTGTTTTTCCGCCAGATTGTTAGCGGCAAGCAGCACTGTCTTTAAATCGGACATAAACATAGGCTTTGCACAGAAAGCCGTAACTCCCACAGACTTTGCTTCCTCTGCGATATCCGTCCAGTCATATGCGGTCAAAATGATAATAGGCGCCTCATTGCCGACTGTCTCGCGAATTTGTCTTGCGGTTTCCAATCCGCTGAGTCCCGGCATCTGCCAGTCAATAATATACGTATGGTAAGAATCTCCCTCCTTATAGGCACTTCCCGCGCGGTACACCGCTTCTCTGCCGGAAGTCGTCCACTCGGAGCGCAGGCCAATCTGCCTTAACATCTTGCAGACGCTGTCGCAGGTGTTGAAATCATCATCCACAACCAGAGTCCGCAGTCCCTCCAGTTCTTTAATTTGCTGCGCCGTTTTTTCCACATCCTGCAGTTTTAACCCAAGCTCTACCGTAAACGTACTGCCCTTGCCCACCTCGCTTTCAACGCTGATGGTGCCACCCATCATTTCCAGGATATTTTTGGTAATCGCCATACCCAGACCGGTTCCCTGAATACCGCTCTGCGTCACAGTGGATTCCCGCTCAAAGGGTTCAAAGATATGTTCCACAAAATCCGGAGACATTCCGATACCATTGTCCTTAACAATAAATGTATAATCACCATATCCATGCCGGAATGTAGTCTTCTGCATAATCCTAAAGGAAATCGTGCCTCCCGCCGGCGTATATTTCACCGCATTGCTCAGCAGATTGATAAATACCTGATTTAATTTCAGAGGATCTGCTATCACATCCTCATTGACAACCTCAAAGGTATCGATAAATAATTCAAGCTGCTTTGCTTTTATCTGTGGCTGAATAATGTTCACCAGATTATGCATCTGTTCGGAAATATTACACTCCTGCTCTTTTATCTGCACTTTTCCGCTCTCAATCCTGCTCATGTCGAGAATATCATTGATCAGGCTGAGAAGATGGTTGCTGGAAGAAAGAACTTTCTGCAGGCAGTCAAGAACCTGCGCTTTATTTTCAATATGACTGACGGCAATCGTGGAAAATCCGATGATGGCGTTCATGGGCGTACGGATATCATGCGACATATTGGACAGAAACGTAGTCTTAGCCCTGTTTGCATGCTGTGCCTGCATCAACGCATCCTGAAGAGCCTGTGTCTGCTCTCTCTGTTTCCTTACCTGTTCCGTGATATCTCTCGATACCACCATAACCATGATATCACCTGTATTGTCTTCCCCATCTCTGGTCATAATAAAGGACTGACGCACACATATCTGTTTCTGATCCGGAGCCTCTTCCCAATACTCGGCGATGACTTCCCTCTCACCCTGCTCAAAGAATCTGATTAAATTCTCCGTGTCTACAGTGGCAGAATAATCGTCCATGGATTCCGCCAGAACAAACTGCCCCCATTTATCGAAATAATCTGATGCCTTGCACGGCGCTGTCAATCCCACCTGCTCAAGTAACGATATTTTCTGTCCGTCTATTGTCCTGATGATATCCTGCTCAATCCTATCCTGCGTTAAGTTGAACTCAAAGCTGCAGAGGGAATTGGACATAAGCGCTATCTGGTACTGCCTCTCCTTACGGTTTGCAAGAGACCTTTCTGCCTGAATATGCAGCTCTTTTTCTTTTAACTCTGTTACATTCTGGCGGATAAATAAAACTTTGGAGACCTTACCTCCCTTTCTTTCCAGACAGATAACATTCATGTGCTCCCATTCCGTGCGTCCTTCTCTTATCACACAGCATTCATGCCGCAGATCATTTTGTTTTGACATAGCCGTGATAATGGACTCTTTGTCCATAAAATCAACAAGATTCTGACGACCGCTTTCTACCACAGAAGAAGCCAGATAAGTCACGAGTTCCTGATACTTTCCTCTTTCCGCAATTTCTGCGTCCTTAGGTTTTGTCCCCGCCAGATACTGATAGGTGTCCTCCTCAAAATCAACCATGGCAAACCGGGTAAACAGTGTGTTGACGCCGCTTATAATGTAACCCATCTCCCGGTTTTCCGTCTCCAAATGTTTCCGTTTGTGCCTGCCGCGAATCAGAATGATCACAATATAGGCCGCAAACAGCACAATCAGCATGACTTCCAGTTGAATTCCCACAAGGTTTTCTTCTGCAACCATGCGCCGCGTCACATTTTGCGGAAATGTCTGCACAAAAACATACTGATTTTTCGGCAGATAGGTAACGCAGATATTATCTGTTTTACTGGAAGAATCACATGCGAAAACGCCTTCTCCGCCGTTATCAAAGACCTGCCGGACCTGACCGGCAGCTTTTTTATCAATCATGCCTGTTTCTGTCAACACATCAAGAAGAGGCTTTTCATAGACTGTACCGTCAGAGCTTGCAATCACTCTGCCGTCCGGCACACACAAAAATACCTGCGCTTCTTCTCCGAAATACGTCGTGGTAAGCATGCTTCTTAAATATTCCTCTGTCAGAAAGGCCCCCCGCAGCACGCCGAAAATCTCGCCCTCAAAATAGACGGGCGCATAAAAACACACCATTGTCTCATCAAAAAAATGAGGTTCAAATACCACCTCAATACCGCTGTTTCCTTTGAGACCATCCATATAAAAGTTCCGCTCCGTCACATCAAAAATCCGCCCGTCGGAAGCATAGTCCACACCGTTAAGATCCGTGAACAGGATGGTATCAAACTGGGAGTTTTCTTCCATGATTGCAAGCATCTGCGCCGTAATGACTGGCTCAGTCAGTCCTTCCCCTACAAAATACGCATAGGTCTTAATACGGCTCAGAGCATTATTCAACTCCTCATCGATCTGTTCAGACTTCATTCGCGCGGAATCCGCCGCATAATCTCTGTTCTGCTCCTCCGTCCGCCTGCTGTTCTGCGACGTAAACCAGAAAAACAAAATAATAATGGCTGCCAAAAGAAAAGCAGCATAAATAATTTCCTGTAAAGATTTTTTCTTTTTCATAGGTGGTTCCTCATATATTTTCTATTGGCGCGCCCCGCAAAGGGCGCGCCATCTATATCACTAACATAGCATCTCCGAAAGAAAAAAATCTGTAGTTTTCTCTGACGGCCTCAGCATAAGCCGCCAGCACCTTTTCCCTGCCGGCCAAAGCGGAAACCAGCATAACCAGCGTGGATTCCGGCAGATGAAAATTGGTAATCAGCGCATCCAGCACCTTAAAACGGTAACCGGGATAAATAAAAATCTCCGTATTGCCGCAGCCTGCGCTGACCCTGCCGTCCTCCCCTGCCGCACTTTCCACCGTCCGGCAGCTTGTAGTGCCCACACATACAATCCGCCCGCCTTCTGCTTTGGTAAGATTTATTTTCTCCGCCGCTTCTTCGCTGACCTCATAATACTCAGAATGCATGTGATGCTCTAAAATATTATCCGTCTTAACAGGTCGGAAGGTGCCAAGTCCGACATGCAGGGTAACATAGGCTGTCTTTACCCCCATGCTTTCTATCTGCTTTAACAGCTCCGCCGTAAAATGCAGCCCTGCCGTCGGCGCCGCCGCACTGCCGTCATACTTTGCATAAACAGTCTGATAACGGTTTTTATCTGCAAGCTTATGCGTAATGTACGGCGGAAGAGGCATCTCGCCCAGTTTATCCAGCACTTCTTCAAAAATCCCTTCATAGGAAAACCGAATCAGCCGGTTTCCCTCTTCCACCGTTTCTAAAACCTCCGCCTTTAGAATACCTTCCCCAAAGACCAGTTTTGCACCCGGCCTGCATTTTTTTCCGGGCTTTACCAGCGTTTCCCAGATATCCTTCTCCCTGCGCTTTAACAGCAGCACCTCCACCGCAGCACCGGTGTCTTCTTTTTTTCCGATAAGCCTTGCGGGAATGACCTTTGTATTATTGAGTACAAGGCAGTCCCCGGGCTTCAGGTATTCCGTAATATCTTTGAAGATACGATGCTCCGTCTCCCCGCTGTCCTTGTGCAGGACCAGAAGCCTTGAAGCGGAACGGTCTGCAAGCGGATCCTGTGCAATCAGTTCTTCGGGCAGTTCAAAGAAAAAGTCTGATTTTTTCAATGCTGTCATGACAGGCAGGCTCCCTCAACAAACGCCTTATAGCCCCTGTAGGTTTCATAGATGTCCGCCTTGCTGGTCGCTTCCCATGGTGCATGCATGTTCAGAACCGCAACGCCGCTGTCAATGACATTCATGCCGTAAAGAGCAAGGATATAGGCAATCGTTCCGCCACCTCCCACATCTACCTTGCCTAACTCTGCTGTTTGGAACTGCACGCCTTTCTTATCGAAAATGCTGCGGATATGCGCCATATATTCTGCATTGGCGTCATTGGAACCTGATTTTCCTCTTGCACCGGTAAATTTGTTGAATACCATTCCTTTTCCCAGAAACGCCGCATTTTTCTTCTCAAAATAAGAAGCATAGGAAGGGTCAAAACCGGCGCTCACATCGGAAGAAAGCATGCAGGAGCGGGAAAGGCATCTTCTGACATTAAGCTCGCTGTATTCCCCGGCAAGCTCCATCAGTTCAGCCACACTGTTCTCGAAGAATTTAGACTGCATGCCCGTCGCACCCACAGAGCCTATCTCCTCTTTGTCTACCAGAATACAGCACACGGTTCTCTCCGTTTTTTTCGTATCCAGCATAGCTTTTAAAGAAGTATACGCACATACACGGTCATCCTGCCCGTAAGCCAGAATCATGCTTCTGTCAAAGCCTGCTTCTCTTGCTTTTCCTGCCGGCACGATTTCCAGTTCGGCAGAAATGAAGTCCTCCTCGCTGACGTCATAAGTATTTTTCAGAATATCCAGCACGCCCGCCTTTACTGCTTCCTTCGCCGTTTCTGCTCCGCCGTTCTTTTCTTCCTTCTTTCCCTCTTTTTCTGCTTTTATGACAAGAGGCTTATTGCCCACAATCAAATCCAGCGCCTCGCCCTCGATTACCTTTGCCGCCTTCTTCTCCATCTGCTCTGCTGCCAGATGAATCAACAGGTCGGAGATAAAGAATACAGGGTCATCTTCATCCTCGCCGACTGCCACCTCCACGGTGGTGCCGTCCTTCTTCACAATCACACCATGGATTGCCAGGGGTAGGGTAACCCACTGATACTTTTTCACGCCGCCGTAATAATGCGTATCCAGATAGGCGAAACCGCCCTCCTCATATAAAGGGTTCTGCTTCACATCCATGCGCGGCGAATCAATATGTGCGCCCAAAATATTCATTCCCTCGACAAGAGGCTTCTCGCCAAGCCGGTAGATGGCAATGGATTTGTTCATCCATACAGAATAAACCTTGTCTCCCTTTTTCAGCTTCTTTCCGGAAGCAGCCGCTTTCTCCAGTTCCACATAGCCCGCCTCTTCTATCATATTGACAATCGTGTCGATACATTCTCTCTCCGTCTTGCCATTGTCCAAAAAGGTTCTGTATCCGTCTGAAAGCTTTTCCAGCTCCTTTAACTGCTTCTCACTGTAAACTTCCCACAAATTTTTCTTTTCCATCTTACTCTCCGTTCCTTATATTTTTCGTACTTCTCACACTATTGTCTTAATTGTGCACCAAGCTGTTCCAGCCCGTTCAAAATCTTTTTCATTGCACCGGTAATATCCGCTTCCTCCAGCGTCCTGTCCTTTGCGCGGAAGGATACGGAGTAAGCCATGGATTTGCAGCCTTCCTGTATCTGACCGCCTTCATAAACGTCAAACAGCCTGTAAGATTCCAGAAGCTTGCCGCCGCGCTGCACAAGCACCGCTTCAATCTCTCCCGCCAGCACTGTTTTGGGCACTACCATGGAAATATCCCTTGTCACCGCCGGATACTTTGCAATGCCCTCATATTTTCTGTCAAAGCTTGCAAACGGCAGAATCACCGGCATATCCAGCACTGCCACATAAACCTTTGTGCCGATATCATAGTTGTCGCATACTTCCGGATGCACCTCGCCCAGATAACCGATTGCCGCGCCTTTGTAGCTGATTGCCGCCTGCCTGCCGGGATGTAAAAAGCGTTTTCCCGCATCCGGATTATAAATGCACTTTTCCTTCATGCCAATGCTTTCCAAAAATTCTTCCACCACGCCTTTTAACGTATAGAAATCTCCTTCCCCGTAAAAACCAAGGGTAAACTGCATCCGCTCATCAGGCAGCTCTGTCAGGGGAAGCGCCTTCGGTATATAAATATTTCCCAGTTCGTAGAGACGCACATCCTTGTTACGCCTGTTATAATTGGTAGAAAGACTTGTCAGCATGCCGTTTAAGGAAACGGTTCTCATAATGGAGAAATCCTCTCCCAAAGGATTGGCTATGGTGATAGCCTCCCTCGCCTTATCGTCCTCCGCAAGACGCAGCTTATCAAACACCTTCGGACTCTCAAAGGAATAACTCATACCCTGAGAAAATCCGCAGTATTCCGCAATATCTTTTGCCTTCTGTTCAATACGCAGTTTAAAAGAAAGCTTACCGATGGTCGAGGAGCTGTTCGGCAGCGTAACCGGAATCTTGTCATAGCCGTAGAATCTTGCCACTTCTTCTGCCAAATCCACATTTCTTAAAATATCCTGCCTGAAGGAAGGAATCTCCAACGCAATATCACCGCAGCTATTGGCAATCGGTTTGATTTCCAGTTTTTCAAAGATTTCAAGCATTTGCTGCTTTTCCACCTCTGTTCCCAGAAGGGCGTTATATTTGTCCGGCTCAAAGGGAAGCAGCAAAAGCGGCTTTAACGGCTCGCACACATCGACACAGCCCTTCGTCACCTCACCACAGCCTAATTCCTGAATCAACTGGCAGGCACGGTCAATCGCTGCTCTTGCGTTTCTCGGGTCCAGCCCCTTCTCAAACTTGCCGGAAGCGTCGGTTCTGAGACCGATTCTCTTTGCCGACTTTCTGATATTGGGTCCGTTAAAGCATGCAGCCTCAAAGAGAACCGTCTTTACCTCATCGGTTATCTTTGAGTTTTCTCCACCCATAATACCGGCGATACCGATTTCCTTCTCCGCATCACAAATCATCAGAATATCCTTGTCAAGCTTTCTCATCTGCCCGTCAAGCGTCTGGAATTCATCCCCATCCTTTGCACGGCGCACAATGATTTTCTTTCCCGCAATCGTATCCAAATCAAACGCATGCATGGGCTGTCCGTATTCTTCCATTACATAGTTGGTAATATCCACCAGATTGTTGATAGGTCTGATGCCGCTTGCCGCAAGCCTTCTCTGCATCCACTCCGGAGAAGGACCTATTTTGATATTGGTGCACACACGGGCACAGTACCTTGTACAGAGATCCGTATCCTGTACCTCCACGCTGATATAGTCGTTTACGTCTTCTTCATTTTCTTTTACGTCTACAACAGGCGGCACAAAAGGCTTGTCAAAGGTAACCGCCGCCTCTCTCGCAATACCGAGCACACTGTAACAGTCTACACGGTTACTGGTAATTTCATACTCAAACACGGTATCATGCAACCCCAGAAGCGCAATGGCATCCTCTCCCGGCACCGCATCCTGATTCAGAATATAGATGCCGTTTTCCGGTGCGTCCGGATACATATCACGGGAAGAACCCAGTTCTTCGATGGAGCACATCATACCGCTTGAAGGTACACCCCTGAGCTTTCCCGCTTTGATTGGGATTCCGTCCTCAGGAAGCGGTCCGCCATCATGCCCGCCTGCCACTTTTCCGCCGTCTAAAACCACGGGCACTTTGTCTCCCTCTTTTACATTGGGAGCGCCCGTCACAATCTGAATCACCTCACTGCCGATATTGACCTGACAGACAATCAGTTTATCCGCATCGGGATGTTTTTCAATTTTAACAATTTCCCCTACTACAATCTTTTCCAGATTCTTGTCTAATCTTTCATACCCTTCCACCTTTGTACCGGTCAGGGTCATTCTGTCGCAGTACTCCTGATCCGCACAGGTTAATTCGGGCACATATGCCTTAATCCATGATAATGCTGTATTCATAAACTCCGTCCTTTCTATTTTTCAGGCAGCGCTTCGCCTGCCCTTTCTAAATTGCTGTGTAAGAAAACGCAATGAAAGCATTTCCCTAGAACTGCTTTAAGAAGCGGATATCATTCTCGTAGAGCAGCCGCATGTCGTCAATTTCATATTTCAGAAGTGCAATTCTCTCCAGACCTACACCAAACGCAAATCCCGTATACTCCTCCGGATCAATATTACACATTTCCAGCACATGCGGGTGCACCATGCCGCAGCCTAAGATTTCTATCCAGCCGCTGCCTTTACAGAACCGGCAGCCTTTGCCTCCGCACTTAAAGCAGGTCACATCCATCTCTGCGGACGGCTCTGTAAACGGGAAATGATGGGGACGGAATTTTACTTTGGTTTCCTCTCCGAACAACTCCCTTGCAAATTCAGCAAGCGTGCCCTTCAAATCCGCAAAAGTAATATTCTTGTCAACGACAAGTCCCTCTATTTGATGAAAGTTGGGCGAATGGGTTGCATCCACTTCATCCGCACGGAATACCCTGCCGGGCGCAATCATGCGAATTGGTATCCTTCCCTTTTCCATTTCACGGATTTGTATGGAAGAGGTCTGTGTACGCAGCAGAACATCCCCCGTAACATAAAAAGTATCCTGTTCGTCCTTCGCCGGATGATCCGCCGGAATGTTGAGCGCCTCAAAATTATAATAATCCCTTTCTACTTCAGGACCTTCCACTACTTCATATCCCATGCCCACAAAGATACGCTCTACCTCCTCCAGCGCAATTGTGTTGGGATGCCTGTGGCCGATAACGCTTTTCTTTGCCGGAAGCGTCACATCAATGACCTCAGCCTTCATCCTGGCTTCCCTTGCGGCGCTTTCCATCTTCTTCTTTGCCGTTTCTAAAAGCCTCTCAATCTCTTCCCGCGTCTCGTTCACCATCTGTCCCACCTTCGGACGATCCTCAGGTGCAACATCCTTCATGGATTTTAACACAGCGGTCAGTTCTCCCTTTTTTCCCAGAATATTGACCCGCACTTCATTTAATTTTTCCAACGCATCGCTGTTTTCAATCTGCGCAATGGCATGCGCCCTGATTTGACTTAATTTCTCTTTCATACATGGTTTCCTTTCTTTTTTTTCGCTGCTGCCGGCTTTCGGCGTATAAGCAGACCTGAAAATGCTGACACTTGGCTCTGCTTATACGCGCAAAAAAGTCCCTTGCGTATGCAAGGGACGAAGATTCTCCGCGGTACCACCCGGTTTCCTGTCAGTGACAGGCGCTCAAAGCGCTTAACGCGCGCGTACGTCCAATCCTACTCTTCTGCGTGTGCCTCTGCAGAATTTGAGACGGAAGCTCCGGTGGGAAATTCACGCTTCGCCTGAACTTAAGGAAGCTTTCAGCCGGTGGCTTCCTCTCTCTTTTAGAAAACGAATTGCTACTAAACACCTTCACAGCCTTTTTCAACTAAAGCTATTGTAATGAAACCAAAAGAAAAAGTCAAGCAGAAAAATCTGTATGCTGCGCTTTCTCTCTTTTTTCCTTTCTTTTCCGGTACAGAACTTTGTACGCAGGGCCAAAATACCGGTTGATATGCGCGCCTATCAGGATAATGTAAATACAAAAATACAGCCACAGCATAATGATGACAATAATGGAAAGGCTGCCGTAAGTGCTCAGGTTGTTGATTCTCTCCACATAGATGGCAAACCCCCATGAATAGACACTCCACACAATCGCCGTGAACACCGCTCCCGGAAGCTGCGCGCTCAATCGCAGCTTTTTGTCCGGTACATAGGCATAAACCGCCGCAAACAGCAGCGTCATAATCAACCATATAATGAGAAAGCGAAAATTCATAAAGAAATCAAACAGCCGCCTCGTCTGCGGTACTCTTGCAAAAATCATGTCGAGCAGCACATTGCCAAACACATTGATAATAAGCGACAGCAAAAGCACCGCCAACATAACCAGTGTGTAGAAAGCGGCGATGCCGCGCACCACAAAATAATTTCTTTTTTCCTCTACTCCGTTGATTTCATTGAGTCCCCGCATAAGCGCCAGCACGCCCCTGCTGGCGGACCAGAGTGTGGCAATCGCTGCAATCGACAATACGCCGGCTGATTTTTCGTACACATCCGACACAACAGAAACCATCAATGGTTCCAGCACCGTCGGCATAATTTCCGTAATTCCCTTCAAAAGATTTTCTTCCGTCAAAGGCGTATAGGGAATAATCGTACAAATCATAATCAGTATGGGAACCAGTGACAAAAACATAAAAAAAGCGGTACTTGCCGCAAAAGCGCCTATGTTTTTCCGATTCATCTGCTTTTTAAAATCACCAAATATTATGTACAGCTTTCGTATCACCGCAATCCTCCGTTGTGAAAACTTTTAATACACCTGACAGCCTCCGTAAAAAAATTCCAAAATCTGCTGTGCCGTATAACCGGCCTCCGCCATGTTTTTGGCTCCGTTCTGGGACATACCTGCACCATGCCCGAATCCGCCGCCGGACAGCTTATATCCTACCACATTTCCATTCTCCTGAACAGTCGAAATCGTAAAGAAACCGCTTGGCAGAAGGCTTTTCATCTCCACGTTGCTCCCGTCCTGCCTGCATACCTTCGTCACGCCGTCACAGAGCACATAACGGATATTCAGCTCGGTAATCACCTTATAGGTTGCCTTTTCCCCTTCAATCACCAGTTCCTCCGCCACGCCCCCTGCATTTCTGGATACAATTTCTATCTTTTTAATCGCTCCCAGTTCCGACGGTTTCTGGCTGATATATTCACCACCTGAAAGCGTCAGAACCTGCAGCCGGTTCGCTGCATACCGGTTTTGCAGAATCTGAAGGATTTTCCCGCTGTCAATTTTGGTTACCTCATAACTCCACCGGTACCATGGCTCCTCTCTTTCAAAATCCGTTTCCGGCGGCGTCTCCAGAAATTGTGCAAATACGGCTTCATCGCGCATGCTCTCCGCCGTATAGACGGATTCCAGTCCTTCATATCCCTCCCTGCTGACAGAGCGTGCTGTCAGATAGAAAAGCTCCGGCGCAGTCTGGGAACGCCACACATGCTCATCGGAACCAAAGCCGCAGGAGGTGGAATAATAGTAAGTGCTGGCAAGCATCCCCTCGTAATACAAAAGCTGCCCTGCCGTTTCCTTTACCGCCATAGTCGTGGTACTCTGCTCCATGATATTGTTGTACACCTGATAGCCCGTGCTGTCGTCCACATGGGCGCCCACATCTGGCAGTCCCGGGGACAGCATGTGGGAGTAGGCATAGGTCCTGGCACAGATTGCCTGTGCTTTCAGAGCTTCCAACGGATATCCCGCCGGCATCTCGCTCGGCACCACTGCATAGAGATACTCTTCAAGCAGCACTTCATTGATGACCACAAGCCCGTTCTCTGTCAGACTTATTTCCATTGTCCCTCTGTAAGCCGGCGTCCCCTGACTTCTGTTTACAGACGGCAGGCTGATTTTTGCGGTCAGCGATGAAGGTATCACATAAATACGGCTGCCTCCATTCTCTCCGGAAAAGTAATGGCTGCCCGCCGATATCTCTATGCTTTCTCCTGCCGCATGTTCTTCCCGTCCCGCAGTATTCGGCACATCTGCATCGCCTGCTGACACTTCTTCCGCCACCGGTTCCCCATAGTAAATGGTATATGCTGCATCACAGGAAAGCGTTACCGCCTCATGATAAGAACCGGCATAATCACTGTTTTTTATCTGTACCCGTATATACTGCATGGTTTCGTCCCTGGTCATCAGCACGCCGCAGATTTTGCCGTTCTCCATGACAAAATCCGCATAGCTGTAGCCAATGCGGATATCCCGTTCCGTGCCTGCCCGAAGCTCTCCGTACAGCATATAAAACCTGACATTTTCAGCAAAAGGAATAAGCCCCAGATTCTCAAGTACCACACCTTTCTCTGTTTCCACGCTTATCACCTTGCCGCTCACCCTTTCACCTGTCTTTACAAAAATCCGGCTCACGGCGCCATCGGTCAATGTCAAGTCGGCCAGTTGTCCTGCATAGAACGCAAAGGAATCTGTTATATTGCTTTCTACCCCTTCTCCGCTATAGGGATATCTTCTGTTTTCTCCGTCAAACACCCCAATATAAGTATCCGCAGCCTCCGTTATGTACACGTTATACAGTTCTTCCGTCACGGAAGCCTGCGGCGGCGCTTCTTCCTTCTTTTTCTGCTCCCCGCTCCCGCTTTTCGCCAGCGCAAGGGAAAAGGCGATGAGAATGATAAGCCCGATTCCCACCAGACATAAAACTGCTTTTATCTGCATTCTTTGAGATTTATTCCAGTCCGGCATATGATTCCATATTTGCAAATTCTTATCCTGTCCCTTTCAGATTTTGAAAAGAGAGCAGCCGAAAAGCTGCTCTCTTTTATCTGTCGTATAACCCCAAAATGCCGGCTCTTGCCTTTTGACTCCTAGCCATAGCCAGGTGGGCAACCGCAACCATGTTTTTGCCTTCCCCTGCAATCCTCATATGAGTGGAGGCTTGACAGCCGCATGGCGATATAGGAATCCCATTTAAAGTAGATGTAGGTTCAAAATTAACAAGAGTTATCGAACATTTCAGGTTACTTATATTATAGTCAAAAATCGCGCCGATTACAAGACAAAAATATAGGTAATTTATACAATTAATTACAGGGTATTTGCTTCTGCAACTACCTTCTTTAATGCCTCAAGTGCTTCGTCAGGAAGCTTGTCATAGCCTTCCTTCTTGGTTGCGAAGCCTTCTACTGCATCCACACGGTTCTGCATAGCATTCTTGAGCTGTTCAGCGTAATCCTTGTCAGACAAATCTACGTTGAAATCACCCCAGTTCATGATTTCGATATCGGAGAAAGGTCCCCATTTTTCAAAGGCTGCCTTTCCTTCCACGATGCTCTCCAGAATGCCAAGCGTATCAGCCGGTTTTACCTTTTTGCCCATGAAATCGCCGGTATTGATGATGTAGCAGTCAACGTTCTTCTCTTCTACCAGCTTTTTAAATTTCTCATAGTCGTTTGCAAGCGGATAGGTTCTGAACGGATTTGCATAAGGCACAATACGAAGTGCATTCAAATCAGTGCCTGCTGCCACACGCTCTGCTGTAGAGGTCTTAGTTGCAAGGGTTGCACCCATAACAGAAGCAAGCGCAGCGCCTTTCAGCTTCACTACAGGAGGAATGGTCGGGTCCTTCATAATCCAGAAAATAGCGTTTACAGGAGCGTCAATCTTATCCACACGGTTCGGAGACCAGAGTTTGGACTTGATGGCACGTCCGTTGCCGTTTCTGATATCCTCTGTCACAAGCTGGATTTTGCCATTCTCATCCAGTGTTGCAGAGCAGTTCTGTGCAGAAAGCAGATACTCGTTGTCAGGACAGCCTGTCGGATAATCTGCAGTCTTGTCAAAATAAGTAGGCTCCAGTGCAACGGAAGCACAGGTGTCGGTATTGATGATGAATGCATCGTCATGCAGCACCTTGATTTCATATTTGCCGCCATGTTTTGCATGGGTCAGCGTGGACTTGCCGGAACCTGACAGACCATATACGGAAGCAACAAACTTTTTGCCGTCGGGAAGCAGGTATTCCTTCTGTCCGCCGTGGCAGGAAGCATAGCCGTTTCTGTTTGCAAGCGCCCATGCCATGGTCAGTGTGCCCTTCTTGTGCTCGCCAAAGTATCTCATACCGAGAATCGCTGCACAGTTCTGGTTGGTATCAAAATAGCACAGGGTCAAAGGATCGCTTAAGCAGCTGTAATCTACGTCCGGTCTGTTGCCGGGCACCCACTGCGGATCGGAGAAAATGTAAATATCCGGCTCATTGCCATCGCCTACCGGCTTGGAATTTTTGTACATTTTTACATACTCGTCAGACATATACTGGAAGTTGATCATCCAGTTGTAGAGAATATTCTCCTCGCCTTCGGGAATCAGAAGATGCGCCTTTACCATAAACTCAGGGTCAAGGCCTACGAAACATTCTGCATGGTACATGGTTTTCCAGCGTGTCTCATAAACTGCATCCATAACTACCTTATCCAGCTTTGCTTCATCCACACCGGGCTCACCCTTGATGCGGCGTGCTGCTGCATAACGGCCTGTTACGGCGCCATCGTTAAAAAGAAGCACCTTGGCATCTTTCTCAAGACCAAAGGTCTCGCCATCCTTTACGGGCATGTCTGTCACAACAGTTCCCGGGGAATTTTTTGCCAGTTCATAGGCCTCCTTCAATGTGTTTACTTTCACTACATTGTTTCCGTAGAAAGCTGCCTCAATAATGGAACGGGTCTTGGAAAACCCTACCTTGCCGGCGCCAATTTCGGAAATTGGATAATACGCTTTTGTTGACATACTACGTCCTCCTTCAATAAGTATCTATTATTGTATTGCCGCAGTAACGGCATACTGCCTTTTTTTATGTGGAATACCGCTTCATGGCAATGCCGCTTCGCGTTTCCCCATATCACGTTTATTATCTCAGAGCCCCCGTTAAAAGTCAATATTGGACGGCTAAATTTTATAATGATTTTACACTTCCCGCGTCGCTTCTGCCAGCCATGCTCGCTCTTCTTCATTTAAATGCGGCGCAATTTTTTCATATACCTTTTTGTGATAGAGGTTGAGATAAACTCTGTTTTCCTCCGTCATATATTTTATGTCAATGGCCTCCAAATCAATCGGCACATAGGTCAGCGTTTCAAAATGCATAAACTGTCCGTCCGTATTTTTTACGTCGTTTTTAGCCACCATTACATTTTCAATCCGGATACCATGGCTTCCCTCAATATATACACCCGGCTCATTTGTCACATCCATGCCTTCCTCGATAACAGCCTCCGTCGCGCCTTCCGCAAAACGCCAGCGAAGCCCCTGAGGTCCTTCATGCACGTTCAGGATATAGCCGACACCATGCCCCGTCCCGCATTTATAGTCCATATTCATATTCCAAAGCGGCGCCCTTGCCAGAATATCCAGATTGCGCCCTGTACAGCCGTACAGCCACTTTGCATGACTTAAACTTAACATGCCGGCAGCAACCGCCGTGTAGTGGCATTTGATTTCATCGGAAATGGGACCGAGGACAATGGTTCTCGTCACATCCGTGGTTCCTCCCATATACTGTCCGCCGGAATCTACAAGGAGCATTCCCTCCGGCGCCAGCACCTTAAAGCTCTCCGGTGTCGCCTCATAATGCATCATGGCAGCGTTTTCTTTGTAGGCTGAAATGGTAGGGAAGGATAAATCCAAAAACTCCGGTATCTGCCTTCTTAAGCCCTCTAAATAGTCCGCCGCGGTTATTTCCGTTATCTCTATTTTGCCGATGTTCTGCTTCAGCCAGTAAATAAACTTTGTGACTGCCACGCTGTCCTTGATATAAATCTTCTCCATATTGGCAAGCTCGGTGGCATTTTTCACCGCCTTTTTCAAATCAGTCGGGTTTTTCCCTTCCACCACCTTGGCTCCCGCCGCCGCTTTTTTGTAAAGGCAGTAACTGCAGTGCCTCTTATCCAGCATAATTTTGGTGTCTTTTCCTGCCTCTTTTTCCAGAAAATCCATAATGGTATCATAAGGACGAACAGTGATATGATTCTCCGCCAAATACTTCTTTGTTTCTTCGCAGAGCGCATCCTGCTGGATAAAAAGAATACTCTCTTCCCCGCCGATATACCCGTAGGAAAGCGCTACCGGATTACACTCTACATCCCCGCCGCGTACATTGAAAAGCCACATCAAATCGTCCAGCTTTGTCAAAAGAAGCCTGTCTGCGCCGCCCTTTTTCACCTCTTCCATCACGGAAGCAAGTTTTTCTTTTGTGCTCATACCGGCAATTTCATCGGACAGCACACGCAGCTTTTCACAGGACATCGCCGGACGCTCCTTCCATACCGCTTCCGCCAAATCCTTGTCATATACAAAGGAAATCTTCTTGTCAGCCAGTTTCTTCTCCAGCAGAACGCCTTCTGCCGCCGGCACTACCCTGCCGTCAAAGCCAAGAGTCTGCCCCTCTTTCATATTTTCCTTTAAAAATTCGTGCAAAGTGGGCACGCCCTCCTCCGCCATGCGAAACAAAGTGACGCCGGTTCCCGCAAGCTCATTCTCCGCCTGAATAAAATATCTGCCGTCCGTCCACAGTCCGGCTCCCTCCTGCCATACGAGCAGCGTGCCGTTAGATCCTGTAAAGCCGCAGAAATATTCCCGTACCGTAAAATAAGCGCCCACATATTCCGAGTTGTGGAAATCCGCCGTCGGAATCATGTAGTAGTCGATTTTTTCTTTTTCCATGACGTCCCGCAGCGCAGTCAGCCTCTGTTTGATTTTTAAATTTTCCATACTTTTCCTTCTTTCTTTTTTATTGCCATGCCTATTATTTTTTCCTAATACACGTCTTCAGAAAGCGATACGCCTTCACACAAAGACACCGCCTTTGACGTTCCGACGCGGTCGCAGCCAAGTTCTATAAATGCCTGCAAATCCGCAAGCGTCTGTACACCGCCGGCCGCCTTGATCTTGACGCCGCTTCCGATATGTTTTTGAAACAGTGCAACGTCCTCCTTTGTTGCGCCGCCCGTTCCAAAACCTGTGGAGGTTTTAATGTAGTCTGCTCCTGCCTCTGTCACTACCCTGCACATCTCTGTTTTTTCCGCTTCACTCAGATAGCAGGTTTCCACGATAACCTTCAGTATGTGGTCTTTGCAGATTGCCTTTAGTCCGGCAATCTCTTCCTTTACTTTGTCATACAGACCGTTCTTTACGTCGCTGATATTTACCACCATATCGATCTCGTCACAGCCTTCTGAAAGCGCCTGCCTGACCTCCGCAGCCTTCGCTTCCGCCACACTGTAGCCAAGCGGAAAACCGACCACCGTACAGATACGAAGCGCATCGCCGTAGGTTTCCTTCACCCTCTTCACATATGCAGGCGGAATACATACGGATGCCGTCCGGTATTTTACCGCCTCTTCGCAAAGCTTTTGAATGTCCTCCCATGTGGCAAAAGCCTTTAGCTGTGTATGATCCACATGCGCAAGCATCTCCTGTATTGTCATTTTCTGTTCCTCTGCTTTCCTTTTTCTTCCGGATTTTATTGTAATACGATACACCAAAAAAATCCACAATTTATGAAAAGTTTGTGAATTTCATTTGAAATCTTTGTTAAATATATTTTTTTGCTTGCAAGGCTTTTGCTGTCCGTGATATGATAAACCTACTTCTTGTAAAATGCATATTATACACTTCTGTTGTATCATAATAAATTTTTGCATAACCTGTTAGTAGAATCCGGGTCATATACCCATATTACCCTAGCATTTTTTCAGAAAGGAGCAATGACATGGAACACAATACATATTCAGACATCACTCCGGAAATCGTAAGACTCGCTAAGCTCTCTGAAGAAGCCGGCATTATAGATTCCGAATTATTTACCAAATACGATGTAAAACGCGGCCTGCGTGATTTAAACGGCAAAGGCGTACTGGCAGGCCTGACACATATTTCCGATGTACGCGCCAAGGAAATCGTGGACGGCGTGGAGGTACCTGCTCACGGGCGGTTATTTTACCGCGGCTACGATGTGCAGGATCTGGTAAACGGCTTTACCGGTGAAAACCGCTTCGGTTTTGAGGAGATCGCCTATCTTCTCTTATTTTCCAAGCTTCCCGACAAAAAAGAGCTTGCAGACTTTGAACAGCTCTTAGGCGGATACCGTTCCCTGCCCACCAGCTTTGTGCGGGATATCATTATGAAAGCGCCCAGTAAGGATATGATGAATACGCTTGCAAGAAGCGTGCTGACACTCTACTCCTATGACGACAGGGCTGACGATACTTCCCTGCCAAACGTACTCAGGCAGTGTCTGCAGCTTATCAGTCTGTTCCCCATGCTTTCCATCTATGGCTATCAGGCATACAGCCATTATCACGACGGAAACAGCCTGTTTATCCACCAGCCTCTTGCAGAGCTGTCCACCGCAGAAAATATTCTGCATATTCTGCGTCCCGACAGTTCCTACACCCCTTTGGAGGCAAAGATTCTGGATATTGCCCTTGTGCTGCATATGGAGCACGGCGGCGGTAACAACTCTTCCTTTACCACCCATGTGGTAACCTCCTCTCTGACGGACACCTACTCCACGATTGCGGCCGCAATCGGTTCCTTAAAAGGTCCCCGCCACGGCGGCGCCAACATCAAGGTTGTAAAGATGTTTGAAGAGATGAAAAAAGAAATTCGTGACTGGGAGGATGAAGATGAAGTTTCCGCATACTTAAGGAAACTGCTCCACAAGGAAGCCTTTGACCATGCCGGTCTGATATATGGTGTCGGACATGCAATTTATTCCAAATCCGATCCTCGTGCCGTGTCATTTAAAGGCTTTGTAGAAAAGCTTTCCGAGGAGAAAGGCCTCCTCAAAGAATTTGCCCTGTACTCCATGGTAGAACGACTTGCTCCCGCTATTATCGCTGAAGAAAGACAGATGTACAAGGGCGTCAGCATCAACGTGGACTTTTACTCCGGCTTTGTTTATCATATGCTGGGACTTCCCATGGAGCTGTACACCCCCATCTTCGCCATCGCCCGTATCGTAGGCTGGAGCGCACACAGACTGGAGGAACTAGCCAACAACGGCAAGATTATCCGTCCCGCCTACAAGCCCATCGGAGAAGATAAGGATTATATTGCTATTGATAATAGATAATGATAAATGACAGAAAAGCTCTCCCGCATGATGGGGAGAGCTTTTTATATCTATTCTGTTAAACTCCCAGAAATTTCTTTACTACCGCTTTCATTTCTTCCTTGTCGCAGACATGGTTGTGCAGTACAGGAGCGGTACGAATTTCTTCCACGGCAGCTGGAACCGCAACCCCGGAAAGTCCGGAAAGCGCATCCGCCAGTGCAAAATCATCCATATCACTGCTTCCCTCTCCCATTGCATCCATAACGCTTCTTGTAAATTTATACGGGCTTGCGGTGGACGCAATCACTGTTTTTGTCATATCCTGCGTATCCGCCTTATATTTGCCGTAAACTGCGGACGCCACCGCGGTGTGGGTGTCAATCACATAGCCGCAGTCTGTATAAAGCTTTTTGATAGCGGCTGCTGTCTCGTCCTCACTGGCATAATTGCCATAGAAATCGGAAAGCGCCTCTCTCATCTGCTGCGTAATTTCATATTTTCCGCCGCTGCTTAATGCAGCCATCAGCTCAGCAGTCTTCTCCTCGTCATTGCCCGCTATCCGGTAAATCAGACGCTCTAAATTACTGGAAATCAAAATGTCCATGGAGGGAGAAGATGTCAATACAAATTCCCTGTTTCTGTCATAAGTGCCTGTCGCAAAAAAGTCGTACAGCACCTTATTGTCATTTGACGCACAAATCAGTCTGCCAATAGGCAGTCCCATGTTTTTTGCATAGAACGCTGCCAGAATGTTGCCGAAGTTGCCGGTGGGCACCACAACATTGATATTTTCCCCCTCGGTAACCCTGCCCTCGGCAAGAAGCCTTGCATATGCATACACATAATATACAATCTGCGGCACAAGCCTTCCTATGTTAATGGAATTGGCGGAGGAAAAACGGAAACCTGCTTCTGCAAGCTCTTTTTCCAGCTCTCTATCGCCAAACAGGCACTTCACGCCGGTCTGTGCATCGTCAAAATTGCCGGTAATGCCTACTACATATGTATTGCTGCCCTTCTGAGTCACCATCTGCTTTTCCTGAATCGGGCTGACGCCGTTCTTGGGATAAAATACGATAATGCGGGTTCCCTCCACGCCTGCAAAGCCAGCCAGCGCCGCCTTTCCGGTATCCCCACTTGTCGCAGTCAGAATCACAATCTCATCCTTCACATGGTTCTTTTTTGCCGCGGTCGTCATCAGATGCGGCAAAATGGACAGCGCCATATCCTTAAATGCAATCGTCGCGCCGTGGAACAACTCCAGATAATAAGCTCCTTCTGCCTCCGTGAGCGGCGCAATTGCCTCTGTGTCAAACTTTTCATCATACGCCTTTGCAATACAGTTTTTCAGCTCTTCCTCCGTAAAATCCGTCAGATACAGCTTCATAACCTCATACGCCGTCTCCTGATAGTTCATCTTGGAAAACGCTGCAAGGCTTTTATCCAGCGCCGGAATGTGATCCGGCACAAACAGCCCGCCGTCCTCGGAAAGCCCCTTTAAAATGGCTTCTGACGCCTTTACCGGCTCTTTTCTGCTTCTCGTGCTTTTATATAATACCTCTTCCATCATAGCTCCTATCCAAACCGGAGGAAAACTCCGTTATTTTCCACGCCGCTGCCCTGTGGAGGCTTTTGCGCGGTGATTGAAAACAGTATAGCATAATGGATTTTTTTTCGCAACGCAAAAATGTGGGAGGTTTTTGCGAGTGACGCCGGAGAGGGAGCAGTATACCTATTCAGACGCGCTCTCGCTCGGATAAAAACGTAGCAGTACTAGGCTCGTGAAATACCTCGCCAAGTGCTGACGTTTTTATACGGTCTGAATAGGTATACTGCTCCCCCTCCTGCTGATAGCCGCAAAAAGCCGAAAAGCAAACTGGTGCTTAGTTGTGATTTTAATAAAAAAACTCATGTCCGCCGTGGGAAAATAAGAAGGTCAGTTTTTCATCGAACCAGCGCATTTTGTCGGAGTTGGCGTATTTTCTTGAGGCGAAGTAGAGGGCGCCTTCGGAGATGTCTTCTCCGCACAGAACCCGTTCTACTGCTTCTATGGTCTCCTCGCTTACAATTACTTTGTCATATCTTCCGCTGTAGGCGGGAGAAAACTGTGCCGTTCCGTTTTCCCGCTGGAACACCACTTCTTTTACTGTGTCAGGAAATGCTTCGCTGTTTACTCTGTTCAGTACGACGCCGGCAACCAGCATCCTTCCTTCTATGTCCTCGCTCCCGGCTTCCGCCTCCACAATCCGCAGAAGTACTTCATAATCCTCATCCGAAATTTCATACTTCCACTCTTTTTCCAAAACTTCATAAAAAATAACAAGTTGTCCGGAAGATACGGCTTGCACAAGTCCGTCGTGGCTCTCCTGCTCCTGCGGGGCAAGCGCCTCCTGCAGATTCAGTTTAAAGGCAGGCGTTGCCAAAATACGATTTACCTTAAGTCCGGTAATGTTAAAAACTGCCACCAACGCTATCATGTTGACAAGTAACAGCGCTAAAATATATTTTTTATACATTTTGTTCCCCATTCTGAAACATTTTTGCAGACGCATGCATGTCCTGCATAATATATTTTATACAGTATGTCCTGAAAAAATTTCTTAAATTATACTTTATTCTAAAATCTGCAAA
>JAIDHX010000025.1 GCA_029053015.1 Lachnospiraceae bacterium
ATTGTATAATCCCACAAGTAAATATCATGTGGCGAATCTTCACCTTGTGCCTTAAAGTCCTCGCTATAACCCGATATATATCTTTCATATATTTGAATCATAGATAATCCCAGCTGATCCGGATTTTCATCTGCCTCCGTAAAATAAATAAATTTTAATACATATTGTCTTCCTTCTGATTCAAAATCAAAAGTCGGCTTGATCCATTTTGTAATTGTTCCTCTATTTGCATGTTTTCCCATTCCCCCAAATGAAGGGCCATACTTGCATTCCCATGTTGGAAATGTCTCAATAAACAGATCTATCTTCTCATCTATGTCATCGATATTATCCAATGCTTCCTTAGAAAACATTCCCTTTATCGTTTCTCGGTCCTTTTGGTCCACCGCCTGCAGCAAACGCACCAAAATTCTTAGGCATTCCTTATCGTCTGGATCCTTGTATTCAATATCATGATTCAAGTAATCCGATTGTAACAGCGGATCTTGTTTTTTCTCCAAGGGAAAAGAACAACCGCTAAGTCCCAAGATGAAAACAAGGCCAATTATCAATACCAAAAATAAACTCATACGACGTTTGCTAATTGTCAGATTCCTTTTCATACTGCCTCCTATAATTAATTTAAACTGTTTAACAGAAATACCAGTCATTATCATTTGTGGTTCGCATCACAATGCTTTTTTCAGCTTTATATAAATGCCTACAAAACAAGTCCGCCGATAAGTTCTTTCCAGAATTTTGGACTTTTGAACATATAGCTGTCATCTCCAAGCCAATCGGAAAGAAGCTCTTCGGCACAGCCTGAATATTCATCCTTCAGACCGGGGATCCCAATCAAAACCTCTCCGCCATCTTTCATAAACGGCAAAATCTTTTCCTGAAAAAATCCCTTGCTTCCCGCAAAATAATGGTAAGAGTCGATACTAATCAGAGCACGAAACTGCTTTTTTTCAAAATGAAGATTGTTCGCATCTTCACAAACAGGTGTTATCTGCTCTCCAACACCCCATTTAACAAACCGTTCCCCATTTTCTTCTGCGCTTATCCATAAATCGTTTGCGAAAACCCTCGCTCCAGTCTCTTTGGCAATGACAAGACTTGTCAGTCCCTTTCCACATCCCAAATCGAGAATCCTATCATCAGGAGCAAGATGTAGTGGATATTTGTCAAATAGCTCTGCTAATATCCTTACACTATTGGGTCCCATCATAGTTTCTGCCGAAATATATGCCTTATAGTTACCAATATCCATATACCTTACCTCCTCTAAATGTCGGTTTTCAATTTTTTCATCTTACCAACAAACTTGATTATATAAACGTTATCTTTTGCGAGCAGCAATCTCCTCCACGTAAAAATGTTTCTAATAATTCTACTGTAACAGGTCTTTCAAACATGGTACTCCAGACCGTTTCGTGAAAGCCTAATGTACAATTACAAAAAACGGGAGAAGTTACATATCCACCATTAACCAAAGCACAATCACAAGCCTTACCTCGATTATAAGTCAAAATAAATCCATCGGATGTTGGAATACATTCTGCCCCCGTATGCCTGCTGATTATTTCAGCAATCTCTATCATATCACTTTTTCCGTCCAGTTCTTCCCTCAATCCACTCATACCGGGTAATAAATTTCTCTTTGCACAATTTCCTCCGCACTTTTTGAGCAATTCAATGTGATTTTCAGATTGCTCACTGTTTTCAATAACATCAAACAAATCACTCAGCCAACATTTCAGATAATCCATTATGTATACCTCCTCAGTCAACGCCACATAGATATTATGCTTTCTATTTCTGCCGCGTCACAAGTAATTACTCCGCATAAATACGCTTTCCAAATTCATATGCTTCCTGCAAATGGTTTGTCTTATCAATCTGCGGCTTACCATTGGTATCACCACACCCACCGGCAAGTACCATGCCCTTATCTTTAAATCCGATATAATTTACGACTGCAAACTGATAATAAGAAACAGCCTGCTCAAATGTCCAGAAGAAATTGTCTGCTGCGGTCATGAGCAGCGCACAATCTTTTACCGGATATTTTTCATATCTGCCCAATGGTGGATTGGTATCTTCCTCCGCAATACAATAAAATCTTTCAATAAATGCTTTTATCCTGGATGATATAGTCCAAAAATAAAGCGGTGATGCAAACACAATACAGTCCGCACTTTTTATCTTGGGAACCAGGTCGCTAAACGAATCTTTCTGGACGCACGGTTTTCCATAGCGGCAGGCATTGCATCCAAGACAGCCTTTGACTTCATTTTTTATAAGTGAAATTAATTCAACAGAATGCCCGCTTTCTTTTGTGCCGGTAATAAAGCTGTCAACAAGCTGGGATGTGTTTCCTTTGGCTCTGCCTCCGCCTTGTATGATAAGGATATTTTTCATGATTGGTTCCTTTCCGGTTTTCTCAAATTCTAACTGCTAAGCAGCTTCTTACATTACAGATACTTTTCAATACGACACTGTTCATAAACCTTTTTGCCCAACAGCGTAATTGCCTGTGCCGGACAAAGACTGATACAGCGGTAGCACATTGTGCACTTATTCCCCGGTATGGCTTTTTCTTCGCCCATAGATATATTGTGCATAGGGCAGACTGAGACACATTTTCCGCATTTCACACACGCATTTCCATTGATTTTCAGCCGGTCCGAATAATTTTTAGTCTTGTTGTAGAAATATAGTCTCTGTCCTAACAATCCTGCTGCATGATATAAAAAGCCCAATCCTTCCTGCGGAGGATTTCCATCTTTCAATTCCTGCGCCGCTTTCTCAATTTTGTGTACCGCTTTCGCTACTAATTCTTGATTTTTAGTAAGCGGTCGTTTTAGCGCCTTTTCATCACCGATACTGTCCGGCATCTTTAAGTGGAGACCTCCTATTATGTTTGCGCCATATTTGCGCAACAGGCGGGCGAGTATCCCTGCCCCATCCCCGCTAAACAGTCCCATCGTAGCAATCACAAAAACATTTCGTCCCTTCCACACACTCGGATTGTCAACAATAAAATCCTTTACAATTTTGGGAATATTACTGAACTGCACCGGATAGCCTATGACAATTTCGCTATGTAGACTTATCTTTTGCGCCACATTTTCTTCTTCAATAGAGGCGACTTCTGCCTTAGGATCATACGCCTGTATCAATTTCTCGACGCAATATTTTGTATTTCCTGTACCGCTAAAATATATCCCAATCATGTACGCTTACCTCCTATATTTCTAATCTTACTGCGCATCGGTAAAATCATTGCTGTATAAGATAATTTGTCAAAAAACATCGCGAATCATTACAAGTTGCCCTCAACAACAATAATAGAAGTATAGTTAAGTGCTTTTCTTAGCCATTCAAGGAAATCTGTAAAAAAAGGCTTTTTATCGTCAGAAATGTTTTCCAAATCTTGTTCTACTTCGGAAATCACCTTAAACCAATCATCTCTGCCTATCCAATTATAAGAGCAGACATCAAAAGCAGGTTCCATTGTTCCGTCAAATGCATCCTTAGTCGGGTATATTTTGTTGAAATAATCAAGCAAAAGTTCGTAATCCTGTTTATATATACGTAAAGGCGCAGCGTAACAGTGCCATTCCTCCCATGCCGGATTCCAGTCAGGTTCACCGGAAACTTTGAGAGGATTAAAATCCAATACTATTTTTTCATTTTGAGGTGCATATAATCTTAATTCAATATACTTTTGCTTTCTATACTCATTTGGATTAAGCCATATCATGTATTCCCTCTCCATAATATCTAAATAAAATTAAGCCGGATTTTATCTGTTCACAATCGGAGAAATAATCGGTTTTCCATCTCTATCCAACAAGGGTGTCATTCCCCCTGCGTATCCACCTGCATGAAACACATAATTCACACCAGTCTCTTTATCCACCCAAATCTCCATGACGTTCATTGTTCCTTGTGAATAAACCTTCTCAAATCTTTCCTTCCCAGCCATTTCATTTACCTCCATCAATTATAATTTTTCTCTTTGTACAACTTCTCGATAAACTTGAATTTAATGTTCTGGTTAGAACCATTTGCAAGGGATTGTTAAAAAATAATCTGCATTTTCTTTAAATCCAATTTTCTCATAAAAGCCCTTTGCCATATCCGTTTGTACTAACCACTCTGAACTTTCACATGCATTTATACATCTTTGTACAAGTTCTTTACCTATACCTTTATTTTGAAAACTCGGCAAAACGGCTAAATCATAAATTATTGAGCGAAAATGTAAATCACTTAAAACTCTTACACACCCCACTAAATGTTCATCAACCCATGCAGAAAAAACAAACGTTGAATTTATAAAACCAATATTAAAATTATCAATCATTGCTTGTGTTGTTTCATCTTCTTTTACCCAGCCTACCGCAAGAAATAATTGGTATAACTCATTACATGGTAAATCTTTTTTAGTTCTATATTCTACACGCATTTTGCAAACCTCTCTAAATTTACTTTACAATTATCTCATAGTTAATTCTCATACCTGCATATTCCGCATTGTTTGGTTCTTCACATTCATTTATGAATTTAAAACCTGCGCTTTCATAAGTGCGTTGTGCAGGAATAAGAATTTCATTTGTTGTAACAATAATTTTTTTCGCTCCTTGCGCAATGATACGTCTTACCGCTTCCTGCATTTGCTGCTTGCCATAACCATTTCCTTTATATTTTGCTGCAATGCAATTATGCCCGATTTCCGCAGATATGGGTATATTGGTTGGATTCCATGATACGAACCCTATAGGAACATCACTGAGAACAGTCATAAAACCACTCAACTCTGCAATGTGTGGATTATCATAGAAAAATTTTTCAAACTCCTGCCATTGATTTAAACAATCACGCTCAAATCTTGGTTCAAAAGAATACCCCTCTTTCAGAAGAGCACAAAGTGTTCCTCGTGGAAAATCAGTTATTTTTCTAAACCCAATATCCATAACATTTACCTCTACAAGTATTCAAATCCTATTTTTCAGTTCCTCAAATACCAATACTTCATCTTATTAACAAACCGGATTTTGTCTATTTGCTTTTCCGCTTTACGTCGTCCATTTCTGCAATAAGTTCAGCTAACGGACGATATTCACCGCCCCA
>JAIDHX010000026.1 GCA_029053015.1 Lachnospiraceae bacterium
ACGTTGAACCACGCATCATATTCCGACAGTTCCGGCTGCAGGTACGCATAGAAGTAATGCGGGTCTAAATCTATGCTTCCCTCGTTGAATGTCTGTAAGGTGGTTATGTATCCGGGAACCTCCCCGGCGATCTTCCGCTTCAATGTCCCGACAACGCCCTCGCAGTCCAGAAAGTACTTCGCGCTTTCCGTATAATTGTTCTCCCCGTGCAGGCTGACTTCCACAAATCCGTCCTGCTCCGTGCATGAGAGGGCAGACACGCCATCCTTGACCTCCGCACCGCTCTCCTCTACCTTTTTAGCAAGCCACCCGTCAAAATGGCTGCGCCATACATTAAGCCCTTCCTGTTCGAAGCGGTATTCCTTCCCCTTATCATTTGTGAATATCATGCCCCTGTTATCTGTCGGGGTACACATGGCAGACTCCGGCACTTCCTCTCCGAAATAGGTCTTCACAAGCTCCATTGATTTCTTTATCAGAACTCCCGAACAGGACTTATACCTTGGCATCTTGAACTTCTCCACCAGAAGAACCTTATAGCCTTTTTCCGCTAAGACCTTGGATGCCGTGCATCCCGCAGGCCCCGCCCCGACCACTATCACATCATACATCCGCATACCATCCTTTCTGCTGTTTCCTATTACTTCGGCAGAATACCGTTCCTGCTAAAGCAAATAAGCCCCATTGATTATATCACAGAAAATTTCCTGTTTTTTATCGAATAGCACGAAACGACTATTTTTCGGGAATGAAAAGCATAAAACAACCAAAAAAAGAGCCTTTGCAGCCCCTTATCATTTTCCCATGTTATTTTTATCTCTATAATCATACACTATTTGGCATAACCCCCATACTTTTCGGCAAAACCCTATACAATTTGGCGAAACTACCGACTTTTGCCAAATTGTATAGGGTTTTGCCAGATTGTACGGGGTTTTGCCAAAAGGTATCACTTTTGCCAAATCGTATGAGGTTTTGCCAAAAGGTATCACTTACGCCAAATTGTATCCGACTTTCGCCAAATCGTTCATACTTTTTGGCAAAAGAACCCCAGAACAGAAGTTCACCCACTCCCGAATGTAAAAATGCCCATTAAAACACAAGAAAATAATGTATCTTTCAGACCTATGTATTTAAAGAAATGCCGTATTTACGGGCTTTGTGGGCTTTCCGCAACTTTATCCACCGGAAACTAAGACACCTGACAAAGCTCGACATATATCGCCCTGATTTGGTAAAATCCAATAACTAATCGTTTTTTCCAATTATTCATATCGCCGTTCTGCTGTTAGTATATAATTGCCACTTCCATCATATTGGGTTACCCGAATAAAATAAGATTCTCCCGCTGAAAGAGAAACCTCCACCCCTCTATCATTACCAAGGTTATAGTCCGATTTAAGCTGCTCCCATCCAGAATTAAAAACGCCTAACCTAAAACTATTCCCCGCTGAGACATTTGAAAAAATAAATATATAAGTCCCTTCGGACTTCGCTGTGAATAAATAATCATTTTCCTGATCCGTATATTGGATACTATCAAAAACCGCCGTATTGTTAGTAATATCGACAATCTCTTTCTTTTGTCCAATATTCAATGTATACGATCCATACTCTCTATACTGCTCAACTCTTATATAATATGTTTCTCCTGCTACAAAGGAAACCGTCAAACCATCGCCATTATCAAGATCATAATCCGATTTCATTTCTTCCCAGCCCGAATTATAAATTTTTAATCTTAAATCCGTCCCATTTGGAACATTTGAAAATTCAAATCTATATGTTCCATCATTTCCTGCCACATATGAATAATCATTTGTTTGTGCAGTATATTGGATACTGTCAGAAATTGATGTATAATTTGTTAAATCTACAATTCCCTTTTTGGGTCCTATATTCAACGTATATGGCCCAATCTCTCTATACTGCTCAACTCTTATATAATATGTTTCTCCTGCTGCAAAAGAAACCGTCAAACCATCTCCGTTATCAAGATCATAATCTGATTTCATTTCTTCCCAGCCCGAATTATAAATCCTTAGTCTTAAATCCGTTCCATTTGGAACATTTGAAAATTCAAACCTATATGTTCCGCCATTCCCTGCTACATACAAGTAATCATTTTCCTGATTTGTATACTGAATGCTATCAGAAACCGCTGTAAAATTGGTAATATCAACAGTTTCTTTCTTTTGTCCTACATTCAATGTATATACCCCACACCCTCTATACTGCTCAACTCTTATATAATATGTTTCTCCTGCTGTGAGATTTTCTGTTAAACCATCTCCATTGTCAAGATCATAATCCGATTTCATTTCTTCCCAGCCCGAATTATAAATCCTTAGTCTTAAATCCGTTCCATTTGGAACATTTGAAAATTCAAACCTATATATTCCACTTAATGAAGGAATATATTCATAATCAATACTTTGTCCGTCACTAGAGACTTCTCCCGAAAACTTTATAATTTCATTGGGTTGAATTTCAAAAGGCGAATCTTCTATAGCAACTGCATTATATGCATTAGACATTATTGGATCTATTTTTAATATTCCCTTGTCACTATCACTTTTCTTATCTCCATCCACAAGCTCCTCGAAAGGCTCAACACTTTCACCTGTGTAAGTATCTGATACCTCCTCGCTATTACTTGAACTCTTCTTTTCCTCATTATTTAGATTTTCACTATTTGAATCATCACTCGAATACCCTATCGAATTGTCATCTGTGTTATCTTCACTACCCTTCTTGTTAATAATTGAAGCAATAGAAAAAATTACCAAACATACCATTGAAAGAAGTAGTACAAATTTTTTTAAATTTATATGTATTTTATCAACATCAAAAAAAATTGATAACAATGATGCTATGGTTGATATGCCACTTATAATTGCCAACAAACCCATTATATAATCACATCCTAACTTTATACTATTTTCTAATTTACCATCGCTATTTGCCTCGATTTTTTAACACCGACCATCAAATCCAAATATTCTCTGCGTTATTATAATACAAACTAATTTTAGTTCATTGCTTCATATATATAAAATACCACAAATTACAAATTCCACAAACCTTTTAGCAGAACTAAACAATTTGATAAAGGTTGGAGGCTTTTCAAAATCATGTCCATCTATCCCCCATCGCCATGTTATCAGCAGCATCAAAAACCATAATCATTGGAGTTTTTTTACTGTAAGCTAAAGTGCTGTTATCTCACTTGCATAGCAGGTAGTTTATTAAAAGATTGCCCTACAAAAAGAGGAGTCCACCAGGTCTTCCAGTGAACTCCTCCAAGCTCAAACCCCCCGATTTCAAGCTATTCCCTATTCTTTTTTATTATAGCCTCTAAAAGAACTATTTGTTATTCAACGCTGCCTGCGCTGCTGCCAGTCTCGCGATAGGAACACGGAACGGTGAGCAGGATACGTAGTTCAAGCCTACCTTGTGGCAGAATTCTACGGAAGAAGGATCTCCGCCGTGCTCGCCACAGATACCAAGCTTGAGGTCAGGACGGGTCTTGCGGCCTTTTTCTGCTGCCATCTGTACCAACTGTCCAACGCCGGTCTGATCCAGTCTTGCAAACGGATCGGACTCATAAATCTTAGCCTGATAGTAGGAATCTAAGAACTTACCTGCGTCGTCACGGGAGAAGCCAAAGGTCATCTGTGTCAGGTCGTTGGTACCGAAGGAGAAGAACTCAGCTTCTTCTGCGATAGCGTCCGCGGTCAGTGCTGCACGAGGAATCTCAATCATGGTACCGATGTGGTACTGGATATCGGAATTCTTCTCTTCCTTCACTTTGTTTGCGGTCTCCACAACAACGTCCTTTACATACTTCAACTCTTTCTTCTCGCCTACAAGCGGAATCATGATTTCAGGAACAATGTCATAGCCTTTTTCAGCCTTTACTTCGATAGCTGCTTCCATAACGGCTCTGGTCTGCATTCTTGCAATTTCAGGATAGGTAACTGCAAGACGGCATCCTCTGTGACCCATCATCGGGTTGAACTCATGAAGTGCGTCGCATTTTGCCTTAACCTCTGCAACCGTCAGACCCATATCCTCAGCCAGTGCCTTGATATCAGCTTCCTCGGTAGGAACGAACTCATGAAGAGGCGGATCCAGATAACGAACTGTCATCGGTCTGCCCTCCAAAGCCTCGTACATAGCCTTGAAGTCTGCCTTCTGGAATTCGCCGATAGCCTTCAGCGCTTCTTCTCTCTGCTCAACAGTGTCGGAAAGAATCATTCTTCTGAACTTAGGAATTCTGTCCTCACCAAAGAACATATGCTCTGTACGGCAGAGACCAATGCCTTCTGCGCCGAGCTTAACTGCATTTAAGGTATCTGCAGGGGTATCTGCATTGGTACGTACCTTCAGAGTTCTGAACTGGTCAGCCCATGCCATGATACGTCCGAAGTTACCGCCTACGGAAGCTTCCTCTGTCTTGATGTCGCCTTTGTAAATCTTACCTGTCGTACCATCCAGAGAGATGTAATCTCCTTCATGGAAGGTATATCCGCCAAGTTCAAATACCTTTGCTTCTTCATCAATCTTGATGTCGCCGCATCCGGATACACAGCAGGTACCCATACCACGTGCAACAACTGCTGCATGAGAGGTCATACCACCGCGAACGGTCAGGATGCCTTCTGCTGCATGCATACCTTCGATATCTTCAGGAGAGGTCTCCAGACGAACCAGAATAACTCTTTCGCCACGGCCGCCCTTACCTGCTGCCTTTGCGTCATCAGCGGTAAAGTAAACCTTACCTGCTGCAGCGCCCGGAGATGCAGGAAGTGCAGAACCAATTACTTCGCCAGCCTTTAATGCTGCTGCGTTGAAGGTAGGATGTAACAACTGGTCAAGAGACTTTGCCTCGATACGGCATACAGCCTCTTCCGGCGTAATCTTGCCTTCGTCAACCAAATCACATGCAATATTGATAGCCGCAGGAGCGGTTCTCTTTCCATTTCTTGTCTGCAGGAAGTACAGCTTGCCCTCTTCAATGGTAAACTCCATATCCTGCATGTCACGGTAATGGTTCTCCAGCTTCATGGCAAGTTCCATAAACTGCTTGTAGCAGTCCGGCAGATCCTTCTCAAGCTGGCTGATAGGCTGCGGTGTACGAACACCTGCAACAACGTCTTCGCCCTGTGCATTGATCAGGTACTCACCGAAGATACCCTTCTCACCGGTGGACGGGTTACGAGTAAATGCAACACCTGTACCTGAGGTGTCACCCTTGTTACCGAATACCATGCACTGTACGTTTACAGCGGTACCCCAATCGCCCGGGATATCATTCATACGTCTGTAAACGATAGCACGAGGGTTGTCCCATGAACGGAAAACTGCTTTTACAGCGCCCATAAGCTGCTCTCTGGGATCCTGAGGGAATTCCTGTCCCTTCATCTGCTCTTTATAAACAGCTTTGAACTTCTCTGCCAGATTCTTTAAATCATTTGCATCAAGCTCAGTGTCATAGGTAACGCCTTTTTCTTCCTTTACCTCATCGATAATCTTCTCAAAAAAGGACTTCGGAACCTCCATTACAACGTCGGAATACATCTGAATGAAACGACGATAGGAGTCGTATGCGAATCTGGGATTGCCGGTCTTCTTTGCGAAGCCTTCAACCGCAACGTCATTTAAACCGAGGTTTAAGATAGTATCCATCATACCGGGCATGGAAGCTCTCGCGCCGGAACGAACCGATACCAGCAGCGGGTCTTCGTTATCACCGAATTTCTTGCCCATAAGCTCTTCCAATTCTGCAAGATTCTGGAAAATCTGCTCCTGAATCTCTTCTGAAATCGTTTCACCCTGCTTGTAATAATCAGTACAAGCCTCTGTGGTTACGGTGAAGCCCTGCGGAATGGGAAGGCCTAAGTTGGTCATCTCTGCCAGGTTAGCGCCCTTGCCACCGAGCAGGTTTCTCATGTCCGCGCTGCCCTCTTTGAATTTGTACACCCATTTGTTCATGTGTTTTGTCTCCCTTTTCATAGATTGGTTTATAAAACAATACAAGAAAGCCGGAAATCACCCCAGATTTCCAAACTTAATCCGCATCTATTGTAACAATCTGCCAAAAAAATATCAACTAATTTATATCATTTCTTTAATCGCAATCCAACTTTTGTATATTATATCCAAAACTTTCCTTTTATTTCATGCATTTTATCCAAAAATGTAAGCGATTACATGTTTATTATTCACTCTTCTCCCTGATATGCTTTGAGACGCTCATTCATAAGCTCCGCTGTATGTGCCGCCCGCTTCCATACAATGAAGGATGCCGTCACAAAAATAACAGCAATCAAAAGCAGCATACCAAGCACCATTGGCAGATTGTCCGCATAAAACCATTCAAACCATATGCCGCAGCCTAAAACCACCACATTCACCAGCACATAGTGTAAAATCCTGAGCAGCCATATTACCTTTTTACTGACTGTCTTTTCCGGATATATCAGCGTACCCAGACTGGTCAGGAAGGACACCAGCAATATCTCCCATAAAAGCTTTACACCAAGCGTCGAATCTCCCCAGAATACGGTAATATAGACCGCTGAGGCGAATACAACCATAGTGACAACATATACAAAAGTATTGAACATACCTGCTATTCTTTTCAATCTTTTACCTCCTAAAGCCCCAGCTTTTGTTTCAAAACCGGCACATACTGCCTGGAAATCACAAGGCTTTCCCCGTTTTTCATATGCGCTTCAAATCTTCCGTTAAAAGAAGGGCTCAGCGTCTTTACTTTTGACAGGTTGATAATGGTTGATTTGGACGCTCTGAAAAAATCGGTACCTGCAAACTGTTGCTCAATTTCATAGAGCTTCCGCTTCGTCTCCAAAACCTCCTTCTCCAGATAGCAGAACACCCTGTTGTCCACTGCCTCGAAATAATAAATGTCCTTCGGAAAAATCTGTAAAATGCTGCCATCCCGCATGACCGTCATTTTCTCCGTTCCCGCTTTCAGGGCATATATCAGTTTTAAAAGCTGTTCGTCCACCTGACGGCAGCGGATGATAATTTCATCCTCATCCCCGTCCTGCCAATCCGCAATCGTAATTTTCATCTTTCCGCTATTCTCCGTTTTCTGCCAATCAGCGCTGCTGCCGCTATCGCTATTATACCACAGGACACCAGAAAAAGAACCTGCATCTGCTCGGAAACCACGTTTCCATTCATAATCACGTGAACTCCCATCTGCTCTCTAAAGGCATCGCCAGCCATTTCAGGCAGCCCCGCAAAGGTTTTTTCTATCGCATCCTTTGTGCACACCACGCGCATCATGGCAGCGCCATGCAGGACGGGAAGGCGTTTTAATACATTTGCCACGCCTTCCGGCAGCATCGACATAGGCAGATAAATCGCTCCCACAAAACCCACCAGTGTTCCCACAATGGTGAGTGCGCCGCTCCAAGCGCTTTCACTGTGGATAAACAATGCCAGCAGATACGCCAGTGCCGCCCACACAAAAGTATTGAGTAAAATCATCCAAAAAAGCGTAAGACAATCAGACGCTGTAAGAAGCGGAAAACCGCTCAGGCCCATATAGACTTCGCCTACAATCAATGTGAAAACACACATCGCAATTCCCACAAACCATGATGATAAAATATAACCCAATGCCAGTCTGATTCTCTGCACAGGCGCCGCATAAAAGCTCACAAGCTTATTTCTCGTCTCATCCTGCACCATGGTGCCCATAACAGTCAACGTGACTGTGACTGCGTTCGTTACCAGAATCCCCGCCAGCGTCCACATTTTTATCAGATACTCCGCGTTTTTTTCATCGGCCGCCGTATCCCTCACGCCGCCGAATTCCGCCAGCGCATCCACTACGTCCTCACAGTTCATATTTCCCAGAAAAATAACCATCAATGCAAGTACAATCAGCATGGACAGAACCGAAAAAAATACTGCCGCCTTATCCCGAAGAAACAAAAGCATGTTTCGCTTTGTCAAATAATAAATCTCTCTCATTACAATACCTCCTCCACTGTTTTGCCGGTTACATTCAAAAAAACATCGTCCATGGAGCCCTGTACCATTTCAAATCCTTCCAGCAACGCTTCCACCTCAGAAAGCACGGGAATCGCCGCAAGGCTGTCTGACAGGGAAACCACCAGATATTCTTCTTTTTGGCGGACGGACAGCCCCATTTTTTCCAAAACCTCTTGCAGTTCCAAATCATTTCCGTTTTTCGGAACAAGCCGCAGTTTATCCTTTGCATAGGTTTCCTTTAGAGAAAACGGCGTGCCGTATTCCTTGATTTTGCCGGCGTCCATCACGGCAATATGGGACGCCCTCGCCGCTTCCTCCATATAGTGCGTGGTCAGAAAAACCGTCATGTTTTCCTCTTTCCGCAGCTTTTCCAGGCACTCCCACACCTTTTTTCTTGTCGCCGGGTCAAGCCCCGTGGTCGGCTCGTCTAAAAACAGGATATCCGGCGTGTGAATCAGTGCCCGTGCAATTTCACACCGCCTCTTCTGCCCGCCGGACAGCTTTCCGAAGTTTCGTTTATATACGTCGGAAAGTTCCAGTATCTCCACCATCCGCGCAATATTTTCGGTGAGCCTCCCACTGTTTTTCTCATAGAGCACGCCTCTGGTAAATAAATTTTCCTTTACTGTCAGCCTGTCGTCAAGGCAGTTATTTTGGTAAACCACGCCGATTTTCTTCCGGATTTCCATATCCTTTTTCCCAAGTTCCAGACCGCAGATTTCCGCGCTTCCCGCTGTAGGGCCTAATATGGTGCAAAGCATGTTAATCGTAGTGCTCTTCCCCGCCCCGTTGACACCCAGAAATCCAAACAATTCCCCTTTCTCCACTGTAAAACTGATATCATCCACCGCTTTCACGCTTCCGAAATGCTTTGACAGGCCTTTTGCCTTTATGACTGCTTCCATCTCTTTCTCCTCTCTTTCCCATTTCTGTGGTTATCATAAAAAAAAATACAGCCTGCCGCAAGCGATTTGCGGTAAGCTGTATTTTTTGGTCCTTAAGCGGTCAATATTTTAAAATAAGCAGGACGATAAGCCGAGTGTCGGGAATAATCAAAATGCTCATTTTCCTTGATTTTACGTCGTATTTGTTGCTAATTGGATGTATTTTTACAAGTCCACAACGCACTATTTATCACTATTTTTTGTCACTTATCCCTAGCAGGTAATCCAAAGATACCCCGTAATGCCCACACACCACATAAACCATGGCTACCTGTAGTGCATAGACCGCGTTCCATCACATATGCAGTGTGGAATAATATAAAACATTTGGAGAATATATATCAAAATGCTTTATATTACTTGCAATATTCTATTTTAAAAATCTAAGTTCATTGGTCATCTTCATTCAATATACTTAGTATAATATCGTATATCTCTTCATTTGACATAGTATTAATTTCTAAAAAAATATTATAATCACCTCTCTTAGGTTCACGAAATAACAATTCATCTCCATTTAATTCATACCATTCATTATGAAAATTGTGTTCTATATCTCTATATTGAATATTTATATAATCAATTGTATCTATTCTTATAAAAAGGTTTTGTTCTTTAAAAG
>JAIDHX010000027.1 GCA_029053015.1 Lachnospiraceae bacterium
TAATTGGAGATATTTACTATGCAATATTTAATGCTACTTACAGGAATGCTTATAAAACCAGCAACAGAATTACAGATACTTCAAATAAATGATATTATAAGCATGATTTCTGTTTTTGTTACAATTATTGGTTTCGTAATTACATATAGATGCTTAAAGAAAGAGTATAGTTTAGCGATTTTTAAAGAAAAAAGTTTATATGCTACTAAAGAAATCAAGGAGGCGCTAGATTTATCTTATGATTTGTTTTGGGCTTATGCAGATTATATATTTTTTTTGAAAGAAAATTCAGATAAAAATAGCATTAAAGAGAAAATGAATAAGATAACGTATAATAGATTTCGCAAATTCTAATATCATAAAAAATAGACATGGTCTATAGCCGTTTGGTAGAATTAAGTTACCACACAAAACCTACCAAAGGAGGCATAAACCATGTCTGATAACATTATACAACTAAACGAAGATTTAATAAAGCACGATCTGAAAGACCTTGTCCGTTCCAGTGTGGAAGAGCCCCCCAATGCCCTGCTCGATAAAGAGGCGGATGAACTTGTAAATGCCCAGAAGTACGAGCGTTCCAGTGACCGTCAGGGTTACCGTTCCGGTCATTATAAAAGAAATTTCCAGACCACTGCCGGAGAAGTGGAACTGAAAGTCCCCAAGCTCAAGGGCGTCCCTTTTGAGACCGCCATCATCGAACGCTGCCGCCGCAGAGAGTCTTCTGTAGAGGAAGCACTGATTGAAATGTACCTGGCAGGTGTATCTGTACGCCGTGTAGAAGATATTACGGAAGCCCTGTGGGGGACAAAAGTATCTCCGGGCACCATCAGCAGCCTCAACAAAAAGGCTTATGAGCACATCGAGGATTGGCGTACCCGCCGGCTTTCCGGAGATCATCCCAGAGGTATTCACGGATGCCCGATACCAGAGATGCACTGTCCATTTTTACCGGAATATCTTCTCTGTCACACCGCGTAACAAAATGAAGTCAGTTGCCATGATGCTGAAAGCTATCCATGCCCAGGAGAGCAAGGAGGCTGCCCGTGAAAAAGCCATTCAGGTAATGGAAAAACTAAAAGAGATGAAACTCAGTTCCGCAGCAAAGAAGCTCCAGGACGGCATTGAGGAAACCCTTACCTATATGGACTTTCCCACACAGCACTGGAGCCGGATACGGACAAACAACACCATTGAGCGGCTCAATCGTGAAATCAAACGCCGTACAAAGGCGATCGGCGCTTTTCCCGACGGACAGAGCGCCCTGATGCTGGTATGTGTCAGACTGCGCCATGTAGCTGGGACCCAATGGGGAGCCCGCCGCTACATGAACATGGATCATCTCACCAAACCGGAAGATGAGCTGTTGTCTGATATCATAGCCGGCTGATAACCGGACACCAAACGGCTGAAATTATATTTGCGAAAAAATCTTGACACTATCGAGCATTTCCTGTACATCTGCAGCATCCTCTGGATGATAATGCTCGATGAGACTGTTGATGAACGCTTTGCGTTCCGGTGAAAGTTTTCTTTGTCTTGCCATAAAAATATCCTCCTGGATCAATATTTATTTTAACATCAATCCATGAGGATATATAGATTACATATATTTAGTTTACACAAAATTTTTTACAGTCTCCCCGTGCTGTCTACAAAATGCCTACAAAATGCCTACAACTGCAAATAATAAACAACACATTTAACATATCTGCTATTCAATACCAAACATTATATTGTAAATTCTCTCGTCAAAAGTTCTGGTAATATACTCGTCTACTTCTTTCTGTTCATTTGGTGACAATTCAGCAAATTTTTCTCCGAATTCGTCTATATAATCTTGCATTAATGCTTCATTAAGACCTTTTTCAAATTTCATTTCCTTTATTAAATCAGCATCAGAACTATCGGCTATCATTTCTTCGTAATGTTTAACCATATCAAAACAGGTTAAAACATTATCAACACAATCTTTTGCTTCCTGAACCGAATTGTCACCGCAACCTACCATTAAAGTGCAACAGCAAATAACCATTCCCATAAGTATTTTTATTTTTTTCATCATTAAAAGTACCTCTCATATACCCATAATATGCTTTAAATATATTTAGTCATGTATGGCAAATTTCTAAACTAATTATAAACTCAAAAAAAAGGTATGTCAAGCGTAAGCGTCAAAACGCTCGTCTTAGCTTGTGTAGGATTACAATACATATGTTACAACTGAATATTTAAAAAGCAGAGATACTGCCTTTGTGTTATATTTAAGTCACCACAACCAAAACAAACCGAAAGGAGTTCTCTGCTATGGCTACTATAACACAGGATATGCTCTATCGTCTATCCCTTCTTAAATATGCTGAAAAATATGGTGTCTCAAGAGCTGCAGCCAGGTATAAAACCAACCGCCAGTATATTTACCGCTGGAAGCGGCGTTACAATGGCTCTCTCGAGTCTTTAAGGGAACTTTCCAGACGTCCACATCACCATCCCAACCAGCATACACCTGCGGAAATCAGGCTTATCTCGGATATGCGCACAAGAAATCCTGATGCCGGTCTTGTTGTTTTCTGGGTTAAGCTCATGCAGCGCGGTTATTCCCGCTCCATCCCCGGCTTATACCGCTTCCTCAAAAAACAGGGCTTTATGGCAGTTCATCCTCCTAACCCTAAGTATGTCCCAAAACCTTATGAACAGATGGACCATCCCGGACAGCGCATCCAGATTGACGTGAAATTTGTCCCTTCTTCCTGTCTTGTAAATGAAGCCGGAGGGAATCATTTTTACCAGTACACTGCCATTGATGAATACTCCCGCTGGCGCTTTGTGGAGGCCTTTGAAGAACACAGTTCCTATTCTTCCATGCTGTTTTTAGAGCATCTGGTCAGGGCATTCCCCTGCCACATTGAGTGTGTCCAGACGGATAACGGCCAGGAATCCACAAAGCGTTTCAGTTCCCATGGCGGCTCCGATAAACCCACCATCTTTCAGCTGCGGCTGGAACAGCTGGGAATCCGCCATAAACTGATTAAGCCCTATACTCCCCGCCATAATGGGAAAGTGGAACGCAGCCACCGGAAGAATAATGAACGCTTTTATGCCACACATACTTTTTATTCTTTCAGGGATTTCAGCAGTCAGTTAAAGATATATAACCGCAGGGACTACAACAACTTCCCCATGCGTCCTCTGGGCTGGAAAACTCCCTCACAGGTACTGAAGGATTATTTCCGGTCGGTGTAACATATGTTTGACAAACCTACACCAAATTACTTTTGGACACACCTCTTTTATATTATAATGGAATTGAAACGCTGTATCAATTGAGTATGGTTGAAGAATATCTCATATAATTTACAAAAAATGTCAAGATTAGACATTAACAAAATAGACGTAATAAAAGCAAGTAGAAACCATCTATAAGTGTCTACTTGCTTTTATATATCTTACAAGAACTTCGATTTACATCTTCTTAACTGCGTCATCAAAATACTTCAGCCTACCCTTTACCATATCAGCAGAAGCAGTTCCGCCACCATTGCAGTACTGTAAATATTCTTCATTTGTATCATAGGTTTCAACAAACTTCTTCAGCCATGTAATATATTTTGCCGTATCTTTCTTGCCATCAATTACTTTGTACATGCCGTAACATACCATCGGAATAGAAGTCTGTTTGATTTTTACATTCTCTTCAAATGCCTTGTCCAACTCATCTAAAGCTGTTTTTAATGTTTCAATCTTATCTGGGTTAATATTATCATTGTAATAGTCAATAAATGCGTCTATATCTTTAGAACGGAAAGAGATAGGTTTGGAACCTTCTCCCAATTCTGTCAGCATAAGGATTTCTCTTACAATGTCTTTATCCAAATCTTTCTTTGACTGAGTGTCTGTAACTACCTTCTTTATAAAAGGATGGTTAGTAAGAGAGAAGATAAGGCTGCTTAATTCATCAGTTTCCCTTACAATACGAAGTTGTCCATTAGATAATGCTTTTCCGGCGTTTTGCCTTTTAAACATTTCACGAACATCTTTCTCAGTGCAACCAGTCAGTTCATAAATCTGTAACTCAGAATTTTTGATTGCGTCCTGAGTTTCCTCATCAAGCTTACTGAATTTCTTTCCGGCTATTTTTTTTGTTTCATTGTTTACTGTTACAGGCTCCAATGTTTTAGAAAGAGCGAACATATCATTTAAGTAATCCCTTACAGTAGAGAGACGCTGAACACCATCAATAACAGAAAGAGTATCGCTTTCCTTAATTGAATATGTTGGATTGATGGGATACTTTCTTGACAGGCTATCGATCAAATCCGGTTTTTGAACTCTATTCCACTGCCCCTCTTTTCTCTGTAATTTGTGTGAAAGAACGATACGACCTTTTGCAATATCCTTTACTATTGCCTGAAGAGACTTTGTTCTGCAAGTATAGTCCATTATGCTACTTCCAAAAGTTAAAATTTTGTGTTTTCTGCTTGAACATAACATAAACAACCGCCTTATCATGGAACAAATGGGCATACAGATATTGCTTGTACCGAGAACCATTATCACAGGAACCGTAGGAGCATAGACGCAAAAAGCCAGATTATAAGCAGCATTCCTGAATTTCAGGTAAAATAAAAAACCTACCAAAAAAGTTTGATAGGTTCGTTGATAGGTTTCTGTTCTGTGATATCCCACAAATCCAGTAAAATCAATGCTATTCAAAAGCTGCTGACGGGAATCGGACCCGTGACCTCCGCACTACCAATGCGACGCTCTACCGACTGAGCCACAGCAGCACGGTCATGTAACAGAAGTTGTCTGTACAATCACCGAGAGTTATTGTAACATAGGAAAAAATGTCTTGTCAACGGTTTTTTATAAAAATTCGGATGGACAAAAATTTTAAATCCAAAGTTGACAAATAAGCGTAGTTTGCATATGCTAAATAGAGACGGAGCACGAAGTGGCAATATGCGTCGTGGTCTTTTTTGCGTGGCGTGCAAGGCGTCAGGGGAGAGCGGTAGCAATGGGCATAATACGTTTTATTAAAGAAGAAAGTAAAGTGATACGGGAGCGGGATCCGGCGATACATTCCGGACTTGAGGTGTTTCTGTATCCAAGCTTTAAGGCGATGGTTTATTACCGGCTTGCTCACTGGCTGTATGAGAAGAAGCATTATTTCTGGGCGCGTCTGGTATCCCAGCGGGGGGCGCACAAGACGGGAATTGAGATACATCCCGGCGCTAAAATAGGAAAGGGCTTTTTTATTGACCATGGGCATGGTGTTATCATAGGCGAGACGACGGTAATAGGCGACAACGTGACGCTGTATCAGGGTGTTACATTGGGTGGAACAGGAAAGGAGCACGGCAAGCGGCATCCGACCTTGGGCAACAACGTTATGGTGAGTGCTGGCGCCAAGGTGCTGGGTTCTTTTACCATTGGGGAAAATTCCAAAATAGGTGCCGGAAGTGTTGTTCTAAATGAAGTACCGCCTAACTCCACTGTGGTCGGCGTGCCCGGCAGAGTGGTAAAGAGAGGAAATGCGTCGGTGCCGAGGGAGGATATGTGTCAGGTGGATTTACCCAATCCGGTGCAGGAGGATATACAGAAGCTGCAGCAGGCGAATGCCGTTCTGACAAACCGGCTTTTGGATTTGGAGAATGAGATGCGTCTTCTGCGCAGGAAGCGGGAAACAGAAGAGCAGAAAGAACCAAACATAAAGGCTGAAAATATGAAATAAAGACATGCAGATAGAAAACGGTTCATAAGGAGGAAAAGACATGGATTTCATTAACAAGGTGGAAGAAACGATCACAACCAAGGGACAGCGCGTGGTGGACAAGGCAAAGGAGATGGCAGAGGTTGCCAGCTTAAAGAGTCAGATTGGCACCTGTGAAGAGGTCATCAAAAAGAACTACGCGGAAATTGGAAGGCTGTACTATGAAAATTATGGGGACAACCCTGATGAGCTTTTTGCAAAGCAGTGTCGTGCAGTTCAGAATGCGCAAAACGGTGTGCAGGAATTGGAACAAAAAATCAGACAGATAAAGGGAATATAGGCATACGTTTTATAAGCAGAAAAATACCGCCGGCTGCAAACTCGCAGCGGCGGTATTTTTGTTTATATGGCAGCCGGAAAATCTGTCCGGTATTGCGTATTGATTGGTTTCCCCCATCAGTATCCAAACTGCATTAATTGGCAGGAGGAACGGCCGGTGGAGGCGTAGCGGGCGGCGTCTGGTCAGGTCCGTAGAAATTATAGCCCATTCCATAAAGCTCTGCACGCTGCTGTTCAATGATGCCATAGGCGTCCGGATTTGCATAAAATTCTGCGTTGTGAGGGCAGACATTTGCCGCAGGCCCTACCGTGGTGGTGGTGCCATCCGGATTTTCAATAACGGTAGAAGAGCCTTGTAACAGGGAAATGTCTTCCTGCGGCTGTAGGGTGAGCGCACCCGGGTGTTTGAACGGACATTCCGCGCTGGCCGGCAGATTTGAATAGACACAGATATCGCCGACGTAGTGTACATCACAGCTATCCGTAGGTACGGTTCCTTCTGCAAAGTATTCGGTCCTGACTGTGCCTGCCACATCACAGAGCCCTGCGATGGGAAGCTTGCCTGACTGTGTGCAGACGGAAGACTGTACAATGCCGCTCGGAATGGGGAAACGCTCATTGGGCAAATCCTGATGGATTTCCTCCATGACCGCACGCCAGAGGTTCTTGGCCAGGTTTCGCTCTACTTTGTTCAAAACGACGTTATTATCATATCCGGCCCATGTAATTGCCGTATAATAGGGCGTGTAGCCCGCAAACCACACATCCTTGTAATCAGAGGTTGTACCGGTCTTGCCGGCGATGGACATGTTCGGAAACCGAACCGATGTACCGGTACCGATGTTGACAGTGTCAACCATAGCGTCCGTCAGCAGAAAGGCAGTGGTTTCTTTGATAACCTGTCTTGTTTCGGGAACCGTGTGATCCAAAATCACATTGCCATTGGAGTCGAGAACTCTTGTGTAAAGTCTGGGCTTATTGTAGACGCCGCCGTTGGCAATGGTCGCATAAGCAGCGCAGAGCTCCAGATTGGTTACACCGCCGACGCCGCCGAGCGCCATTGGCTGGTAGCAGTCGTTAATCTCTGTCAGGGTGGTAAAACCAAAATTCAACAGATAGTTGAAGCCCAGCTTCGGCGTAATCTGCGTCAAACACTTGACGGTTACGATGTTCATGGAATACCAGATTCCCTTTCGGATGGAGCTGATACCCTGATAACCGGTTTCGTACCAGTTGTGAACCGGTGTGCCGTTACTGTAATTAAAGGGCGCATCGATAAAGACGGTTGCAAGCGTCATACCGGCACTGTCCAAAGCAGGCGCGTAGGTGGAAACTACCTTGAAGGTGGAGCCGGGCTGGCGGAGCGCACTTGTGGCACGGTTCAGTGTACGGCTTCCCTCTTTGGTACCGCGTCCGCCTATCATGGCGACTACGTAACCTGTGTGCTGGTCGATGATGGTCAACGATATCTGAGGCTGCGGCGTCAGAGATTCTCTTTCTGCAATGACCTCGTCGTGTTCGCCAACGACGGCGGCTTTGTACAAATCAATCGCTTCGTGTGCTTCGTCTATGGAATTAAAGAGAAGGTCAAAGTTTTTATTCTGGTTTTCCACAAACCATGCCTTCATCATTTCCTTACTGTAATTGTGATATTCCCCGTCTGCATCTTTCACGGTCAAATCGTAGGAAAGATACCATCTGACATTCTCGGGGTAGTTGGCAGGGTCAGAAAATACTCTGTCAGCAATCGCCTGAATATTGGGATCCAGAGTGGATTCGATCCTGAGACCGCCGCTGTAGAGGAGAACGCCGGCCTGTGTGGCACTGTAGCCTGCTTCTTCAATCAAATCGTGGTATACTTCATCAGTCAGGGCATCCACAAAGTAGGTACTTACGGAATCCTCGGCAATCGCGATATTAACCTCCTGAATACGGGAGTATACGTCGTCCGCCATGGCTTCGTCATATTCTGCCTGTGAAATATAGCCTTGTTCCAGCATATCATGGAGAACCTTTGCTCTTCGTTCGGCATTGTTTTCCGGATGGGAAATGGGATTCCACTTTGAGGGGTTCTGGGTGATTGCTGCAATTACCGCACATTCGGACAGGGTCAGCTCGCTGACATCTTTGTTGAAGTAGCGGAGTGAGGCAGACTGCACGCCAAGGGTATTCTGTCCTAAATTGATGGTGTTCATATACCGGAGCAGAATCTCTTCTTTACTCAGCTTTTTGGTGATTTCAAGGGCGAGATACTGTTCCTGAAACTTACGCTGCAGCTTTTCTATCAGACCGTCTTCGTTTACCCAGTCGGTAAAAATCGTATTTTTCAATAGCTGCTGCGTGATGGTGCTGGCGCCCTCCGCCCGCCGGAAGCCGGAACGAATGAAGGTATAGCCGGCGCGGATAATACCTTTAATATCAATGCCGTTGTGGTCATAGAAGCGCTGGTCCTCGATTGCGACGAAGGCATCGGCTAAATTCTGTGGGATTCGATCCCACGTTACCTGAACACGGTTGGAATTGGTTGCAACCAGCTTGTCTATCTGGTTACCCTCACAGTCGTATACGAAGGTAGAGAAGCCTACAGGAGCAACGTCGTTTACATCTATGTCCGGTGCGGAGGCAATGATGCCTTTAAAGGCGCCGATGCCGGCGGAAATGCCGATGATGCCCATGGCGATAATGCCGACGAGAACCACTTTGATACCGGTAAAGGCTATCTTCCTTCCTATTTTTGTAGATTTGGAATTCATCGCTCTTTGCTTGGCGTGAACCCCTTTTCTTCCATAATTCATATGTGTTTCACCTTTCCGTCTGTGGTACAGACTTATGGCAGGGCATAATTTGCCCCTTGCAGACATTATACCAAAAACAAAGTGGTAAATAAAGGTTTTTTCTTTTATCTTTAGAATTGTTCACAAAAAAAACATCTTTTATGCTATACTTGAAGCAGAAAACCATTTGAAGGAGGGGCGGATAACTTGGGAAATGAGAGCAGAGAGCCTTATCGGGTGGTAGTAGAAGACGGACAGGGAGAGCTTGTGGAAAAGAAATCCCGCTTTATTGCGACAGTGAAGCGGGTGGAGAACGAGGAGGAGGCAGCAGGCTTTATTGAAGTTGTGAAGAAAAAGTATTGGGACGCCTCCCACAACTGTTCTGCATTCGTCGTGGGGAGCCTGACGCGGTGCAGCGACGACGGCGAGCCTTCAGGAACAGCGGGCAGACCCATGCTGGAGGTGCTTCTGGGAGAAAATCTTAAGAATGTGGCAGTGGTAGTCACGCGGTATTTCGGCGGCACGCTCTTAGGCACGGGAGGGCTGGTCAGGGCTTACTCGCAGGCGGTAAAGGAAGGGCTGAAAAATTGTGTGATTGGCACTATGCGCGCCGGTGTGCGTATGGCGGTGGAAACGGACTATAACGGTGTCGGCAGGATTTTGTATCTGCTGGGCAGCAGGGGGCTTGAGCCGCAGAGCAGCGAATATACCGACAAGGTAAGGCTGGAACTTCTGTTTCCTGTTGAATGGAAAGAGGAACTTACGAAGGAGTTTACGGAGGCGACAGCCGGCAGGGCAATGCTGGAAGTTTTAGAAGAACTTTATTACGTTGACAAAGAAGTTTGATGGGAATAAAATAAAAGGAAGTAATGAATGAACAGATTCTCCTGATAGAAAGGTGGTGGTTTTTATGAAGTCGCACAGTAAGAAGAATAGCACTGACAACCCTCTTCCTGCCCGATGCATGAAGACCACATTTTTCTATGAAGGAGTGATAATATGGAAGAAATCAGAAAATTATTAACAACCTGCCAGTATACTTCTCTGCGTCAACGCGTTGCAGAGATGAACGAGGCAGATGTTGCGATGCAGATGGAGCAGCTTGAGGAGGATGAAATGCTCAAGATGTTCCGGATTTTGCCGAAGGATTTGGCTGCCGATGTGTTTTCTTATTTGGAGGTTGAAAACCAGCAGACCATCATCACATCCCTGTCGGAAAAGGATGCCGCGGTGATCATCGATAATCTGATGGCGGACGACGCTGTTGATCTTTTGGAGGAGATGCCTGCCAATGTTGTAAAAAAACTGCTTGCAAACGCCAGTCCCGATACCCGCAGGGATATCAATCAGCTTCTCCGTTATCCGGTGGATTCCGCCGGCAGCATCATGACGGTCGAGTATGTGGATTTGAAGGAAAATCTGACCGTTGCCGGAGCAATTGAGCGGATTCGGAAGGTGGGTCTTGACAGCGAGACGATTAATATCTGCTATGTGCTGGATGCGCAGAGAAAGCTGCTGGGCACCGTGGCGCTGCGGTATCTGCTGTTGAGTGAGCCGGATGAGATTATCGGGGATATCATGAATGAAAACGTGATTTCCATTAATACGCTGATGGATCAGGAGGAGGCGGCTGCCAAATTTAAAAAGTACGACTTTACCTCCATGCCCGTAGTGGACAATGAGAATCGATTGGTCGGTATCATCACGGTCGATGATATTGTGGATATTTTGGAAGAGGAAGCCACCGAGGATATTGAAAAGATGGCAGCTATTATGCCTTCGGACAAGCCCTATATGAAGACAGGTATATTGGAAACCTTTAAAAAAAGGATACCATGGCTGCTGCTTCTGATGGTGTCGGCTACCTTTACCGGACAGATTATCAGCCATTTTGAAGATGCGCTGAGCACCTGCGCCGCGCTGATGATGTTTATTCCCATGCTGATGGATACGGGCGGTAATGCGGGCGGACAGGCGAGCGTAACAGTTATCCGTGGGCTTTCCCTTGGAGAAATCACCTATAAGGACACCCTGCGCATTATCTGGAAGGAATCGAGAGTGGCGCTTATGTGCGGGGTTACGCTTGCGGTGGCAAATTTTGCCAAGCTTATGCTGTTTGACAGAGTCGGGCTCAGTGTTTCCATCGTGGTCTGCCTGACGCTTGTTGTGGCAATCCTGATTGCCAAGCTGATTGGCTGCACATTACCGGTGCTGGCAAAACGAATCGGCTTTGACCCGGCGGTGATGGCAAGTCCCTTTATCACGACGATTGTGGATGCGCTGTCCCTTATGGTGTATTTTCAAATTGCGTCCAGACTGCTTGGACTGTGAAAAGTTTTTGACTGATTGTAAGCTTGTTTGGTAAACAGGAGGTGTACGATGGAAGAGATAAAAGCCTACCGCTATCTGCCGGCTTCGGCAGCGCGTATTCGTGAAAATGTATTTATAAAGGAACAGGGTTTTTTCGATGAATTTGACCATCTGGACAGTACGGCGACGCATCTCGTGCTTTACTACAACACCATTTCGGCGGCGACCTGCCGTTTTTATCCCTTTGAAGAGGAAGGAGCCTATGTGATTGGGCGGATTGCCGTGGTGAAGGAGTACAGGGGAAAAGGACTTGGCGCGCATCTGATACAGGAAGCGGAGAAACAAATTAAAGAAGCCGGCGGAATGAGGGTGCTGCTGGCGGCACAGACGCTTGCCGCCGGTTTCTATGAAAAACAGGGTTATACGGCGTTTGGTGATATTTTTTTGGAGGAACATTGTCCGCATGTCTGGATGCGGAAGGCGCTTGTTTAAGCTTTGGCAGGCGCAAGAAAATCGTATTGAGACATATACAATTTGTAGTATTCTCTTTTATGATTTAGCAGTTCCGCATGGGTTCCCTTTTCCAAAATAGCGCCGTTGTCCACGTACATGATGCAGTCCGCGCTTTTGATGGTGGACAGTCTGTGCGCGATGATAAAGGAGGTGCGTCCTACAAGCAGACGGTTTAAGCCTTTTTGCAGAAGGATTTCCGTCTCCGTGTCGATGCTGGAGGTTGCTTCGTCCAGAATTAGGATGCGAGGATTGGCAAGGAGCGCGCGGGCAAAGGAGATAAGCTGGCGCTGTCCTGCGGACAGGCGGGTGCCTCTTTCATTGACCTCAGTGTAATAGCCGTTCTCCATCTCCATGATAAAATCGTGGGCGCAGACCGTTTTTGCCGCCGTAACGACTTCTTCGTCGGTGGCGGACATATTGCCATATCGGATATTGTCCATAATGGTGCCGGCAAAGATAAAAGAGTCCTGCATCATGATACCCATCTGAGTGCGCAGGGAGTGAAGCGTTACTCTTGAGATATCGACACCGTCTATGAGAATACGTCCGGAATCCACGTTGTAAAAACGGCTGATTAAGTTGACAATGGTAGTCTTTCCGGCTCCGGTGGGACCTACAATGGCGTAGGTTTCACCTTTTTTTGCAGTAAAATTGATGGAGTCCAGTATTTTATGTCCCTTTTCGTAGCTGAAGGAGACATTTTCAAACGTTACTTCGCCTTGAATGGGAGGCATGGGCGCTGCATCCGGTGCATCCTTTACCAACACGGGTTCGTCAATGGTCTCAAAAATGCGCTCCAGATAGGAAATGGCGGTGAGCAGGGAATTGTAAAAGCCGGCCAGTGTGTTGATGGGCTGCCAGAACCGGCTGATATAGGCGGTAAAGGCAATCAGCACGCCCGTCGTCAAGGTGGCGGAGGGCGCAAGTATCCAGCGGATGCCGAGGACATAGACAAAGGAAATGGTCAGGGTGGATATGACGTCCACGCTGGGCCACAGGACAAAATTGAATTTGACCGCCCGCATCCATGCATGACGGTAGCTGCCGCTTAAGTTGTTGAAGATACCTGTGTTTTCCTGCTCGCGCACAAAGGACTGGGTGACGCGGATGCCGTTTATGCTTTCCGCGATATAGGCGTTCAGGTTGGACTGTTTGTTGCTCTGTATCTGCCATGCGCGGCGCTGTCTTCGCTTGATAAACACAATGATGGCGGCAAGCAGGGGCAGGCCGCAGAGACAGATAAGGGTGAGCCTTGCATCCTCGATAAACATGAAAACAAGGATAAAAACCAGATTGCACAAATCCGTAAAGGTGTTGACAATACCGTTGCTCAGCAAATCACTCAGGCTGTTCACATAGTTTACCACGCGCACCTGTATCTTGCCGTGGGGACGGTCGTCATAGTAGGAGAAAGGCAGCTTCTGTAAGTGGCAGAAAATATCGCAGCGCAAATCGTGGACAATATTCTGTCCGATAGTACTCATATGTTTAATCTTAATGCGCAGGGAAAGCGCGGAATACAGGGCAATCAGAAGGGTCAGTCCGCCATATAAAAACACGGAGTTCATATCCTTATGGGGGATGGAAAAATCCATGATGCGCTGAAAGAAAATCGGTATCAGCATGGTAAGCGCCGAGGCAGAAAGCATCAGGACAATTACGAATGCCATCTGTTTTTTGTAGGGTTTTATGTATCCGGCGAGACGCTTTAACTGGCTGATGTCAAAGCTGTCCTCCAACACTTCATCCACATCATATCTGTTACGTGCCATTTGTTTTACCTCTCCTTCTTCTTAAATAAGCGCTTCAGCGGGAATTTCCCCGTACTGGCTGCGGAAAGCAGCGGCATAGTAGCCGTCAGCTGCAAGCAGGGTTTCGTGGGTTCCCTGTTCAATGATCCGCCCCTTATCCATAACAAGAATCAAATCGGCGTCTTTTATGGAAGAGATGCGGTAGGCAATGACAAAAACGGTGCAATCGGCCTGTATGGTTTTTAACTGCTTTTGAATATAGCTTTCTGTCTCCATGTCAACAGCCGATGTGGTATCGTCCAGAATCAGGATGGACGGCTTTTTTAATAGGGCGCGTGCCAGGGAAATACGCTGCTTTTGTCCGCCGGAGAGACCGACACCCCTCTCGCCCACGATGGTGTCATAGCCATCAGGCAGGGACTGGATAAAGTGGTTGGCATCTGCCATGATGGCAGCCTTTTTTACCTCCTCAAAGGAGCAGTCAGGACGTCCATAGGCGATATTTCCTTCGATGGTGTCGGAAAAAAGGAATACGTCCTGCATTGCCATGCCGATATTGTCCCGCAGATTGTAAAGGTCCATATCGCGGACATCGGCGCCGTCCACCAGTACCTGCCCGGAGGTGGTGTCGTAAAACCGGCAGAGCAGATTCATAATGGTGGACTTTCCGGAACCGGTGGAACCGATGATGCCCACCGTCTGACCGGAAGATACTTTGAAATTGATATCCATAACAATATCTTCGTCGTCAGCGCGGTAGGAGACATTTCTAAACTCAATTTCTCCATCCAACTTTTTGACGATGCCGCATTTTGGAGTCCGCACATGCGGCTCCTCAGTGTAGGTGGCGTAAATTTTTTCTACAGAGGTGACAAAATTGCCGATATCGTTGACCAGCCAGCCCGCCATGCGTAAGGGATTGTTTAACATCCAAAGGTAGCCGTTTACGGTGACAAGCTCACCGAGGGAAAGTTCTTCGGCGATTGCCATATAACCGCCGTAAAGCATCAGGATAATGTTCAAAGCATAGGCGAGTATTTCAAACAGCGGGACATATTTCATCCAGACGCGTGAGGCGGCTATCTGGGAAGAGCGAAACGCATCGTTTTCCTTGTTAAATTTACTGATTTCATAATCTTCCTTGGAGAAAGCGCGTACCACCCGGTTGCCGCTGATATTTTCCTGTACAAATGCATTTAAGGAAGAAAAGCAGCTCCGGTTCCGTTGGAAGGCGGGTTTTACTTCCTTTGACTGGAAAAAAGTGGCAAGAGCGGTGAAAGGAAGAACCACCAGCATACAAAGTGCAAGCTTTACGTTCACGGTAAATATCATGACGAGGGCAAAAATAAACATCAGCACATTTTCAAAAATCTGGTAGATAACATAGGCGACAAAGTGCCGGATGGCATCCATATCTCCCGTCTGGCGGCTCATCAAATCGCCGGTCCGTTTTTTGTTGTAAAATTGAAAATCCTCCTGTAAAAGCTTGCGGTATACCTTATCCCGCATATCATAGAGAATCCCCTGCGATGCGGTCTCAAAAATCAACTGATAAAGAAAGCGCATGCCACCCTTGATGATGACAACGCCAAGCATGCAGCCGATGAGCGGCAGCAGTAACTCATGGCGGTTTTCTTTGATTACCTCATCCACAATCAGTCCTGAGATGTAAGGATTTACAATATTTAAGGCCGTAATCAGTACGGTGAAAAATAGCCCGAACACAATCATGTTCCGGTATTTTTTTAAAAAGGACAGAAACCATTGGATTGCTGACATAAGCGCCTCCCTGAAACCATTCTTGTAATTTCCTATACTAGCATTTGCGAATGAAAAGAAAATGTAGTATCTTGTGACATACATGTATCTTTTTGCACAGCTATGGAAAAAGGACGAAATCTGTGATATGCTTATAAAAATAACAGGAGGATGGCAGAATGGGGCGGTATATACAGGACGTGGTGTTATATAAACCAACGGATTTCGTGGTTTTTATGATGAATGATTTTCTCTCGAAAAACAGTTTTCACCTGTCCACTTGGAAAAAGGAACCCGTATATCGGGCAGGTGACGCTGTGATAGAAGGGTATCAATATTTAAAGTGGTACTATGACGGCTGCACGCTTCATGTAGAGGCATGGATATCGGGAGGCGGTATCATAGGGGCGGCAAGGCGTTCTTTTGAAATAGAAACGGGACTGGAGTACGGTGCACGCAAGGAACCTTTCCTGCTTGAATTAGAGCAGCTTTTTGATCTTATGCGGCAGGAACTGGCACCGCCTGTGGGGATTGCGCAGCCGATTCCGGTTTTGACGGTGGATAACAGCCAATATGCAAAGTCTGCGTTTGTAATGGGACTGTGCAGCGTCATCTTTGGACTTCCGCTTCCGTTTTTCGGGGTGCCCTTAAGCTTTACGGGAGCAGGACGGGCGCGGAGAGCGAAAAATTCGAACAAAGCGGGGATGGCGGCAGCGGGCAGAGTGCTCTGCTTTATCGGTATGCTGCTTTCTGTGATTGGACTTATGGGGTATCTGGTGATTGCTTCGCGGTATACAAGATATTAAATGCTTCTGTATAAGGGCGAAGGTGCCGTCTGTGACAATGGTTTGATGGGAATAACATAATGCAGCATGGAAATGAGGATGACTATGACGGATAACAGCAGGGGCTTATTAACAGAAGAATTAAATCCTACGTTTCTTTTTACATGGAAGGGCAGGCGGGCGGAGGATGAAAAAGCATACCATTCCCATGATTTTCTGGAAATTGCCTATATTATGTCGGGAAGCGGCAGATACCGGATAGAGGGAAAGTTTTATGACGTGGGAGAGGGGGATTTGATACTTATCAATCCCCATGTACTGCATCAGGGGCTTGTAGTAAAGCCGGAAAATGCTGCCACGGAATTTTTCGTAGGCGCTTCCGATATCAGGTTTAATGGGCTGCCGGAAAATGCGATGCCGATTCCGGAAAAAGGACCGGTGCTTCATACATCGGGAGAGCTTCGGCAGAAGATTGCCCGAATCTGCGCGTCCATGGAGGCGGAAAATGCTGTCTGCTGGCAGGGCAGGTATTCCATGATGAAGGCGTACCTGATGCAGATGCTTTTGCTGATTGTCAGACAGCAGATGGAGCCGCTGGAGGTAAAAAAAGGGCAGGCCTTTGAGTCGTTCAGCCGGAAATATGTGGTGGAGCAGGTTATCAGCTACTTTGAAGACCATTACGCGGAAAAGATTTCATTGGACGGCATTGCGGAAAATATGTACTTAAGCCCGTTTTACATTTCCAGAATTTTCAAGAGTGAAATCGGGGATACGCCAATCCACTATCTGATTAATATAAGGCTGGATCGCGCGAAGGAGCTTTTAGAGTCCGGCTTTGCAGGGAGTGTTCAGGAGGTGGCGGCGCAGGTGGGCTATGATGACGTTTACCATTTCAGCAAGCTGTTTAAAAAGCGTTATGGGATTCCGCCTTCGCAGGCAAGAAAAAAGAGGTAACTTTGACATTTTTCATATTTGCAATGACAGTATTTTATGTTAAAATCTGATTAAAGATTATAGAAATGCGCGTTTGAAAACGGCATAGGAAAGGCGGTTATCTAATTATGAGGTATTTTTTCAATGGAAAAATTGAAAAAAAAGAAAAAGGGTACATGATTCAGATTCCTTTCAATGTATGGGAGGTGTGCAAGCAGAGAGAAGTCATTCAGGCGGATATGGTGCTTGACAACAAGATTATTGACTGCGAGCTGATTCCGCAGGAAAAAGGCAACTATGAGATTCATGTGGAGGATGAAGACGCTATCCAGGCAGACCTGTCAAAGGTTCACAAGATTCTGCTCCATGTGACGGGCAGTCTGATTAAGATGGACCAGAACAGCCCTTACAGCTTTGAAAACCCGATTCGGAAAATTGACGGCATCGATATCATCATCCAGCAGGCGGACGGTCTCTGTGGACAGACCTGTGTGGCTATGCTGGCCGGCGTGACCATTGCGGACGTGATTCGAGTAATGGACTGCAGGGAATGGCAGGGTACCATGGGACGTGTGATTTCCGCGCTGAATTATTACGGCATAGACCATACGGATATTATCACTTATACGGAGGGTGCAGACTGCGTGCTGCCTAAGTGCTGTATCATGATGGAGAGAATGGGCCGCTTCTGCCATTATCTGGTGGGTTACAACGGCAAGTTCTATGATCCGAACCTCGGCGTTATGGAAGAATATGACATGAGCAAGCTTTTGGGCTATCTGGAAATTAAGTGCTAAATTTTATTTTCGATTGATCGCGAGAGGAGAAAGTGACAGTGGACAACAATAACATGAATAACGGGCAGAGCGGAAACACAGGATACACCCAGAATGGTTATGATGCCAACACAAACTACACCCAGACCGGCTATAATGCAGACACGGGTTATACCCAGACCGGCTATGACCCTAATGCAAATTACAACCAGACCGGCTATAATACCGGCACAGGCTATACGCAGAACAGTTATGATGCCAACGCCGGCTACAATACGACGTACAATACAACTTACGACACAACCTACAATACGACCTACAATACAGGTTACACTACATACCAGCAGCAGAATGGAAACCAGCCGGTTATCAAGGAGGTAAGCAAGGTAAAGGGCCTTATCGGTGCGCTTGGCGGTGCGCTGCTTGGTGGAGCGATCTGGATTGGAATCGGCTGCCTTGGTTTTGTTTCCGGCTGGATTGCCATTTTGATTTTCCTGCTGGCACAGGGCGGTTATAAGTTGATGAACAAAGGAGAGATAGACAGGTTCGGCAGTATTATCAGCGTGATTCTCGGGCTTGTAATCATTTTTCCGGCGACATGGTGTATCAGCGGCTTTCAGGTATTCAGCGCGCTGAATAAAAGTGCGCCGGGACATTTTTCCTATTTTGAGGTGCTGGGCGATTTACGTCTGTATATGGACAGGTATGATTTGTGGAACACCTTCTATTCTAACCTTGCCATGGGCTATCTGTTTACCGGAATTGCTGCCATTTATGTGGGAGTCGGCACATTGAGCAGCAAGGCAAGCGAGAAGCGTGCAGCGAAGAGAGCGGCGAAAAAGGCAGCCAAAGATGCCCAAAATGGGAAATGGCAATAAACAGAATATAAAATAAGTATTAAATCAACACTGACAGGGAAAAGTAAGAAAACAAGAGAAAACAAGAGATAAAAAGAGCAAAAGAGATATAACAGGAAATATTTTCCTGTGAATACAGTTGCAAAGCCCTGCATATAAACTTAATATAAGTTCCAGAGATTAGCACTCGATTTAATTGAGTGCTAATAGTTTGAAAATGACCAGGATTAAGGAGGCAATCATTATGAAGTTAGTACCGTTAGGTGACAGAGTTGTATTAAAGCAGTTGGTCGCAGAAGAAACCACCAAGTCAGGTATCGTTCTTCCGGGGCAGAATAAAGAAAAACCCCAGCAGGCAGAGGTCGTTGCAGTAGGCCCCGGCGGTATGGTTGACGGCAAAGAAATCAAGATGGAAGTGAAAGTTGGAGATCAGGTTATTTACTCCAAGTATGCCGGAACAGACGTTAAGATTGAAGAAGAGGAATACATTATCGTAAAGCAGAGCGATATTCTGGCAGTGATTCAGTAGATTTAAGTGTAAAGAGAAAAAATAAGAAATTTGGAGGCATATCATTATGGCAAAGGAAATTAAATATGGGGCAGAAGCCCGTGCAGCATTAGGAAGAGGCGTTGACCAGCTTGCAAACACCGTGCGAGTAACGTTAGGACCCAAAGGAAGAAATGTAGTTCTGGATAAATCCTTCGGCGCACCCCTGATTGCAAACGATGGCGTTACCATTGCAAAGGAAATCGAGTTAGAGGATGCGTTTGAAAACATGGGCGCACAGCTTGTCAAAGAAGTGGCAACCAAGACCAATGATGTAGCCGGAGACGGTACGACTACCGCTACCGTGCTGGCACAGGCGATGATTAACGCAGGTATGAAGAACCTGGAAGCAGGCGCCAATCCGATTATCCTGAGAAAAGGTATGAAGAAAGCAACCGACTGCGCAGTGGAGGCTATCGCAAAGATGAGCTCCAAGGTAAACGGCAAGGAGCATATCGCACGTGTTGCCGCTATCTCTGCAGGCGATGATGAAGTAGGACAGCTCGTGGCGGACGCTATGGAAAAGGTATCTAATGACGGCGTTATCACCATTGAAGAGAGCAAGACCATGCAGACTGAGCTTGATTTAGTAGAAGGTATGCAGTTTGACAGAGGTTATATCTCCGCATATATGGCAACGGATATGGATAAGATGGAAGCAGTTCTTGACAATCCCTACATCCTGATTACGGACAAGAAGATTTCCAACATTCAGGAGATTCTGCCGCTGTTGGAGCAGATTGTACAGTCCGGTGCAAAGCTTCTGATTATTGCTGAGGATGTAGAGGGTGAGGCACTTACCACTCTGATTGTCAACAAGCTGCGCGGCACCTTCAATGTAGTGGCAGTGAAGGCTCCCGGCTACGGCGACAGAAGAAAGGCTATGCTGGAAGATATCGCAATCCTGACAGGCGGACAGGTAATCAGCTCTGAACTGGGTCTGGAACTGAAGGATACCACCATGGCACAGTTGGGACATGCAAAATCTGTAAAAGTACAGAAGGAAAATACCGTTATCGTGGACGGCGAAGGCGATAAGGAAGCCATTCAGGCACGTATCGCACAGATTAAGAATCAGGTAGAAGAAACCACTTCTGATTTTGATAAAGAAAAGCTGCAGGAGCGTCTTGCAAAGCTTGCCGGCGGCGTAGCAGTTATCCGTGTGGGCGCAGCAACCGAAACAGAAATGAAGGAAGCAAAGCTTCGTTTGGAGGATGCACTGGCAGCGACCAGAGCGGCTGTAGAGGAAGGTATTATCTGTGGCGGCGGTTCTGCTTACATTCATGCTTCCAAAGAAGTGGAGAAGCTGCGTGAAACCATGGAAGGTGATGAGAAGACCGGTGCAGGCATTGTGCTGAAGGCATTGGAGGCTCCTCTGTTCTATATCGCAGCAAACGCAGGTCTTGAAGGCAGCGTGATTGTGAACAAGGTAAAAGAGATGGAAAGCGGTATGGGCTTCGACGCGCTGAAGGAAGCGTATGTGGACATGGTAAAGGAAGGCATCTTGGACCCTGCAAAGGTGACAAGAAGCGCCCTGCAGAATGCAACCAGCGTTGCTTCCACGCTTCTGACAACAGAGTCCGTTGTGGCAAATATCAAGGAAGAGACACCCGCAATGCCCGCAGGAGGCGGCATGGGCGGTATGATGTAAGACCCTCTATAAAAGAGGTATCTGTTACCGTATAATAAATGGATTGAGGCTGCGCTTCGGCGCAGCCTCATTTTATGACAGATTGTATATGCTGGGAGATTTGAGAAAACGAAAACTGTGATTCTGAAATAGGATTTTGCGGAAAATACTATGTTTATCTTTAAAATATTGCTCTACAATATCCTTGTAATCGGTTACGCAATTCTGTATATTAAAAGCGGATGAACAAAAGAAAAGGGGACAGGGGTATGAAGAGAGGAACAGCAATGAAAAAGAAATTTATTATTATCATGCCTATTATCGTGATATTGATAACATGTTTGTCAGTGCTTTTCATTCTAAAGGGAGAAAGTAAGACGGAGCAGGCAGAAATTCCGACATTGAGACAGGATGCAGGTGTGAATATCATTGATTTCTCTGGCAGGGCGCAGGGGGAAATCAGTCGTTTCTGTGGGG
>JAIDHX010000028.1 GCA_029053015.1 Lachnospiraceae bacterium
GGCCCGGGAGATGCCGGCTTTGTTGATCTGTTCCGTTTTTCCCGCACGCCCGAGGCCATGACCGATGCGGAGCTTCAGCGCGTTGAGGAATTATCTCCTCAGCTTTTACGTGAGCATACAACCGACTGGCTGCTGTACAACTATGACACCAAGGGCGAAAATTTTATCATTACGGGAAACGGCGACGGCGCACCTGACACCGTATACGGCATCGACAAGGAGGCTGCGTTCCGTCCGATTCTGGACGAGGGTGCACAGCACATGGATAAGGACTACTGCCGCTTTGACCAGAACACTGTATACAACCGCCTGTTCCAGAAATTCGCCGACGGAAGCATGAAGTTGGATTTGCATCAGGTACTGCCGCAGATTCAGAATGTTGAAGCAATGAGCGAAGATGAATATATGAATATCTTCCAGGACTACCTACACCAAAAGGCGCAGGAATATGGCGAAAAATCAAAAACTTACGCGCAAATTAAACGAAATATTTTAGGGCGTAAAAAGTACTTACGCATGGAATACAGGGATTTTTTTACAAAGCTGGTGAATGAACGATGCGATCACGTTAGTCCTGAGGAGGCTGCGGCGCTGCGCAGAAAGTATTTCGGATCGGAAGACGGCGGCACTTTCATTTTCACAAACGAAACCGCCCAGGACCTTAAAGATGAACGCGAGAAACGCATAGAACGCCGCGATCAAGAGTTGGAAGGTCGGGTGCAGCAGGCAGAAAAAGCAGACAAGGCGGATGCGCGCAGCTACAAGCGCCGGCACGGTTTTTATGACTTTTCCAAAACAATTGTCATGGGCGTGAAGAAAATAACCGATGCGTTTAAGGAACACCAGCCGGAGCAGCGCACCACCACTGTGCCTCTCTCGCAGCTGCGCGGCTTAAACTTTTTGCCGGAAAGATATGCTATCCTCTATAACCAGAAGTTAGCAGAGATATCGCAGCAAGCACAGACCGAGGAGGAACTGCTCAACTTGCTGAACACCACAACAGTCGAGCTTTCCATGGTTCAAGACGAGGAAATCCATCTCGGCGGCACCAAGCCGATGAGCCAGTACATTGCCATAGACGGCAGCAAGTGGCTTGCCAAACAGGCGGTCAACTGTATGGGTTATTATAAGCGTGAAGGCGCTTTGCTGACCGCTGCGGGCGCACAGCTTCAAAAGCTGATGGATCCGGCTACGGCAGTAGACGCCTTTGTCGGCCGTACAGACAAGCACGGGGAGGTATCTTTCCAGCGCAGGCTGAATGACGTCGAGAGCAGTAAAAACGGTCTTGACTTGTTCCGCTTTTCCCGCCATCCGGAAATTGCTTCGCAGGAAACAATCGATGCAGTGCAGGATCTGGCTCCACAGATTCTGCGCGAGCATACGACCGACTGGCTGCTGTGCAATTTCGACACCAAAGGAGAAAACTTCATCATTACAAACGATGGTAATGGCCGCGTGCTGCACGGCATCGACAAGGAGGCTGCATTCAACAAAATTTTAAAACAGGACGCACAGCATATGAGCATGACATACCGTCCGCACGCAAACCAGACGCTCTATAATGTTATCTTCCAGATGTATGCAAACAATGAGATGGATTTTGACCTGAAAAAAGTGCTGCCACAGATTGAGAAGGTAGAGAGTCTCAGTGATAATGAGTACATGAATACCTACAGCGAGTATCTGGAACATATTTGGAACAAGGACAGCGAACACTTTGAACAAATCTATGCTAACATCCTTAAGCGCAAGACGGAACTGCGGAGGGAATATGAAGAATTTTTCACGAAGCTGGTGAATGAACGCTGTAAAAAGCTGCATCCTGATGAGGCAGCGGAACTTAAGCAACGCTATTTCGGCGCGGGAGGGCAGAGCTTTAAATTCTAAGCCGCGCAATATGAATACTCAGCAGTTTGTGTGGCCGCGTTTATTGATTCAATTGCACAATCAATAAACGCGGCCTTCTGTCAATCGTTTACAACAAAAATCCGTCAGAACATGAAAAAAAGCAGGTGATGGGAATCGAACCCACGTATCCAGCTTGGAAGGCTGGTGTTCTACCATTGAACTACACCTGCAAATATCTTTTCTTACGAACAAATTGTATTTTATCATAGGAAGGAATAAAAGTCAACCTTAAATTTCGAGGGTTTTCCATAAAAATTCTTTGACAACCTACCTCTATTTAC
>JAIDHX010000029.1 GCA_029053015.1 Lachnospiraceae bacterium
TTATTAATGAAATTTCACTTTCAGGTCAATATCACATAAATATTTATACTTTTCTAAATAATTTTGCCGACATTGCTCAAAAAAAAAGTTACTATTATTTTTCTTTATTCTCACATGAAAACTTGAACCGTACAACAGCTTCATTCCAACTATCATTTTGGTGGTATTCACTAACACAACCAATTTCAATACATTTTATTGATAATCTTTTATTTACTTTTTGGGGGTTAAGTGATTTTAGATTTTTTAGATACATATAAATTCCCTTATCAATATCATTTAATTCCTTTTGGTTACTATTAACATTATTATTTTTATCATATTTTCCAACTTTTCCGTCAATAAACTTATTATTCCCTACATGAACTTCCTTAATGAATTTTTTTTCATTAATATATTTTATTTTTCTAGCAATCAGTTTAGCTAAATGATTTTCACAAAGGTCTGCATAGCTCTGTGAAACACCGTCCCCCTCAATATTGAATAAATAAAAGATAAAACCTTGTTTCGACTTATTTTCAAATGACCAATTTGGTAATCTTTTTACTGAACCCGATTCTCTTCGCCAATGAACTAACATTCTTTTTTCAAAGTTTTCTGCAGTTCCAACATAGTAATGACCAGAGTGTTTATATCTCAATACATATAAATTAATTTTCTTATTCTTTTCTTCACTAGACAATTTAATCATCCCCATCAAACTAGAATTTTATTGTTGCAATATCAAAACTTATATTTTATGTTGCATTTTGAGAAAACATGTCCATGACTCATACCTCACGCCCCATCAATTTTCCACATATTTGACATCTATTGGAATCCCAAGGAATTGATTCCCCCCCTATATAAACATCTAATTTCATTTGATGTTTTAAGATGAATTTTAAACAAAAATTTATTCTACCATATGTATCCGCATTTGGGACATTTATATGTTTTCCCAATTTTATCACTTGCAAGACCTACAGCCCTAGCCGATATAGCTCTACTCGCTGTAGAAATTTTTTTAACATTTACCAGTCCACAATTTGGGCATTTAATACCATAACCTTTTCCATATTCTGATTGCTTCATTAAGTTGTCTATTCCATTCTTCTTCACCATATTTGGCTTTTCCATAACTACTACAAATGCAGTATACAAGAACACTAACAATCATAACACCAACTAATATTAATACAACTTCCATAATATAGATTTTCTATTATTTTTATATTATATCACAATCCCTTTACCATTGCAAACAAGATTTTCGAACACACTTTCTTTCTCTGCGTTGTCAACCATAAAACAAACCATTGAAAATGCAATATTTATTCATTCTTTACCCATTCTACTGAATCAACCGCAAAATTACATACTTTTCTTTACTTCGTTAGCAGTCATTTCAAACCAAATGCTCCCAATTCCTTGATTTTTCTATGTTATCCATATCACGAAAAACTAAACATATTACTCATCTGTAAAATATTCCTAATTGGCTAATTCCACTTTTAATCTTCCAAATACCTGTATTGTTGAATTCCTTTTTTATACAAATGAGCATTAAAAAAGGACTACGGCCCTGCCGTAATCCTATATTTTTATCGATATATCAATTTCCATGTTTCTTTCCCATTTTCTACCTCATAGACATAAACAGGATCATATGGATCATTTATCATTTGTTGAGCAATTTTTTGCTTTTGTTCTTCTGTTTTTGCCATTGCCATTCCAAGAACTGATAAATTATACAAATTTTGATAACCAACTTCTCTACTATTTAATAACACAACAGCAACATCATCAACTTTTCCATTATTAAAATATACCACACACGCATTTTCACTACTATTATAATATATCCTATCAAAACTTACCTTTTTTCCCTTATCTTCAATAATTATTTTCATCGCTTCTTTTGCAGGTTTATTTCTATTTATTAATAGAAACATACACGCAATCCCTATTACAAAAACTATGATTACTCCAATTACAATAGTTACATATGCAAATTTCTTTTTTGGTGATTTGCTTGATTCTGTCGCCACATTTCCCCAACCTACAGTAGGACAACCACATTTAGGACAACTACTTGCCTTATCAGACATTTTTTTCCCGCACCCAGGGCATTTAATTAGAGCCATAACAACATTCCTCTCTACAAGATTATTTTTTATAATTATACCACACTTAAATACAAACCTCTACAAATTTCTACACGACAGAAAAGCCAATTGCCCGCCCCTTTCCTGCTATGCTATACTATTACCAAAACCACCCCGGAGGATTACCATGTCTGAAACATACCTTACCAAAAGCGAAGCCCGCAGGTTTATGCTGCTGAAGCAAGGCTTGTCGGGAGAATACAGATTTATAGGGAAAAGCGGCGTTCTCGACTTTATCCGGCAGGCGGGCTGTATTCAGTTCGACCCGATTGACGTATGCGGGAAAAATGCGGAGCTCATCTTACAGTCCAGAGTAAAAGGCTTTACCAAGGATATGCTGTATGGGCTTTTGTATAATGACCGGAAGCTGCTGGACTATTTTGACAAAAATCTTTCCATCATTCCGGTAGAAAACTGGAAATATTATGAGCGGGAACGGGAAGCGCATCGCAACTGGGAGCGGAGCCACGAAGAAATTAAGATGGTGCATGACAAAATCCTTGCCGCCATTGCAGAAAATGGACCCCTCTGCTCTGCCGATTTGGATTTATCCCAAAAGGTAGACTGGTACTGGAGCCGCACAAAGCTTTCCAGAGCGGCGCTTGAGCATATGTATTTCAGCGGAGAGCTTGCCATCCACCACAAAAATGGAACCATGAAGTACTATGATTTCATCGAAAACTGTGTCCCTGCGGATATTCTTGCAGAGCCGGAGCCTTACCCCTCTGATTTTGAGCACAGAAAATGGCGCGTCCTCAAGAGAATCGGTTCGCTGGGACTGTTGTGGAACCGCGCATCCGACGCGTGGCTTGGCATTGCCGGATTAAAGTCAAAGGAGCGGGACGATATTTTTGCCGCATTATTATCTGAAGGACGAATACTTCCCATCAAAGTAGAAGGCATCAATCATATCCTGTACTGTCTTGCTGAGGATACCGGACTTTTAGAAAAAGCAAAAGAAGTGCCCGCTCAAAAGCGCTGCGAATTTATTGCGCCCTTGGATAATATGCTGTGGGACAGAAAGCTGATACAGGCTCTTTTTGATTTTGAATATAAATGGGAAATCTATACGCCGCAGGCTGAGCGCAAGTACGGATACTATGTGCTGCCAATCCTTTACGGCGAGCGCTTTGTGGGCAGAATCGAGATGGTATATGACAAGAAAAACAAAGAATTACAGGTTTCCAATATTTGGTATGAGCCGGATGTAAAACCGACCAAAGTATTGAAAAATAAAATAGACGCTGCGTTAAAACGCTTTGCACGCTTTCACATAGGCAGATAACACTGCTTATCTGCCTATGTGCCAAACTTTCAGGCGGGATTTTCCCTGTAATATGCCGACTGTGCCTGCCACATTTGGGAATATATGCCGTCCCTCTTTACCAGTTCCTCATGCGTCCCTCGCTCGATAAGCTGTCCTTTGTCCAAAACCATGATATCGTCACAGAAGCAGCAGGAAGAGAGCCGGTGCGAGATATAGATGGCGGTTCTTGTTCCCACCATTTCATTAAATTTGACATATATCTCGTTTTCTGCAACAGGGTCCAGCGCCGCCGTCGGCTCGTCAAGTATTACAAAGGGGCTGCCCTTGTAAATCGCCCGCGCAAGCGTAAGCTTCTGCGCCTCGCCGCCTGATATTTCCACGCCTTTTTCGTCAAAATCTTTGTATAGACAGGTATGGATGCCGTCGGGCATTGCCAGCACCCTGTCGCCCAGCCCGCTCCTGTTTACGCAGTCCACCACCTTCTCACCGTCATAAGTCATGCTTGCCGCAACATTTTCAGCAAGCGGGAAGGAAAACAGCTTGGAATCCTGAAATACCACCGAAAACAAATCCATATACTCTTTCATATCATATTTCCGTATATCGATTCCATTTAGCGTAATCATGCCTTCCGTTGGGTCATACAGGCGGCACAAAAGTTTAATCAACGTAGACTTTCCGGAACCATTCCGCCCCACCAGAGCCATTTTTTCACCAATTTTCCATTTTAGGTTAATATTTTTTAACACATACTCCTCCGACGCCGGATACAGGAAACTGACATTGTGAAATGCAAATTCGTATTCGTTGTCGTCCCGCTTTTCCGTGGGCAGACTGCCGGCATATTTTTCATCGGGGATATCTAAAAAATCATAAATCAGCTTGAGCGGAAACATACAGTTGTCAATCTTTGTGAGGCTCTCAATCGCCATGTTGAAGCCCTGCTGTATACGGTAAAAACTCTGCACATCCTGCACCAGCGCGCCCGCTGAAACGGCGCCCGCCACAGCCTTTCCCGTAACAAAACCATATATCAGCACAGAACGCACCACATCACAGGTTTCGTCCACAAGCTGCTGTCGCCTAATCACCTTATCCTTGCGCAGTTTGCTGGTATGCCACTTGTCAAACAGTTCATCGGACCGCCGCAGCACAAATTTTTTGTTTCCATATATGTGTATGTCCTTGACCGCCTGATACTCGCCGAAATAATTGTCCAAAAGGTAATTGCGCACCCTGTCAGGCTTTACGGTGTCGTCGGACAGTTCGATGTTCTCTTCCTTTATAATGCTTTTGCTGCGCATGGTATTCTGCATGACAAGAATTGCCACTACCGCGGCGAGCAGCAGATAATTGACAATTGCCATGCCGTCCGCCTTTACACCTGCACTGTACAACTCCCACGTAACCACAAGTGCTGCCACAACGTAGGTAATTCCCTTTGCCGCCGCCCCTATTTTGTTTACAATCTCACAATAGACGCCAAAATCATACCTGTCGTAGTTGAGGGCAAAGGTCTTTATCCTGTCATAGCGGCGGTGTATCTCGGGATTTTCTATTTTGACATAATCCATGCTCAGAATTTTTTCATTCAGCATAACCTCAATGCCGCTTGTCAGCCTATACACGCTTGCATACGTAAACTTCGGCTTTATACTGTACCCGGGAATATTCAAAACAAAAGAAACCGCCACGCCAATCAGGATAACTGTCAGAATATAGTCAAAGCTCTTTCCTGACGCAAAACCATCTATAACCATACCCGACATTATGATTGGCACGAAGTCCATAACTGCCTCCGTCACGGAAATCAGCACTTGAGCCGTGACAAAGCCCGGCGACAAACGCCTGATATCCCGCAGGGCACGTGCCAGAAGTTTTCTCTTTTGTGAAAAGGTAAGTTTTTCTACCTGACTGCTCTCACTCATAGCACACCTCACTTTCCCCAAAGGTTTCGGCATAAGCCTCCTTTTGTCTGTAATAACGGCTCTGCACCTCGAAAACTTCCGCATATTCACCGCCCGCCGCAAGCAGCTCGCTATGGGTGCCGCACTCTGCAATGCTGCCGTTCTTTAAGTAAAATATCCTGTCGCAGAATCGAGTTGACGCAAGCCTGTGGGAAATAAAGACTGATATTTTTCCCTGCGCAAACCGCGCATACTCTTGATACATATTCTGCTCTGCCACCGGATCAAGCGCCGCCGTAGGTTCGTCTAAAAGTAAAATATTTGCACCATAGGTCTGCTGCTTGTAAAGGGCTCTGGCAAGCGCAAGCTTCTGCATCTCTCCGCCCGAAAAATCAGTGGCAGCATCATAAACCGATTTGACCAGATAAGTATCGATTCCGTCGGGAAGCGCTTCTATTTTCTCTGCAAGCCCCGAATGTTCTATCGCATAGCGCAGACTTTTCATATCCGCACATCCTCTCATCACAATATTCTCCGTTATGGTGGTGGGCATAACATGAATATCCTGAAAAACGGTGGCGTAGAGTTTAAATAGCTCATCCCTGTTATATTCGTCTATGGTATGTTCTCCGATATAAATTTCCCCTCCCGTGCGCCGGTACATGCCGCAGAGCAGCTTGACTATCGTGGTTTTTCCCGCACCGTTATTTCCCACAATCGCTATTTTTTCACCTGCTTTTATGGTAAAACTCAGATTGTGAATTGTATCCTCCTCGGCGCCGCCATAGCGGTAGCATACATTTTCAAAACGTATGTCAAAATTGCCTTTGGGAAGCCCTACCCCTTCCTTTTTGTTGGATTTGTCCTCCACTTCCAGAAATTCCCTGTACCGCGACACATTTGCCGTAATCCAGCCGGCGGATGCGATATGGTCCATCATATGATAAAAAGCATAGGAGACCATCCCGACAGAGCTGAAATATAAGATAAAATCACCCGGTCCCATATTTCCCCTCGCCAGATTCCACACAATAAAGCCATATGCCGCAAGGTCTCTGACCGACACGGCAAATAACTGCAGGAAACCATTCAGTCCTTCCTCTTTTCCCTGCCTTTTGTACCAGAACAGCCTTGCTTCCAGAAATTTGCGCGTCATCTGCCCAATCCAGTCATTCATACCATAGAGCCTGATATCCTTTGCGTTTGTAAAATCCGACGATTTGCGCTTGATGTACTCCAGCTTTCTCTCCGTATCCAGCCAGTTCTTTATATGCCGGTTAAACCATGTGATTTTGTATTTCACAATATAATAATAGGCGATGGTCGGTACAAGAATAATGAGAATAAGCCACGGTGAAAGCATACATATCAAGGTGCTGTAGCCCGCAAGAGAAATGGCAAGACCAATGGTTTCCTGTATCCTACAGTAAAATTCCAGTAAACAACTAATGGACTGCTTTGCGCCCTCAAGTAAAATCTTGGTTGCCGGTTTTTCCAGATTCTCATAGTCCGTATCAAGCTGCTTTTCATACAGCTTCCGCACAAAAGTATACCTGCATTTGCGGAGTCTGGTTTCACACACTCTTGTATGCAGGCTTCCGTAAATAAGTTTCAGGACAAGAATTGCCGCAATGATTGCCGACATCACTGCAAGCAGCTGCTTCCTCGTCTCATCCGCAAAAGCAAAATCCACCACATATTTATTAAAAACGGTCCACAGCAAATCGACGCCGAAAAACGCCCCCGCACTCAACGCCATCAGAGGAATCAGCCACTTGTCACTCTGCCAGCTAAACCGTGCCATATATTTCAGACAGTCCCATGTGGAATATTTATATATTTCGCCGAACCCGTCATCAAAATAATAACCGTCTTCAGTTTTCTTTTTCATCGTACCGCCCTGACTCCTTCCCACGTTTTTATCATGAGTCAATTGCAAAACTCATCTTTACTGTTTCGAATTGTGCACATTGTATATTCCATAAGCAGACCCTTGCCAGCCGTCGGCACTTAGCTGCCGTATTTTGGCAGCTTATGTACCGCTACGGCTGGCTTGGAGCGAGAGCGTGTCTGCGTTGGAATATACAATGTGTACAATGACAACCGTATAATTTCTAAGTTTTGCAAACATCTAATTTCTATTATACGCAAAAAAACCGTTCACACAAAATTTTTGCATGAACGGTTCTTATTTTGCACCAACGGTTTCTCCGCTGTCTGCAATCGGAAAGGTAAGCTCGGTAGCAAAAACGCCTGTCTCACTCTGGCGGTTTACAAAACCCTTGTATTTATTCGCAATGCGGTCAATTCGAAACAATCCGTAACCATATACCTCGCCATCCCGCTTGGTGGAAAAATAACCCGTGCCTCGCTTTTTCATTTCCCCCGCTGCATTCTGGATGGACAAATAAAACTGGCCTTTGATGACGCCGATAAACACCCTGATAAACCGCTCCTCCTCCGGAATCCGCGCACAGCTTTCCACGGCATTATCGAGCAGATTGCCGAGGATGGCGCAGAGCTCCACATCACTCATGGGCAGGTTTTTCGGTATATTCGCCTTGACGCTGATACGCGCCTGAAGCGCCTTCGCCGCATAGAGCTTCGCATTCAGCACTGCGTCCGCCATCACATTGCCGGTCTTGATTACGGTATCGACTGTAATCAAATCTCTGGCAAGTTCGTCCATATAGGCGTCTACTTCCCCATAATTGCCCGCGGCAAGCAGTATCTTCATATTCTGGATGTGGTTGCGGTAATCATGCCGCCAGCCCCTCATCTGCCTGTACATGTTTTCTGTTTCCGTCATCTGCTTCTCGATAAGGCTGCTCTGAAAATTGGCAATCCGCCTGTCAATGATATGATAAATCAATTTTCTGATTCCCCACACGGCAGCCGCAGCTATCGCCGCTATTGCCACAATGGCTCCTATTATCAAAAGCGGCTTCATGATTCAAACCCTCCGTTTTTTGCAGTGTAATACGCGGCAAAAGCTCTGCAGACCTCCCCGTAAAGCCTCCTCGACACTAAAATCTGCTGCCCGCCATCAAGAATTAGCTCTGTTCGCCCGATTGTGCGCACATATCGCAAATTAACAATATACGAACGGTGGCAGCCCACAAACTCATCCGCCGGAAGCTTCTCCCGCAGTTCACCGATTCCTGCATGACAATCTATTTCCCTGCCATCGCGCATATAAAGCCTGCTATTACGCCCGAACGCCTCCACATACATGATCGTGGATATGCCAAGATGCATACTGCCGTTTTCCGTATCCACTACTATTTCATCCGCAGCGTCCGCTTTCCTGTCTGCGTACTTGTCAAGAACCCTGACAAATTTTTCAACATCAAGGGGTTTTAAAAGATAATGAAGCGCTTCCACATCATAGCCCTCATTCATATAATCCGCAAAGCCTGTGATAAACACAATCGGCAGGCTGTCACCCTGTGCACGGAGCTTCCTCGCCAGTTCCATGCCGTTCTGCCCCTCCATCTCAATATCCAGCAAAAGCAGGCTGCACGGTCTGTCTTCATAATCAAAGAGAAACTCTTCTGCACTGCCATACCCCCGCACGTCCACGGCTGTACCACGGCCGTCCGCCCACTCCTTCACAAGTTTTCTTAAATATTCATTTTGTACCTCGTCGTCATCGACGACTGCAACTGCCATTGCCATATCATTTATTTCTCCTGAATTACTGCGCTGACCAACTGACCGGCGGCTGATTTGCCTGATGGTTGCCAATCATTTTTTCCATCCAGATTAAGTTATACCAACGCCCAAATTTATAACCGCATTTATTACATTCTCCTACCTTTGAAAACCCTAAATGTGCATGGAATTCAGCACTGTTTTTGTTAAGGTATGCATCTTCCTCTTCGGGATAAGCTATGCTGGCATATAAATTTAAGATTCCCTGTTCCTTTAACCGGCTCGCAAGCGCTTCATATATCATTCTTCCCAAGCCGCATTTATGTGCCATATGGTCAAGATATACGGTAACTTCACATGACCAGTCACAAGCCGCCCGTCCGATAAAAGCACCCGCATATGCATAACCCTGAATGATCCCGTCCTTCTCCACCACAAGATAGGGATACTTCCTCATTGTATTTTTCATACGGTTTTGGAATTCGGAAAGCGTCGGAACATCATACTCAAAAGTGATTGCCGTATGCTTAATATAATACGCATAGATTTCCAAAATACGTTCTGCGTCTTCCGGTTTTGCGCTTCTGACCATTGTTTTGCTCATAATTTATCCTTTTTCACTACCGCAAACATTAGATTATTAAAATCCGGTAGTGCAGATGTAATGCCTTTTTCTGTTATCTTCAAGTGATTAGCTTTTATTTCTTTTTCAAAAGTTTCAAACGACACCATTCTGCATGAGGTTCCTGCCACCACCATTTTACCCGACTCGTGTTCTCTTTCCTGAAGCGTAAACGCACTGCTGATGTCGCTTTGCATTTCTTCCCTGCCATCACCCATCGTGCAGATTAGAGCAATGCCATCATCTGTCAAATGCTCATAAATAAATTTATAAAAAGCACTTCTGTCTTCATCTAATACAAGCATATGTATCACTGCAACCGAATAAATAAAATCATATTTTTCTTCATGGTAATCATTAATACAATCCAAAACTTGAAAATGATTTTTATATGTCGGCATATTTTTTTTACAATATGCAACCGCTTCTTTTGATATATCCGTCGCGACAAGATTATATCCTTTATCCAGTACAGCTTTGGAATCTCTCCCCTCTCCACAGCCGATTTCAAGCATTGTGCTGCATTGATTCAGCTTATACTTTTTAATGGTATCTAATACAATGGGAGAATTTTTATCGCTTGACCAGCTTACCCCTTTTGCATGGGCGGTTTTGTACCTGTCCTCATAAGCTTCATAATATTTTTTCGTCATAAACATATCCCTCATTTAAATGTAGTCAAAACATTTTCTTAAAGTTATAACATCTTTGTTTTCCGGAATTAATCGTACCACATTTTGACCTGTTTTTCCACTTCATTTAAAAAACTGATTGAAAAGGCTTTTTGATTTTGGTTTATGATTGTTTCATATCAGATAGAATGGTATAATAAGCCAATTGGAAGGTGGTAGTATTATGGATTACAGAATGGTACACAAAGGACATCAACAGTTTATCGCATTGGTAAAAGCTTTTCCGAACAAAATCAGCAATGATGACAATGATCACAGTATTCCCGACTTTTGGGCGGAATGCTCTGAAAAAAATCTCATTGAACCTATAAGATTGCTTCGTGCTGAAGGAAAAAGAGATTTGTATGGTTTGTGCCGCCCTGCCGGAGACAGCGAAGCTCATTTCCATTATGGAATCGGCATTCTGATTGATGCTGATACCGATATTACAAAATTGGAGCAGTTTACAAATAACGGTTATTCCATATGGGAAACGGAACCTGCTGACTACGCCGTGTTTAAATGCTTTGGTTCTGACAGCAACTGTTTAGGGGAAACATGGAGCAAGTTTTTCAAAGAATTTGTTCCGCAAACAGGTTACACGCAGGCGGACGATACAGACTATGAAATATACCTTGAAAATGGTGAAAGCGGTCTGTTCTGTGAGTTATGGGTTCCTGTTAAGAAAAGTTGAGAGCCTGGGGATTCAGTTAAGCAAATCGGTAATTTGTGGGCTGTATGTATGTTAATTGGATTAAGCGGAGGCAACAGGACGGAGCGGATCACCCCGTTCCTATGCCTCCATCAACTTTGCGACAGTCTGTCAGAATTCCTCAAAACGAGTATCATTCTATTTCCTTATGACTGATGCTCTCTACGTACATTTGTAAGTTCATCATAATGTCCTGTAATATCTTCACCTGCTTCGACAGCGGCAACTGCTCCGCTCCTGTAGACGACTTTAAGCAAGATAGGGGTAATGATTGTTGTAATCACCACCATAACCACCACCGGTCCCACAAAAGCGCTTCCCAGCAGTCCAAATTCAGTTCCTTTGCTTGCCACTATGAGGGCAACCTCTCCTCTGGACACCATTCCGACTCCAATTCGCTTGCACTGGTGTGTCTGATATCCACACAGCTTTGCACCCAGACCACACCCGATAACCTTTGTCAGAATCGCCACAATAACAAGTATCAAAGTAAACAGAACAATAGCGGGCGTCATTTTCGGAAGCGTAACGGAAAGCCCTATATTTGCAAAGAAAACCGGGGACAGCAAAAGAAATGATGCGACATCAAACTTTCCCAACAGATATTCAGACTCTCCTACATTAGATATAATCAGTCCGGCTATGTATGCTCCGGTAATGTCCGCTACGCCAAATAGGCGTTCTGACAAGTATGCCATGAGCAGGCAAAACACAAAGGCCGCAATCACATGCCTGCGGCGCATTCTATCCGCATTTGACATCCAATATTTGTAAACTTTATAAAACAGAAAGCCGGCTACAATGGCAAACACAAAAAATGCCGCCACTTTTCCCAAAACTACTATGATGCGGACCGAAGGATCTGCCACACTTGTAATAATTGTCAGAGCAATAATTCCCAGAATGTCATCAATGATTGCCGCTCCAAGAATCGCATTGCCTGAATGCGTTTTCAATCTTCCAAGCTCTTTCAGCGTCTCTACTGTGATGCTGACGGAAGTGGCAGTCAGAATCACTCCTATAAATATGTTCTGCAGCAAAATACTGCACGATGCATCTGACTGTATCATTTCCGGCTTATTAAAGAAACTGGCAGCCAAAAATCCTCCTGCAATCGGTACAATAACGCCGCAAGCTGCAATAACCAAAGAGGCTTTTCCACTCTTTTTTAACTCCTTGATATCCGTTTCCAGTCCGGCACTGAACATCAGAACGATCACACCCAGTTCTGCCACAGCCCGCAAAAAATCTGTTTCTGACAGAACCCCAAACGCCGCCGGTCCCAGCAAAAGCCCTGCCATCAGCGCACCAACCACCTGCGGCATTCGTACTTTCGTTGTTGTAATACCCAATAATTTAGTGCATAATAATATAATTGCCAAATCAAGTAAAAATTTGTAACTGTGCATCTGTCCTGTCTCCGATTTTCAAGCTTTATCTATCAATATTAACTGTAAGAAACTCCATACGGATGATTCTCTAATAATATCGAAAAGTAACCCAGTTCAGTTTAGCATTATTTTCACCAATTTACAACTCTTGTTCCATAAATATATAACAAGAATTGACAAATTTCGATTTAGCAATTTCAAAAATCCGTATTAGGAAAGAATAATCATAATTTCTCTAGATTTTCAACACATTTTTCTATGAAAAACAGTAAACATATGTTACAATGATTTACAGAAAATGCACTCTGCGTAGATGCACTTACCTGCAGATACAAAAAGGAACCATGATATGAAAAAGCAAAGAAAGATTACCAAAAAGCTAATATTGCAAATAATATGGGTTATATGCGCGCTGGCGGGCATTATGTTTTTGATGCCAAAAGTAGATAAACTTTTTTCTCAGGACTATTCTTCCATATTAAATCATATTTCATTAAATGATTCCTGGGATGTTACCATTGGAAATGACGTCTACCACGATGTTTCGTTAGATACTTTTCAGTTTGATGCCGTAAGTAAAGGAACAGAAATTACATTGACCCGCACGCTTCCTGACAGCTGGGATATTGCGGATGGCACACTGCGCTTAAATATCAGATATGCCGCCCTGTCGGTTTTAATTGACGATAAAACTATTTATCAATATGGTTATGACAGAATGATGGAGAATAAGATAATCGGCTGTGGAAATCTGTTTGTTAATTTCCCGGAGGAATATCAAGGAAAAAAGATAACGGTTCAGTTCACACCGTCTGAAAACAACGCATTTACCTCATTCGAACCTATCAGCATTTACGAATGGCAGAATGCTCACCGCATTCTGTTGACGGAAAACAGGCTTCCCTTGTTCTTAGGCTGCTTTTTATTCGTTTTTGGTCTTATGACCTGCGTTATCACCATATTTACCTTAGCTTCATCCAGGAAATATATCCGGGTACTTTGTATTTCCATTTTCTCTATTTGTATGGGGTTGTGGACATTATGCTACTACGATGTCATTTCCATTTTCTCCATGCCGCTGTATTCCATAACGCTATTGGAATATATGTCGCTTTATCTTGCTCCGATTCCACTGTTTGTCTATCTGTGGTATGACGTGGCACGATTAGAAAAGAAACTGTTCAAAGTATGTTACCGGATTCTTGCCACAATCCATATCGCCGTTATAATCGTCGTGATTGGACTTCAGGCAACCAACACCGTACACTTTCCTACTACTTTAAAGTATGTGCAGATGCTGATTGTATGCTCTCTTTTATACTTTATCTTTATAGAACTTATGAATTTAAAATCCAGCCGTGCAAGTGACCGGCTTTTTCTGGTGGGTATGCTGTTAGTCACTGTCTGCATTGCCTATGACTTAATCAGCTATAGCCTCAACCGCTATCTGGGAAAAAACGTTCTCACAATGCGAGGCGTAACCTCTCTCGGACTTGTTATTTTCATCTTCATTTTATTTGGTTCTTTCTGCTTTGAAATGACGCAGAAAATAATGCAGGAGGCAGAGCGGAATTTCCTGATTAAAAGCGCCTATACGGATGAACTGACACAAATCCACAACCGCCGTTACTGTATGGAATACATGGATAAAATTAAAGCTTCCGAAAACCTTGATTACACGGTTATCTGCTTTGACTTAAATAACCTGAAAACGGTAAACGATACTTATGGGCATGCGATGGGCGATGTTCTGATTAAGAGCGCCGCAGACGTCATTTCAAAAACCTTTGAACAACACGGTCTTGTGGCAAGAATGGGCGGAGATGAATTTATTGCCATCATTGAGACGTCTGACCAGGAAGAAATTAACCGGCTGAAGGAGTTATTCCGAACAAATATTGAACAGAAAAATAAAGAAATAACTGATTTGAATATGTCCATTGCATATGGTTATGCCTCCTGCAATCCTAAAGAGGATAATATCGAGAAAATATACCAAATTGCGGATAACCACATGTATGAGACAAAGAAACAAATGAAGCAGAAAAACAATGTTACATGACATCGTGTAACAGAAAAATTAAGAGTTAGAAAGCAAAAAAGCCTTGAAAAATCAAGGCTTTTTACTTTCGGCTTACTGCGGAAGATGGGACTTGAACCCACACGTTGTAACCAACACAAGATCCTTAGTCTTGCCTGTCTGCCAATTCCAGCACTTCCGCTTTTATGTCCGGTGTTTTCCACCGCGCAAGATTGATAATATCATTTATGTGTGAAAAAGTCAACCTCTATTTCTAAAAAATGTAAGTTTTTCTATCATTTTCGAAAACTTACTGCCGTTTCTTCTCATAATAAACAAACTTATTATCTCTATGCGTTTCCCGATAACCGCACTTTCGATAAAAGGCATTTGTCCTGACATTCCAAATCGGCGTATCCAGTCTGATATATTGCGCTTCCTGAAACTTTTCCTCTATTTGTCTCATCATCTCAATGCCATATCCCTGCCTGTGATATTGCGGGGATACAAAGATTCTTCCCACATACAATACTTTCTCATTCTGCATATCAGAAAAAAGAATTGCCCCTCCTATGACGCTGTCATTGTGCAGCAATACATATAAGTTTCCGCTTTCCTGCATTTTGTGGTGCCATTCGACCGAATCATAATCCGGCGGCCCGCCTGCCTTCCCGGCTCCCACTTCTACATCTGTATCAAAAGCGGCTTTTGATATCTCGGTCATTATTTCTATCTGTTCTTTCTCTGCTAATGTCAGTTTCATATAAATCCTCCCTGTTTTTCCTATCATCTTTTACCTATCCTGTGCCAGACTGTTGATAACGCTCGTCACTTTTTCCTGTGTTCCCTCTATAAAATTCATTGCCACAGGGCGATGTACGGCTCCCGAAACCAGAGACAAATGAAATTCATGCAGCAAGCTGTCAATCAGTAAGATTTTCTCGTTGTAGCTTTTTGCAAGCTCCCAATTTGTGATAAACGCCTCGAATACCTTTGCTGCCGCCCCTGTCGGCATGTTATTTTTCCGGTAACTTCTGCGGTATTCTTTATAAGAATACTGGTATCCGCAGGCGCATTGCCTGAAATCACCGCCGCCTTCCAGTTCCGCACCGCAATGATGACAGCGGATAGCATAACGTTCCATGCGCTCCATATCTTCCTTTCCGTATTTACAACGGAGATACAGCGACAATCCTATTTCATCGGCAAGCTCCGTATTCTGAATCCCTTTTGCATCCAGCAGATAGAGTTGTCTTAATTTCTGAATGTCCAGTTTGGAAGGCCAGTGAAATACATTGTATTTTCCCGGAATAATCCTGTCTTCCAGCGCTTCTCGCTCCACGCGTTCTCTTTCCCTGCGCTTCTTCTCCCTGTCCGCCTGACGCAGATTCTTTTCCTTAATCTTGTCCTGCAATTCGCAGCTTTTTTCCTCATATACATTTTGTATATGCTCTAACAGCGCGGCATAACCCGCTTCGTCCTTTACTTCAATTCCATCGACAGTAAACCCTTCGCTGCCTATCACAATCCCATTGATTATATACACGCCTGATTTCCCAATCCGGTATGTCCATCCATTTTTTTCAGACCACACCGGAGTACCAAACCTTAAATCATACTGATTCAATATATGCGCTGCAAAATCCCTGAATAAAACAGCAGCGCCACTGCCGCCCCAGAACTCCTCCAACTCTGTAATCTCCGGTCTGTGGCCTTTCGGGAACCATTCTTTAAATTGATTCATTTCCATACTTTTTCCCTCAAATGTTTTTATTCTAGTTGATTGCAATATAAATATCCATGCATTTAACGCCATCACAATCCAAATACTCATGCTCATAACAGGAAAGAATTGTCGAATCATGCTTTTCTTCCATTCCGTTTATCGCCATGTACATGGATAGCGCCTGATATGCGTTTGGAATGACTTCAAATTCCCCACCGGACATTTCTTTTATGGTGATGGTAATATACTCCTGCCTGCTCTGACTTATCACTTCCGCCTCTATGTCACCGGCATCCTGTCCGTCTGCAAGTATCAGCGCCGCCCCGTAACCCCGCATACGGAATACATTCCTCTGCTCCTGGGACACTTGTGGAAAATCCCACCCGATGATATACGGATTTTCTATTTCTAAATGCTTTGCCCAGCCTTTTACATGTGCCAGTGCATCTTCTTCCGGTTCACGGCTTATTACGGCATAGCTGATATAGCGAAAAGGCGCAACTGTAACCTGCCTGATTTCAGAATATGCTTCACTGCTGAAATCCATATTTCCCCGCAGCAGCCCATCAACGGAGCAGTTAAACAACTCACAGAGTTCAACCAGTTTTTCAACCTCCGGCAATATTGCACCAAGCTCCCACTTCGAAATGGTCTGCCGGCTGACATGCATTCTCCCTGCCAGCTCTTCCTGCGTCATATTCGTCATCTTCCTCAAAATCTGTAAGTTTTTTCCGAAGTTCATCAAAACGCCTCCTTTCCTTTGCTGAGAATATTATCTTACATATATTATTTACAGTCCACCAATCACCATGTGCCTTTTGGCTCATCTTCGCACTTTCAAGTTGCGCAAAGCAAAAGCAAAAAAATGCGGACAAAAAAAGAAACCTCAATGTCTATCAAGGTTTCTTTATCCAGATGCGGAAGAAGGGACTTGAACCCTCACGTACGTACATACACATGAACCTGAATCATGCCTGTCTGCCAATTCCAGCACTTCCGCAAGCAAGGATTATTGTACCGCCTTTTTATGTATCTGTCAAGCCCTATTTATTTATTTTTTGCGTATAGTCAATCGGTCAAAACATTCCCGCGCCGATTTCTCTGATACTATATTTCCAATTAAGACTGCCGTATCAGAACCAACGATCTTCACAACATAATTGTACTCCCTATCATTATAGGAATAAAAAATATATTGCAGCCCGTTATAGGTCTTCTCTTCAAGCACTTCTGCACCACTGTCATTCTTGATTCCCTCTGCATAGAGGTCATAGCCTTCACCGATGATGAAAGAACCCTGGCTCAATGTTTCTCCATCCTTCGTGATGGTGAATGGCAAATCCGAAGAAAGGTCATAACCGCCCGTTGTATCCAGCCTCAATTCTATCTTGTCGCCTGTGTCCACATTATAGGTATAAGACTTGAAAGTCCTACAGCCCGTCAATACAAAAGCAAGCATACACATGCCAAGCACTAATGTTACAATTTTTTTCATTTTTACACCTCCTGCAGTTACAATATTTTACATGCTTTATGATAAATCATATATCTCCAACTGTCAATCCATGTATGATGTCACCAAAAGAATTTAACCGAAAAATTCCAGTATATTTTCCATATACGGCTTTAATACTGCATTTCCCGCCCTGTACAGTTCATGTCTGGAGTCAGGATAGACACAGAGTTTTCCGTTCTGCACTCTTTTGATGAATTTTCTCTGTGCCGGCGCTTTTACCTGTCTGTCCCTTCCCGCCTGACACAAAAGCACCGGTATGGATATCTGCGATGCATTTTTGCTGCTTACGGCAAGATACCCCGCCTGTATCGCAGTACTGCCCCATGTATAGCTTGCGGCGCTGGTCTGATAGCAGGGATTCTGCCTGCGCTTCTTCTGGTAATAGGAATAGCGCGCCTCCGAATCCAAACAGCTTTTTGCAAAGGGCATGTCCGGATGAAACACTCCCTGCGTAAACAGACGCTTCTTTCCTCTGCCAAAAAGCTTTGCCATATCGCAGACTGCCTTCGCCACGAACAACGGGCAGGGGCCTGTATAAATGGCAAGCATCGGCGAATTTAAAACTGCTTTCTGAAAGTCCGTCGGATATTTTTCCAGATACCGCGCGCCAACACAGCCGCCCATGGAATGAGCGTACAGATACAACGGCCCGCCATCCGCAATTTCCTTTACCACATCTTCCAGAAAAAGATGTAAGTCCTCCACATAGTCCTCGAAATCTTCTACATGCACCACACCGGCGTCCACGCTCTCCCGCAGGGATTTTCCATGTCCCCGCTGGTCAAACACCGCCACCTGATATCCCGCGCTGTAGAGGTAATAGATAAACTCCCAATATTTTTCAGAGGATTCGCAGAATCCATGGCATATCACGACGACGGCGCTGGCTTCCCTGCGCGGATACAACTCATAATACAGCTCTCCGCCCTTGACAGGAAGCCGCCCCTCACGCCGGACTGCCGCCAGCAGTGTTTCCACTTTTTCCATTTGTTCCTCGAACAACGCTTCATCAAGGCAGGTAAAAGCTTCCGGTATTTTATTCATCTACCGCCTCCGGCTCTTCTGTCACTGCCTCCATAAAATAGAGCCTTGAGCCAAAGTCCTGAAAATATCTTACTTCTTCATTGTATCCTGTGCCGCTAAACGCCTGCTTCAGCCGTACGCCGCCGTACATTAAGGTATCTCCGCAGGCTGAAAAATCTTCCAGCTCGCCGTCCATCTTCACAAACTTGGCAATCAGATTGTGCGCCAGAGAATCCTGTTTAATGTGGATGGGCGCCACCGTATTAACCAAATCTCCAAATTCCTTTACATTGTACTGCAGCTTCCTGTTATAGAAATGGTACTTTACCTTCGGCATAAGGCCTTTCGGCACATAATACTGGAACTGGGTGTTGGGACGCACCAGCTTTTGCAGGAGAAACCCCACTGCGCTTTTTTGATCCGGCGCCACACAGGTCCATTCCATGTAATTTCCCTCGTCACCCGCCAGAACGCTGCCTGCTGTGTCTGTACCCGTAAAGCTTCTTCCTCTGTAAAAAGTACCCTGCTGCAGCACTTTCCGCCACTTTTTATACAGGGCAATCTGTGCCTTCACTGCCTCCAGTTCTTCTTTTTTCATGTCACAGAAATTACACTCATAACCAAAGCTGCCAAAGCATGCCACATTAAATCTGGTTTCCAGCGGCGTTATGCGCAGCGTCTGATGGTTGGGACAGCCGGATACATGGGCACTGACCACCGACAATGGGTAGCCATAGCTGTAGCCGTTCTGAATCTCCGCCCTGCAGAGCGCATCGGTGTCGTCGCTTGCCCAAATCTGCGGAAAATAGCAGAGAATCCCCAAATCAAAGCGGTTTCCGCCCGCAGCGCAGCCCTCAAACAGAATATGGGGAAAACGCTCTGTCAGTTCCTTCATGCAGCGGTACAGACCGAGCACATAGCGGTGCGCCACCTCACCCTGCCGTTCTGCAGGCAGGGCTGCGGAAAAATAGTCCGTAAAGGTCCGGTTCATGTCCCATTTGACGTAAGAGATATCCCCCGACGAAAATACGCTGCTCATGGCTTCTATCACATAATCCTGTACCTCTTTTCTGGTAAGGTCAAGGACGCGCTGATTTCTTCCCTCCGAATGATTCTTCCCCGGAATCTGCAGCGCCCAGTCCGGATGCGCTTCATAGAGCCTGCTGTTTACACTGACCATTTCCGGCTCCACCCAGATACCAAACAAAAGTCCCAGTTCTTTTACTTTTCTGCTAAGACCTGAAATCCCCGAAGGCAGCTTCTTTTTGTTGACCTCCCAGTCGCCCAGCGAAGAGGTATCGTCATTGCGCTCGCCAAACCATCCATCATCCATGACAAACAATTCAATGCCCGCTTCTTTTCCGGCCTTCGCCAGCCTGAGCAGCTTATGTTCATCGATATCAAAATATGCTGCCTCCCAGCTATTCAGCAAAACAGGTCTTTCTTTATCCTTCCACTGTCCCCGCACAATATGTTCCCGCACAAATTTGTGCATCTGCCCGCTCATGCCGTTGTAACCCGCGGCAGAATAGGTCATCACTGCCTCCGGCGCTTCGAAGCTCTCTTCCGGCTGCAAAATAAAGCAGAAAGACTGTGGATTAATTCCCACGGACAGTCTCGTCTTGCCAAAGCTGCCCGCCTCACAACATTCATAGTGGTTGCCGCTGTATATCAGATTGACGCCGAAACATTCTCCAAAATCTTCCGTCGTGTTCTCTCTCGAAAGCATCACAAAAGGATTCGCCCGACTTGACGAGGTTCCTGTATAAGAAGAATTGATATGCTTTCCTGCATAGACCTTTATATCATTTCTTCTCATTTCCCTTGCCCAGCCGCCGTTAAAGGTGGTGAACACATAACCTGCACTGTCAAAGTCAAGCTGTGCGCTCAGAAGGCGCAGAAGCTTTACCTCTTCCTCACTTTTATTGATAAGTTTGGCGCTTCTGCAGATAACGTCGCAGTCCTCGTACACATAGTAATAGAGTTCCAATACAAGTCCATATCCCTCATCCCGCAGGGTAATACAGAGCTGCTCTGCCTCTTCTTCGCTGCCATAAGAACCGGGCAGGGTTTCAAAGCAGTCTTTTCCTTGTTTGATTTCTGCCTTTTCAAACAGAAAATCCGAGGTGCTGCTGCCGTCCGCATGGACTACCTCCACAAAAGGCTCCCTGATATCGCCTTTTCCATAGGAGGACATCTCCAGTCTGATGTCCTCCAGTGAGAAATGAGCATTTTCCTTATCATAGAGATTGGTATTGCCCGGCGCAAAAGCATGCTTTTCACAAAGTGCGGAAATTCCTTCTCCCGCCGGCAGCGTAATCCGCCTGCCATAGTAAAGATGCTCCAGATGGCCTGTGGGAAGCACCCGAAAACAATATGTGGTATTCGCTGTGTGCAAAACAAACTGTCTGTCTATTTTCTCAATCATGGCAACCCTTTCTTATGCTGACATTATTTCTTAATCTGCTCTGTGATTTCCGCAATCTTTTCCTCTGTCAGGATATATTTCTTATGGAACAAGAATACCGCTATCAAAAGGCCGACAATGGGAATCACCGTCATGGTAAGTCTGAGCCCGATAACCGATGAGCCCGCAGCAATCTCCACCGCTCCCGTGTCCGTGGTATCATTGCTCAGGTTGCAGACAGCAAGACAGATGGAAGCAATCAGTGCAGCCACGCCGGACGCCAGCTTTACCACGAAAGTCTGCATGGAGAAGATAACACTCTCGTCTCTCCGCTTATTTTTCAGTTCGCCGTAATCCACCGTGTTGGCAAGGAATACCGTTGTCAATACGGTCAGCATGCCGTTTGCCGTAAAGATAAAAAAGCCCGGAATCAGCAGCAGGAAAATGTTGGACATATTGGTAAAAGCCAGAACCAACAAAGTTACATAGCCGACAATCGCCATGGCAAAGCTGATATAAAAGACCTGAATGGCGCTTAACATCTTCCTCAGCAGCGGGAAGAACAGCATCATGGACAAAATCTGAATTCCACCACCGAAGGTGTTAAACAGCGTGTAACCACTGAGCCAGGACTCGCCGCCAAAGTCATATTTAAAGAAGTAAATAACAAGATTTGAAGTAATGTAAACGGAACAGTTTACCAGTACGATGGTGAGCACCACCGTCATCGCCTGGTCATTCTGCAAAAGTGCCTTAAACATCTGTCCCACGGAAGGAGAATCCACGTCAACCGTCGATTTTTCCTTGATGGTGATGCAGGCAATGGTGGTAAATACAATAAACAGCACAGCGACAATCAAGGCAAACAACTGAAAGCCCGTGCGCTCATTTCCCTGTCCCAGCCAAGCCACGCTTGCCATGGTAACGATGGTAATCAGGGCAGAGCCGACGCCTGCACAGGAACGTGCCAGTGTTGACAGTCCTTCTCTTTCTTTGCCGCCCTCCGTAAATGCCGGAATCATGGACCAGAAGGGAATATCCATCATGGTGTAGGTAACGCCCCAGAGGATATAAGTTGCCGCTGCATAAGCGATCAATCCGTTACCGTTCAGCGCAGGCGGCGCTGCAAACATAAAGTACAGGATAACTGCATTTAAAACTGTGCCAATCAAAAGCCACGGTCTGAATTTGCCCCAGCGGGTTTTGGTCTTTGCTACAATCACGCCCATAATCGGGTCATTGAACGCATCGAACACCCTCGCCACCATCAGAATGACACCCATTGCAATGGCGCTCACTCCTAAAATATCCTGATAGTAATACAGAATATAGCTGGCGGAAAGCATGTAGACCATATCCTTTCCCACCGCGCCGAGTCCATAAGAAATTTTTTCTTTTAATGACAGTTTCATTTTAATACCTTTCCTTTCTTGTCTATGTGTTATTTTATATACTGCTTAGTTTCCGTTCCTTCGTGCAAAAGCAAGTTCCACCACTTTGTAAGCGCCGTCATAAATGCCTGCTGCCTTGTTTTTCACAATAGCCTCGCACATATCCTTCAGCATGCCCTGCTCCTTGATAAACAGTTCCGTCATCTGCAGCGTATGCGGGATATCGCGGCACTCCAAGGTTCCGTCTCCGATTTCCGCTGAGTGGACAGCACCCCACTGTTCATGCCCTCCCACTCTCTTGATGAACAACTTGGGTACCGGATAAAACGCCAGCTCGCTCGGCTTCGTCACCAGCACATCACAGCTTCTCATCAGGAGATTTGTGCAGTAAACCGCCTCAAAAATATTTTCATGATAAAATCCGTGGATTCCTTCCACCTTACCCGTCAGCGCTTCTTCCGCAAACTGCATTGTCGCCTGCCAGTCGTTAAAATGCTCCTTTGCAAATTCCTGCATCTGGGGGATTTCTGAGAGCAGCTCTTTCCATACGTTCTGATAGTCTCCCACATTCACATAGAGCGCCGCTTTCTTTTCCCGTATGGCAGGAAGCAAATTTTTGATAATGGCGGCAAAAATTTCCTTCTGCGCGCCTGCGCCCCCGATGGTCAGCAGAAACCGCATGGGTTCACCCTTTTCTTTCCTTCGGATTCTTGCCTCGCAGTCCGCCTCAATATTGGCAACAAGCTCATGGTCGATATAGTGTCCGGTGTATACCAAATCCTCTTCCGGCATGGGTTTTAAGACGTCCTTTCCCTGCATGCCGTTTAAGATACGGTAGCCCTGATAAGCGTAGTTCGTCTGCACCGTATGAAGGCTTCCCTCCGCTAAATGAAGCGCCATGGGCCAGTTGTCGGGAATGGCATTTACCACGTATTTCATGCCGCTGTGGATTGCCGCCTGTGCCGGCCAGACATGGGTTGCCACCACCGGAATCTCCTTCGGCACATTGCCGTAGACAGCCGCCATCAACTCCGCATTCTTCTGGTCGGAAGCATTGTAGGAAAGCTTTCTGAAGCCCTCGTAATTCATGGGCTCCCACACCAGTTTATTGAAAAGACGGCTCTTTCCCGAGAGTCTGGAGCCCAGGGAATACAAATCGTTCTGCGCGCTGATTACCTTGGTACAGGTGGTCTGTTTATAGGAATTTAAGTCCATCCAGTAAGGCGTATAACCCATGGATTTGGCTGCGGAAGCGATTGCCATGGAAATGCGGTAATGCCCAAAGCCCATGCGGATATTGCCCACAATAATGCCTTTTTCCTTGTCAAATTCCATGCCGCCGTCTGCCTTCTGACCCTCCTGCGGAAGCAGCACATCCACCACGCCGAGGGAATCGCCGATATGGGTATTTTTCTGTAAGGACACCGGATAATTCACTCCCGTATCGTCCCCGAATTTTTTCATATACTTCTTTTTTGACTTGACCGCCTTGCGGTATACCTTGTTCGTCATGGGATTTCCGAAAATATACTTTGATCTCTCCTGCATTACCTATTTCTCCTTCCTTTCTTTAACCTGTACCGAAAATGTCAGTCTTATTTCACCTGCCTGTGCATTCGTTATGATAATTGCCGCTTCTCCCGCTTCGCCTGTGGTTTTGACATAGGTGCCGGCCATGCCGCCCTTTAAGGAAATGATTTCGCCGCCAATCAGTTCTATGGGACCCTCTGTACGCAAAACCACCGGTTCCGAAAAGAAACTCAGCAGATTGTCATTTTCGTCAAGCGCCCGTATCCGCACTGCCGCTACATCGTAGGTGTTCTCCTCTAAAAGCGTCTGATGGTCCGCCTGCGCCCACAGCTTTACTTCCCTTGACGGTTCCTTCACCATGGTTTTTACCACATTCCCGTCCTTTACGGCCTCAAACCGATATACCGTGGAGGCGCCTCCCCAGTCCCCGATGTACTTGTTGTAAAGCACCACCGCCTGCGTCGGCTTCATATGGTACACCGTCAGCATCTTTATCGCCGTCAGGTAGACGGATTTCGGAAGGTTGGAAAGCCCGTACCTTGCCGTAAGGTTTAAAGCATCCTTGATTCCCTTTGCCTGCGCCGGCTTGAAATTCTCATTTTTCTCTATGGCGTCCCCGATAAAATCATCAATCAGAAGGGGACCGTGCTTTAATCCCTTGTAAGGAGAATCTTCCTTTCGGTATTCCTTGATAAATCTTTCATTTTTATACATCCTGACGCTGTCAGCATTGGTCAGTATCCAGGTATCGCCCCTGTTGCAGCCCGGGTGTTCGCCGATGTCCATGGTAGAAGTCAGGGAAAGCACGGGCTCCTTTTCCTGCTGGCAGGCATAAATGTCTGCCGCCAGCTTGGGATTGCGGAACATATCCATCACTCCGTGATAGCAGATTCTGTCCCCGCTTCCAAAGTCCTTATGCGTGTTGTAATCCGTCATACACCAGCCAAAACTGCCCGCGATATCCGGCTCTAACGCCACCTGATTCAGCACGTTTGCGTGTCGGATGGCATGTTCCGCCCTGTGTTCCTCCCAGTCAAATGCCTTGGTCGGATACATATGTCCGTTATACTCGCTGATAAGATAGGGCTTTTCCATATCGGATGTAACTGCCTTTTTACTCTCACATCCCTTATGTTTCCCATCATGGGAAAAATCATTGTAGGTATAGACATCTTCCAGCAGGGAGCTTTTTTTATGCGCCCTGACGCCGCCTGTCTGCCTTGTGGGGTCCAATCGGTGCGCCGCCTCATTTGTCCTCAGGTAAAAAGCATCGTCGTCTCCGGATTCGTTGATGCGCACACCCCACAGAATGATGGAAGTATGGTTCCTGTACTGCTTGACCATATCCTCTACATTGCGTACCGCCTGTTCCTTCCAAGCCTCATCCCCGATATGCTGCCAGCCCGGGATCTCCGTAAACACCAGAAGTCCCAGCTCGTCACAGCGATCCAGAAAATCATGGGACTGGGGATAATGGGAGGTCCTGACTGCATTCAGTCCCAACTCCTTTTTCAGAATGTCCGCATCCATCCTCTGTATGGACTTTGGCATGGCATATCCCACGTATGGATAGCTCTGGTGTCGGTTCAATCCCCGAATCCGTACTCTTTTACCGTTTAAGTAAAATCCGCTCCGCAAAAATACGGCTCTGCGGAAACCAAACGTAATCACTTTTTCATCTTCCACTTCTTCTTCGGAAAGAAGCTGCGTCTTTATCTCATACAAAACCGGATTGTCGATATCCCAAAGCTCCACACCGTCGGCCGTAAAGCACAGCTGCTCCTCTTCCTGCGCCTCTTCTGCAGAGCCCTCCGTTCCTGCCTTTATCACTTTCTGTTCGCCTAAAAGCCGGTACTCCTCTTCCCCTTTTTTTCTGATGTACTGGCGCAGGGAGTGAGAAGCTTTCTTACCTGCAAGCTTCACCTGCGCGTGAAGTCTTGCCTTCGGCTGTTTTAAGGAAACCTCCGACCATAAAAATACGTCTTCCAGATGGCTGGGGTTCTTGACTTCCAGGTACACATCGCGGTAAATGCCGCCGTAGGTCATGTAGTCCACCACATACCCGAAGGGAGGAATATTGCTGTCCTCTCTGGTGTTCAGCCTGACAGCCAAAACATTGTCCTCACCAAATTTCACATACTCGCTGATATCCATGGAAAAGGCCGTATAGCCACAGTGATGCTCTCCGATTTTTTCCCCGTTCAAAAACACTTCGCTCTCATGAGCCGCACCCTCCAGCGTAAGGGTTATCACTTTCCCACGCCACTCTTCTGCAATGAAAAGCACCTTCCGGTAACCGCATACCATCTGATAAATTTGTTCGTCAAAATAGTGGAATGGCAGTTCTTTGCAGGTGTGGGGAAGCCTTACCGTCTGCATCCCGTCGTCCGCATAATGAGGCTTTGTCATCTCCATGTCAAACTGCTCGGCAAATTTCCAGTCATTGTTTAGATAAATTCGTTCTGACATCGTTTCCTCCATGTTATGCTACTTTTTGGTAATGGAAAGGAGCTCCTGCATCTGTTCCTTGATATCCCGCAGTGCCTTCATGTTGCGCGTCTCTGCCTCCATGGTTTCGCCCGAACGTGCAGTCACCTCCTCGGAAATTGCAGAAATGGTCTGAATGGAATCCACAATCATCCTGTTGGCATTTTTCAGCTCCTCCGTGCTCTCATGAAGCCTTTCTATGCTGGCGCTTATTTCTCCCGAGCTCTTCTCAATCAGTTCAAAACTCTTCACGGTCTGTTCCGTGGATGTCTTGCCGTCGTTAATCCCGTCTATCATATTATAAATAACCTGCACAACTTCCCGGATCGCAGCAGACACATTGCCGATAAGTCCGTTGATGTTGCCGGTCGCCTCCTGCGTCTGCGTCGCCATACTGGAAATTTCCGTTGCTACTACCGAGAATCCTCTGCCGGCTTCTCCCGCACGCGCCGCTTCTATGCTTGCATTCAGCGCCAGAAGGCTTGTACGCGAGGTAATGCCGCCGATAAGCCCTACGATGGTCTGCATCTCCTCTATATAGGCGTCAAGGCTTTTCAGCTTGCCGGTCACTTCCTCACCGTTGCGCACGGATGCTTCTGTACATGCAGCAAGAACATCCACATTTTTGCTGCCCTCCAGAATCGCCTGTGTGGTCTGCTTCATATTTTCCGCTATGCCCTCTGCCTCAATGCTTACACGCTCCACCTTTTCCTGTATTGCCTCTGTCTGATGAAGCTGTTGTTCAACCGCATCCGCCGTGTCCGTCGCGCCGTGCGAAACTTCGCCCATCGCCTGCTCCGTAACCTCGGATATCGTAAGCAGATCGTCAAGCCCTTTGTCGATTTCCGCTATACCAACCTTCATCTGCTCCGAAATCTTTGAAATATTTGCAAGCAGCTTCTCCGTTTCCTTCTGTGCCTCTTCAATATTGCTTATCTGCTGCGCATTGTTCTGTCCGAGCATCCTTGCCGCAAGAAAGGAGTTTATTGCCACCATGACAACGGACGCAAGCTGCAGCAGCCCTGCATTTAGTGTGGTAAACCCAAACTTCCCCGTATAGGCGCCGCCAATCACGGCAATCAGGTTCAGGATAATCACGCCTGTATTTACCATAATAATGTACTTCTGATCATTGAACATAACCACCATCAGAATCATGGGAATGACGAACACAAACACCATCTGGTTTTGCGCCGTCAATATGGCGTATGTGTAGAAAACTGCGTATCCAATACCAAGCAGGTGCTTTATTGCCCCCGTATCCCGATTTCCGCAAAAAGCGATGACTTCCGCAACGACCGGTGCCAGGCCGATCGCCAGCAGGATAATCGCCCGAACGAAGGACTCTCCTCGCTGCCATGCTTCTACAAAGGTAAATGCCGTAAGCAGAATCACATTGCTGGAATGAGCGATAATTGCCACCAGATTTGTTTTTTTCAAGTGTAAATGTTTTTCCATAGGACCTCCTTAATGTACCTTAATACCATCTATCAATATTGTTACCACTTCATCAAGCGCCTGCTGATAAGAAATCTGATGCTGAATCAGAATATCCCGCTGGAAAAACTGCTCCAGCGCCGCCTCTAACATCAACTTTAGAATCGGAATCTGAATCGGCCGCACCACCCCTTCTGCAATTCCCTGCTCAATCAGCGCAATGGTTGACTCCCAGCCCGTTTCCAGCCGCAGTTCCACCTGTCTGTAAATAGTTGGATATTTATCCTTTAGCAGATAGAGCTGCCTGAAATCAACGTCCTTATATCCTTCCGGCATAACACCCAGAATTTTTCTGACTTTTTCAAGTGTGGGCAGTTTTTTATCTTCCAGCACCTGCTGTTCGCTTTCCTTAATATGATCAAACAGATAGTCTACCATGGCAAGAAACAACTCTTCTTTGTCATGAAATACCGTATAAATCGTTTTTTTACTCATCTGCAGGATTCTTGCCACGTCATCCATGGTAAATTTCAACCCTTTTTGATTAAACGCCTGCAAAGTTCCTTCTAATATTTCTTCCCTCTGCCCCATATATCCTCCATACCTTCAATTAGGGAAATCTATTCTTATATTCCAGTTTTCTTCATTGTATCACTGTTCCGCTTTTTATACAAGAAACTATTTCTACAAAAATAGTTTCCTCTTTTTATCTATTTCTACTAAAATTTATGTGTTCGAACGCAAAACACTATACAAAAAGGTAAAATCGCGGTATACTTTTTCCAGGGAATAATTGCAAGGAGGTCAAATTATGGCTCTTCTGAAAAACAACAAGAGCAATAAAACTTTAAATGAGAAACAATGGAAAGAATGGAACCGGACTATCTTTTCACTGTTTTGGAAAATATGGCTGCTCACTTTGTTTGTAGAACTGCTCTTATTTTTATTTTTCAGTCCTACACCTGAGTGCAGCAAATCTTACTATTTCTATTTGTTTATTCTAACGCCCAGCGGACTTGAACTTTTAACGCTTGTTTCCTTTGAGCTTGTCTTTACGCGGCTCTTTCAGTCACATAAGCGACGGGTGGTTTCCATCTACACCATCCTCCTTATCAGTCTGTTTGCAGGGATCACCGTATGCGTGCACACCAGCGTCGGTATGCTCCCCGCCATGCTGCTGCTTCCTATGATGCTGACACCGCTTTACCGTGACCATCTTATGACGCTGCTGCAGGCAGTTCTTGTGATACTGCTGTACATAGCAGACCATTTTTACTTTATACCGAATTCGCCCTATATGCCGCCGGAGACATCGTTCAGCCCTATTGTAGATATCAGCATTTTTATCGGCGGAACAATTGTCACCTGCATTATTCTTGAAAAGGTCAATCAGGATGTTGTCATAAACGAAGAGCGCTCCCGACGAGACTCCCTGACGCATCTCTACAACCATGAAGCCTTTTATGAGGAATTGGAATATTACCAAAAAAAGTTTGAGAAAGAACAGCATCCTTTCTCCGTTATTATTGCCGATATCGATAATTTTAAAAAGGTGAACGATACTTACGGACATGCCTTTGGCGACGAGGTAATTCAAAAGGTAGGACAGCTCTTTGTAGAAAACAATAAAAAAGAAGGCTTTAGCGCACGCTATGGCGGAGAAGAATTTTCCATGCTGCTTCCCCACGATAAGCCGGATGCTGTCGCCGAAAAAATACGCGCGGACTTTGCCGCCTTTGCCTTCAAGACCTCCCTTGGCGACGCACATTTTACCTTAAGCATCGGCGCAGCCGTCTATGACCACCCCCGCGCAAGTGCCAGCGCTTTCTTTGAGGAAGCTGACAATGCGCTGTATCAGGCAAAACGAAATGGGAAAAACTGTGTCATGGTACATAAAAATGAGACACAAAAATAAAACATAAAAAACTGCTGTTCCACAGAAGCTTTTCGCCTGTGAAACAGCAGTTTTTCATTTATTTCTTTTCATCTCTGTTCATTATCTCTGTACACGTCCGGAAGCGTCGCCGCCAGCCAGTGTCTCTACTTCCTTTCTGGAAACCAGATTGAAGTCGCCGGGAATGGTATGCTTCAGTGCGGAAGCCGCAACACCGAATTCCAGCGCAGCCTTAAAGTCCTTGCCATCCAAAAGACCGCAGATAACGCCGCCTGCAAAGGAGTCGCCGCCGCCTACACGGTCCACAATGGGGTGTATGCTGTATTCTTTGGAATGATAGAATTCCTTGGTTTCTTTGGAATAAATACATGCAGACCAGCCATTGTCGGAAGCCGAATGGCTCACACGCAGGGAAGATACACAGTATTCAAATCCAAATTTCTCTACCATCTGCTCAAAGATGGACTTGTAGCCTGCAAGCTCCAGTTCACCGCTGGTTACATCCGTCTCGCCGGGCTTAAAGCCAAGTACCAACTCTGCATCCTCTTCATTGCCGATGCACACGTCAACATACTTCATCAGGTTTGTCATAACCTTCTGTGCTTTTTCAGAGGACCACAGTTTCTTGCGGAAGTTTAAGTCCACGGAAACCTTTACGCCGTGCTTCTTTGCCGCAATCAGCGCTTTTTCAGTCAGTTCTGCTGCCGCGTCGGATACTGCCGGTGTGATGCCCGTAAAGTGGAACCAGTCAGCGCCCTCAAAAATAGCGTCAAAGTCAAAATCTGCTTCCGTCGCAGTAGAGATGGAGGAATGTGCCCTGTCATACACTACCTTGGAAGGTCTCATGGAAGAGCCGGACTCCAGAAAATAGATTCCAAGTCTCTCGCCGCATTTTGCAATGTGCTTTGTGCCTACATTGTACTTTCTCAGAGCGGCAACCGCGCACTCGCCGATTTCATTGTCGGGAACTGCCGTCACAAACTCGGCGTCATGTCCGTAGTTTGCCAAAGATACCGCTACATTGGCTTCTCCGCCGCCGTAGCACACATCAAACTCATCTGCCTGAATAAATTTCTCATTGTTCGGGGTGGACAATCTCAACATGATCTCACCCATCGTAATTACTTTTGCCATTTCATTTTTCCTCTCTATTTTGTTTCATGTTTATTTCTGTACCAAATGCACGGCAAAGCCGCCAATCTCTTCCTTCAGGTAAATCGCCTTCAGATTGCCCTTATCGTCCTTCTTGGCGGTCGTCTCGTCAAATTCCACGCCAAGGACATTTTCAAGGTAATTGACTGCCCTTACAATATAGTTGGTGGCAATCGCAATGTGTCCGTTCTTGCCGAGGTAAGGCTTCTTCATCACTTCCAGTGCCTTTCCTGCAAATACAGAACTGCCGCCAACCTTCGCAGGCATACCGAAGATAAATGCAAATCTTCTTGCCGCTTTCTCTGCTTCTTCCTCATTTTCAGCATTGACGCCCACATGCGCAAGTTCAAAGCCTAACATGGTCTGTACCGCTTCTCTGGTCAGTTGTTCAATCTTGTCCCACTCTCCCGCATTAATCAAATCTCCGGGAACCATCCAGGAACCGCCGCAGGCAATAATCTTGTTGAAGTCAAGATAAGAGGTCAGATTCTTTGCGTTGACGCCGCCGGTAGGCATGAATTTCATGTTCACATAAGGTGCTGCCATCGCCTTGATTTTTGCAAGTCCGCCGGACTGCTCTGCAGGGAAGAATTTTACCACATCAAGTCCCAGTTCAATCGCCTGCTCAATATCGGAAGGGCTTGAGGTACCCGGCGTGATGGGAACATTCTTCTCGATACAATATTTTACGGTATTGGGGTTTAATCCCGGACTTACAATAAACTGCGCGCCCGCTGCCACTGCCGCATCTACCTGCGCTGCATTGAGTACAGTGCCTGCGCCCACGCACATATCAGGGAAATTCTCCGTCATCGCTTTGATAGCGCCTGCTGCTGCATCCGTACGGAAAGTAACCTCTGCACAGGGAAGTCCGCCGTTGCAGAGCGCCTTTGCAAGAGGAACCGCATCCTCCACCCTGTCAATCTTTACCACCGGCACAATGCCGATTTTGCTGATTTTCTCTAAAACTGCATTCATGACAATCTCCTATCTGCCCGTTCGGGCTTTTCCTCGCAGGCAGGCCGGACTCGCTGCGCGCCTCCGGCCGCCGCTTATTTTTATGCTAATACTTCCTTTACTGCCGCCGCTATCTTATCGCATTTGCAGTCTGCAAAGAAATACTCCGCAAACTTCTCACCTGACAGCGCGCCCTTTACAAGCTCCCTGTCCAGATTCTTTAAGATAGTTACCATGTCAACATGCGTAACCTCCTTTACGGCGTCCAGAATCTTTTTGTTGCGCTGCTCCGGCTCCACACGCTCCTTCGGATAACCGCCGCCCCCCGGCGTACAGAATAATTTTTCAAAAATATATTCCAGATTCAGCTCTCCGCCCCAGCCAAAGTTCTCAGCAAAGGGAAGCGCCACGCAGTTGCCGTCGTTGACCTGTGAAAACAGGTACGCGTCAAGCGGGGATTCAATATGTCCGCAGAGCACTTTCGGGAAGGAGTTGCACGCCAGCATAGCGCCCTCTCCTGTGCCGCAGCCGGTAATCACGTAATCCGCTGCACCCGAATTCAAAAGCACTGCCGCCAGTATGCCGTTCTGCACATAGGTCAGGGAATGCGCGTCTTCCGCGGAATACATCCCATAGTTGACCACCTCATGTCCCATCGGCTCCACTACCTTCTTTAAAGTCTCATACACCAGCCCATTCTTAGCCGCCTGACTGTTCTCATTAATTAATGCAATTTTCATTTTTTGCTCCTTTTTATGTTTGCAATCATTGCAGATAGTGACCCGCAAGAAGAATCGCCAGAGGCGATTCTTCGAGGAATGACTTAGTTGCTCTTAGGCTGTGTATTTTACAGCCTTAGTGCAACTTCATTCCTTTTATTCAGGCTGCTTTCCGATATAAGCCAGAATACCGCCGTCTACATAGAGAATATGTCCGTTTACTGCATTGGAAGCCTCAGAAGCTAAGAATACAGCGGGACCGGTCAGTTCTTCTGCCTTTAACCAGCGGTTTGCAGGTGTTTTTGCACAGATAAACTGATCGAAAGGATGTCTGCTGCCGTCCGGCTGAATCTCACGCAAAGGCGCTGTCTGGGGTGTCTCAATGTAGCCGGGTCCAAGGCCGTTACACTGAATGTTATACTGTCCGTACTCAGAGCAGATATTTCTTGTGAGCATCTTTAAACCGCCCTTTGCTGCTGCATAAGCAGATACTGTTTCGCGTCCCAGCTCAGACATCATGGAGCAGATGTTGATAATCTTGCCATGTCCCTTCTGAATCATGGAAGGAATAACAGCCTTGGATACAATAAACGGTGCGTTCAAATCCACATCGATAACCTGTCTGAACTGCTCAGCCGTCATCTCTGTCATAGGGATACGCTTGATGATACCGGCATTGTTTACCAAAATATCAATTACGCCGACTTCCTTTTCAATCTGCGCAACCATGGCATTTACTGCCTCTTCATTCGTAACGTCACATACATAACCATGAGCCTTGATGCCTTTTTCCTCATATGCGGCAAGTCCCTTGTCAACCAGCTCCTGCTTGATATCGTTAAAGCAGATAGTAGCGCCTGCCTCAGCATATGCAGAAGCAATTGCAAAACCAATACCGTAGGATGCCCCTGTTACCAATGCAACCTTGCCTTCCAAACTGAAATTTGTGTACTCGCTCATTTTTCTTCTCCTTCTCTTATTATAATTTTATGTTACATTAAATCCTTCATCGCAACGCCGTCCATATCATCAAAATCCTGATTTTCTCCGACCATGCCCCAGATAAAGGTATAGGCTCTGGAACCGCAGCCTGAGTGAATGGACCAGCTCGGGGAAATCACCGCTTCTTCGTTGCGCATCACAATATGCCTTGTCTCGTTCGGCTCTCCCATGTAATGCATCACGAAAGCATCCTCCGGCATTTCAAAATAGAGGTATACCTCCATGCGTCTGTCGTGTGTATGACAAGGCATCGTGTTCCAGACACTTCCGGGCTCCAGCTTCGTCATGCCCATTTCCAACTGGCAGCTTTCTACCTGTCCGGGCAGGATGTATTTGCAGATAACTCTGTGGTTTGCATCCTCTAAGCTTCCCAACTCAACCTTGTTTTCATCCTTTACAATAACGACTCCCTCTTCAGGCTCTCCTTCCGGCTTAATCAGCACGGTGGGACAGGTTCTGTGCGCCGGAGCGCTGTTTAAGTAGAACTTAGCCGGATTCTTTCCATCCTCGCTGGCAAAGATAATTTCCTTAGAGCCCATGCCGATATACATGGCTTCCTTAAATCCCACTTTGTAAGCCCTTCCATCTACCGTAATGGTTCCTGCACCACCAATGTTGATGACGCCAAGCTCTCTTCTCTGGCAGAAGTACTCCGCACGAAGCTCGTCCCCCGCTGTCAGCACAAGGGGCTCCACGGGCACTGCCGCTCCTGTAATAATTCTGTCAATGTGGCTGTATACCAGCTTAATCTCGCCCGGGACAAACAGATTCTGAATCAGAAATTCCTCCCGCAGCCTCTCCGTGGTATAATGCTTCACATCTCTGGGTGATACTGCTGTTCTCAGTTCCACGCCTGCCTACACTCCTTTCTTTTTGGCAGTAAAACTGCCCTTTTTGATAAATTCTCATGTAAGTGCTTACATTATAGCATAATCTTCCATCAAATACCATACCCTTTCTGATGTTTTTATGCTATTTGTACAATCTTTCATGGCCTGATTGCCATGGGCAATTCCCTGTTCAACGTTTACTATTGCAAATAGCCTGCCAAAGCTCCGAATAAGGAACTGGCAGGCTATAAATACAACCATCAGGTTAATAATATTAGGTTTAAGCTGATTACGCTTCCACCTTGGGAAGTCCGTCAAAGCCCTTCTGCAAATCTGCGTCCGTGGGAATGTAATCCGTCATTTCTCCGTCGTTGTATTTCTGGTATGCCACCATATCGAAGTAGCCGGTTCCGGTAAGACCAAACACGATGGTCTTTTCTTCTCCCGTCTCCTTGCACTTCATCGCCTCGTCGATTGCCACACGGATGGCATGGCTGCTCTCCGGCGCGGGCAGAATACCCTCGATTCTCGCAAATTTCTGTGCAGCCTCAAACACACTGGTCTGCTCTACCGCTACCGCTTCCATCAGTCCGTCATGATAAAGCTGTGACAGAGTGGAACTCATGCCGTGGTAACGAAGCCCTCCCGCATGGTTCGCAGAAGGAATAAAGCTGCTGCCCAGCGTATACATCTTTGCAAGCGGACACACCATTCCCGTATCGCAGAAATCATAAGCAAATTTTCCTCTTGTAAAGCTGGGGCAGGATGCGGGCTCCACCGCAATGATGCGGTAATCTTTTTCGCCGCGCAGTTTTTCTCCCATGAAAGGTGAAATCAGACCGCCTAAGTTGGAACCGCCGCCGGCACAGCCAATGATAATATCCGGCGTGATACCATATTTGTCCATAGCCGCCTTGGTTTCCAGACCGATCACTGACTGATGTAAAAGCACCTGATTCAAAACGCTGCCCAGCACATAGCGATAACCTTCATGACTGGTTGCCACCTCCACGGCTTCGGAGATCGCACAACCCAGGCTGCCCGTTGTCCCGGGATGCTCTGCCAGAATCTTTCTGCCGACCGCCGTAGTCTCAGAAGGAGAAGGCGTCACACTTGCGCCGTAAGTTCTCATAACTTCACGTCTGAAAGGCTTCTGCTCGTAGGATACCTTCACCATATACACCTTGCAGTCAAGTCCAAGATAAGCACACGCCATGGAGAGTGCAGTTCCCCACTGTCCGGCTCCCGTCTCAGTGGTAACGCCTTTTAAGCCCTGTTTCTTTGCGTAATACGCCTGCGCAATGGCAGAATTCAGCTTGTGGCTGCCGCTGGTATTATTGCCCTCGAATTTGTAATAAATCTTTGCCGGTGTGTCCAGTTCTTTCTCCAGACAGTATGCGCGGACAAGGGGCGACGGACGGTACATTTTATAAAAGTCCTGTATCTCCTGCGGAATATCGATATATGCCGTCGTATCATCCAGTTCCTGCTTAATCAGCTCGTCACAAAACACGGGACGCAAATCCTCGTATCCCATGGGCTGCAGGGTCCCGGGATTCAACAGGGGCGCGGGCTTGTTCTTCATGTCGGAACGCACGTTGTACCACTGCTTCGGCATCTCGCTTTCTTCTAAGTAAATTTTGTAAGGGATTTTCTTTTCTTCGCTCATATAATATCCTTTCCTGTTTCAAGTACAGATTGTTCTTTTTATTTATAGTACATCAACGCATTAAAGTCAACCTTTACTTGTCACATCTGTGAAATTTTTCCAGACTCCATAAAAACCGCATTGTCAGCATTCCCTTTATACGCTGCTCAACCTTTTCCCACACTTCAGGTTCCCCCCAGCTCCAACTCGGAGACCAACTGCCGTCTTCATTTTGCGCTTCAATTATAAAAGTATGATTATTATCCACATCATCCTGATATAGTTTATAATATGGATGATTGGGTGTATCTATCCAATGGCAGAGCTTATACGCGCTTTCTGTCCCCCAATCATCGTCAAGCAAAGAAATGAGTTTACCGCTGCTCATAAGCTTTTGCAGTAATTCGTTTTTCAGTTTTTCGTCTTTCAGGGCGTTTACAAAATACACGTCTGACATCATTCCATATTGAAAAAAATCATCGCTTCCATTTATTTTGTCTACAACAATTTTTTGAATATGCCGGACAAGGCCATTCGGAACGTATCGACTGTATTTCACCACCATTCCCGCCAATGCGGAATTGGTATTGGGGTTATAGTGTGCAATTAAATCACTATAATCCTTTGGTATGAAGGTTTCCTCTTCCGTATGCTCCCACCACGGCGCATGCGGAAAATCATTGACTGCCGGCATTGTGAGATTATCCCATTCCCCGGTTATTTCGTTATAATTGCTGATGATATATTTCATCAGCCTGGGAATCATCGGATGTGTATCTGGAATATCAAGGGCAAAAATGTATCTGCACGCACTCTCCGTTTGTTTCAGACAGGAATCCGTAAATATAAAGTCATAATCCAATGTTCCGAAACCGCCGTCTTCGTTTTGGTATTTTTCAAGTATCTCTATAACCTCTGACTTTGGTTTTTCCTCAAAATAGTATTGAAACATAGCCAAGTCTATATCCTGTGCATAGTGATACATAAAATCTCTTGCTTTTTTAAACTGTGCTCTTGATAAATTTTTCACTTTTAACGCACGATACACCGTGTCGGCAATCAACTGCAGCCCTGTCGGATTGGGGTGCAGCCCGTCCTCCTGATACAGCGTGGACACCTTTTCTTTATCCAGCTTTTCAAAAGCGGCATGGATATCAATCTTCCTGATATCCGGATTTGCCGCCAAAATCTCCGCAAAGAAAGGCATAAGCTCCTGCAGATAACGCTCCTGATGCTTGCGCCAGATACATTTTTGTATGGGCGCGGGAATTCCGATATAGATAGCAGCATTAGGCGCGGCCTCGCGCACGCTGTCAATGATGTTCTGATAGCAGGAAACAAATTCTGCCTTTCTGCTGATCATATTACACAAGGGATTGGTATAGTCCTCCACATCATCCTTTCCGTCCTGCGCATCGTTCGTGCCGAGCAGTAACACGTAGATATCCCCTTTTTCTGCAAGTGCCTCCCTGTATCTTTCCTGCCGCACATAGGGAAATCCCATTACCTGTCCGTCAAGCTCCAGATTCATGGCGGTGCAGCAGCAGACGCCTTTGTTGACCACTTCATACTCTTCTCCCAGAAGCACGCCCAGTCTATAGGGATAGCTCTCCTGCTCCCCCACGCCAAAGCCTTCTGTGATACTGTCTCCCATACATACAATTTTTGTTTTCATCATTCTCTTCCTTTTCTGTGCTCCGCTTTATGCAAAATAGCTGCTGCCTTCTTTCCTGACGCATTCTCCGGCAACGTCTTCCGTCTTAAAACCGCACATCCTTTTCCTCTCCGGCCTTCAGTTCCAGCGCCATTATCTCTTCTTTGTAGCGTACCTTCGTGCGAATATCGCACTTCGCCCGTACAACCGCGTGGGTAAGTACCCCGTCCTGCCAGTAAATATCCACTTCCGCGCCGCCTTTTACGCAAAGTCCCTTAATAGAACCGCTTTTCCATGCTTCGGGCAGGGCGGGCAGCAGTACAATCCTCTCGGAAGTACTCTGTACCAGCATCTCCGCAATGGCAGCCGTTGCGCCAAAATTGCCGTCAATCTGAAAAGGCGGGTGATTGTCAAAAAGATTGGGCAGCGTGGATTTTGCCAATATCTGTTCAAAATTATAGTAAGCCGCCTCTCCGTCCCAGAGCTTTGCATAGTGATTGATAATCCACGCACGGCTCCAGCCCGTATGTCCGCCGCCGTGGGAAAGTCGTCTTTCCAGCGTCACCCGCGCCGCTTTTGCAAGCTCCGGCGTGCCGTCCACCGTAATCTGCTCCGAAGGATGCAGTCCGTAGAGGTGGGAAATATGCCTGTGCCCGGGCTCTGCCTCCTCATAGTCCTCCTGCCATTCCAAAATATTACCCTTTTCGCCTATCCGCGTGGGCATCAGCTTCTCTCTTGCCGCTTTTATCTGCTCGTTCAATTCATCAGAAACGCCTAAAATCTCTGCCGCCTGAATGCATTGTCCAAATAAATCACGCAAAATCTGGTTGTCCATGGTGACGCCCGCCGTATTGGAGCCTCTCTCCCCGCTTGGCAGGATAAAAGTATTTTCCGGCGACACGGAAGGACAGGTCTTTAAGTAGCCGCCATCCTCGATACAGAAATCCAGGAAAAACAGCGCCGCTTCCCGCATAATGGGAAAGCTCTCCGCAAGAAACGCCTTGTCCTGCGTATATTGATAATGCGTCCACTGATGGGTACAGAGCCACGCCGCACCCATCACCCAGTAGGAACCCGGCAGCCAGTGATCCTGTGTCACACAGTCGCCCCAGATATCCGTGTTGTGATGCGCCATAAAGCCGCGGCAGCCATACATACGCCGCGCCGTCTCCCTGCCATTCTCCAGCATGGTATGAATTAGCTCTAAAAATGGCTTATGACATTCCGAAAGGTTGCAGACCTCCGCCGGCCAATAATTCATCTGAATGTTGATGTTGATGGTGTATTTGCAGTCCCACGGGGGCAGCATGTCCTTGTTCCATATGCCCTGCAGGGTTGCCGGCAGTGTTCCCTCCCTGCTGCAGGAAATCAGAAGATACCTGCCATAGTCAAAATACAGCTTGGAAAGCCCCACATCCACGCTGCCTTCCGCGGCAAGCTGCATACGCTTGTCCGTGGGAACTGCGTCCTGCGCAGTTAAATCTCCCAACGAAAATTCTACCCTGTCATACAATGCTTTATAGTCCGCAACATGATTTGCAAGCAGCTCCTCATAGGTTTTTTCTGCCGCCCGCTTTATCAATCCGTCAATTTCCTTCTCCACATCCTGCATGCGGTATGTAGTGCCGGCGCAAAAATACAGAAGTACCTCGTCTGCCTCCTCCACCAGAAGATGCTCGCCGATAACCCGTACACTACCGCCCGAAGAAACCGCCGTAAGCTGCATGGCAAAATCAAAGCCGCCCTTCCCCAGATTACCGTACAGGCAGATACCGTCTTCTCCCACCTTTTTTACGCCGTCAAAAAACTTTTCCCGTCTAAGAAGCGCCTGAAAGGTAATAGCACCCTTCTTATCCGCGCTTATCCGCATCACCATCACGTCATCCGGCGCCGATAGAAACAATTCTCTCTGAAAGCGGACTCCGTTTGCGGAAAAAGTATTGGTGTAAACCGCCCTGTCCACATCAAGACTGCGCTCGTAGGATGTTACCTCGCCAATATGATCAAAAATAAAATGAATATTGCCCAGTGTCTGGTAGGGGTGGGCGCTGTCAGGACAGCCCGACATCGCCATCTTCATCAGCCTTTCCGCCTTTTGTATCTTCCCGGCAAGAATCAGCTCCCTGATTTCAGGCAGATACTTTAAAGTATCGGGATTGGTTCTGTCCACCCGTCCCCCATACCACATACTGTCCTCATTGACCTGAATCAGCTCATAAACCGGCTCGCCAAACACCATGGCGCCCATCCTGCCATTTCCCAAAGGAAGCGCTTCCTCCCACACGCCCGCCGGCTGTTCATACCACAATCTGCTCATAATTAAATATACCGCCCTTCACATTTACTGCCGGACAGAGAGACAGACACCATCGTCCCCTGTCCGGCCACTTATTCCTATTATACAGGACAACAGGCTTTTTTCCTACTGCCATTTTTACAGTTTTTCTACCGTATTTCTATTGTTGGCTAAATCAAAGGAAATTTAATTTTTCCGTTTCCATTTCAATTACTTTCTTGTCTATTCTTTGAAACAAAACCTCTATTTGGGGAAGAATATAACCCGCGGAAACAGAATGACTTTCCCACTTGCTGTCTATATTTAGCCAATTGCATACTTTTGCAGAGGAAAATGGTAAAAACGGATAAAGCAATACAGCCAGATTTGCAATGATTTGCACGCATTGATACAATGTATTCTCACATGCTGCGGTATCAGTGGTTCTGGTAATCCAAGGCTGTTCCGTATCAAAAAACTTATTTGCATTCCGAATGAATCCAAATATCGTATCAAGAGCATCTCTAAAAGTTCCGTCCTCTATCTGTTTACCAATCGTCACAAATAATTCCTCTATTTGTTTGTTCAGAATCGGATTGTTTTTTCCTTGCGGAACAATGCCCGCATAATATTTTGAGATAAAAGCCAAGGAACGATTTATAAAATTTCCATATGCCCCCAGCAGCTCTCCATTATGACTGTTTACATATTCTCTCCACGAAAAGTCAGCATCTTTTTTCTCCGGTCCATTCGCCAGAAAAAAGTAACGAATGGAGTCTGCTTCATAGTTATCTAACAAATCTTTCACCCAAATAGCATAATTTTGGCTTGTGGAGATTTTCCTTCCCTCAAGCGTCAAATATTCACTTGAAATTATCCGGTCGGGCAAATGCTTTGTTTTATCATTTGCCAGTAAAAGAGCGGGTAATATGATTGTGTGAAACGGAATATTGTCCTTTCCGTGTACATAATAATGTTTGGCATCTTTTCCCCAAAGCGCATCAAAATCTGCCCCTCTTTCTTCTGCTGCAATTTTGCTTGCCGATAAATAGCCTAATACATTTTCTGCCCATATATAGATTGTTTTGTTCTCGTATCCGTCTTTCGGAACTTTGATTCCCCATTCCAAATCTCTTGTCAAAGCACGATCTCTTAATCCGTCGTCTATATATCGGTTTGTAAATGTTATCGCGTTTTTTCGCCATTCGGGATGACGAATGACCAGCTCTCTTAACTCACTTTGCAGTTTGGTAATCGCAATGTATAAATGCTTTGATTTCCTGAATCCTATCGCTTTTTTACATATTGCGCAAATGGGTTCCATCAGATTTTCCGGTTCAAGTACTGTACCACAAAAATCACATTGGTCGCCTCGTGTATCTTTTCCGCATTCAGGGCATCTTCCCAGTACAAAGCGGTCAGCCAGAAAAGTATCACAATTTTCGCAGTATGCCTGCGGCGTTTCCTTTTCATAAACATATTTGCTTTCATAAAGCCTTTTATGAAATTCTTGTACAAAACTCTTGTGCTCGTCGGATGATGTTTTGGTATAGACATCATAACTGAAACCTAGCTTTTGAAAGCACTCCACAAATTCTTCGTGATAAATGTCGCTGATTTCCTGTGGTGTTCTGTTTTCTTGTTTTGCTCGAATCGCAACAGGCGTACCGTGGCAATCACTTCCTGACACGAAATACACATTATCTCCCAGAGCCCTGTGGTATCTTGCCAATACATCACCGGGTAACAGACCTGCAATATGGCCAATATGCAATGAACCATTTGCATATGGCCATGCTCCGCCAATTAAAATATTTTTCATTTTACATACCTCATTTCTTAATTTTTAGGGATAACTTGGTTTTTACCATTTCAAATCATTTTGTTTTTTGTAATAAAAAAGCCCTCCTCTCTGAAAAATTTCTTTTTCAGGGACGAGAGCTGCTGCTTCGTGTTACCACCCTAAATTTATCCATACCTCACGATATAGACCTTATCGACTACGGACGAGAAATGATTCATCGATAGCCTGTCACTGTAACGGGTGCACCCGTCGTAGCCTTGGCTAAACAGCTTCGGTACGCAGCTCCGAGACCATTTTCAATAGTTCCTTCTGTATCTGCTCTCACCTGCGCAGACTCTCTGTAACATATCTAACTATTTACTCTTCTCTTCATTGCCTTTGTATTATTTTTGTATTTTATAATAAATTTATTCTTTTGTCTACCTGTTTCAAAAAACTCCCGATGTCAGAATCACGCATCCGCTATCACTTTTCTTAACAAACTCTCGTTAATTATTTCATCCGCATCGCCTCTGACAATCCCCATATGCGTGCTGCGAATTCCATCATCAAATAAAAGATACTGCACATTGGGTCTTCGAAGAACCTCTTGTTTACTATAAATACTTACCGTATCGCATAACACCTCTTTATCGTTCTTTCCCTGGGCAATCACAATCTTGCTATCGGACTTATTGATTCCGTCAATTGCAGTAAACTTGTTCACCTTTCCAAAGCAGATGAACTGTGCAATCAGAATCAATAACTCAATAAGGGAAGAAAACTTCTTGATATTCGTAACAGCATAAAAATGCATCATCTCCCTGATTGATGCAAATCCGGCGACCGAAACTACTCTGTCAACAGTCACATCAGCATAATTCAAGACCGCACAAACCGCATATCCTCCCATGCTATGTCCAAATAATGTGATGGGAAGTCTGTATTGCTCTGCATACCGAATAGCCGCTCTCAAATCATAAACTGCCTGTGATATTCCGCAAAAGCGCCCCTGATTATCCCGATACGCTGTATTATCAAATGCCATGACCATATATCCATGTTCCACCAGCCATAATACTTCCGGAATATAATAATCAGAGGTCACGCCCATTCCATGTGATATTATAACGATTCCCGCTTTATTTTCAGTTCCGTATATGTAGCCGTTCAGTAGATTCTTTCCACTTTTGAAGCTGATTCGCAAATTTTTATCTGCATATTGCTCATGACAGTTCTGTTGATTCACAGTTTTAACCGTTTGAAACATGATTCTGTTCAGAAGCAGGGAACATACAATAATGACAAGCACGAATACTACAATAATAATGCAAATAAGTTTCAAACTTTTCCACCTCCGAATTAATGATATACCATACTACTTCTCCAATAACCGCTTATATAAATTATCTACACATACGGCGCCAAACGGAGCTGTAATCAAAATGGATAATACTGCAACTGTTACAACTATATTCCCACAGTCCAATCCCATTGACAACGGTATTGCACCAATAGCTGCCTGAACGGTTGCTTTTGGGGTGTAAGCTACCATGCAGAAGAGTCTTTCTTTTTTTGATAAATCTGTTTTTACTAACGATAACGCCACACCGCTCATTCTAAACAGTAATGCTCCGATAATAAGCAATACGGCAAATATACCTGCTGACTTGACATATTTCAGATCAACAGTTGTGCCAACCAACACAAATAGAAATATCTCTGCCCCAATCCACAGTTTATTATATTTTGCCGATAACCGCGAAGCCAGGACATCATATTTTTGTTTTAACATAATACCCATACTCATAATAGCAAGCAAACCGGAAAACGGAATAATTCCTTCTAATCTGTTTTGTACTTCCAAAAGCAAGAAAGAAACACTGATTATTATCAGTATTTTCACCGAATCTCTCATATGATTCTTCTTGAAGAATAAAACCAATAATATTCCTACACCGCTTCCGAAAATAATACCCATAACAATAGATATTGGAATCTGGATAAAACTTGATATGGACATTTTACCCGTAGATGCTAACGCAGTAAATGCAGTAAACACTACGATAACAAACACATCATCTACCGAAGCGCCTGCCAGAATCAGTTGTGGAATGCTTTTGCTCCTTCCATACCCTTCGTCAATCAACCGAATCATTCTTGGCACAATAACAGCAGGAGACACAGCGGCAATTACACTCCCCATAACAGCCGCTTCCAGCATAGATACTTTAAGCAAAACCGGGGCTAAAACAACTGTCCCTAATATTTCTGCACATGCAGGAAGAAAACACATAAAAACTGCCGGTCTGCCAACTTTTTTTAAATCGGAAATATCCAGGGACAGTCCGGCTCTTGTAAGGATGATTACCAAAGCAATCTGCCTCAAATCTCCTGAAATCATAAGTATGGATTCATCAATTAGATTCAATGCATAAGGGCTGAGTATAATCCCCACAATAATCATTCCGAGTAAACTTGGCAATTTGCATTTTGAAAAAATCCAACCCACTAATAATCCTAATAATAAAATCATTGCAATACTGGTTAACATATAAACCTACACCAACCTTTGCATGTAAATTTTTTCCACCGACCCCCATGGAGCAGTTTTACGGTCTATAATCTCAAACCCATATTTTTCATATAAATTTTCATGGTCGCTTACTATATGTACTTTGTCAAAACCAATTGACTTTAAATAATCCATTGCATACTGTATTAGCTTTTGGCTCAGCCGATTTCCTCTGTATGCTTCATCAACAAATAAATAACCAATGTAAGGGGTATAGGATACCTCCGGAATGCAGTCTGTCTTTGCAGCCGTACAATATCCGCAGATTTTCTGATTATCCAAGGCAATGATAACCCGTTCCCACTCCGTAAACAGATTATTTTCCATAGCATTGGCTAATGATTTGCCAGCACCCCATGAACTACTTTCTGCATAAGCTCTTACTTTGTCCCACATCTTATCCGACGATGTAATCGTTTTGAAATCCATTCTTTACTTCCTCCACAGTTTTAATTTCATCCCAATAATATTTTTACTGCTTTCTCTACATCCGCAAGAGTCAATCCCGTCGTCTGATCAGGCTTCACTTGATGCTGCTCTATTTGAATATTGTGCAAATCAAGATCATCAAGGACTACCCACTTCGTGACATCATCATGTAAACTTAACCATAAAAGAATTTCTTCACCTTTTACCAGACTAAATTTCTTTGTTCTTCTAATTTCTTCTGTGGTTAAGTCGGGGGTTAATCCTTCTATGTGCAAGCCTTCTTTTTCTAATAGTTCAACCAGTCGCTTTGCTTCTATGCGGAGCGGTTTTAATTCAGAATCAAACCAGGTACGCCATCCGGAATGAAGAATTATCTTAGCATTTGTTTTTTTCACTAAGCATGATAATAGTTTGATTTTTTCTTCATCAATCAATGTCCCATCGCTGATTTCTCTTTGATGGCTGTCATTCCAAAAATTTGAATTGAGTACACCATCTATATCCAAAAATAAAATGTTCGCCATTAGCACTTCCCTCTGAAAATCCCGATTGTGATTTGACACCTTTTAAGTTCTTTCAGGATACCTTAAATAATATATATCATTTTGTTCCATATACTTCGTTTTTTTGAATCCGTGTTTTACGTAGAATTTCGCCGCCATCTCATTCTCTTTATGGCAGCCTAAAGCGATAGGTCTAACTCCGAAATCTTTGTACACTTCAGCAATTGCCATTTCCAATGCCTCACCACCGATTCCTTTTCCACGATACTTTTTATCGATAACAAACCCCATCAGGCGATAAAAAGGCTCACTTTTCATTTCCGGTGGATCAGTTTCCCATTCTATTGCTTCTCCAAGCATAATCAATCCTATATATACATCATTTTTCTTGATAACAAAGGTATGGCCGATACAGCCATGTTCAATTCCATAATCCGTATATTCCATTATCGTATTTAGATTATCGACAAAATTTTCGCTTATATCGCTTCTGTCAATCCTGCTTGCAAGTGCAATGTCCTCATGTGTAAGCTCTTTAAGTTCGATGTTCATAATTTTTCTCCCAAAATTCCTATTTGCCGATTTGATTGTATCACAGCCGATTTTCAGTATCAATCCACAATTAGCAAAATCGTCAATGCGCAGATTCACCAGCCCCGCCACACATTTGGGTACGTATTTTTCCCCGCTCTCCCGCATACAATAGCAGAAAACACTTCGGATAACCCTATGTCAGAAAACTACTTACAATCCAAAAACAGCGGTACGATTGCCATTATTGGGCGCGCAAAGGACACCGGAAACTATGAAGCTGCCCTCACCCGTCTGGGGATTCCTTGTCTTACCACTCTTTCCACAAGCCGGATTCCCTCTTGCAGCGGCATGCTTCTGCCTGGCGGCGGCGACATTACGCCCGCTTTTTTCGGGCAAAAAAATAACGGCTCAAAAAATATAGACACAGAACTGGACATCATCCAGCTTGAAGCCATGGAACAGGCTCTGCGCTATCATAAGCCGATACTCGGAATCTGCAAAGGTATGCAGATTATCAATGTTTTTTTTGGCGGCACCATCATTCAGCACATGAAAGAAGCTGCTCTTCATCAGTATCAGGACGGGGACCAGTTTCATGATACCGCCATCGTCCATGATACCTTTCTGCATGTGCTCTATGGCGGCAGTCTGACTGTCAACAGCGCCCACCATCAGTGCATCGGGCAGCTCGGGCAGGGACTTCTGCTCGCCCAGTATGCTTCGCCCTCCCCCGTACCGGAAGCCGTTTTTCACAGTCGGCTCCCCATCTACGGCGTGCAGTGGCATCCGGAACGACTCTTTCCTGACGGGGATAAGCTGCTATGTTTCTTTCACTCTCTTCTGCTTTGACTTCTGAGGCTTCATGCGCTCCAGCGCAATGTCGAACAGCGCTTTTATAATGGCTCTGAGCGCCTGTTTGGTTTCGTCGTCCACCTCTTTTAATGCCGATATCATGCCGTTCATGCTCTTCTTCCAATCCGCGGAAAGTTCTATCAGGTTCTCTGCCTTGGATGCAGAGACTACCTGATACAACGTATCCACAAAAATGCGCCTCTGCTTTTCGTCCAGCGCTTCCAGCCATTGATTCAGCGTTTCGTTGCTATACTGCCTTGACTTATAGAGCCCTTTTACGCAGATAAAGTCATCCTCTTTTATCAGCCATGTATAAGGGTCGTGCTGCAAAAGTCCGAAGGTTTTACTCTCCACCACCTTTACATGAGGAGAAGTTTCAAAAAGCATGCCGATCAGAGAAGAATGTGGCAGTATTTTGACAATTTTATCTGCAATCTGCTCATATTGGCAGCCTTCCATCACCTCCCTGCGAAAGCCCGGGCCGTCCATGCTGTAAATTTTCACAATGCGCTCCCTCACCTGCTCGGAACAGTTCAGCGCAGCATATACCGCCAGATTCCCGCCCTTGGAATGTCCGCCTAAATAAAACCGATTGTGAAGCTTTCCCGTCACCATGTTCAGATATTTTACCGCATATGCCTGCCCCGGTACAGGGGACTGGAACGCCATGTTAAAATCCTCTTTCCAGCCCACAATGGTTTCATCGGTTCCACGGTAAGCAATGTACATGGTGCCGCCCTCTAAAAAAAAGGTAATCGCAGAAAACTGGGTTTCCCATTCCGTTTCCACAATATTGATATAACAATTCATTTTCAAGGTTTTAAACCGTCGGCTGTGTATCATCGCCTCAAACAGCGCTCTGTTGTTTTTTTCAAACCGCTCGTCAGCGTACAGTTTTTCATAATCCTCATGTGCCATCAGCTCCTGCATGGTAACTGATTTTTTATTTTCCGTCACAAGCGGAACCATACCGTCAAATTTCAAGTAACAGAACTGGCAGAGTGCCAGACTGTCCACATCATTCATCGGCTTTTCCAAAAAAGTATAATCTCCGTATTCTTTAATGTATTCAATAATCGTACCCGCCAAGCCTGCCACCAGCCTTTCTTTTTATGTATACTATTACATGCCTCACTGCCAAAAGCAAGCCGCTGCCGGAATGTTTCACCAATTACCAGAAACGATATGGGCAGCGGTTCTTTTTCACCGCTGCCCGCAGTTCTACATAACAGCCGCAGGCAAGACAGGTTCCGGACGTCGCGTCCTCGCCGGAGAGTTTTTCACAGCCCCTGCAAATAGAAAGCCTTTCCTCATACAGCGCCTCTTCCGCCTTTATCTCCTTATCCATCAGCACCAGCAGCTTTTCAATCCTCTCCTCATACACCTGCCCTCCCATATCAGAAAGCAGGCACCTCTTACATGGCTTTTTCTCCATTCTTGTCTCCCTGTCAGTTCCTCGAGCGCATCGCATCCTTCCAACGGAGAATGACCTCCGGTCATTCTCTTAGGAGAAAAAACTCTGTTTCACAGAGTTTTTTCTCCTTGGCCATAATAAGCATTTTCCCCATGTTTTCTAAAATAATGCCTGTCCTGCAGTTCCTGCGGTGCAGGCTCCACATCGGCGCGCAGCCATTCCGTTCTTGCCGCCATCTTCGCCACTTCCTCTAAAATAACCGCAAGTTCAACCGCTTCCGCCGCGTCTTTTCCCCATACAAAGGGACCGTGATTTTTACACAGAACAGCGGGAACCGCCTTCACATCCAAACTGCCCTTGTTAAATTCCTCCGCAATCAGAAGTCCCGTGTTGGTTTCATAAGCTTCCTCAATCTCCGCCTGTGTCAAAGTTCTCAGGCAGGGAATCTCCCCGTAAAAATAATCGGCATGGGTGGTTCCGTAACAGGGAATGGAACGTCCCGCCTGCGCCCAGCTAGTCGCCCACGGGGAATGGGTGTGCACAATACCGCCAATTTCCGGAAACGCCTTATACAGCTCCAGATGTGTCGGCGTGTCCGAAGACGGTTTATAACGTCCCTCCACCTTTTCTCCCGCAAGGTTCATCACCACCATGTCCTCTGCACGGAGCGCATCGTAGGGAATCCCGCTGGGCTTAATCACAAACAGCCCGCTCTCCCTGTCAATGGCGCTCACATTGCCCCATGTAAAGGTAACCAGCCCATATCGGGGCAGATCCATATTCGCTTCATATACCTTCTGTTTTAATTCTTCTAACATATGACCTCTTTTCCGGACTGTTCTCGACTGTCATGGTCTGTTCTTGACATTCCATGGCTCCGGCACAAAAACAGCCCCATGATATTTGCGCTTTTCACAGACCTTCTACTGCTGCCCTTTCCACAACCAGTCCTTTTGTATAATGCTCCATAAACGCTTCAAAGCCCGCAACATCAGAAGGATCCGGCTCTACGGTAACACTCTCCGCCTCTGCGAACACATGTCGGGCAAGATAATCGGCAAGGGTTTCCCCTTCTTCCTTCTGCAGCATGTAGGCAGCCAGCAGCGCAATACCCCACGCGCCGCCCTCACCCGCCGTCTCCATCACGGACACCGGCGCGTTCATGGCCGCAGCCGTCACACGCTGCCCGACAACGGGCGTCTTGTAAAGCCCTCCATGCCCAAGCAGCCTGTCAATGCGGACATTCTCTTTTTTTAACAGAATATCCATACCCGCCTTCAGTGCGCCCAAAGAGGTAAAGAGATGCACACGCATAAAATTGGCAAGCGTAAACCTTGCATCCGGCGTTCTGACAAAGAGCGGTCTCCCTTCGTCAAAGCCTGTAACCGGCTCGCCCGATACATAGTTGTAAGCCAGCAGACCGCCGCAATCCGCATCGCCCTCCAGTGCTTTTCTGTAAAGCGTGCCGTACAATTCGTCTTTACCGGTCTTGCATCCAAAGCTGTCTAAACATTCTTCAAACAAATTTACCCAGGCATTCAAATCGGAAGTACAGTTGTTACAATGTACCATCGCCACCAGTTCGCCGGACGGCGTCGTCACCAAATCGATTTCCTCATACGCTTTCGTCAGTTCTTTTTCAAGCACCACCATGGCAAATACGGAAGTACCCGCCGAAATATTGCCGGTCCGCTTTGCAACACTGTTGGTCGCTGCCATACCGGTTCCGGCATCCCCTTCCGGCGGACAGAGCGGAATTCCTGCCTCCAGATTGCCTTCCTCATCCAAAAGCCTTGCGCCTTCTTCTGTCAGCACGCCTGCCGCTTCCCCTGCGGTAAGCACTGCGGGAAGAATATCCCGAAGCTGCCACGGCGCACCTGCCAGATCATCAAACTGCTCGAGCATACGCTCATGGTAATTGCCCGTCGCCGTATCGATGGGAAACATGCCTGACGCCTCGCCGACGCCCACTACCTTTTTGCCCGTCAACTTCCAGTGCACATAACCGGCAAGCGTGGTCAGAAAAGCAATCTCGGGCACATGCGGCTCCTTATTTAATATCGCCTGATAGAGATGGGCAATGCTCCATCTCTGGGGAATCGGATAGTCAAAAAGCGTTGTCAGCCGTCCCGCCGCCTCCGCCGTCATGGTATTTCGCCATGTCCTGAACGGAACAAGCAGTTCTCCGTCTTTGTCAAACGCCATATACCCGTGCATCATGGCGGAAAATCCCATGGCACCCATTTTCCGCAAGGTAACGCCGTATCTGGTCTGTACGTCCTGCGTCAGCTTTTTATAACAGTCCCGAAGTCCCGTCCAGACATCGTCCAGCGTATAAGTCCAGATATCGTTTTCCAGCCTGTTCTCCCATTCATGGCTGCCTGCGGCAAGCGGCACATTATCCTCGCCGGTCAGCACCGCCTTAATGCGGGTAGATCCAAGCTCAATGCCAAGAATCGTCTTTCCCTCTTCAATTTGTCTTTTTCTCAATTCGTCCATACGCTTTTATACTCCAATCTCCAAATGCAGCACGCTGCATGCAGGAAGTTTAAAAGTCAGTCTGCCGTCCTTCAGGCTGTAATCCGTAAATTCCTTCGACTGCACCCTTTCCGGCTCGTCAAAGGTATTATGATCCCGCATGCTGCCCGTCAGTATCGTTCCCTTTACCTCTTTTACAACTGCCTGCGCCAGCACCGGCTCCACCTCATAAGCCTCGGAGGCAGATAGGTTGTTGATGGTGATATGGATATGGCCGTCCTTATCCATGGAAACAGATTCCTGCAGATTCGGCACCTTGTCCTCCTCCACGCCTGTTTCTTCCGTCTCCACATAACTGTCAAGAAGCTCGCCTTCCTGATGGTGCTTGTACATGTTGAATACATGGTAAGTGGGCGTTAAGAGCATCCTGTCCCCCTCTGTCAGAATCACCGCCTGCAGCACATTTACAAGCTGCGCAATATTTGCCATCTTTACCCTGTCACAGTGCTTGTTGAAAATATTGAGGTTTATGCCCGCCACCAGTGCATCCCGCATCGAATTCTGCTGGTAGAGGAATCCCGGGTTGGTGCCGGGCTCGCAGTCATACCAGGTTCCCCATTCGTCCACAATCAGACCGACCCTTTTTTCCTTATCGTATTTATCCATGATGGCAGAGTGGCGGCTTATCAGCTCGTCCATATACAGCGTCTTTCTCAGCGTCTTGTACCATTCCGCCTCGTCAAATTCCGTTGCGCTTCCCTTTTTCTCCCAGTTTCCCGGCACGGTATAGTAGTGCAGGGACAAGCCGTCCATATAACCGCCCGCCATACGCATCAGGGTTTCCGTCCACCCGTAGTCGCCCTCACTCGGTCCGCAGGCTATTTTATAGATCGGTCTTTCCGCGCTGTAAACGCGCACATAAGTCTGATAACGCCGGTATTCATTGGCATAATACTCCGGCAGCATGTTGCCTCCGCATCCCCAGCTCTCATTGCCAACGCCGAAATAGTCCACCGTATAAGGCTCTTTCCTGCCATTCGCTTTCCTTAAATCCGCCATGGGGGATACGCCGTCAAAGGTCATATACTCCACCCACTCACTCATTTCACGGACCGTGCCGCTTCCCACGTTGCCGTTCACATACGCCTTACAGCCAAGCTGCCTGCACAGCTCCATAAACTCATGCGTGCCGAAACTGTTGTCCTCCAATACGCCGCCCCAGTGGGTATTTATCATTCTTTTTCGGCTCTCCTTCGGACCAATTCCGTCCATCCAGTGGTACTCATCAGCAAAACAGCCACCGGGCCATCTGAGCACCGGAATCTGCATTTCCCTCAGTGCCTCTACCACATCGTTTCGCATACCGTTCGTGTTGGGAACAGGGGAATTTTCTCCCACATAAATTCCCTCATAGATACATCTTCCCAAATGTTCGGAAAAATGACCTTGCAATTCCTTGTTAATATGCCCTTTTTTGTGCTGTGGATTAATATAAAGTCGAAACATAAGCCCTCTCCTTTCGCAAACCATAAAATACCTTTACTATTATTATATTTTCTGATGTTCATTCTTTCAACTGTATTTTTCATATGCTTCTGGCAATACTAAGCGCATGAAAAATAACGCTTATTCATACAAAATCAATACCATACTGTTTCTGTTTTTTGCCGCGTCTTTTGCCGGTTTTTTGTGGGAAGTACTGTTGTTTCTGATAAAAGATGGGGAATTCTGCAACCGCGGTTTTTTCTACGGTCCATGGCTTCCTGTCTATGGGGCAGGCGCCGTCCTGATTTTCATCTTACTCTACCCCAAAAGAAAACGCCCTCTGCTCTGCTTCTTCTATTCCGCCTGCATCGGCGCCGTTGTGGAATTGTTTACAGGCTGGCTGCTTGACACGCTCTTTGGCAAACGCTACTGGGACTACACAGGGCAGTTTCTCAGCATCCGCGGCTACATCTGCCTGTATTCCGTCTTAGGATTTGCGCTGTCCGGCGCTTTTTTCACCTGCCTTGCCGCTCCGTTTTTGCTGAAATACTGGGAACGTCTGTCTCTGCGCACACGCCACCGGATACTTGCCGTGCTGGTGATGCTGTTTGCCGTGGACGCCGCGGCTGCACTCATTTTTCCAAATAGCGGCAGCGGTATCACCTGTTTCCATCACGTTTTCTCTAAATCACTTTTATCCAGAAACTCCCCGAGATAAGCCTTGCCTGACGGCGCTTTCATGTAAGCCGCCTGAAACTGCAGCTTTTCTCTCTTTATTTCCTCCTTCAGTTCCCGCGCAGACATAAGCCGGCAGCCTTCGCCTCGTATAATAATCTGCTCCAGCCCGTCCGAAGTCGCCACTGTTACATCATACTTCTTTCCGTTTTCATGGGCAAATTTTTCGATATACTGATCCGCCGTTTCCGCTTCCTTTGTGTAGACCACATGGATATTGTGGTAATCCGAAACCTCCGTGGCATGCCCTTTTACCCGGTACGCATCAAAAACTACAATCAGATGACATCCCTTCATCGCCTGATAGTCGCACAGAATGTCCATAAGCCTGCCCCGCGCACCGTCGATATTTACCTCCGCCAGCGCATGAAGGTCATCCCAGGCAAAGATCACATTGTAACCGTCCACCAAAAGATACTCTTCCTTTTTCGGTGTGGGACGGAAACTTCTCTCCACCGCAGGGATTTTCTCTTTTTCCGGTCTTTTTCGGTAAATCCCCTTTCCGGCAGTTTCCTTATCCCGTCTGTTGGCATGATACGTCCGCTCCAATATGCTGTCGATTTCTTCCGTCCCCAGCACCGTTTCTGTGCCGTTTCTGCTTCCTGTCTGGGAAACCCTCCTATATCCCGCTTCCTCTGCCGGAGTCTGTGTCAGGCTTCCCATGTTGTCTGCTTCAATCTCCGTATGAACATACGCCTTTACCTCATACCAAGGCACCACAAAACCGGCTCCGTGGGCGCAGAATACCGACCCTGTCGGATTTCCCATGTCGCTCTCGGGGTCATATGCGTACTGCTTCAGAACCTCCTCCGTGTTGTGGCAGGGCAGATATCCCTTCAAGGTGCAGGAAAGCCTGCCCTCTCCCCGCGTGTAGGCGGTGAGTTCCTTCTGATAGCCGCCGATTTCCGCCACAGGCGCAAAGCCTGTCAAAACTGCCCGTCCCGCCTCCATGCGGGGCGGTTCCATTTTTCCGCTCATCCGCTCAATATCCATCATGGCGCGTCCCACCAGTTTTTCCGGAACCTCCAGCGTAAACGCGTAATACGGTTCAAGCAACACGGACGCCGCCTCCATCAGTCCCTGTCTGACCGCCCTGTAAGTCGCCTGCCTGAAATCGCCGCCCTCCGTATGCTTTTTATGGGCACGCCCTGTTAAAAGCGTGATTTTCATATCAGTAATCGGCGCTCCCAACAGTACGCCCTTGTGCTCCTTTTCTTCCAGATGGGTCAGTATCAGCCGCTGCCAGTTTCTGGCTAAGATATCCTCGCTGCACGCCGTTGCAAACTGGAGCCCGCTGCCTGTCTCCGCCGGTTCCAGCTTAAGCTGCACCTCCGCATAATGGCGCAGCGGTTCAAAATGCCCTGCTCCGATTACGGGCTCCGATATGGTTTCCTTGTATACCACATGTCCCTGTCCAAATTCCACCAAGACGCCGAATCTGTCCCGAATCAGCCGCTGCAAAATCTCCAGCTGCACTTCGCCCATAACACAAACCCGAATCTCCTGTAACGCTTCCTCCCACACAATTTGCAGCTTCGGTTCCTCTTCTTCCAGCATACGCAGCTTTGGCAGCATGGACGCCGCCGCTTCCTCCGGGGGCAGAATCACGCGGTATTGCAGAACCGGCTCCAGCACAGTAAGAAGCACTTCCTTCTCCCTGCCAAGCCCCTCCCCGGGGAAGGTTCTGCTAAGTCCGGTAACTGCACATACGCTGCCTGCCGGCGCTTCGGCCGCCGTCTCGTATTTATCCCCCGAATAAATCCGAATCTGATTGACCTTTTCTTCCCATGCCTCCCCATCGGGGCCGCCATCCACCACTGCACCTGCCTGCGCCCTGCCCGCCAGGGTATCCCTTACCTTCAGGCTGCCGCCCGTTATCTTCATATAGGTGAGCCGGTTTCCCTTTTCATCCCTTATAATTTTAAATACCCGCGCCCCAAACTGCGCAGGATATTGCATTTCCCCCGTATAGGCTGACAGGCCACGCAAAAACTTCTCTACGCCGTCACCCCGAAGCGCCGATCCAAAAAAGCAGGGAAAAAGCTTTCTCTCCCGAATCAGCCTGCAGATTTCCCTTTTCTCTACCCTGCCCGTCTCCAGAAAAGCCTCCAGCGCTGCCTCCTCGCACACGGCAACGCTTTCCCAAAACGCTTCCCCGCTGTCTGCCGAAAAATCCACACAGCCCTCATGGAGCTTTTCCTGCAGTTCAGCGAGAAGCACCGCTTCATCTGTTCCTTCCATGTCCATTTTATTGATAAAAAGAAAAACCGGCACCCCGTAGCGCGCCAAGAGCCTCCACAAAGTCTCCGTGTGGCTCTGTACGCCGTCCGCACCGTTCACAACCAGCACCGCATAGTCCAATACCTGTAGGGTGCGCTCCATTTCCGCCGAAAAATCCACATGCCCGGGCGTGTCCAGCAAAAAAAATTCCGTATCCGCATAAGCAAATACCGCCTGCTTGGAAAAAATGGTGATGCCCCGCTCCTTTTCCATCGTCTCAGTATCCAAAAAAGTGTCGCCCTTATCCACGCGCCCCTTCGTCCGAATCGCACCGCTCTCATATAGCATGGCTTCCGATAAAGTTGTCTTTCCGGCGTCCACATGCGCCAGTATCCCGATAACCGCTTTCTTCATTTCTGTACCCCTGTGAAGCCTGTTAATCATCATGATAATGGACAACTTGTCCTTTTTCTCCATAAGCTCCACATACTACATTATAAGCTACATCTGGCTTATGTTCAATAAGTGAAATCAAATGAAACGATGTTTCGTCATCTTTCATACGCGCACACTTCTTTTTAAATTTTAGTTGGAATATTTGTTTGAAATTTTTAGAATAAATCTGAATCTTTAGAAAGAAGAGACAGGCGGCGTTCAATCCCGCCTGTCGTCATAATACTGTCTGATTACCTTCCTGTACTTGGGACTTATGGTGATTTCCTTCCCATCACACATAATGATTTTTTCGTAAGAAGACTCTTTGATATAGATTGGATTAACCAAAAATGATTTATGAATCCTGAGAAATTTTTCACTATATTGCTTTAACTCTTCTTCTACCTCATCAAGCTTTCGATAAAAAGAATAATTTTTCTTTTCACAAAACACCAGAATTTCTCTTTTATCACTCTCAAAATAAAAGATTTCCCGCAAGGATATTCGGTACTCCTTTTTTCTGTTGGAAAACCGTATCGTTCCATCCTTACTGCCGCTTAATGCAATGGCATGCATAACGACCTCTTCCAGTTTATCCTTGGAAACCGGTTTATCAATGTAGGCAAAAGGCTGTACGTTGATAATTTCCTTACAATACTGCTCATGACGCGTGATAAAAATCAGTATGGTTTTCGTATCCGTTTCCCTGATTTTTCTCGCCGTCGCCACGCCATTTATGCCCCGCAGCTCTACATCCATCAGAATGATATCCATGCTCCTATTCTGCTCTATTTCAAGCAACAGAGCCTCGCCGCTCTGAAAGCACAATATCTCTGCATTAATACATTCTTTCCCCATTATATCCTGCAGAAGCTCCTTATGCATCTGCAAGTCCTTCTCCGCCTCATCGCAGATTCCTATCCTTATCATATGTATCCCCTGATTATAGCTGTATTCCCATGCCCTGCACTGTCTAACGACATTACACGCATATTTGTAAAAATAATACTTCGTTTACTATTTTACATATGTACTATTTCCCATTCAAGACCTTTTTGTGAATATTATAGCGCTTTTTCATAAATCACATCGTCGCCTATTCACTACTCCACAAACCGGAACCTGCTATTTATTTAATTTATATAAATTGATATAAATATCGTAAGCACCAGAACATTCTTCAAAAGATAATTTCGTTTCTTTCATCAAGTAATTGATTGCATCTTCTTTTGTTTTAAATGTACTTAATAATGTGGCTGTTTCAGAAATTCTATTTAGTGAATTATCAAACTCATTAAAAGATATACTTTTATCACTTGAATTATATAGGTTATACATTAACAATTTCATTAAATTATCATCTGCAACTTTTTTATAATCCTCATCGGTAATCCTTTTCCCTGCAAATAATTCATTAATTGAGATATTTAAAATTTCGCACAAAGATTCATACAATGAAGAATCTGGTAAGCAATTACCATTTTCCCATTTTGAAATTGATTTATCAGTTATTCCTAATAGATTAGCAAGTTGCGCTTGTGTTAAATTTTTATTTTTACGACATTCAGCAATAAATTTCCCAATATTTTCTTGATTCATAACATTGCCCCTTTCGTAATTATAATACCTTATATAAAAAACAAATAACACCCATCAAAAGTAGAATTAAACAAATTCCATTTGTTAACGCTATGATAACCTATTTTTTATGGGTACACAATTCCGAAAAGGAAAAGATGTATTATTTGTATGAATTTAATGGACAATTCACAAATCTGCACTCATAATGGTTTCAAAAAAACCAAGGAGAATGTTCACTTATGAATATCTTAGACACTTATATTACGGAATACATCGATTATTGCAAATATCGAAAACGGCTGGATTTCAAAACTTTAAAAGCATACCGGATTGATTTAACGCAATATGAAAATTTTTGTCCTGATTCCCTTGACTGCTTTTCCAAAAACACTTTGGACAAATTCATTACTGATTTACACCAACGGTATAAACCCAAAACGGCCAAACGTAAAATTGCAAGTTTAAAGGCTTTTTTTCATTATATGGAATACAAAGAGCTGCTAGCAGAAAATCCTTTCGCCAAACTGGACATCCGCTTTCGGGAAGCCAAACTCCTGCCCAAAACCATTCCCTTTCATTCCATACAAGCCTTTTTAGCTGTTCTTTACGCCCAAAAAGAAGCCACCGCATCCGGATACCAGTTTCGTTGCTGCATACGGGACATTGCAGTAATTGAATTGCTTTTTGCCACAGGAATGAGAATATCAGAGTTATGCTCGCTGAAACCGTCCGACATAGACCTTGAAAACAATACCGTTCTCATTTATGGGAAAGGCGCCAAGGAAAGAATCTTGCAGATTGGCAATCAGGAGGTTCTTTCTGCATTGCTTTTGTACCAAAAAACATTTGAGGAAGACATCGCCATCTGTGGATATTTCTTTGTCAACCGATTACATCAAAAGCTCTCTGACCAGTCTGTCCGCTTTATGATAAACCGCTACGCAGAGCTTGCCGGCATCAGCCAACACATCACCCCTCATATGTTCCGCCACTCCTTTGCCACACTCCTGCTGGAACAGGACGTCGATATCCGGTATATACAGCGGATACTCGGCCACAGCTCCATCAGCACAACGGAAATATACACGCATGTGTCGAATACAAAGCAAAAGGATATTCTTGTGCATAGACATCCGAGGAATTTGATGGAGGTGAATAAAGGATAATTCCTGATTATTGATGGTTGGCAGGAAATATAGGGGTATTTATTACTTCAAAGGATAATTTGGGATTATCGATAGGTGAAATATCAGGTAATTTTTGCTTAGCAATGTTGATAGAGTTATCTGTTAGATTTGGAAATAGGTAATTATTTATTATTAGTCAAATGCAATAAACAGACAGTTTTGTAAGGGGGAATTTTATGAAAAACAGTATAATCATATCTTTAGATAACGACTATTTCCTTGTCAATAATTTTGTTGAAAATTTATTAATGTGTACTTCATTTGAAAACAAGCATGAAATAATTGTTGTATCCGATAGCTGCAAAAACGTGGAAACGCTTTCCTATCTTCAAAATATACAGAAAAAGTATTCTTTTTTCCACTTTTATGAGCTTCCGGAGAAAAAAGGATATAGTGTTGCGAATAATTATGCAGTTTCTAAAGCATCTGGCGAAATACTTACATTTTTGAATAGTGATGTATTTCCCCAAAAAGGCAGTATTGATATTTTGGTTGACCATATTGAGAATGGACTGGCAGATGCCGTTCAAGGATTATTAATATTTCCTCAAAATGGAAAGGTACAGAGTACTGGACATCTTTTCATTGAGTCGATGGCGCCGCATGTCTATCAAGGAAAAAAAGTAGATGACCCTCTTGTTTTGCAAGAAGGTGCCCGCCAAGCACTGACCACAGCTTTTTTAGCCATGAAAAAGTCCACATTCTTACAATATGAAGGATTTGATGAATGCTACTATAATGCTTATGAGGGAAGAGAGTTAACTTTAAAAATATGTAATTCCGGCGGACTTTGTTTATATACTCCAAAGGCTATAGCATTTCACTGTATGGGCGGAACACGCAAATTTATATCTAAAAATGAAAGTCAACAAAAAGGCATATTTTGGTCAAGATGGAACACAAAGATAAAATGTGACCTTAAAGATTACTTACGCCCTCAATTCACTTTGGAGATGCAAAAACATTCCTATTTTATAATTAACTGTAGTTATCTGATCGGTTGGGATAAGGTTTTGCAGGAACTTAATATATCTGCTTCTGATATGATAGAAATAAAGGATCGTTTTGGAACAAATATAAACATGTATTATAATCTCCCCTACAGTGCAATCGCATATAATGGTCCATACTTATTTCTGACTAATAAAATTGACGAAATACGCAGCAATAGGAACTGGATAGAACTCAGAAATAACCCCTTGGATTTAGCCATGGACGTCCATGGCAATATAGAAAGGTTAAGCAATTTGATATGAAAAAAATCTTAATATTGATTAATAATATGAATGGCGGCGGGGCAGAAAAATTATTATTACAGTTCGTCTGCTTTTTACATGAATATACAGATTATGAAATTCATCTTTTGCTTACATATCACACGGGTATTTATTTGGAAGACATTCCAGATTATGTGAATAAACGATTTGTTTTTTCTAAAAAGGATTATGCGAGTGAAGAAAGGATAAAGAATAAAGCAAAAGAAATAAGCAGAAAATACATTTATGATATTTATGATTGCGCAATTGCCTTTTTGGAGGGTAGTTCAACAAAGCTTTTGGCATATGCAGATATTCCGGATAATTCGAAATATGCATGGGTGCATATTGATTTAGATAAAAGACATTATACAGAGTCGTTGTATAAGAATATTCAAGAAGAAAGAGAATGCTATCGTCATTTTAATAAGATTGCTGCTGTTTCAAAAGGGGTTTATGATGCGTTTTTAAAAGTGTTTGGTATTGAATTCAGCAGTAAACTGCAAATAGTTTATAATCCCATTGACATGGGGGATATAAGAAAAAAGGCTCAGGAAAGCTGTATTATATATTCGAAATTTACAATTTGTTCAATAGGGCGTTTGGTGACTCAGAAGGGCTTTGACAGATTAATTCAGTCAGCTGCACAATTAAAAGATATGGGGTATGATTTTAATTTAATTATTTTAGGCGATGGTGCACGCAAAGATGAATTATTTGCATTAATAAATGATCATAAATTAGAAAATAATGTTTTTTTATATGGGTTTATTAAAAATCCCTATCCATACCTGGCAGCAAGCAATTTGTATGTATGCTCATCAAGAACAGAAGGCTATTGTTTAGCAGTCTGCGAAGCAATAGCCTTGGGTAAGCCAGTAATATCAACACAATGTACTGGGGTACCTGAAGTGTTTGAATTGTGTAATTGCGGTACCATTGTCTCTAATAACACAGAGGGTATCACTACAGGAATAAAAAAATGTTTGGATGACTATGAATATATCCGTGTGTTACAAAACCGTTCAGAAATAGGACGGCTCAAATTAACCTATAAAGAAAATCTTTTGGCAATGTTAAAATTTTTAAATATTGAAACATAAAACAACCTTACCAAATACGTGGGTCCAAATAATATATGTTGTCCTCCAATACAATGTCAGCTAATGCAAATGCGACTTTATCTGCTTTTTCAAAATTGCTTTTGTTATGAAAGTACGCTTCTTGATAATCCTCCCCTAACAGGCTGACATGTTTTTCGATTTTGGATAAAAGTTCCTGTCCATATTTTATACTACCTTCCTTTTTTTCAACATATGCCAGCATAGAACATAGTATATACTCAGATCGGGCATCTGCTGCATCGTCAAATTGTGAATATATATCTTCTAGTATTTCTTTAATAGAACCGTATTGTGGACTACCGTCATGTTCAGACTGAATCAGTAAACAGGCATAGTGCTTTAATTGAGTCTTATATACTTCTCGATGATATCCCTTTGCAATTTGATCGTTTTCAATTTCAAAAAAGTGTCCATTATCATATTGTGAAATTTCGCTATTATATGTTCCCAAATAATTTAGGAATAGCAAATCTGACTTACACATGGATATCCTTCTGCAATGTACTTTTTCATTTTGTAAAAAGAAATTAAAAGCAATTTCCATCAGACGTTTTGCTTCTGGAAAATTAACAAAATACAGTCCTCTTGCAAAATCCATAATATAGGTAGCTAGTTCCCCACATAATCTAGCTTTATCTTCCTGAGGCTGCGTTTTAGCTATGGCTTTCATAGATTTTCTATATAACTTAAATGCTTTATCATAATTATTCTGCAACTGTAAGATCATCATATAACGATTAGTAACCGTATAGTAAGATCGAATGATTCGATTATCCAAATTGTTTTCATATATGTATTTGCAATTCCGTATCTTGTTATTAAGGCTCAACATTAAGCTATAGGCCAAGTCCACTGCCTCTGTAAGCCTCAAGGCTCTGTACTGTGCATTCACCAATTCGGCTCCTGCTTCATATTTTATCGTTGATACATTGTTAGCTTTGTCAAAAAGCTCCTGGAACAATTCTGTAGAACGGACTAAATCTCCATTATGTTTTAAACAATCAGCAAGGACAAATACGGCATACAATTCCTCCTCATCAAAATATTGTATGTCTTTTTTTTCTTTTAATGATACAAAATATATTGATTCTGCATAAAAAGAGGATTCCTTAAAAAGAGTTCTTGAAAAGTAATAATCACGTTGTTCAATACACTTGTCTATATATATTTTTTTATAAGCGTCACCACATTTCACCAAAACAGCAAGAGCTTGATTCAAATCTATCAATTCACTGAGTGGATCAGATTTAATGATTTCTGATATATATTCCCCCATTTTTTCATTATATTGCAATTCATTACGCAAATGCCTGTATGCATTCCGTAAGATATCATGATATGGTATATATCTGTCTCCGGCCTGTTTTATAATACATGCATCCTCCATCCTTTTTAAGTCTGCTTCTGTCGCAGAAAGTGGTTTTAAAATAAGTGCAGCACTGGGCATCCCTTTTTCAAATTCATAAATAACATCAATGATTGCAAATCGGTCTTCGAAACCAGTAAATTTGTTTTCTAAAATCAAATTTTCCTTTTTGATTATTTTGATTTCTTTTAATACTTCTGGCACATCAAAATAATCCCGCTTATAGCTTCGCATAACGCGAAGCGTTTCTTCTAAAAGAAACGCATTTTGGGGAAAATCGGATAATTGACTTTCAGCAATAGTTCCGTTAGCAATATGAATATTTTTCAGAAGACTTTCGCGAATATCCTTCCGTGATAAATCATCAATTTCAAATTTATTAGCTGTCAATGAAGTTACTTGTTCGAGTGTATTTCTGTATTTAGACTCATTATTGTAACTTAATATGATTGTAGCATTATATTTTAGAAAATCACTTTGTTTTAATAGATTTACTAGAAATATACCTTGTATATCATTTAATTTCTGTATATCATCCAATAGCAAGATACAATGTGAGTTTTTGGATTGAGGATCAAGGAGAAGCTGATTTTTTAACTTAATGCGTTCATTAAGCTCAGTAATACATTTTTCCGCTATCAACATATCAAAACAGCCGGCAAATAAGCTATTCAGTTGTTCGAAATCATAGATAGTGTTATATGAAAGATTTATTAAAAGCTCTTTTCTTTTTTCATAAAATTCTTGAAAATCATTTTCATCGTCTTTATCTATCCAAAGCAGGTTCCCAAAAGTCAGAAAAAAAATTATTTTGCACAATAGCGTGTAATTATATATACTAGAATCAGCATCTACAAATCGCACCAAAGACATTTCTGTTCTATATGAATAATCTATAAATAATTTCTGTAGTAAGTAAGTTTTTCCATTCCCACTTTTTGAATAGATAGTGATAATTGCATTATGCCCTTTATCTGTCATATTCTCCAGACATTTATTGATTTTGAAAGATACTTGATTCTGGCTTGAATGAACTACCATAATTTCTTGCTTATCCGCTATTTCACAATTAATAATATGTTTTATTTCTTCCCCGTTTTCCAAACAGATTTTTAAAGTGATTGGTTTATCAGAAATCTTCTGAGTTCGAATCAAGAGAAAAAACGAACTGGTTCCACATGTATATGATATTTCATTTGCTGATGGCCATTGAGGAGAATCAACAAAGTCAAATGGATAATCATTCTTCTCAATATGTAAATGTCCTTTTTTAGAAGCAGACAAAGTTATGCACATGATATACTCTTGCTTCAAGTCCAACTTTTCATGTAATTTATTTGCACCAAAATCAATAGAATTAACAGAATAAAAAGATACGTCTTTAACATTAACATATTCCTGCGAGTGATCAGTCTCAGGAAGCGAGTTCCCAAAATATTTTTGGTATTTATCTGGATTCTCATATAACCATGATTCTAATTGATTGCGGTTTATACAAGATACGGAAATATTTTTAATCCTTGCACCATATGTGATCCTATTAAGATTGTGGGAAGCTATCGTTCCATTAGTAATATATAAGATCAATTTGATCTTTTCCTTTATAAGTCCGGATAATATGGTAGGGTCAAGGTCTTTTTTGCCAACATTATCTGAATCTTTGCGGTATTTTGCTTCCGCCCAGCTTTCATATCCGTCCTGATAGGTATGAAACATATCAAGATTATTATCCCATGAAGCTTTAGTTGGAAGCCAATCAAAATCTGAAAAAGTTTCTTTTAAATATTCTAATGCAAGATTCTCAAAAGATTTCCCGGCTTTTCCGTTGTTAGATTCATTTAATATATATATTTGTGACCAATCAATACTCATATAATATATTACTCCATCGTATCTAAAATGCAGGAAATAATAGGAATGTTCGCTATTTTCCAATTATTGCATTTAAACAATAATAAATAATTACCCAAATGATTATATACAAAATTCAGCTACCGTCTTATAGGGTCCCATATACAACATGCCAACAAATGGCCAAATACTGGCTCCCACTATGCCGCCTGTTAAAACAATAGTAAAATTCGTCCAGATAGCGTTGCAGATATGTCCCTTTCAGACCATGGTAAGCTCCTTCTATATTTGCCTTTACATTTGATATCATCACGAGAGGCCATTTTAAACGCTTATCATTGCTTTGTGGATCATACTTCTGCATATCACAATCGTATTTTTCCCAGAGCGCATTATAGGACTTAAAGGCATCACTATGGATTGTGCTACCCCTGTCCCGTTTGCCCTCTGCTTTCCCGCCGAAGAAATCATCATTCATTTCGACGCAACCGCCGAGTTTATAAGTGTTTTCACGTTCACCCATAGCACTATGGATTTTGTGGAGGAGTGCTCAGACAGTTTTGAAGGTGAACTCGATGTATTTTGCCAAGGTCATTTCAAAAATTTCATCCTTATTAGTTGCTACAAAATCCAAGACAAGAAACCACTTTACCAACGACAGTTTCGTATTTTCCATGATAGTTCCAGCAATGGAAGTTGTCTAGTGCTGACTCAGTGGGGGCACTGATATAATGGAATCCTACGTTCGCCAACCATGGTATAGTGGCTAAAACCACATTGGGGGCACTTAAAACTGTTAGGCCATTTCAATTAAAACAATGCCTACTCACAGGATGCTTCCGTGCTGTACTTGGATTGGAACTCTATCAGCTGCTTTAGGGTCAACATATTTATTCATGGTAAATAGCCTCTTTATACCATTTGCTTAGCCCTATAAACTGAGCTCGAAGGGACTGACTGAACTTTGTATATAATAAATAATTACCTATTTCCAAATCTAACAGATAACTCTATCAACATTGCTAAGCAAAAATTACCTGATATTTCACCTATCGATAATCCCAAATTATCCTTTGAAGTAATAAATACCCCTATATTTCCTGCCAACCATCAATAATCAGGAATTATCCTTTATTTTAAATTTCTCATCTTATTCACACTATCTTAACAACATAAATTCATTTTTAATCACTCAAAATTATATCAAATATTATACCACGCTCACTCCCTCAAAACCCCAATTGTAATAATTCACCTGTCTAAATGTAATTTTTTGTCGGAATCCGCCCCCAGGCACGCCCTTTTTTATAACCATCCCAAACATTTCCTCATTCACCCCGTCAAAAGCTCACCTTCAATCACCAAACCTCCTCACACCAAAACGACGGCACCAAAAATGGACTTTTTCATCCATCCTTAGCACCGCCACTTTTTCTCTTTATGCCCGTTCCCTTCCTATCATGCCCTTACAATATCCGGCGCTCCGCTCCCCTTAAGCCAGCCGTCTCTTCCAAATAAACAACCCTCTTTGCCCAAACGTTCAAAAACGCTGCGTTTAACCGGTAATCACACCATGGCATGACTGCAAAACTTCCAGCGCATGCTCCCTGTCCTCTTTGGTCAGAATGTTCAAAAGGCAGCTAAAAGCATTTAGCATACCGCGCTGGCTTCCCGTGAAAACAGCAGGGGGAATACGGAAAAAATGATACAGCTTCCACAGTATTTCACTGTCGGGCAGGCTCTCTCCATTTTCCATGGTGCGGACCTTCTTAATATCAACACCCAATTTTTCTGCCATTGTCTGCTGGCTGTAATTCAACATCCGTCTGAGCAAAAACAAGGTATTGTCATCTGTCTTATCAGGTGCTGTTACATACTTGATGTACTCCAGTTCCTTGTAAACAGCTTTCCAGTCTTCTGATCTCCCCACCATATAAAAGTACTCTGCCATATATGCCAGCACATGCAGATAAAAATGCAGTTCCCTGTAATCACAGTTGGAAAAGAAAACCTCTTCCTCTATACCACTTTTCTGTCCTGTAAATATATAGTGCGCATCCAGTTCAAGGTCATACAAATCCTGCACCTCATAATAAGTAAAACGCCGGTTTCCCAGTTCTACCTTACTATAATGACTCTGACTCATTTTCAGTTTCTGACTTATCTGGTCCTGCGACCAGTTTCTTGCCAGCCGCTCTTCTTTCAAACGTTCCAGTACATTTTGATAAGATGTGCTCATGTTCATTCTTCCTTAACTTTTTATTTTACTTTTACCCATTTTAAGTTATTTTTGATACCTAAACTATACCTTTTTGTGACTATGAGGAATAAACATGTTAAATGCCTCCTTTCACACTAAATTTCAAAGGCAATCGTGAAAATCCTTCTCAAAACAGCTCCTCATTTTCTGAATATCCTAATATAAATAAAAATCGGCTATTCCAAAATATGCAGAATAGCCGAAATCCCATAATCTTTTTTAAAACAATCTTCGTTGTCTCCCCTTGTCACTTTCCAAGTTTGCGTTTCACCGAGCGATAATATTCGAGTGCTCTATCAAACTCATCTTTTGAAAATTCCGGCCATAACAGATCCGAGAAATATAACTCTGCATATACTGTCTGCCAAGGCAAAAAATTGCTCAGTCTTCTATTCTCAATACCACCTGTCCGAATCACCAAATCCACATCCGGAATCCCGGCCGTATCAAGGTAGGATTCAAAAACCGCCTCAGATATTCCTTCAATCGTCTGCCTGTTTGCAGCCACATCCCCGGCAAGCCTCTTTACCGCGCGGATAATCTCGTCTCTTCCACCATAACTCAGAGCAATCTGCACATGCAGCTTCTGACATTTACTGGTTCGGTTCTCTGCATCCTCAATTACCTTCAGTGTTTTTTTACTAAATTTGCCGCGCTCTCCAATCACCCTGATATTGATGTCATTTTCAAGGCAACGGCTAAGCTTCTCATTAAAAAAGCGCTCCAAAAGCCCGAAAATATGAAGAACTTCCTCCTGCGAACGTTTCCAGTTTTCAGTAGAAAACGCATACACTGTCAGATAATCAATGCCCGCATGTCCGCACCAGTCGCAAAGATCCACAAAAGTATCTGCGCCCTTGTCATGGCCCTGAAATGACTGTAGATTGTTATTTTCGGCCCACCGCCGGTTCCCGTCCATAATCACACCAAGATGTTTGATTTCGTTCATATAAATCCTCCTCTAAAATTGTCTTCCGGTCTGATAACTGACGAGACCATATAAAATCGACTGGTACTCTTTGTCTATCAAATCATTTTGAATTAATTCCCTGCTGTAATCCGACAGCCGTCGGATTTCCTCCTCCGCATACTGCTTTGCACCGGTCTCTTCAAAAAGCCTTCTTATTACTTCCAAATCATGCCCGTCTGCTTCTCCCTTGCCATAATGCTTATCCAGAAGCTCTCTTTGCTCTTCATTGGCATTTTGATAGGCGAATCCAAACAAAAGCGTCTGTTTGCCCTCACATATATCCGACAATACCGATTTCCCCAACATTTCATCGCTGGAATAGATCCCAAGCAAATCATCCTTAATCTGAAAAGCAATTCCCAAAGGAATGGCAATACGCTTCAACAAATCAACTAATTCATCGCTTCCTCCACCACACACGGCTCCCAGCATCAGCGGTCCTGCCAGCGTATACCATGCTGTCTTCAGCTCGTATATCTGGGACACCATATCTCTATATGCTTCATAATCGTCTAAAATGGAAATCCTGTCAAAGGGCAGAATTGTGTCCATAATCTCTCCCTCACAGGTCATCGCAAGAATTTGCGAATATAACTTGTATACCTTTGCCAAAACTGCACTGTCAACCGTGCATTTTGCAAGAAATTGATAAGAAATGAAAAAGCCGTAGTCGCCTATACACAACGCCCTTGAAACACCGTAATGCGCAGCTGCTTCTTCGGTTATTCCCCTTCCCTGACTTTTCTTTATTTTTTCTTCCGAATCAATATGAATTGTCACCTTGCCCCGACGAGTCTTTGACCTGTCAATAATATCGTCATGAATCAAAACCGAGGTCTGAAACAATTCATATCCGACAGCAATTGGCAGGTAATTGTAATTTCGTCCATGAGAAGCAATCTGTTCACCTAGTTTAATCAATGCGCCGCGAACCCGTTTGCCGCCTTCGTTCTGTTTGATAAGTGACCTTAAGGCCTCCCGTACAAATACATTTTCTACCGCAGATGAAACGAAATCATCAAAATATTTACCTGTCATATCTTCGATTTCTTTTCCAGCACTCTTTAAAAAATTTATAAACAATGATTCCTGCATTCCACCTGCCATAAAAGTAATCCTTGCCTTTCCCAATATCCCTCTGATAATGAAAAATTATTTGCAAAATATAAGTAAATTATAACATATTTTGGCAGATAGTAGAATACATTTCGTGAAGATTCTTCCGTTTTGCTTTTCAGGCATTTTCAGGAACAGTATGTGCATTTATGAAATCACACTGCGGAATGACTCTACCACAGTCATTGCATGTTCCCTGTTCTCCTTTCCCAGCATGCTCAGAATACAGCCGATCGCGCACACCATGCCTCGCTCACTTTTTATAAAAACTGCCGGCGGAATACGGAAAAACTGATACAAATTCCACAGTATTTCGCTGTCCGGCAGGCTCTCTCCATTCTCCATAGAGCGAATCTTTTTTATATCCACCCCTAATTTTTCAGCCATTTTCTGCTGACTGCACTCTACCGCTCTTCTAAGTGCAAATAATGAATTGTCATTTATCCTGTCCGGCGCTGTTATATAACCAATATACTTCAGCTCCTTATATACATTTTCCCAATTGCTTAGTCTTCTCACCACATAAAGATATTCCGCCACATATGCCAGAATATGCATGTAAAAATTCAATTCCCTATAGTCACAGTCAGAGAAGAAAATCTCCTGTTCCGTACCACTCTTTTGTCCCGTAAATATATAATGTGCGTCCACGTCTAATCCATACAGATATTGAACCTCATAATACGTAAAACGTCTTTTTCCCAACTCAACTTTACTGTAGTGGCTCTGACTCATTCTTAACTGCCTGCTTATCTGCTCTTGTGACCATTTCTTCCTTTTACGCTCTTCTTTCAGTCGCTGCAGTACATTCTGGTAAGATTCATTCATGGGCATTGTCCCTATCCTTTGTATTATTTACTATTTACCCATTTTAAGCTATTTTATGCACCCAGTCGGCTCCTTTTTGTGACTATTTTGTATCTGAAGAAAGATTTCTCTCTTTTCTGTCGTCCAACCCCACCATATAATCCATCGAAACTCCGTAAAATTCGCATAATGTAATAAGATGATGAACAGGCATAGCAGAAACTGCCGTTTCATATCTGGAATATCCCCTTTGGTCTATGCCCAATGCTGCCGCTACTTCCTTCTGCCTGTAATCATTATCCTCTCTCAGTTCCTTCATAATAACCGAATAATGTCTGTTTTTCATTGGTACGCGCTCCTTCTTTTGGAAATATTTTTTCTACTTATACACCATTCAAATATGTTATAAAAGAGCGTATAGGGCAAAATGCTTCATTTTTCTATCAACATGCCATCCGAAGCAAATTTTACGCTATTTTACACAAGTTTTACCTTTTTCACCGCTCAGCCCCACAACATAATCCATAGAGACTCCATAAAACCTACACAGCTTTATCAAGTGATGCACCGGCATAGCAGAAACTGCCGTTTCATACCTTGAATATACCCGCTGGTCTATCCCCAGCACCGCCGCAATTTCCTTCTGTCTGTAGTCATGATCCTCCCTTAATTCTCTGATAATTACGGAATAATGTCTTTCCTTCATCGGTATGTTATCCTTTCTCTTTTGTGATATTTTGCCGGGCAATAGCGGAAGGACACGGGATTCGTGATAACCATCTCTCAATTACCCGGAATGTTTTATACCTATTTTGCACTATAACGAACTATCGAAAAATTATGTATGGAGAAAGATTAAGTTTGCGAAAGATAGTAAGGTATTTTAGGGAGACCGATCGAAAAAAGCAACCGGCAAAGATAAGTCAAGTATCTGCTCTTTAATATCGCTTTGTTGTTCGAATAAAGGATAATACTAGATTATTTACCGGAACTTTTGTTAATGAAACTCCCGTAACTCTACTGCGTGGGATACCTTAGAAGATTAAAACAAGAGAGGCATAAATATGACTAATCAATTAGAGCATAGGTTTTCAATAAAACGGATATCGAAAACTACTGAAGATGATTATATTAAGGCGCTACGAATATACAATGATACCACCCCCTTTGAAATAAAAACGCCTACAAATGAAATAACATACTGGATAAGTAAGCAGAAAATTAATACCCCTTTTGAAGTATATGCATTTATTTTATATTTAAATGATGAAGTAATTGGGCTTTCAATGACAACATATGTAAAAAAAACAAAGGTAGTTGTAGATGAATATCTTGCAGTTTTGGAACAATATAGGATACAAACTATTTTTTTGGTATATGAAAGTTTAATTCAAAATTATTATACAGAAATAGGTGTAGAAATTTCATATTATTTAACAGAGATAAGCTATAAAGAATCTGGTAAAGAAATGGATAGGGAAAGTAGAATTTCGTTAAAAATGTTATGTATTGAAGAATACGGAAAAATAGATGCTTTATATTATGCATTACCGCTAGGACTGGAAAATTATGAAAGTAATTTTATTGCTAATATTTACATAAAAGGAGTCGAGCCTGTTCAAAGTATTTCTCCAAAAACTTATCAAGGCATTATAGATTCCATTTATTACGATTATTGGTATACATGGTATACCCCTATATTATCTTCGGCTGAATTAGACATATATAAAAGGATAATTGATAAAAACTTTGAATTAATCAAGAAAAGTATAAATAATACCATGACATCAATGCCAGTTTTACATAGCAGCTGCAATTATTTGAATATCGATGCTGATATTTCAAAAGGCGCAATTCCAGTCAAAAAAAGTATGCAACATCACATTTTTTTGTTAATTGCACCTATAATTATATTATTGCCTCTAGTCATTATTTGGGGGTATAGTGAGGCTTTAAAGATTTTAAATTTATCAATATCTGCACTGAGTACTATGATAGGTACTATAATAAGTGCTATTATAACATCGCTTACTACATTATTTATAGCTAGAAAAAAATTATGATTCCTTTTTCTTACAGTGTAAAATTATATTATTACCATGTTGGCAAATAAAAGGAATCTTATAGAGCAGTTTATCTATCCAAATCAAATTGATGGCTGACTGATCAGTTAAAAATTTTGACAATAATCCATCAGAAATATGAAAGGGATACTTTTCGATAATGTCAAAGTCGTATGTTTCCAGAATTTTCATTATATATGAGGGTGAATATAACCACTGATTATGATTGCTTTCAATATATTCGGTGGTTATAATGCATGCATCTTTTTTATAACAATCCTTATGCAAGTATTCAAATCCCCAACTGCTCTCAAATTCTAAAATAAGATTGCCATTTGGTTTTAGAACTCTTGCTAATTCCGAAATTGCAGTCAATGCATCACAATAATTTAGAACGCTCCCAACGCAAAGAATATTATCAAAAAACAAATTATTAAATGGCATTTTTTCAATGCTTGCAATTACTGCAGTGTCAATATTTTTGATTTTTTCATCTGCAATGTCCACATGATACATTATATTGCATTCTATGCCATAAGAATTTCCGGCAGAGCCAGCATTAAGAACAACAGAATTTTTGAAAATATCTTTGCGCTTTATGAAAGAACTAATTACTTTTTTAGAATACTCATGCCAAGGGTCATCAATTCCCCAAACATTAGTAACACTATTATAAAAAGACTTAATTTTATCTTGGTCTAATTTCATTGGTATACCTCTTGATTTGATATAATTGACAGAATTTATGCCAAATAATCTAGTATTATCCTTTGTTTATTGTTATCATATTAGTTCAATACATTTCATTAGTCAATGTTACCGTCACATTTTCTAAAATTTTGTTTATTATACCATTTCCTATCCCCCAAAACTCTAATTGTAATTTTTTGTCACTATATGAGGCAAATTCAAAACTAACTCTTGGTTGTAGGTTCTGCACCGCACCATAAAAAATATTCTTTTCAATAATTTTTGAAACATTCATCTAAAGACGACTTTTTTCGTTATTTTCCAACAAACGCACCGCTTTTGTATCTTTTTCAGCCATTTTTTCTTTCTGGCTTTCCAAAGACTTTTGCCCTTCCTTCATAATATATACCGCAATAACCTTGCTACCTTTCTTATTCAGTGCGATTACCACCAATTCACCCTTATTTCCATTCAAATAGTGCGCCTCCATAACTGTGCAAGTGCCGTTGCTTAACTGATAGACGGGCACCTCTTCATCTATTGCTGCAAGATAATGGTACTTGGCACTCGGTTTTGACTTTTCTAAGATTAGCAACGCATTGTCATCATAACGCAAACTGCAGTTTTGGTATACGCCATCCTTTGGTCCGTTCTCTGTGGCAAAAAACGCAAGAGCCTGCGAACCCAAGACAGGAGTTGCTTCATTCGCACTCTCTGTGTAGAGTCCTGACAGCAATCCAGTGTTCAAAAGGTCTATTTCCATTTCCTCACCATCTTCTATTGCACGATAGGTATTCTTTTCATTCTCACGCACATAATCACCAGTTAAATAGAGATAATGGTTTAGACCGACTATCGGACAATACGAAACGTCTTTTCCATCTCCATACATATATTGAAATTCTGCTCCAAGCGCATACTTTCTGCAATCTTCGGCTATTTTCTCATTTACGCTGCGCCTTCCTTCACCAAATCTTTCCCTATTTTGCTGCAGCAAGATTTCCCTGCGCCTGTCCGCCACATCAATCAGCAGACCTGTTACAAAAGCAGCAATATCCAGCAAAAATGCCAAAATGATAGAAAATATTGCCAATCCCCTGTACGGACTGTCTAGATAAATAATTGCCTGATGTGCAGCATTATGTTCCGCAATATACAGTCGCTGCATATCGTCCAATTTGTCTTCTGCTTCTGCCTTATCATAGCGAGCTGTTCCGGTTCCTGCCCCTCCCATATTGACAGGAAGGGAGCCAATTAGGGACTTTAAACCATTCAGCCGACCAGACCATTCTTCCTTCCAGATTCCCTCACTATTGATTACTGCATCCGCATCTCCCTGCAACTCCTCCACCAGCGCCTCAAGTCCGACTGCTATACCACGCACAGAACGGTAATCGCGCAAGTCGTTAATAAATTGATATGTTTCCTTCAGCATAATTTGATAATCTGCTCCCTCTTCCGCAGACACCTCCGCTGCCGACAGGATCTGTCCAAAAACTATCAGCGCCTCTCCTTCCATTGTGTCCAAATCCGGATTGTCTTTATACAGTTCTTGCTGAATACTTCGCAGAGATGCGCCCATACGTCCGGAAGAACTACCCATTACACTACTAAGGCTGATTTCATACAGTCCAATCTGGCTTAAAGCAGATTCGTACTCCCTATACTGCTTACTCAAATCTTCCAGTGCCTCCTGACTGACAAGATAATTATTTTCAGCCGTTCTCACTGCTGCATCTAATGTCGAAATATTTGATCCCTCAGGTGGGTTGCGACGCCTTGCCTGCGCTGCTTGAAGATTTGCAGCCGTTCTTTGCACATCATCATTCGCAGTCTCAATACGTTTTGTAAGACTTGCTATTTCACTTTCCAATCTTACCTTTATATCCTGAATCACATCAATTGCAAGTTCCAAATCGCTGCTTGTAGCTCCCTCCGCTGTAGCTCCTCTCATAGCTTCAATCACGATTTGCATTTCACTGCTTGCAGCAAATTCTTCCCCTGTGTATGCTGCCTCTTCCTGTTCCCAGTCATATCCCTGTATCGAAACAATGTCCTTACCTTCCAGTTCCTTTGCACGCTCATATAGCGACAGTATCTGCTCTCCAAGGGAATCCCGCAAATTATCGGCACAGCTTTCCGCGTAATCATCTGCCTCATATAAAATCTGACGGTATGTGGACTGAATCAACAGTCTGCTTTCTACATCCCAAGACTGCCGGTATGCCCTTCCCACAATATATACAAAACTAAACCACGAAGAACAAAACAGCACCACCCCTGTCAAAAGCACCAGTCCGGCCTTTGCTATAAGACTTCCGGCATGCTCTTCAATATATCTCCAAAAGGTCGGGAAATAAAAATTCAGACCAAGCAAAAGCCCCTGTATGGCAAACGACGCCATATATGCCTGCCATTTCTGTTCAAACACGTATTCTGACATTCCCTGCGCCGTCGCCCAAAAGGATACGATTGCTAAAAGCACTGTACAAATCCGCAATACATTAATAACACCATTCTGCGGTGTCGCCTGATTTTCTCTTTGCCTGTTATCCATTCCTAACTCCTCCTGCCCTTGTTTCTGCTATAAAAATGTTGAAAAGCTGATTGCCATTTATTGTTTCTCTGCTTTCGTTTCGTTTTTTTCCACTTGCGTAATATGTATGCCCCTTGAAGCATTTTTCTGTCATGGCATATCATCTTCATTTCTCCATCCAACGCCCCATTCAATGCTTCTTCTGCTTTATCGTAAATTGGCGTATGGTTTCCCTGTAAGAAAAAAGCAAACAGTGAAGAGAGTAAGCCCCTGATATTCAGTTCTGCCAACACGCCCACCACAATTCCCATCACGCAGTCAATCAAAAGTGCAAAGGTAATATGCATGGAAGTTCTAAGCAACGACCCCTTTTCCACACATTGTTTTAAAATAAGACGAACTGCATCCACAGTTATTAACACAAGTATGATACATAGCACAATGCTAACCATGTTCTGAAACAATTCTGGCAGCTTATCAAATGTCCATGCGCCCGTTCTTCCTGCAAATGTCGAAAGCATAGATGTTGCCACAATCAGCACGCTTACCGGTGTGCTATATTCATTAAAAAAGTCAGAAAGACCGTTTTTATTTTCTTTACTAGAAATGCTTTCGATACACTGTATTACCAACCGGTATAACAATATCACACCCACATACAGCATTCCTGCAAGCGCAATAAAGAAAATTGTGTATTGTGCCATAGAAGAAGCAAATGAGCCTTTTCCTTCTGAATACAATATGTTGCTTTTACCATTTACTGTTTTTTGTGTTACATATTTCGAGATATTGCCAACCCTTAAAGCTGATTGGGTTTTTGAATAAATTTCCAAAGCTAGATTGGAAACAGTGTCTGACAAATCTGCTTTTTTCGTATTCTGATAACTGGTACCGCTACTCAACTCGTGCACAAATTGCTGTACTTTATTCAGCCAATTCCATGCTGCACTCTGCTCTCCGCTCCCAAATATCGGAAGTAAAACGTATATAATCAGTATTGCTATTATACTAGCTGTTGCAATATAATTTTTTCTTTTCTCCTTTTTCTCCTGCTCTTTTTCCTTCTCTTTATCAAGTTGCGATTTTTCTGTACTTTGCTGATCCTCATCACACTTCTGCATTTCCTTTAAACGCATCTCCTGCCAATATCTCTGCTGCTTTAAATTTGCCTCTAACTCTTCCTTATTGGCTTCCCTACGCTGTTCCCGCATTTCCGCCTCAATTTTGTGTTCCTTTTTTCTCTCTTCCGCAAAGAATGTAATCTGCTCCTGTTTTATCGCCCTTTTCTTTTTATATTTTTCATAGCGGTCACTTTGCCACTCCCTGCATGCCTCCCAAAATGCTATTTTTCTCTGCTTACGCCATTCACTATTTGATTTCTGAATTTCTTCCCAGTCCTCCTGCGACCAGCAGATTACTCGAATGCTGACAATCAGCAAGTAAACCAGCATGAGTAAGAGCAGTTTGCTCCACACATAATCAAAGCCGCTACGAAAGCTTATCAACGCTGTCAAAATGGAAACGCTGCTGTTATCTACCCCGTTGTAAAAATACACTTCTATAATTGCAACTAATATGCCAAGTAACCACATACATTTTTTCTTATTTGTACGTGCCGCTACAGTCGATACCAAACTGATAGAAAACAACACAAAAAAGATAATATTCATATCCAAAGCCGTCAATGTAATACGGGAATTATACTGATTCCATAAAACAAGAAATGATACCAGAACGGCAAACAACACTGGAGAAATATTTCTCAGCCCTACCGCCATTTTAGAAAATATTTTTACTGAATGTTTCTTCAATTGCATATTCCGCTTTGCTTCCATACCCTTTTACTCCTCTTCTGTATTCCCTCCCCTAACAGCTTGCTATCATTATGGTACGATTATACCATCTTTTTACCGTACATGCGTCAGATGTAATAAATAGCAGTTTTAAATGTAATTTTTTGTCGATTTTTGTCGATGTAACCGCCCATTCCACCACCTTAAATACCATATCAAAACATCTCACAAATATTTATCCTGCCTATTATTCTTCCGAATTTCCTCCAACACATTTTTAACATCCCCAATATTTTGCTTGTCCGCAACCAAAACAACATCCTGCGTATCAATGATTACTACATCGTCCAAACCAACCGTTGCAATCAATTTTTCCCCACCCTCAATAATACAATTTCTTGTTCCAGTTGTTATTACATTACCACTAATAAGATTCCCCTCGGAATCCGTATTCTTGATTCTCTCTAATGCAAGCCACGAACCCACATCATCCCAGCCAAAAGTGCCTGCCAGCACATACAGATTTTCAGCATACTCCATAATGCCATAATCAACCGACACAGAGCGCATGGCAAAAAATTCTTGTCTTATAATTTCAAGTTCCTGCGAACTTCCGATTCCAGCACCTATTTTTCTTATATGCTGATATATATCAGGTAAATGCTGTTGTAATAATGTCATTATGGTAGAAGCCTTCCAAACAAAGATACCACTGTTCCACAAATAATTACCGTTTTGCAGATATTGAATTGCGGTCTGAAGATCTGGCTTTTCCACAAATTTCTCTACTATAGCAGCTTGTCCTTCTTGCGCTTCCTTCTCCTTCTTAATATATCCATAATTTGTCTCCGGTCTGTTGGGCGTTATTCCTATGGTTACAACATTTTTTTCTTGCTCTGCAACTGCAATTGCCTCCTGCAGAACATTCCGAAAATCCTCTTCCCGCCTAATCAGATGGTCGGCAGCCAGTACCAACACGACCGCATCTGAATTTCTTCTCAATATGTAAGCTGCTACCAACCCGATACAGGGCGCTGTATTCCTTCCAACCGGTTCGCAAAGAATATTTTCCTTAGGGACATAAGACAACTGTTCTGCTACCAGTTCGCTATAATCCGCATTCGTTACGATATAGATATCCTCAATGCTTATCAGCGGCAATATTCTTTCTGCCGTGCGTTGCAGCATGGTTTTCCGCATCCTGCTATATCGATAAACTGTTTCGGGCAATTTGCTCTGCTCTTTGGCTAGAATCTTTCGCCTTTTCCTCCTGCCATGATGAGTGCTGTGATTTTCATGTTCCTCTTAGTTCTTGTCGTTTGAACAAACCTTTCATAAAATTTGCTCAATATATATATATGCTACCAAAATCGTACCCACTATAACCATAACAGCATAAAACACATCATTCTCAACCCAAGGTCTTAAAATGCTTATCAGTAATGGATGAAAAAGAAATATCTCGTAAGAATATTTCCCCAACCAAACTGAAATTATATTTCCTATACCAAATTGGTGTAACCACATAATTACCAAAATAGTAAAAATCAAACTGGCGCAGTTTCTTGCAACCAAATTCCCCAATATCCCCTACAAAAATAAATAATCCGAGGTGAAATCATCGCACAAGAATATTCACAATAAGAACCTCCTTTGCTTGTTTAAGCAAAAATCAGCTAATTTTTACCTTTTGTTTCATTTGTTTTGCTTTTTTCGCTGTTTTTAGCAATCCCCCCTTACATTGTTTCATCTTTTTCTGTTTTGCCAAAAAAGAAATGGACCTGTTGACAAACCGTACCATTTTACCCTTCATAATTTTTTGATTTTATTAGCAGGGTTTGTATCAAATCTGCGCATTTCCTGTAAACGAAAGTAACCAAAATTTTCCCTAATAATATCACAACAGCATAAAACACATCATTTTTAATCCATGTCCTTAGAATGTCTATCAGTATTGGATGGAAAAGGAAGACCTCGTAAGAATACTTTCCCAACCAAATTGAAGCAACATTTCCAATGCTAAATTTATGCCGCCATACTCAAATATATAAGTCATCATGTGCCATTGATTATTCTGAAGATAATATATAGTAAATCCACTCATTATCATCAATTTCTAAACTGTTCATATTAGCCGGGACCTCACCATCAATGTTTTTATTAGTTAATATAATTACGTTATTATCAAAAGAGTCTGGCAATCCCAATACTATTTTGTATTGATATAAATACACTTGATACATTTGATATCTTTTTTGTTGATCATATATATAAATCGATTGTTCTTTATCAACATACTTCTCCACATAATCAATACTTGCATCTATTGAACTATAATATTTTTTTTCATCAGGAATTGCTATCTCAACTGCAAAATATATGTACTGATAAATAAATAAACAAGCCATAAAAAATAGAAAATACATCTTATTTTTTCGGAAAAATATAACAGCTAAAGACGTTATGCTCATAATTATAGTTATAATCTCTCTAAAATCATCTATTTTTAATGGGGCATTCAGGTGTAACAGATAAGAAAATGGATAAAATGTTGATCTCCCATAGTTAGTATCACTTACGTCTGGAGCCACAAAATTTATCCACAATAATAAAATTGTCACTACAAACAAATATGAAATTTTATATGTCTTTTTGTATAAATTTACATGCCTGCAATAAAACACTAAACCAATAAAGAAAATAGGAATAAAAAAAATTATATAATATCTCAAATATGTCAAAGTTTTTATTGCATAAAATTTCTCTCCCTCTGTGTGAATAGCGAAATTCTTCATATCCATTAAGCCTAATGCGGTAAGAGTTCCACATAAGCTTAGGAAAAAAATGCATAATATCAAAAAAACAGCTTTGTCATATTTATTCCTACTCTTTACTCCATAGCGAAAAAGATAATATAATAATGCTCCTACAATAAACATCCCGCTCGATGCCGAAAATATTGTTATAGTTCCTATATTTCCCAAAATTATCCTAAAAAATCCTTTCAGCAGACCAAACAAATTAATTTTTTCAATATCCGGAATACTTACAGAAGAATTAGTCAGATTTGTAGTTCCCCATACATATGTTTGCACTATTCTAATTATATATTTTGCAACAATATAACCTCCTCCTAATATTGCAAAAAACAATGGCATAACAATCCATTCTTTATAAAGCAATCTGTAAATAATGATAGCCATACATACAGCTATTATCAAAACTTGAAATCGCGTATGAATAAAAAGTCCATATATCAAAAGTCCATCAAGCAATATGGTATTAAGCTGTTTACTTCGCTTTGTTTCTGCATACACAAGCTTAAAAGCAATCATGGTAACTCCCCAGATTATTATAATAAGTGCGTGTTCATTAATTAGATTATATAAAGGATTTACTGTCATGAATGACATAATTACAGTAATTAATATTACCTCTTTGGCCGACGTAATCATAAAATACTTATTAAGAATATACTGAATTATTATAGGAATAATTCCTTCTAAAACGGCCGTGATTAGGAGAATAATTCTATATATCCAAAGCATATCCATGTTCATTCGAAACAGTGGGGCAAAAAGGAAAAAATATCCAAATCCATAATATCTTGCCTCTGCCATACACCAGTCATATCCCGCCAATTTTGCTGGAATTGCAAGCATCGACATCTCATCTATTCTATCTGCTGTGGGAACCGCTTGGAATACTACTATAATTTTGGGTATCACTATTAGAATCTCAGATAGGAATAGAATAATACATTTTTTTTTATTTTCTTTTCCAGCAAACATCCTCATATCTCCTTCTCTATTGGTTCCTAATTTAGAACATTTAGCGTTTTTTGCTATTATAATATTCTAAATAATATATATTAAAATGTTATTGTGTATCATTTGTTGCAACGTTAAAATATAATACATTACTTTTATTAAATCATCTAAATTCTATTTTCAATATTTTATGATATCGCTTGATGTCATTGATACTATATCCGTAAACAAAAACCTAAGTCACTGTAATGCATTGAATTGATCCATGTCCTATATAGTGTCTGATCAACAGATTACACTCAAATCCAGACATACATTACTGGTTTTTGAGACAGTATTGCCTGCCAAACGTACCTTGAAAAGCGAAGTCAACAAACATAAAATAAACTATTGGCAGACGTTCTAGGTTCCTTACAATAATTGATAATGCAATAGAACTGCGCGTTGCGATTTCAAATGGAGAATATATATACTATTCATTATGTAAAAACCCGCTAATGATTGTGTCTCCCCTCTTATAGAGGATTATGAACAACGGAATAGCATATGTCACTACTCCAGCCGATACTTGAACAAACAAACAAATCATCTGATTGGGAATTATGTTTTCAATGCTATAAACTATAACAAACATGAACAATCCCAATCCCCCAAATGGAACAGCATCTTTTATATAACTGCTTATTGGTAAATCCTTTCTGACTGCTATTGACTGAATGAAACAAACAGTTCCCTCAGCAAACACAGTAGCAACGGACGCTCCAACTGCACCGTATTTAGGAATTAAAAGAGCATTCGCAGTCAAATTGACCACTGCCCCTGCTATTACCGAAATCATATACTCCAAATCTTTCTCCTTCGGAAGTAAATATTGCGTTCTTAGAACATTGGCAAAAGAAACAAAGGGTACTGTTATCACCAAAATCTGTATCAGACTGCCAGATGCTTCAAATGCAGTTCCCCAAAAAACTGGTGCAAATACTTTCGCAATTCCGGCCAGTCCAAAAGACATTGCAAAGGCAAGAATCATTACATATCTCATAGACATCTTGATATATCCATAAAATTGCTCCATATTTTTATTAGCTACCAAATTTGCCATTTGCGGAAGCATTACAGTTCCAAGTGAGCCAATCACAGAGGTTAACACCATGACAATACTTTCCGCATTTTCATAATATCCTAACTGTGCTTTATTGCTTAATAAACCGATCATTATTTTATCCATATATTTATAGAGGCTTATTGCTATTGTTGGAATAAACAGGATCAGCATCGGTTTCAAATGCCCCTTAAGTTGATCCTTTGCCGAAAACCTATAATGAACATATTTTCTTAATGGTAGCCATAATATAATCTGACTGATTAACATACTGCCTGACATGATGATACAATAAATCCATAAATCATCAGTATCTCTCACAAATGAAAAAACAAAAATAACTGTAATAATTTTTATCAATGTATTTCTTGCTACTGTCAGTTTAAATTTCTCGATTCCATAATAGAACCATGTGATATCGAACAAGCCACTCAAGACATATGCTGTTTGCAGCAGTGAATACAATTGTTCTTTAACGATAAAAAAAACATACAAAATATATGCTATAGTACATGCCAGAGATACGATAATGTGCAGAGTTACAATCCCCGAAAACACTTTATCAAGTTCAACCTGATTATCCCGACATCTGGCTATGGCTCTGTTTCCATAATTCAACACTCCTAGCATGGATATCAAAACGAAATAATATGCCACAGAGTAGGAATAGGAATATATCCCAAGCCCCTCTGCCTCCAATACCCTTGAAACATAAGGAGATGTAATGAGAGGCAGCGCCAGAATCAATACCTGATAACATGCTTGATACAAAAAATTCATTTTAACACTTGACTGTTTTATATTTTTCAAAGCAATATCAATCCTTAAAAATGTCTGTCCAACTTGATTATATTTTTAACCTTTTACATGATACTTTTATAAATAAATTTGCTAAAATTTCATTAAAAATATACTAATCATTCTGTGTTCATCCGTCTATGTATTCGCCTAATTAGAATTTTATTTTTACGGCATTTCCATTGTCTACCTCCTTATAAACTTTATATATTTTTTCCGCATTATTCTTAACAGAAAACTGTTCAGCAAAATCTCTTGCATTTTTTCCTAATTTTCTCAGCAATCCTATATTATCGATTAATTTACTCATGTATTCTGCAAGCTCGACATAATTTTCTGGCTCATACAAATAACCATTATATTCATTCTGAATCAGTTCCGTTGTACCCCCGCTGTTAGAACCAATCACAGGCATATAATTACACATGTACTCTATCGTAACTCTTCCAAATGCTTCTTTTTTAGACGGCATGAGTCCAACATCCATCCATTTTAAATATTCATTTATATTATTTTGATAACCCTCAAATTTAACATATTTTTCTAATGAATTTTCCTTGATATACTGCGTTATCTTTTCTTTTTCATTTCGGAAATCTTCTCCAACTATATGTATACAAAAATGATTATAATAATTATCCAGAAGGATTTTTGCTGCCTTTACAACTTCCATTTGATTTTTACTGGAACTAATTAAACCGACAATGCAAAAATGTATCTTACCATCCAAACAATTTTTCTTTTCATACACTGTTGGTATATTAACACCATTATATATTGTTATGCTGCAAATATTTTTATCAATATCGTCTAACATACATTTAATAGAATTTGAAATTGCTATAACACGAAAAGCCCTTAAATATCTATCTCTAATAATTTTTATCTTATCAATCTGATCCAAATTGTAGTCTTCCAATCCATATTCGCGTATATGCCATATATGCGGGCATTTTATTTTTTCACTTAGATACCCCCCTATATCAACCATACTAGTATTTGAGTGAATATGATGAAACGGCATCTGTTTATTTATTTTCTCTATCTTTTTTAATATTTTTCTATAGGAAAACAAGCGATGTATCTTCTTAATACCTTTTTTACTTTTTACAAAACTTTTTGATATATTAACTGCACATTTAGGGTACATTTCTATCATGTAATTTATTTGATACTTTTCTAATTCTTCTATTAATTGACCTTTAGAATTTAATAATACATATGGTTCAACTCCAAAATTATTTTTTAAACAAAGTATCATATTTAGCATAGATAAGTTAGCACCATATAAATCCGCATAATGTGTTATATATAAAACTCTCATAGTTCACTACCCTTTGACTAAAAATCCACTGACTTTCCTAATAAATTTGTGAATATAAAAATATTGTTTACAGTATTTTTTTTGTATCATAAATCTTTCTTCAACAATAACTTTTTTTGCCTTTCTATTTGAGCTGTAACCAGTTCCGTCATAATAAACAACATCTTCGTTCATATATATAAACTTTTTCCCTTTAAAATACATATAGTAAAGCCAGTCTCTATCCGCACAATATTGAAATAATTCATCAAACTGATATTCTTTAAATAATTCTGTCCTTGCCAATACACTCTGGTGACATATTGTATTTGCCATAACAAACAGCTTTTTGTTAAAAGGTTTTCTTTCAATTTTATCAATTCCAAAATTTGTATATACAATTGTATTTCCATTAATAATATCTGGATAATGGGTTTCGACTATTTTATCTGCAAAATGAGCTAACGTATTTTTCGAATAAAGATAATCTCCTGCATTAAGAAATAACACATACTCTCCAGTGACATAATTTAAGGCTTTATTCATGGCATTATAAATTCCTGTATCATAATCACTCACGCATTTTATCCTCTTATCTCGTCCGCTATATTCTGTTATGATCTCATATGTTTTATCCGTCGATTTACCATCAACAATAATGTATTCTACCTCTTGATATACTTGTTCTAAAACCGAAATAATTGTTTTTCTAACCAAATCCTGACAATTAAAAGTAACGGTCACTATACTAAGTTTCATATTTTCGTTATCTCCTTCATAATATTTGTTAGGCAATTCTATTGTCATCAGCTGTCGAACACATTTGATATTCTCCAGCAATTTGTATCATCTTCCAAACTTTAATATATTCTATTCCACAGTTCCACAGCTGTTATAGCAGAATATTTCCATGGTTTAACTGCAGTAGTATAATGCACTATCTTGGCAGATTGCAAAATTGCTTTCCATGATGTAAAGGAATTTCCATATCAAGATATAGAATTTGATCTATATCAGAAAAAATAACCGGCAATCAAATTTAATTAGTGCTGTAATATTCGCTAAACAATGATACTCTTCAATTTTTATATCCGTTGCATATATGGAAATTCAATGCTGTCCAACAAATAAATTTTTATACTTCCTCCACTTATAGATTCGACTTGCCGCTTTTCAGCGTCATTTAATCCTTTTGCAATACAGTATATATTATATTGATAATTCGATTTACAACACTTTATTAGTGATTTAATAGTTACTCTGGTCGGCAACAAATAATTTTTATCTGCTATAAACCTACATTTCCAACCATCGCATTATCTCCTTTTTCTCAAAACAAATCATAAAGCCTTTCTTGCCTCCACACCCATAGCCTTTCGTATCATCATAATCACATAGCATAATCTCGCAGTTATCGGTACACTTATATTGCAAAGAAATGCTAATACCCGATTGCTGCGCTTACTGCAAGAATCCTTAATGGCAATCGGCGCACAACTTTTAATATATTTACTAAGTTCCGAAGTAAACTCCTTTCCTTCTGGGAGTCTATAAAATCTTATATAGAAATCCAATGCATATATAACTGTTTTAGAACAGATTGCATTTATTAATTCAGGATATTTTTCCATTACAATATTATAAATATAAGTAATATATCCATCCCAAGAAAGCTTGTACTTTAAAATGTCAGGGTATATATGATTTATACTGGAACTGTTTTGGTAATATAAATATAATACTTTTCTTCCCAAAACAATTTTTTCAACGTTTTGTATTACCTCAAATACAAATATAGTATCTTCTCCAAATGCAATATTTTTTCTAAAAGAAATTCTGTTGAAAATATTTCTTTTATATAATTTTAAACATGGATAAGACGATATGCCTCTTCTGTACAGCAAATTATTCAATGCGCTGATTGAATCAAATTGTTCAATCTCATTATTTCCCCTCTCAAATTTACTAAAATCTTTCGGTACCTTTTCATTTTCTCCCAACTTATATGCTAAACAAATACTCACTTCTGCATCATATTTCTGTATCAAATAATAAAGATATTCAACATATGTCGGATACACAAAGTCGTCTGCATCTACAAAGCAAATATAATCTCCTTTAGCACTTCTAACACCGACATTTCTTGCTGCTGACGCCCCCCGATTCTCTTGTTCTATAACCAATATTCGATTATCCCTAACACTCGACTCGTGACATATTTTTCCTGAATTATCACTGGAACCATCATTTACTAAGATAATCTCAATATTTTGATATGTTTGCATTGTGAGACACTCAATGCATCGAGAAATGTATTTATCAGCGTTATATATCGGAACAATTATGCTAATCAATGGACTTTCCATAATAACCCCCTCATAATTTATAAAAAACTTTCACAAAAAATTTTGCACACTTAAAATGAAGCATACGTGCAAAAACCGCTACTGCTAATTTTTGTTTCATCGCAATATCACTTTTCTTAAAAAGAGAAAGATATGGATTACGAACGTAAGAGGGACAATACTTCTCCAAAAGCTCTCTTGCATAATCACAAAGCTCCTGCAAAAGTGATGTGTCGCTTTTTCGCTCTTTCAATTTAAAGTACCGGTGCTTTCTGTTTGCTTCCAATATAAAGTAAGTAATAAAACTCAATAAGGTATATTCAAAAACATTGTAATCATAGGGTTTATGTGCAATCACATATTTTACTGACTGCTCTAATTCCTCAAATGGTACATTCTCTCTCTTAATTTTTTTTGTTGTTATACTATTCAAATGTACCAATTGGTAATACCCTTCATATTGCAAAAAATCTATACGGGGAGTCAAAAAATAAGCAATTAGGTTAAATGAATTTTCTTCATATATTTTTCCTTCTGGAAATTTCAGGTTATGCTGCCTAATATAATCCACACGATATGCTTTTCCATGCAAGTTCAGGTGCCGAAGAATACACTTACCTTGTTCGTTCGGATGATATTGCACATGTTGAAAAATTTGATCATCCTCTGTAACACGGTATTGTCCACTACAGACAACATCTGATTGATTCCGTTCCGCCACAGTCATTAATCTCAATAAATATTCTTCAGCCACATAATCATCACTGTCCACAAACGCAACATAACGACTCTGTTTTAACTGTCTCATGCCAAAATTTCTTGCACTTGATACTCCCCCGTTTTCTTTGTTGCAATAATCCACAAACGGATATTTACTTTTATATTCCTTTAGAATGTTTTCCGTATTATCAGAGCTTCCGTCATTCACAATCAATACATCATAATCTGTATAACTCTGATGTACTACCGACTCTAAACACCTATGTATATATTTTTCAGCATTATATGCCGGAATAATTACAGTTACCATGCTCATGTTAATAACCTCTCTGTTGTAATTTGTTGATACATTGTTAATGTATCTGCCTTATGCTGTAAAATTTTTAAATACCATATCCTATTTTCTTCTCATTTTTGAATCAAAGCCTCGGATTCCTCATTCTACGGGGTAGTATTTTCCTTTCACCAATCCCCCTCAAACAAAAAATCCCAATACAAAGCGCCTATCTCGCCTTCCGGCTCAATTTCATACTTTATATCAGAATTTTACTTTTTCTTTATTTTATTTTAGCAGTGTTTGCTCCTGCCTATAGCCCGAACTCATGAAATAACTGCTCTTGATATGCAGGTTCTTCCGTTGCCCGCTTCAGATCGTCAATCCGATTCTGCTCCAGCAGAATACGCGTCAGTTTATTTGTACGTTCAATTCCTTGTTCTATGCCCTCTTCTCTTCCCTCTTCCCGCAGCGACCGCTCATATTTTTTCATATCAAACTTTTCCAACAGCATACCTACTACCTCCGCTCGGTTATTTCTCAGGAATTCAGATAAAATATCATGTTCAATACAATATTCTATGGCTATATGAAGCGCTTCCTGACGGTCGCTTTCCTGTGCAATGTATTGCCGACAAATATCTACAAATCTTGCGTATTCCTCAAGCACCCTGCATTTTGCCATCAATTCTCCATTATGTCCATAGTTAATGTTGAGCATCCGCACGGAAAGTTCCACATCTGCTTCATTTCTCCTACTTTCAAAAGCGTCTGAAAGCTGCAAAGTCTGCTCCTCCGGCATCTCCTTTTCCCCATTGTAAAATACAACGCACTGTGGTGTCGGCAAAGTAATCAGCTTTGTGCCATAGAGACTTTCTTCTGCCTGTTCAATCAACTTCTGGTACTCACCCGCCAGATAGATTAAAAACCGCACCGGCATGTTAGGGTTCATAGTGCTCTGATGCTCATACAGGTTCAAGGTGCCTGCCACCACAAAGGCAAGGTCATTTTTCATCACCATATAGACCGCACCTTCCAGCGTCACCACCTGCAGGTCCGAAGCTTCATGATAATCTGTTCCGTTTAAGGCATTGTAGAGCTGTAGCAGTGCCTCCCTGTCCTTTTCAAACAGGAACCGGAAAAGCCTGTCCTTTACCTTCCAATGCACCTTTTTCCTTCCAAGCCGATATAACCACCCCGTTGAAAAACTGCTCTTTCTCTTTCTCTGATTTTTCTGCTTTTTGAGCTTTGCCTCCTGCATATCTTTTCCTCCTGTACGACGGCAGGATACAGATATGATAAGTAAAAGCTTCCAAAAACGTATCGTCTTTAAACACAAAAGCCAACTTTCAGACACGCCTTTGCACACCTTCCTGTTCCTGCCTTATTTATTTGATTTCTAAGAAAATCTGACAGAAACTGTCCGAGTGTGCAGAATATGCACTGATTAGAATTTTCCTGATGAGATTATCATAAAGGATAAGCTATTGTTTGTCAATTACTTTTCTACAATATTCCGAATCAAAATTCTGATATAAAGTATGAAATTGTCAAGGTGCTTTTTCTAAATTCCTTCTTTACAGAGCAGCGCTGTCAGACTGCAATGCGCCTGCCGCCAGAACATTTTTTTCTTCTGCAAAATCCTCTGTCTGAAAATTGCCGGTCTTTTTTTCTCCGGCTTCCCTATCCTCCGGCTCTAATACGCGGTAGGTTCTGACGGCTTCCTTCTCCATCTTTTGGCGCAGATAGATGGCATCGTACTCTGCCCTTCGGGCATGGTACTGTGTATCCTGCAAAAGCTTTCTGCTAGCCGCAATAACATCTGCCACCAGACCAATCATAAAGGTAAGGAAACCCATAATAATTAGAGTACACGCCAAAATCAGAGACTGCACATGTCCGCCGCTCATTCCTTTCGCCATAAAATACAAAAAGCGGAACCCGATAAGCAGACCCGTCAGAATGGGAAATACGGCAAGAAAACTAAAGCTTTTTAACGGCTTGTACATCATATAGGCGCGCAGTATTGTCAGCATGGATTTTTTTACATAACCAAAAATGCTGTTGAACAGTCTTGAAGGGCGCAGCTCCGCATTGGTTCTCACCGGCACGCTGGTAATGGCAATTTTTTCCCTTCCGGCCTGCACGATTGTCTCCAATGTATAAGTATAGTCGTTTACCACATTAATCCGCATGGCTGCGTCCCTGCTCATGGCCCTGAAGCCGCTCGGCGCATCGGGAATATCTGTATTAGAGGCTTTCCGCACTACCCAGCTTCCAAAATGCTGTAGTTTCTTTTTGATGAAGGAAAAATGCTCGGTTTCGTCGATAGGTCTTGCACCGATGACAATGTCTGCTTTCCCTTTTAAAATGGGCTGTATCAGCTTCTCGATATCCGCCGCACAGTACTGGTTGTCCGCATCCGTATTCACAATAATGTCCGCGCCATTCCGCAAACACCCATCCAGCCCTGCCATAAAGCCTTTGGCAAGCCCTTTGTTCTGCTTGAAACTGACAATATGGTGAACGCCCCATTTCCTTGCCACCTCCACCGTATTGTCACGGCTTCCGTCATCAATAATCAAATATTCTATTGTGTCAATGCCCGGAAGCGATTTCGGCAAATCATTTAATGCAATTTCCAAGGTTTCCGCTTCGTTATAACACGGTATCTGAATTATCAGCTTCATAGCATACCTCCAGTCAAAATAAGTTTCAGTCCTTTCCAAACAAATCCCGCGTGTAAACTTTTTCTTTTACATCTGCGAGTTCATCGGAAAAGCGGTTTGCCACAATCACCTCGGAGAACCTTTTGAAATTCTCCAAATCCCTTACCACAGGGCAGCCAAAAAACCTTTCTTCTTTCATGGTGGGTTCATAGATGACAATTTCCACCCCTTTAGCACGCAGTCTTTTCATAATGCCCTGTATGGAAGACTGCCGGAAATTGTCAGAATCCGTCTTCATGGTGAGACGGTATATACCCACTGTGCTGCGCTGTGCCTGCCGGCTTTTTTCTTCAAAATGAAGCTTTTGCAGCACCTGCTCTGCAATAAAATCCTTGCGGGTCCGGTTTGCGTCCACAATTGCGCCTATAATGTTATTGGGCACTTTGTCGTAATTTGCCAGAAGCTGCTTGGTATCCTTTGGCAGACAGTACCCGCCATAGCCGAAGGACGGATTGTTATAATGGCTGCCTATTCTCGGGTCTAAGCACACGCCGCCAATAATCTCTTCCGTGTTAAGTCCGCGCACCTCGGCATAGGTATCCAATTCGTTGATATAAGAAACCCGCAGCGCAAGATAGGTGTTGGCAAAAAGCTTGACCGCTTCCGCCTCCGTCGTACCGATAAAAAGTGTCGGTATCTCCTTCTTGATGGCACCTTCCTGCAAAAGCGCCGCAAATCGTTCTGCCTTTTTCACCGCTTCTTCATTCTGTTTGTCCACTCCTACAATGATTCTGGAGGGATACAAATTGTCGTAAAGTGCCTTTCCTTCCCGCAAAAATTCCGGTGAAAACAGGATTTTACCGTTCCCATACTCTTTTTTCATCCGCTCCGTAAAGCCGACCGGCACGGTGGATTTTATCACAATATACGCCTGCGGATTTTTCTCCGTTACCAGACTGATGACGCTTTCCACAGAAGTAGTGTCAAAATAGTTCTTCCGCTCATCATAATTTGTCGGCGTAGAGACAATCACGAAATCTGCCTCTTCATATGCTTTCTGCCCGTTTGTCACGGCATGAAGTTTTAACCCGCCTCTTTTCAGATATTCTTCCAATTCCTTGTCCACAATCGGGGATTTGCCGCTGTTTACCAGGTCTGCTTTTTCCTGCAGAATATCTACTGCCGTAACCTCATTATGCTGTGCCAGAAGAACTGCATTTGACAGTCCCACATATCCCATTCCGGCAACCGCTATCTTCATGTTTGTACCTCCTGCACATCACAGCTCACGCCTGCGATAGTGCCTTAATCAAAACTAAAATATATACTGCTACACATCATCTATATCCAAAATAACCATTTCATCTTCTGCCGCAAGGTCTTCTTCATCCAAAGCTTCTTCCTCATCCCATTCGCCGTTTTCTGCTTCCTCATCATTCCCCTGTTCATTTTCCCGCTTCTCTTTCACTATCTGAACCACGCTGTAGCCGAGAATCAATAAAACTGCCACTGCAATAATGATGATAGTGGAAACATTTCCCTTTTTATCTTTGGTATTTTTTGCGGAAGCCGGCATCCTTGTGTTTTCTGCGCCATCACCAGCCCCGTCATCCTCTTTTATGTTTTTCTTTCCTGTAGCCGCGCTGTCCTGTCCGGCGACATCAGGTTCTACGGGCTGTTCCGGAGCCGCCCATTCTCCTGCCGTACCGTATATTGCCAGAAAATCCTGTCTCACATATCCGGTTTCCCCATCGAATACAACTCTGTACCAGCCTTCCTCAAGCAGTTCTACGGCAAATACCATTTCACCTTGCGCAAGCTCTCCCAAAATCTCCGCATCCGTCCCAGCTCCCCTGCGGACGTTGACCTTCGCCACTGCATACATCAATGTTGTGTTTTCTATTGGCACGCCCGTAACGGGCTCTCCCTGCACCGCTTCCCCTTCCGGCACCGTCGCCGCCAACGCTTCCATTCCTGTGATAAAGAAGCAGGTAATGAATGTTATCAGAAAAAGAATTCCCCATATTTTTGTTCTCTTTTCCAACTCCTTTTCTTCCTCCGATTTTCCCGACCGTTTTACTTTGGTCTTACTTTTTTCTCCTGCCTGAGTTGAGTGCCCAAGCCGGTACATTCGCCGTACAAAATCTCCACTAAAAACACCACATAGACGGGTGCCGTTACTGCCTGTCCCGCAAAAAAAACGGATTGTATCAGATACATAATGCAAAGCGTCATAAATATGGACGGGAGCTTTCCCCTTTTACTGCGCTCCCAGACCCGTTTGCTCACCATAAACAAAACGGCAAGCAGCCAGATAAGTCCTAACAGACTATATTTCTCCAGCATGGCCGTAAAGGTACTGTCATTTGCTGCACAATATGCCTGCAATTTTTTAGAGATATTACAAAGCGCTGCTATGCTCTTCCCTTCCATGCCAGCCAGTCTGCCCCCTGAAATAAGCAGTAAAAACAGCACAAATCCCACTCCAGCGGCAATTCTGAACATCCACTTTTTATATTGCGGCAGATATTTTTCTTCTTCCGGCTGCTTTTCCCACCACGAAAAAAACACAACACACACGGAAGCAAGCAGCAGTTCCAGATATATGCCTTCTTCCATGCTGTAACCGCCGTTTTCTTTTAGTGCCGGTATAAACTGCTGCAGCAGGGACATATTGGCAAGCAGAAAAAAATAAGAAAAGGCAAGCTGCGATATTCTTTTTATCTGTTCCCTTTCAGGTTTATGTACCAGTGCGGATACCAGAAATCCAATTCCGCCAAGCAGAATTCCCACAACATTTTTCTGAAGAAACAAAAGAAAATAGCCGGCCAGCGCAAGCAGCATATAAAAACTGCGTTTTACCTTGTCTGTCTCCCTGTAATAGCCTTCTGCCGCCAATATTACCATCAACAGCAGAAAGGTCAGAAGCGCCTGCTCATTTTCAAGAAGCAGCGCAAGCGGCGCAGCAAATTTCCGGTTCAAAAGAAAATGCAGCAGCAGCCCCATGTAAACGACAAAGCCACAGCCTAAAAATACATCCGTATACTCATAAATGACCGATGGCTGCGTTGTCTGTCTTGTTGTATCCTTGTCTCCTGAGAGGAGAAAGAACAGCATAATCAGCACAATCATCAGCAGATTTTTTTCATCAACAACGGCACTTTTCAGGCTGTCCCGCACAAGCTGAAACACATTCCCTATCAGAAAAACAGCAAGAAGGCTGTCCAACAAATTCCATTTTCTTAAGTTCCACTTCCTTTTTCCCAAAAACGGCTTTTTCCCGTAGTAAATCCAAAGCAGCCCTATACAAAGGGTGTACAGGTAAATCAGCCACGTTCTGAAGGAAATACCCACAAACTGCCAGTCCGGCAGTACCAGTACAAAGACTGCCAGGGCGCATACGGTAATCCTGCTTTTACTCTTTGAAATAAATTTCATAATGCGGCGTCCTTATCACCTCTGTATAGTAAAGTGAAAGCCTTTCTGCCAGTTCATCTCCTATCGGTACAACGACAAAAACTTCCTTTTCTGTCTCCTCCAGTTTCTCTGAAACCGGATCCTGCAAAATATCCAAGAGTTCCTCTTCCGAGACCAAATGCAGGTGGGTATCCCAAAGTGTGTACTGCACTTTACAGATATCTTTCGTTGCCGTCCGATACAGATAACAGAATTCCTCCACATTTTTTTCATCTGCAAGCTGTTTTGCCTGCCAGATACCTTCCATGTCCGCTTTCTGAATTTTGCTTGCCGGATAAATCAATGAGTTAACCGAAAAAGCGCCAATCGCAAGCTGAAATCCCATAGTTCCCGCCAAAAGCCACCGCTGCCCCACGCCTTTCAGCGCACTTAATCCCAAGAGCAGCATACCGCCCAGCACTGCGCCAAAATAGGCGTACAGAATGGTTTTACCGTCATAAAAATCAGCAAATTCAAGTGCATACATAATTCCGGTTATAGAGTGCCGATTGGCATAGATAACCTGCCCCGTCCCAAGTAGTATGTATACAGAGAAAAATCCTGCGCTCGACAATCCGATGAGCCATAAGATTCTTTTTTTCACCTTTGGCTGTGCAAGCAACGCCACAATACCAAACGCTATCATAAACGGCAGTGTATTTTCATGGTATCTTCCGTACAATATACCGTCCAGCCGATTCGTCCGCATAACGTATACGGCCGTAATCAGAAGCGCTGCCCCGTGGGATAACAGAAACCATAAGTAAAGCCAATTTTCTTTTTTATATGCCTCTTTTCGTCTCAGGCAAACCAACAATTCCTTTGCTTTTTTTAGCAGGTAAGCCATGCCCCAGTAATACAACCCAAAGGTCGCACAGCCCAGATAAAATATTTTGCCAAAAAGCCCCGCAAAGAAATATCCAATACCCTTTATGGAAAGCAGAAAACGGATTTTACTCCACTGTCCTGCATAGTCGTTTCCCCGCGTCATCGCCTTATAACTTTCAGAGCCAACACTGTTTATCAACCCTGTTTTCCCCATATTCTGCAAGAACAGAACCAGAACGATAACAAATCCAACTGCCGCTATCCAAAGCACCTTTTTTCCCGCTGGTCTTTGTCCCTCCAGAAACACCGGCAGGCACAAAAACACTGCCGCCGCCAGCAAAATCCCGATCGTACGCATATGCACCGTATACATATAACCCACTGTAAACAATACGAGTACAAGGTTTCCCACACTTTTGCAGGTAAACCAACGACACAGTCCGTACGCAAGCAGCACATACAAAAAAGTCAGAAGACTTTCTGTCATTGTCGTGTGCGCGTAGGTCAGGTATGAGACATACAGCATAGCTGCGCCACTTATCATGGCAAGCTTCTTTTTATCCTGACCCCCACATATACGTGATAAAGTTTGATAAACAAACAGAGGGCTGATTCCCAGAAGCAAAAAATTGATACCTGTCAGCACACGGTACGCAGCAATCGGATTTGGTACAAGCTTCATAATCGGAAGCATGAGAAATCCATAGCCAAAGGAATACCAGGAATACTTTGACACAGCTTCGCGCCAGTCCATTCCCGCTATATTGGCCGCATGCGCCCAATAGCCGAATTCATCCGGCAGAATCAAGGGACCGCATGCTTCGCGTACTGCATCGACAGCCAGTATCGCCCACAGGCAAAGAAAACCCGCCAGAATCACATATGGGATTCTTTCTTCTTTTATTTTCACATATTTCATTTGCTTTTCTGTAAGGCTTACAGGAAAATAGTTAGCGGTCTCCCACTAACTATTCCCGCATAAGCTTATGCCTTTTACTACTTGTAGCTGTCAAAGCTTCCGGCAGGCGCTTTTACAATTGCAAATACGCCGAATCCGGTTGTGTTGACGGAAATCAACGTGGTGTCAAAGGAAGCCTCATCAGTCAGGATGCTCACTCTGCCGCCTTCCTGTACCAGAATAGCAGCATATTCATAACCAGCCTGTCTGAAGGACTCGGGTATGCCCACCATGATGTTAATCGGTGTAGCGATGTCGGTTACCTTCTGGCCATTCAGGTATGCGTTGATGTCCAAAACAGGACCTTTCACAGCCTCTACCTGATTTGCTGCCAGTATAGCAAGACCGTCATTAATACTTCTCTCTGCCGCAGGTCCATGGTTGGAATCAGCCACATCTACAACAATTGTGGCATTTTCACCCGCACCGAATGCAGCAAGTACATCTGCCTTAAGAGTTGCCACGATAACGCCGTTCACTGACTTTGCAACAAATGCACCGTCAATGGAAGAAACAAGTTTGTCCCCGGCAGCGCTGTATATCGGGTTTTTCCTTAAGGTAGCCGTATTGACTGTTGTCTTTACTGTCTGACCGACTGATGAAGAAGAAACAACCGGATCAACCGTACCGGGATCTTCCGTACCGGGGTCTTCCGTAGCTATTCTTCCCTGCTGCATCTGCTGAGAACCATTTGCACTTACCGCCAGAACAGGAGCCGCCGCCAACATAACAGCCATGGCAAACACACCGATGTTCTTAAGTACCTTCTTACTAACCATCTCTTTTTACCTCCTTTTTAGATTTATATATAGCCGGAAAATTTTCCGGTATATACCTGTTTTATAATGTTTCAAAAATCTTAACAAAAGTCGGCTTGCATAAAATCATTCAAGAGGGATATGATAGTAACAATCCCTTTCGTAAAATATATACATTTGCGAAGGATTGGTTTTTGTACGCAAAAAAAGCGGTCAGCTGCAAAGCATGACCACTTTTTTTGACGGTTTATAGATTTTTATCGGGATTTTTACGCGATTCCTGTTTCAAATACCTGATTCATCAACTGCCTCTTTTGCTGCATGGTGGAATGGACATACAGATTCAGCGTGATTTGTATGTTAGCATGTCCCAATATTTCGCTCAGGCTTTTTACGTCGCATCCCCGTCTGATACACAGGCTGGCAAAATAATGCCGGAGCATATGAAACTTAAAGTGTGCAATGCCGCATTTCTTTAATATGGCTGCAAAACGGTACTGCACCGTTCTTGTCTCCGCAAAGGCACACCGCTTTCCCTCTATCAGATACTGCCCTGCGGACTGTCTTTTCTCTTTTAATAAAGAAAACAGAACCTCCGGAAGCGGTATCCGCCGCTTGGAAGTAGCAGTTTTAGGTGTTTGTATTTTGATGCTTGTTTCAGAATCCGCCTGCCCAAAATCTTTTACCCGCTGCATATTCTTACTGATTTTCAGAACACCCTCGTCAAAATCTATATCGCCCCATGTCAGTGCGCAGAGTTCTCCAATACGGATACCGGTATAATAAGCCAGAAGAATACCAAGACAGGTGGAATCCTCCGCATTTGCATATAAATACTGAAGCAGTTTTTCAATATCCTTATCCGCAGGAAGCTCCGTCCTTTTCTCTGTTTCCTTTATCTGTTTTCCCGACAATAACGGAAGCTTGTACTGATATTCTGCCGCCACATAAGAAAATGCCTGTCTGATAACCGTGCTGATACTGTTTAAGTATGCCGCAGAAATTTTTGAGCCGTCACTCTTTTTTCGAATACTGTCTAAATATCTTCGAAAGGAAAGACTGTCAAAGCTTTCCGCCTGCCGATCTGCGATACTGCCCGAAATATGGCGCGCAGTCAATTGCCTATAGCAGGCATAGGTGGATTCCTTCCATCCCTGCCGCTTATCCCTAAGCCAGATTTCCATAAGCTCGCCAACAGATAAGACGCAGCTTTTGACGCCGCTGTTTTCTTCCGCCGCCAATGCTGCCATTTTTTCTCTGACTTCCCTATAATTATGCCCATATACGGAATGGTATTTTTTTCTTCCGTCAGCAGAATCTGCCCGACGAATACGCCCCTCCCACCTTCCGTCCTTTCTTTTATATATATTCAGTCCTCTTTTTGACATATTTCCTCTCATTCTGCCTTGCCGGCGGCATCCAAATCATCGGTTTTTGTGCCGTTACACAGCATAAGCCAGACCATCTTTTTGACGGTTTTCCTTTTTAAAATGGGCTTTATCTTTTGTTTTTTCTTTCCCTTTCCCCAAATTTAGTTATTTTTAGTAAAATTAATTTAGGCGCTTATATCATTTTGGGGTTGCAATCTCATCTTTAAAATGATAATATAATTAAAAGTCTGGCATTATGCATTATCATTGTATTTGTTGTGCCCTTTTTTAGTTTTCATGAATGTATATATTTTGCGAAAGAAAAATCAGAAATTATATAGATGAACAAAAGAAAATAGCGATATAAAACAAACGCCCTATTCTACTATAATAGAACAGGGTGTTTCTTAAAATCAAATACTAATTTTGTTATAAAAAGCGCGCCTTCTATAATAAAAACATTATGTTAAAAGACCTTGCCCCGCCTTTTATCAGCCTTCCACAATCAGATAACGTCCATCGCCTATGTCAAATACCTCGGAAGCCTCCAGTATTTCGTCGCCGACAGCAGATTCCACATCGATACCTTCTTCTTCAAAATACTCTATAACCTCGTCCACGGAATCGACCACCACTGCCATACATTCCTCAAGAAAAGCCTCCGCCTCCTCCAGATTGGCAGCGACATCCTCCGGGAAAAGCTGTGACTGGTTTTTCAAAAAACATTCTAATACTGCATCGTCAAATTCATGCATATGGATTCTCCTTTCGTCAAAGATATTGTAATAAATCAAGCGGTTTTTCGATTACATAGTCCGCATGGTTCTCTAAAAGTTCTTCCCGCTCCCTGAAGCCCCACAGTGCGCCTATGGTGACTGCGCCTGCGGCTTTGCCTGTCTGCATATCGGTTCCTGTGTCTCCCAGATACAGAATATCCTCTTCGGTAAGATGAAGCTGCTCCAGAATCCGGAACACGCCTTTGGGACTCGGTTTTTTTTCGATTTCCGCCGTCTGTCCCTGCACCATGTCAAAATAATCTTCGCCAAAGAGTGTCTGAATCACTTCCTTCGTCCTCTCATGGGGTTTATTGGAGAGGACTGCAATCTTGACGCCCTTTTCTTTCAGCGCGCGGAGCAGCTCCCTGATACCGTCATAAGGAGCGACCTGATACATGCAGTACTCTTCAAATATCTTCCGGTATTCCGCAAACGCCCTGTCGAAGCAGGCAAGGCTTTTGTCTCCGCCTGCCTGCAGGCAGCGCGCAATCAATGTATCCGCGCCGTCTCCCACAAAATATTTATACTGCTCCCTGGTGTAAGGACCGAAACCAAATTTACCTACCGCCTTGTCGGCGCTTATCTTGATGGATTCCAGGGAATCGGTCAAGGTACCGTCCAAATCAAAAATCACTGCTTTTTTCATGTTCTCATTTTCCTCTTTCCCGCAGCAGCCGGCTGTGCCTGCGGTATTTTATCTACAGTCTTTCAGTTCCTGATAGAGCCTTCCCACGGGCAGTCCGACCACATTGTTGTAATCGCCGCGTATTTCCTTTACATAGGCGGCAAAACGCCCCTGAATTCCATAAGCGCCTGCCTTATCCATGGGCTCTCCGGTTTCCACATAGGCAGTGATTTCCTCCCTGCTCATGGGATAGACTGTTACCTCCGTCATTTCATGGAAGGTATGCAGTTTCTCCGCTCCATTCTCCTGATAACAAAAGGTAACTCCTGTATACACCTGATGGGTATTGCCTGCAAGGAGCGTCAACATCTCCACCGCCTGCGCCGCATCGGCGGGCTTGCCAAGTATCCTGCCGTCGTATGCCACTACCGTGTCTGCGCCAATCACCAATTTTTTTACTTCGCCTGCCGCCTGACTGCAATCGGCCTCCTCTGCCGACAGTCCCCCATTGCCGCCTGCTGCCGGCACCGCATCCGCCGGTATCTGCTCTTTTTTCAGTTTCTGCCACACGTCCCGCGCTTTCTGCCGCGACAGTTCGCAGACCACCCGCTCAGGAAGCGTTTCTGTGATAATTTCCTCACAGTCGCTTACGCATACCCGGAAGGGCAGTCCTATCTGTGCAAGCAGTTCCTTTCTTCTCGGGGATGCGCTCGCCAATATGATCTCATTCATGATGTGTCTCCGGAATAAACACTCTGCCGTTCGGCTCTTCCCGCTCAGTCTCTGCCAGTTCTTTGGCTTCCTGGCAGAAAACTTCCTGCGAGTTGAAGGTTTCCTTTCCTCTCCTGTCTACTTTTTCGTAATTTCCCTCCGGCGTCAAAACATGCGCCTTGACCGTATCGCGAAGCTGGCACTTTAAAATATGGAGAAGTTCTTCCTTCAACTCTTCTTTCTCCACCGGAAAAAGAATTTCTACCCGACGTTCCAGATTTCGCGGCATCCAGTCTGCGCTGGCACAGTAAATTTCATAATTGCCCTCGTTTTCAAAATAGAAAATGCGGCTGTGCTCCAGGAAATTGCCTACGATGGAGCGCACGGAAATGTTCTCGCTCACATCGGGAATCCCTACCTTCAGACAGCAGATTCCCCTGACAATCAAATCAATTTTAACGCCGGCGGCACTCGCCTCATAGAGCGCGGCAATCACATCAGCGTCACAGAGCGAATTCATCTTGGCAATAATATGCGCCGGCTTTCCTGCAAGCGCAGCGTCCCTCTCCCTGCCAATCAGGTACAAAAATTTGTCCTTCAGCCAGAGCGGCGCAAGAGAAAGCCGATTCCAGTGCAGCGGCTCCGAATAGCCGGAAAGCATGTTGAACACAGCTGTTGCATCCTCCCCGATTGCCTCCGAACATGTTAAGAGACCTATATCCGTATACAGTTTTGCGGTCGCGTCGTTATAATTGCCCGTTCCCAGATGGACATAACGGCGGATACCGTCCTCTTCCCTTCTGACAACCAGCGTAATCTTGCTGTGGGTCTTTAAGCCAACCAGGCCATAAATGACATGACAGCCTGCTTTTTCCAGCATACGCGCCCACACAATATTGTTTTCCTCGTCGAATCTTGCTTTCAGTTCTACCAGAACGGACACCTGCTTGCCGTTTTCCGCCGCCTGCGCCAGCGCCGCAATAATCGGAGAATTGCCGCTGACACGGTAAAGCGTCTGCTTGATGGCAAGTACGTTCGGGTCCTTTGCCGCATTGCGGATAAAGTCCACCACCGGCGTAAAACTCTGGTAAGGGTGGTGCAGCAAAATATCACCATTTCGGATTGCCGCAAAAATATCTTCCTCCGGCATAAGCTCCGGCACCGACTGCGGCGTATATTTTTCCGCCTTCAGGCTCTCAAATCCTTCCAGCCCATACATTTTCATCAGGAAAGTCAAGTCAAGCGGACCGTCTATGGTGTAGAGCGCCTCGTCACTGATGGCAAGCTCCTTTTTCAATATCTTCAAAAGCCGCTTATCGATGCCTGCTTCCACCTCCAGACGGATTGCTTCGCCCCACTGCCGCTTCTTTAGCTGCTTTTCAATCTCTTTGAGCAAATCCGCGGCTTCGTCTTCTTCTATCGTGAGGTCCGCATTCCGCATGATACGGAAGGGATATACGCACACGATATCGTAGTTTAAAAACAGCTTGTGGATATTCCTCTCGATAATCTCCTCTAAGAGAATCACTCTTCTCTTCCCCTTGTCGTCCGGCAGTTCCACAATACGGGGCAGTACGCTCGGCACCTGAACCGTGGCAAATTCCAGCTCGCCTTCTCCCTCTTTCTTTTTTACAAGCGCGCCCAGATTCAGGGATTTGTTGCGTATCAGTGGGAAGGGTCTTGAGGAATCCACCGCCATAGGCGTCAGCACCGGATAAACATTGCTCTCAAAATATTTATCCAGATACTCCCCTTCCTTTTCCGTGAGCTGTTCCTGCTTTTTTATCACATGCAAGCCGTTCTGCTCCAAAAGCGGAAGCAGGGAACGGTTGTAGGTGGAATACTGCAAATCTACCAGTTCATGTATTTTCTCCTCCAGCCTGTTAAGCTGTTCCGTGACAGTCAGTCCCGCAATATCCCGCTTGGTATAGCCTGCACTGACCATATCCTTCAAGGAAGCAACTCGAATCATAAAAAATTCGTCCAGATTGGAAGCAGTAATACTCAAAAACTTTAACCGCTCAAACAGCGGAATGTTTTTATCCCGCGCTTCCGACAATACTCTGTAATTAAAGAGCACCCAGCTCATTTCCCGATTGGTATAATATTCGGGATTTTTAAATAGTTTCTTTTTCTCTCCCATACCGCAAACTCCCATCCGTCAAAATATCGTTTACAGGCTTTTCTTCTGCCTGATAACAGGTCTTACATTGAACACCTCTTCAAAAAACTGCGCTCTGTTGGTGAAAAGCCCTTTTTCCAGCGTGATATCTTCCCTGGTATCCACCGTCAATATCAGTTCATTTTCCCTGAGCTGCACCTTGATGTTTTTAAACTTCTGCTTGTGGCTCCTGTCCAGCCCGTTTGCAAGCCGCAGGATTGCCGTCAGCTTCGCCATCGTCAGGTACGCCTGCATGTCCAGAGAGGAATTGCTCAGCTCTTCATAGTTAATAAATTCTTCATGGTTGAATTTTACCACATTGGCAATGATTTCCCGCTCCACATGGGAAAGCCCGATGATTTCGGTCGCCATAATAATCTGGTAGGAGCACTCCCCAAGGCTCGCCATGCTGATATACTTGCCGCAGTCGTGTAAAATTGCCGCAATGCGAAGAAGAAGCTGTTCCCGCTTTCCCAGTCCGTGCAGCTTTTTTGTCCCATCAAACAGAACCATCGTCAGATTTTCCAGCGTTTCTGCGCGTTTCCGGCTTCCCATGAAGCGTTTGCTAATGCTCATGGCGCTGTCCACAATATCCTTCTCAAAGTCGTGTCCGCCGACTAAGAGATTCTGCTTTTGCGCATATTCGTAGGCAATACCATCGCAAAGCGTTACGCCGGGCGCCCAGACAAGCTCTGCACCCGTCATCACCATCACCCTGTTTAACAGGACTGCCGCGATAAACAGCAGACTCGCATTTTCCTCTGAGATGCCAAGCTTTACGGCTATCTCCCCCGTGCTGCTTTTCCGCATAAATTCCATCAGTTTTTGATACTGCTCCGCCGTCGCATACCCGATTCTGTCCGTATGTTCATTTTTTGTGTTGAGCAGGCCGGAAAGGTAGTCGTCCACCAGAATCACATGCTTGATTTCCTTGTCCTTAAAGTAAAACTTCTTCAGCATGGATAGCTGGGCATCGCTCATTTCGCCTAAAAGCTCCTCGAGCTGCGAAGGCTTGGCGTTGATTCTGCCTAATCTTTCCCGCACCCACAATGCGCCGAGGTGCAGGTTCTGCGTCGTGGTGAGCGATCCTTTGTCAAACTGGGAAATCTGAATGCTGCCGCCGCCGATGTCTAAAATAACGGTTCCCTTCTCCAAAAGCCTGTCAAATTCCTCGCCTTTTGAGGCAATGGATTTATAATCGAGAAAACGCTGCTCTGAATTGCTTAAGACATCCGCCCGAATACCGGTGCGCTGGGTAATCCTGTCCAGCACAATGCCGCTGTTTTCCATTTCCCGCACCGCGCTGGTGCCGTAAGCCTGATAGGCATCCACCTTGTAGGTTTCCATGATTTTTGCAAACTCCCGCAGCACCCTGTAAAGCTCGTCTGCCTTTTCATAACTAAGCTTCCCCGTAAAATAGGTTTCCGTTCCCAAATCAATCCGATGCCTTATATGGTCGATTTCCCGCATCTTGTTTTTTCCAGAAAATTCAAATATTTTCATGGACAGCTCATAGGATCCTATGTCAACTGCCGCAAAGGTCTTCATAATCGCAATGCTCCTTTCCATCCGCCGTCAGACGGCTATGCCTTTTGTCCGAGAAGATAATCCACAAACTGCTGTGCCGTTCTGCCCGAAAGCCCTCCGTGATTCAGCTCCCATTTGTTTGCTTCCAGCAGAAGCGTTTCCTCTTCCATCTCTATGCCATGGCGCTCGGCCAGCTTTCTTACAATCTCCTGAAACTGCTTTTTATCCGGCGCGCCGAAGTATATCGTGACGCCGAAACGGGACACCAGCGACAGCTTTTCCGCCACGGTATCGCCCTTGTGCAGATCGTCCTCCCGCTCTTCCTTATCGCTGAATTTTTCGCGGACAAGATGCCTTCTGTTGGAGGTCGCATAAATCAGTACATTTTCCGGCTTCTTTTCCAGACCGCCCTCAATCACTGCCTTTAAATACTTGTACTCAATTTCAAAATCTTCAAAGCTCAAATCATCCATATAGATGATAAACTTGTAATTGCGGTTTTTTATCATGGCAATCACATCATTCAAATCCTGAAACTGATGCTTATATACTTCGATAATACGCAATCCTCTGTCATAATATTCATTGGCAATGCCTTTAATACTGGAAGATTTGCCTGTTCCCGCATCGCCGTACAAAAGGCAGTTGTTGGCCTTCCTGCCGCTCACGAAGGCTTCCGTATTGTCAACCAGCTTCTGCTTTGCCAGTTCATAGCCCACAAGGTCGGAGAGCTTCACATGCGCGATGTTTAAAATCGGCTCGATATGCACGCCGTCCTCTTTATGTACAATCCGAAAAGACTTGTGGAGGCCGAATTTTCCGACGCCGTAATCCCTGTAAAATTCCGTCAGGGTATCCTTCATCTCCTCCGGCGTGTGATCACTCTGAAAACGCGCCGCCAGCTCGCAGATACGCTCACAAATACGCTTGTTGTAGACCCTGCTTTCCTGCGTACTTGCCTGATAATCGAGAAGCATGGCATATTCCGGCACGTCGAGCGCTTCCATCACAGGCGTGAAATCAAAATCATAAAACTCCTTGAAAATCTCAATGTCGTGCAATGCCGCCTGATTGATGGTTCCCTCTATGGCTCCTCGTATTTCACACGCCGTACTGTAACTGTTCTCATTGTTGACCAAAAGGTTCGCCAGATAACAGTGCCACAGATTGCCGTGAAATCCATAGGTGCCTGCAAGCTCTATCAGCTTATGGATACAGTCATAAAAAAGCGTCTTTAGATTCTTATTATTTTTGTTATAAAATTCGTCCTCGTAATGCTCTATCAGAAAAGTGATATTGTCGAGAAGCTGTCCGTCCTCAAAATTTTTGTATACAATTAATTCCCGCGTTCTCATGCCGCTGCCTTTCTTTTTTAGTAGTTACCGATAATCTTCATGCTGCGGGTCTCCTCTCTTAAGCCCCGCAGCGCATTTTTTACCGCGCTGTCCGCCAGATTGCCCTCAAAATCAATAAAGAAGCGGTATTCCCAATTTCTGTCCTCGATGGGACGGCTCTCAATCTTTGTCATATTCAGATTGTTGTAGATAAAATGTGAGAGCATGTGATAGAGGGAACCGCTCGTGTGGGGCACCTCAAAACAAATACTGATTTTATTGGCATCCTTTCGGAATATTTTCTGGTTGGTGACAATAATAAAACGCGTAGAGTTGGTTTCGGACTGGTTGATTCCCCTTTCCAACACCTTAAGCCCATAAACCTCCGCCGCATACTCACCTGCAATGGCAGCCTGCGTCACATCGCCCTCGTCAGCAACCTTTTTTGCGGCAAACGCATTATTTTTCATGCTAATCTGCTGCCAGTCATAGGCTTGCAGATACCGTGCGCACTGCATCAGGGACTGGGGGTGGGAATATACCCGTCGTATCGTATCTTTATCCGCGCCCGGATCGGCTAACAGGCAATGCTCGATTTTGATAATCTGCTCGCCCACAATATAATTTTCAAACTCTACCAGCAAGTCATAGATTTCACTGACAATGCCCGCCGTGGAATTTTCAATGGGGAGCACTGCAAAATCTGCGCTGCCCTCGTCAATCGCACTCATGGCGTCACGAAAGGTTTCTACATGGAAGCTATTTACTTCTTTCCCGAAAAAACGCTGCATTGCCGCCTGCGAATAAGAACCCTCGCTCCCCTGAAATACCACTCTCGCGCCGGCCGTTTCCAGCCTGTCCACCCCGATAAAGGGGAGTCGTCCCAGACTGCCGTTTTCCGCAAGCATCCGGTACTGCATCTTGCGGCTCATGGACATAAGCTGTTCAAAAAGCTCCTCAACCCCATGGCTGTTAAATTCATTGTGGACAAGCGACTTGACCCTCTCTAATTTTTCCGTCTCCCGCTGTTTGTCGAAGACCTTTTTCCCGTTTTCTATCTTGTACTGCGCCACACCCCTGCAGACATCCATACGCTGCTCATACAAGGCGACAATCTGCTCGTCAATTTTATCAATCTGTTGTCTCAACTCTGCTAAGTCCATGATATTCTCCTCTGTGCTTGTTACATTAGGTAATTGTGAAGCTCGTTATGCGGCAAGGGTCATTGTGCAGATTGTATGCTCCAACGCAGACTCGCTCTCGCTCCGAGCTTACCGTAGCGGTACTAAGCTCGAAAACACCTCGCAAGTCATGCCCGCATGACTTTGGTACCGACGGCAAGCAAGGGTCTGCTTATGGAGCATACCATCTGCACAATTCGGTTTGCAAAACTCGCGCTTTGTAATTACCTATGAATCAGGTAATTGCGAAACGCCCCTTTGTAGTTACCTGTGAATCAGGTAGTTGTGAAGCACTCCTCTGCAAGTAACAGGAAATGGTCAATATAGACAAAATAAGGGCGACTTGCCACTGCTTCGGAGCCCGTTTTTGTCTATATTGAACATTTCCGTCACCTGCAACAGCCATTTCGCAACTACCTTATTGATTTATTCCTTATCTTATACCAAAACCCACTTGATAGCAAGCAAAATAGCGGCTATAATCATAGTAAACCGGTTCAGACAGATAGAAAGGAAGTATTTCCATGAAAAAGAATATAAAAGGCATCATGACAGGCATCATTCTCTTACTTGTTTTTGTATTGCTTATCGTTGTTTACGTCCTGCAGAAGAGGGTCGTTCCCGTTCCCGACTCCACAGTGGGTAACACTGCCGGCAACGCCAACAACGGCGGCATGTTCTGCGAGTACAACGATGTCGTATACTTCTCCAATCCTTACGATGGCGGCGCGCTCTACTCTATGTCACCTGACGAGAGCAACATAAAGAAACTGATTTCCGCAAGTGTTTCCAATATCAACGCAGGCGGTAAATACCTATTTTACTATCAGAACGGCAATTCCGCCTCCGCCGGGCTGGGTTACTTAAGAAGCAGCCACGGGTTGTGCCGCGCCACCTTAAACGGCCGCAACATCACCAATCTTTCCAAGGAGCTGGTATTCAACGTGCAGCTTATCGGCAATTACCTGTACTACCTGACCTCCACCGGTGAAGGCCCCTGGTTTTACAAGATGCGGACAGATAAGCAGGAAAAGGAGCTTCTCGCCAATACCGGCTGGAATTTTGCCTGTGCCCTGCCGGATGGTAGCGTTTATTATAACGGCACGGAAACCAACCACTATCTCTATCTCTACAATACAGCCTCCGACACAACAAGCGTTGCGTGGGAAGGCAATCTTTGGTATCCGGTCTATGACAATGGTTACATCTACTATCTGGATGTCGCGGAAAACTACCGACTCTGCCGCTATTCCTTAAGCGGCGACGTAATAGAAGTACTGACTCACGACAGAGTGGACTGCTTTAATCTTGCGGGCGGCTACATTTACTACCAGAAAAATTCCACTGACGACCCTGCTTTAAAGCGCATGGCATTGGACGGCAGCAATGTAGAAATCGTGGCTTCCGGCAACTATACCCATATCAATGCGACCTCCCGTTATGTGTACTTTACTGCCTTTGAAGTCGAAACCCCCGTTTACCGCACTCCCGTAAGCGGTCCCATCTCGGTGACTACCTTTGATGCGGCACAGGAAGCGGCGCTGAAGTATGCCAAATAGTTTTATATGACGCGTTTTCTGCTCCAGCGGCCGGTTCTGTACCAAATGAAGGACAACAGGAAATTGACGCCCCAGCCGATGGGAACTGCCCACCAGACCGCCTGCACGCCGAATATGGGGGCGCAGAGATTGGCAAAGCTTACACGAAACGCCAGATTTACCAGATTTGCCGCCATATAGACGTTGACGTCCCCTGCACCGCGCAGAACGCCGTCGGTACATGCCTTCACACCAATCAAGGCAAAGAACCAACCGATGAAGGTCAGATAGTTGTTGCCTGTCTGATAGGCATCCAGGCCGCCATCGCCTTTTAAAAACGCGTCAATGATGCTTCCATGGAACACCTGTAATATAATACATATGATAACTGCAAAAACCGCTATCATGGCAAGTCCTGCATGGTAGCCTTTTTTGACTCGTTCCGGCTGCCCTGCGCCGAGATTTTGTGCCGTAAAGGTGGACACCGCATTTCCCGTCGCAATCATCGGCACAATACAGATGGATTCGATGCGCATACCAGCAGAATAGCCTGCCAGCACAGAGGAACCGAAGCCATTGACCACGGACTGCACCAAAAGCATGCCAATGCTGACAATCGACTGCTGTACAATGGAGGGGATTGCAATTTTAGTCCCCCGGACCAGCATCTCCACATCATAGAGTTTCGCCCGCTCTTCTGCCTCATAGCGTTTTAAAATCCGGAGCAGAATACCGAACGAAATCAGCGCGGAAATTCCCTGTGCAATCACAGTGGCAATGGCAACGCCCGCCACCTGCCAGTCGAGAACCTTCACCATATATAAATCCAGCGCCACGTTCAGCAAGGATGAAAAAATCAAAAGCCCGAGCGGAATTTTGGATTTGCCCAACGCATTGAACATGGCTGACAAAATATTGTACATAAAAAGAAAAGGCAGTCCGCAGAAATAGATTTCCAAATAGAGTACTGCATCATCAATAATATTGTCCGGCGTCTTTAGCGCCGTCAGAATATTCCGGTTCAGCAGAAAGCCCCCGGCTGCAAGCAGCACACTGATTATCAGAAAATTTATCAGCGCAGTATAGATGCTCGTTTTCATCTTACTATAGGATTGCGCACCCAGATACTGGCTCGTAATCACAGACGCACCGATACCACCGCCGATGGCCACCATGATAAATACCGTCGTCAGGGAATAGGACGCACCCACTGCGGCAAGGGCATCCTCACCTACATACTGTCCCACTATCATGGAATCCGCCATATTGTAAAACTGCTGGAACAGGTTGCCCAGTATCATGGGCAGCGCAAAAAAGAAAAGCGTTTTCCCCGGGTTTCCTGTCAGCATATTTTGTTTCGAATTGTTTTCCTGCTTCATACTTGCTCCCTCATATATATCGCAAACCATGCTATAGGCAATTGATTTCCTAATAGTATAGTATAACACAAAATGAAGAAAATGCGGCAAAATGAAAGAAATTCAGGACTTATATGTGAGATAGGCAAAACAGTCGGCATGTGACAGGGAAACAATAAATAAAAAGGAAATTTTGTCCGATAGATAAAATAGAATGATGTAGCATCCGGTCTAGATGGAGGTATGAGCTGTAATGACGGAGGCAGCCTTAATTGTCAACGCATTGGCAATCATATGCGGTTTTATGAATATGCCTGTTTTCATGTATATCCTGTTTGGGTTTGTATGGACAGCATTTTTTTGGATATATGAGAAGCTTACATGGATATGGTATGAAAAGGTTCTGCGGAATGAAACGAATGAAGTGATGGTAAACGTAAAAATCGCACATATCGTAGAATTCATAATTGTCATGGTTTCGGTGTATGTATTAGCTTATTTAAAAAAACCCGAGCTATGTGCAGTCATGCCGACAATTCAGATGCTTGCCGCACATAGCGTCAGGCTGTATAAGCAGCGCACCAACAGGAATATAATAATTTTTTTTGGCATTGTAATTGAACTGATTTTCGCCATATATTTTGCAATGCGGTAAGCAGGCATAGCATCAGGTACCGGCATGTTCCCGCACATACTGCATAAATTCCGGCGTCTTGGACCAGTATTTTATACCCCAGTTTTCAAAATTCCACTCTGCCATATAATCGTTACATTCAAAGTCGATGTAGTATATTTTTTCATTCTGTACAACAAAATTTGTCGGAAAATAATCTATGTTTGTGTCGGCGGCATATAGCAGCGCACACATATCCTTTATCTGTTCCATGTAGGCTGCTTCCATTTTATCCTGCTTTACCAAATCATAAACGGTATCGCCCTCTATATATTCCTTCAAAATACGCTCGTGCTCCCTATCTACATCAAGCATCTCGGGAATTCTGATTCCGATTTTCTTTAGTCGTTTATAATCGTTTATCTCCGCCTCTATTTTATTTCCAAACTGATAATAGTCACAGGGTTCATGATGAATCTGCTTTAACACATACTGCCCGGCATCGTCCGACGCCAGATAAGAGTAGCCGCCCTTCCCTTTTCCCAACAGCTTCACTATCTCATATTCTTTTTCGTTTACAAACATTTTTTCTGCCATAAGAACCCCTTACTTTAGGCAATAAAAACGATGACGTTCTCCTCTGCCTCTGCCACTTCCTGTATCCATTTCTTTAATTCCGCAAAATTTGCCCAGACATACTGAAAAAATTCTTCCTCGGATTCATTGTCCATAACAGGGTAAACGTGGTCGGCAATCATATCTTCTATGCAGAAGCTTTCCCGAAAGGCGGCCTCATCCCACGCAGTCAGGGCATCCACTATCAACTTTACAATGTCCTTTTCAATCAGCCGCGCCGGACCATAGCCCATATCCTCGTCATTGACAGGCTCTCCGCCCAGCACCAGCCAGCTTGCCGGTTCTTTTGTCATGCCCCATACCTCGCCCGTCAGGGTGTAATGGATAGCATGCCATGCCTTATCGACACACATCAGGCGGTCTTCATTGTCCTCATCAAATAAAATCCCGTTGCTTCCCTCCCTGAGTTTTTGCACGGTATCGTCATCAGCCCTAAAATAGTACCCAATCATACCCATATTGCTTTTCCTCCTCTCCTTTATGTAACAAATTATAACATGAAATGAACAGGACAGAAAGAACTAATTGAAATGCTTTATATCGCTATTCTGTTTTTATCCAAATGTATTGTAAAATGTAAATCCGACCACATCTTTTTCTGTTGCGGTAAACGTATCATATTTTTCATTTGTATACTCGCTGATAATCTGTTTCCAAAAGTTCTGAGCAGGCAGGTTATTTGTCCACTGTGATACTTCCCACCCGCCGGGAAACATATCAAAAATCTTCATAGAAGCTGCCTTACCGACCCCCTTACGGCGGTATTTTTTCATAACAAAAAATTCTGCTATATTGTGTGGATTAGACAAATTATTATATTCACAGCAAGACCTTACTAAAACCAAACCTGCAAGTTTTCCGTCAACTCTAATAAAGAAGGGATATCTTCCTTCCTCATTCCAATAATCATCAATACGTGGATAACCAAAGTATCCATATTCATTTATATCATCATCGGAAAACTCCGAAAAATCATATTTATATAATTCCATCATCTGAATGAAAACAGATTTTTGTTCAATCAATATAGGCTCAATACTAATATCCATAAATTGCCTCCATCAAATTCCGATTGTGAAGTCAGATGGTTCAACATGCGGAACATTCAAACCATTGACTGATAGTGTTGTTGCAGAACCAAATGTATGTACCACCTCATATTCCTTGAAATTCACTCCAATGCGTTCTTCAATTTTTGCAATCACATCATTAAGATTTGTGTTAGAAATCAATTTCCCGCTGCCAACCTGCACCTGTATCACAAAAATCGAATTCACATGTGCATATTTCAAAGTATTATTCTGTTGCAGCCTCAGCAAAATCTTCCAGTTTTGGCATGACGTACTGAGAGCGCACCTCAGCCGATATCCTATCAATCTCAGCCTTCTTATCAGCATTTACCTGGTTGATTGCAGGCTGATGATTTGCCTGAATCTGCTGCTGTGTCGGGATTGCATTCAGCCGATTCTGCGCTTCGTCAATCTGGGCTTGCAGCGCCTTCTTCTCTTTACCTTTAAAGAATCCCAGTGAAGATTGCCGGCTACGCCAATCGGATATCTGACGCTCTATGCTTTCTCGCTGCCTATTGCATTCAGAAACTTCCTCATTAATCGCCCTCTGAATACCATTCAAGCGTGAATCATAATCTCCTGACAGCCCGCTAACTCGTGTATCAATTTCTTCCTGAATCTGCCGATTTACTGCGGTGCAAGCTGCATCATACGCGGCCTTTTGCCTTGCCTCTTTTTGACGTCTCTCCTCTGCCTCCTTTAACAACCTTTCTTTTTCTTCCTTCGCCCCAATTAATGAATAGCCTAAATCACTCTGTTCTATTAGTTCATAAGAAACCAGGTCTTGTAAAACTCTTGAGACATCCATACTTGAATATTTATAAAGGGTACCTTCTTTACCAATTGCTGATGGTGCGTGTATTTCACAATCACTCAAAACCGACAAAATCCCCTGTATTATATGAATACTTTCTATCAACTGTTGGTATGTATACGAACTTACAATTCCTGCGGACAATAAACTCGAATAGATATCACGAGCTTCCTTTTCCCCCTCAGAGGTTCTAAGCATCAAGTACTCATACGCACTTTTTTTAATAGAATCTAATTCTTCTTTGCCTTTCTCCCTATATAGTTTCTTTAAAAGATCAATAAGCCTCAATCTCTCAATCTTTAACTCATTTGCATCTCTCACAGCCTGCAACTCTTTCTTTAGAGTTGCATCTGCAAACTGTTCTGCACGCCTAAACGCTTTGTTATCATCAAGAAGACAAACCTTATCATCCAAATCATTCAATGAAGATAAACCGTTAAACGCAAGGAATTTGCCAAGGTACGCATGAGCGTCTGAAGGATTCGCATCCAATGCACGTTCAAAATAACCTTCTGCCCCTTCAAAATCACCATCTTCCAGAGCCATATTACCTCTTTGGGTAAGAGCAGAAACTTCTGCACTTGTGACTCCATCCAATACATTACCGCTCGAACCAGACTTTGAACCAAGAATCTTTCCGATCCCTCTCAGCAGATCCTGAATTGCTCCAACCTTACCCATGTCCTGTGCTTGGAGTCTTGCGAACTCTTTGGGCATATCATAGGCATCAATTCCTTTATAACAAGGAATCAATGTTTTCTTTGCTCCCTTCTCAATCAAACCAAGAAATCTGCTCCACTCGTTCTTAACCCAGACCGCATTATAGTATTCATAATCAGTACCAAAAGCCAGCATTACTTTTGCTGAATTGAGTGCAGCGAAAATATATCGCTCGTAGTCCTGACCAAGTTTATCTTCAAGTGTAATTCGGGAGAAAAAGACCTTATAACCCTTTTCTACAAGTGCATCATAAACATCTTGGGCAATCACACTGTCTATCGTGCGTTCTCCCATTGCATCTGTTTCCTTGTAGCAGATAAAAATGTCATATGGTTCTTCTTTTGATGAGACTTCATTTATGCCAATTCGCAATTCTTCGATCGCTTTTGCTTCATTGCGGTATATTGCACGTGATATTGGATCAGAATATTCCATAACCATTTCAAAATCCTGATCATCCATGATACTATCAAAAGATGACCTATGGCATGTGGGAATTTTCTTACCAGTCTTTGGATCGTCTACATACTCTATACCAAACTTGCAGAGAAGAAGCCCCCAGTAAGCCTCTGCTTCCTCAGGAAAATCAGCAACGATTGTTTCATAGACACCAGATGCCTTATCAAACTCACATGCACTTCTCAGCCTGTTTGCTCGCGTAAAAAGATTAATCTTCTTTTCATCGTCCAGTTGTGGAACAGTTTGTACAGATCCACAGTAATCACACTCACATACGGTCATTCCCTCTTGGATATCAAGAGTTCCACCGCACATTTTACATTTGAAAACAGCCACTTTAACCCTCCAATCCTGCATCTTTCTCTTGGATGCTCTGCACTTATTCTTTCTTTTTTCCACAAGAAGCAATATATCATCCGAAGCTTGACCAATAGAATCAAATTCCGATTTTCCAGTTAGACAAACTTGAAGTTATCAACTTGTTATTTCTATCTGATTACCCTCAATTCCTACTATACAGCTTTCATAATATCCATCACCGGTTGTTCTTGGACCGGATAAAATCTCGTATCCATCGTTTTTGAGTATTTGCGTTAATTCATCCACTTTTTCCTTTGAGCCAACGCTGAATGCTATATGAACAAGCCCCGTTCTTCTAATTCCCTTTTCTATATCCTGCATATCAGGACGATACATCAGTTCAAGTCGCACACCATCATCAAAAGTCAAAAAATAAGAACGAAAGAAACAAGGGGCACTGCATTATTTATCGTTTTCTGAAAATATCCAATGTGCTTGAATTACATACTGCCATATAATTTCCACATCTACTGAATCCAAAAGCCCTGATTTCATAGTCTTCAAAGATGACTGTGCATTTTTCCGGATTCGCATACCAGGAAATATAGTTCGGCATAAAGACTATTTTCTCTATCGGCCAGAAAGGTGCTATTGAAACTAGTATATTTCCATCCTCAGAGTATCGCCGCAAACCACCGCCTCCCTCTCCGGCAATTGATATAACTTCATCCCCAAATTCTTCTGCAAGAGCAATCAAATCACCTTCATCGTAATTTACTTCACAATATGTCTTTTCCCCTGTTCGGCAATCTATGATACGCTGTCCCTGCGATGAAATAACAATTAACTTTTCGGTACGTACATTAGAAAATCCTATATACAGCAAACCACCAACAGCGAAAGTTATTTTTTCCCATCCATCCGGTACACCGCCTGGAATTTGTTTGATGATGTCTAACAGTCTTATTCTATTTGCATCATCTACATCATTCATATTCATAATCCCCTTTTCCTGCTCAACTGTAATATCGCGAATGTATAGATTATAATTATTTATATATGTATTTCATCAGACACAATAAAACGAACTGGGTTTTTAATAAAAAAATCCCTTGCTTTTTCAAGGTCATTTACATACATTGCTATATGTTCAACTTTCATTACATATCTCCTGCAAAAGGCGCCGCAGGTTCCGCCGTGACGGGCAGGCAGCTTCCTGCCGCCATACAGAAAAGGGCAAATGCCGCCACCGTAAAAAGAGGTGTAACCTGCGAAATAGCGCTGTTTAATGCGGAATAGCTTGCAAATTCCAAAGCTCCTCCCAGTCTTGCCTGCAACATAAGATTAAAGGGCGCTAATACCAAACCGGTCACGAGTTTAAAAAGAACAGCCAGAATAACAAAGATAATCGCCAGTGCCTGCCTTTGCGAAGGTTTCCTCTTCACAGAAGCAATACAGAGCAGAAAGATTCCATAAATAAGCATGGGCAGCAGCAATTCTATCATTGCGCCGGTAGGAAAAGAATTCACCTCGCACACATTTTCGTCGGCAACCCAAATCTGCTTCACTACTCTTTGATTCACCGTCATAAAAACAGCAAGCAGCACCGCCGCTGTCTGCAGCGCTGCCGCAATTCCTGCCAGAACCAATATGGTTTTCTGTTTCATGATATACTCCTTACTCCTCAATATGGTCGATACTCTGACTTAAGCTGACTAGTCCCTTAAAATGCTGACATATTTTACCGGCGTGCGGTACTTATAGTTGGATATCTTAATGCCGGTTTTGGGGGTGCTCGCATGAATCACCTTACCGCCCCCTATGTACATCGCCACATGATTGATGTGACCTGAACTGTCAGCATAAAATACCAAATCACCGGGCTGCAGCTCCGAAGCCGAAATCTTGGTGCCTTCTCCTGCCTGCGCACTCGCAGAATGAGACAGCTTAATGCCGAAATGCTTATATATTGACATAACAAAACCGGAACAATCCGTACCATTTGTCAGGCTGCTGCCGCCATACACATAGGGATTGCCCAAAAACTGCTTTGCGTACTCCGCAATATCTACACGTAAATCCGATACGTCCTGCCCATAGAGCAGTTCGCTCATGGTGACTGCCGTATCCAGCTTCTCCTCCACCGTCACATACTCTGCAAAAACATAGGCGCTGTCCCCATCTATGGATACCTCTACCCAGTCACCCAGCACTTCCACTACTTCAAGCTCCTCGCCCTTGGGAACCTGCGTCAGCACAGCGCCGTCCAGGCTGGCCTCGTCCCTTACCTTCAGGGCATCCGCGTTGACAACCGCCACTGTGCGAATCAGTTCCAGCCCTCGCATTCTGGCGTCCGCTCCCATGTAGAGATAATCTGTGCTCACATATCCTTCCACATCACCGGAAATAATATGTGCCCAGCCGTCGTCCGTCATCTCCAGAATTTCACAGGCGGAGCCTTTCGGCATCTTGCCCACCAGCTTGCCGTCAAGCCCCGGGATGGCGCGGACATTCAAATTGCCGCTCTCTACATTGGCAATTCCCAAATTGGTATAACCCCAAAAAGAACCGCGTGCGGCTTCCGCTGCGGCAATACACTCCGTTTCGTCGAGCGGCATGTTAAACAAAGTGGCCGCTCCTGCATATGTAGTAAGTTCGCTCATATCTACAGATGACGCATGCGCCTCCAGCAAAAGACCGGATTCCATCGCTCCCGCCAGAAAAATGCCTGCGGCACAGAGACTCCATCTGCGCATCCTTTTTTTATTTATGTTCATGTATTTTACCTTTCCCATTTGTGCTCTGAAACCTCTATATCAAACAAATCCTGTACATATCCTTTGTTACAAAAATGTTACAAAATTATTATAAACGCGCCGCCGCCCTCTGTCAACCTTTTGCACAAAAAAAGAGCAGAAGTTATGCTCCTGCTCTTTTTGCCTGAAAAAATACACCTTCGTAATAGATCCATATGGTATCCGCATCTACCACAAAAAAGTCTGTTCCAAAACAATAGCTTAAAGATGGACTGGTATCGCTTTCCACTGATGTGATACCGACACATGTAATGGTATTGCTTTCGTTCCACCAGCCTGTCATATCGATATTAAACCCCTCTTCAACCTCCTCCTTGGTATAATCCATATAGACATATCCAAACCCTTCCGCTTCAACCGGCTTACCGTTCAGGAAAAAAGCATCCTCGTAGTAGGCCATCCCATAGGTAAGAAATTCATCTATTTGCTCCTGCGATAACGCATATATGCGGCTGGTTCGGTAGTCCGTTACCTGCCAGCTCCCAAAAAAGACTGTCTCCGACGTATTTTCCGGCTGTGACTCGTTTTCCGGCTGCGATGGGGTTTCTTCCATTGCCGTCACGAACAGTTCTATTATCGAAGCTTCCCCTATCTCGCTGCATTTCTCATTCAGCTTCCGTATCAGCGCCTCGTCCGCGCTGTAGCCGTTTTCACATTTCCGATACACCCGTATGTCATAGCTCTCTTTTCCATCCGCCTCATATTTTGCCATTACAATAACGTCAGTGTCATTGATGCCCTCTACTTCCGTCACATCATAGTAATACACCTCTAAAAACTTACCGATGGAAGTATTGTTTTCCCGGACATCAGGAAATATATAATCCGCATCCTCCAGAGAAAATTCCAGTTCTGCCAAAGGCTTATACAAATCTTCCGACCCGCTCTCCGTTGCAAAAAAGCAGAGTCTGTAATCCTCCCCTTCCTGTTCCGGCTCCGCATAGGCCAGGAAGCCAAGCCCCAAATCTCCTACGTTTCCCGCCATCAGGACATGCACCTTTGGCACAGAAGAAACCGCTTCGCCATTTCCTTCCCCCTCCGTAACGCTTTGCTCCAAACTGTCCGCCTGCCCATTCTGCTGCCCGCTTCCACCCGGCGCCATATCTCCAACTTCTTCCCTGCTAAAGTTCGGATAACTCTCCTGCGACCCTCCTGCCGCAGCTCTATCCTCCCCCATCGCACAAGCTCCCAAAAGAAACATACTCATACATACACAAAATATTATAATTACTTTTTTCATCTTTTTATCCTCTCCATTCTAAAATAATTTTGCAGGCAATTGCGAACCGCATTATTCTTTTAAAAGCGTTTTAACATATTCTGCAGTAACTTCATCTGTTAATTTTTCATTCATTTCATCGCTTAAATTCTGATTATAAACAAATTCATTCCCTCCGTCTTCATAGATACGAATCTCTGTGTATGGAATCATTCCCTGAGGTCCTGCTCCGGAAACATACAAGACTCCTATAACGATTTCATCTTTACTATCTTCATTAATATCCTCAAAAAAAACAAAGGACACCCCCTCACATAAACCGGACTCTCGGATATTATGATCTGATACATACGGAAACCGGTAAAGAACTTTTTCCTCTTTCAACAAATAGAACGAAGCATCGGTGAGCGGATCTAAATTCTCATCATAAAAATCCGGCATGCAGGATACGAACGTAACTTTTCCCCACTCGTTTAGAACCACTTCAAATGATTGGTCATCTATCCTGCTTCTGTCAATGACTTCCATAAGTTGATTATCAGACGTACTTTCGGGCGAATTTTTCTGACAACCCGCCAAACACGTCATACAGAGCAACACAACTATGCCAATGAAACATTTCTTTCTCATAGGATTTCCCTCTCTTTCAATTCTGACCCTTCGTCTCGCTGTCATAAATAGATTTCAAATATACATCTAACTTTTTCTAATCCCTTTTACGGTACTGAATCCCCTCGCATATCCGGAACCTGCACATCCTTCAATACGCTAAAGTCGATTCTGTCCGCCATCTCCTGCAGGTCTTCTTCCGTCATGCCATCATCACTTCCAAGCAGCACATTTACCGTAATAAAACACTCCTCAAAGTCCCCAAAAATCAGTGCCTTAAAAGGACTTATCGCAAGCAGCACCGTCTCTCCGCCGGCTGACAAATACTGCCATTCTGTATACTCTTCCACCCGCCCGATGTTTAAATATGCCTCTTCAAAGGTTCCCTTTACACTCCGATCGAACTGAAAATCCGTCAGCCCACAGCCTTCCAGTTCGGTGTCGCATTCCGTATGAAAGGTTCCGTTCTCGTAGATATAGCCCCAGTACATCGTGCAATCCCGTAAGAAGCTGCCGCCGACCCGGTATTCCAGTTCCTGCGGGTTTATAACATCACACTGCGTGTGCAGCTTTAAGCCGTATTTGTCTGCAATTTCATCCAGTTTCTCCCCCATCTCATAAGAATAGACACCGCCATACTGGGCCCAGTCCTCCCTGCCTTCCGCGACAAACACGCCATTGCCTATGGCAGACAATATTTTCCCATCCGTATCATAGCTTGCGCGAAATGCCTGCCATTCTGCAAGCGCTTTTGCCTCCGGGCTTTCCTGATAGCCGGACATAGATACCATGTCCCCGCTTGTGATGCCCACACTCAGCTCCGACATATGAATCCCCCACAGTGTGTAGAAATCAATTCTGTCAGCCAGTGCCTGCAGCACTTCCTCCGTTATGCCGTCGTCGGTTCCGCAGGGTATCGCGACTACCACAAGATACCGCTCCGCTTCCGCAAGAATCAGTGCCTCCCTGCTGCCAAGCGCAAACAGCACAGGTTCTCCGCCAGCCGTCTCATAGCGCAGTTCCTGATATTCTGCCACATCGCCGATAAGCGGCAGCGCTTCCTGGAAGCTTCCCTTTACGGCATACACAAAGTCAAACTTCACCCTTCCATATCCGGCAAGCTCTATGCTGCCTTCAAACAGGAAAGAACTGTCCTCATAGAGGAAACCGTCTTCCGTGCTGCTTCCCGCCAAAAAGCTTTCGGTAACCATGGGCTCCCAAAGAATGCGTTTTATTGTCCTTCCGCCCGTATGCAGCCGCAGTTCATACCTTTCTGCGATTGCATCCAGCATTTCTCCCATTTCCTGCGAGTAGACACCATGCAGCTTCCAACTCTCGTTCTCCACGGTAAAGCCCGTCTTTTCTGCTTCAAACAAAATCCTGCGGTCTACATCATACTCTGCAAGAAATGCCTTCCACTCGGCAGCCGCCTGATAAGCAGGACTCTCCCGGTAAGCTGTCAGGCTAAAGGAATCCGGCTGCTTTTCTCTTTCCGGCAGCAGAAGGTCCTTCAGCCCAAACCAGTTGTATGCCAGCGCAGCCGCCGGCAATATGATGAGCATACAGATACATGCCGCCACAGTGCCCCAAAGCATCCGCATCGGCTTTTTCACTTTTTCTTTCCCGACTCTTTTCTCCCGCTCCACAATATCCAGAAACTCGTCATCCACATATTGAAACGCTTCACATAATCGAAGATACCCTTTATCCATCACACAATGACTCCTTCCCGTTCAAAATAAACCCGCAGTTCATTCCGCATTTTGGATAGAAGATATTTGACCTGCCGCGCAGAAAGCCGATACTGCTTCGCCAGTTCATCTATGGAATAGGAATAATAATATCTCGCCAAAAAGACTGCACAGCTTTTATCATCAAGCGTTTTTAAAAAACGGTTGAGCGCTATCCCGATTTCCTTTGCCTCCCATAAATGCTCCACTTCGTTCTGCCTGTCCGGAATACATTCGTCCAATTCCACAAACAACGCATGTCTTTTTCCTGCTTTCAGATAGGACAGACGGTTAAAGGAAAGATTTCGCGTGATGCGAGAGAGAAAATGCTTAAAATTATTCGGCCTGGTGGGCGGAATCGCTCCCCACGCGCCCATGTAGGTATCATTCACAATTTCCTCTGTATCCGAGATATCCCGCAAAATATTGTAAGCTACCTGATGCAGATATGCGCCATATTTTCTTTCTGTCTCCTGAATCGCTGTCTCCGACCGCGCAAAGTATAATTCAACAATTCCGGCGTCCTCCATGCCTGCCTTCTCCTCCTTTGTTTTAATTCGCCTCTATCTATATAGTAAAGAAAAAAAATGAACCGGACAAAAATTTTTCAAAATATTTTACCGGTTCATTTTTTACTTGTTTTTTTCCTTCATTCAAAACGGAAAATGCAATATTTATCGGGAATACGCAGCCCCCGCCGCAATATCCTCCTGAAGCTGCGCCCTCAATTCTTCCACATCATGAAACTGTTTTTCCGGGCGTTTAAATTTATACAAATTTACTTCTATTTCTTCTCCATAGACATCTCCGTCAAAATCGTACAGATAAGTTTCCACGCCCAGCCGCTTTATGTCCTCTTTTATCGTCGGCCTGTATCCAATGTTGCTGATGGCTTTATAATACTGTCCCTTCAGCCATACGCCTGAATAATATACGCCGAACGGCGGAAGCAGCTTGTCCTCAGGCGGAAGCAGATTCAGGGTCGGCATGCCGAGCGTGCGCCCGATGCGATTGCCGTGCTGCACCGTCCCGAATACCGGATAGGGCATACCCAGAAGCCGCTCTGTAAGCTGCATATCGCCTTCTTCCACTGCTTTTCTGACGCGCGTGGAGCTGACCTCCTGCCCGTCCACGGCAACCTTTTCAATGATACGGACATCCACGCCGCTTTCTGCCGCCATGCGCTTTAAGAGCGCCGCGTCGCCAACGCCGCCTGCGCCGAAGGATATGTCCGTCCCCGCCGCTACGAAGCCTGCCCGCATCCTGCCAAAGAGCACCTCTGACACAAAGGTCTGTGGCAGCATTGCCGCCGTCTCCCTGTTTAAGGGAAACTCTATCAGGATATCCACCCCCAAAGCCGCAAAAAGCCGCCGCTTTTCCTCACGGGTGGACAATTCTTTTTCTTCTGTTTTTCCGAAAAAAACGGAGGGCGGCGGGTCAAAGGTAAAGACACATGCCTTTCTTCCGGCTTTCCTCTGGCCGAGAATCTCTTCCAGAAGCCGTCTGTGCCCGACATGCACGCCGTCAAATTTTCCGATTGCCGCCGCACTTTCCTCCCGCAGATAAAAATCTGTGGTTTTTGTGATAATTTCCATTTCTGCCTCAAACTTTCCTAAAAGTGATATTTGTTCTTATTTGGTTTATCATATATGCGGCGTATTTGCGGGCATATTCCCCATCCGGCTTTATCGGTTCGTTCCCTGCGTATTCATGCAACGCCTGTAAAATCAAAGGATGGTATGTTTCAGGAACATTGTTCAGCCCCCATTTTCCGCCTTCCTGTTTTGACAAAATGAGTTCGTCTTTCCCGTATGCCAGTACTCTGCACAGGTTTAAAATGATATACATGGGGTTTTTTGTGATTTCTTCCTCAGCCTCTTCGACATCACACCAAATGCTGTCAAAATAATATTCCGGACGGATTTTTTCAAAAACATCCTGAATTTCTTTCCCGCAAAGACATTCTCCTCTGTGATAAAGAATCGTAACATGAGCTGCCAAATCCTTATCTGTTCCATTCATCTTTGCAATGTAATCGGATGGATTTGTTTGATACCATTCCAAATGGGCATTGGAAAAATGTAATACAAAAGGAGTCGGATAGACAAAGGGTTTGCATACCTCTTCTCTGACAATACTGAGCTCGATTCCCTTCTTTGGCGCGGATGCATTCAACTCCACAACCATATCCATATATCTGCGTTTTACTTGATTCGGGATGTCCTGCTTCACTACCACCAGTAAATCAATATCGCTCTTTTCGGCATGAAAGCATCCCATCGCCGCCGAGCCGTGCAGATATATCCCGACCAAATTATCTTCTAAAATAATTTGACTTTGTTCGACAAAGCTTTTTGTTATGTTATCTAAAATATTCATATCGTTTTCCTGATAAAAGCATTTTCTTAGATATTCCTGTTACAAAAACATCTTCCTTGGCTTAAAAACCCCCGCCTCCCCGTCAAAGGCATAAATGCCGTAAAAGCGTCCTGCACTGTCGTACACTCTGACTTCCTCGCCGGGCCCGAACATGCGGCGCTCCATAATCTGGTGCAGAGAAAAGAAATTGCCGTTCTGCACCGCTTTGATAAAGATATCCGGCACATGCACCTGCGCCAAATCATCAAACATGGCATCCACAGGTATCAGCACTTTTTCCACGTTTTTCTCATCCCTCAGCTGTTCCAATGCGGAGAGCGTAATTGCCGTATCCAGGGTAAAGCAGCCCGACTTTGTTCTCTTTAAGGACGACATGGCAGCGCCGCACCCCAGCTTTTCGCCGATGTCATGGCAGAGGGTTCTGATATAGGTTCCCTTGGAGCAGGCAACCCGAATACATACTTCCGGCAGCTGCATGGACAGGATTTCTATGTTGTACAGTGACACGCTGCGTGCCTTGCGCTCCACCTCGCGTCCCTCCCTTGCCAGCTCATACAGTCTTTTGCCGTTCACTTTTAACGCCGAGTACATGGGCGGCACCTGCTCATAACCGCCGACAAAGGAACGAATGGCGGCTTCCACTTCTGCCTCAGATACCTGTACCGGCTTTTCCTCCAAAACCGTTCCCGACATGTCCTGTGTATCCGTCGCCACGCCGAGGCGCATAACCGCCTCATACTCCTTGTCCCTGTCCGTCAGCATGTCGGCAAGCCGCGTCGCATTTCCCAGACATACAGGAAGCACTCCGACCGCGTCAGGGTCAAGAGTGCCTGTATGTCCCATTTTCTTTTGCTGTAAAATCCCACGCATTTTTGCTACTACATCGTGGGAGGTAAAACCTTTTTCTTTGTAAATGTTTATGACTCCGTTGTACATACTTCCTTTTCCTTTAACTGCTTCTCGATATGTAGGGACAAATTATTAATCACGTCATGCACCGTACCTTTCATGGTACAGCCCGCCGCCCGCATATGCCCGCCGCCGCCAAAATAAGCGGCAACCTTGGACACATCGACCATTTCATCGGAACGCATACTGACCTTGTACTCCATCAGCCCTGCCTCGTACAGAAAAACAGCGCAGTTTACGCCTTTGATATTGCGGAGTTGATTGACAATACCGTCCAAATCCGCCGGTTTCACATCATAAAACTGCATCATGCTTTTGTCCACACAGCTTACAATGCATCTGCCGTCCATAAAGCGGATGCTCTCCATCAGCGCCCTGCCGAGTATCTGATTCTGCAGGTAGGTCTTCTGATAAAAGCTCTCCTCAATGATTTTAAAAAAGGGAAAATCAAATTCCATCAGCCTTGCCGCAACCCGCATGGTCTGCGGCGTCGTGTTTGAATACTGAAACACACCGGTATCATGAATGATTCCCGTATACAGCGCAACCGCAATATCAGTATCCAAATATGCATCATCCAACAGCCCGTAAAGCACCTCCGAGGTGGAGCCAATCTCCGGCACCACCACATTGACGTCGCCGCAGCCGTTCTTGTTGCTGATATGATGGTCGATATTGATTTTCTTTTTGGCGCCGTCAAAAAATTTCTCTGCCTCTCCCAGACGGTCAGGCACAGTATCCAATACAAAAAAGACGTCAAAGGGTTTGTCATAAGCATACGTGGAATCAATGTCCCCAAAATATTTCAAATATCGAAAACAGTCGGGGGGCGTTTCCATAAAGAGCTTAATCTCTGCATCGGGACACTGTTTTTTCAGATACAAATACAGCGCCATACTGGAACCGACCGCATCGCCGTCCGGTCTGATATGCGTGCTGATTCCAATGCTTCCCGCTCCTGCACACTCCTTCAGTAAATCCATACTAACCTCCCTGTCAAAGCTGCTTGTTCTGCAGCACCTCATCTATCCTCTTGGACATATTGACGCCATACTCAATAGATTGATCCATAATAAAGGTAATCTCCGGCGTATTTCTCAAATTAATTGTCTTGGCAAGCTGGTTTTTGATATAGCCCTCCGCGCTCTTCAAGCCCTTGTAGGTTTCTTCCCTTGCCTTATCGTCCCCCAGCACGCTAATCCACGCCTTACAGGTCTTTAAATCAGGTGCAACCTCCACAGAGACCACGCTGGTCAGCGGGCTTATCCGCGGATCCTTAATATCTCCGCGGATAATCTCTGCCAGCACTCTCTGCACCTCCCCGTTAATACGGGTACTCTTCACACTATTCTTTCTCATTCCCAATCTCCATGCTATCTATCACGACATATCAATTCGCGAAGAATGACCTCCGGTCATTCTTCTAGGTGAAATTTAGAAATTCTTGGGCTGTGTCTTTTACAGCCCTAGATTTTCTTTTCACCTTGGTACCTCGACCATGATATAAGCCTCTACAATATCCAGTTCCTGCATCTGGTCGAAGCCTTCAAACACCAGACCGCACTCAAAGCCTGCCTTGACTTCTTTCACATCGTCCTTGAAACGCTTTAAGGAAGCAAGCTCGCCCTCGAATATCTGCTTTCCTTCGCGGCTGATTCGAACCTTGCAGTTTCTCTGGAACATACCGTCCAGCACGTATGAGCCTGCGATGTTGCCGACTGCGGACGCCTTGAATATCTGGCGTACTTCTGCGTGGCCGATAACCTTTTCCTCGAATATCGGGTCCAACATACCCTTCATCGCCGCTTCGATGTCCTCGATTGCCTGATAGATGACACGGTACAGGCGGACATCCACGCCCTCTCTCTCCGCAATGGTTTTTGCGGTTGTGTCCGGACGCACGTTAAAGCCGATGATAATCGCAGAGGAAGCGCTTGCCAGCATAACGTCGGATTCGTTGATGGCTCCTACGCCGCCGTGAATACATTTTACTACCACTTCTTCGTTCGACAGCTTTAAAAGGCTCTGCTTTACTGCTTCCACGCTGCCCTGCACGTCTGCCTTGACAATAAGGTTCAGCTCTTTCAGATTGCCCTCCTGAATCTGGGAGAACAAATCGTCCAAAGACATCTTGCTCTTTGTCTCTTCCAGCATCTTTTCCTTATTCTGTGCCAAATATGTGTCTGCAAAGGATTTTGCAGTCTTATCGTTTTCATGGGCAAGGAAAACTTCTCCGGCGCTCGGCACATCGCTCAGACCCAGGATTTCTACGGGTGTGGAAGGTCCGGCCTCCTTCACCCTTCTTCCCTTGTCGTCTATCATTGCACGCACCTTGCCGTGGCTTGCGCCTGCGGAAATAAAGTCGCCCACATGGAGCGTTCCCTTCTGCACCAGCACGGTGGCAACGGGTCCGCGTCCCTTGTCAAGCTCCGCCTCAATCACAAGACCTCTTGCGCGCCTGTTGGGGTTCGCCTTCAACTCTAAGATATCTGCCGTCAGCAGAATGGTCTCCAACAGATCCTCGATGCCTTCTCCCGATTTTGCTGATACCGGAACAAATTCCGTAGTTCCGCCCCAGTCTACCGGAATCAGCTCATATTCCGTCAATTCCTGTTTTACCCTGTCAATATTGGCGTTGGGCTTATCTATCTTATTGACTGCCACCACAATCTCAATTCCGGCGGCTTTCGCATGGTTAATTGCCTCCACGGTCTGCGGCATCACGCCGTCGTCCGCTGCAACCACCAAAATAGCGATATCCGTCGCATTGGCGCCACGCATACGCATAGCGGTAAACGCTTCATGTCCCGGCGTATCAAGAAAGGTGATTTTTCTGCCGTTTGCGGAAACGGTATAGGCACCGATATGCTGTGTAATACCGCCTGCCTCTTTATCCGTCACATTCGTCTTACGAATCGCATCGAGCAGGGAGGTTTTACCGTGATCAACATGACCCATAACGCAGATAACCGGAGGTCTCTGTGCTTTCTCCTCTTCCTGTTCTTCCTCTTCTTTTAAAAGTTCCTCGATAACGTCTACCTTGACTTCTTTTTCGCAGAGGATATCATATTCCATCGCAATATTTTCTGCTTCTTCATAGGAAATTTCCTGATTCAGGGTCACAATTTTTCCTTCCAGAAACAGCTTCTTGATAATCGTGGAAGACTGGATTTTCATTTTTTCCGCCAAATCTTTGATGGTGATGGATTCCGGCAGCACAATAACCTTGATAACCTCTTCTACCACTTCTTCTTTTTTCTTCTCCGGCTTGATAAACCTGCCCGGTTTGTTCTTTACCTGTGCATCTTCTTCTTCGTAGATAAAGTCTTTGCGTGAACGCTTATCCTTCTCCTGGCTGATACGGCGCTTTTCTTCATCCCTATGCTTTTCGGCATCCTTGATGGGAGCATCTGCAATAAAGCCTTTGCCTGCGCCCGGCTTTCTGAAGTTATCTCTCTGCCCTCCATTGCCTCTGCTATCGCGCCCGCTATTACCGAAGCTCCTTTCGCCGCCTGCGCCAGCGCTGCCGCCGCGGAAGCCACCTTGATTATTGTACGAACCCTGCCTGCTACCGCCTTCAGTTCTTCTATCCGGCCTTGCACCCTGCGGCCTGTCGCCTCTGTTGTTTTCCCTGTTTCCATAAGAAGGTCTCTCGCCTCCCGTTCTCGTCTGATTATAGCCCTGACCGGTCTGCCCGCTGCGATTCTGGCCGTTTTGGCCATTCCGGTTCTGGCTGTTCTGACCATTTCGGTTCTGACCGCTCTGTCCGTTCCGATTCTGATTGTTTTGTCCATTCTGCCCGTTCCGGTTCTGACCGCTCTGCTGTCTGTTATGCTCGCCCTGCTGTCTGTTCTCCGCATGGTTTGCCGCTGTCGTTTCCTGTACCTTTTCCGCCTGTACTTTTTCAACCTGCGGCTTTTCTACAACTGCCGCCTCTTCACGCACCTTCTCCGCTGCCTGATTCTGCTGTTTTTCAGCAGCTGTCTGCTCCGGTTTTGCCTTCTGCGGTCTTGGCGGCGGCACCATCTGTACGCTCGGCGTAGGGGACGGCGGCGTCAACGGCCTAATCGGCCTTATCGGTGCATTCTGTCCCGGTCTCACGTTCTGCGCGGGTCTTGTATTCTGCCCCGGCCTTCCATTCTGTGCCGGTCTTGCACCCGCGCCGTTCCGGTTCTGCCCATTTCCCTGCGGCCTGCCGCTCTGCTGCCCGGGCGCTCTGGAATTCTGCGGATTGCTCACCACAATGATTGTTTTTTTCTTTTTGGGCGCTTCCTCTTTCGGCGCTGCCTTTGCCTCCTCGGCAGGCTTTGCAGCCTGTGCCTTCTTATCCGCGCCTGCCTCTTTATCTGCCTGCTCCGCTTTTTTCGTCTGCGCAGCCAGAGGCTGCTTTGCCGGTTTTTCCTCAGAGACTTCCGCTTTCTCTGCATTTTTTCCAAAATGCTTTCTCACCAGTGCGACAGCATCCTCATCAATGGTGCTCTGTGCCGCTTTGGCTTCTATTCCCTTTTCCTGCAGAAACGCAATCACTTCCTTGCTCTGCTTTTCTACCTCTTTTGCAAGCTCATGTATCTTCATTTTTGCCATGCTTCTTTATTACCTCCTAATTTTGTATAGCTTCCAGATGGTCTGCCAACGCGCGTGCAAGACCTTTATCCGTAACTGCGACTGAGGAGCGCGGCTCCTTTCCCATTGCATGACCCAGTTCCTCTTTTGTCCCATATGTATAAATGGGTACGTGATAAAAAGAGCATTTATCCCTGAATCGCTTTTTCGTATTGTCTGACGCATCCCCTGCCACGATAACCAGCATGGCCGAGCCGCCCCGCACGGCATTTTCCGTAGAAAACTCTCCGCTCACTACGTTTCTGCCCTTCATTGCCAGACCCAGTAACGTATATATCTTATCCTGCTTCAATCTCACCAAACTCCTTTTCTAAGTCCTCATAGACTTCATCCGGAATACTCATTTTGAAGGAACGCTCCAGACCCTTGTTCTTTTTTGCCTTCTTCAGACATTCCACACTCTTACAAAGGTATGCGCCTCTTCCGTTCTTTTTACCTGTTGTATCTAAAACAATGGGGCCTTCCGTGGTTTTTAAGACGCGCAGCATTTCCTTTTTGCCTTTCATCTCCCCACAGCCGACGCACTGTCTCAATGGAATTTTTTTACTCATCGCCGCCGTCAACAGCCTCCTCGTCGAACTCATAAGCTTCTTCGGAATCCTCTGTGTAGTCCTCCTCGTATTCCTCTGCGTAGCCCTCTTCTTCATCGTACTCGTCAAATTCGTCCATATAGTCCTCATACCTGAAGCCGGGCGCATCCTTTGCCTGTGTTTCCGACTTGATATCAATTTTATATCCTGTAAGTCTTGCAGCAAGCCTTGCATTCTGTCCTTCCTTACCAATCGCAAGGGAAAGCTGATAATCCGGCACAACTACCTTTGCCGTCTTCTCGTCAGGATCAGCAAACACCGCAACAATTTTGGCAGGAGAGAGCGCATTCTGAATCAGATTGCCGGGGTTTTCGTCCCAGTTCACGATATCTATCTTTTCGCCCCGCAGCTCTTCTACAATGGCATTGACTCTGGCGCCGTTTAAGCCCACGCATGCGCCAACCGCATCTACGTTGGGATTGTGGCTCCAAACCGCAATCTTGGTACGGCTGCCCGCCTCACGCGCAATGCTCTTAATTTCCACGGTTCCGTCCTTGATTTCCATCACTTCAGACTCAAACAGTCTCTTTACCAGCTCCGGATGGGTGCGGCTCACATTGATACGGGGTCCCTTCGGGGTATTCTTAACCTCTAAAATATAAACCTTGATTCTCTCCGTCGGCTTGAACATCTCGCCCTTAACCTGCTCGCTCTCGCTCAGCATGGCGTCCGCTTTGCCCAGATTGATGCTGATGTTGCGTCCGATATAGCGCTGTACCACACCGGTCACAACGTCTTTTTCCTTCTCATAATACTGATTGTAGATAACGCTTCTTTCCTCTTCACGGATTTTCTGCAAAATCACGTTCTTAGCGTTCATGGTGGCAATCCGTCCGAATTCCTTGGACTTGATTTCCACATGCACCATTTCGCCTACCTGTGCCTCGGAGAAAATTTCCCTTGCATCCGCAAGTGCAATCTGCAGGCAGTCGTCCTCCACCTCTTCCGGCGTCTCCACTACCTCTTTTTCCGCATAGCACAAGAAATCGCATGTTTCCCTGTTAATTTCTACCTTGATGTTATCCGCTTTTCCGAAATGGTTCTTACATGCCGTTACCAGAGAATTTTCAATCGCCTCAAACAAAGTTTCCTTGCTGATTTCCTTCTCTTTCTCCAATATATCAAGCGCTTCCATCAATTCCTTATTCATTTTCCATTATCCTCCTGTTTTCTTTATTTTTTATAGTACCTTTATTTAAAAATCAAGCGCAAGCCTGATAAGTGCGATATCGCTCTTTGCAAAAACCATTTCTCCGCTTTCCGTCTCCACAGTCACCGTATCCTTGTCATAGGCTTTCAAAACGCCGGCAAACTCCTTGCATTTGTCAATCGGCTTGTAGGTCTTTACTTCCACTTCGCTTCCGAGGCTTTTTTCCAAATGCTTATCCTTCTTTAACGTCCTTCCAAGCCCGGGACTGGAAACTTCCAATATATAAGCATCCTCGATAAAATCCTCTTTGTCCAGCGCATCGGATAAGGCTCTGCTCACTTTTTCGCAGTCCTCGATATTGACGCCATCCGGCTTGTCAATATACGCCCGCAGATACCAGTCCGCTCCTTCTTTTACATATTCCACATCATAGATTTCCACCCCGTTTGCCGCCACAATGGGGGCCAGCAGCGCTTTTGTCTTAGATTCGTATGTCTCTCTTTTAGACATTCGTACACCATTTCCTTTCCATATGAAGTTGTCAATTGCATAAGCAACAAGAAAGAGTGGCGCAAGTCCACTCTTCATCTTGTATTCTATCATTAAGCTATATTCAGTGTATACCTGTTTTTACGGTATGTCAACAGTTTTTTCCACTTTTATGAAATGCCCTGATGCATAAAATAATTGACAACATATCGCACTTCTGATACGATACTTATATAGAAAGGTGCTACCGTACAGCAACGGTCGCCTGATAAAAAGTAGTTCAAAAATAAACCGCTATCTTGTCAGGGGAAGCGGTTTATTTTTGTGTGTTTTTACTGCCTATCGCATAACCTAATCCAAACGCTGTCAGCACTAGGCTGATAACTGCTATCAGACTTTCAATCGTTATCATAAGCATCCCCCCTTTCATAGTAGATTTCCAATACAAATCTATATGTAACAGAGGGTCACAGTCCCTCTGGTGAGGGCAACCGCTGACCGTACCATATATAGTAGCACCTGGCTGTATAAACAGCTTATGGCTATACTATCATAATATCGTTCAAAACGCAACACGAAATAAATTATATCACTTCTGGTAATACTCCGTTTCCCGCTTCTCCATCTCTTCCCACACATCAGCAGGCACTACCTTCCGAATCAGCTCGTTTACGTCCGCATAAATGCCTTCGTCACAGTAGCCGCCTCCGTAATACCGCTCCTCACCTTCATATATCTGCAGCGAGACATAGGCATCTGTTTCCTCCTCCCGATGTGCTCCCGGCGTCAGGCTTTCCACATCCGTCCGCTGTACCCACCGTATTACTTTTTCCAAATCGTCTTCTGAAACCGTGAACTTGATTTCCTGGTCAATGCCTCTGTCACTTACCGTTTTTATGGGAAAGAGCAGAACTCTCCCGCTTCCGTCCTCATAAATATTGATATTATAGCAGCAGATTTCCCTTTCCATGTCTTCATAAGTGTAATACAGCTCCAGTACAGCCGCCTTTTCCGCATTCACCTGCGCGGAACCCTGACTGCTTTCCTCCCGTCTGCTGCCGACATTTCCAGGCAGTATGCCGGAGCTGAGCGCCAGCATCAGAACAAGGGTTGCAAAACCGACGATTCCGAATATCAGAAATAATCCGTCGCTTGCCTTTTCATCCTCTTTACAGATTGCTTCCCTTGTCTGCGGGTTCACAAGAATATGTACCTGTCTGCCTATCGTGCGGTATTTTTTCCCGCTTGAGCCCACGTTGCCGGAAAGCCGTCTTTTCTCGCCGCCCCAGTCATATTCGTAGACAGGATAATATATGTCCGTCTCCGTTCCTTCGCTGTCCTTACTGGTGCCTACTGTATAATCCACCTGCACACCTAAAAAGGAAAGCATGTTATGCTCGTTCTGCGACCTTTTGACTTTTTTATAAATCCCCAGAGCACCGACTGCCATAAACAAGACACTGATGAAATAACCAAATACTATCGTCGCATTCTCCGACGGATTTTTCAGGCCCTGCATGCCCCACAGCATTGCAGCCAAAATCCCTATAAAAACAAAGAAAAAGATTACAAACCCCAGAACAGCCCGCTTCAGCCCTGCCTGCAGCTCAGGCGACGACTCCGGCAGCAGCAGACCTGTCTTGTCCACATAACGGCAGCGAATCACATCGCCCGGCACATACGGTTTCGCACTCGGCAGGGTTTTGACAAGAGTTGCGCCATTTAAGTCATAAAAATCAACTGTTATTTCATAATAATCCGTTGTCTCATGCGCTTCCCCGTCTATGGATATTTTTTCTTCACAGGAAAGCACTCTTACATCCACCTGTCTGCCCTTTCTGGCTGCATACATAGGCTTCAGAAGCAGTCGGATAAAGTTTCCAATCAGAGCCGATGTCATTAAAACAAAAATTATAATTTTCCACATTTCTCTCTGTTCTCCCTTACTTACCGTACTTTGATTTTTCGGCACAATCAATCCTGACTTATTTCATTTCGTAAAAGCCCTTTTATTGTAACATAGGTTATGGATTGAACGCTACTGTTTTTTGGGAGGATGTGGATTCTTGTCTGAAAATTATTTCTCCTCGATAATCCGTCTGCTTCCATGGTATGTGGCAAGGAAATAACCACCATAGATAATAAGCAGAATCAGCGCTGTGACGCCAACGCTGGCAAGCATGTCTCCACGGTCAAAGAGAGAGAGTACAAACTGTATGAACTGCATACCGAAGACGGAATGAATGATCGCCACAAAGAGCGGCAGCAGGAAAAACATGCTAAGCTGCTCTAAAAGCGCCCTGTGAATCATTTTTTCATCGGCGCCCACCTTCTGCAGAATTTCATAGCGTCCTTTGCTGTCCGTGCTCTCCGACAAAGCTTTCAAGGCAAGCAGCGCCGCGCCTGAAATCAGGAAGATAATGCCGAGATAAAGCACAACAAAGGTGATGATGGTCGCAAGCCCTGTCGCCGCTTCATAAATGGAGATTTTGGTTATCGCGTCAAAGCCGCTATATTCCTTTGCTTTTTCATCCGGTATCTCCAGAAGAATGTTTTCTACCGCCTGCTTTTCTTCCTTGGTTGTCCCGACGTAATTGCCCGCCAGGAAATTGGATTCCAGCATAAGCGCCCCGCCGTACTCCGCCTCTATCACGGCGTCCGGCACAATCACAACCCCCGCGTTGATATGGCTTGCGCTCATTGTAAGATACCCTTCTTTACACTCTGTGTAACGCGGCTTTAACGTAAAGTCGCCGATTGTAATTTCTTCGCCCTGTGAAAGCGCCACATTCCGGAGGTTTCTCATTCCGTCAAAATCGCACAGTATCAGGTATTCATCTTCTAAAAGCTCATAGGTCGGATTGCCATACAGCTTTGCAATCCTGTTATACGCAGAAACACCGATAATATCCTCCATTGTAGTCATGTTGACAAAGGGATACTGCGCCCTGAGCGCCTCTTCATACGCGCCGAGCGTCGTGCCAAAGGTCAGATCTTTGCTGACATATATACCGATTTCTATATATTCACTTAAGTTCTCTCCTGCAAAACCTATATCCTCCAGCGACTCTAAAACTGTCTTCTGCCCGTTTTCTCTCTGTACCTCGGTGAAATTTCCCTCAGCCGACAAATCCATCTTTTTTGCCACACAGATATCAACGGGCGTCGCCTCCTGCAGAGTCATTCTGAGAGAAGTGTTCATGCTCATGCCGGAACAAAAGGCGCAGATGGTGGCAAACAAAAGCAGACAGATTACCGTCATGGAAAAGACTGCCGTGTTGATGTTGCTGCTAAGCTGGCGCAGCACAAAAGCGTTCAGATTTTTGTGATATACCCGTTTAAACTGCTGTAAGAGCTTCAGCAAAAAGCCGGAAAGCGACCAGAATACCATAAAGGTTCCCACACAGCCCATGGCAATCAGCAGCATGGCGCGGTCCTGCGTCACCGTCTCCGACCGGTAGGCTACCTGATAGTACGCATAGCCTAAAATGGCGGCGGCAGCCAGAAAGACCACAACGGCAAGTCCGGTATTTTTCATGGTCTGCTTTTCACCCCTTTGTCTTGCCTGAAACAAATCTATCAGCTTATAGCGCGAGATGGAAAAAGCGTTAAAGACAAGCACTATCACATACATAATACTAAAATTGATGACTGTTTTCTGTATGGCTGTCACGGAAACAGCGAAGGTATATGCCGTCATATCCGCCTCAAAGAGCTTCGCCACCAGAATGGACATAAACTGGGAGGCGAACACGCCGAGCAGAAGCCCCGCGCCAAGAGAAAAAATACCTATCAGAATGGTTTCCCCGAACAAAATGCCAGAGATTCCACCTTTTCCCATTCCCAGCATCATATATACGCCGAACTCCTTTTTCCTGCGCTTAATCAGAAAATTGTTGGCATACACAATCAGAAATCCAAGAATAAATGCAACCAGCACAGATACCATGCCTATCAAATCCACCATCAAATCCACCATCTGATAGCCGGATTTACTCAATCCCAGCATAGCCTTCTGCCCCTCTAAAGCATTGAACACATAAAAGATGGCAACGCCCAAAATCAGCGTCAGAAAATAGATGGCGTAATCCTTCATGCTTTTTTTCATGTTCTTTACGGAAAGTTTAAACAACATCGTTCAGTTCACCTCCCAGCAAAGACACTACATCTATGATTTTATTGAAGAAAGAGCGTCTGTTTTCTTCTTCCCCTCTTCGCAGCTCTGTAAAAATCCGCCCGTCCTTGATGAAAATGATTCTGGAAGCATAGCTTGCCGTAAAAGCGTCGTGCGTTACCATCAAGATGGTAGCGGAAAGCTGATCATTTAAATACGTGAAATTTTCCAGAAGAAGCCTTGCCGCCCTGGAGTCAAGCGCGCCGGTCGGCTCGTCGGCAAGTACCAGCATGGGGTCTGTCACCACCGCCCTTGCACTTGCCACGCGCTGCTTCTGCCCGCCCGACATCTGATAGGGGTATTTCTGCAGGACATCCGCGATGCCAAGCTGCCCGGCAATGGCTTTCACCCGCTTTTCTATCTCTTTGCTTCCCTTTCCCTGAATGGAAAGCGCAAGCGCAATATTTTCGTAAGCCGTCATGGTGTCTAACAGGTTAAAATCCTGAAAAATAAAGCCGAGTTCTTCCCTCCTGAACCGGTTTAAGGCATTTCCTTTCAGTTCCGTAATATCCCTGCCGTTTACAAAAATATGTCCTCCCGTCACCCTGTCAATGGTGGAAATACAGTTGAGAAGCGTCGTCTTGCCGCTGCCGCTCGCTCCCATAATTCCCACAAACTCGCCCTTATCCACCTGAAAGCTTACCTCCTCCAACGCCTTCGTCAGATTTCCCTTGCTTCCATAATACTTTTCTACGTTATCCACCTGTAAAACCGTATGCATGATTTTTCTTCCTTTCTCTTACCTGTCAGGTAGGTGATTGCGAAATATCTTCTGCGAGTATCTTTTGTAAGTGACGGAAATGTTCAATATAGACAAAAACGGGCTCCGAAGCAGTGGCAAGTCGCCCTTATTTTGTCTATATTGCCCATTTCCTGTAACTCGCAAGAGATTTTCGCAATCACCTGCTGACTTTTAATGGATAATTGCGAACCCCCTGCCTGCCGATTCCGAATTGTGCACATGGTATATTCCATAAGCAGACCCTTGCTTACCGTCGGTACTTAGCTGCCGTATTTTGGCAGCTTACGTACCGCTACGGTAAGCTCGGAGCGAGAGCGTGTCTGCGTTGGAATATACCATGTACACAATGACAACCGCATAACTCCAAAGGCTCACAACTATCTAATCATTTATTGATGTAACGGTTTTATCTTAAAAAAACAAACCCTTTCCTGCCATAATCTTAGCTTACAGTAATCTTACAGTTTTGTAAGAAAGCACTGCCCGCCGCTACGCCTTCTGTTCGCTGCCGGATTCCCGTCTTACCTCGTCCATATACCCTGTTTTCGGAAAAATGATCGTGACCTCACTGCCCTTCCCCTCTTCTGCGGCGAACAGGATATCATGTCCCAGCCTGCCGCAGAGTTTTTTGCACAGATAGAGACCGATTCCCGTGGATTTTCTGTGCCGCCTGCCGTTGGCGCCGGTAAAGCCTTTGTCAAACACCCTCGTCACTTCCTCCGCCTTCACGCCGATGCCCTTATCCCGTATGCGAAGCAGTACTCTTTCTTTTTCCTCTTCCCCTAGAAATTCCAACACCATGGAATCTCCCTGCGCATATTTAATACTGTTGTCTACTATCTGCTGCAGGATAAACACCATCCATTTTCCGTCGCTGTAAATCTCCGCATCCAATCCTTCAAGCTTTATCAGTGCATGTCTGCCCAAAAGCTCCCGCTTTTTCTGCAAAAGCACTTCCTCCACCAGCTTCTGCAACGTCAGTCTGCGAATCATGTAGTCCTTCTCCACCGAGGAGCTTCTCGCATAATAGAGCGCCTGCTCCACATAGCCCTCTATCCTGTCCGTCTCCTCTGTCAGGGCTGGATTTTCCTCCTCCCTGTTTGCAAGAATCATGCGCAGCGCAGCGATTGGTACTTTGACCTCATGTATCCAGATCTCAATGTATTCCTTGTATTCCCTGACAGACCTTTCGTAGTCCGCCACATGCTCATACATGCTCTTTCCGACACTCCGCAGAATATCATACAAAATCCGTTCTTCCTGCCCGCCGCCCGGCTTCAGCATCTCCGGCAGCAGATATTTCTTGGAAAGCCCGTCCGTCAGCGTCTGCATTTCCAGTAAATATCTCTTTTTACGCCTGTATTCCACATAGGTACCCATAAAAAAAGCAGCGGTCAGGCTTAGTCCTACATAGCTCTTAAGCCACCCACTGCCGGACAGCGTCAGGAGAAAGACCTCTATCGAAAAAAGAAGCCATCCGAATATACCTGCCCATACAAAATGTTCTTTTAAGTAAGTTGAATATTTCATAACAACTGATATCCCATTCCTCTCTTTGTCATAATAGCCCCTTCCACACCGATGCTTTCCAGTTTTCCTTTCAGTCTGGTCACGTTGACGGTGAGCGTATTGTCATCCACAAACATACAGTTATCCCAAAGCGTATTCATCAGCTCGTCACGGCTCACAATCGCTCCCTGCTTTTTCACCAATACCTGCAATAGCTGCAGTTCATTTTTGCTAAGCTCCGCCTGCTTGTCACCGCAGACGATCCGTCCCTTCGACAGCTCCAGCACAAATTCCCCGCCTGCTTCCTCGCCCTTTCTGCAAAAGACGTGCTGCACATCCTGCGTCTTCACTTCCTTATAGGCGCGTTTCATAACCGCTTCCATCCGCGCCAGAAGAATCTGCGGTGCAAAAGGCTTTGTCAGAAAATCGTCCGCGCCGTTATGAATACTCATCAGCTCCGTAAGCTCTGTGTTCTGACTGGTTATCATAATAACAGGTGTTTCCGTTTTCTTACAGAACTCTCGCAAAAGATGAAGCCCGTCAAAACCGGGCAGTCCGATATCCAGAAGCAGCAGGTGACAGCCGCTTCCCACAAGAAGCGCAATCAGCTCCTCCTCGCTTTTTTCTTCATATTCCTCTACAGGAAAGGACTGCACCTCGTATCCGTTGGTCTCCAGAAAATACTTTAGTTCCCTTGCCAGTGCAGCGTCATCCTCCAATATCCCTATTTTCCGCATCCTCACAGACTCCTTTTCCTTCATATTGTGCCAGCATCTCCGCCATCGTCCTGCCATATACCGGATGCCGGAAAAAGGGGGCAAGCTGCACCATCGGCTTTAGCACGAAATCCCGATTCTGCATATCCACATGGGGTATTATCAGATTTTCATCCTCATATACCAGCTTATCATAAAAAATAATATCCAAGTCCAGCGTCCGCGGCCCCCATCGCAGCTTTCGCTCCCGTCCCGCCGCCTGCTCCAGTTCATGCAGCCGCGCTAACAACTCATGAGGTGTATACAGCGTATCAAGCCGTACCACACCATTCAAAAAATCCGCCTGTTCCACGCCGCCGTATGGCTTTGTCATAATCATGTCGCTGACAGAAAGATCTTTTATCAGACTGTCTTCCGCAAGACCTTTCAGCGCGCCGTCTATATACGCCCTGCTGTCTCCCATGTTGGAACCAAATGCCACATAGGCCCTGTGCCAGCTCCGGTATATTTTGACGGATACGGATTCAAAGGGCAGGGGAATCGGTGCCTGCGGTTTTCGCAGTTCCAAAGAAACCGCCTTTACTAACGGATAGTGCAAAAGCAGCGCCTCTGCCGCCTTCTCCGCCGCCGCTTCAATTAAATCATATGTGTTATTTATTAGTTGCTCTTTCAGAAAAAGGCAGACACTGCCGTAGTCAGTGGAAAGTTTCAAGTCGTCACGCTTCCCAGCCTGACGCAACTCCCCATACAACACGGCATTGATATAAAAGAGCTGTCCCTTTTCTTTCTCCTCCGGAAACACGCCGTGGTGCGCAAAAATCTCCAGATTGTCAATTCTGATTTCATCATATCCGATTTTATTTTGTTCACTTTCTTCAATGAAAGCTTCCCACATACTTTCACCCTCCCGCATGTGCTTCCCGCACACTTCCTGCCTTCCGCATATGCTTCCCACATGCTTCCTGCCGTCCGCATATGTTTTCTGCATACTTCCTGCTGCCTCATATGCTGACTGCTAACTGTTCAATACCGCCTCCGCCATTTGGATGGCACGCACATTTTCCTTTACATCATGCACCCGCACAAAAGAACAGCCTTTCATAACGGCAATAACAGTCGTTGCCAATGTGCCCTCCAACCGCTCCGTGACGGGCAGATTCAACGTAAGTCCAACAACGGACTTGCGGCTGGCGCCCAAAAGCAGTGGACAGTCAAAGATGCGCAGTTCTTCCAGCGCATTGATAATCTGCAAATTGTGCTCATAGGTCTTTCCAAAGCCAACGCCGGGATCTAAGATAATGTTCTCTGCAGCGATACCGGCATTCTCCGCAAGCCGCAGCGTCTCCGCCAAATCAGCGGCAACTTCCTGCACAAAATCAGTGTAATCCGGCTCTTTCCTGTTGTGCATCAGACAGCATGGCAGTCCGCTTTTTGCTATAACATCCGCTATTTTATCATCATACTTTAATCCCCAGATATCATTAATCAAATCCACACCCGCCTCTATACCTGCCTTTGCCACACCGCTCTTGTAGGTATCCAGCGAAACCGGCACATCAAACCGGCTCTTTACCGCCTCCAAAATCGGCGTCACGCGGCTGATTTCCTCCTCTTCGCTCAGAAGTGTATACCCCGGTCTGGTGGACTCCCCGCCGATATCTAGAATGTCCATTCCTTCCCGCAGCATTTCCTCCACATGAAAGAGCGCATTATCCATATCGTTCCACTTACCGCCATCGGAAAAAGAATCAGGTGTTATATTTAAAATCCCCATGACATATGTTTTTCCCTGCCGCCTAAAATCCCTGCTGCCTATTTTCAATCTTACCTCCGTTCTGAAGCGTTTTCTTCACGTCTGTCATCGGTTCACAAACTTATCTTCTTGTTTTTCTTTTCCTCTCCCCAGTTGCACGCACTTTCCGCCTTGCAGCAAAAACAAGGACGGCTCATTTTATCCGCTTTGTACAAAACGCCTCTCAAATCTGCGTTTTCTGCCACAGTCTTCGTCCTATGCATCCGAATGGCATGAGCAATAACATCCGTTTCTTTTTCATTGTAGCCGCACTCCTCAAGTATCGCAAGTGCAATCCGCGCCCCCGCCTCCTCATGAGGCGTCCCGTTTTCATACTGCTCATGCCTGCCGATATCATGCAGAAGAGCTGCGCCATAGAGAATTTCCTTCTCAAGTCCCAGCCCTTCCTCTAAATTTAAAATCATGGCAATCCGCGCCACATCCAACAGATGTCCCATATCATGGCGGCAGAATATCCTGTCTTGCTCTGCCGCTTCGTTCTGCTCCATATGCCGTAAAAACAGTGGATGTGCCAGTATATTATTTACCCGCTCCATGGTTACCTCTTTTCTGCCTGTGATAGGAATGCTGCTCCCATCATCATGCCGTAATCATGCCAAGAGCCTGTTCACGCAAACGGCAGTCCTCCTCAAACATTCCTCTGGAAGCCAGCGTAAGCGTCCTACTGCCCGGCTTTTTCACGCCGCGCATGGTCATGCACATATGCTCTGCCTCCACCATTACCAGCACGCCCTTTGGCTTTAGATGCTGCATAATGGCGTCTGCAATCTGCCCCGTCATCTGTTCCTGTATCTGCAGCCTTCTCGCAAATACTTCCACCGTCCGCGCCAGCTTGCTCAAGCCCACTACCCTGCCGTCCGGTATATAAGCGATATGCGCTTTTCCATAAAAAGGCATCATATGGTGCTCGCAAGTGGAGTAAAACACAATATCCTTTTCCACCACAATGTCGCTGCCTAAAGCAGAAAATGTCTTTTGCAGGTGTACGCCTGCGTCCTCAGAGGAACCTGCAAAAATCTCTTCATACATTCTCGCAATCCGCTCCGGCGTCTCCCGCAGACCCTCTCTGTTTATATCTTCGCCGATACCCTCCAGAATCATTCTGACCCCGGCTTCTATTTTTTCCTTATCCATGTCACACCTCCATGCTGAAGCGTTCTCTGCGCAGGCTGCTTCCTGATACCTCTGACGCTAACGCCTGTTTTTCTGCCTCTCCTCCACTACTTTTGCCAAACGTCCCAGATAGGACAGGGAGCCAAAGCAAAGTATGACGTCCGCCTTATCTGCCAGTAGGTACGCCATCTCCAACCCCTCCTCCAGACTTCCTGCCGCCGTCACGTGGGGGTGGTACTCCTTTACAATCTGCGCCAGATCCATGGCAGACAGCGCGCGTGGATTGTCCGGCGGCGTTATCGTGATAATCTGCTCCGCATAGGCACAGGTTTCCGCCACCACCTTCTCACATTCCTTGTCCTTCAACATTCCCATTATATAAACAATTCTTTTATTTGTAAAATAGAAACGTATGGATTCTGCAAGTTTTTTGGCGGCCTCCTCATTGTGGGCGCCGTCCAGAACGAGAAGGGGCCTTTTTCCCGCTATCTGAAACCTTCCCCGCCAGTTTGCCTCTGCAAGACCTTTCCGAAGCTGTTTTTCCGAGACGGGGTATCCGCACAGGGCGAGCCTGCCTACGGTTTCCACCGCCAAAGCCGCATTTTCTATCTGATACTTTCCCGCAAGAGAGATTTCCAGCCCCTCATAGCGCCTTCCCGACGCATCCTGATAGGAGAAACTCTGTTTTTCCAGACCGTACTTGATTTTCTGTGCTTCCCCGGTTATTGTGAGCGGACACTGCTTTTGCGCCGCTTCCTTTTCTATCTCTGTCAGAATCTCCGTCTTCTGCCCTGCCGTTATTACATAACATCCGCTTTTTATAATGCCGGCCTTGTGCGCGGCAATTTTTTCCGGCGTATCCCCTAGAAACTGCATATGGTCCATGCCAATTGGTGTCAATACCGCCGCTTTTGTCGTATTGACCAGATTGGTCGCATCTTCTCTGCCCCCCATGCCGGTTTCTAACACCACAATATCACAGGCATTTTTCCGGAAGTGCAGAAATGCGGCTGCCGTCTCCACTTCAAAAGGCGTAGGCTGTGCAACCCCCTCCTCCGTCATGGCATCGCACGCCGCTTTCACTTCCTCCATACATTCACAGAGGGCCTTCTGGGAAATGGCGCGCCCGTTTATCTGTATCCTCTCACAATAAGTAAACACTGCCGGCGAATGATAACTTCCCACCCTGTAACCGGCGCATTTCAATATGGAAGACAAAAACGCCAGCACCGAGCCCTTGCCATTTGTGCCCGCTATGTGCACAAACGAAACCGCATCCTGCGGATTCCCCAGCCTTTTACAAAGCTCCGTGATACTGGAAAGCCCCGGCACAATACCGCAGCCCTTAATTGACTCCATATATTCCATCATCTCTTTAAAATTCATTGTATATTTCTTCCTTTTGGGGACATACTTCTCTGTATGAAAAAGTATATCCATAATTTTATTCACTGCGGCATTTTGGGCTGGTGTATGGAAATCACCTTTACCGCTCTCAATTCTTTCAGAAGACGGCAATTCAAACTGACCGGAAACACTTCCATCTGGATGTTTCCCATCTACGGCTGCGCCTGCTTTCTCGCTCCCGTCAGCCGTCTTTTAAAGAAAAAGCCGCCGCTCGTCAGAGGCCTGTCCTACGCCGCCCTGATTTTTACAGGTGAGTTTATCACAGGAACCCTTTTAAACAAAAAAGATATCTGCCCATGGGATTACAGCCGCTCTAAGTGGCATATCAAAAAAATCATCCGCCTTGACTACCTGCCCTTCTGGTTTATGGCCGGACTGCTCTTCGAGCGCCTGATTTCCGAAGGTGACTGTGTCGGTCAACAAGAAAACTCCACCAATTGACAGCTATATCGGAAGCCATAAACAGGACGGGGGAAGCAACCACCGTCCTGTTGTGTAACCGCTCTATGCAATTAATCCACATCGTCCAAATCGGCAATTCCACCTGCACCGATATCCAGCGTATTCAAGGTACGCCGTCTCATGCGGGCAGCCTCAGACGCCTCTAAAATATAGTTTTTAATCTCTTTGGAGCGCTTTATATGCTGTAAAATCAGCTTTGGATGTGTTGTATCGCCCGTATAGCAGGTGATGGTACCCATTCCAAAGATACGCTCACCAAGGCTTGCCGTGTGCTCCACGTCCTGTACCTTATACATATAACAGTCGTTTTCCACCTTTTTCAAAAATCCCTGATTGATGGTAATCATGTCGTCTTTGATGATATACTTGGTAAAAGTAAAGGGCAGCCCCAAAAACATCCACCGCTTTCTTTCGCTATATACAATATCCTGATCCTTCTCTTTTGCCATGTCCTGCCTCCTGCTTTTCATCTGCCTCACCCGTCCCGCCCAAATATGCGCACAGGGTTTTGGAACTTCTTACGCTCATTATAATGGAATCCGCGGTAAGATGCAAGCGGCATGCGTTTTTTCTCTGTGCAAAGATGAAGTATATGTTGCAGGTAAGTCGCAGCATCATTTTGCAGCAAGTCACGCCGTCGGGGGCCACCATACCTGTTCAGACGCGCTCTCGCTCGAATAAAAACGCAGCGGCACGTAAGGCGCCAAAATACGGCGCCTAAATGCCGGCGTTTTTATACGGTCTGAACAGGCATGGTAGCCTCGACGGCTGATAGCCGTATAAGCTGCGCTTACACGTTGACTTTGGCTACTAAAAACGACGCAGCAAATGCGGGCTTTCCTTTTTATAACTCCCTTTTGGGAAAAGTGTTCCTATTAACTACTCCCAAATTGGAATTGCCAGAAACAAGTGATTCACTTAATGTTTAACTCTTTGCATTTTTCCTCTGCTAAGTCATGTCCTTGAGCACGAGCCTCTTTGTACCAGTGAATTGCCTTTTCCTGATTGAATTCAGTACCGATTCCTTCTTCGTA
>JAIDHX010000003.1 GCA_029053015.1 Lachnospiraceae bacterium
CCCCTGCCGGGTGGCCCCGTTCTAAAAAAACCCCCCACTCGTCCTCAGTCTTTCTTTCTTTGGGTTTTTTTTTAACTACCTGCACCTCCATGAGCGTGTCCGGCGTCATTCTTTTTTCCACCCTTGGCTCTTTGCTTGGCGCCATTATTCTCTACTACATAGGAAAGCTTTTAAACAAAGAAAGACTTATGCGCATTGTTTCCGGCAAAATCGGCAGACTGCTCCATCTGAACGCAGCAAATATTGAAAACGCTGCAATTTGGTTTGAAAACAAGGGATGCAAAGCAGTCTTTTTCTGTCGTCTGGTTCCCATTCTCCGCAGCCTGATTTCCATTCCCGCCGGTATGAGTGAAATGAACCAGGTGAAATTTCTGCTGTACACCACCGCAGGCAGCCTGCTTTGGAATACTGTGCTTGTCGTGCTTGGCAGTCTGCTCGGAGAATCCTGGGTATTTATTGCCATCGTCCTGAAACGCTATTCCACCATCACTAAAATAGCGCTTGGCATATCCGCCCTGTCCGCTATTTTATATTTCTATCAAAAAAAACGCTCCTAATATAAAATATTTGTATTTACAATCGCTTTTAAGATGTTATAATAATTTAAAATGAGATAATTCAAGAAAGGTATACGAACCATGAACGCAACAAATAGCAGTATATGGCATAACATCAATGTAAAGCGAATCAAGCCGACAGATTTTATCTGTGTAATTGAAATTCCGAAGGGAAGCAGAAACAAATATGAACTTGACAAGGAAACCGGTTATATTATTTTGGACCGTATCCTCTATACCTCCACACACTATCCCGCCAACTATGGGTTTATTCCCCGTACATACGGCGACGACGGCGATCCTTTGGACGTGCTTCTGCTCTGCTCTGAGCCGGTAGCGCCGCTTACTTTGGTAAGAGCGTATCCCATCGGGGTTATCTCCATGCTCGACGGCGGCAAAAAGGACGAAAAGATCATTGCCGTTCCTTTTAACGACCCTAACTACAACACTTATCAGGACATCTCCGAGCTGCCCTCCCACGTTATCGAGGAAATGGAACATTTCTTTACCGTATACAAGGCGCTTGAAAATAAAACCACCGCTGTCAACGAAAAGGGCAACCGCGAAGAAGCTGTTCGGGTTATCGAACAATGTCTGGACAACTATATCGATAAATTTGTCCGCAGCTGGTAATATATATAGGGCGCACTTTCTATCTCTTTTCGCCCATAAAAAACAGGGCGATGGTTCCCGGACCGGAATGTGCGCCGACAGTAGGTCCTATCGGACTTATCAGAAACTTTTCGATTCCAAAACGACGTTTGATTTCATCTGCCACAAACTGCGCATCCTCTTCGGCATCGCCGTGGCTGATAAAGATAATGTCGTTTTTTTCCTGATAACTGCCCATCTTCTTTTCCATATAATCCACCAGCTTTAACAGAGACTTTTTCCGTCCCCTGACCTTTTCAATCGGAATCAGGTGTCCCTCTTCATCTACGTTCAGCACCGGCTTAATACCCGCAATCGTTCCGATTACAGCCGCCGTCTTACTGACTCTTCCGCCCCTGTACAAGTGATTCAAATCATCGACAGTAAAAATATGGACAAAATTCTGCACATGCTCTTCAAGCCATGCTGCCGTCTCCTCCATGCTTTTTCCGGCTTCTCTCATCTCCGCCGCCCTGTGTACAAAAAGGCCTTCTCCCATCGAAGCGCATAGGGAGTCGATGACTGTAATTTTACAGTCGGGATGCTCTTCCATCACATCCTGTGCCGCTATGCGGGCGCTGTTATAGGTGCCGCTCAGCCCGGAAGAAAACGCCAGATAAAGAATCTCTTTATTTCCCTCCGCCAGATATTTTTCAAAATGACTCTTGGACTCTTCCGGATTAATCTGTGAAGTCTTTGGCATATCACCCGCACGCATCAGCGCATAAAATTCCTTCCAGTCCATCAGTTTTCCGGTCTCTCCGCCATACACTTCCCCACCAATCGTATAGCCCATATGCATACAGGCAATATCATGTTCCTCCAGATATTCCTGCGGTAAATCCGCGGTAGCGTCTGTTACAATCTTAAATGCAGCCATATAAAGACCTCCATTTCTTTCGTTCCTGTTCAAAAGGATATTTGCTTTCCTGTACAGTATATTGATAAAAAAGGGGGTTGTCAATATTTTGTGCCATACCCCGAACGCATAAAACTCTGTTTTTACAGCCTGTTTTTATCTCCCCACTCACACATTCCGTCTAAAATCGGAATTAATGATTTCCCACGTTCTGTCAGGCTGTATTCTACCTTAGGCGGAATTTGCGGATATTCTTTTCTATGAACCAACCGGTCTGCTTCCAACTCCTTTAAAGTAGAACTTAAGGTTTTATATGAGATTTCACTGATATACTTTTTCATTTCATTAAAACGTACCACCCCAAACTCCATCAGCGTATATAAAATAGTCATTTTATATTTACCATTGATTAATGATAACGTATAGCTGAAACCCGTTGTTTCAAGACATTCATTTGCAATACATCGTTCCTTCATCTTACACTCTCCTTTTGGTAAGTATATAACTCAATTGTAAGTATCGCACTTAAATGTGCGTACTTGATTTTGTTTTTATACTTGTTAAAATTATAATATCAGGCATGGGTAAAGTCAATCCCATTGAAATAAGGAGGAAAATCTAATGAGTAAGAAGATAGTCGTAATAACAGGCAGTCCCCGAAAAAACGGAAACAGTTTTGCCATGACGGACGCTTTCATAAAAGCAGCCGAGGCAAAGGGACACAGTGTGACGCGTTTTGATGCCGCATTGAAACAAGTGGGTGGATGCCGGGCTTGTGAAACCTGCTTTTCCACGGGAAAAGCCTGCACCTTTGATGATGATTTCAATACCATTGCTCCAGCCATTTTGGAAGCTGACGCTATCGTATTTACCACCCCTGTTTACTGGTACTCTATTCCGGCACAAATTAAAGGTGTCATTGACCGCATCTTTTCTCTGGTTGTCGGCGGCAAGGACATTGCCGGAAAAGAGTGTGCACTGATTACCTGTTGTGAGGAAGACGATATGTCTGTTATGGACGGCGTCCGCATTCCCATTGAGCGTATGGCTGCTCTGAACAAATGGAAAGTAGTAGGCGAAGTCCTGATTCCCGGCGTCCTGAACGTCGGCGATATTACCAAAACCGATGGCTGCCAAAAAGCCGCTGATTTAGCAGACGCAATCTAGCATTTAAATCAGAAAAACAAAATCACAAAAAAAGGAGCGACAGCCCAAAATGCTGTCGCTCCTTTTTAACTCGCATACTATTTTTCTGTATCAACCTTTTGTGGCTTTCATCTGGCAACAGCCCGGGCGTCCCTTGCCATATACTAAGTGACCGCCACAAAATCCTTACTTTCCTCGCATTTCCGGCATCCGCAACCGAAGCATCCGAACCGCCACTTTTTTCCAGCTAAACGGAATCAGCGGATAAATATAACTTTTTCCCGATATAGTCCTATTGGATACAATGGCAGTAATGCAGATGACTACGCCTCCGATATAGCCCCACAGACCGAACCACGCTGTCAGAAGAAGCGTCAGAATACGCATAAATTTCAGCGCATATCCCAGTTCATAGTTAGACTGAGTGTAATTCGCAATGGCAACAAAGGCCATGTAGAGCATCACCTCTGAGTTAAACCATCCGCTGTTTACCGAAAACTCACCCAGCACTAACGCTGCCATGACGGATAAGGGCGTGCTTAACATGCTTGGCGTATTGACGGCGGCAAGGCGCAGGCCGTCAATGGCAAGCTCCAGTATCAAAAACTGCCAGATAAGCGGAATATTCTCCGCATCCTTCAGCACAATAAACTGAAACGCTTCCGGTATATACTCCCTGTTATTCATCAGCAGCAAAAAAGTAGGCGTCATAAAATAAGTGAGCAGCGCAATCAAAAAACGCGACAGCCTCAGATAGGTTCCCGTGATGGGCGGAAAATAGTAATCGTCAGCTTCCTCCACCATATCAAAAACGGAAGTGGGCAGAATCATGGCGGAAGGCGAATTGTCCACCAATATCACGATATTGCCCTCCAAAATCTGTGCGGTTGCAGTATCCGGACGCTCCGTATATTTAAACTTGGGAAAAGGATTAAACCAACGCCTTTTATAGAGGCACTCCGCCAGACTCTCCTGATTCATGGTCAGCGCATCCACTTTTATATTCTGAATTTTATTTTTTATTTCCGCGAGAAACTTCTGGTCCACGCGGGAAGCCATGTAGCAGACCGCAATATCTGTTTTGGAACTCTTCCCTGCATTCAGCATCTCAATGCGAAGCTCCGCGCTGCGGATACGCCTTCTGACCAGCGCCGTATTAAAGACAATTGTTTCTACAAAACCGTCCTTGGAGCCACGAAGCACCTTATCCTTGTCAGGCTCAGACACATCTCTTGCCGGATAGGTTCTGGAATCAATCAGAATTGCCTGCGTGTAGCCGTCAATAAAGAGGACAAACACACCTGACAGCAGACTTACAATGATATCGTCCCACTTATCCTTTAAATCTACCTCCACATAAGGTACACAGCGTTTGCTCATTTCATGGGCATCCACTGGCATTTCCTTCTTTGTGATATCCATGAAATACTGCAGCATTTTCTGCATCAGCTCGTCCTTGCAGAAACCGTCAACAAAGTAGATACATGCCTCCCGCTCGCCTACATGGATTACTCTGTAAACTAAATCAAAACTTACATCCACTGCCAGCCTTCCGTTCATATAGGCCATATTTTCCCGCAGGGAAGCCGTCATTTGTCCCTTCTTTTCCTCTATATCCATAAAAAAACTCCTTCTTCAAAATTTACTAAAAATTAGTATCCCGAAAAAGAAGTTTTCTATTCGTATTCTTATTGTTTTGTCGTGCTTCCGAAGCCGCCGTTGCGCTTCCCTTCCGCCTCGTCGTCAAAAGTAATGCCGTACTCCACGAAAATCCCCTGCATAAATCCGCTTCCCGCACCTATCTCCAGCGTTTTTCCCTCGTTGGAGTCATTGGTTATTTTTGCAAGAATATGGCCTTCGTTATCCGACTCAAAATAATCGCTGTCAATGATTCCCACCGTATTGTTGAGCTGCAGCCTGTACTTAAATCCAAGCCCGCTTCTGGGATAGAGCTTGAGCACCCAGCCGTCGTCAATTTTCACCCTAATGCCGGTCGGGATTCGGATGGTAGCGCCGGGCGGCAGTGAAAAAGCAAAGGGCGCATGAAAATCATAACCGGCACTTCCCTTTGTGGCACGTGCCGGAAGCTCTATGGATTCATAAATATCTATCATATCCTCTTCTGTATATTCCGGAAAATCCTCCTTCATTGCCTGAAGAAACTTATCCCGGCCCACCTTAAAAAACTGTGCTACCCTCTGCATATCTTCCCTTTCTGCTTTTCATATACCGCATAACTTATTGCTCTGCAAATCCGCTTCAGTCTGCCGTAAAATATCCGATTCCTGATAGTCCTCGCAATGCAATACCGGAACCTCCGGACTCTCCTGTGCCAGCGTTTTCTTTACATTGATAACCCGCTGGTTTTTACTGCCCTTCCATAAAAGCTTCGGATCCAACTCCTCAATGTGGAACTCGCCATCAACCACAACGTCCACATATTCCATCAGCGGGTATTGATAAATGTCTTCCCACGAATCTCCGGTATAGAGCCAGATTGTCTTAGTGGGATATTTGTCCTTTATCTCTGCCATCAGGCTTCTGACGTCAAATCTGTTTGCCGGATGGAGCGGGTCTCCGCCTGAAAAAGTAATGCCCGATATGTAGTCCTTGTCAAGCTGCTCAAAAATTTCCTGTTTGGCGCTTTCATCAAATAAAAGCCCGCCGTTTGGATCCCACGTCACCGGATTCTGGCATTTTTCGCAGCAATGGGTACAGCCTGCCACCCAAAGCACCACCCGCAGCCCGTCTCCGTTCAGCATGTCGTCCTTCGTTATATTATGGTATCTCATTGATTTCTTTCCTTTACATACTCTTTCTGTCAGCAATCTCCGCCATTTTTGCCTCATTTAAGCGGGTATCGCCATGCACCCGTGAATAAGACAGATAACCGTTCATACGGTCTATCTTAGTCAAATTACGGCTGCCGCACTTGGGACACACATCCATCTCCAGTTCCTGATGTCCACAGTCATCACAGTAAGCCAAAGAGAGATTTACGCCCTCATAGAAGCCCATATCCATGGCTCTTCTTATCAGCGTTTTAATCGCATCCATATTGTAATCAATGGGATATTTTACATACTGTATCTTGCCGCCGTTGCTCAGATTCCAGAACCGCTCTTCTAAATCCTGCTTCTGAATCGGCGTAATATCTTCCGTCACATGGCAGTGGAAGGAATTGCTCACATATTCTCTGTCCGAAACGCCCTCCACAATGCCGTACTTATTTCTGAATTGCTTTATCTGCAGGCCGCAGAGATTCTCCGCAGGAGTCCCGTAAATGGCGTAAAGATTGCCATCCTTCTCTTTATATTCATTTACCTTGGCATTGATATGCTCCATTACTTCAAGCGCAAACTGCCCGTCCTCCACCAGAGACTTTCCGTTGTAGAGCATCTGCAGTTCATTTAGCGCCGTGATTCCAAAGCTTGCCGTCGCTGCCTTTAACAGAGGTTTAATCTTGTCGGACAGCTTTAAATGCCCGCCTAAAAAACCGCCCTCGCAGTAAGCAAGCGGATTGGTGGAAGCACGCATCTCTCCCAGATAAGCATAGGTACGGATATGAAGCTGACGGATCAGATTCAGGTAATAGTCCAGTACCTCATAGAAATCCTTACTCTCCTGCCTTGCCTTTGCCAGAATCATGGGCAGATGCAGGGAAACCGCACCAACATTAAACCGCCCTACAAATACAGGCACGTCCTTGTCGTCTGCCGGATGCATACCGCCTCTCTCATACCAGGGTGAAAGGAACGCGCGGCATCCCATCGGAGAAATGATTTTTCCGTACTGTTTATATATACTTGCCACATAACCCTTTCCGGTCAGGCTTAACCAGTCGGGATACATGGTCTTGGCAGAACACTTTACGCCCGCTTCAAAAACATCTTCCAATGGCTTTCCGGGCCCATGCAGGTTTTCATCATATAAGAACACGATTTTAGGGAACAGCACAGGCTTCTTGCACTCCTTTTTTCCCTGTCCGCGTCTTCTCACATTCAGCATGGAAATGGTTGCCAGCTTGGCAAACTTTCCCGTTCCGGTACCGGCCGTAACGGTAATAAAGGGATAATCGCCGCGGCTGCTTGCCACTGTATTAAACTTATATTCCCAGCCCTGGAAGCCCTGTTCAAACTCTCTCACTACGTCCGCATAAGCTTCCTTTTCCGCTGCCTCTTCATCGATGCCCAGACGCGCGTACTTTTCCAGATATTTGCTGTAGGACTTCTCCGCATAAGGCTCTAATATATTGTCCACGCTCGGCACCGTAAAACCGCCGTACTGCTGGCTTGCGGCACTCAGTACGATATCGCCGATAACATCGAACGCCACGTCCAGAGACTTCGGCTCATTGTACCAGATATTACCCATCTCAAAACCGCCGGAAAGCACATTTTCCACATCAAAGAGACAGCAGTTCATGGTATCCCTTCTGGCAGACATGTCATGCACATAAATATAGCCATCCCTGCAAGCCTGTATTTCCTCAGTCGTCATAAAAAACTTCTGGTACAGTTCCTTGTTCAACTGATTGAAAATCAGACTCCTCTTGGTAGAAACCAGTGCCGAATCGGTATTGGCATTCTCCTTATCCCCGATGTACATGATGGACTGGCTCTTTTTATATACGTCGTCCAGCATGCGCACAAAATCCTGCTTATAATTCCGGTAGTCGCGGTAACTCTTTGCCACAATGGGCTTTACCTGCTCCAGAGCACTTTCCACAATATTATGCATGACAGGGATCGGAATCTCTTCCTGTTCAAGCTCGTCCACTTTATCTACCACATACTGACAGATATGTCTCTTCTCATCCTCCGTGAATTTGGTAAGAGCGCGGTACGCACTTTTGCCGACGGCATTTACCACCTTCTGTACATTGAAGGCTTCCTTGCTCCCGTCCTTTTTAATCACCTTAACGTCCTTTTGGGTCTTGTATTCGGCGCCGTAATCCAAAGTGTCCTCGCCTGCCTGTTCTACTGCAATGCTCATTTTATTCCCTTCCGGATTCATTTCAGGCAGCGCGGTTATAACTGACAACCGACGACACGCATGTCACAAATCCACTATATATAGTATTATTTTCTTTTTGCACCCAATATTTAGCGGTGTATTTTCAGTATAAGAGAATCGACATCAAAAGTCAATCGCTGCATTCCGTAATATTTACCAAATTTATAACTCCAAATTTGTAGCATTTCAATATAGGCTTTTCCCGCGGCGGTCAATCCTGCTCTTTCAGGATATCGGACAGCCATTGTTTATATCTGTCCTTCACTTCCTTTGGCGCTGCAATTTTTGCACCGCTCCCCAGTCCGGCAAGCCAGCCGAAAAACTGGCCGCTGACATGACATTTTATCCGCACCCGGAATCTGCCGTCCTCCTGCTTCCTGATATCCGTGTCCCTGCCGAACCGATCCATCACCACGCCAATCAGACGATTTTCAAATTCCAGTGTGACCGTCTCTTCTTCGCCGCCGAACATGCCGAAGGTCTGCTTGGTATATTCCGCAGGATTCAGCTTGTCAAACTGCTCCCTGCCCTCCCGCGCCTTATCCGTCAATTCGGCATCTCCCATTTTGTCCACACGGTAATGCTTTAAAAGCCCCGCTTCGCTGTCGTAAGCCGCCAGATAATAGTTTTCATCTTCCCAAATCAGCGCCCACGGGCTTACCAGATACTTTCTGCCGTCTTTTTTGGGCTTTAACGCTTTGGACAGTTCCCACTCCAGATAGGTAAAAGAAATGCATACATTCTCCGCAATGGCTGTATATATAGCGTCCACATTGTAATAGATTCTTTCATTTTCCGTTTTGACGCGCCCCGCCACATACACCTGACGGTGAAGCTGCACCGCCTGATGCCGGCTTGCCAGCTTTTCCAGCTTCTGAATCAGATCCCTGCTCTTTTTGACGGTTATAAACCGCGAAGCCTGCACTGCATCCACCAAAAGCTTTAATTCCGGCAGCTCGAAATCTCTGTCCGCCAGATAATAGCCGCTTCCCGTCCTGCCCTTTTTTTGTATAATATTATAGCCAAACGAAATCAGGCACTCCATATCGTCGTATATACTCTTTCTTTCCGCCCTGATATCTTCCTTCGCCAGCCGTTCGATGATTTCCTGCGTGCTTAGCACATGTTCCTCATCCGTATTTTCTTCCAATATCCGTAAAATATGAAAAAGCTTCAGTTTTTGATTTGCCGACTTTGCCATTTATCCCTCCACAATTGCAATAACCTCTTTTAAGTTCCGTATGATATAATCCGTCTCCACCTCCGTGGTGTTAATCTGGTCGGTTGGATTGTACCAGCAGGTCGCAATGCCCGCATTGTTTCCGCCCCGCATATCACTGCTCAGGGAATCTCCCACAATCAGGACACGGCTCCTTGCCACCTCCGGCATCGTCTCCAGAACACGGTCAAAAAAGAGTCGCTGGGGCTTCGGTGCGCCAAGCTGCTCGGAGATAAAAATATTTTCCATAATTTCAAAAAAGCCCGAAAGCTTCAGTTTGGAAAGCTGCGGGGCCGTTACCCCGTTTGTCACTACAAACTGCCGGCACTTTCCCTGCAATGCCTTACAGACCTGCAGCGAATCGTCCCGATACCGAAAAATCTGCCCCAGCCCGCTTTCATAATAATCCCGAAACTCGTCCACATTTTCACAGATAATGCCATATTCCGCAAACCAGTCGAGAAAGCGTCCTGTAAGAAGCTGCGATTTTGTGACCTCTCCCTTTTCCAGCCGCTTCCACCACCCTTCGTTAATGGCGGAATAGCGGGCAACCATTTCCTCCGTCACGGTTACGCCCAGCTTTTCCGCCGTCTTTACCAAAGACATTTTCTGTGAATAGGGAAAATCCAGAAGTGTATCGTCCACATCCCAGAGTATGACATCATAACGCATAGCTTTTCCTTTCCCGCAAAGCGAAAAAGTGCCGTTTGCACGGCACCTTAAAATATTTTTTCTTTCCGCTTTTACTGCGCTTCGTCCACAGTTTTGGTTTCCTCTGACAGATTTTTCTTTTTCCGCATGGTAATCCCAACAAAAATGCCCGTTCCGGCAATCGCTGCCATCACAACAAATAAAAGCAGATAACTAAAAAATGAATTCAAAAACGCTATCATATGAAACCTCCATCTTAAGTCTTTTACTTTTCAAATTTCTATCAAACCTTACTAACAGTATACCAAGTCACCGCCGTCGTCGTCAAGCAGTATATCGCCGTCGGCTGCGGTTGTCGCCAATTTGTCGCAACGCTCGTTTTCCGGATGCCCGTCATGCCCTTTTACCCACTCAAAACACAGCTTATGCGGACTCGCGGCCTTTAAAAGCCGCTGCCAGAGCTCCACATTCTTGACCGGTTTTTTCGTACTGGTTTTCCAGTTATTTTTCAGCCAGCCTTCTATCCAGTGCTGGTTAAAGGCATCCGTCACATATTTGGAATCGGAAACCACAACCACCTCGCAGGGCCGGTTTAATGCCTCAAGACCTATAATAACTGCCATCAGCTCCATGCGGTTATTGGTTGTTTTTTTGTATCCCGCGCTAAACTCCCTCTCATGCAAAACACCTTTTGTATCCACATACTGTAAAATGGCTCCATAGCCGCCCGGTCCGTCGGGATTTCCCCTTGCCGCACCGTCCGTATACAGCTTCACCTTCATCTTTGTACCATGCCTTTCTTCTTTGCCTGCGTGCCGCCTTACTGTACCGGCTATGACCACTTTCCCGCTTCCATAAAGTTCTCTGCACGCCGCTCCGCATTTTCAATGATTTCCTTCTGATATCCCATCACGGACAAAAGCTTTATAGCGTTGCGGGTTGTCGCCCTGCCGTCTAACAGCCTGTAGTTAAAATAGATATCGCCATCCACAATTTCCTCTTCAAAATGGTAATTGTCATAATAGCTTTCCAAAAGTCCCGTAAGCTCCACATCATGGGTAGCGGCAAAGCACATTGCCTGCCCCGCTGTCAGGCTTAGGAGGATTTCCGTTCCCGCGGCAATTCTTTCCACGGTATTGGTTCCCCTGAGCACCTCGTCCACAAAGCACAGTACCCTTTTTCCTCTGTCAATCAAATCCAGAATCCGCTTGATGGCGCGGATTTCTACCATGTAGTAGCTCTCGCCGCCGGTAATGTCGTCCCGAAGCGCCATGGATGAGC
>JAIDHX010000030.1 GCA_029053015.1 Lachnospiraceae bacterium
GGATAACTTGTTTCCTCGGCTAATTTTAAATGCCCTTGAAAGCACAGTTCAAATTGCTTGCTTTCCCAATACATTTCAATGAGTCTATTGCAAATATCAAGTTCTTCACAGGGTTTATAATATCCAGCCATGTAGTGTTGTCCTCCTCGTTTTATGCATTTTTTACCTGATAAATTCAAATTTATCTACACATGGAATAACTATATTTCTTTTGCAAAAATGTTATCAATATCTCCACCATAATTTTGAAGCTCATCAATTTTTTGGAATCCATATTTTTCATAAATTCCAATCATATCTGATGGAATATAAACTTTCAAAAAATTCTGCTCCTTTGCATACTCAATGACCTTATTAATGATTCTCTCGCTAATTCGCATTCCTCGATATTTTTCATCAACAAACATTGTGCTAATCCAAGGTGTGTAGCGGTTTTCCGGGTAATAATCTGTTTTAAGAAACGTACAAAAACCGATTATTTCATCCTCTGTTATTGCAGCAAAAACACTTTCCCATTCGTCAAACGTATGGTTTCTCATCATGGAAGCAAGATGCTTTCCCGCTATCCAAGAGCAATTTTCTGCATATTCGATAAGTTCATTCCACTTTAAATCATTGGATTCAATCCTAATTACTTCCATTATTTATCCTCCCCCAAAACCAAAATGTTTTTCAATAATGCATAAAATATTCCCTTACTGTTTCCTTCAACTTCCGGTTTGTAACGTTAATCATCCCAAACATTTAACCTCTAACAGTTTCTTTATATCCTCATAATGTTCTTGGCATATAACGCGATAATGTATCCAGCCACCATCACCACAAGCATATTTATTGTCAATATATTCTTGGGTGTATTTTTTCATCTCCTCATAAATCGCTTCATATTGCACATTTGTTAATCGCAGCATAACTGTAAATGCGCCCGCTTCAGCAAAAATATTACACATAAGCTTTTTCTTTTTATAATGTCCTATTCCCCAGCCATATGTATTTCCATAAGGGAAAACCACTTTCTGTTCTGTATTAAAAACAGTTGTCAACCAATCATTTATCATAGAAAAGCGTTTTGCGTTTTCTGCACAGTACTCCGTCATTTCTTCTATTGTTGGCACAATTTGTTTATTCAACATTCTTTCATACATAATTACTCTCCAAATTCAAATTCGTACTTTCGATTTTCCTATCAAACAAACCGGAATTGTCATTTTATTGCTATAAGGTCTGTTCTTTCGTAGCGATTATGCCCTTGTAATTGCTTTTTGTATTTCCAACACTTAATTGCTTCCTCTAAAGATTTTCCTTGATTGTCTGCAAAAGTTTACTAATTCCCCTTTTGTCGTTTATTGTTTTAATCAAGCTGAATCTCACAGTCCGGATTGGTAACAGTGCCTTCCATTTTGCCAAGATAGGTAAGTGTTCCCTTCTTTTCATAGCGATAGAGGAACGTATAGGGAATGAGACTATTTCCTTCCCCCTTTGTGTAATTCATCTGAAAGGCAATTTCTGTCATATCGTCTGTGGTATCCATGTCATATAAAAAACATTCTGTCCAGCAGAAAATATAATCCTTGTCCGAAAATTGTCCGGATAGTTCTGTATGTTCTGAGGCATAATCAGTACCATTAATGATAAAGTGGAGTTTTGTATTGGCGCTTCCCTGCTTATCTATATAAAACTGAATTTCCTCTTTCGGTCCGTTACCGTTTAAATCAAAATAACAAACTTCTTCCGTTTGCAGTTTTATCGTCAAATTTTCCTGATAGGAATATTCTTGTTGAAAGCCCATTTCCTGCAAATCGGCATAAGGAACCGTAAATTCTATATTTCCTGCATAAAATGCGCCAAGCTCATAGGGATTACTGAAAAAGACCAGGCCGGATGTGGAAAAATACCATCTTTCATCCTGATAAAGGATTTGTTCCAAATCGGAGACATCCTCCCACATGATATTCCGATAAGTATTCGTTGCTGCGAGTTTCTTCAGGTACGCAAGTGTGTCTGCATGAAAAGTTTCCGCATTTTCGCCAAGATCCGAAAAGGCGATTCGTTCACCGGTTTTGGCATTAAAATTAAGCCCGATGCCGTAATAGCCGTCGTGCACTCCGCCCATATAAGATGAAATGGTGATATAAAAAGAAATAACATTACTGTCATTGCGAGTGACAATCATATCAAAATCATCATAATAACCGGAAAAGCCATATTCTGAACTGAGATCTTCATTGGACAAATAAATGCGGTAATCTTCTTTGACAATGTCACGTACTGAGGTATCAGCTAAAAAAGCGTCTACTTCTGCCAGGATAGCCGCATTGATTTTCTCCGCAGCGCTTTCATTTCCTTTCATTGCCACAACGGGATAGACACAGAGGTTCGTATACAGAAGCTTTCCGTCTTCCGCATAATCTGTATCTTCTCTCGTTTCAAATGTGATTTGGGCATGTGCAGCAGCCTGACCGGAGCATGCACTGCATAAAACCATAACAGCTGCTGCGACCACACATAAAAATCCTTTTTTCACAATTTGTCTCCATTCTGTTTGTTTTCTTCCGATTGTGAAACGATATAGAATATTATAACACAAAACATATGGAGATTGGTAAACTTATTACGCAAACATATGGTTAAAATAGGTTTCCTTAAATGCCACATAATTGCTTCGGGATATCGGTATCACTGCATTGTGAATCGTGACAACTTCGGTCTTTGAAAATTGCTCCACATTATTTAGATTCACAATATAGCTGCGGTGACAGCAGCAGAATCCGCTTTCCGGCGAAAAAACTTCCGTACATTTTGAGAACAACTCACGGATTTCGATTGTCCTGCCGTTTGTCAAATGGACAAGAACCTGCTTGTTCTGCGCCTCCAGATAATCCACATCGGCAATTGCAATCTTGCAAAAGCCGTCGGCAGTTTTTGCAACAAAGAAGTTTTTAGGCAGGTTAAGGGTTTTCAGAAAATCATCCAAAGCAAGAAATAATTTTTCCTTATCAACAGGTTTTATGAGATAATTAAGGGCTTTTACCTCATAGGAATCGACGGCAAATTCCTTGGATGAAGTAAGAAAAACAATCGGAACCGTCTGATTCGTATTCCGAAGCTCTCTTGCAGTATCAATACCGCTTAATAATGGCATAATAACATCCAAAATGATCAAATCCATACATTCACGCTGATGTGCTTCAACCAAGTCGTCTCCATTCGTGAACCGGTATAGTGTAAGTTTAATCCCGCGTTCTTTTGCCCATTGTTCCAACAGGGGGCAGATTGCATCTATAAAGTATATTTCATCATCACAAATCGCTATTTTCATCACATCACCTCTAAATAATAATTCTTAAAACGAAGGAGCGGTCAGCAAGGAAAAAATGATATTGCCCGCCTAATTGTTCTACGTAATATACAATACTTTTAACGCCAATGCCATGTCCCTTTTTGTCGGAGGTTGGAATGCCGTTTACAAATCTCGGAACCCGCACAATCGGATTTTCAATTTGAAGCAGAAGATGTTTTTCCTTTTCGGAAATTGTGAGGTTTACCCATCTTTCTTCCGTTGTCATTTCTTCCAGTGCATGCATGGAATTTTCCAAAGCATTCGATAAAATGGTACAAATCGCAATATCCGGACAAGGGAGCGTTTCCCTTACGGTGACATCGTAGTGCAGCGTAATTTGATTGTCTTCAAAACGTGTATGATAAATAGAAATTACGGAATTGACCATTTCGTTTTTGCAGTAAGTTGTAATCATGGTATCATCATAGCTATTGGCGATTTCCGCAACATAATCGATTGCCTTCTTTACGTTGTTGTTTTGAAGCTGTGTCAGGACGATATTTATGTGATGACGCATATCATGCCTTAATATGGAAAGCTTTTGTTTGCTGCGCTTTACCTGCTCAATCTCCTTTTCGATGGAGAGAAACTGCATTTTCATCAAATCATTGTACTGTTTGCTTTCCTGTTTCTTTTCATATTCCCGAAAGTATATGAACAGAAAGGCAAAGTAGGAGATGCAAAAGCTGAACCCCATAAACTCGACTACTATTTTGTTGTTGGAATAAAGCATGTCGGTAAGCTTAGTGAAGGAATAGTCGAAAACATAATATACCGTTGGCAGAAAACCTATAATATAGAGTTCCCATGTATCCCTTGTAAAGATGGTTTCCGTGGTGTGGCATACAAATCTGCACAGCAGAAAGAAGGTAACAAATGTGGTCAGGATTCGTAAAGCATAATAACACCACTCTTCGCCCGTAATCGTTAATGCCAATAAACCGATCCAATTGCTTAACTGACAGCAAAGGTAGGCAGAAAACACGGAAATACAGGATGAAACAAAAGAATATCGATAATACAGGATTAAAAATAAAATCAACGGCAGATGTACAATAAGGGTATAGAGCCGGTCAGCAACAGCCGTACCCCACAATAAAGAATTGATAATATATAAGATTCCTTCACCGGCGAACAGGAAAAACAGCATAAGGATATTTTTCCTGTTCTGCTTTACTCCTAAAAAGAACGCGGAAATATAGATACCAAACAGCATAGTAGTTAAATTATGTGTAAAGGTTAAAATTTGTACCAGCATAGGTCTCTCCTTCCGATTTTCTTGTCTTATTTTATTATGCTAACATTTTATCCGTCAAATGTAAATGTACAGCAATTTGCAATTCACACCATATATTTACCATTCGCGCAAAACGTGGAACAAAGTCGAAAAAATGTGATATATAAATATAGTATTTTGGTATTTTATCGTTGCGGCAGGAGGACTGAGTATGAGTAAAATATGGGAGTTCTTTGATACGATGGACGAACTTGTCTATGTTTCAGACGTAGATAGCCATGAGTTGGTTTACATGAACCAAAAAGCGCTTCGGACATACGGCTTTCACTCCCTTGCAGAAATTTCCGAAAAAAAATGTTATGAAGCTCTGCAGAACTGTTCCGGTCCCTGCTCAATTTGTAACAACCATGAATTAAAAGAGGGACATTTCAAGGAATGGTGGTATTTCAATCCCATTCTGAAACGGCAGGTAATGCTGAAAGATACCATAATAGAAGAAAACGGAAGGAAATACCGCATGGAAATCGCCGTTGATGCCGGCAATCAGGAACAGCGGGACAGTATGATAAACTTAGAAGCAATGGTCAATAACGGGCTCCGTATTGCCTTGCAGCAGGAGACACCCTCACAGACTCTGAACGTTCTGCTTGAATATATGGGCAAGGCTCTGGGGGGTGAGAGAACTTATATCTTTGAGCGGAATGAGGCGGGTTGTGATGACAACACATACGAGTGGGTGGCAATCGGTGTTACACCGGAAAAAGATAACTTGCAGAATGTTCCGCCGGAAGTATGTGCCAACTGGTATCGGAATTTCCAAATTGGCAGACATATTGTGATAAAAGAGCTGGAGGATATTCGGGAAAGCGACCCGCTGCAGTATGAGGTTTTGAAACGGCAGAATATCCACTCGCTGGTAGTAGTACCCTTGTACAATGAGGGCGAAGTGATCGGTTTTTACGGAATTGACAATCCCCCTAAGAAATCACTGGACTATACTTCCGACATGCTTCAGATTATGGCGCATTTTATTATTTCTTCCCTGAAACAGCGAAATCTTCTCCGTAAACTAAAAGAGATGAGTTATTGCGACCAGCTCACCAAAATCGGCAACCGCCACGCCATGAGCAAGTACATTGGCGAACTGCAGAATGAACAGAGTCTGGGAATTGTTTATTGTGACGTGACAGGATTAAAACAGACGAACGACCAAAAAGGCCATGACGCAGGTGACAAGCTGCTCACCGACGCCTGCGAATGTCTGAAAAAGAGTTTTGGGGAATACGGTTTGTTTCGTATCGGCGGCGATGAACTGTTAGCACTCTGTGCAGATATCGGCGAAGTCACATTATGGCAGGGCGTTGAACAGCTAAAGAAAGATTTGCAGGAAAAATCCGTCCACATGGCAGTCGGAAGCATATGGGATAGCAATAGTTTTAACGGTGTAGAAAGACTAATTGCAGAGGCTGAGAAAAGAATGTATAATGATAAAGCCGCATATTATACGAAATACGGCGTAGACAGGCGGCGCCCGTTGGAAATGGGCACGCAGACATAAAGCCGCCAGCCATTTTAAAAAACATTGATACCGAAAAAAAGGGAGGATTCATACAAAAGTGAAAAGGGAAAAACAGTCTTTTTTGGGAAGCATTAAAGGGAGCATCATTCTTTATGCGGCAGTCAGCACCATCCTGATTATTGTCGTGACCGCCGTGATTAACAGCATTGTGCTGAATGATGCCTTGAAGGCAAGCGAATACAGCCTGCTCGCCGCAGAAGCAGAAAGCACCGGCGACATCATTGATGAATGGCTCGTGGGCCAGGCAAACATAATCGAAACCATGAAAAACGCTCTGGAAGGCATGGACAAGGACGAGGGCGCAATCATGGACTTTCTGGAGGTGAACCTGGCAGGCAATGACGCAGCCCTCATGTACTACTGCTGCTTTGGCTATAACGGTGGCGTCCTCCCGGCGGACCATTCCAGCCTTGACCTGGACCCCACGACCCGCGGCTGGTGGCAGGAGGCCCTTGCAGAGAACGGGCTGATATACACGGCCCCCTATACGGACTTCGCAACGGGACAAATGATAGTGTCCATTGCCGTGCCCTGCAGAATAGACGGCGAACAGGCCGTGGTCCTTGCGGACATCACCATAGACAACCTGATTGAAATCGTAAAGAACGTGAGCACGGACAAGAGCACGCAGACCTTCCTGCTGGCAGGGGATGACAGCGTCATCACCCATGAAAACGAGGCGTACCTGCCCAAGGAGGAGGGAAACACCATCCTGACGGACGTGCTGCGGATCGACGTGTCGGGAAGCGGCATATCCACATTCACGGACTATGACGGGGTGAAAAAATACTGCATAGTGAGCACGGTGGAAACCACCGGTTGGAAGATGGGAATCACCCAGAACACATCCGTGATAAGCGGCAAGGTCAGCAGGAACCTGGTGCTGCCGTTAATGGCGGACATCATCCTGCTCGTATTGTCAATCGTTGTGCTGAACGTTGTTGTTTCCATCATGTTAAGGCCGCTGAGCGAGCTGAAGAGGTTTGTGAAGGAAAAGGTAATCGGGAGCCAGCACTGCCGGACGGAGAAATCGGAGGTAAGGGAAATCAGCTACCTGAAGGAGGAACTGGAAAACAGGGTGATTTCCACCATCCGCAAGACGCAGCAGGAAACGCTGCGCATCCGGGACAAGGCATCCGGGACCAACGCCCATGTTTCCAAAATGAGCGGGAACATCATGGAAATCAGCGCCATCATGGAGGAGACTGGCGCAAGCGTGGCAGGGCAGACGCAGAGCATCGGGGACATCGGCAGCACCTGCAGGGATGTGACGGAATCGATTGACGGGCTTGCCGAAAGCGCACAAACCATTACAAGCCATGCAAAGGAAATCATAGAGCGTGTGGGCCAGATGGTGCCGGAGGTGCTGGAGGACAAGGAAAACGCCATTAAAGTGACCGTGGACAGCAGAGAAAAGCTGAAGGCTGCCATTGAGGAGACAAAGGTAATCAGCCAGATAGTGGAGGTATCACAGGCCATCAGCGAGATTGCGGGGCAGACGAACCTGCTTTCGTTAAACGCGTCCATAGAGGCTGCGCGTGCAGGCGAGGCAGGGCGCGGCTTTTCAGTGGTAGCTGAGGAGATCAAGAAGCTGAGCGAGACCACGGGCCGTGAGATAGACAAAGTAAACGCGCTGACGGACAAGGTTTTAAACAGCGTTGGCGCGCTGTCGGATGCAAGCAGCTACATCATCACATTCCTGGATGAGATAGTGCTGAAGGATTACGACAAGCTGGAGACGCTTGCGGACAATTACAAGGAAGATGCGGCTTATTACGCGCAGGTCAGCAGCATGTTAAGTGAGAGCACGGAGGAACTGAGGAAGTCCATTGCGGACATCAACGGGATACTGGGGACCATAGACCTGTCCCAGAAGGAACTGGACCAGGCGGTACAGTCCGTAAATGAAAACCTGCAGGAGATTACGTATGCAAGCGAGACTGTTACGGAAGAAACACAGGATGTGATGAACAGCATTTCTTCCCTGCAGACGACGATACAGCAGTTTCAGGTGTAATACTGTTTCTCTGACAGCATACAACTTTTTGCTTGACAAATGAAATAAATATACTTATAGTGGTAACGAACTGCAAATTATACTTGCTAGGGGAGCACATAGCTGAGATTGAATCTTTGGATTCTAACCCTCATCACTTGACCCGGACAATACCGGCGTAAGGAAGCATGTTTATAGATATGATTTTGAATTTCACCATCTCGCAGATGGCGGATAATGCCGCCATCTGCGTATGGATTCTTACATAATCGTATTTGTAAATCTTCATTGTGTCCCTCTTTGCGAAACAACAAGGAGGTTTTTTTATGTCTGATTTTATTTTATCACAGGAGGACGGCTCTTTTGCCTTAGGACGCCTCGGTTACTATGTCCTGATTGCCGTTCTTCTCCTGGCCATCTTTCTGGCCGCCATCATCGTGGACAAAAAGCAGAAAAATACAAAGCTTTCCGCCAAAAGACTCGCCGTATGCGGCGTTGCCATCGCCATGGGCTTCGTACTGTCCTATGTCAAATTTGAACTGCCCTATGGCGGCTCTGTAACTGCATTTTCCATGTTCTGTATCTGCATTATCGGCTATTTTTATGGCATTAAGGCAGGCCTGCTTTCCGCCATTGCATACAGCATTTTACAGTTTTTCCAAACCGGCAGCTCCTATATGCTCAGCCCCATGCAAATCTGCTGCGACTACTTTTTTGCTTTCACCGCACTCGGCATCACAGGCTTTTTCTACAAGAAAAACAAATTTATTCCCGCCTACTTTTTAGCCATTATGGTGCGCGGTCTTTTCCACACAATCGGCGGCTACCTCTACTGGATGGATTACATGCCTGAAAATTTCCCGCAGAGCTTAGCTGCGCTGTATCCTGTCATTTACAACTACAGCTACATTCTGATAGAAGGCGTCATCACCATTCTCATTTTAAAAATTCCCGCGGTCAGCAAGATGTTGAAACGGCTGCAGACGATTGCCGTTTCCGATTAACTACGAAACCATACCAAAAGCAGTCCTGAAAAATCAGAGCTGCTTTTGGTATTTTTCAAAATACTGTTCGGCGCTGTCCGCACCCATGGAAAATCTCGTTTCCAGTCTGACAAGGATATCCTCTTTGGACATTCCGAATTCCTGACAGACTTCTACCAACGCTCTGATACCTTCTTCTCGTCCCTCTTCTCTGCCTTCCTCTCTGCCGTCTTCCCGAAGGCTTCTTTCATATTTTTTTACATCAAATTCTTCCAACAACATTCCCAACACCTCCGCACGGTACTGCCGCAAAAAGCCAGCCAGTATATTTTTCTCTATGCAGAAATCAACCGCTTCATTTAAGGCTGTTTCTGCAGACCTTCCTCTTCTCATATACTCTCTGGAAGTTTCCACAAACAAGGCATATTCTTTTAACACCTGACACTGTTCCATCAGTTTCTCATTATAACCATAATTGATATTGAGCACCCGCACTTCCAGTTCAACGCCTGCTTTGCAGGATTTGCTCTCGAACGCATCGGAAAGCTTTAATATCTGTTCTTTTGGCATTTCCCGCTCACCGTTACAAAAAACAATACACTGGGGCGTCGGCAGCATAATCAGTCTGGAACCATACGGACTCTCTGCCGCGCGCTCCACTATCTTCTGGTATTCCTGTCCCAGATAAAACAGAAAACGGGCAGGCATATTGGGATTAAAAGTGCTTTGGTGTTCATATATACTGAGCACACCGGCTATCACAAAAGCCAAATCGTTTTTCATAACCACATAGACCGCATTCTCCAACGTGACCATCTGAAGTTCTGAGGCCTCGCTGTATGAAGTTCCATTCAATGCATTATAAAGCTGCAGCAAAGCTTCCCTGTCACACTCAAACAAAAAGCGAAAAAGCCTGTCCTTTACCTGTCTGTGTCCCTTCTTTTGCGTAAAACGTCCCTTAAATCGTTTTCCATTCTTTTTCATCCGGTATCCTCCCATGTAAGTGCCATGCAAAATTCTATTGTCATGAATCATGACAGGATACGACCTGCGTCACGCCGGCACTCCTGCCATAAAATTAAAGTGAAAATTATCGGCAGAAGCTGCCAGAACGTGCGATTTGCACATATAAATGATTATGAAATAATAGTAACATATCTCCTGAATTTGTCAATATGTTTTTTCAATAAATATAGAACTTTATTTTGATATTTTCAAGCAGGAACCACGCACCCCAGATAAAAGGAATACAGCACCCTCTCCTTCACCTTTTTTCCCGTAAGGTTTTCCAATGCTTCTTCATAATAATCAAGCTGCACTTTGTATCGCCTTATCAATTCTTCCGGCGCCTTTATGACGTCGGTTTTATAATCCAGAAGCACCAGTCCGTCCTCCTCTTCAAAGAAAGCATCCACAATCCCCTGAATCAGCACGGTTTCTTCCGCCGGAAAGGCATTTTCCTCATCAGGACGGCTTTTATCCTTCAGCCTTGCCGCGGATATACCGTACACAAAAGGCTGCTCCCGGTACAGCCTGCCTGCCGCTGCGGCCGCGCGCATCCTTTTTGCAAGAGGCGTCTTTAAAAAGTGTAAAATCTTGTCCTCTCTTACCGCGCTCCTGTATTCTTCCGAAAGACGCCCGCTTGCCGTAAAGGCGTCCATCATCTCCGCAACCGTTTTCCTGTCCTCATACTCTTTGGTAAAGTCCAAAAGTTCCATCACCCTGTGGACGGCACTTCCCCGAGTCGTACCGGAAATCTCCTCTTTTTCCCGCATAAAACTCGGCACGTAGGGCTTTATCTCCTCCTGTGGAAACAACTCCTTCGCAGGCTCTTCCTGACCGCTCTCCATCGCTGCCTTTTTCAACTCTGAAACGGTGGTCTTGGTGTATAGGTTTTCCAGACTCTTGTGCGGATACTCGTAGGCAAAACGCTCCGACAAAAGAGCAAGCGCATCTTCATTCACAGGCTGCGATGCATCCGCCAGTTTAAACTGCCTGCCCGCCTCCGATACGCCCTCCTTCAGCTCTGAAAGCGCAAGTTCTTCCAACAACGTCACTGTAACCTGTGGAAATACCGGCAGCAGATAATCCAAAAAGCAGGACGCGCCGGTCAGACGGGTATATGTCATCTCCCCGCCATTTTCCCTCTCCTCTTCCACGTGCGCCTGCGGCTCCTCCACCACGCCCGTCATAATCAGCTTCTCTTTCGCACGGGTCATCGCCACATAGAGCACGCGCAGCTCCTCCGCAAGATTGTCCTGCTTCAGCTTGGCGGACAAAACATTTTTCCGCAGGGTTTTGCTTTTTATCCGCTGCGCAGGGTTGACATAGTCCGTGCCAATTCCCAAATCCACATCCACAATCAGCGCCCGTGAAGTATCCTGCATATTAAACCGCTTCGACAGCCCCGCCACAAACGCCACGGGAAACTCTAATCCCTTACTCTTATGAATACTCATAATCCGCACCACGTCCGCGTTTTCGTCCAAGGTACCTGCCTCGCCATAATCCACATGGTATTTTTCCATCTGCTCTATATAGCGCACAAAATGAAACAGTCCGTAATAACTGTTCTTTTCAAAGCCTGCCGCCTTTGTCAGCAGCATTTCCACATTGGCAAGCCGCCTGCTTCCCGCAGGCAGGGCAGCTACATACGCCGGATAATCGTAATCATCCAGCAGCCGCTTTAACAGTTCATGAATCGGCATATATGCCGTAAAGCGCCGGTATTTTGCAATCTGCTCCAAAAAGTCCCTGCATTTTTCCTGAAGCGCCGTGTTGACATGCTTCTGCCCGCCTGCTTCAGCCGCTGCCAACTCTTTTCTGCCTGCACCGCCGCTCATTTGGCTCACTGTGCCGGCGTTCTCGCCACTGTCTTCGCAATCTGCCGCCTCTTCGCTGCTTTCTCCCGCACACACCCGCAGGCAGTCATACAGATACGCGCCATCCTTGTCCGCGCTTCGCACAAGCGCCGCCTCTTCGTCCGAAAAATCGCCGAATATGGACTTCATTGCCCCAAACAAAGGGATATCCTGCAGGGGATTGTCCAGCACGCGCAGAAACATCAGGATATCCCTGATTTCCTTTGCCGCAAAATAGCCTGTCTTGCCGGAGATGTAGGCAGGAATTCCTTCCTTTTCAAACACCGCCCGAAATTCCTCGTCCCAGCCGCTGTTGGTGCGAAGCAGCACCACGATATCCCTGTATGCTACAGGGCGCAGCGCTCCCGTCTCCTTGTCCGTCACCATCAATTCCTGTTTTAATTTGCGGATACGCGCAGCAATTCCCAATGCCTCCACCTGCTTTGCGTTCCATTCCGACTCCTTTGGCGGCTTCTCAAACAAAATCAGCTCGCTCTCACAGCCGGTATTTTCGGGATAAACCGCACCGGCATAAAGCGCGGCCGCATCGTCATACGCAATCCCGCCCAGTTCATGCGTCATGATGTTCCCGAAGACCTGATTGACGGTATCTATTACCTCAGTCCTGCTCCTGAAATTTTTGTGCAGGTCAATCCGGCGAAGTCCGCCCTCCTTATCGGAATAAGTATGGTATTTTTCCAGAAAAAGCTCAGGTCGCGCCAAACGGAACTTGTAGATGCTCTGCTTGACATCCCCGACCATAAAACGGTTGTAATTGCCATCCTCCTCGCCCGAAACTGCCTTCAGCAGATATTCCTGCACCAAATTACTGTCCTGATATTCGTCAATCAGCACCTCTGCAAAGTAGTCCCTGTATTCCAGCGCGGTTTTGGTGGGCACTACCCGCCCGTCCCCTGTCTTTTCCAATAAAATCCGCAGAGCAAAATGCTCCATGTCGGAAAAATCAAGCAGCTTCTTCTCTCTCTTTTTTTCGTCCAGACGAGCTTTAAAATCCAAGCATAAATCCACCAGCATACACACTGCCGCTTCACATGCCCCAAAGCGGCGCAGCCCTGCCTCAAGGGGAAGCAGAAAATAGGCTTCCTCCAACTTTTTCAAGGTTTCCTTTACGCCCTCGCGCAGCTTCTTAACCCGCTCCCTTTTTGCAGGGGACACGGAATCGTCCTTTTTCGAGGACAATCTGCCGAAGGACACCGCCGGTATGCGAAGTGCAAATTCCGGCAGAGTTGAAAGTGAAAGCAGCGCGCCAAGCGCCTCCGTCTCCGCCTCCATCATTTCTCCGTACATATAGGGACCGTCCGGCTCTTCACAGACAACCACAGCCTGTTCCATATCCTGATACAGCGCATGCAGCGTGCGTTTTAAGTGGGTGAGCAGATACTGTCCCACATCGGACTGTTCCAGCTCTTCCACCGTGGAAATCCGGTAGTCCTCCTTTCTCTCCAAAAGCCATTCTTCCGGAAACGGAAAACTCAAAGCATAACGGTACAAATCCAGAATATGCTCTTCTAAAACGCTCTCCCTGCCCCCGGGGCAGTAATATTCCACACAGTTTAAAAACGCCTCTTCACCTGCGGCAAAACGCTCCTCCAAAAGTTGCGCAAGCACATCCTGCTTCAACAGCTCCAACTCTCCCTCATCTGCAACCCGAAAAGCAGGATCCAGCCCGATGTCCTGAAAATTATTGCGCAGTACAAACAGGCAGAAGCTGTCTATGGTAGTAATCTGGGCATTGTGCAATAACGCAGCCTGCCTCTGTAAATGCTCGTTTTCACCGTCCTCCGAAAGCCTTGACAAAATAGCCGCGCTGATTCTCTCCCGCATCTCCGCCGCCGCCGCATTGGTGAAGGTCACAATCAAAAGCCTGTCAATATCCACAGGATTCTCTTCTCTGCACACCATCTGTACAATGCGCTCCGTCAGAACCGCTGTCTTTCCCGAGCCTGCTGCCGCCGATACCAGAATATTGCAGCCATGCAGCTCGATAACCTGTTTTTGTTCGGGTGTAAATTCTACCGCCATGCTTCCTCCCAATCCTTACTCTTCCCTTATGCGCGCCATCGCTTCTTCCTTGTCCATCTCTTTAAGCCTTCTCGGCCCGCAGCCGGGCATTCCGCCGTCAAAGCCGCACACTCCCTGAAAAGAGCAGTAGGTGCAGGCGCTCTCCGCCCCGCTCTCATAGGGATTCAGCGCAATATTCCCGTCCAGAATTTCCCGTCCGAGCTGCCGCACCTTTCTGCCCACAAACAGTGAAATTTCCTGAAGTTCCTCCCCGCTCAGCACGGAGGAACGCGCCGAAAGACTGCCGTCCTTTTTATACTCCACCGGAATCACATCCGACTTTGCCACAGCTTCCTCGTCCAGCCGCCTTGCAATCTCCCCGTCACTGTTGACAATACCGCCCGCCCGGAGCTGCTCCAGCAGTGCCGCATTAATTTCCTCCGGTGCAGTCTCCGCCTCTGCGGAAACAATCGGGTCATACACATGGTAGTACAGCATAGCGGCAGGCACGACCTCCTTGTCGGGATGCTTTTTTGCCTCACGCTCCACTGCCGCGTTCATATATACCACGAGCTGAAGCTGTAAACCGTAATACAGCGCCGCCAGATTAAATTTCCTGCTGCCGGACTTATAGTCCACCACTTTGACATAGAGCTTATCCTCCTTCGTCAAAGTATCCACCCTGTCAATCCTGCCCGCAAGCTGCATCCGCTCCTCCTTTGACAGCGCTATGTTGACGCTCTCCAAATCCGAGACGGACGAAAAGGACATTTCGTAACTCTCCGGCACAAAGCTTCCCTTTTTGAGCTGATACTGCAAAGTCAGCACCGTCCGCTCCAGAATCCGCCCCATCCGCCTGACAGCGTATTCGTTTCTCGCGTTGTCGTACAATACTGCGGCTCCATATTCCGCCGCATAGAGGGAAAGTACATCCGCCACAGTTCCCCGCGCAAAATCCTCGGGAAAATCAAACCAGGTGTAGGCGCTCTCCTCCAGCTTGTGGGAAAATCCCTCTAAAACGCCGTGAAAGACATTTCCCATGTCCACATTTTCAAATTTCAGTTCTTCCCGTTCCTTCAGGCTCATGCCGTACTTTAAAAAATGCCGGTATGCGCAGGCGGCATAGGTTTCCAGCCGGCTGACGCTGTTTCGTAAAATCTGCCCGTAGAGCGCCCTTGCCACGTTTTTCTGCAGCGGGCTGTGCTCATAACGGTAAAATGCCGCCTCCGTAAGCCGCTGTAACAGACCTGCGTATTCCAGCCGCTCCCTGTAAGCGCGGTATAACGTAGCAGTCTCCTCCTGCACCATATTACCCTGCGCATATTCCCGCAAGGCGCCCGCCAGATAGGGCAGTCCCGCTTCCGGCGTCATAATCTGCGACAATACAGGCTCTTTTTCCGGATACTCCACCGACAACTGCGGAAAAAGCTGCCGCATGGATGCAATCAGGTACGCAGGGCGCAGCGCTTTTCCCTCGCCGCTCATTCCCGCAAAAGAAAGATAGAGCAAGTCTGACGGCTTCGTCATATTGAGGTACAAATACAGCCGCTGGATGTACATCTGCTGCCTGGGGGACGGCGCAAGTTCAATCTCAGACTGCCGTAAAAACTCCCTGTCAATATCGGAAATGATACCGCCCTTGCCGGTATTTTTCGGAATGTTGCCGTCGTTCACGCCCACAAAAAAGAGCGCCTTCACTTCCCGCAGACGGGTTCTCTCGATATCTCCTACCAGTACCCTGTCCACATTCTGGGGAATCGTGCCCACCTCTATCTCCGCAAAGCCCGCCTCCAGAATATCGGCAAATTCTTTCAGGCTCATGGGTTCGTCACCCAAAAGTCCCATAATCTGCTCCAAAAGCTCCATCACCAGACGATAAACCTGTGCATACTCCTTTGCCCTGACAAGCTCCCCCTTGTCAAGAAACATCTCCTCATAGGCGGCAAGTCTTTCCGCCGCTTTGTTTTTGGTCAGAAAAAGATACAGCGCCTCCACATATGCCGCCGCGCTCTTTGTCTCCACGTTTAACAGCGGGGAAAGCTCCTCATAAAAACGCTCCCGCAGCTCATTGATGGCAAGCAGCGGCTCCGTCTCCTCCTTCATCTGCGCAGTCCTTTTCGTAAACTGCATACTCCACTTACGTCTGCCCCGTATGCCGGTCTCCTTGCAGTAGTTCTCCAACCAATCCGTCTCCTCAGGCAGAAAACCTGCAAGCCCGCTCCGCAGATACTGAAATACGCTCTCGTAGGAAAAATTTTTTGCCAGCACCTCAAAGGCGCTCTTGATATACTCCGTCAGGGGATTTAAAACGATTCCCCTTGTCCTGTCCACAAAGCAGGGAATCCCCAACAGGGAAAACTCTGCTTCCACCAGCTCGGCATACACCTCCAAGTCGCCTGCCACCACCGCAATATCCCGATAGCAGAAGCCCTTCTCGCGCACCAGCCTGCGCAGCTTGATTCCTGTCTGCCGCACCTCTTCCCTGACAGTGGATGCCGCAAAGAGATGCACCGAGGACTGCGGCTTGTCATATTCCTTTACAGGATAACGGAACAACGTGCACTCCAAGTGGGCAAGCGGTTCATTGTGGGAAAAACGATGCTCTCCGTCATACCCCGCAAAAATATCCCTGCCCCGCTCCGTTTTTTCCTCCTGTGCCATCTTGACGAAATCCGCCACCGTTTTTTTGCTCATATGAAACAGCTTCTGCTCGCCATCCATCAAAAACGGGTCCTCCCGCAAATCCAGCGTGACCGTTAAAATAACCTCCTTGGCAATTCCCAAAAGCTTCCCGATTACCCTGTTCTGAATGGGGGTAAAACCGGTAAAGCCGTCAAAGGCAAAAACGCTGTTTTTTACGATTGCGGAGCTGTCCAGCGATTCCCTGAGCAAATCCAGTGTTTCTTCCGTCGTAATGAACTTTTCCCGTATATATTCCATAAAGCCGCGGTATAAAACCTGCAAATCCTTCAGCTTATAGTACAGCGTTCCCTTTTTTGCGGCGTAATTCATCAGTTTCTGTACGTCATCCACGCCGACACCGTACTGCATGAATTCGGAGATGGCGCTTTTTACCTCATGGATATAGCCCTGCTTGTCCAAATTGGAACCCAGATAGGGAAGCTCCTCCTTTAAACTGCCCGCCACCTTTCTGAGCACCAGGCTTTTTCCTGTATCGTCCAGCACGGGAATTTCCCTTTTGCCGACCTCCTCAAAAATGCGGTGGGAAAGGCGGCTGAAGCTTAAGACATCAATATTCAGGATGCCGCCGCGCTTATTGACCGGATGAGTCACAAGTTCCTTCTGCGTCTGCATGGTAAACTGATCCGGTACGATAATCAGAAAATTACGTTCCGGCTCCTCTTCCGCCCTCTGAATGATTTCCGAATACAGACGGGTGCTCTTGCCCGCACCCGAACCGCCAAACACAAAACGCAGACTCATGTAAGCGTAAACCTCCACAAATAATCCGCCGCTTCCTCCGCATAATCGATTCCGATTCGCTTTCCTGTAAGAATCCGGCTTTCCTCCACCTCTATCCCCTCTGTGAGATAAAACTCCCGACTCTCTGCCATATCGATATCATTGTCGGCCTTCGTGATATGCATGGCGATACAGAGCTTGCCCGGACCGTCCGCCAGATGTTTTTTTACGGCTGCCGGCACTTTCTCCGTTGCTGCTGCAACTGTCTCTGTTCCCACTGCGTGTATCTCCTTTGCAGTCGTCGATATGCCTTCTTTCATGGCGGCAGTTTCCTCACTTTCCGCCATACGCTCTGCCTTCCGCTTCTCCCTTGCCGCCCTGCGCCTTTCCATATCCGCCATCCTCAGCCGCTCCATAATGCTTCTCGAAGCCTCGTCCGCCGGCTCCACCATGCGGATTAAGGCAGCCATTGGAATCCCGTCCGTCCCGGCCGTCACATTCACACAGTTATACATGCCGTAAATAAAATACACGTAGGAAGTGCCGCCAATATGAAACATCGGTTCCGTCCGTTCCGTCCGCCTGCCGCCGTAGGTATGGGAGCCCTTGTCCTCCACGCCCATATAGGCTTCCGTCTCCGTGATAACGCCCCGCACCTTGCCGAGCGGCGTCTCATGCACCATGATTTTGCCAATCAGACGGCGCGACAATTCCAGCGCATCCGTCATAAAAAACTCCCTCGTCAGCCGCTTTTGATTCTCATTTCTGCCATTCATTCCCATTATGCTTCATCCTCTAGAAATCACATCACATGCAAGGTCAGGTTCCACAAGATAACGCACACCTTTCCCATGCGCCTTCGCATACGCAATCTCCGACTTCGTACTCTCACCGATATAGCCATCCACATTGATGACATAGATGCTGTCTGCCATATCTATCTTGCGTTTATGCATATCATCAAGCATTTCTTTTGTCTTCGAAAGTGTCCCTTCATCCATTCCTTCCCAGACTTCACGATCCCCGGCATGACCAAATAAACCAACCGATATTACAATATTTCCCTCAAGAGTCAGCCGCTTCTGCGCTTCCATAAACGCATCCTTAAAACGTGTACTGCCGCATAATGTAATAACCGGATAATCTTTTTGCATATTTTTCTCCTCTTTACAGATGATTGCAAATCTCCGATTTCTACAAATCGAATTTCGCAATCTCTTATTGTATCACCAACTCCACAGGGCAATGGTCCGATCCTAAAACTTCGCTGTGAATTGCCGCGCTCTGAAGCCTGTCCTTTAAGCAGTCCGAAACCACAAAATAGTCGATACGCCAGCCTGCGTTCTTCTCCCTCGCCTTAAACATGTATGACCACCAGGAATAGGCGCCGGTAAGCTCCGGATAAAAGTAGCGGAAAGTATCCGTAAAACCTGATTCCAGAAGTCTGGTAAAGCAGCCGCGCTCCTCGTCGGTAAAGCCCGCGTTCTTCCGGTTCGACTTGGGATTCTTCAAATCGATTTCCTTGTGCGCCACATTCAAATCCCCGCAGAAAATAACCGGCTTCTTTTCCTCCAGTTTTTTCAGATACGCCAAAAATGCCTCCTCCCACGTAAGGCGATAGGCAAGCCTCGTCAGCTCCCGCTGTGCGTTCGGCGTATAGACCGTCACCACGTAAAATGTGGGATATTCCGCCGTAATCACGCGCCCTTCTTTGTCATGCTCCTCTATGCCGATTCCCATGGTAACCGCAAGCGGCTCCTCCTTAGAAAACAAAGCAGTGCCGGAATACCCTTTTTTCTCCGCATAATTCCAATATTGATGATACCCGGGCAAATCAAGCGAAATCTGCCCCTCGCTTAATTTGGACTCCTGAATACAGAAAATATCTGCATCCGCCTCCTTAAAAAAAGAAAGAAAGCCCTTATCCACACATGCCCGCAGCCCGTTTACATTCCACGAAATCAGTTTCATTCCCAATTATTCCTTTCCTAAGATTCTTCCATATATTTTACCACAATTATCTTCTCATTGCCACAGATACCTTCTGATGCTATACTATAGTAGATTACATTTTATACGGAGGTCTCTATGTTAGGATTAGGCAATAAAAAACTGTTTCTCTTTGATATCGACGGCACGATTGCCCTCGGTCCCAAACTGTTTGACGGAAGCCGTGAGCTTCTTAACTATATTGAGAAGGAACTGGGCAAAGCATATTTTATTTCAAACAACTCAACCAAAAGTGAGACTGATTATGTAAAATATTTTTATTCCAATTTCCGTTACAAAACCACTCCCAACCGCTTTGTCACGTCCGGTTATGTAACGCTTGAATATCTCAAGCGGCATTTCAGGGGCGGGAACTTGTTCGTTATCGGAACGGAATCTTTTAAAGAGGAGCTTCGGCAGAATAAATTCACCGTCACTGATTCTGCAAACCTTTCTGTTGACTGTGTGCTGGTTGCTTTTGATCGGGAATTAACCTACCGCAAACTGGAAAACGCCTGTACTATTCTGGCAAACACCAACGTACCCTTTTTGGCTACCAACCCCGACTTGCGTTGTCCCATGACATCGAACTATATTCCTGACTGCGGAGCTATCTGCCAGATACTGACCTCCACCATCGGAAAGGTCCCTATCTATCTCGGCAAACCGGCTCGCGCAATCTGTGACATCTGCCTCGAAAGAACGGGCTATACCCCCGAGGAGACCCTTGTCATAGGGGACAGGCTATACACAGATATCGCCTGCGGCATCAATGCCGGTATCGAAACCTGTGTGCTGTACTCGGGCGAAGCAACTCCCGAAGAAGTCGCGCGCTCCGAATACCAGCCCACCTATGCCTTTGACGATGTCAAACAGCTTTATGAAGCTTTAAAAACAGCTTCTTCCCAATCTTAAGAATATCACCATCTGCAATTGGCTCGTCGGTCCCTGTAATTTTTTCGCCGTTCTTTCTGACGCCGCCCTGACTGACGAGCCGCCGCAGTTCACCCGTGCCGGCAGCATAGCCGGCAGAGGCAATGATACCCATAATATCCTTAAACGTATTACATTCTATCGGAATATCCAGCAGCGGCACTTCCTCAGGCGTTGCCTTTCTGCCAAACGCTTCCCTGTAAAATTCCTCCGCCCGCTTTTCCTCTTCCGCTCCGTGGTACAGGCATGTCACAATTTTTGCCAGTTCCAACTTGACATCGCGCGGATTTTTACCATCCGCCAGTTCTTCCCTGATAAGGTCGATTTTCTCCGGCAGTTCGTCCGTGGCAAGTTCAAAATAGCGGATAATTAAGTCATCCGGTACCTCCATCACCTTTTTAAACATGACTTTGGCGTCCTCCTGTATGCCGATATGGTTGCCCAGACTCTTGCTCATCTTTTCCACACCGTCAAGCCCCTCCAGAATCGGCATGAAAAGCGCTGCCTGCGGCTCCTTTCCCATAGTTTTCTGCAGGCTGCGCCCCATCAGGATGTTAAAAGTCTGATCTGTTCCTCCCAGCTCCAAATCGGCGTCGATGGCAACAGAATCATACGCCTGCATCAGCGGGTAAAAAAATTCGTGCAGGCCGATGGGAACATTGCCGGTAAAACGCTTCTTAAAATCATCCCGCTCCAGCATCCTTGCCACCGTTATGGTAGACGCAAGCTGCAGCACTTCCTCAAACCGCAAAAGCTCCAGCCATTCTCCGTTGTAGTAAACTGCAGTCTTTTCCCTGTCCAGTATCCTGAATATCTGCTCCTGATAGGTAACTGCGTTTTCCATCACCTGCTTGTCACTGAGCGCCTTCCTTCCCTTCGACTTTCCGGTCGGGTCCCCGATTCTCCCCGTAAAATCACCGATGATGATTTTTATCTGATGCCCCAAATCCTGTATCTGCTTCAGTTTGCGCAGGACAACCGCATGTCCCAAGTGAATATCCGGCGCACTGGGATCCAGTCCCAGCTTCACATTTAAGGGGCGGTTCTCCCGTATGGAGCGCTCCACCTTCATCCGAAGCTCCTCTTCGCCCACTACCTCTGCCGCACCCTTTAATATAATGCGCATTTGCCTGTCAGTTTCCTTTTCCACCATTTCCTTTGTCTGCATCTGCTCTTTCATTTTCTTTTCCACCTTTCCTCTTGGTTTTTTTAATTTTTCTTTCACACTTACAATGATTAAGCAGCCATGCATTCTTATCTTGCAGCCTTTATTGTCATGACCAATAGAATCCTCACTTTGCCAAAACTCCATTGTCCTGAAAAACAAAAAACTCCCGTCCTTCAAAAGGACGAGAGCTTATCTCGCGTTACCACCTTATGTTTATAAACAGCTCACGCTGTTTACCTCTTCAAGTACGGCGCCACCAGCCTGTTACCACGGCTTCATGGGTGATACTCTAGCACTATAACGTGTGCGGGCTCCGTCGCAGCCTACTTTCGCGCACGTCACATACCTGTCTGCGATGTGCTGCGTTTCGGTGCGAAGCTCAAAGATGTATTCGTGCAAAGCTTCCCATGCGCCTCTCATCAACCGGCTGCTTTCTGTATGCTTCCCTTCACACTACTTATTCTTGTCATTGCTTTTCTTAATCAAAACTTGAAATATGAAATTAGGATTATTATAAAGAGGGGGAGCGGAAATGTCAAGAGGGGAGGAGGAAAATTTGCGTAAAGGGGATGGGGCGTGTCACGCCGTCAAAGGCGCCATATCCCTGTTCAGACACGCTCTCGCTCGGATAAAAACGCAGCGGTACTAGGCTCGAAAGAACCTCGCCAAGTGCCGGCGTTTTTATACGGTCTGTACAGGGATATGGCGCCTCTGCCGGCTGAAACTAGCAAATTACAAAACCTTTACGGCAAATTTACGATGCTAGTTTCAGCGAAGCGACAGCCCGTAGAGCAGGCTGTTCCCGAAGGAGCCCGTTAAGAAACGTCAGTGCTTAGCGAGGTTCTTTCGAGCTTAGCACTGCTACGTTTCTTTTCGAGCGAGAGCGCGGCTCCTTGGGAATAGCCTGCTCTACGGGCGTCCCTCGCTGCAAAACCACTATGCCGTAAGAATCTCCCTGTAAAGCCGCAGCACATTCTCCCCCCAGATTTTATCCAGCTCCCTTTCCGTAAATCCGCTCTCCTTCAAGGCGTTCCAAAGGTTCTCCATTTTGTCTGCACCGGTAAGCTCCGCATGGGTGTCTATGCCGTCAAAATCGCTTCCAAGACCCAGACACTCTATACCGCCCACATTGACGATGTGCTTCGCATGGCTTACCACTGCGGCTATGGTGCCGGGATTATGTTCCCCATAGGGCACCTCCGTCAGAAAATCCGCACAGAAGTTCAATCCGGTTACGCCGCCCCTTTCAGCCAGACTGCGAATCATGTCATCGCTTAAATTTCTGACACAGGGACAGACTGCCCGCGCATTGCTGTGACTTGCCACAAAGGGCTTCTTTGTGAGGGAGAGCACCTGATAAAATCCGGCATCCGACATATGGGACACATCTATGATCATGCCCAGTTCTTCCATTTTCTGCACAAAAGCAGCACCGGTATCTGTCAGACCGTTTTCCGTATCCGGCGTATTCAGATACTGCCGCACAAGGCGCTCCGCCTCCGTCCGGCTCTTTTCTTCTGCGGCAAGCCGCGCTGCTTTTCTCTTATGCTTGTTTAAATTGGGATGTCCCAGACCGTTCGGGTAGTTCCACATCAGGGTCAGCATACGCACGCCCTGTCCGTACAATTCTTCCAGCTTCGCAAGGCTGCCCCCGCACACGCCGCCCTCCTCAACCGTTAGCATGGCGGACATTCTTCCCTCAGCCCTGTTTTTTTCAATATCGCTCCATGTAAAAACCGGTGCAATCCACTCCCGATTTGCTTCCATTTCCTGCGTATAGAGCGCAAAGAGCGCCTGCACCTCTTCCCACGGGTCGGCGCATGCCTCCATATCCACAAAAAGGGCAAAATTCTGCAGCAGATAATCCCCCTTCTGCATTTTCAGAATATCCACATGGCAGCCGTTTTCCTTAAGCTCTGCCGCTTTTCCCTCTCTCTTTTCGGCTAAAAGCGCCGATATGGTATCACAGTGCATATCCACTACTTTCATACAAAATATCCTTTCCATGCCGTCATCGGCAGATTTTACCTTATATTATATGCAGCACTGTCCTGCCGCTCTCATCATCCATTCCTGCTTTGTCATACTGCTGACATGACCGGTTCGCTTTTCATGCATCTGCGGCACATCAACGCCTTCTGTCGTCCACTGATAACAAAAACCCAGTTTTTCCTGAACACGCTTCGATTTCTCGTTTCCTTCATAGTAACCGCACCAGATTTTTGTCATACCTGCATCTTCAAAACCGTGACGGATCAGTTCTGCTGCTGCCTCCGGCATAATTCCCCTGCCCCAGAAAGGCCTGCCGAGCCAATACCCAAGTTCGCACTCATCATCACGCTCTGTCATATCTGTATGCCCTTTCAGCCGCAGTTCAATACAGCCGATGGGAACATCATCCGCCTTCATGCAAATTGCATAACACTCCTTGCCGCAGAGCACATTCTGAATCACATCACTGCTCTCTTTCACGCTTTGATGCGGCGGCCAGCCCGCAATCGGTCCCACATCGGGATTACTCGCATATTTGTATAGCGCCTCTGCATCTGATTCCCGCCACGGACGTAAAATAAGTCGTTCTGTCTCTAAAATCATGTTACTCTCTCCTGTTCTGTTTCAAAACATAACGGGCAGGAAACCCTTGTCGATTCCCTGCCCGCTTTACAAACATACAACTTTCCCGGTTGTTCCGTATGAAACTTAGAACGTTTTCCCACACTTCATACTGTTATCTTCCGGTTCCGAAATTCACACCTGTATCGGCCGGTTCTTCTTCATCAAACTTATAGTCCTTGCCGGGAAGTATCGCGTTCAGCAGAATACCGGTAAGCGCACCCACTGCAAGACCGGAAAGCTTGATGGTTGCATTTGCTATCTGGAATACAATCGCGCCGTCTGCATTGTAGAACTTAATACCGATGGACAACACAAGGATAAGCGCTGCAATGATAACGTTGCGGCTCTTGGTGAAGTCTGTCTGGGTTTCCACAATGTTGCGGACGCCGACTGCTGAAATCATACCATAGAGCACCAGTGAAACGCCACCGCAGGTAGCCGTCGGCATACAGCCGATAATCGCCGCAAATTTAGGCGAGAAGGAAAAGAGAATCGCAAAACATGCTGCAAGCCTGATAACCAAAGGGTCATACACTTTTGTCAGAGAAAGCACGCCCGTATTTTCGCCATAGGTTGTATTAGCAGGCGCTCCGAACAGAGAAGCCAGCGTCGTTGCCAGACCATCTCCCAAAAGCGTGCGGTGCAATCCCGGGTCTTTGATATAATTTTTGCCTACAGTTGAAGAAATAGCAGAAATATCGCCGATATGCTCCACCATGGTAGCAAGCGCAATCGGCATAATGGTGATGATGGACGTAATCAGCATTCCGCTGTCAACACCTTGTCCAAACATATAAAATACGGTATGATCCCACTTGACGGGATTGCCAATCCATGCCGCCTCAACAACCTTCGCAAAATCCACCTTGCCAAAACATGCCGCCACAAGATAGGAACCGACAACACCAATGATAATCGGCACGATTTTTATCATGCCCTTTCCCCAGATATTGCAGATAATCACCAAAGCAATCGCAATCAAGGCAATCGGCCAGTCCGTCGCACAGTTGCTAATCGCCGACTGTGACAAGGTAAGACCAATCGCAATAATAATGGGTCCCGTCACAACAGGCGGGAAAAATTTCATGACCTTTCCCGTTCCGAATACTTTAATCAGACCGGCAAGAACCAGATAAACCAGACCGGCACACGCCACGCCAAAACATGCATAGGGAATCATCTCCACATTGGGAATCGTCAGCTCGCCATTTGCGTCCGCAAGCATGGGACAGATGGCAAAATAGCCGCCCAGAAAAGCAAAGGAGGAACCCAGAAATGCCGGCACCCTGCCTTTGGTAAGTAAATGGAATAACAGGGTTCCAAGACCTGCAAACAACAACGTCGTAGACACATCAAGTCCGGTCAGCATGGGTACTAAAATCGTAGCGCCGAACATGGCGAACATATGTTGAATCCCCAGTATCACCATCTTGGGCGCCCCTAACTGTTTGGCGTCATAGATGCCATTTTCCCCCAAAACTGCCTTTTGCTTTTTTTTCTCGTCGCTCATACGCTCCTCCTTTGAATATGTTAAATTTTGCCCTACCTACTATCTTATCCAACAGAGGAACCTGCGTCAACAAATATTTTCAATTAAATTTTACAGCGTGCTCCATCAGAAACTCTTTCCAGAGAGAAATATATTTCGCCATCAAATGCACGCCGTCAAAAGTATAGCTCTTTTCCAGACCGCCATCTTCATCACAAATTATGGGGTTGACGTCCAGATAAAAAATCTTTTCATTGTCGGCCAGCTTCGCAATCTCCTCATTCCGCAAATCAATGCCCTCGTTGTTGATGTAATCGCCTTTCGCGGAACGCTCGCTGCTCACACGTATAATTGCCTGCAGATAAATAACCGCATCCGGCTGCAGCTCCTGAAGCCTTGCAACCGCTTCCGTATACTTCTCCATAAAGGTTTCCACGGTGCCGGTTCCCATCTCATTGATGCCTATCATCAGATAAATCTTTGCAAACTGTCTCTGGCTCAGCGCCTCTTCAATCGTAATTTTCTGCTTACTGCCTTCCACAGGCACAATTTCAGCCGTAAACAACTTGTAGATTGTCAGACCGGTTGAAGCATAAAAGGTTGCATTGTCAAGTCCGCCGTATTCCGCCATACCCACAGTACGGGAATCGCCGATAAACAGTGCATCGTCAAACCAGGTTTCATCAACCGTCATATATTCCCATGCCGGCTGCTCCGCTCCGTTCGCAACACCGTCCCCGCCTGACACATCCTCCGGCATACCGCTGTCGCCACCCGATATATCGCCGCCGGATACACTTTGTACCGGACCATCGCCACCCGACACATCTTCCGCATCTGTTTCATCCGCCAAAACAGAATTCCCCGAAAAATCTACCGCCTGTCTGTAGGGCTTCAAAACATTCTGCGCTGCCACCGAGAGCGGTTCCCGAAAATAAAACACAACGCCCCCTGCCACCAATATAAAAATAAAATACAGATACTTTATATTTTCTTTCAGTTTCACAGTATAACTTCCTTTTTACAAACAATCATTCATTTTCAAATACACATTACGAAACGCGAGCTAAAAATGGGCATACATAAACGGATTATTTCCTTCCGCCATAATCCGCCACACACAGCACCAGAACAGCACTGCCAGAACCAGCATTCCCACCAGCTTGTCACGGTAACGCTCAAACAGTTTTTTGGAGATTGGCGTACACATTAAAATCCCCACCGCAAAGAGTACGCCGTAATTGTCAGCCGCTTTTACAAAATCCGCCGGATTCACGTTAATTCCCTCCGCAAATCCAAACATTCTGCCGAAATAAATCTGCAGCTCGGATATATCGGTAATGGCAAAGCACATCCATGTCAGCGGAATGACAAACAGCACATAAAGATGGGAAATTACCTTGCTCTTCGCAATTTTATTGTTCCTGTCAAACAGCCGCTCCAGTGTAATCAAAAGCCACAGACTCAGCCCCCAAATCAGGAAATTCGGAGTAACGCCGTGCCAAAGCGAAGTCAGCACCCATACCACAAGAAGATTCAGCACTGTGCGGGAAATCCCTTTTCTGCTCCCGCCCAAAGGAATGTAAACATATTTTCTGAACCATCTGCCCAGCGTCATATGCCATCTTCTGTAAAACTCACGGACGCTTTTCGACATATAGGGCAAATCAAAATTCTCCGGCAGGGAAAAGCCCAGCATCTCACCCAGACCGACCGCCATCAACGAATAACCATAAAAATCAAAATAAATCTGCATGGAATAACCGATTGCGCCAAACCACGCCAACGGCGTCGATATACTGACAAAACCGGTCGTCTGTATTTCATGCCACAAAATAGCCAAACGGTCTGCCAAAAGCACCTTCATCGTCAGTCCCCATACAAACTTTTTCAAGCCCCCGTCGAACTGTGCAAGCGTACACCTGCGGAACTTCAGCTCCCTCGAGACTTCGCTGTAATTGACAATAGGTCCTGAAACAAGCTGTGGAAACATGCTGATATAAGTTCCGAACTTCACGAAGGAATATTCCGCGCGGATATCCCCACGGTATACATCCGCAAGATAGCAAAGCACCTGAAAGGTATAAAAACTAATCCCCAAGGGCATCCCCAGCTTCATACCTGCTAAGGAAATCTCCGGAATCAATTTAAAAAATACCAGCAACGCCACATCAAGCGCAGCCGCAGCCCAGAATATCAATCTTTTTTTGTATTCTTTACTTTTCTTTTTTATATCGAGCCGTTTTCCAACCTCATAATTCACCACAGTGGAAGCTAATAACAACAGCACATAGACAGGTTCCCCGTACGCATAAAAATATACGCTGCCTATGAAAAGTACTACGTTTCTGTGTTTTGCTTCCGCAATATAATAAATCAGGAGGAAAATCGGCAAAAATTTCAATAAAAATACTAAACTGTTAAATACCAATTCCCATCACATCTCAATCTGTCTGTTATAATAAAATTGTAACTTTTTGTCGAAATTCGCGCAAGAGAAAAATTCTTAATTTTCTATATTAAATTTATATATTTATATTTGCCTTTTGATGTATTCTATTCTACAATATGGTTAATGGTTTGCGGCGGGGAGAGTTTGCGGCGGGGGACGCCCGTTCTGCTAGGGACGCCCGCTCGGCAGGCAATTCCCAAGGAGCCGCGCTCTCGCTCGAAAAGAAACGTAACGGACGCTAAGCTCGAAAGGACCTCGCTAAGCGCCGACGTTTCTTAACGGGCTCCTTGGGAATCGCCTGTCGAGCGGGCTGTACCTGCTACAAGCGTCGGCGGCGACGTAAACGCGCCGCAAACAGGGCGCGGGCTAAGGTGGCGAGGACGGACGGTGTGGTCAAGTCGTGGTCGCACTTGGCTGGCTTTGTGATATTTATAGTATTTGCAATTTGCCTGCTTAAGAACCGCTTTGTAAAATATGCGTCTTGCCATTTTTTGCAAAAATTTTGCTTGGCGAAAGTGCCTTTGACGCCTTTCCGGTCGCACTCGGTTCTGCTGAAAATTTCCCATTGCGGCTTTTTGACCGCGGCTCAACTTGACTGAAGATACCTGTTGCTAACTTCCTGCCGCGACTCGGTTCTACTGCAAACTTGGCGAAAAATACCTGTTGCGGCTTTCAGCCGGCAGCGGAGCTACATGCCTGTGCAGACCGTATAAAAACGCCGGCACTTGGCGAGGTTTTTTCGAGCCTAGTACCGCTGCGTTTTTATCCGAGCGAGAGCGCGTCTGAACAGGCATGTAGCTCCGATGTCGGCGTCACTCGCCGCAACAGACATATTCTCCGGTGCCAGCGTCACTCGCCGCAACAGATATGATCTCCGCTGCCAGGCATCCCTTGCCACACCAAACACCAAAACAGAAAGGACCCCAAACACATGAAAGAACAACTATATATGATACCCTTAAACGACGCCGTCAATGCAAACGATGAATGTCCCTTCTGCCACATTGAGCGGCAGATTGAGCAGGACCTTTTAGACTTTGTGCTTGGATCCGGCTCTTCCTACATGGAGAGCGATATCAGAGAACAGACTGACAGACAGGGCTTTTGCCGCACTCACTTTAAAAAAATGTTCGATTACGGCAACACCCTCGGAAACGGTTGGATTTTAAAGACGCACTATAAGCGTATGCTGGAAGAATTTGAAAAACAGACAAAGGCGTACACACCGGGGCGTATTTCTTTCAAGGATAAATTCCGCAAGGACGCAGGCTCTTCCAATCCTGTCAGCGGCTGGGTTCGCGAAAAGGAAAACTCCTGCTATATCTGCAATTACTACAAGGAGCATTACGAAAGGTATCTTGACACCTTCTTTGTGATGTATAAAAAAGACGCCGATTTCCGTGCCCGCATTGAGAAGAGCAAAGGCTTCTGCCTCACCCATTTCGGGGACTTGTGCGAGGCGATGGACAGCAAGCTTTCCGACAACGAACGCGCCGCATTTTACGATATGCTCTGCCGCCTCACGCACGACAATCTGGCACGCCTTTCCGAAGATGTGTCATGGCTGATAGAAAAATTTGATTACCGCAACAAAGACGCCGACTGGAAAAACTCCCGCGACGCCATTCAGCGCGGTATGCAGAAGCTCAAAGGCGGCTATCCTGCCGACCCTGTGTATAAGATGAGCAAATAACTTGAATTTGGAGAAAAAATTTTATGAGTGAAAAAATAGAAATTAAAGAAGAACGGATATCCGCAGAGGAATACACCGATTTCTTAAAAAGGACGAATTTAGGGTCGCAATATCCAAAGGAACGGTTTGCGGAAAGAATATCCAAGCTTGTAAACAATGTTTCGATAAGCCTTGTTGCCAGAAACGAAAGCGGCTTAGTCGTTGGTGTTTTATTTGGATTAACAGATTATGTATATTGGCTCTATGTGACAGATTTAGGAGTTGACAGAGATTACGAAGGGCAAGGTATCGGAAGACGGCTTATGAAAACTGCACATGACAAAGCAGGCGGCGAAAAGGATATCGCCGTATATCTGATAGCAAATGAAAATGCCGTTCCGTTTTATGAAAAACTCGGCATGAAAAAAGCAGATGATGTAATGCAATATAACCATATTGAATGGACAGCCTTTACGGTGCAATAGAAATTCAACTTCGAAAGGAGATAAAATTATTGTGGAAGTCAGAAAAATAGAAGTCGAAGACATATCTTCCGTATTACCTGCTTATATTGCTTATTATAACAAACAAGAGGATAGTTGTTGGACTGAAATCACAGCAGGAAAAAGAATTCATCAGGTTTTAAGTATGGAAGATTCCTATGGGCTGATTATGGAAGATCATGGTGCCATAGTTGGTTTTGCAATGGGATATTTTAAGCAATATGATGATATTAAGGGTTATACATTGGAAGAAATCATTATAGCAACCGAGTATCAGAATAAGGGGTATGGAAGTGCTTTATTGAAAGAACTGGAAATACAGGTTCGTAAGAAAGGTGCTGCATGTATAGAACTTCAGGCAGTAGCTGATGAACATCACGAACATTATTATGGAAAAGCGGGATATCGCAATGCCCAAAACTTTGTTATGAAAGTGAAATGGTTTGAATAGTATCTTCCGAACAAAAAACAACACCGCCGGCGGTTAATCCGGTGGTGTTTTCTTTCCAATATAGCCGATACCGGTGCCGGCAGATTACCATTGTTATCTGCTCCTATCAGTCGTTTCTCATTCTCCAATATTCTATGCCATTTCTACCCAAAAGCCGTTCACCAACCATATCACGGCGGATGGTACAGAAATCATCATAGAAATCGGCAATTATAATGTTTACTTCCCGCTCGGAATACATTCTGTCAAAGTCAAATGCTTCGGCAATCACTTCCAAAACAATACGCTCCTTTTTGAGCTGGGTGGGAATTGATTTTAATTTCCCATATTCAAAAAAGGCGTCTATTACTCTTTGCCGATAATCCGCATCCCGCTGTGCCTGTTTTTGCGCCTCGTCAGATTCCTGCTGCAGTATTTCCAATATACTGGTCTGAAACATCTCTTTGTTTAGGGAATACATCATATAATACTGATTTTTGTATGCGGTCACGGCGCCGGCGTCCGATAACTTTTTCAGATGAAAGGAAATGGTCGGCGCGGTAAGACCCAATCGCTCTGCCAATCTCTCGACATACATATCCTCACCGGCAAGGGATTTCAAAATTTGCAGCCGTGACTTATCTGCCAGACACTTAAATAGGCTGATTGCTTCTGCTTCCGTCATGTAGTTTCCTCCCAAATTTGCATACACATATCCTTAATTTGCTGAATCGTATCGAGCTTAATGCTTTCAATATGCATTTTCCGGGCATCCCCATTTTGTTTGGCCTTCTCATAAGAAACCGTCCAGCTTGTCGGGATTTGCTCCGCTTTTTGTAAGAAAAAAGCCTTCTTAGCTAAATCATCTTTTCCGCAGACTCTTTCCGCAACAGATAGAATCGTTTTGAAAATCTCATAGACGTTTGCGCGGATTTTTTCAAAATTTCTTTCATCCATGCGGTCATCCTCTGCAAGCAGCTTACTGCGCTGTTTACAGGCTGCAATCTGCTCATCAAGATAGGACTCAAATTTTTGCTGCTGTTCACTCATATCGTTTCTCTCCAATTTATAATACTATCTCGCCATGACCGATAAAATCAATGTGATCCGAAGCCTCGTTTGTACCGCCGAACATATAATTTGCACCAACTGCAATATGAAAGGTGCCGCACATTTTTTCATCCAAAACAGTATAACCGCACAAATCCGTCACATTGGGGTTCATGCCAAAACCAAGTTCGCAAACAACTCGGTTTTCCTGTGGCTGCTTCTCGAAAAAGGCGGCAATTTCCGGTTGATTACTATTGCTTATCCGCCCATCCTTGATATGCAGCCGAACATGCTCGTATTTAGCGCCGTCAAGGTAGAATGTTTCAAAATAAACCGTACCCTGCGTTTTGTCCTCGACCGGGGCAATATAAATCTCGCCGCATGGAAGATCGCCGTCTCCGGCATCGATGTGCCACATTCTATCAGCCAGTTCAAAGGAAAGTTCACAATCTTCCCCTGTGCGCAGCAACACTTTACCCGCCCCCTCAAAACGGTCTTTTGCCTGCTTGCAGGCCTCATAAACAGCAGTGTAATCAACGTCATAGGCTCTCTCCATACGCTGAATGTAATCCTGCGGCTCAAGACCGGACTCTTCTGCGTTTGCCGCGGTGGGAATTCTGATTTGCGTAAAGCGTTTGCAGTTCATGAGCTTTGAGAAGAGCTGCGCCATATACTTGCGGTAAAGCTCAAATTTCTCCTTATCAATTTCATATCCAAGAATAACGGGACGATAAGCGAAAACATCAAGCACCGCGTCAAACTTAGTAAACAAATCAAAATATTTCTCATTAAAGCAGCTTTCTTTTGCTGCAAGGAAAATGTCCCGATTTACAGAACGGGATTGCTGCAGCAACACGGGCGTCGCCCCCATCTCCGCCACAGCTGCCATGAAGTTGTTTGCAATTTCCTTGTCAGCGTCCTCTCCCCAAAAATGAATAAGGACCATTTCACCGGCGGATATGCCGCTGGCCTTCACAATTTTGGATATAATTTTTCTGTCCATGTCATTTCAATCCTCCAGTCTGAATTTGATTATACTATGATAGTATCAAAATGTCAAATCTAATTTTATATTTATCTAATTAAATTTTAAATGCTGTTTTATTATTACAACCAAAAAAGAAAGCAAATACTTTTTGTAAGGCGTTTCAAAGTAAAGTTATTATGATCAAGAATGTACTTGTCCAGGGATAAACTTTTGTGATATAAAAGGATAAGGTAAGAAAATTACGAACGAGGTAAATATGGAAATAAAACAACTAACAGACAACGCAGAAAAACAAAAAGTGACAAGACTCGTCTTAGAAGCGCTTCCGGACTGGTTCGGCATACCGGAGGCGCGGGAAAACTATATTGCAGAGAGTACCGATAACATATTCTTTTGCGCTTATGACGGGGAAAGACCGGTCGGATTCTTATATCTGAAAGAGACAGGCAGCGCCACTGTCGAATTGTATGTCATGGGCGTTTTGCCGGAATTTCACCGGAATGGCATCGGTCGGGAATTGTTCTACAGAGCAAAAAAAGCGGCAAGCGAACAGGGCTACTCTTTCATTCAGGTAAAGACCGTTCAGATGGGAAAATATGAGGAATATGACCGGACGAACAAATTTTATCTTTCCCTCGGCTTTCAGGAATTTGAAGTGTTCCCCACATTATGGGATGAATGGAACCCCTGCCAGATATATATTATGAGTCTGAAATAAGCAGCAGCCTGCGTCATACAGGCTGCTGTCTCACCATCTTCTTCACCATATCAAGGTAATCCATAACCTCCTGATACAGCATGTCCGGCTGGAAGGAATCGTTGCAGAAATGCTCCGACATCAGTCCCTCTATGGTAAAATCCAACATTTTGCACAGTCTGTCCCCATCGACACCGGCGGGCAGACCGGAGAAATCCATTCGCTGGCGGATGGTATTGTACACCTCCGAAAGCGCCGCACGCATCTCTTCACTTGCCAGCAGCGCCTCGCTGACGTCCTCACGCATGGAACGCACCAGAAACTGCTGCATATACGGATATCCTTTTAAAGCCTGCAGTTTCGCCTGTTCAATCTGTTTCAACAGTTCAAACATATCCGTTTCTTTCGGCGATACTGCTGTTTTCAATTCTAATGTCATATATCTGACGCTATAATCATAAATAAAAGTATACAACCCCAGCTTGCTTTCAAAATAATGGAACAGCAGCCCCTTGCTGATGGCGGCGTCCTTTACAATGTCATCGGTGCTGGCATGACGATAGCCGCCGGCTGCAAATGCTTTTAACGCGGCGTTAATCATCCTGTCCTGCTTTTCCTTTTTTAAATCAAAAAATTTTCCATTCATATGTACGCTGCATATCCTTCGACAAAAATTGACTTAATCGGTCAGATATTTAATATAACATAATAAGCCGCTTCATTCAAGTAATAATTTTTTTTATGAAAAATTTATACATAATCCCTTTTCTTTTTCATAAAATAGTATTAAAATGTTTATAATACATTAATTCACGTTCGGTACACGAAAGGAGTATTTTCATGGCTAAAAAATTCGGTAAATTTGTGCTCTTTACAGCTGCTGCGGCTGCTGCATGCGCCGGTGTTTATTATTATTTCCAGAACAAAGAAAAGCTGTCTGCTGATTTAAACGATGAAGACGACGATTATGACGATTTCAGCGACGATCTGGATGATAGCGATTCCAGCCGTTCTTATGTTTCCTTAAACCACGACGAGGCTTCCGCAGAAGGCGATGCTCCTTTTGAAAAGCTCTCTTCTTTGGTTTCCGATGTTGCGGAAAAGACCGAGGAAAAGGTTGAGGAATTTTTTGATGAAGATGCAGAGGATGAAGCTTCTGCAGAGTAGTCTTTTTCATCTGCTGTGATGCGCAGCATGCCCTGTTACTAAATTTCAATCATCACAAAAAAGCAGGTCTGGTTTATAACCAGGCCTGTTTCAATTTTGCAATTCCTTCCGGAATCTCCTCTTTGCGCAACCCGCCATATCCCAGGATCACCGTGGGATTTCCTGCTTCGTCGCTCTGTGCCACTCTTGCCTCCGAAAATGCGTACACACGCACGCCATTCTCCTGTGCCCGTTCTACAAGCTCTTTCTCCGTAAAGCTTTTGTCCCGCAGACCAAGCAGCAGATGCAGTCCCGCATCCTCTCCCGATATTCTGAATTTTTTTAAGAAAGGCTTCAACTCCTGCAGCAGAATATCGTGCTTTTCCCGATAGATTTTGCGGGTCTTGTTCAAATACCGCTCAAAATATCCATCCCTTATAAATTCATTTAAAATGCGTTGGTCAATACGGGATACGGTCGATGAGTAAAAATAGCATTCCTTTTGGTAGCGTTTCAGCAGGCGGGGCGGCAGCACCATATAGCTGACACGAATCGCCGGCGCAATCGCTTTTGAAAAAGTGCCGATATAAATCACATTGCCTCCCGTATCCGCTCCCTGCAGGGAAGGAATCGGCTTGCCCTTATAGCGGAATTCACTGTCATAATCGTCTTCTATCAGATACCTCTCTTCCGCCTCGCCTGCCCATCTTAAAAGCTCCATCCGCCTCCCGATTGGCATGGTTATGCCGGACGGATATTGATGGGAGGGCATTACATATGCCGCCTGCACCTGCTTTTCATACAGTTCCTCCGCTTTCATGCCGTTTTTGTCCATGCCGATGATTTCCACCCGATAGCCAAAGGACTTAAAGATATGGAAAGCCCGCTTGTAAGTGGGATTCTCCATGGCAATTCCGGCAGCCTGTCCTAAAAGCTTCTCTAAAATCATCAGCAGATAGTCGTTTCCTGCGCCGACCACAATCTGTTCCGGCATACAGTTGACGCCCCTCGCAGAATGTAAATAGCGGCTGATGGTCTGGCGCAAATCATAGTCGCCCTGCGGCTCTCCCAGTGCAAAAAGCTCCTCGTTGCCCTCCGTCAGAATATTCTTTGTAATCCGCTTCCACACACTGAAAGGAAAGACACTCATGTCCAGTCCATTCGGCGAGAAATCCAAGCCTGCATCTTTTCCGCAGGCTTTGCGTACAGCTTTTTCGTACGCTTTGCCTGCATCTTTTCCGCAGGCTTTGGGAACAGCTTTTTCGTCCGCTTTTTTTATCCGGTTTTCCTGTTCCACACCGTCAAGACTGCCCTGCATATTCCCTTCCGGCAGTTCTTCCAGCCTGCACACAAAAAAGCCTTTGTGCGGCACCGCCTCAATATACCCTTCTGATACAAGCTGCTCATAGGCAAAATCCACCGTGCTTCGGGAAATCTGCAAATATTCTGCCAGTGCGCGCGTAGAGGGAAGCCGCTCACCACTAAGCAGCTTCCCTCCCTTTATTTCCTCCCGTATGTGCTCGTATATCTGCTCATACAGATGCTTTGTACCGTCTGACTTCAGTTCAATCGCCATATCGTACATAGATGTTATCCTTTTGCTTTTTTCAACTCTGCCACAATCTCGTCCTTCAAATCCCTTGCCTTATCCTTTACTCTTGCATTTGCTGTGGGTGTGGTCAAAAGCGCAGCAATCAGTCTGGACGCCACATCATATTTGCCTGCCCAGAAAGACAGTACAGCCAGAAGATAATCCACCGTATTTTCGTCCATACCGCACACGGGGAAATTCTCCGAAGCCTTTGCCGTACTAAACCCTTCCATGGCATTTTGCAGATATTCCTTTTCTGCTTCCTTTAACTCAGCGATTTTTTCTTTATTATCACCTTCCGCTGCCGCAAGCTCCTCCTGCCAGCCTCTCAAAAGCCACGCGGATTTCAAGCAGCAGTAAGCCTTCTCACTGGATTTGGCCTGCCGCACTACTGCGCTGGCAAGTGCAAGCTGATAACGCTCAAACGCCTGCTCGTAGGTATAGCTTTCTCCGGTATGGGGCGTCAAACGCACCTTGCTGCTGATATTTTCTTTAATCAATTTGACCTGACCTGCCGTCATCGGCACAAAATAACGCGTTATGGCAGAAAAGCCGCAATGCGGGCAGACCACAACGTCATACTTCTGCGCATCGATACCTTCATAGACAGGACGTAAATCCTTGTCTGTGCGAAGCAGCTTTGCCTTGCCGGACTTCATCACCTTGCTTGTCACCTTTGCACTACATACAGGGCATTCAAAGCTGCGGTCAAATATCAAATCCTTCTCCTGTACCTTTACAACTTCCTTCTCCTGTTTGCCATCCTTCTTTTCGTCCTTGGGCTCTTCATAAATACTGGTATTTTCCAGATTTCCCAGCCCCAGCTTGGACAGTCCCGACAATAGATTGCTCATCTCTAATCCTCCTTCTTAGGCAGCACAAACGAACTCTTCAAGGATACAATACGGTTAAATACCGGTGCTCCTTCCTCTGAGTCCTTATAATCGACGCAGAAGAACCCATTGCGGACAAACTGAAAGCTTTCATATGCCTTCGCATCCGCAAGCGCCGGCTCTAAGTATGCCTCTCTCACAGTCAACGAATTGGGATTTAAGTTGAGGCTTCCGTCTTCGTTATACACACCGCTCTCTTCGTCTATAATATTTTCATACAGCCTTACTGTTGCTTTTACGGCTTCCTTTGCCGGCACCCAGTGAATCGTTCCCTTCACTTTTCTGCCATCCGGACTGTTTCCGCCCTTGGAAGCAGGGTCATAAGTACAGTGTACCTCCGTAATAACGCCGTTCTCATCCTTCACGCAGCCGGTACAGGTCACAAAGTAGGCGTTCATCAGCCTTACCTCGTTGCCCGGGAACATACGGAAATACTTTCTGGGAGGCTCTTCCATAAAATCCTCCCTCTCAATATACAATTCACGCCCAAAAGGAATCTTACGTTTCCCCAGCGCTTCGTTTTCCAGATTGTTGGGAGCCTCCAGCATCTCGCTCTCCCCTTCCGGATAATTGTCGATAATCAGCTTTACAGGATCGAGCACCGCCATCATGCGGGGCCGCTTCAGCTTCAGATCTTCCCTGATGCAGTACTCCAACATGGCATAGTCTGCGGAGGAATTGGCCTTGGATACGCCGCAAAGCTCCACAAACATTCTGATGGATTCCGGCGTAAAGCCCCTTCTCCTGAGTGCTGCAATGGATACCAGCCTCGGGTCGTCCCAGCCGTCCACGATGCCTTCTTCCACCAGCTTCTTGATATAGCGCTTGCCCGTTACCACATTGGTCAGATACATCTTGGCAAATTCGATCTGCTTGGGCGGATGGGGATATTCCAGTTCCCGCACTACCCAGTCGTAGAGCGGTCTGTGATCCTCAAACTCCAGCGTACAGATGGAATGGGTGATGCCCTCGATGGCATCCTCTATCGGATGGGCAAAATCGTACATAGGATAGATACACCATTTATCACCTGTGTTGTGGTGCGGTATATGCGCCACACGGTATATCACGGGGTCTCTCATATTGATGTTGGGGGACGCCATATCGATGCGCGCACGCAGCACCTTCTCGCCATCCGCGTATTTTCCTTCCTTCATCTCCTCAAAGAGCTTCAGGTTTTCCTCCACGCTCCGTCCGGCGTTAGGGTCTTCCTTTCCCGCCTCCGTCAGCGTTCCCCGATACTCCCTGATCTCGTCTGCGCTCAAATCAGAAACATATGCCTTGCCTTTCTTTATCAGCTTTACGGCACCTTCATACATTTCCTCAAAATAGCCGGAGGCAAAAAACAACCTGTCCTCCCAGTCGGCTCCCAGCCATGCCACATCCGCCTTGATGGACTCTACAAATTCTTCCTTTTCCTTCGTCGGGTTGGTGTCATCAAAACGAACGTTAAATTTTCCGCCATATTTCTGCGCCAGACCATAGTTGAGCAGAATACTCTTTGCATGTCCGATATGCAGATAGCCGTTGGGCTCCGGTGGGAAACGGGTATGAACCGTGTCGTACACGCCCTCTGCCAAATCCTTGTCGATAATCTGTTCAATAAAATTTCTGCTTTCTGTCTCGCCCATAACCGTCTGACCTCTCACTTCCATAATACGCGCAGTCTCTGCGCTTTTACATCCAATTTCTATCTTAACACATATGCCTCTGCCTTAGCAAGCAGTTCTTCCAGCGAATAAATGGGACACGAGTACACCTGCTCCCCAATCGTCCCCGTAAACAACCTGCTTCCGCCCTGCTCTATCCCGCAAAGGCTGTCTATTCTGGCAAGCAGCTTACAGTCGGAATTCAGCATATAGCCCTCGCTCCCCGAGCCGCCAATAAAGAAATTGCCGTCTTTATCCGTCCCAAAAAAGGTATTGAGACTGAGCAAAGAAATTTCATCAATACTGCCCTTTAAGCTCATGTCCGCCGTACCATAGATTTCCAGCGTATTGTCATTGTAAACGACAAACATCAGGCTTTCATCCGTACTGTAGAAAATACTGTTTACCAAATCCGCTCTGGACAGTCCTTTTTCTTTGGCATGTTCCACCGCCTCCTGATAAGTAAGGCGGTATGTTTCCGGCACTATTACCTCTCCGTCGTACTCCTCCATGTCTTCCCCCTCACTGTACTCATATACCGTGACGTGGTTGTCTGAATAGGGCAGCACCAGATATCCGCCGTTCATTATCTTATAATTCAATACATTCTGCGAATGGCACATAAACACATTTGACATGAGATAGTCATCCCCGCTCTCCACTACAATCAGATGCAGTTCGCCGCTTCTGGTAAACACAAGGTATCTGTCCAGATTGCTGAATACTGCGACTCCCGATGCCGTATTGCTCAGGACAAAGCTTGCATATTCCGAACCGTCCGTCATATCCACCAGCATAACATTCTCATAGGAAGCAAGCAGCAGATGATGGGCGCCTTCCGCATAAGGACGCTGCATAAAGTCTGCATAAAAACTTTCATACTCTCTGCTCCACAAGACTTTACCCGCAGCAAGGTCATATGCCATAAGAACCGTGCTGGCGCTCCTGTAATCTTCTTTGCTGTAGACCAGCTTAATATACGCTATGCCGTCCTTTGTCCGCACCAACAGATTGTGTCCCTTGCCGACGGCAATCGGGTCAGAAATCACATTTTCCGAAAGATTCCAGAAATACAGAAAATTTTCCGTCTCCCAGTAAGGAGAATCCTCCAAATGCTGCTCCTCCGTAAAAATCAAATACGCACTGTCCTCACTGAAGAAAATCTCACTGCCTAAATCTCTTTCCTCCTCAGGCGTATATTCATAGAGCTGTGTCAGCGTCTGCGTATCATAAATGCGCATTTTCGACAAGTCTCTGACAACAAAATATTTTTCCTGCTCGTCCGCATACACACCTAACACGGATGTGCTTTCAATAGTATCCGTTACCTTTCCCTGTGCAATGTCATAAACCAATACGTCATTCTCATCCGTTGCGTAGAGCAGCCTGTTATTGTCCAAAAACACACAGTCCGTCTCGGACGCAACTGCAAAAGCAGAATCCCGGATTGTGCCCCGTACCGTTCCGGATGCAATATCCCAGATTGTCAGCGTTTCCGACCGGTCATAGGTCAGAAGTGTTTCCCTGTCCTGGGACACAGACATTAAACTGATGATACCCGCCGTCTCCATTTGGTATTGCGGTTTCAGCTTGCTGCCGTTGTCATAAACATACATAGCGCTCGTCAGCGCATACTGCGCCTCCGCAGTATAAGGCATCTCTATACCATTGTACTCCGTCAGCGCCTGTCTTGCCGTCTCGATTGCGCCGATTCTGTCTCCGGCAGCAAGCTGGCGAGAGGATTCCTCCGCAAGGCTGACTGCCTGGTACTGTAAAAGATTATGATTCTGTATACTGATCTCCATGCTTTGCGCCTGAATTTCCGCGCTCTGCGCCTGTATCTGTTCCTTCTGCTTTTGTATCTGCAGCACCATCGCGGTACTTATCGTGCCAAAAGCAAAGCACACGATTGTGCCTGTCAGAGACGCCACCAGTATCCGGCGCATTTTTCTCTCCCGATGTCTCTGGCGCAAGTCGTCATAGGTCAGGGAAAACATGGGTGCCACCAGACGCAGAATCTCCGTCCGCATGGCTTTTAACATCTCTTTCTTATTTTTTCCGCGGACATCCGCCGCCAGCGGCTCCATAGCCCTTTTCACGGTTTCCGTCGTGCCGTCCGGCTTTTCCACGGTTTCTTCGTAAAAGAGCAGTTCCTCGGGAAAAGAGTCTTCCGGCTCCCCTTCTATCAGAACGGCAAAGACCTTCTCCCGCCCGTGCAGGCGGATAAAAGTCTCAATTTCTTTCTTGCACCACAGAGACTCCCTGAGCCGCGGGGAACAGATGACAATCAGAAATTCCGAACCCTGCAGCGCCTGCATAATCGGGTCCTCAAGATTGCTGGTGAGCGGCAGTTCGTCCTTGTCGCGGAATACCCGCTCTATTTTTTTCCGTCCTGCTTTTTTTGATACATTGCCGGGCAGACGGAACGCCTCCAACTGTTTATGCAGGTTTTCCGCCACAAATTTGTCAAGTTCACTGTGCCTGTAGCTGATAAAGGCATCATAGGTATACTTTTTTTCCGTTTCTTTTTCCATTATGCTTCCTCCACGGCAATTTCGTCGTAGGTTTTTGCAAAAATATCCTTTTCTACTACATATACGTCGTGTAAATCGTTACGGCGGACAGCCAGGTAGTCACCCGGACGTCCTAACATGTACTTTTCCTTGTCCCATGCCGTAAACACCTTTACGCCCTTGGTCAGCGGGCGCGCATAAATCTGTACCTCGCCGGTTGGCACGCACATCATGGCATAGTCGGTAAGCACCAGATCTTTTCCGTCCGACCTGTTTTTTATCATCGGCACATACTTCGAATTGTCGCTGCGCCCGCTGCTCGTATACTTCTGGTTCAGCTCCATATAAGACTGTTCGAATTTTGCCCTGTGGTTCGGGTAAACCTCGCCCTTGATACCGATGATAATGTACAAATCTTCTTCCACCGTCAGGTTGATATCACCCTCCAGCGTCCTTATGGTGATGGGCGTTCCAATGGGCAGAACCTGCGCCGCCTTGACGAAGCCAACGGGGATTTTCCGCTTGTGATAGAGCTTCATATCGCTTGTGTCCGCCTCGTACTCATTGGAGTAGATAACCGTAAAGCTGTCGAAATACTCCGTCATACGGTTGTTAAAATACCCTTCGGCGTGGAGGGTCGGATAATGCTCTTCATACAGCTTCATGCTGACAAAACCGCCCGCCTTCTCGTAATGTCCGCCGCCCGATCCGATATTTTCCGTGAGATATGACGCAAGCTCGCTTGCGTTTACTTCCTTGATACAGCTTCTGACCGACAGTTTATAGCCGTCGCCGGTCTCGTTGAACACCACGCAGGTTTTGATAATATCCACCTGCAGCAGAAAATCGCTGATAAGTCCAAGTATGTTAGGGTCGCAGGGCTGCGCCTTAATCACCGCAAATTCATAATCGTCGTTGTAGCTGTAGCGAATCATGGCGATGCCCGCTATCTCCAGTTCTTTCAGGGAAAGATTGGAATTGCGGAACAGCGTAATCAGCGACTTGTCATAGGGAAGCGCCTCGCGCATATCCATGTCAAGCGGATTGTAAAGTTCCGAAAACTGATTGGTGTCCGTGTACAGACCATAATACAGCGCTGTTCCCAGACCATTTTCATCGTCTACCTTAAATCCTGCGTCCCCCAAAAGTTTCCAGACAAGCGTAGAACAGCTTCCCAAATGGGACTGGATGATACTTAAGGGTATGCTCTCAACCTCCTCCTGATGATGGTCGATAATGGCAATTTCATCGCCTGTAATTCCGGTTACATTACCTGCACCATACTGGCAGTCAACCGTAATCAACAGCCCGCCCACATGCAGCTTTGCATTTGTCTCCGGCTTAATATACTCGACGGGAATGTGCAGTTTTTCTATCATCAGCACCAGATTGGACTTCTGAATCTTGTTTCTGCCGCTGTAAACCAGCCGGACATCCTTTCCCTTCTCTTTAAAATAACAGTACAGACCGTAGCCCGACGCCAGCGCATCGGCGTCGGGATTGTCGTGGCACTGTATGGTTACTAAATCAAATCCATCTAAATCTTGTAATTTCATAACCCGCCCTTTTCTCTCCTTAATGATGGAATAACCGAATTCCGGTAAATGCCATTGCCATATCGTACTTGTCGCAGCACTCGATTACCAAATCGTCCCTTACTGAGCCGCCCGGCTGTGCAATATATCTGACGCCGCTCTTTCGCGCCCTCTCCACATTGTCGGAGAACGGGAAAAAGGCGTCTGAGCCTAAAGTCACATCCTGCATTTTATCAAGCCATGCCCGCTTCTCCTCTGCCGTGAACACGGGCGGCTTTTCCTTGAATACCCTCTGCCATGCGCCCTCGGAGAGCACATCCATATATTCCTCGCCAATGTAATTGTCGATGGCATTGTCCCTGTCCGCTCTTCCCAAAGTGTCCACAAACTGTAAGGAAAGCACCTGCGGCGACTGGCGCAGAAACCAGTTGTCCGCCTTCTGTCCTGCCAGCCTTGTACAGTGCACGCGGGACTGCTGCCCTGCGCCGATACCGATTGCCTGTCCGTCCTTCACGTAGCATACGGAATTGGACTGGGTATACTTCAGCGTAATCAGTGCAATCTTCATGTCCATCAGAGCCTGCGCCGGAATTTCTTTATTTTTTGTGACGATATTGCCGAGAAGTGCATCGTCGATGGCAAGCTCGTTCCTGCCCTGCTCGAAGGTGATACCGTACACCTGCTTTTTCTCAACGGGAGCAGGTACATAGGACTCGTCAATCTGTATGATATTGTATGCGCCCTTTTTCTTTGCCTTAAGAAGAGCAAGCGCTTCGTCCGTATAGCCCGGGGCAATCACGCCGTCGGACACCTCTCTCTTAATCAGGCGCGCCGTGTCCTCGTCGCACACATCGGAAAGCGCGATAAAGTCGCCAAAGGATGACATTCTGTCCGCGCCGCGGGCTCTCGCATAGGCACAGGCAAGCGGAGAAAGCTCTCCCAAGTCGTCCACCCAGTAAATCTTCGCAAGCGTCTCTGTCAGCGGAAGTCCCACTGCCGCTCCCGCAGGGGATACATGCTTAAAAGAAGCCGCCGCCGGAAGTCCGCTTGCCGCCTTCAGTTCCTTTACAAGCTGCCAGCCGTTAAAGGCGTCCAAAAAGTTGATGTAGCCGGGCTTTCCGTTTAAGACGGTAACCGGAAGTTCGCTTCCGTCTTCCATGTAGATGCGGGACGGCTTCTGGTTGGGGTTACAGCCGTATTTCAGTTCGATTTCGTTCATGTTTTGTCTCCTTACTCTTTTCTTTTTTGTTGGGTATTGCGAAACATAGTAACTATGCGGTTGTCATTGTACATATTGTGTATTCCAACACAGACCCGCTTTCGCTTCGCAAAAAACGCAGCGGTACTAAGCTTGAAAACACCTCGCTAAGTACCGGCGTTTTTTAAGAGTCTGCTTATGGAATACACAATATGCACAATTCGAAAGCGGCAAAAATTGGCTGCATATTCCGGCTGTATATTCTGTGAAAAGCCTTTTGTGCCATGGAATCAAGACCATAGAAGGCAGGAGGGGCGTTCCCCGACTGACTTCTGCACTACTGGGCTTGATGGAATGTCTGGCACATCCGGCTTTGAAGAGAATATACAGCCGGAATATGCTCCTTTTTTACGTTTTGCTATTACCTGCTTACTGGTTTTTGTTGATGATTTTTGTCCGGTATTCTCCTGTCGCAATGTCAATGTAGCGCACGAAAAGAGATACTTTGTTTTCTTCGTTCAGGCTGTTCCAGAGCATTTCGGTAAAGGCTTCCATGTCGTCGGGGATTTCTACTTTTTTCGGCTCGCCTGAAAAGCTGGGGAGGGGTGTGCCGTCATGCATATAGGTATGGATAAAGCGGCCTTCACCTGCTGCGGGGTTCTCATAGTCGAAGGTGTAACGCAGGCAGGAAGCGGCGTCCCCGTCATTGCTCTTTAAGATGGACATGGCATAGCGATAGCTGCCATTCTCCACTTGCAGTACGCCGGAAATACGCGGTGTGTAGTTGGGTGCGTCGGGCTCAAACTCACGGCTCCGCAAAGCCTCTTCAAAGGTAAGTCCTTTTTCAAATCCCTCATAAACCGTATCTGTCTGGTCGCCGTTCGTCACAATCGTCCTGTTTCCCAAAACGCGGACCGGCGCATAAATAATCAGGCTGGGGTCCTCTAACTTGGACGGGTCAAAAGCCTCCGTGCGGATTCCCTCGCCCTCCTCTGCAAAGATACGGTTGCGGCTGTTTGAGCTGCGTCCCATGATAAAATACGCCGTCACCGCATATCTGCCGTCCTTCGACCTGCCGATGACAATCCCCCTTCCGGGATAGCTGTTTTCCTTTAACTCCTGTTCCAGTGATAACATGTTTCCTCCTTGCTGCAGGTTCTTATCCGCCCGCTTAAATGTATTTTTTCTCAAACTCCCGGCGCGGCATGGGACGGTCAAAATAGTAGCCCTGCACCATCCTTACTTTCATGCCCTCCAGTACCCTGTACTGCTCCTCTGTCTCAATTCCTTCCACGCAGATGCTGACGCCGATAGTCTCTGCCAGCTCCGCCACCATCTTGATAAAGGACTGCGAGTAAGCGTCCTCCGCCAAATCCCTGACAAAGCTCTGATCCACCTTGATGACGTCAAAAGGAATCTCCCTGATATGATTGAGGGAAGAATATCCGGTGCCGAAATCGTCCAATGCAATCCGCACGCCAAGTCCCTTGATGCTCGTCAAAATTTCCTTCATCCGCACCATATCGTTGATGGCAAGACTCTCCGTCACTTCAAGAGTGAGATTGTGTGGCTTTACGCCCGTCTCCACAAGAGTCCGCCTGATGGTTTCCACAATATCCGGCTGCAAAAGCTGCACGACGGAGAGATTGACATTGACCTTGTAGCCCGGGTAGCCATTGTCATTCCATTTCTTACATTCCCTGCACGCCTCCTGCAGCACATGGCTGCCGATTGGATTAATCAGTCCCAAGTATTCGGCGAGAGGAATGAATTCTGCCGGCGAAATAAATCCCAAGGTTGCGCTGTTCCAGCGTATCAGGGCTTCCGCACCCGTACAGGGCATTGCCGGCTGGGAAATATCGATAATGGGCTGGTAATACACCTCAAATTCTCCATAACCTGCCACGGCAGCGTCGCGCATATTTTTTTCCATATCAAGCCGCCTGCCGGAATAATCGCCAAGGCTGTCGGAGTAATGCGCATAACGGTTTTTGCCCATGTTCTTTGCCTCGTACATGGCAATATCCGCCTTTTGGATAATTTCCTGTACATTGTCGCCATCGTCCGGAAAGGTGACTACTCCCATACTCATGGTACAGTAATACTCCCTGTTGCGGAGATTCCACGGCTTTGCAAACAAAGCCTGAATCTCGGCAATGATTTTCTCAAACTCAGAAAAATTCTCCGGCGGCACCACAATCACGAACTCGTCGCCGCCCATGCGGTAACAGGTTGTCCGGATTCCTTCTACGTGAGACAGGGCGCCCGATATTTCCTTGAGCAGCACATCGCCGTACTGATGCCCGAGTCCGTCATTGATATGTTTAAAATCATCTAAGTCTATGTAGAGCAGACCGCCCTTTACAGCCCGCCTTTTGGCGTCATCCAAATACCACGCCAAATCTCGTTCACAGCATACTCTGTTGTAGAGACCTGTCAGCAAATCCGTGTAAGCCTGCTTTTCTATTTTTTCCTGATGAAGCTTTTTATCCGTGATGTCATAGAGGGAATACACCATGACTTCCCTGCCGTCAATCCACGTGGTTTCCGCATGCAAAAGGTCATACCACCGCTCCCGCAAAGCATCGTTTACCTCATAGAGCCCGCCCTCCTTGTGGTCACCGAAGCTCTCCAAAAACTGCTCAAATGCACCATCCGCAAGCTCCTCTGAGAAAACGCGCTTCAGTCTTTTATTTGCAAAAAGCACCTCGCCTGTTTCCTTGTCTTTGACATAGATGCCGCAGCACACATTGTCAAGAATACCGGCAAGCCACGCTTCGGTCTCTGCCTGCGGGTTTGACACTTTCTGTCCCGCCAGCATAGTCTGCAAAAGCTTTGTCACATCCGCCGCAAACCTGACTTCCTGCATGGTAAAGCTCCGGCTGTTCTCCGCCCTGCAAAAGCAGAGACTCATGCCTTCCTCGCCTTTACAAAGGGGAAATACCATGTAAGACGCATTTACCACCGGCTTCTCTGAAAACAATGCATCTTCCTGTTTCGAAATCTTCTCTTTATCAAAAGGCGAAACCGCACCTTTCTGATACCAGTCCGCCAGAATGTCAGCTTTTTTCTCCTCTGTATGCAGTCTGTACACATAACCGCACGCCGTCCGCAGATACGCTCCCGCTATGGCAAGCGCCTTCTTCATAACACGCACGGACATGCCGCCGTGCTCCGCAAGCTGTGCAATTCCCGTCAGCGCCTCTATCCTATCGAGGGAGTCCTGCGTTTCACACTCCAAATGGCGGCTACTTAGATTTTCCGCCTCTGCGCTGACACGGGAAAGCCTGTTTCGAAACAACAGCAGGCTGCTCTCCCGAAACAAATCCAGCACCCTGTAAAATTCCTGTTCTGTCAGGAAACGGGAAACACCATTCAGCTTGTCCTCCGCTTTCACAATGCCCGCTTTGTCAGATACAGCGCCCAGCACAATCCAGTTAAGCACCGTCTCGCCCTTTATCCGGACGGAAACTGCTGCCGCCTTCAGATTGACAGCCTCTGTATCCTCCACCACATATTCCTCCAGCGAGCCCTTCTCCACCCTTGAAAGAATCTGCTCCGTAAGCTGTGCGGACAAATAAGGAAACATACTCTGTACGTCGCCCTCCGCCCCTGAAACTGCGGTCTGCTTTTCCCGCATAGCATCCACAGCGTATGCGCACACGCCCGCAGACGCGCATATGCTGTCCTGCAGACGCTGAAGCTCTTCCCTGTCTATGAGATTTTTATAGGAGAGAACATCCATGCTCTCTTCCTTTTTATATTCAAAACTCACCCTTTTCCTCCAAATACCCATTCACTCTGCCGCCCAAACAGCACAATGCCATGCATAACAACTTCCTAACCACATGACCATACATGATAAGATTTTAACATATTTGTACTCTATCGCGCAACCCATTTACAGTCCCGGTACTCCGTTTTTCTAATGGGTAATTTTAAAACATATATTTGCCGCTTCCGAATTGCGCGCTTTGTATATTCCATAAGCAGACCCTTGCTTACCGTCGGTACTTAGCGAGGTATTTTCGAGCTTATGTACCGCTACGGTAAGCTTGGAGCGAAAGCGAGTCTGCGTTGGCATATACAAAGTGTGCAATGACAACGGCATAGCCTCTGCGTTTCACAGTTACCAATACCTTCTCAAAAAGAAAAAGGAGCCTCCCGCTCCTTCTCCTTTACCTTTATTCGTCCACGCTGTAGTTCGGCGCTTCTTTTGTAATATGGATGTCATGGGGATGGCTTTCCTTTAAGGAAGCGGCAGAAATCTTGACAAACCTGCCCTGCTGTTTTAACTCCTCAACGGTAGCGGTGCCGCAGTAACCCATACCGGCGCGCAGACCACCCATCAACTGGAACACGGTATCCTCTACCGTACCCTTGTATGCCACACGTCCCTCGACGCCTTCCGGCACCAGCTTTTTGGCGTCTGACTGGAAGTAACGGTCCTTGCTGCCGTTTTCCATTGCCGCAATGGAACCCATACCGCGGTATACCTTATATTTTCTGCCCTGGAACAGTTCAAATTCTCCCGGGCTTTCATCGCAGCCTGCAAAGATGGAACCCATCATACATACATTGCCGCCTGCCGCAATCGCCTTCGTCATATCGCCGGAGTACTTGATGCCGCCGTCCGCGATAACAGGGATGCCGTACTCTTTTGCCACTGCGTATGCGTCCATAATCGCCGTTATCTGCGGAACGCCGATACCTGCAACGACACGGGTCGTACAGATGGAGCCCGGACCGATACCTACTTTGACCGCATCCGCACCGGCCTCAATCAAAGCCTTTGTGCCCTCGCCCGTCGCCACATTACCTGCAACCACCTGCAGTTCGGGATATTTTTCCTTAATCATTCTTAAGCAGCGCAGCACGTTTTCGGAATGTCCGTGCGCAGAGTCAAGTACAATCACATCTACCTTTGCGTCCACCAGAGCGCTCACGCGATCCAGCACGTTGGCAGTGATACCTACGCCCGCACCGCAGAGAAGCCTGCCCTGCTCATCCTTTGCCGCCAGCGGGTACTTGATGGTCTTCTCAATATCCTTGATGGTAATCAGACCTTTTAAGTTATAATCCTGGTCCACGATAGGAAGCTTTTCCTTTCTTGCCTTGGCAAGAATCTGTTTTGCATCCTCTAAGGTAATGCCCTCGGGCGCGGTAATCAGCCCCTCGCTTGTCATGGATTCTTTTATTTTCTTGGAAAAATCGGTTTCAAATTTTAAATCACGATTGGTAATGATGCCTACCAGCTTACGCCCTTCCGTAATCGGTACGCCTGATATTCTGAACTTTGCCATCAGCGCATCTGCGTCTGCCAGCGTATGTTCGGGTGATAAAGAAAATGGATCTGTGATAACGCCGTTCTCCGAGCGTTTTACCTTGTCTACTTCCTCCGCCTGTGCTTCAATAGACATATTTTTGTGGATAATGCCGATGCCGCCCTGCCTCGCCATCGCAATTGCCATGCGGTGCTCGGTAACCGTATCCATACCGGCGCTCATCATCGGAATGTTGAGTTTAATCTTTTTCGTCAACCATGTCGTCAGGTCAACCTGATTGGGAATTACCTGCGAATAGCCCGGTACAAGGAGCACATCGTCAAACGTAATTCCTTCGCCAATAATCTGTCCCATTTTCTCCTCCTTTTAGTAAAATCAAATGAAAAATATGTTAATTTGTAGAGTTTATCAGACTTGGACGCCACTGTCAAGATATCACTGCATATTTATTCAGGCATATTTATGCAGGAATATTGATTCAGGCACATTTATGCAGGCGGCCTAGTCTGTAAATACCTTTCGGGGCGATACGTTGCGCAGCGCCTTCACAAGCTCCTCGTTCGGGCTGAAGATAACCTTCTGGCTGCCGTCGTAATACATGACATAACGTCTGTCAGGCTGTTCCTCCCGTCTGATGCTGTAATCCGTCTCTTTGCCTGTGCGGTTCTTGTAATTGTCGAGATGGTAGGACTTGATGGGTGCAAATATCTCCATGCGCTCTACCTCATAGGTTGCCACTCTCTTTCTCCTTGTCTGCGCCATAATCTTATCGACGGACAGCTCCTTATCGAGATACAGATATTCGTACTCGATATTGGCATTGAGATGGGCAAAATACGCCCCGACACCAGTCCCCACTGCCACAATCAAAGCCACGATCACTCCCGCCAGCGCCAGCAGGCCAAACACCACCGTCAGCATAATAAGCAGGATACGCAGCAATCTTACAAAGGTGGAGGATTCCGTTTTTACCAGACATTCTACATAAATATCACTCATATTTTTCTCCTGTCCCTATCCATATTCCCTGTCCGCTCTGCACCGGACAAGATATAAATATGATATTACATAATAAAAAAGAAAGCAAGCAAAAGCGCCGTCTTTCCGTAAATTTATCTTTTTTTTAGAAACTGCTCACATTCCATTCATTGACAAAGCGAAAATCATATTTTATGATAATTTTTAAGTTATTTTATGTCATTTCACAAAAGGCAGGTGCTTTTATGGCAGTCATGGACGAATTCAAAGAAGAACGGGCAAATTTGAAAAACCAGCCCTTCAAAAAGAAGCTTTCTTATTTTTGGACCTACTATAAATGGTATGTGCTCGGCGGCATCGCTGCCGTTGTTTTTCTTATCTCCATCGTTTCCAGCTTTTTTAACCGTACCCATTACGCCCTTTACGGCGCAATGCTGAACGGCATTCCTTTTGAGACAGAGGAAGCGTTTTTAAACGATTTTATGGATTACGCCGGAATTGACAAGGAAAAATACACCGTTTCCTTTAATACCTCCTTAAGCTTTGAAAGCAATGCCATCGGCACCGCAGAATTTATCACGGTATATATTGCGGCGCGGGACTTAGACGTCCTTGTGGGCGAGCCCGACAGTTTTTCCCGCTACGCCTACAGCAATATCTACATGGATTTATCCGAGGCCTTAAGCGCAGAAATGCTGGCCGAGTTGTCCGAATCAGGCAGAATTTACTATATCGATAATGCCGTCGCGGCACAGATAGAAGCGTTACAGAATACCAACCAGTCTGCGGAGGATATTGTTCTGCCGGACCCGTTTAAGCCGGAAGAGATGCAGGAACCTATCCCTGTCGGCGTAGATATCAGCAGCTGCCCCAAATTTACGGATGCCTATTATTATAAAGAAGGTATCTCCTATTTAGGTATTATCGCCAACACCAAAAGAGGAGATACCGCCATTAAACTGGTTGAATTTTTACTTTCAGAATAATATCTTATAAGAGTTCTTTTAAAATTTTGTTTATCGCGGCAGGGTCGGCTTTTCCCTTCATCGCCTTCATGGTCTGCCCCACTAAAAATCCAAGGGCACGCTCCTTGCCGCCGCGGTAATCCTCCACGGATTTGGGATTGGCGGCGATAACCTCCTCCACTGCTTTTTTCAGGGGAGCCTCATCGCTTACCATGACCAGTCCCTTTTCTTCCACATATGCTGCCGGGTCGATATCCTCATCAAACATTACCTCGAATACCTCCTTGGCCACTGTGGAATTGATGGCTTTTGCGTCGGTCAATTCTATCAGTTTTGCCAGATTTTCAGGTGAAAAGCGAATTTCCTCCGGCTCTTCCTCACGCTCCTTTAAGAGCCGCAGCGTCTCTCCCATCAGCCAGTTGCTCACCTTTTTAGGCTGTCCGCAGATAGCGGTGGCTGCCTCGAAAATATCCGCCATGTGCTTGGAAGCCGTGATAATTTCGATATCATACTCGGGAATATCAAATTCCTTTTTATACCTTTCCATCTTTTCCGTTCTGAATTCCGGCTGAGCATCCTGTATGCGTTTCAGCCAGTCATCATCAATCCGAAGCGGCACCAAATCCGGATCGGGGAAATAACGGTAGTCCTGTGCATCTTCTTTTGAGCGCATGGCATAGGAATATTCCTTGTTGTCATCCCAGCGCCTTGTCTCCTGTATGACCTTCTTTCCCTCCTCTAAAAGCTCAATCTGACGGGCACGCTCACTGTCTATGGCACGTGCAATTGCCTTAAAGGAATTCAGGTTTTTCATCTCCGTTCTTGTCCCGAATGTTTCACTTCCCAGTTCACGCACGGAAAGATTGACGTCCGCACGCATGGAGCCCTCCTGCAGTTTGCAGTCGGATGCTCCCAGATAGCGGATAATCAGCCGCAGCTTTTCCAGATAGGCAATCACCTCGTCCGCGCTCCTCATGTCCGGCTCAGACACAATTTCAATCAGCGGCACACCGGAACGATTGTAATCCACCAGCGATATGTCTTCCCACTCATCATGAATCAGCTTTCCTGCGTCCTCCTCCATATGGATTTCATGGATGCCGATTTTTTTCATTCCGGCAGGCGTCTCTATCTCTACAAAACCGTCACGGCAGACAGGCAGGTAGAGCTGTGAAATCTGATAATTCTGCGGGTTGTCTGGATAAAAATAATTCTTCCTGTCAAACTTGCAGTACTGTGTGATTTTACATCCGGTCGCAAGCCCTACCGCAACCGCATACTCCACTACTTGTTTGTTGAGCACAGGCAGCGTTCCCGGCATCCCCGTGCAGACAGGGCAGGTGTGGGTGTTAGGCGCACCGCCAAATGCCGTGGAGCAGCCGCAGAAAATTTTGGTCTTTGTGGCAAGCTCCACATGAACCTCCAGACCGATAACTGTTTCGTATTGTTTTGCCATATCCAATCGTTCCTTTCTTTATTAACAAATCACAGGTGATTGCGAAATGTATTCTGCAGCAAGTGTCATTGTGTATATGGTACATTCCAACGCAGACTCGCTCTCGCTCCGAGCTTACCGTAGCGGTACGTAAGCTGCCAAAATACGGCAGCTAAGTACCGACGGTAAGCAAGGGTCTGCTTATGGAATATACCATATACACAATTCGAAACCGGCTAATATGAGTTTCGCAATTACCTGCTGACCAATCAGGGCCAGCTATGATTTTCCCAGTATTCGTCGAGATATACCGTCCACTTTGGTTCGGACTCCGCAATGTAATCGTACCATTTGCTTCCGTCCGCATCGTGCAGTTCTTTTATATATGCAAAGAAGCCTGAGCACCTGCCGTAACAGTCGTCGTTTTCCCGTACACTGTCCTTTGCAATGACTTCTTCCAGCACTTGACGGCGCTGTCCGTCGTCCAGTTCTTCAAACATGGCATCCTGTGCAAGCATTGTTTCCAAAAGCATAATGCCGTTGGCACCGGCGTTCCTCTCTTTGTCATATGCCGTCTGCTCCTCTTTATCGTCAAAGCTTTGCGCCGGCAGCATTTCCTCCGTCGCATACACCTGCAAAAGCGTCTCCGCAAAGTCCTTTCTACTATAGAGTTCGTCCACCGCATTAAAGGTCTGCGTGACATAATCCAAATAGTGCGACGGTTCATTATAGAGATAAAAGGCAGTCAGACCGGAGCCCGGATAGCGCTTTACCAGTTGCAGCAAATCTTTTGTCTCCGCCTGCTTTAAGGCTTCTTCCGGTATATAAAAGCGTGCAAACATCTCGTCTCTGGAAGCGTTCGGAACCGGCTCTTCCAAAACAAAGGGAAAGTCCAACCTGCCATCTGCCGAAAGCCACTCCGCCGCAGAATAGGCGGCTTCAGGACAGGCCTCATAGCATATCTGATAGTCCTTTACGGGCGCCTCCTCCTTTTTGCTGCCCCCGCAGGCGCTCAGAAGCAACACGGGTATTATTATAAATAAAGTTGTAAAATTGCGTTTTTTCATAGACAGCCTTCTTTTTCCGCCTGCTCGTAAGCGTACGCCGCGTGCAGAAGTTTCTTTTCCTGAAAGCAGTCTCCGATAAACTGCACACCGATGGGAAGTCCTTTGCTGTCCATGCCGCAGGGGATGCTCATCGCCGGCAGTCCCGCAAGATTGACGGAAATGGTATAAATGTCACCAAGGTACATTTTAATCGGGTCTTTGAGGGACTCTCCCAGCTTCGGCGCGGTGGTGGGCGCAACCGGGCCTAAAATCACGTCATATTTTTGAAATGCCTCGTCAAATGCTTTTTTAATCAATGCCTTGACCTTCAGCGCCTTTAAATAGTAAGCATCGTAATAACCGGAACTTAAGACAAACGAGCCAAGCATAATTCGCCTTTTTACCTCTGCGCCAAAGCCCTCGCTCCTCGTCTTTTTGTACATGCTGTGCAGACCGTCAAAATCCGGCGTCCGATAACCGTATTTGATTCCGTCAAAACGCTCTAAGTTGGAGCTTGCCTCCGCCGAAGCGATGGTGTAATATGCCGGAATCGCATACTCCACAAGGCTTAAATCAAATTCCTCCACAACGGCTCCTTTTTCCTGCAGCACCTTTGCCGCCTCTAAGACCGCCGCCTTGACCTCGCTGTCTAAGCCTTCTCCAAAATAATCCCGCGGAATCCCAACCCGCAGCCCTGCCGCATCGGGAATCAGCGCAGAGGAGAAATCCGTGTCCTTCCTCGCTACGGAAGTAGAATCTTTTGAATCATGCGACGCCAATACCTCTAAAACGGCAGCGCAGTCTGCCACATCCTTTGTCAGCGGACCAATCTGGTCTAAGGACGAGCCGTAAGCAATCAACCCATATCGGGAAACCGTGCCGTAGGTCGGCTTCATACCGACGACCCCGCAAAAGGAAGCGGGCTGTCTGATGGAACCTCCCGTGTCAGAACCCAGTGCAAAAAAGCACTCACCCGCCGCCACCGCAGCCGCGGAACCGCCGGAAGAACCGCCGGGAACATGCGCCGTGTTGTGGGGATTCTTTGTCACACCAAACGCGGAAGTCTCCGTAGTGGAACCCATGGCAAATTCGTCCATATTGGTTTTCCCCAATATAACGGCTCCCGCCGCCTCCAGCGCATGTACTGCCTGTGCAGAAAAAGGCGGCACAAAATTCCCCAGAATTTTGGAAGAACAGGTTGTCAGCATCCCCGCCGTGCAAATATTATCCTTTATCGCAACGGGTACGCCGGCAAGAGTACCCGAAAGCGTTCCGGCTTCTATTTTTTTCTGCACTTCCTCCGCCTTTTTTATCGCACCCTCTTTGTCAATTGTAACATAACAGTGCAGCGCCTCTTCCTTTTCGGCAATATTTTCCAACACGGCTTCCACCGCCTGCACGGATGTCACTTCTCCCGTTTTTATTTTTTCCGCCAGTCCTGCTGCCGTCAATTCCAGTAAACCCATGGTTACACCTCCCTATTCTACCGTTCTCGGCGCTTTAAACATGCCGTCCTTTTCGCCGGGCGCATTTTGCAGGATGGCGCTTCGGTCATCTCCATTGGTCACCACATCCTCCCTAAATACATTATCCATGGAAAAGACATGGGACATGGGCTCCACACCGTCCGTATCCAGTTCGTTTAATTTATCGATATAGTCCAGCATATCCGCCATATCCTTCTTGGCAGCTTCCTTCTCCTCGTCCGAGAGCTCCAGCTTGGCAAGAATGCCTACGTATTCAATTGTTTCGTCTGAAATGATATTTGCCATATAGTCTCCTCGTATTATATAGTAGTAGTATTTATAGTCCCTCTCCAAGGACTGTATGCTATACTGTTGAAGATACTGTGGATTGGTTGTTTTCTCCTACCACCCGATGGTTTTAGAAAGGCTCCAACCACAGTCT